>CAJYMH010000014.1 GCA_913776195.1 uncultured Caulobacter sp.
ATGGTCGTTCTCCTCCACGGCCGCGCTTTGTGCGGTCCCTCGGCCCTTCAAGAACCCTTCCGGAGAAGGGCCTGAGCGCCGCTTCAGGTCAGAGAACCCGCGATCCCGATCAACGGTCAAGCAAATAATGACACCGGTAACATTGTCTCACAAAAGGCGGCGCCATACGGTTGGTACCGGTACCCTCCCGAGAACCGGGTTATGTGCCCAAGTGACTGATCGCGCCTCCGTAGCGGGGCCGTTCGAGCGGGAGAAGGCCGTCAGAGCCGTCGCCGCGGAGGAGCCAAAAGGACGCGAATATGACCAAACTGACTCGCCGCGGCGCCCTGGGCGCGACCTTGCTGGGAGCCGGCGCAGCTGCGCTGCCGCCCGTCCTCGCGCAGGCCCAGACGGGCCTTGGTCGCCTGCCGGTAAAGGCCGCTGGCGGCCCGCGCTGGGGCACGACCTTCGAAGGTCAGCGCAAGGCCGATCTGGGGAACGGGATGTTCCTCAATCCCATCATGGCCGGCGACCATCCGGATCCGTCGATCCTGAAGGACGGCGCCGACTACTACATGACCTTCTCGTCGTTCGACGCCTATCCGGGGGCGCCGATCTGGCATAGCCGCGACCTGGTGAACTGGACGCCGGTCACCACGGCCCTGACCACCAATGTCGGTTCGATCTGGGCGCCGGAGCTGATCAAGCACGAGGGCCGATTCTACATCTACCTGCCGGCCAAGTTTCCGGACAACAACACCAGCTATGTGATCTGGGCGGACAAGATCGAGGGGCCGTGGAGCGAGCCGATCGACCTGAAGCTGCCCCGTTACATCGACCCCGGACACGCCGTAGACGCCGACGGCACGCGCTGGCTGTTCCTGTCGGGCGGCGACCGCATCAAGCTGGCGCCGGACGGCCTGTCGACGGTGGGCAAGCCCGAGCACGTGTATGATCCCTGGCGTTACCCGGAGGATTGGGAGGTCGAGGGCTTCTCTCCCGAAGGTCCCAAGATCACCAAACACGGCGACTACCACTACCTGATCACCGCCGTGGGCGGCACGGCGGGCCCGCCTACCGGCCACATGGTCATTGTGGCGCGCTCCAAGTCGCTGGCGGGGCCGTGGGAGGACGATCCCCGGAACCCCGTCGTCCGCACCGAGAACAATTCGGAGATGTGGTGGTCGCGCGGCCACGCCACCCTGGTCCAAGGTCCGGCTGGCGATTGGTGGTGCGTCTATCACGGCTATGAGAACGGTTTCTACACCCTGGGCCGCCAGACCTTGTTGGCCCCGGTGACCTGGACCAAGGACGGCTGGTTCACCGTCGGGGGCGGCGACCTGTCAAAGCCCATGCCCAAGCCCAAGGGCGGCCAGGCGGTACCGCACGGCATGGCCCTGTCGGACGACTTCTCGACCGACAAGTACGGCATGCAGTGGAACTTCTTCGATCCCGCCAAGGACGAGGGCAAGCGTATCAAGCGCGCCAATGGCGTGCTTGAACTGATCGCTGCGGGCGAGGCGCCGTCCACCTCATCGCCGCTGATCTTCATCAATGGCGACCAGGCTTATGAGATCGAGTGCGAGATCGAGATCGACCCGGATGTCCGCGCCGGTCTGATCCTTTTCTACGACCGCAAGCTCTATTGCGGTCTGGGCTTTGACCCGAAGAACTTCGTCACCCACCAGTACGGCATTGAGCGCGGACGTCCCGCCAATCCGCACGGCCAGCGCATGATCATGCGCCTGCGCAACAACCGCCACATCGTCAGCTTCCACACCAGCGGCGACGGCGGAAAGACCTGGAAGCGTTTCGACCGGGGCATGGAGGTCAGCGGCTATCACCACAACGTCCGTGGCGGCTTCATGATGCTCAAGCCTGGCCTCTACGCCGCCGGCAAGGGCTCCGCCCGCTTCCGTAACTTCAAGTACCGGGCGCTCGACTGATGAAGACGACGATCGCAACCGCCGTCGCCAGCCTGGCTCTGGCCGGCTCCGCCATGGCCCAGGCTCCGGCTGCTCCGCCCCAGTTCCGCGCGGTGAAGATCGTGCTGGTGGGCGACTCCACCACCGCCGTGCAGGGCGGCTGGGGACCCAGCTTCTGCGGCAAGCACGTGATGTCGGCCGTGGCCTGCGTAAACCTCGCCCGGGGCGGCCGCAGCAGCGGCAGCTACCGCGCCGAGGGCTCGTGGAACGTGGCGCTGAGCGAGATGAAGTCCGGGGGCTTCGCCGCAACCTACGTCCTGATCCAGTTCGGGCACAACAACCAGCCGGGCAAGCCGGGGCGGTCCACCGATCTGGCTACGGAGTTTCCCGTGTATCTGAAGCAATATGTGGAGGAGACGCGGGCCGCTGGAGCGATCCCGGTGCTGTTGACCCCTCTGAGCCGCCGCCAGTTCAAAGACGGCCAACTGATCCGCGATCTGGAGCTTTGGGCCGAAGCGACGCGCAAGGTGGCGGCCGAGACCGGAACGCCTCTGTTCGACCTGCACCAGGCCAGCGCTGACGCTGTCCAGGCCATGGGTGCGGCCGAGGCGACGCGCTTCGCTCAAGTACCGCCCTCGGCGGAGATCCTCGCCGCCGCACGAATGGGTACGACGATCTCGTCCAAGCCCGCAACGCCGGCCGCCGCCGTGGCGACCGCCAACACGCCCAATCCGCCGCAGCAGGACAACGCCGCGGCGGAGCCCATGGGCGCGGCCAAGCTGTCCTTCGACTACACCCACCTGGGCGTCGAAGGGGCGGACTACTTCGCCACCATGGTCACGGCGGGTCTGGCCCAGGCGGTTCCCGCCCTGCGGCGCGACCTGATCCCCTAGGTCTTCTTGAACCCGCGCAGGATGTTGGCCTCCGTGCTCAGCTGTAGGCGGCCGTAGTCGATGCGCGGGCAGTCGGCGAACATCAGGTAGTAGTACTTCATCTGCTCGGACCACCAGTAGCCGGGGCAGTTGTCGCGCTGCTTCATGGGCCGTGTGGTGATGTCCTCCAGCGCCGTGTAGCCGTAGGGCGCGCGGCTGGTGGCCTTCATCTGCCGATAGTGGATGGCCGTCAGCTGGCGGTAGCGTTCGTTCCGGTCTCCCAGCCACAGGTTCAGGCAGGCGTCTGGGTACTCTGGGCGCAGACCCGTATGCTTCCGTCGCGGCTGCCGCGTGGCGACGTCGATGGACTCCGGAATGATCCCGTAGGTCGCCTGCATCTCGGTGAAGGAGGCGAGGTAGTCGTCGCCTTCCGTCTTCTTGCCGACCTGACCCAGCAGGCCGGCCAGATAGGCGGCCAGTTCGCTCTGGGTCGTGGACGTCGCTTCGCCGGTCTCGAAATCCACCTGCGGGAACCACAGACGGCCGTCATAGCGCTTGGCCTGATGCTTCAGGATCGCGTCGGTGGTCTCCATCGACCAGCGGCGGCAGTCTTCATCCCCGAACAGCTCCCACGCGTCCCACAGATATTCGTAGAAGCTGTCGGCATAGACATCGATGCTGGCGACCCGGCTGGTGAACTCGCCCGTCTCGGCGTGGATGTTGGCCGCCATCAGCCCGATCTTCGAGCGGCGGTCGAGAGCGTGCTTCAAGGCCCGCTTGGCCATGTGGAAGTACTTCGGATCGCCGGTCAGGCGGCTCAGCACCCCGAACTCGGTGATGTAGGTGCCGATCTCCGCCAGGTTGGTCATCGGATCGCGCACCGCCCCCGTGCGCAGGTTCACGTAACGCCAGGGCAGGCCGTGGGGCGACGCCTCGAACGCCTTGATGAGCCGATCGGCCAAGTCCTTGGCCTTGGCCAGCAGAACCGGGTCGCCGCAGGCCAGATGCGCAGAGATGAGGCCGCCAACGAGCCGGATGTTGGTCTCAAAAACCTGCGCCTCGCCGTCCACGTCGAAGGATAGGCTGGCCTTCACCCAGTCGAGGCCCTGCTGGAACTCCTCGTCCAGCTCCATGATCCACAAGGTGTCCAGCGCCTCGACCAGCGACAGGCCCAGGTCATGCCCCTTGATGAAGAAGGACTGCGAGGTCCCGCTGACCGGGTTGATTTCATCCTTGCCCCACGCCTTGGCGACGTAGTGGCGCCAGGCCCACTGGAACTCGGACTTCACGTCGGCGGCCAGGGCGGTCCAATCCTCCGTCCGTGCGGCGAAGGCGGGCGCGGCGCTCGACGCGGCGAGCAGGGCGAGGGCGTGGCGGCGGGTGAGTGGACTCAGCTTCATTCGGCGAGCTTATGGGGCGACCACGCCGCCCGCCAAGCTAGTCGCGTTGCTTGGGCCGGCCACGGGTGCGCGGCGCCTCGCGTTCGATCGCGACGGCGCCCACCAGCCGATGATCGGCGTCCATGATGGGGTAGAAGGTGATCGCGCAGCGATAGGTCTCGCCGTTCTTGCGATAGTTCAGGATCGTCGTCTCGTGCGGTTTGCCCGCGCGCAGGGCCTTGCGAATGTCCGCTCGCGCGACCGCGCTCGTCTGCGGGCCCTGGAACATCGTCGGCGATTTTCCAAGCATCTCTTCCAGGCTGTAGCCCGTCATCCGTTCGAAGGCGGGATTGGCGTAGGTGATGTACGGGCCGTCCTCGTCGATCCGGCCGTCGGTGACGACAACACCATAATCAGCTTCATGAGCGAGGGCGGTGACAAGATCAGCGAAGGACATGGTTTCGCGCGATACGATAGCTTGGTTAATTAGGAATCTGCTAACTATACCTTCTAGGCTCTATTCAAAGCTTTTTCCCATCTATGGTTGTGGATAACGTTGATATTGTTGTGTCTCGTTCAGTAATTAGGGACTTTTTAATAATCTGAGCCGCACTAGCCGCCGCAACGAATGCCGGAATTCGACCTCGGCGCTGGCTAGGAGCTGATAATGGCGTTCTTCGGTAAGGGGCGAGTCGACAAGGATCTCGCGGCGCGTGTCGCTCAACTCGAAGCCACCAACTCCGCGATTGATCGTTCGCAGGCGGTCATCGAATTCAACCTCGACGGCACGATCCTAACCGCCAACAAGAACTTCCTGGACACCATGGGTTACGCCCTATCGGAGATCCAGGGCAAGCATCACCGGATGTTCGTCACCGCCGACTATGCGCTGACCGACGAATACCGCAGCTTCTGGAGCCGCTTGGCTCAAGGCGAGTTCTTCTCGGGCAAATTCCAGCGCGTGGGCAAGGGTGGTTCAGAGGTCTGGATCCAGGGCGCCTACAACCCGATCTTCGACGCCGATGGCGCCCCCTACAAGGTCATCAAGTTCGCCAACGATATCTCCGACGTCGAGGCTGAGCGCAAACGCCATGACGCCGAGCGCCGGCGTTCGGAAGAAGAACAGGAAGGCGTCGTCACGGCTCTCGCCGAGGGGCTGGCTTGTTTGGCCGAAGGTGACTTGGGCGCGCAGATCAACGTGGCCATGCAAGGCCGCTATCAGCGCATCAAGGACGACTTCAACGCCGCTGCGGCCAGCCTGCGTGACGCGATGCGGGGTATCCTGGTGGCCGCCAGCGGTCTGCGCCGCGGTTCTGATGAAGTCGCCAGCGTCACGGATGATCTGGCCCGCCGCACCGAGCAGCAGGCGGCGCGCCTGGAAGAGACCGCCGCCACGCTGGACGAGATCACCGTCACCGTGAAGCGCGGCGCCCAGGGCGCGGTCCAGGCCTCCGCCGCCGCCGCCGCCGCACGCTCCGACGCCGAGAACTCCGGCGCGGTGATGCGCGAGGCGGTCAGCGCCATGGGCGAGATCAAGCAGAGCTCCGGCCAGATCGGCAATATCATCGGCGTGATCGACGAGATCGCCTTCCAGACCAATTTGCTAGCCCTGAACGCCGGTGTTGAAGCCGCTCGTGCGGGTGACGCCGGCAAGGGCTTCGCGGTCGTAGCCTCGGAGGTGCGGGCCTTGGCCCAGCGCTCGGCTGAGGCGGCGAAGGAGATCAAGACCTTGATCGCCAACAGCTCGGCCCAGGTCGAGCGCGGCGTGAAGCTGGTGGCCGACACGGGTGAGGCCCTGGGTGACATCGTCAGCAAGGTAGCCGAGATCGACGCTCTGATTTCCGACATCGCCAGTTCTTCGCAGGAGCAGTCCACCGGACTTCACGAGGTGAACACCGCTGTGAACCAGATGGACCAGGTCACCCAGCAGAACGCCGCCATGGTCGAGGAGGTCGCCGCCTCCGCCAGCAGCCTGAAGGCCGAGGCCGTCGAGCTGACTGGTCTGGTCGGCCGCTTCCAGACGGATCAGCCTCAAGGCGTATCCGGCACGATGGCGCGCCGCGCGGCCTGAAACTTTGGATAGAATAAAGCTTCATCTATTCTATCAACTGGAAGTAGTGTTTGCGGCGTAGCTGTGATCCGTCGGGGAAAATTTGCGTTCAGTCTTCGGATTGATCAGCAACCCCCGGATGGCGAATGCGCTCCATCAGCGGCACCTTCACTTACCTGTCCTTGAGCATCAGCGGGCTGATCGCCTCGGGATTCATCCTTGGCGGTCTGTTCGTGATCGCGCGCGCGATGCAGTTCACGACGACGACGGCTGGATTCCTCCTGCTCATCGTCGGCCTGTGGGGCATGCTGGCGACGACCCGTCAGCTGCTGATCATTAGGAAATACGCAGACATGCCCCGCCACGCCTGGAAGCGTCGCGAGACCTGAGGTCGTCAGTGCTGGCTGGCCAGCACCACGCCCAAGAGCACCGCGACGTAGTGAAGGCAGGCGCCGCCGACCACATGACCGTGCCAGATGGCGCGGCGGAAGCGCAGCTTCTTCATCAGGTAGAAGATGACGCCGGTGGAGTAGATCACCCCGCCCAGGGCGAGCATGAGCATGGCCGGCCAGGACAGGCCCTGGATCATCGGCTTGATCGCCACCAGGACCAGCCAGCCCAGCGCCAGGTACAGCACCACCCAGAACCTGCGGTCCAGGCCGGACAGGAACAGCTTGCCCAGGGCGCCGATTCCCGCGATCGACCACACCGCCGCCGTCATGCCGATCGACCATGCGCCGGTCAGGTTATGCAAGGTGAAGGGCGTGTAGGACCCTGCGATCATTAGAAAGATGCCCGCGTGATCCAGCCGGCGCAGGACCGGCCGCCATTCCGGCTTGGCGAAGTTGTAGGCCGTGGAGAAGCCCAGCATGCAGACCAGGCCCACGGCGTAGATCGACACCGCCACGATCTGATCCAACGAACCACGGCCCACCGCCAGGCCCAGCAGCGTCCCGCCGCCGAACAGCGCCAGCACGAGGCCGCAAATGTGGACGATCAGGTCGGCGCACTTGGCGCCGGGCGTGGGATAGTGGCGGGGCGGGATGACGCTGGGCAGGGACATGGGAGGGACTCGACTAGGACGCCGTCGTTCTAATGGTCACTCTGGACCATTTTGCGACGCAGCACACCCCGATGGTGCGAACTTCAGCCCTTCAATGTCAGCGGCAGGCCCGCTGCGACGAAAATCACACGATCTACGGTCTGGGCCAGCCGCTGATTTAGCCGACCGGCCTCGTCCCGGAAGCGGCGGGCGAGGGCGTTCTCAGGCACGATGCCCAGGCCCACCTCATTGGACACCAGCCACAGGGGACAGGGGACCCTCGCCAGCACTCCGATTAGGGAGTCGGCGGCCATCGTCACGTCCTTATCGGCCAGCATCAGATTGCTTAGCCATAGGGTCAGGCAGTCCACTACAGCGACGTCATCGGCGCTCAGGGCCGCGAGCGCCGACGGCAAGTCATGGGGCGCCTCCATCGTGCGCCACACGTCCCCCCGATCCTCACGATGCTGGGCGATCCGCGCCGCCATCTCGTCATCGAAAGCCTGGGCGGTGACGATCATAACCAAGCGCCCGCCGTGCTCGCGCGCCTGCGTCTCCGCCGCCGTTTGGGCGAAGCTGCTCTTGCCTGATCGGGCGCCGCCCAGAACGAGTGTCGCTTTCATGACCCCCAGATTGACCGTTTGCGCCGCAGCATAGTAGGGCTTGTTCCGCGACAGGTTCCCCGAGCGATCGGGGATGAAAAGGGAACTCGGGTGTGAAACCCGGGCTGCCCCCGCAACTGTAAGCGGCGAGCCTGCGCGTCATATGCCACTGGACCTCGGTCTGGGAAGGCGACGCGCAACAGGTGATGACCCGCGAAGCCAGGAGACCTGCCTGCCGCAGTCGTTCTTCGAGCCGCCGGGGTGCGCGGTCCGAACGGGTCTTCCCGCGTGACGACAACGAGAAAAACCTGCGCTGGGCGCGGGCGTTGTCGGCTGTCCGTCATCGTTCGCGTCACGGCGTGCATTACGATGGGACGACCTGATGAACCGACTGATCCATTCCGTTTCCGCCGCCGCGCTGCTGTTCGCGGCCGCGCCCGCCCTGGCCGAGCAGATCGCACCAGAGGCCGACGTCGCCGGCCGCGCCGGGACCAACGCCGCCGCCATCGACCAGATCGTGGTGACCGCCACCCGCTCGCCGCAGAGGGCCGAGAAGATCGGCTCCACCGTCACCGTGCTGGATGAAGAGTACATCGAGGACAGCCAGCGTCTGGCCGTGGTCGATATTCTGCAGGAGGCGCCAGGCGTCACCTTCGTCCGCAATGGCGGTCCGGGCACGACCACAAGCGTTTTCATCCGGGGGGCGGAAAGCCAGCACACGGTCGCCATTATTGACGGGGTGAAGCTCAACGATCCTTCCTCCACCCAAGGCGGCTTCAACTTCGGCAACCTGCTGATCGGCGACGTCTCGCGCATCGAGATCCTGCGCGGCGCCCAATCGACCCTGTGGGGCAGCCAGGCCATCGGCGGCGTGGTCAATATTGTGACCCGCGAGCCGTCCAAGCCTTTCGAAGCCTCGGCCGATGTCGAAGGCGGGGCACGAGACACCGCCTCGGTGCGTGGCGGCCTGGGCGGGGCCGGGGAGCGGCTCAGCTGGCGCGTGGCTGGCAGCTACTTCACCACCGACGGCTTCTCGGCCTACGCCACGGGCAAGGAAGCCGACGGCTATCAGAACACCGGCCTGTCGGGTCGCGCCCGCCTTAAGATCACTGAGAGCGTCTCCGCCGAGGTCCGCTCCGTCTGGTCCAAGGGCAAGAACGACTTCGACGCCTTCAACGGCGATTCCGCCGAGTTTGCTCGCACCGAAGAACTGGTGGTCTACACCGGCCTGAACCTGGCCCTGGTGGAAGGCCGCCTCCAGAACCGCCTGGCCTTCGCCTATACCGATACCGATCGCGAGAATCTGAACCCCAGCCGCCCGGTCCAGCCGCTGACCTTCGACGCCGCCGGCAAGAACAAGCGCTGGGAATATCAGGGTGTCTTCGCGATCACCGAAGGCTTCAACGTCGTGTTCGGGGCGGAGACCGAGAACTCGCGCATGCGGACGCGCTCGCCGTCGGCGACCAACGGCAATCCGCCTTTCGTGCGCGGGAAGGCCGGCCTCGACAGCGTCTATGTCCAGCTGCAGGGCGAGGTCGCGCCGGGCCTGACCCTGACCGGTGGTCTGCGCTACGACAGCCACGAGACCTATGGCGACAAGACCTTGGGCTCCGCCGCCGCCGCTTGGGCCCTGAACGAGGGCGACACGATCTTGCGCGCCAGCTTCGGCCAGGGCTTCCGGGCCCCGGGCCTTTACGAGCTTTACAGCGAATACGGCAACCTCGACCTGAGCCCGGAGTCGTTCGACGCCTGGGACGCTGGGATCGAGCAGAAGCTGCTGGGCGGGGCCGCCACTGTGTCGGCCACCTACTTCCACCGCGAGGCGGACAACGAAATCCGCTACAACGGCTGCTCCACCGGCACGACCGACGCCATGTGTTTTGTGGGCGGGCTCCAGCGCTTCGGCTACTACAAGAATGTTCTGAAGACCGAGGCGCAAGGCGTTGAACTTGCTGGCCGTCTATCGATCAGCGAGCGCCTGACCCTGAACGGCAACTACACCTGGACCGACGCCGAAAACCGCTCCGGCGGGGCCGCCGGCAAGCAGCTGGTCCGCCGTCCGGAGAACCAGGGCTTCGCCTCGGCGACCTATTTGTGGCCCATCGGCCTGTCGACCACGGCGGCCGTTCGCTACGTCGGCAAGACCTATAACAACGACGCCAACACCCAGGTGGTGAAGAGCTACACCGTCGTTGACCTCCGCGCCTCCTATCCGATCAACGAGACCTTCGAGGTCTTCGGTCGGGTCGAGAACACCTTTGACGAGGACTATCAGACCGTCCTCAACTACGGCGCGCCGGGACGCGGCGCCTTCGCCGGCGTTCGCGCGCGCTTCTAGGAGACGATCGGTGATCCACGGCTTCAGCCGACATGGCGGAAGGCTGGCCCAGGCGCGGGCCGCCTATCCGCATGCGCCGGGGCCGTGGATCGACCTTTCGACCGGGATCAATCCGCATCCGTGGACGGGGCGGCGGGCGATGTCCGCCGACCTGTCCCGCCTGCCGGACCCCGAGGTGGTGAGGGCGCTGGAGGCTTCCGCCGCCGGCGCCTTCGGCCTGTTGGACGCGAGCCGCATCGCGGCGGTGGCGGGGGCCGAGACCGGCCTGCGCCTCTTGCCGATCCTCACAGCGGCCCGCAGCGTCGCCATCGTCGGCCCGACCTACAGCGGCCACGCCGAGGCCTGGATGGCGGCCGGCGCGCAGGTGATCGAGGCGTCGCCGGGCGCGATCCCCGATGCTGACGCCGTAGTCATCGTTAATCCAAACAATCCTGATGGATCAACTGCTTCCATAGATATGTTGATGGGTATTCTGGACCGCCAGACCGCCCGTGGCGGGTGGCTGATCGCCGACGAGTCCTTCATCGAGACCATGCCCGATCTCAGCATCGCGGCGCGGGCAGGGGAGCGTCTCGTGGTCCTCCGTTCGTTCGGAAAGTTCTACGGCCTGCCGGGCGTTCGCCTGGGCTTTGTTCTCGGTGACGCCGAACTCATCGCTCGCCTGAAGCAGCTCACTGGCGACTGGCCGGTCAGCGCCGAGGCTATCGCCGCCGGCGCCGCTTATGACGACCGCGAATGGTCCGCCGACATGCGCGCCAAGCTGGCCCGCGACGTCCGGCGGCTGGATCGCCTCCTGACCGATGCGGGCCTTGTGGTGATCGGCGGCACGGACCTGTTTAGGCTGGCCGCCACGCCCAAGGCTGACCGCCTGTTCGACCATCTTTGCCGCGCCGGCATCCTGACCCGGCCCTTCGCCGACGCGCCGGATCAGCTGCGGTTCGGAATTCCGCCCCTGGGGGCCTGGAAGCGTCTTGAGCAGGCGCTGGAGGCGGCATGAGCGACCTGACCCGCAGAGCGGCTGTCACGGGCCTGGTCGTCGGGGCCGCATCGCCGGCCTTGGCGGCCGGCGTGCCGCGTCGCATCGTCTCCATGAACGCCTGCCTGGACACCGTGCTGGTGCGGGTGGCTGACCGCGGCCAGATCGCCGCCCTCAGTCACTACGCCCGCGATCCCCACGGCTCGACCATCGTCGATATCGCTCGCACGCTGCCCTTCACCTACGAGACGGCTGAGGAGGTGGTCTATCTCAACCCCGACCTCGTCATATCCAGCGCCCACTCCTCACTCGCCACACGCAATGCGCTCAAGCGCATGGGCGTGCGTCAGGAGAGGTTCAGCGTTCCCGACAGCTTGGCGGAAAGCCAGGATCAAATCCGAGCGGTGGCCGCACTCGTCGGTCATCCCGCGCGGGGTGAAGCTCTCATCGCCCGCATACAGTTGGCCATCCAGGCGGCGCGTCCACGCCCGGGTCAGCCGCGCCTGAGCGCTGTGGTCTTCGAGCCGAACGGCCTCGCCGCCGGCGGCGGCACCCTGGTCAGCGAGATGATGGAACTCTGCGGCTTCGACAACGTCGCCGGCCGTTATGGCCTGAAGAAGTGGGGCAACATCGCCCTGGAGCCCCTGGTCGCGGACCCGCCGCAGGTCCTGTTGGCCGGCGAGAGCGCGCCGGGCGCGCCGACGTGGGCCGAGCGTGTCGTTAGTCACCCGGCGCTGCGTCGCGCCAGCGGCCGCATGCATCGCGCCGTCTTCCCGCAACGCCTGCTCTATTGCGGCGGCCCCGTCCTGATCCAAACCGTCTCCGTTCTGGCCAAGGCCCGCGAAGACGCTCTGCGGAAATTCACATGACCCTTAAGCAGCCCATCGCGCGGCTCTACGCGGGGCTGGGGATCACGCTTGTGGTCCTCTTCGTCGCCAGTCTGTTCGCGGGAAAGGTATGGGTGCCGTGGAGCGCCTTTGTCGATCATGCGGACCCGCGCTGGCCGATCATCTTCGACCTGCGTTTGCCGCGCAGCATCCTGGGCGTGGCGGTCGGCGCCGCCCTGGGCGCCTGCGGCGCGGCGCTGCAAGGTTATACACGCAATCCGCTGGCGGACCCTGGCGTGCTGGGCATCTCGTCGGTGGCGTCGTTGGGCGCGGTCATCACGCTCTATTTCGGTCTGGCCGAGGCCTCCGCCTGGCTGTTGCCGCTTGGCGCGATGATCGGCGCGGTGATCGGTGTGCTGATCCTTCTGGCTCTCGCTGGAGCGACCTCCAGTGTCGTGACCTTCATTCTCGCCGGATCGATCCTGCAGATCATCGCCACGGCGGGCGTCTCCATGGCCCTGTCCCTGGCCCCCAACCCGTGGGCGGTGAACGAGATTGTCAATTGGCTGCTTGGCTCCTTGTCCGACCGCAGCATCGAAGAGGTCCAGTTCGCACTTCCTTTCATCGCCGCTGGCCTCGTGGTGCTGATGACCCTGACACGAAGCCTGGACGCCCTGACCTTGGGCGAGACCGGCGCCCGCTCCTTGGGCGTGAACATCGACCGCAGCCGCCTGTTGCTGGCGCTCGGCGTAGGGCTGGCCGTAGGCGCGAGCACGGCGGTGACCGGCATGATCGGGTTTGTAGGCCTCGTGGTGCCGCACCTACTGCGTCCTTTCGTGGCCTCGAGGCCCGGCGCATTGGTCTTGCCCAGCGCCATAGGTGGGGCCGTGATCGTCCTGGCGGCCGACATCTTGGTGCGCCTTACGCCCGCAGCGGCCGAGGTGAAGCTGGGTGTCGCCATGGCTGCCATAGGTGGGCCGTTCTTCCTCGCCTTGCTCATTCGCCTGCGCCGGAGGATCGCATGACTCCGCAGCTCGGCTTCTCCGATATCCATGTGCGCCTCGGCGACAAATCCGTTCTGGAAGGCGTCTCGGCCGATTTGCGCCCTGGCGAGGTGACCGCCATCGTCGGCCCCAACGGCGCCGGCAAGTCGACCCTGCTGGCCTGCCTTGCAGGCCTGCGCAAACCCGACAGGGGGCTCGCGCGTCTGAACGGCGTCGGCGTGCTGGAACTCGCCGCTCGTCATCGCGGCCAGCGGATAGGCTTCCTGCCTCAATCGCCGGAGATCGGCTGGGCGGTCGAGGCGCGCACCCTGATCGGCCTCGGCCGCATTCCATTCTCCGGCGCCTGGGGCCTGACCGATGAAGACCAGGCGGCCGTCGATCGCGCCATGGCCAAGGCCGATGTGACCGACTTCGCCGCGCGAACCGTCACCACCCTGTCGGGCGGCGAGCTGGCCCGCGTGCTGATCGCCCGCGCCCTGGCGGGTGAACCGGAATGGCTGCTGGCCGACGAGCCGCTGGCCGGCCTCGATCCCGGCCACCAGCTCGACGCCGCCGCCTTGTTCCGCACCCTGGCGGGTGAGGGGAAGGGCGTCGTCGTCACCCTGCACGACCTCCCCATGGCCATGAGGCTGGCCGACCGGGTCATCGTCCTGGCGAAAGGCCAGATTCTGGCCGACGGCCCGCCTGTAGAGGCTCTGGCCCCCACGATCCTCTCCGCCGCCTACGGCGTGACCGCACGCTTCGCCAAGGGGGATCACGGCCCGCTGATCGAGATCATCGGCCGCCATGGTTGACCCGCTGCTGGTCCTCGGCGCGGCCGTCGTCGAGGGGCTCGTCGGCTATCCGGACCGGCTGCACAAAAACCTGCCGCACCCCGTCGTCTGGCTGGGCGCGGGCATCGCCTGGTGCGAGCGGCGATGGAACGATCCCGCGCGGCCAGAGCCGCAACGTCGGCTTTTGGGCGTGGGGACCATCATGCTCGTGACGGCCGCGGCCGCTCTGACCGGCGGTCTGCTGCATGGCCTGTTGGGCGAGAACCACCTCGGCGTTCTGATCTTGATGGTCCTGGGCTCGCTCGGCCTGGCCGCGCGTAGCCTGTACGACCATGTTTCCGCTGTCGCGAAAGGGTCCGACCTCGACGCGGCCCGTCTCGCAGTGGGCCGCATCGTCGGCCGCGACACCGATGCGCTGGACGAGTCCGGCGTCGCCGCCGCGGCGCTGGAAAGCCTGGCCGAAAGCTTCTGCGATGGCGTGGTGGCGCCGATCTTCTGGTTCTTGATCGGCGGCCTGGGCGGCCTGTTCGCCTACAAGGCGGTCAACACCGCCGACAGCATGATCGGCCACCGAGAAGAACGCTGGCGCGCCTTCGGCTGGGCCGCCGCGCGCACCGACGACGTCATGAACTGGATTCCCGCTCGCATCGCCGGCGCCTTCGTCGCCCTGGCGGCCGGAGGCGGCTGGAACACCATGCTGCGCGACGCCAGAAAGCATGCCTCGCCCAACGCAGGTTGGCCCGAGGCTGCTATGGCCGGGGGCCTGGGCGTCAAGCTCGGCGGCCCCGTCGCATATGATGGGATGTTTCATGAGCGGCCGGCCTTCGGCGACGGCCCCGCGCCCGCCATGGCCGACCTGAAACGCGGGCTTGGCGTCTACCTGCGCGCCTGTGCGATCCTGGCGGCGATGTTGCTGGTCGGAGGCCTCGCTTGGCCGCGTTGATGATCCAGGGTTGCGGCTCGGACGTGGGGAAGTCGGTGCTGGTCGCCGGCCTTTGCCGCCTGTTCGCCAATCGCGGCCTGACGGTGCGGCCGTTCAAGCCGCAGAACATGTCCAACAACGCCGCCGTAACCGCCGACGGGGGCGAGATCGGTCGCGCTCAGGCCCTACAGGCTATCGCCTGCCGCACGCCCCTGACAGTCCATATGAACCCGGTTCTCCTGAAGCCGCAGAGCGACGTCGGCGCCCAGGTCATTGTGCGCGGCAAGATCGCCGGGAACTGGCAGGCGAGGGGCTATCAGGACAAGAAGGCCGCCCTGCTGGGCGTAGTCCTCGACAGCTTTCGCCAGTTGGAGGCCGAAGCCGATCTGGTCATCGTCGAGGGGGCGGGCAGCCCGGCGGAGATCAACCTGCGCGCCAACGACATCGCCAACATGGGCTTCGCTATCGCCGCCGACGTGCCGGTGGTCCTGATCGGCGACATCGACCGGGGCCATGTGATCGCCGCCCTGGTCGGCGCTCACGCCGTGCTCGACGAGGCGGATCGCGCCATGATTCGGGGCTTCGTCATCAACAAGTTCCGGGGCGATCCGACCCTATTCCAGGACGGCCGGTCGGAAATCGTCGCCCGCACGGGCTGGCCCGACCTCGGCATGGCGCCCTGGTTCGCGGCGGCCCGGTCCTTGCCAGCCGAGGACGCCGTGATCCTGGATCGTGCGGCGGCCGGGAAGGGCGGCAGGGTGCGGATCGTCGTTCCCATGCTCTCGCGCATCGCCAACTTCGACGACTTCGATCCCCTGCGGACCGAGCCGTCCGTGGACTTCGCCTTCGTGCCGCCGGGGACGCCTCTGCCGGGCGACGCCGATCTCGTCATCCTGCCGGGCGCCAAGGCGACCCTGGCGGATCTAGCGTTCCTTCGCGCCCAGGGATGGGACATCGACCTGGCGGCTCATGTCCGCCGGGGCGGGCGGGTGCTGGGCGTCTGCGGCGGCTTCCAGATGCTGGGGCGAAGGATATCCGACCCCCACGGGATCGAAGGGCCCGCGGGTGAGGCCGACGGGCTGGGACTGCTGGACGTCGAGACCATCCTGACCGGAGATAAGGTCCTGCGTCCCGTGACCGGCCGCTTCGCCGACGGCGGCGCTCCGTTCGAGGGCTACGAGATGCACGTGGGCCGCACAGATGGCCCCGGCCTGCAGCGGCCTCTGCTGATCTTCGACGACGGTGCGGGGGAAGGAGCGGTCAGCGCCGATGGCCGTGTGGCCGGAGCCTATGTGCATGGCCTGTTCAATTCGGGTCTGGCCCGGACCGCCTTCCTGGCGCAGCTTGGCGCCGGTTCGACCGGGACGGATCAGGCCGCCCTGGTCGATGAGGCCCTGGACGAAATCGCCCGGGTGCTGGACCGCTCGCTCGATATCACCGCCCTGGCCCGGCTGGCTGGCCTCAAGGATCACTCATGACCATCGCTCCCCTCGACCTGTCGCGCGAAGCCGAGTTCCGCGCCCTGATCGACGGCAAGGCCAAGCCGCAAGGATCACTGGGCCGGATCGAGGACCTGGCCGTCCAGCTCGCCCTGATCGCCGACCGGCCGGACCCGGAGGGCGAGTACGCCCTGCTGCTGGTCTTCGCCGGGGATCACGGCCTGACCGAATCTGGTGTCTCTGCCTATCCGTCGGCGGTGACCACGGCCATGGTCGCAACCTTCCTCGCGGACCGGGCCAGCGCCAGCGCGTTCGCCCGCGCCGCCGGAGCGAAGGTGCGCGTGGTCGACGCCGGGGTGGCCAGCGACCTGCCGGCGCACGAACGCCTCATCGACGCCAAGGTCCGCAAAGGCACGCGCAACGCCGCTCTCGAGCCCGCCCTGACGCAGGACGAAGTCCAACTCGCCCTGGACCGAGGCGCCCAGATCGCCCGTGACGTGGCGGCCCAGGGCTTCGACATCCTGATGCTGGGTGAGATGGGTATCGGCAACACCGCCTCGGCCGCCCTGATCATGCATCGCCTGGCTCCCGCGCCGCTCGACGCCTGCATCGGCCAGGGGACGGGCCATACGCCCGAGGGCATGGCCCGCAAGCGCGCCGCCATCCAGCAGGCCGCCGACCGTTCCGACGCCACCGCGCCGCTCGATGTCCTGGCTCAATTCGGTGGGCTGGAGATCGTGATGATGGCCGGCGCCATTCTCGGCGCGGCGCAGGTGCGGCGGCCCGTGGTGATCGACGGCTTCATCTGCACGGCGGCGGCCCTGGCGGCGGCGAGGATTGAGCCCGCCGTACGCGACTATCTGATCTTCGCCCACCGTTCGGCAGAGCATGGTCATACCCTGATGCTGGAGGTTTTGCATGCGCGTCCGCTGCTGGACCTGGAGATGCGCCTGGGCGAGGGGACCGGCGGCCTGCTGGCCCTGCCGGTGATCCGTGCGGCCGCCCGGCTGCTGACCGACGTGGCCAGCCTGGACGACGTGATGGCGGGGCGGCTCTAGAGGATGCGCCGGCAGGTCGAACTGTTCTTCTGCGCGGTGCAGTTTCTGACCCGTCTGCCGACGCCCGCCTTGTCGCGCTTCGAACCCGACTGGACGACGCGCAGCGCCCGCTGGTTCTCTCTGGTAGGGCAACTGGTGGGCGGAATAGCCGCCCTGGTCCTGCTTGGGGCGGCCAACCTCTGGAACAACTGGATCGCCGCTCTGCTGGCGGTCGCGGCGGGGGTTGTGGTCACCGGCGCTTTTCATGAGGACGGCCTGGCCGACACCGCTGACGGCCTGGGCGGCGGCCAGACGTCGGAGCGCCGGCTGGAGATCATGAAGGACAGTCGGGTGGGGACCTACGGCGTTCTCGCCTTGGTTCTCGTACTCGGCCTGAAGATCGCGGCCCTGGCCTCTCTGAGCCCAGCCGCCGCCGCCATCGCTCTGCTGGCCGCGCACGGGGCAGGGCGGGCCGCCGCCGTCCTCGTCATGCGCCTGTCGCCCTATGCCGGCGACGCCCTGGCCGCCAAGTGGAAGCCGGTCCCCGACGGCGCGCGCTGGGGCGAGGTGGTGCTGGCGCTAGCTGTCGCCGTGTGGCCGCTATTGCTGCTGCCAACCCTCAATGTCGCCGTTGGCCTGGTCCTCGGTGGCGTCCTGGCGACGATCGTCGTCCTGCTCGCCCGTCGCCTGATCGGCGGCCACACCGGCGACGTCCTCGGCGCCGTGGAGCAGATGTTCGAGCTGGGCTTTCTGCTGGGCCTCGCCGCCGTCGTCTGAGCGCCATGACCGGACACGTCATCGCGGCCCAGATATTCTCCTGCCATCCTGGTGACGACTGCTGCCACTTTCTGGCGCGGAACCAGCGTAGACTGCGTTGAAACCTGGAGACAAGCGATGGACGGCGAGGCAACCGACAACAGGCTGGACCGTTCACGCCTCATGACCCCGCTCGACGACGCCGTCCGCTTCGCCGCTCAGACGCCCATGGGCGGAAGCGCGCTCGATCGCTACCTTAAGGTCCGCCGCGCCACCGAGGCGTTGGCCGCGCCGTTGACCGCAGAGGATCAGTCGGCTCAGTCGATGCCGGACGCCAGCCCCGCCAAGTGGCACCTGGCGCACACCACCTGGTTCTTCGAGACCTTTATCCTGGCGGAGCATCAGCCCGGATACAGCCACTTCGACGAGCTCTACGCCTATTTGTTCAACTCGTATTACGAAGCCCTTGGTCCGCGTCAGCCCCGCCCGCAACGTGGCCTGCTGACCCGCCCGGCGGCGTCCGAGATCATAGACTATCGCCGCCATGTTGACGCGGCCATGACGCGTCTTCTGCAAGACTTCGACCCCATGCTCGAGCCGCTTCTGGCCCTGGGTCTGGCGCATGAGGAGCAGCACCAGGAGCTGATGCTCATGGATGTGCTGCACCTGTTCTCCAGCTCGCCGCTCGACCCAGCCTATGCGCGTGGACGGCTGACGAGCGAGGAGAAGGCGGCCCCGATGGCCTTCGTCGCCTTCGATGGCGGACTGGTGCAGATCGGTCACGACGGCCGGGGTTTCGCCTTCGACAACGAGGGCCCCCGCCACAAGGTCTATCTCGAGCCGTTCGAGCTGGCCGACCGCGCCGTCACCAACGGCGAGTGGTTGGCCTTCATGGGCGACGGCGGCTACCGGCGGCCCGAATACTGGCTCTCCGACGGCTGGGCGAGGGTGCAAGCCGAGGGCTGGAGCGCGCCGCTCTACTGGCGCCGCGTGGATGGCGGCTGGAAGGCTATGACCTTGCGCGGCTTGGCGCCGCTGGACCTAGCCGCGCCCGTGGTCCACGTCAGCTATTTTGAAGCGGCCGCCTATGCCGCTTGGGCCGGCGCCCGCCTGCCCACAGAGGCGGAGTGGGAGCACGCCGCCGCCTCCGCCAAGGTCGATGGCGCTTTCCTGTCCTGCGGCGCCCTGAACCCGCGTCCCGCCCCTGTGGGCGAAGGTCTGCGCCAGATGTTCGGCGACGTCTGGGAATGGACCGCCAGCGCCTATGCCGCATATCCGGGCTTCGAACCCGGGCCGGGCGCGGTGGGCGAATACAACGGCAAGTTCATGTCGGGCCAGATGGTTCTGCGCGGCGGAGCCTGCGTCACGCCCGAGAGGCATGTGCGCGCCAGCTACCGCAACTTCTATTACCCGCATCAGCGCTGGATGTTCTCAGGCCTGCGCCTGGCGCGGGATTCTCGCCGCAAGGCCGAGCCGACGCCGGAGCTGTCGACCTTCGAGCGCGACGTGGTCGCCGGCCTCTCCGCGTCGCCCAAGACTTTGTCCCCGAAATACTTCTACGACGCCGAAGGGTCCCGCCTGTTCGAGGCGATCTGCGATACGCCGGAGTACTATCCGACCCGTACCGAGACGGCGTTGCTGAAGACCATCGCGCCGGAACTGGCCGCCACCATCCCCGATGGCGCGGCCCTGGTGGAGTTCGGCAGCGGCGCCAGCCTGAAGACGCGACTGCTGCTCGACGCCGCCCCGCACATCGCCGCTTATGCGCCCATCGACATCAGCCCCACGGCGCTCGCGGACGCGGCCGAGGCGATCCGAGCGGACTATCCCGCTCTGCTGGTCGCACCGCTGATGGACGACTTCACCACCGCGCTGCGTCTGCCGCCGGCCTTGGCGGACCGGCCGCGCGTCGGCTTCTTCCCAGGCTCGACCATCGGCAACTTTACGCCGGAAGAGGCCGCCGCCTTCTTGCGTAGCGCACGCCGCCTCCTGGGCGAGGGCGCGACCTTCATGCTCGGCGCGGATCAGGTGAAGGACGAGGCGACCCTCGTCGCCGCCTATGACGACAGCGCCGGCGTCACCGCCGCCTTCAACAAGAATGTCCTGGCCCGCATTAACCGCGAAGCGGGCGGCGACTTTGATCTCGACGGGTTCGAGCACCTGGCCCTCTGGAACGCCATGGAGCAGCGCATGGAGATGCACCTGCTTAGCACTGGCAGCCAGGTTGCACACGCCGCCGGCCGAAGCTTCCGCTTCGCCGCCGGTGAGACCATCCACACGGAGAACGCCTATAAGTTCACGCCAGAACGCTTGGCTGAACTGGCCGAGCGGGGCGGATGGCGCGTGGACAAGAGCTGGATCAGTCCGGCGCCGGCGTTCGGCGTGTTCCTGCTCACGGCGATCTAGGTTACAGGGCCGCGCAACGATTTCAGTCGAGAAGCGCAGGCCATGATTCAACCAACCGCGACCTTCAAGGATAACCTGCAGCAGCTACCGGCGATCGATGGCGTGCAGCGCATCGATCTGCTGGATGCAGAGGGCGCCGTGGTCGCCAGCATCGAGAATGAGCCGGGCAAGCAAGGCTCGCTGGCTGTCTACAATTACCTCAAATCGCTGTCCGAAACCCTTGATGCGAAGACCGCCGAGCACGGCTTGCTGGTGTTCGGCGAGCACACCGAAGATGCGCGCAACCGCCCGGGCGCGCATCCGAATGTGGATCGTCTGATCGCCATCAGCGAGGGCGGCAAGCCGCTGAAGATCGACGTCATCACGGCCGCTGGCTGAACGCCGAGAGGTCGGTCAGACCATCTCGCCCAGCAACTCGTCCAGCTCCACCAGCGCGAAGCCGACCGAACTGTCGGCCACGCCATAGGGCATGAACAGCCTGCCGTGGTTGGCGATCGCGCCGCAGGTATAGACCACGTTCGGCACATAGCCCTCGCGGTCCTCGTCGGCGGGCGAGAGCAGGGGGCCCGGCAAGCGGCCGATGATCTTGCTGGGGTCTTGCTTGTCCAACAGCACCGCGCCGATGGCGTATTTGCGCATGGCCCCGACGCCGTGGGTCAGCAGCAGCCATCCCTCATCCAGTTCGATGGGCGAACCGCAGTTGCCGATCTGGACCAGCTCCCACGGATCTCGCGGCTTCATCAAAAGCTCGCCTTCGCCCCATTCGAGTAGGTCGTCCGACTTTAGCAGGAAGATGTTCTCGCCGTCCTGGCGGCCGATCATCATGTACTGGCCATCCACCTTGCGCGGGAAAAGGGCCATGCCCTTGTTGCGTGACGCGGGACCGCGCATGGGCTCCATACGGAAGGTGCGGAAATCGTCCGTGCTCATCAGCTCCGAGCCGATGGCCCGGCCGCTATAGGCCGTGTAGGTCCCGAGATAGCGGGCGGTCTTGTCGTCGTCGTCCAAGAAGCGGACGAGGCGCATGTCCTCCAGCCCCCCGGCCTGGGCCGGGGTGAAGGGGAAGATCACTGTGCCTGACAGCGACGCCTCTGGGTGCCGCTCGGCTGTCACCGGACAGGCCTCGACCTCCGGTCCGCAGGGCTTGTCCCACTGCACTGCCGTGGCGAACGGTGGCTCGGGCATCAGATCCATGCGCCCGTCGTGGGTGAGGATTCCTTCGCGGAAGGCGATCGACGAGATGTGGCCTTCGCCCACCGCCCGCAGGGACATGATGAAACGCACGCTGCCCGGAGTCAGGCCCGACTGGTCCACATGCGGCACCACCGACGGGTTCATCAGCGCCGCCGCCGAGTAGGAGTACTCGTGGCAGAAATAGGCGCCGACGAGCTGTCGCTGTTGGTCCGACAGGCCGTTCTTGATCCCGAGTTCCGCCGACACTTGCTCGTAGCGCTTGAGGAAAATCTGGCGCGTCTGCCAGTGACGGGATTCGAAGTCGCGCCCGACGATGGCCAGTTCGGCTTGGCAGGTCCGCATGTCCATCGCCGAAACGGCGTTGAAGATGCGCTGCATCCGTCCGCTGGCGGACGGCAGTTGGAAGGGACGGATCACAACGCGTGTCGCGTCCGCCTGCAGCCGGTGAGGCAGGTGATGAATCTTCGGCATATGCTGAGGCTAGCGCGCGTTGCAGGTCAGTGTCGAACGGCCAACGGCGTCGAGACGCTGTGTCGCGCGAAAAGGCTGTGCATGGCGCAGGTCGCCATCTGGAACGCCAGCACCGACTCCGCGCCCTGGTTCAAGTTCGGGCCGTGCGGCCCCAGGCCGTCCAGGCAGGAGCCGTCCTCGTCGCGCACCATGCGAACGCCCAGATCGTTGCGGCCCAAATACCAGTCGTAGGCGCGGCGGGCCTCATTGACCCAGCGCTGATCGCCTACCGCCTCGAATGCAGCGGCGCAGGCGTCTATGGTGGCCGCGGCCTCCAGGGGCTGCTGGTCGAAGGCCGACGGACGGGCGTGATGGACGCCGAAGCTGTGCGTGCCGACAGGGCGGAAGCAGCCGCTTGGCGCCGTCTGGATATCGCACAGCCATGCCAGCGCCTTCAGGCCGGTCTGGATGTAACGGTCGTTTTCCAGCGCGATCCCGGCCCTCAGCAGGGCCTCCGGCAGGCGGGCGTTATCGTAGGACAGGAACGGTTCGAACCACGTCCAGTCCTTCGCGGCGTGTCTGTCGAACAGATCCGCCAGATGGTCGGCATGCATCCGCAGCAGGCGCTCCGCCGCGGCGCCTTCGACGCCGCAGCGAACCAGGGAGGCGAGCCCCAGGATCGCGAAGGCCGAGGTTCGCGCCGCCAGCACTTCCTCGAACGACGGCAAGGCCTGGCGAGCCAGGGCCTCCGCCCAATGGCGCAAGTCCGGGATCGGCGCGTTCTCTGCGGTCGCCCCGATAGCCCACAAAGCGCGGGCGCCGCTGTCAGACGAGCCTTCGGCCTCCAGCCACGTGCGCTCATAGGACATGAAGTTACGGAACCGGCCCACGTCCGCGTTCCAGGCGTATTGGACGAAGGATGCATAGATCCACGCCAGCCGTTGCGGTCGTTCGTCGTGCGGTGTGAGCGTCTTCAACTGAGTCGCCAGGATCAGGCCGCGGGCGTTGTCGTCGATACAGTAGCCGTGGCGACGATCCGGCACGCCGTAGAGGCTGTGCTGGAAGATGCCGCAGGCGTCGGTCAGACGCTCCACCGCGTCCAGCTTGGGCGGGGCGATGCGGCCACGGTTTTCCTGGGTCAGGTCGATAACCTTGGCTCCCTGGGCTGCCTTGAAGGTGCTGACATAGTCCTTGGCCACCGCCGACCAGACGGTGCGGCGTCCCTTGGCGTAGGCGCGCGCCTGCAGGTCGGCCTGCCGCGCCGGATCGTCCAGCAGGTCATTCACCGCGGCCGCTAGAGCCTCGACGTCGCCGAACGGCGCCAGCGCGCCCGTGCCGTCGCTCAGCAGTTCATGCGCGTGCCAGTAAGGCGTGGAGACCACGGCCTTGCCCATGGCCACCGCGTAAGACAGCGTGCCGGATGTGATCTGCGCCTCGGCCAAGTACGGCGTGACATAGATATCGGCCGCCTGCAGCCGGTCCAGCAGGGCCGGAGTGTCCACGTACTCGTTCACGAAGGCCAGGTTCTGGCGCACGCCCAGCGAGGTCGCCAGATCGGCCAGTTGCTCGCGATAGGCTTCGCCCTCGCGCGCGATCAGGTGGGGGTGGGTCGCGCCGATGATGGTGTAGGTCACTTCCGGATGCCGCGCGACAATGGCGGGCAGTGCGCGGATCATCACCTCCAGCCCCTTGTTCGGGGACAGCAGGCCGAAGGTCATCAATACCTTGCGGCCTTGCTGGCCGAAGGCGGCCTTGCCGGCGTCCGGCTCGATGAACGGCCGGTCGGGCGCGCCATGAGGAATAACGGCGATTTTGTCGGACGGCACACCATAGACGCGTCGCAGGATTTCCTTGCCCTTCTCGGCCATGACCAGCAGGCGAGACGACCGCTGGATCAGACCGCGCATCACCCGACGCTGGTCGGCGTTGGGGTTGGTCAGGACGGTGTGCAGTGTGGTGACCACCGGCGCTCGCACCGCCGACAGCACGCGCAGGATGTCCTCACCGGCTGGACCGCCGAAGATTCCGAACTCATGTTGAAGGTTCACAAGCTCCGCGCCGCTGTCATTGATGCGGCGGGCGGCCTCGGCGTAGTCGCCAAGTTGTTGTTGGCGGATGGAGAACTTGACCGGCGTTCCGAAATCGTAGGGGCCGTTGTCATCGTCCATCGCATAGACGTCGCAGGCTAGGTCGGGGAACGCGCCGGTCAGGGCGTCATGAACGTCGGCGGTGAAGGTGGCGATGCCGCAGCGGCGAGGCGGGAAATTGCCGATCAACGCAACGCGGTTCAGGGCGACTGTGGTCGCCGCGCTAGGGGATACGTCAGCCACGTCGCTTTGATCGACCTGGCCAAGGGACGCCAACGTCAAATCCATGATGATCCGCCTTGAGGGTACTTAAACTGGGCCGGACGCGCCGGTTACATGCTGCAACGCGCAAAGAGCGGTTCGGATGCGGCAAGGATCGTGCGGATCGCGCTTCCGGGCCAGACGCCGCATTCTGCGGCGCCGGCGCCCGGGTCGTCAGCAGATCAGATGTCGCCCGAGCGATTCGGGCGGCCGCCGCCTCGGGACGAGGAACCACCCTTGCGACCGGCGTTGGCGGCGAGGTCGCGGTCCTTGGCGAAGCTGCGCTTCTCGCTGGGCACGCTGGCGCCGCCCTTGCGCGCGATTTCGCGGCGACGTTCCGGGTCCATGGCGGCGAAGCCGCGGCGGCCGCGAGTGGTCGTCCGATTGGTGTCGATGTCCATGGTCTGCTCCTTCAGTAACGCTCCGTGGCGGCCGACCCGTCGTACGGCGTGCCGTCCCCCGGAGGGTTTGGCGTCGGATCGAGGGGCGGAGCCTCGTCCGGTACCTGACCCGGCTCGTACTCGGGAGCTGGCGGCTCGGGAGTGGAAGGCGGGCTGGTTGGGTCTGTCATCACGGTTTTTGTCCAGTTGGTCTGTGGAGCTAAACCGGTGAAGTCGGATTGGGTTCACCCTAAAACGCAACAAAGCGCGCCGATCCAAGCAGACCGGCGCGCTTCGTCAGTAGTGCCTATGATGTAAGGCGTTGCGGGAACTCTATTTACGCCGCAAAGCCGCCATATTCTCGCTCATCTGCTGAACGGGCGTCTGGGGCAAGGCGTCGAGGATAAGCATGCCGTCGCCGTCGGTGTCCAAGATCGTGAAGCGCTTGCGCGCCACGGCTTCGAACTCAGCTTTCGTGATGCGGAAGTTGAAGTCGGCGTCGGCCCCGCGCACCGGCTGCGGTTCGTTCAGCAGGCTATAGAAGGCCGCGCCCTGCAGGTTCATGCCCGCCATGATCCGTCGGTTCTTCAGCTTCTTGTCGCCAGGGCGCGGCCCGCCTTTACGCGCGCGGCCGCCGGGAGGCGGGCCGGCCATGACGCTGCGGTCCGCGGTAGGCAGGATTTCCGGCGCGATCTTGGTCTCGTAGGCGGTGTTCTCGAGCGATGAGATTATCCCGTCCTTGTCCGCGTCCACCGTCTCGAAGAACGTCAGGGCCTCGGCGACGAACTCCTTGCGGCTGAGCCTTCCGTCATGATCGGCGTCGGCGCGGGCGAACCACGCGGCGACCGGATAGGGCGCGTCCGGCGCGGCTCGGAACGGCTCGCCGGCCGGACTGATGAACACCTGCAGGCGAGGGCCGCCACGACCATCGCGCGGCGGGCCATCTTGGGGCGGGCCATCGCGCGGTCCCCCCTGCGGCGCTTGGGCGTGAGCGGCGTCTGCGGCGGCGGCCAGGCAAATCGATAGGGCGAAGAGGAGGGTACGCATCATGATACTCACACACACCATGGCCGTGTCCGGCCGATTTCATGCGCACGGCCAAGCTTTGCCGGTCCGCAACAATCCCGCCTAGATAAGGTCAAGCTTGAGCGCCTGCTACAGCGGCAAGCGAACGCGCGCTGTCAGACCGCCTCCCGCACGGTTGTGCAGCGTCACGTCCCCGCCGTGCGACCGGGCGATCGAGCGCACCACCGCCAGACCCAAACCGATGCCGCCAGTCTCCCGGTTGCGGGACGGCTCGCCGCGATAGAACGGGTCGAACACCCGGTCCATCTCATGGGCGGATACGCCGGGGCCGTCATCCTCGATCTCGATGATCGCCGAGCCATCCTCGGCGAAGACCCGGCCTCGCGCCGCGCCGCCGTACTTGATGGCGTTGTCCACGAGGTTGGAGACCAGACGCCGCAGGCCCAGCGGGTCGCCGTCGATGACGATGCGGTCCGTCCGCTCGACGCTGGCCTGTGCGCCCATCTCGGCGGCGTCGTCGAGCACGCTTTCGAGCAGGGATGTCAGCTCCAGCTTGGTGCGCTCGCCCTCACGCGTGGCGTCACGCACGAAGGTGATGGCGGCCGAGATCATCTCGTCCATCTGGTCGATTTCCGCCGCCAGTTTGCCGCGCAACTCTTCTGGCGCGCCTTCGATACGGAAGCGCAAGCGGGTGAGGGGCGTGCGCATGTCGTGGGCGATGGCGCCGATCATGGCGGTGCGGTCCTCAACATAGCTGCGCAGGCGCTGCTGCATCTGGTTGAAGGCGGTGGAGGCGGCCTTCACCTCGGCCGAACCCTTGAGGTCCAGCGGCGGAGCGCCCGGATCGCGCCCAAGGCGCTCGGCCGCGTCGGCGAAGGCGCTGATCGGCGCGGCCAGACGGCGAGCGAACAGCCAGACCAGAGGCGTCACCGCCAGGATCGACAGGCCCAGCACCAGCAAAAGCCGCGCTTGCCATTCATCCGGACGGAAGGAGGGCTTGGGCTCGACCACCAGCCAGTGGCCGTCGGCCTGCTGGACGCCCAACTTGAAAGGTCCGACCAGAAAGTCTTCGTGTCGCAGCTCCGGCGGCGGGCCGCCCTTCTGCTCTTGCAGGGCGCGACGGATGCCGGGCGGGGGGGGACCTGGACGCAGCAGCAGGCGCCGCTGCATGCTGATCTTCAGCACGATCCGCGAAGGATCCACGTCCATGGCGCGGCCGATCACCGCCTTCAGCTCGCTACGTCGGCGGCTCTGGCGCTGATCTGGAAACCCCTTGCTTCGCGTGCGCACGATCAGGGGGCGGCCGTCTCGGGTGTCCACTTCGCCCCTTGTGCGAACCGCCTGGGCGATTTCGCTGACCCGGTAGAATTCCGGCGTCGGCGGCGGCGACAGCAGGATTACGGCCACGCTGATCAACTGGGCGGCGATCAAGGTGAAGATCACCAGCCCGATGGTCTGCACAAACAGCGGCGTCGCGTAGACGTGACGGCGGCTCATGCGGTTCGCGTGACCTTGGGCGTGAACACATAGCCTTCCGAGCGGATGGTTCGGATGATCTCGCCGGCGCTGTCGTCCAGCTTGCGGCGCAGGCGGCTGATCTGCACGTCGATGGCCCGGTCGTAAGCGTCGGAATCCCGTCCCCGCGCCAGGTCCAGCAGCTGGTCGCGGTTCAGCACGCGCTGCGGCCGGTCGATGAAGGCGCGCAGCAAGGTGAACTCGCCGCTCGACAGATTGATGATCACACCGTCGGGCGAGCGCAGGTCTCTGCGCACCAGATCCAGACGCCAGCCGGCGAACTCGCAGGTCGCGCCAAGGGCGCTGTCTTCGGCCGGTCTCGGCTCTTGCCGGCGGCGCAGCACCGCGCGCACCCGGGCCAGCAGCTCACGCGGGTTGCACGGTTTAGGCAGATAATCATCGGCGCCCAGCTCGAGGCCGACGATGCGGTCGGTCTCCTCGCCCATGGCGCTCAGCATGATGATCGATGGGCCGTCAGGCTGCGCGGACAGCTTGCGGCAAAGGGCCAGGCCGTCGTCGCCCGGCAGCATGACGTCCAGGATGATCAGGTCGGGCTTTTGACCGGCCAAGGCCCGCTCCATCTCGATCCCGTCCCCGGCGGTCTCCACCACGTAGCCATGCTTGCCAAGGAAGTCTGACACCAGGTCGCGGATGCCGGGATCGTCATCGACCACCAGGATCCGGGGTGAGGGATCGGTTCGGCTCATGTCCATCGCACCTTCATGCCATGTGGCTGTCACGTTCCGATTTCAGCTTCGACATAGAGCCGCAACGCTGCGGTCAGGCGCCCGCCAGCACCCGATCGGCCACATAGGGGTTGGACCGTCGCTCGGCCCCGAAGGTCGACATCGGCCCGTGACCCGGCACGAACCGCACATCATCACCCAGCGGCCACAGCTTTTGGGTGATCGACGCGATCAGGTCGGCGTGATTGCCGCGTGGGAAGTCCGTCCGGCCGATCGAGCCTTGGAACAGCACATCGCCCACCTGGGCGAAGCGCGCCTCGCGATGGAAGAAGATCACGTGGCCGGGGGTGTGGCCGGGGCAGTGGAACACCTCAAACTGGGTCTCGCCCAAGGTGACCACGTCGCCGTCGCCGAGCCACCGGTCAGGGACGAAGGCCCGCGCTTCGGGCATGCCCCAGCGCTCGCCGTTGGTGGTGATGTCGTCGATCCAAAACTGGTCGTCCGGGTGTGGGCCCTCGATAGGCACGCCGGTCTCCAGCTTCAGGGCGGCCGCCCCGCCGGCGTGGTCAAGGTGACCGTGCGTGATCCAGATTTTCTCCAGGGTCAGACCCTGGTCCTCGATCGCCTTGCGCAGGCGCGGGACCTCGCCGCCGGGATCGATGATCGCCGCCTTCTTGGTCTTGGCGCACCAGACGATGGTACAATTTTGCTGAAGCGGCGTGACCGGTGCGATCACCGCGCGGATAGGGGGCTCGGAGCTCATGGCCCCAACATGGCGTGATGCGACCAAAAGAAAAGGCCCAGGATTGCTCCTGGGCCGATCCTTGAGGCTGGCGAAGGACGCTTAGTCCTTCGGCGCGCCGATCGCTTGCGCCTCGGTCGGCGGGGCGTCGGCGTCCAGTTCCGGAACGTCGACGACACCGCGACCCACATGGCTGTTGCGGAAGCCATAGGCGAAGTAGACCAGCAGGCCGATGCCCGACCACACCGGGAACACCAGCTTGGCGGCCGGCGGCAGGAACATGAACAGCACGATGCAGCCGATGCCGGCGACCGGCGCCACGATCCAAACCAGCGGAGCGCGGAACGGACGGTGACGGTTCGGCTCGCGGATGCGCAGCAGCACCACGGTGATCGACACCGCCAAGAAGGCGAACAGCGTGCCGGAGTTGGAGATGTCCGCCAGCGAGCCGACCGGGAAGAAGGCGGCGGCGACCATCACGCCCACGCCGGTGACCATGGTCACCACGTGCGGCGTCTTGAACTTCGGATGCACCTTGCTCAGCACCGCCGGCAGCAAGCCGTCGCGCGACATCACGAAGAACAGGCGCGTCTGACCGTAGACCATCATCAAGATGACCGAGGGCAGGGCCAAGAAGGCGGCCAGGCCCAGCAGGTTGCCGATCGACGGATAGCCGATCTCGCGCAGCACGTGGGCCAGGGCTTCCTTGGAGCAAACCAGCGGCTGCTGGGCGCCGGCGGCGATGCTGGCGCACTGATCGGCCAGGGCCCGCGAGCCCGGGGCCAGGTGCGTGACGCCGTCCGCGGCGAACAGCGGTTGGGCGCCGTAGGCGCCGATCGCGCCGCTGGCCACCAGGATGTAGAAGATGGTGCAGATGACCAGCGAGCCGATCAGGGCCAGCGGGACGTTGCGCTGCGGGTTCTTGGTTTCTTCAGCCGCCGTTGAGACGGCGTCGAAGCCCACATAGGCGAAGAAGATCGAGGCGGCGGCCCCGATGATCCCCGGCGTGCCCAGCGGGGCGAACGGCGCGAAGTTCTCCTCCTTCATCAGCGGCAGGGCCAGGATGATGAAGAGGGTGAGGGCGGTCACCTTGATGGCGACCAGCACGGCGTTGACCGTGGCGCTTTCGGTGGTGCCCACGACCAGCAGGCCGGTCACGGCCGCGGCGATGATGACCGCGGGCAGATTGATCACGCCGCCAGCGTAGGGTCCGTTGGCCAAGGCCGCGGGTATGACGACGCCCACGGAATTCTCGAGCAGACCGACCAGATAGCCAGACCAGCCCACCGCCACGGCGCTGGCGGCCACGGCGTATTCCAAGATCAGGGCCCAGCCCACCAGCCAGGCGATGAACTCGCCCATGACCGCGTAGGAATAGGTGTAGGCGGAGCCGGAGACCGGCACCATCGCGGCGAGTTCGGAATAGCAGAGCGCCGCCACCGCGCAGACGAAGCCGGCGATGATGAACGAGATCAGCATCCCGGGACCGGCCTTTTGCGCCGCTTCGGCCGTCAAGACGAAGATGCCGGTGCCGATAATGCCGCCGATGCCAAGAAGAGTGAGCTGGAACAGGCCCAGCGAGCGATGAAGCGACTTCTTCTGTGCGGTCGCCAGAATCGCGTCGAGCGGCTTAACGCGCCACATATTTCCTCCAGAGAACTTTCGCAGCCCCCGCTGCGATTGGGGGCGACCGTGGCGGGTCGCCCGGTCCGGGTCAAGCGTCAAGCACGAAGGCGCCCCGCTTGGCGAGGGGGCGGGGGCCGTTTACAGGGCCTGCATGCTTCCGATTGAAGAGGTATTGCCGAGATTGCAGGCGACGCTGCTCGATGCGTGCGCCGCCGTGCTTGTCGCGCCTCCCGGGGCGGGCAAGACCACGCGTGTTCCCTTAGCCCTTCTGGATCAGCCGTGGGTCGGGACGGGCAAGATCATCTTGCTGGAGCCCCGTCGACTAGCCGCCCGCGCCGCCGCCGAGCGCATGGCCCAGAGCCTGTCGCAACCCGTGGGCGAGACCGTCGGCTATCGCGTGCGCCTGCAATCGAAGGTCAGCGCAAGAACCCGCATCGAGGTGGTGACCGAAGGCGTCTTCACTCGGATGATTCTGGATGACCCCGGCCTGGACGGGGTGGCGGCCGTCTTATTCGACGAGTTCCACGAACGCAGCCTGGACGCCGACTTGGGCCTCGCCCTGGCGCGCGAAGCGCAAGGCCTGCTTCGTGAAGACCTGCGCGTCCTTGTCATGTCCGCCACGCTCGACGGCGCTCGCATCGCCGCTCATCTGGGCGACGCGCCGATCGTCGAGAGCCAGGGCCGGATGTTCGCGGTCGACACCCGCTATCTGGGCCGCGACGACCGGCTGCGTCTGGAGGAGCGCGTCGCCCGCGCTGTCGAGCGGGCTTTGCAAGAAGAGGGCGGCTCGGTTCTCGTCTTCCTGCCCGGCCAGGGGGAGATTCGCCGGGTCGAGACCCTGCTGAAGGACCGCCTGCGCCGGCCTGACGTGGACGTAGCGCCGCTTTATGGCGCGCTTGATCCGGCGGCGCAGGACCGCGCGATCGCGCCTTGCGCCCCCGGCCGGCGCAAGGTTGTGCTGGCCACATCCATCGCTGAGACCTCCTTGACCATCCAAGGCGTGCGCGTCGTCATCGACTGCGGTCTGGCCCGGGTTCCCCGCTTCGACCCGGCCAGCGGCCTGACCCGTCTCGACACCGTGCGCGTCAGCCGCGCCGCCGCCGACCAGCGCCGGGGCCGTGCGGGCCGCACTGAGCCTGGCGTCTGCTATCGCCTGTGGGACGAGGCGGAGACCCGCTCTTTGCCCGCCTTCGGTCGGCCGGAGATTTTAGAGGCGGACCTCTCCAGCCTCGCCCTCGACCTTGCTCGGTGGGGCGCCCGCAACGCCGAGGGACTGACCTTCCTCGATCCGCCGCCAGCCGCCGCCTTCAACGAGGCGCGGGGTCTTCTGCGCCGCCTGAACGCCTTGGACGATGACGGCGCCCTAACCGCGCACGGCGAGCGCCTCGGCGACTTGCCGCTAGCGCCTCGCCTGGCCCACATGATCTTGCGCGCCGCCGCTTCCGGCCAGGCCGACCGCGCCGCCCTGGTCGCCGCCGTCCTGAGCGAACAGGCCCTGGGCGGCCGCGACGTTGATTTACGTCACCGGCTGGAAGCCTTGGGTCGTGACGGCGGCCCCCGGGCTCGCGACGCCAAGACGCTTGCTGCCCGCTGGGCCAGGGCGGCTGGCAAGACCTTGGGCGCCGCGCCGCTGGACGACGCCTTGCTGCTGGCCGAAGCCTATCCTGAGCGGGTCGCCCGGGCCCGTGGCCCGGCCGGCGAATTTCAGCTGGCCAACGGTCGCGGCGTCTATCTGGAGGCCACCGACGCCCTGGCGCGCGAGAAGTGGCTGGCCGTGGGCGAGCTTGGCGGCGGCGACGCTCGCGATCGCATACTGCTGGCGGCGCCCCTGGACGAGGCGGCCCTGCGCGAGGCCTTCTTCGACCGCCTGGTGGCCGAGGATCGCCTTGAGCCTGACGCTAAAGGGCGCGTGCGCGCGCGTCGCTTGCTTCGCCTGGGCAAGCTGGTGATCGAGGAGCGGCTGATCGACAAGCCGGACCCCGCCATGATCGCCAAGGCGCTGATGGACAAGGTGCGAAGCGAGGGACTTTCGGCCCTGAAGTTTGGCGAGGCATGCGAGGGCTTTCGCGCCCAGGCCGCCTTCCTGCGGGCGTTGGAGGACACCTGGCCCGATCTGTCGGACGAGGCGCTGATGGCGCGGCTGGACGACTGGTTGGCGCCGCTGCTTCCTGGCAAATCGTCCTTGGCGGACCTTTCGGACAACGCCTTGGCGGACGCCTTGAGGTCCCTCGTCCCTTGGGATGTGCAGCGCAGGATGGACGGCGCCGCGCCGTCGCGCTGGACCGCCCCCACCGGAAACGCCTTTCGGATCGACTACGCCGCAGACGGCGGCCCTCGCGTCGATGTCCGCGTCCAGGAGCTGTTTGGTCTTGCGGTCCATCCCAGTGTCGGGGGCGGGCGCGTGCCTTTGACCTTGGCGCTGCTGTCGCCCGCTCATCGCCCGATCCAGATCACCAAGGACCTGCCCGGCTTTTGGGCCGGGTCGTGGAAGGCGGTCAAAAGCGAGATGAAGGGCCGCTACCCCCGTCACGTCTGGCCTGACGATCCGGCTAACGCCGCTCCAACCTCCAGGGCCAAGCCGCGGGGGACTTAGAACTCTGGAAACTATGGTGAGCGACCTCGCCGTCGACCTGGCCGTTCTGGCAGGCGGCAAGACTCAGAGGAGGCTTGAGCACGAGGCGTACGGACGAGCTCGGCAGGCGCAGCAGGACAAACGCAAGCAAGCCGCGCGTTCAAGCCATATTGAGGAGCGTCGCGCCAAGGCGCTCGACGCCATTCTCATGGACATGGAAAGCCTGCATCGTCGTCGCCGTTTGCTCGACCTGTCCCACGCGGAGGAGTTGGAGGCGTCCGACCTTCGGGTGACGAGCTTCTTGGCTTGGGCGGCGGCCACACCGAAGGCCCGGACCGCCGACTGTCGGACCACCCTCAGCCTTGATGGACCGCCCGCCGCCGTAACGAGAAGAATACGACGACAGCTGTGACGAGCGTGATGGCGGCGAGACACATCGTGAGCAGGCTGAAGGCGTTGCTGTAACCTTCAAGTAGCGCCGACGACGGAACTTCGGGCGCAAGCTCCAACGCGCTCGCCAAGTCGCCTGTCGCAAGCCGCTCCGCAATCAAAGGCGAGGTCGCGGGCTGCGAAACCAAGGGGGCGACCCGTGTCTGGGCCAGGCCGGTCAGCAGCGCCGTCGCCAGCGCCAGTGCGATCCCTTCACCGGCGACGCGAACGGTGCCGAAAATACCTGCGGCCATGCCGGCGCGCTCTTTTGGTACGACGCTGACAGCGAGCCCATCCATCAGGCCCCACGGAAAGCTTATCCCGACGCCGATGAGGAGAAGTGCGGGGACCAGGGCCGCGTTTCCGGCGCCGATTGGAACCAGGCCGAGCCACAAGACGCCGCCGCTGGTGATAAGCAGGCCAAGGCCGCAAAGCGTCGCCGGCGATATCCAGCGGGTCAGCGATCCTGCGAGCAGCGGAAACACGAGCAGGGGCGCGGACAAGGCGAGCATGGTCTGGCCGGCTTCCGAAGCGGACATCCCGTCAATTCCTACGAGCCGGATCGGAAGCAAAATAAGGAGGACGACGAACCCATAAGCGGGTGCGGCCGCCAGGAGCTGAACACCGACGAACTGCCGATAGCGAAACAGGTCGAGATCCAACATAGGCCGGGCGGTTCGCCGTTCGATGATGACGAACAGGAGTAAAAACACAGCCGACATCCCGAAGAAGGCGATGACAACCGGGTCGGACCACCCGCGGCCAGGGCCCTCGAGGATCGCCGTCGTCAGCAATGCGAGCGCTGCCGTGAAGCTTACGCTGCCCGGCCAGTCGACCGTTGTCGCATCCGGATCGCGCGACTCCGTCATAAAGGCCATGCCTATGATGAAGGCGATGACGTCGAAGGTTATGACCAGCGCGAAGATGCTTCGCCAGCCGAACATTTCGAACAGCCAGGCTGATGCGATCGGCGCGACCGAGAGACCGACCCCGAAGCTGATCCCCACGAAGCTGAACGCCCGCAGACGCCCGGGACCGTCGAACTCCTGCGCCAGGACAGCCATACCGGCCGACATCGCGCCAGCGGCCATGACGCCTTCAGCTGCCCGGATCAGATTGAAGCTGGTCATGTCGGGCGAAAACGCGAGCATCATCGACAGCATCGCAAAGGCGCCCGTCGCGATGACGAACACCCGCTTTCGACCATAACGGTCCGCCAGCGCCCCGGCGGCGAGAAGCAGGCTTCCAAACGTCAGCAGATAGGCGTTCGTCGCCCAGTTGATGGAAACCGGCGATCCGCCCAGCGCCGCACCTATGGTCGGCAGAGCGATTGTCGGTCCGGTAAATGCGAGCGGCATCGATGCGGAAGCAAGGCATACGGCCGCCAAGACCGCGGCGGAACGCCATGTCGGAGGCGTGTTCTTCATTCTGTTCCAGCTTTCGGCGAGCTAGCGATTCCGCGGCTCGGTAGGCCCGTGAAAACGAGTCCGCACCGCGCCGCCGCGACAAGCAGAACCGGCGCCGCCTGGTGCGCCCGGGCGGCATGCGTTCCACAAGTCATTGGCGCGACGATCCTGCGTCTTCTATTATTTAGGGAGCGCTATATAACTTGGTTGAAATCGACGGCAAGGAATTTCTGTAGTGCCCGATAAAGAATCTTCCCGATTGAATCGACTCGGTCGGCCTCGATCGTTCGACCTGGACGGGGCGCTTGAGGTGGGGCAGCGGCTCTTCCATGAGCGCGGCTATGATGGGGTTTCCCTCGCGGACCTGACCTCGGCCATTGGCATCGCCGCGCCGAGCTTCTACGCCGCTTTCGGGAGCAAGGCGGACTTCTTCCGGACGGTTCTGGCTCGCTACAACGGCGCTACGGTGTCCATCGACGAGTTCGTGACTGAGGACGACCCGATTGCGGCGCCGATCGAAACGTTCCTCGTCGCGCGGGCGGTGTCTTACAGCCAGGACGCCCTGGCGAAGGGCTGCCTCGTTTTGGACGCGATGAGAAACTGCAGCGACGCCGGCGCAGCGCTTTGCGCTGCACAGATCGCCGAGGAAGGCCGGCGGCGCGTGAGCGAACTCGTTGCGATCACGCGACCGGATATGGCGGAGCCGATCAGCGATCTGGTCGCGTCTGTCATGCATGGATTGTCCGCATACGCCCGACAGGGTTGGCCGACCGAACGTCTGGTTTCGGTGGCGAGGGGCGCCGCGCTTTCGGTGAGAAAGATGGTGGAGTCGTCGGATCTCGCCAAAAGCTAGCGGACAATCGGAGGTCCAGAGGCTTCCGGCACGTCAGGCGGTCGGCCCGAGCGGCTCGGCGCTTACGCCGCCGCTTCCGTCCTTCGGTCGAACTGTGCCCGCGCCAAATCCATCTGCGCCTGGTTGACGTGCGCCCAATGGCCGAGCGCGGCCACTGGCTCCTTCAGTGATTGGCCCAGAGGCGTCAGTTCATAGTCCACCCGCGGCGGCACCGTGGGGAAAACCGTGCGGGTCACCAGGCCGTCGCGTTCCAGGTTGCGCAGGGTAAGGGTCAGCATCCGCTGCGAAATGCCGTCCACCATCCGCTTCAGCTCGTTGAACCGCCGCGGGCCGTCGGCCAGCAGCATGACGATCAGCACTGTCCATTTGTCGCCGATCAGGGACAAGACGTCCGTCACAGGGCGGCAGGCGGAAGGCGAGTAGGGAGGATTATTTTCTGTCATCGAACGCGGCTTTCCAGGGTAGGCGCAAAAAGTAACTTAGGAACAAATCCAGCCTACTCAAGGGCTTGGCGCGACGCCAGTCAGGCACATCCGTGTGCCTGGGGATCAGGCATGTGCCTCGGCACCAAAATTGTGCGTTCTTGAGTTGCGAATTGGGGGGCACTTAATCGGCAGCAGGCTCGGTTACCGATCCGATCAAAAGGAAGGTTTCTCCAATGACTCTGCTGCATATCGACTCCTCGATCCTGGGCGACAACTCCGTCAGCCGTCAGGTTTCCGCCGCCGTTGCGACCGCCATCACCGATGGCGCGCCCGACACCAAGGTGGTTTATCGCGACCTCGCCGCCGACCCCTTGCCCCACCTCAGCGGCGCACATCTGGGCGGCGTCGCTCCGCAGGCCGAACTGGACGCCGGCGCTCAGGCGCTGGAGGAGTTCTTGGCCGCCGACACCGTCGTCATCGGCGCTCCGATGTACAATTTCACCATCTCCAGCCAGTTGAAGGCCTGGCTCGATCGCATCCTCGCGGCTGGCAAGACCTTCCGCTACGGCCCCAATGGGGTCGAAGGCCTGGCGGGCGGCAAGCGCGTCATCATCGCGCTGTCCAAGGGCGGTTACTATGGCGACGGCCAACCGGCCGCGCCGATGGACTTCCAGGAGCCCTATCTGAAGGCGATCTTCGGTTTCATCGGCATCCACGACGTGGAGTTCGTCCGCGCCGAAGGCATCGCCGTGGGTCCCGAACAGCGTGAGCAGGGGATCGCCTCGGCTTTGACCTCCATCACGCAACTGAAGCGCGCGGCGTAAGTCTCCGCCGTCGCCCGTCGCCGTCATCCCCTTCAGGGACGGCGCCGGACTTTGGAGACACTGAGCCTAGGTGGCGGCGTAGATCATGATCCCCGTCGCCACCGACAGGTTCAAGCTGTCGGCGCGTCCGCGCATGGGGATTTTGACGTTCACATCGCAAGCGGCGGCCAGCTCCGGCGGAAGGCCCTGCTGCTCATTGCCCATCAGGATCAAGGAGGGCTTGCGGTACTCCGCCGTTCGGTGATCGACCTGCGCGGTCAGCAAGGTTCCCACCACCGATCCTGGCCAGGTCTCACGGAAGGCCAAAAACTGCTCGACGCTGGCCTTGGCGATCTTCACCGCGAAGATCGAGCCCATGGTCGCCCGCACCGCTTCGACGGAGAACGGGTCGCAACAATCGCCAACCAAGATCACCCCGCCGCAGCCGGCGGCGTCCGCGGTGCGAATGATGGTCCCAAGGTTGCCCGGGTCGCGCACCGCCTGAAGCGCCACCCAACATGGGGCGCTTTGAGGCTCCAAGGCGTCCAGCTCGGCGAAGGTCTGCTGGAACACGGCCACCACCGCCTGCGGATTGTCGCGCCGGCTGACCTTCTCCAGAATCTCGCGGTTGACCTCGATGACCTCGCCGCCCGCCCTGCGCGTCGCCTCGGCGGCCTTTTGCAGCATCGGGTGATCGGCCGCGTCGCGCCCAAACAGCAAAATCCGCGGCGCGTGGCCCAGGTCCACCGCCTCGATGATGATCTTGAGGCCCTCGGCCAAGAACAGGTTGGTCTGCTCGCGCTCCTTGCGCATGTGCAGGGCGCGAACAGCCTTCACCGTGGCGTTTGTGACCGAGGTGACGACCTTGGGGTTCACGACGCGTACCTCGCAAAGAACGAAAGGCCGATCTGCCGGTCGCCGGCTTCCTCCACCAGGGCCAGCTCTCCCCAATCGATGCGACCGGGACGCCCCGCCAGCTGCTCGGCCAAAAGGCCCGACAGCGCCGCGCCGCTGATCCGCGCGGCATAGGCGTTGAGGATCAGGAAGTTGGCGTCCGCAGACAAAAGTTCGGCGCACAGTCCGGCGAATTCCGGCAGGCCCTCGAACAGCCGCCACACCTCATTATTGGGGCCCCGCCCAAATTTCGGCGGATCCAAGATGATGCCGTCATAGCGATTGCCGCGGCGCACCTCGCGCTGGACGAACTTGCGGGCGTCCTCGCAAATCCAGCGGATCGGCTTGTCCTCCATCTTCGACAGGGCGGCGTTCTCGCGCGCCCAGCCGATCGCCTTTTTGGAGGCGTCCACGTGGGTGACTTCTGCCCCCGCCGCGGCGCAGACCAGGGACGCCACGCCGGTGTAGCCGAAGAGGTTCAGCACCTTCAGCGGCCGCTTGGCGGCGCGGATGCGCTCATCCATCCAGCCCCAGTTGGCGGCCTGCTCGGGGAAAAAGGCCAAGTGGCGAAAGTTGGTGAAACGACCGTGGAAACGCACGTCGCCCCAACCCAAGGGCCAGGTTTCGGCCGGCGGCTGAGAGAAGCGCCAGCGGCCGGCTTCTTCTTCGTCCGAGGGATCAAACACCGCGTCGGCCTTGTCCCATTGGGAAGCGTCCAGACGCGGGCGCCACAGGCACTGCGGCTCGGGCCGCACAACCGTGTAGCGCCCATATCGCTCAAGCTTTCGACCATCGCCGCTGTCGATGAGGGCGTAGTCGCTCCATGCGGTGGTGCGCATGACGAGGGGCGTGTCCGCCACCGCGGGCATTTGGCTGTCCATGGGTCGGCTGATACGCGCTGGGGGGAGGGGACGTCCACCCTTCGCAAGCGCCGCATCGATCAGTGTGACCTTGCGCGAGATCGTCACAGACGGGCGGTTCTTGCGAACGTTGGTAGATTCCCTGTTAAGTGACGCCCTTATGACGTTGCGGGGATCGTTGTGACCGCCACCTTGAACAAGCCTGTGAAATCCGCCCGTAAGGCAAAGGGCGACGGACATATGCGCCGCGGCGAAATCCTGACCGCGGCCGAGCGCATCTTTGTGGCCGAAGGCTACCATGGCGCAACGATCCGCAAGATCGCCGATGAGGTGGGGGTCTCCTCCACGGCGCTCTACATGCACTTTAGGGACAAGGACGAGATTTTGCTGGAGATCAGCGATTGCGCGATCTCCCGTCTTTTGGAGATCAACAGCCAGATATCGGCCGAGCCCATCGACGCTGTGGCGCGCGTGCGTCGAATGCTTGAAGCCTACATGCGCTTCGCCTTCGACAATCCCAACGCTTACGAACTTGTCTTCTGCTCGCCGTCGCGCGGCATCGGCCAGGATCGGGCAGGGGCCGTCTTGGAGTTGGGCGACCGCTGTTTCGAGAAGTATCTGGGCGTCATCAAGGAAGTCGCCGCTCAGGGGCGCTTACGCACCGGCACGGCCGAGACGGCGGCGGAGACCCTGTGGGCCGCCTGCCACGGCCTGGTTTCGCTGATGATCACCAAGCCGGACCGCGACTGGTCGAACGCCGATGACCTAATGAAGGTCATGCTGGACGGTCTGCTCTACGGCCTTGTCACTGACTAGCTGACGCCGTCTGCTGCGTGGCCGCCGTGTAGCTGTAGCCGCCGCGCTTCAGGTCCGCCGACAGCATCAGCGGCGCCGTGCCGCCATTCAGCCGAGCCCGATAGACTTGCATCGTCTCCAGCGTCCGCATCACGTAGTTGCGGGTTTCGCTGAACGGTATGCACTCGATGAAGTCGAGCGGATCGGTGGCCCCGCCGCGGGGGTCGCCGCAGAAGGTCACCCACTGGGGCGGACGTCCGGGACCGGCGTTATAGGCTGCGGCGGCCATGATGTAGCTGCCGCTGAACCGGTCGACCATCTGGCCAAGATAACGCGAGCCGAGGCGCAGATTGTATTCGGCCTCGTGCAGGCGTTGCAGGGAATAGCTCTCGCCCAGCTTGCGGGCGGTGTCCGACGCCGTGCCGGGCATCAGCTGCATAAGACCTCGGGCCCCCGGCGCCGAGACGGCCGAGGTGTCGAAATTACTCTCCTGCCGGGCGATGGAGAAGACAAAGGCGTTCTCCGCAGAACCGGCTGGCAGCTCGGGCAGGCTGATCACGGGGTAGCCGCGCTCGGGCAGGACGAAGCCCCGCTGAGCCGCCGCGCGGGCGGCGCGCATGGCCAGGTCCTGATCGCCCGTGGCGCGGGCCATATCGACGAGCAGGGCGCTTTCCTCGGCGTTGGGCAAGATGTCATCGATGTAGAGGACGAACCCGCGGAAGCTGTCGCGCGCGCCGGCGGCCAGCATCAGCCGGGCGGCGCGGACCAACTCACGGCTCTCGAACCGAGCCTTGTCTGCGGCGCTGGGGACCGGATCCTTGCCCAGGACCAGCTGCTGCAGTCCGGCGCGCTCGGCGGCGAGCTGACCATAGAAGGCGGTCTGGTACTGCGCGCCTTCGCCATAAGCCGATTGGGCGCCGATCATGTCGCCCGACGCCTCGGCGGCGCGGCCTTGCCAGTAGAAGCCGCGTGAGCGGGTGATCGGCGACTGGCCGATGCCGGTGATCTTAGCGAAGTGGCGGCCGGCCAGGTCTGGGTTCTTCAGGCGGGTCAGGGCCAGCCACCCGGCGTAGAACTCCGCCTCTGCCGCATCGGCGCCGTCGGTCAAGCCGGCGTTGGACGCTGCGTTATAGGCGCCTGCCGCATCGCCATTACGTAAGGACGATACGATCAGCATCTTGCGCTCGGTCCACACGCGGCTTTCGGCCTCGGGTGTCGGCGGAATGGGGAAATAGCGCACCAGGCCAAGCGCCGCCTGATCGAGGCCCTTCTTGCGCAAGAAGGCGGCGCGCTCGAAGGCCACGCCCGGCTGCACCTGCTGTTCTGGCGTCAAAGCCGCCAGCAGATCATTGGCGTTGGATGCGCCGTTGCGAAACGCGATGCGGACCGCCGCGGCGGCCTGCTCTGACGCCGGCAGCATGGCGACCATGTCGCGGGTCGCCGGCCCCTGCTGGCCGTAGAGCAGGATATCAGCGCGGCGGATGTGGTCATCCATGGTCAGAACGTCGCCGAACTGGGCCAGCATGCTGCGCTGAACGTCCGCTTCGAACACCTGCTCGCGCCAAAAGCGTTTGATCAGGGTCGCCGCCTCGGCCTGACGGCCCTGGGCGCGATAGGCGTTGGCCAGGGCGACGGCGCCTTGGGCCGTGGTCGGCTCGGCGCCGCCGAACCATGCGATTGTGCGCGCCGGGTCCATGCCCGACGTGCCCAGGAGCTTTTCGGCCGCGGCCTGCCGCTTGGCCGCCCGGGGCCAGCCGTCCAGGTCGCGGCGAGCGTTGTCCAGCTCATAGAAACCCAGCTGCTCAGGCGCTGCATCCGCCAGGGCCCAGGTGATGATCTTGCGGGTCAGGGGATCTTGAGCCGCCATCCGAGCGCTGCGCAAGGTGGCGGTGTCGCCGCGACGCAGGGCGTCGAGCGCGGATTTTAGAAGCGCCGCATCGGTGGAGGAGGGCGCAACGTAGGTCGTCGTCGAATCAACGGGCGTCTGCTGGGCGAAATTTCTCGCCGTCTGGGCGTCGGCGACGCCGTTCACGAGCACCACAGCGCCCGTCGCCACCAGAATTCTACGCAACTTTGAAGCCAAGCCGACCTACTCCAGTTCAAAACCTTCCGGACGGCTGTTGCCGCACCCCCGTCCGCAGACATATTGTCCGCGCCACATAAGGCGGTCGCAAGCGTAGCCGCCGCTGCTCACGGCAATTTGCTCGAAAATCCTGCAAGATATGGTCCACATCCCCTTCAAGGGCGTCTTCACCGCCCTCATTACCCCGTTCAGCGGCGGCTCGGTCGACGAGGACGCCTTCGTCAAGCTGGTCGAGCGTCAGATCGCCGCCGGCGTGCACGGCCTGGTTCCGGTCGGCACCACGGGCGAGACCTCGACCCTCAGCCATGACGAGCATCGCCGCGTGGTCGAGCTTTGCGTGAAGACCGCCGCCGGCCGCGTGCCGATCATCGCCGGTGCGGGCTCCAACGCCACGGATGAGGCCATCGAGCTGGCTCGCCACGCCAAGACAATCGGCGCCGACGCCGCGCTGATGGTGACGCCCTATTATAATCGCCCAAGCCAAGAGGGCCTGTTCCGCCACTATGAGGCGGTCGCTAACGCCGTGCAGATTCCGGTGGTGGTGTACAATGTGCCGGGTCGAACCGGCAGTGACCTAGCCAACGACACCTTGGTGCGGCTGTCCAAGCTGCCCAACATCATCGGCATCAAGGACGCCACGGGCGACCTGACGCGCATCAGCCATCAGCGCATCACCTGCGGCGAGGACTGGGTCCTGCTTTCGGGCGATGATCCCACCGCGCTGGGCTATGTCGCCCACGGCGGCCACGGCTGCATCTCGGTGACTTCGAACGTGGCTCCCGACGCCATGGCGACCTTCTTCAACGCCGCTCTGGCCGGCGACTACGAGACGGCGCGCTACTGGCAGGATCGCCTGATCCGCCTGCACAAGGCGCTTTTCCTGGATTCCTCGCCGGCCCCGACCAAGTTTGGCCTCTCGGAGCTGGGTCTTTGCAGTGAAGACGTGCGCCTGCCGCTCGCGCCGTGCAACGACGCGGTCAAGCCTCAGATCCTGGAAGCCATGCGCGAGGCCGGCGTCCTCTGATGGCTGGTCCCACGATCGCCGAAAACCGCCGCGCGCGCTTCGACTACTTCCTCGAGGAAACCTTCGAGGCGGGCCTCGCCCTCACCGGAACCGAGGTTAAGTCGTTGCGCACCGGGCGCGCCAACATCGCCGAATCCTACGCGTCGGTGGAAGGCCGGGAGATCGTTCTGATCAATGCGGACATTCCGCCCTACGGTCACGCCAACCGCTTCAACCACGAGCCGCGCCGCCCGCGTAAGCTGCTGCTTCATCGCAAGCAGATCGACAAGCTGATCGGCGCGGTCCAGCGCGACGGGCGCACCATCATCCCGACGCGGCTCTACTGGAACGACAAGGGCCTGGCCAAGCTCGAACTGTCGGTGGCCAAGGGCAAGAAGCTTCACGACAAGCGTGAAACCGCCGCCGAGCGCGACTGGGCGCGCGACAAGGCCCGCCTGCTGCGCGACAAGGGCTGATCGCGGGTAAGATCGGGGGCTTAGCCCTCGATATGCGCCTTCGCCTGCCGGAAGATATCCTCGAACATCGCGGGCGTCAGACGGCCGGTGTTCGTGTTCAGCCGTGAGCAGTGGTAGCTGTTGATCAGCCGAATGGGTCCGGCGTCGAAGATCGAGCCATGGCCCGGCGCGCCCGCCGAGGCCTTGTAGCCCAGCGCCTTCAGCACATTGCGGCGGGACACGTCTCCCAGGGTGACGATCACCTTCAGGTTCGGCATGTCCGCCAGCCGTCGGGTGAGGAACTGGCGGCAAGTGTTCTCTTCTGATGTCTCCGGCTTGTTCCCCGGCGGGGCGCAGCGCACGGCGTTGGAGACCATGCAGTCCACCAGCTCCAGGCTGTCGTCCGGCCGCGCCTCATACTTGCCCTTGGCGAAGCCGAGCTTCAGGAGGGTCTCGTAGAGCAGCCAGCCGGCGTGATCGCCAGTGAAGGGGCGAGCGGTGCGGTTCGCGCCCATGCGCCCTGGCGCCAGGCCGGCCACCAGCAGGCGCCCATTGGTGTCGCCGAAGGACGGCGCGGGGCCGTTCCACCAGTCAGGATGCTGCGCCCGGTTCTCCTGGCGATAGGCCACCAGTCGCGGACACAGTGGACAGTCGCGCGGCGGCTCCGCGCCCCAGGACGCGACCTGGCTCTCAATACTCATCGTCGGCGTCCCGCTCCGCCGGCGTGCGGCCGTCCTGAACAAAGCGGGGCAGGGGCCCACGCGACGGGCGGCCCACCATGTCGGCCAGGTCGGCCAGCTCCACGAAGGTGTCGGCCTGGCGGCGCAGATCGTCCGACGCCATGGGCGGCTGCGACTTCATGGTCGAGACGACCGTCACCCGCTTGCCCTTGCGCTGAACCGCCTCGATCAGGGCGCGAAAGTCGCCGTTGCCGCTGAGCAGGACCAAATGGTCGGCGTGGTCCGCCATGGTCAGCATGTCCACCGACAGCTCAACGTCCATGCTGCCGCGCCAGCGCTTGCGGCCTTGGGCGTCGGTGTATTCCTTGGCCGGCTTGGTCACCATGGTGAAGCCGTTGTAGTCCAGCCAGTCGACGAGCGGGCGGATCGGCGAATAGTCGTCGTTCTCGGCGATGGCGGTATAATAGTAGGCGCGGATCAGGACGCCCCGGCGGCTGAACTCCGTCAGCAGCTTCTTGTAGTCGATGTCGAAACCGAGGGCCTTGCTGGCCGAGTAGAAATTCGCCCCGTCGATGAACAGGGCGAGGCGGTCGTTAGGATAAAAGGTCACGATCAAATCCAGTGAATCAATCGGCTGAACATACCGATCTGGACGACGCCGTCATCGTCGCTCTGGGCAGCGACTTGCCGGGCGCCTTCATTTCATGCTCCGCGCTGCTGGAGGCTGCGCTGGAGCAGTTCGCGCCTCATGGGCTGAAGGTCGTGGCTTGCTCCTCATGGTGGAGGTCCGACGCTTGGCCGGACCCGTCAAAGCCTCCCTATGTCAACGGCGTCGCCCTGATCCGCACCGATCTCGACCCCCACGCCGCCCATCAAGCGCTACAGGCCTTGGAGGGCGCGTTCGGGCGGGAGCGGGGAGAGGCGAACGCGCCGCGCACCCTAGATCTTGATCTGGTGGCCTATGGGCGACAGGTCATCGACAGCGCCGATCTGACCCTGCCGCACCCGCGGGCGCATCAGCGGCTGTTCGTCATGGGACCGCTGGCCCAGGTGGCGCCGGGGTGGCGGCACCCCATATCAGGGGTGAGCGCGACCGATCTGGCGGCCTCTGCGACGGTCGGCCGCGACGCCAGGCCTATCTAAGCCGCCCTTGACATTGGTCGTGAGGTTGAACAAACAGCCGCGCCTCTATATTTTAGATCGTTCTATTCCCGTTCCGAGGACTCCATGGCCCGCGTCACCGTCGAAGATTGCGTCGAGAAGGTTCCCAACCGCTTCAGCCTCGTGCTGCTGGCGGCCCACCGCGCGCGCGCCATCTCCGCGGGCGCCGCGCTGATGATCGATCGCGACAACGACAAGAACCCGGTCTGCGCCTTGCGCGAGATCGCTGACGACGTCGTCGACGCCGAAGGCCTGAAGGAAAACCTGATCGGCACCCTGCAACGCGTCGACGAGCATTCGGAAGCCGAGGAAGAGGCCGAAACCCTCGCCCTGCTGGCTGATCCGACGCACCAGCAGATGAGCGAGGCTGAACTGGTCCGCGCCCTGCAAAGCGACCGGGACGGCGGCCAGGAGGAGCGCTACTGAGCCCCGAAGGTTCAGAGCCTCTTATCCTAGAGGCGGCCGAGCCGGCCGCCCCACCAGTGAACGCGCCAAAAGCAGAAGCCGGACATGCGCCGGCTTCTACTGATTCCAAAAAGCCCGTGCGGCCCAAGTTCCTTCGCCAGTACGAACTGATCGAGCGGGTCCTGTCCTATGACCCGACCGCCGACGAGGCGTTGCTGAACCGCGCCTATGTTTACGCCATGCGCATGCACGGCTCGCAGACCCGAGCCTCCGGCGATCCCTACTACGCCCACCCCATCGAGGTGGCGGGCATTCTCACCGAATATCGCCTCGACACCGCCAGCATCGTCACCGCGCTGCTGCATGACGTGATCGAAGACACCGCCGTCACGCGCGAGGACATCGAGACCCTGTTCGGGGCCGAGGTCGGTGAGCTGGTCGAGGGCGTCACCAAGCTATCCAAGCTGGAGCTGCAGGCCGAACATCTTCGCCAGGCCGAGAACCTGCGCAAGTTCATCCTGGCCATCTCGAAGGACGTCCGTGTCCTGATGGTCAAGCTGGCCGACCGTCTGCACAACATGCGGACGCTGCACTTCATCAAGAGTCCGGCCAAGCGCGAGCGGATCGCTCGCGAGACGCTGGACATCTACGCGCCGCTGGCCCGCAGCATCGGCGTGCATCGTATTTGCACCGAGCTGGAGGAGCTGTCCTTCGAGCACCTAAACCCCGTGGCGCGCAACGCGATCATCCGCCGCCTGGAGGTTCTGCGGGAGGAGCAGGGGGGCGCGACTTCCCTGGTCAGCCAGGCCATCGCCGCCCGTCTCGACGGCGCGGGCATCCCGGCCCGGGTCTATGGCCGCGAGAAGCAGCCCTATTCGATCTGGCGCAAGCTGCAGCGTAAGTCAGTAGGCTTCGCCCAGCTGTCGGACATCTACGCCTTCCGCGTCATCGTCGACACGACGGACGATTGCTACCGCGCCTTGGGCGTGGTGCACCGCGCCTGGCCGTCGGTGCCGGAGCGCTTCAAGGACTACATCTCCACGCCCAAGCGGAACAATTACCGCTCGATCCACACCACGGTGGTCGGCTCGAAGGGCATGCGGATCGAGATGCAAATCCGCACCGCCTCCATGGATCGTGTCGCCGAGGAGGGCGTGGCCGCCCACTGGCGCTACAAGGACACCTCCTACGGCTTCGACGCCGAGGCCATGGAGCAGGACGGAGGGCGCGATCCGCTGGCCAACCTGCGCCAGCTGGTGCAGGTGCTGGAGCATGGCGGCGACGCCGAGGACCTGATCGAACACGCCAAGCTCGAGATGTTCCTCGACCAGGTGTTCGTCTTCACGCCCAAGGGCAAGCTGGTCAGCCTGCCTCGCGGGGCCATGCCGCTCGATTTCGCCTATGCGGTCCACACCGACGTGGGCGACACCTGCATCGGGGTGAAGGTCAACGGCGAGTTGAAGCCGATGCGCACGGTGTTGAACAACGGCGACGTCGTCGAGGTGGTGCGTGGATCAAAGCCGGTAGTGCCGCCGGACTGGCGTTCGCTCACGGTGACGGGGCGGGCCCGCTCGGCCATTCGCCGCCACATCCGCCAGACCGAGAAGGAAGAGTTCCTTCGCCTGGGGCGCGGCGCCATCGAGCAGGGCTTTGAACGCGCCGGCAAGAAGCTGGCGGGGGTCTCCCTGCGGCCGGTGCTGGAGCGCTTCGCCGTTCCCAACGAGGACGAGCTGTACGACGCGGTGGGCCGTGGCCGGATCACCGCCAATCAGGTGTTGGAGGTGCTGTTCCCCGGCCTCAAGGACAGCGAGAAGTCGCCGACCGCCGCCAAGCGGATCGAGGACGGCGCCGGCGCGCGCGCCTATGTGCGCGGCAGCGGCCTGACCCATGGCGTCACCCTGCATTTCGGGACCTGCTGCAATCCGGTGCCGGGCGATCGCATCGTGGGTATCATGGAGCCCGAGAACGGCGTCGTGGTCCACACCATCGACTGCAAACGCCTGGCCGAGTTCGAGGACCGCGAGGACCTTTGGCGCGACCTCAGCTGGACGTCGGAAGCCGAGCGGGAGACCATCTCCCAGGCCCGCCTTACCGCCACCATAACCGATGCGCCCGGCGTGCTGGGCCAAGCCTGCACGATCGTCGGCGAAGCCGGCGGCAACATCGTCGGCCTGGTGATGAACCACCGCCACTCGGACTTCTTCGACGTGGTCATGGACGTCGAGGTTAAGGACGCCAAGCACCTGACCCACATCGCCGCCGCGCTTCGGGCCTGTCCGAACGTCGAGACCGTCGAACGGGCCAGAGGGTAGCAAGGCCTAGATTAGGCGGGCACCAGCGTCCCTGGCGTCGCCCGCAAACGAGCCGCGTCGCGCAAAGGCGGCGCTCCGAAAACCCGCCGATACTCCCGACTGAACTGCGAAGGGCTGTCATAGCCCACGGCGTGGCCGGCCGAGGCCGCGTCCATGTTCTGGGCCACGATAAGGCGGCGGGCCTCCTGCAGGCGCAGCTGCTTTTGATACTGCAGCGGACTCATGGCCGTGATTGTCTTGAAGTGCTGATGCAGGGCCGAGGCGCTCATCCCGGCCTCGGACGCCACGTTCTCGACGCTGAACGGGCGGCTGAAGTTCATCTTGATCCAGGAGATGGCCCGATTGATCTGGTGCAGTCGGCTGTCAGCGATGGCGATCTGCGCCAGGCGCTGGCCCTGATCGCCGGTCAGCAGGCGGTAGAGGATTTCGCGCTCCACCAAGGGCGCGAGGACGGCGGCCTCTTTGGGCGTATCCAGCAGGGCGACCAATCGTCTGGCGGCGTCGAGCAAGGCGGGCGTCACGGGGCTGACCGCGACGCCGCCCACCGGCTCTCGCCGGGGCGGGCCCATCTTGCCTTCCATGACCAGTGCGCTGACCACGGAGGGGTCGATGTCCAGCCGCAGACAAAGGTAGGGCTCCTCGGGCGTCGCCTCGATAACCTGACCGATCACCGGCACGTCCACCGAGACCACCAGGTACTTCTCGCGGTCGTAGATGTAGGCGGCGTCGCCCACCAAGACCTGTTTGCGGCCCTGGACGATCAGACACACAGCAGGCTCGTGCAAGGCCAGCAGGGGCTCGGTCGGCGTCGAAGCTCGGATCAGCACGACCCGGGGCAGAGCGGTCTCATGAACACCGTCACTAGCGGTGAATCGTTCAATGAGCCTGGCCAGATCGCTTCGGGCGTCCATGTTGATATCCTTGTCAGCGCACGTTTGCCTCTATCCGCAGATAGAGCCCTTCGCCACCGGCGAGCGCAGATCATGTAGGATCGTGCAATCCTTGGCCAGTATCGATCTACCGCCCGCGCACCGTCCGGGCCGATCTTGACCTCACCGCGGCCGACGAAGGCCGCTTCGAAAACAAGAGGTCTGAAATGTCCGACGTTCAATCCCTGCAAAACAAGGTCATCGTCATCACCGGCGCCAGCAGCGGCATCGGCGAGGGCGCGGCTCGCCTGCTGGCGCAGCGCGGCGCCCATGTGGTCGTCGGCGCGCGCCGCACCGCCAGGTTGGCGGTGCTGGTCGACGAGATCACCAAGGCCGGCGGCTCGGCCCGCTTCCACGCCGTGGACGTCACCGATCGCGCCAGCGTCGAAGGCCTTGTCGCCGCGGCGGCGGATAAGTTTGGCAAGATCGACGTGCTGGTGAACAACGCCGGCGTCATGCCGCTGTCGGCGCTCAACGCCCTGAAGGTGGACGAGTGGGACCGCATGATCGACGTCAACATCCGCGGCGTGCTGCACGGGATCGCCGCCGCCCTGCCGCGGATGGAGGCGCAAGGGTTCGGTCACATCGTCAATATCGCCTCGATCGGCGCCCACTATGTTGTTCCGACGGGCGCGGTCTATTGCGCCACCAAGTTTGCGGTGCGCGCCATCTCAGACGGCCTGCGTCAGGAGACGGACAAGCTTCGGGTCACCGTGGTGTCGCCGGGCGTCGTCGAGTCCGAACTGGCTGATACGATCTCCGACGAAGCGTCGCGCGAGGGCATGAAGGCCTTCCGCCGCATCGCCATCCAGCCGGACGCCATCGCCCGGGCGATTGTCTACGCGCTCGAGCAGCCGAACGAGGTGGACGTCAGCGAGCTGATCGTTCGCCCCACGGCCAGCCCTTACTGAGCCTAGAGCTCGGCTTCGCCTTTCAGAACCGGCACGCAGCCGCCGCCGACGGTCGAACGAATGCCGTCGGCGGTTCGGCGCGCCGTAGCGCTGAGCAGGGAAGGACGGCCCATCTCCACGCCCTGGATGATCTCCCACGCGCCCTCTTGGGCGTCGGTGAAGGACAGCAGCAGGGCGGCCAAGGTGACGTTGGCGCTGCCGGTGGCCGCGTCCTCCCAGGTGCCGGACAGGGGCGAGAACATCCGAGCGCGGATGCGGCCGCCATTCTGGGCGTTAGGGTCGTGGGCGTAGAGGTGCAAGGCCAGGCGTTGGGTGTCGAGCGCGTCTGATTGGGCGGCGAGGGCGGACTGGAAGGCCGCCAGGTTCGGCGCCGCCCGGGTCAGGGCTTCCGGCGTCACCTCGACGAGGAAGAACGGATTGCCGGTGCTGGCCAAGATGGGCGGATGGCTGTCGGTCACAAGGTCGGCCACATGAAGCCCGGCGCACGCCGCCGCATGATCGGCGGGCAGGATCATTCCGGTGGAGAGCGGCTGGGGAGCGGAGATGACCCCGCCGGTGGGCTCGCCGTTTGCGCCGCGCTGGATGGTCACCTCCACGACCCCCGCCGGAACCTCCAGCCGAAGGGCGTCGCCGCCGCGCATCTTCGACAGGACATAGCCCGTGCCCACCGTCGGATGGCCCGCAAAGGGCATCTCGGCGGTCGGGTTGAAGATGCGCACCTTGGCCGTGTTGGCCGGGTCTTGCGGGGGCAGGATGAAGGTCGTCTCGCTGAGGTTGAACTCCGTGGCCAGGGCCTGCATCTGCTCGCCGGTGAGGCCGCGTGCGTCGGTGAACACCGCCAGCGGATTGCCGCCGAAGCGGGTGTCGGTGAAGACGTCGAGCGTGACGAACGAGTAGGTCGGCATGGTTCGGATCCCAGCGTTGCGGCGGGGATTTCTTGACATGGAATTAGTTGATTGGCAAATTCCCTAAATGGAGCTCGCCGAGATTTTCCGCGCCTTGGCCAATGACAAGCGCCTGCTGGTGCTGGAGTGGTTGAAGGACCCGGTCAGGCATTTTCCCCCGCAGGTGGACGGAGATCTCGTTGAGGACGGCGTCTGCGGGGTGTTCATCGCCGACAAGCTGGGGGTTTCGGCCCCGACGCTCAGCGAGCATATGAAGGTGCTGGTCCAGGCCGGGCTCGTCACGCCCAAGCGGATCAAGCAGTGGACCTTCTACAAGCGCAACGAGCCGGCGCTGACCCAGGCCAAGCGAGCGATCGACGTCCAGGTTTAGGCCGTCCAGTCCGCCAGAACGCCGGCGCGGTCCAAGGTGGCGAAGAAGCGCCGGGTGTCAGCAAAATTCGCCTGCGCGATCTGAAGCAGACGGGCCTGGACCTGCATCGGGGCGACCGCCACCAGACCCCGATGCACCCTCACGACCAGGCCCAGTTCCTGCAAGAGACCCACATGGCGTCGCGCGGTCTCACGCGACAGGAAGAAGCGGCGCGCGACCTCGACCACGCTGACCGGATGGCCGGAGCGGCCGGCGGTCCGCACCCAGTCGCTCAAAGCTTGGTCGTCCATCTTGGCGGTGTTGGCCAGGACGATCTCCACCAGGACGGAAATGGTGGGAAGGCTGCCGCCTAGGGGGACCAGGGCCTGGGCGGCGCGCAGGAAATAGTCCGAAATGGCGCGTCCCACGACCCGGATCAGGGGGCTTTGGGAGGATAAATCCTCACTCGGCGCGCTCGGCGCTGGTGCGGACCCCAGCGCGCGCAGGTCCCGGTAGAAGGCGCCGGCCAGCCGATAGTTGGCCTCTAGCATCGCAGTATAGGCGGCCGAGCTGATGGTGCTGGCCAGCACCACCACCCCGTTAGGCGTTGCGGCGATCAGGCCTTCACGCACCAGACCCGCAACCCGGCGGCGAACCGTCTCAAAGGGCAGGTCCAGGGACTGAGCTACGGCGTTGATGCTGATCGGGCGCAGGGCCTCGTCAGGGGCGGCCCGCTCGGCCGAGCCGAACTGGGCGCTCGTCGAAGCGTCGCGGTTGACCGACGACAGGCTGGCGTTGGCGATCGCCGACAAGATGAAGGCGTCGTAGGCGTCGCGGTCGCCGCGCGTGGCGACGCCCGCTTCGTGGACGAAACGCAGGCAGGTGAGGGCGATGCGGGCCTGATGAGCGGCGTCCATTACGCTGATGCCGTTACTGCGACGGAATGCGGGGGACCTTCTTGGGTTCTAGGGGCCGCTAGGTCAATCGCTACAAGGGTTTGAGACGCCTGGGCGACGTCTCGCCAGGCGATTGATCCAGGCGGGCGCATGCGCAGCCGCCATCAGGACATACATAACTGACATGCCGTCCAGACCAGGCCCGACAGGTGTTCCGCAAAGGGTGTCGAGGTGATCGCGATGGAGGGCCGCGCTGGCGGCCATGACCAGGAACGCTGGTGACGCCGCGAGGCCTATCCACGCGGACAACCGCGCTAAGACCGTGACCCGGTCGGTCGAGCGCATGACGCTAGCGAGGCGGCTTGCGGACGGCCCGCACCATGCCGCTTTTTCCGCCTCCGCAGAAGAAACGATCCCGTCCATCGCTCTCCAGGCCAGAAACGCCCATTCCCGCCGGCATTCTCACGGCTTCCAGACATTCGCCGCAGGTCGGGTCCACACGACGAAGCCCGCTTTCCTCGTCTTCCCAGAAGCCATGCCATAGCTCGCCGTCGATCCAGCTCACTCCTGTCACCAGGCGATCGCTTTCAATGGTGCGCAGGACCTTTCCGTCCTTGGGATCGATCTCGTGAATCCGGCGATCCATGTATTGCCCGACCCACAAGGAGCCGTCGGACCAGGCCATGCCGGAGGCGCCGCCGTCGCCGGGCGTGGGGATCGATCCGACGACTGCGCCCGTCTTGGGATCGATCTTCAGGATGCGGCTTTCGGCGATCTGAAAGAGGTGTTCGCCATCAAACGCCGTGCCGGCGTGAGCGGCGACATCGATCGAGCCGATGATCGATCCGCTGTCGCTGTCGAGCGCATTCAGCTTGGGGCCGCTGGCGAACCAGATGCGCTCGCCGTCGTAGGTCACGCCATGGACGCCCTCGACCCCTTCGAAAGGGCCGTACTCGCGGAGGATTTCTGCATTGGAGTGTTTCATGGCCGCGACCCTATACCGGCGTCACGGAGGTCATGAGTAACAAGCCTGTCGGGAAACCGGGGATGGGCGGCGCAACCCAGCGGCGGCTGCGTCCGTCCCCGTGGGATTGTACCTGTCCCGCGCCGGCGAGGGCTTCCAGCGCGCGCTGAACCGAACGCTGGCTGCGCCCAAGGACAAGGGCCAGCCCTGAACTGGACCAGGCCTCGCCGTCGGCCAGCACACCCATAAGATCCGCATGGGCGCCGTCTTGCAGCGACTTCAGAAGCACGACCCGCCGATCGCCTTCCGCCGCAAGGGCGTATCCCTCAGAGGTGGCGACGACATGGCATAGGTCGGACAGTTCAGCGCGCAGGCGGCCGATCTCCACTCGCAGGCGGGCCCTTTGGCTCTCATCTATGTGCCGGGAGCCAAAGGCGTCGGCCAGCAATCTGCCTCGCGTCGCACCCCGGGGCCAGGCCTGGGCGAGGCTGCGCGCCAGGGCGAACAGGACCGGCCGGGTCGCCAGCTCGACCGATCGGCCGTCGAGTTGAACCGCGCGGCGGAAGGCGTCCACCACCACGGCGCCGCAGGTGAGGATCGACTCGACCTCCTCCAGCCTGGCGATCTGCTCGCGACCGTCGCGGATCAGCCTTGCAGCGGGAGACTCCAGCGCACGTCTGGTCTTCTGCGCCTCGGCGACAAGAACGGCCGAGCCGGCGCGGCGGGCGGCCGCTTCAGCGCGCGCGATGGCGTCGTGCGCTGCTCTGGCCTGAAGTCGGCGGATAGCGAGGGCGGCGACGACCAGTTCGTGAGCGGCTCGATAGGCGTAAGGAAGCGGGGCGGGGTCAAGGCCGTCGAGGATGTCCTTGGCTTCTTTCAGCCGGCCGATCAGCACCAGCCGCCGGGCCTGCAGATGGCCGGCATGGGCGGCGTTCACCCAATCGCCGCCGTGCTCGAGCACCGTCCGAGCGCCGTCGAGGTCTACGGATGACGCGGACAGGTCGCGTGAGGCGAAATCTATCTCCGCCTGGGCTACGATGCAGCGGGCGCGGCAGATCGCTTCAGCCGGCCCAAAGGCGGCCGCCGCGGCCTTCAATAGCGAACGGGCCCGGGCGAAATCTCCAAGCCGCGCCATGGCGACGCCGCGAAGCGCGAGCGCCGCCGGATCGTCACGCAGGGCCACGCGCTTTAGCGCGCCGAGGACGTCCCCCGCCGCTATGGCGCGCGCTGCTGCAGTGATCAGTGAATCCAAGGCGACTCCGTGGGGCCATACGACATCCCCGCTGACCTGCCGCAGACCGGCGGCGATGTCGAACCCTCATGCTGGTCTTCGGCTGATCCCGCCAGACTTGTTACTCTCTGCGTCATGGAAGGCGCGCCTAGAGTCTGATGGCCGCCGTATGGGCGGTGCGAGGGAAATACGATGCCGACCCATCCGGTGACGACGAAGGAAAACTGGCTTGAGGCCCGCCTGCGGTTGCTCGAAGCGGAGAAGGACCTCACCCGCCGCAGCGACGCGATGGCGCGCATGCGTCAAGCGCTGCCCTGGACGGTGGTGGATAAGGACTATCGCTTCGATGCTGAGGCGGGTGAGGTTGGATTGAGGGACCTGTTTGGCGGCCGCTCCCAGCTGATCGTCTACCACTTCATGTTCGGCCCCGACTATAAGGCCGGCTGTCCGTCGTGTTCGGCCATCGCCGATAGCTTCGAGGGCGTGGTCGCGCACCTGGAAAACCATGATGTGGCCTTCGTGGCGGTGTCGCGCGCGCCGCTGGAGCGTCTCCTGGACTACCGCCGTCGCATGGGTTGGACCTTCGAATGGGTGTCTTCGGCGCCCGGCGACTTCAACTTCGACTACGCGGTCTCTTTCACCGAGGCGCAGCAGGCGAAGGGCGTCGTAGCCAACTATCGGCAGGAGCCGCCCATGGACCAGGCGGCGACCGCCATGCCCACCCAGGCGATCCTTGAAGGGCCCGCCAAGGGCGCGGCCATGAGCGGCGTGGACCTTGCCGCCTACGCGCGCGAGCGGCCGGGCATGAGTAGTTTCGTCATGCAGGGCGGCGTGGTGCATCACGCCTATTCGACCTATTCGCGAGGCGTGGACGCTCTGTGGAACGCCTATGCTTGGCTCGACCGAGCGCCCAAGGGGCGCAATGAGCAGGGATACTGGTGGCGCCGTCATGACGAGTACGCCGGCGCGTGATCGGCTAGCCGTTCGGAGTCCACTGCTCGACCATTCGCTCCAACACCTTGGTCGGCAGCGGACCGGAGGCGAGGATGAGGTCGTTGAAGGCGCGCAGGTCGAACCGGCCGGCGAGCCTGCGCCTGGCCGCTTCCCGCGCGGCGACGATCTGCTGCTTTCCGACCATGAAGCTGCAGGCCTGGCCGGGATAGACGCAGTAGCGGTCGATCTCGCGCTGCGCGGCGTCGGGTTGTTCTCCTGCATTGGCGACCATCCAGTCGATGGCCTCCTCCCGGCTCCAGCGGGCGTGATGCAGGCCGGTGTCGATCACCACGCGGCAGGCGCGAAAGAGCTGACCTTGCAGATAGCCTATCCGGGCGATGGGGTTGTCTTCATAGGCGCCGATCTCATCGGCCAGCTGCTCGGCGTATAGCGCCCAGCCTTCGGTCCAGGCTGAGAACCGCACCGTCCGCCGAAAATCCGACAGAGCGCCGGCGCGTTTTAGAACGCTGGCCTGGAAATGGTGCCCCGGCACGCCCTCGTGGTGCAGCAAGGTGGGCAGTCGCCAAAGCGCGTTCTCCTGCACAGAACGCAGATTGATGGTGATGGCGGGCAGGCGGGCCGGATCGTCGCTGCCGGCGTAGGACGCGCCGGGCGCGCCGTTCTCAATGGCGGGGGGCACGCGGCGGACCTCCACCGCATCATTGGCGATCAGATGAAAGCCGCGCGGCAAGAGGGCTTGGATATTGTTCAGGCGCTCACGCGAATAGGCGAGGATCCGCTCGCGCCCGGCGTCGCTGTCGTCGACGAGGAATCGGGGATCCCTATCCAGCATCGCCATTCGCTCGGCGATGGAGCCAAAGCTTAGGCCCTGCTGGCGAAGCTGCGCGTCGATTTCTGCGCTCAGGTCTGCGACCCAGGTCTTGCCCAGCGCGTGCAGTTCGCCAGGGCTGATCGCGGCGGTGGTGTTGGAGCTGAGGGCCGAGGCGTAGTAGGCGGCGCCGTCGGGCTTGGCCCACACGCCCGCGCGGTGGTCGGCGCGCGAAGCAAGGGCGCTCAGCGCCTCGATCTGGCGGATGAGGGCGGGGCGCACCTGGCTTTCGAAGGCGGCGGCGATGCGCGGGGCGTCAGCCGCCGCGCGGCTGATCGGCCCGCCGGTCAACGGGTTGTCCGAGGCTGGGGTGTCGCGAAGGCGCGCAAGCTGAGCCAGGGTCTTGTCGAGGACGAAGTTGGGGGGAATGACGCCAAGGTCGGCGTCATGGGCGACCTGCTCGGTCTCCTGGTCCAGCGCCGCAGCAAACTGGGCGAGACGATCAAGGTAGCGATCCCGCTGCGAAGCGGTCGAAACCGCTAAGCGACCGATACCGTCCGGCAGCCAGTAGTAAGCGCCGTTCATCTGGCTGACCACGTAGGGGCTGGGCCGCAGGTTGATGTCGGAAGAGCCGTAGCGGCCGTACTGATCCAGCATAGCCTCGTGGACGAACCGGGCGGTGTCGTAGTCGATGGCCGCCGACGCGCTCAGCCGCCGCCGGTCGATGCGCAGGAGCTCTTGCAGGCGCTGCGCGCTGGCGGCGCGCGCCTTCGCCCGTCCCGCCACGGAATAGTCGCGCAGCCGACCAGGGCCGCCGCCCTCGTCGCGCAAGGCGCGGGCGTGCCGCTCCAAAAGCGCGGCCAGCGCGGCGTCGGCGTCGGCGTCGGCGTCGGCGGCGGCGAGGGCCGGGCGGGTGGCGGCGGCGGCCGCCGCGGCGGTCATCAGGAACTGGCGTCTATCCATGGCTTCATCCGCACTCGCCGTTATCGGCGCGATTGGGCGAGGATTCCGCCTGTGGCGAAAGGGGCGGCAAAGTTTGGCGCGCCGATTGGACCTTGGCCTTCGGCGGTGTATGCAGCGGCCCATGACCAACGAAGACGTTCTCGCCGAATTCCGTGGCGCCGGCGCTTTGCGCGAAGGCCATTTCGTGTTGTCGAGCGGGCTGCACAGCCCGGTGTTCCTGCAAAAGAATCTGGTGTTCATGGACACCCAGCGTTGCGAGCGCCTGTGCAAGGCCCTGGCCGCCAAGATCACCGCTCAGGTGGGCAAGGTGGATGTGGCGATCTCGCCGGCGGTCGGCGGCATTATCCCCGGCTATGAGACGGCCCGTCACCTGGGCGTCCGGTCCCTGTACGTCGAGCGCGCCGACGGCGAGTTCAAGCTGCGTCGGGGCTTCACCGTCGAGCCCGGCGAAAAGGTCGTGATGGTCGAAGATATCGTCACCACTGGCCTGTCGTCGCGCGAATGCATCGCCGCCATCAAAGCGGCGGGCGGAGAAGTGGTGGCGGCCGCCTGCATCGTCGACCGCTCGGGCGGACGCGCCGAGGTAGGCGTGCCGCTGATCGCGTTGGCGACCTTGGACGTGCCGGCCTATCCCGCCGACGCCCTGCCGCCGGAGCTGGCGGCCATTCCGGTTCAGGATCCGGGCAGCCGGAGGCTGAAGGCGTGACCCTGCGGCTCGGGGTCAATATCGACCACGTGGCGACCATACGGAACGCCCGCGGCGAGACCTATCCCGAACCCACCCGCGCGGCGGAACTGGCCCTGGCGGCCGGCGCCGACGGGATCACAGCGCACCTGCGCGAGGACCGCCGCCACATCTCCGACCGCGACATCGAAGAGCTGTCGGACCTGTGCCGCCGGCGCGGCAAGCCGCTGAACCTTGAGATCGCGGTCACCGACGAGATGCTGGGCATCGCCTTGAAGCATCATCCCCACGCCGCCTGCCTAGTGCCTGAGCGGCGCGAGGAGGTGACTACAGAGGGCGGCCTTGATGTGGTGAAGGGCCATGGCGCCATCGGCCCGACCGTCGCCGCCCTGCGCGACGCCGGCAGCCGCGTCAGCCTGTTCATCGAGGCGGACCCTGCCCAGATCGAGATGTCTCACAAGCTGGGCGCTCAGGTGGTCGAGCTGCACACCGGCGCCTTTTGCGACGCTATGCGGGCGGGGGAGGAGCAACGCTCCGCCGTCATCTTGCAGCGGCTCAAGGACGGCGCGGCCTTGGCCCAAAGCCTGGGCCTGGAGGTCCACGCCGGCCACGGGATCGACTACGCCACCGTCAAACCCGTCGCTGCGATCGCGCAGGTGATGGAGCTGAACATCGGCCACTTCCTGATCGGCGAGGCGATTTTTGTCGGCCTGGCCGAAGCCATGCGCCGAATGCGGACGCTCATGAACGAGGCGCGCCCTTGATCATCGGCGTCGGTTCGGACCTTTGCGACATCCGCCGGATCCAAAAATCCCTGGACCGGTTCGATCAGCGCTTCACCCACCGCATCTTCACCGAAGTCGAGCGGACCCGATCTGAGCGCAAGCCCGACCGCGCCTCCAGCTACGCCAAGCGCTTCGCCGCCAAGGAGGCCTGCGCCAAGGCGCTTGGCACGGGCGTGCCGCGCCGCGGCGTACATTGGGCCGATATGGGCGTGGTCAATCTGCGCTCGGGCCAGCCGACCATGGCTTTGACCAAGGGCGCGGCGGCGCGGCTGGCGGAGCTTACGCCTGAGGGCATGGTTGCGGTCATCCACCTGTCGCTGACCGATGATCACCCTTACGCTCAGGCCTTCGTGATCATCGAGGCTTTGCCGGCGACGCAGGCCAGCTGAGCCTCATCTAACGCCGAAGTAACGGGCGGGACGCTTGCCGGACCCGTATGCAGCGTCTAGCTAGGCGCAATCATCGCGCGTGCGCGTACAAAGGACCTTTCCGGCATGACCGAAGCCGCCGAGCAGAAACCCAGCGCCGCCAGCGAGTTCGTGGAGATCGTCAAGACGGTCGTCTACGCCCTGCTGATCGCCCTTGTCCTGCGGGTCCTGCTGTTCCAGCCGTTCACCATCCCCTCGGCCTCCATGGAGCCGACGGTCCTGGAAGGCGACTACATCATCGTCTCCAAGTTCTCGTACGGCTATAGCCGCCACTCGATCCCGTTCAGCCCGCCGCTGTTCGAAGGCCGGATTTTCGCCAGCACCCCCAAGCGCGGCGACGTCATCGTCTTCAAGCTGCCCCGCGACGACCGCACCGACTACATCAAGCGCCTGATCGGCCTGCCCGGCGACCGCATCCAGGTGCGCGGCGGCGTGGTGTTCATCAACGGCAAGGAGCTTCCGCGCGAGATGCTGCCGCCGGTCGAGGTCGACACCGGCTATGGCTTCAGCCGCGCCGTTCAGCAGTTCATCGAAACCAACCCCGAAGGCCGCAAGTACACGACCTACGACTTTGGCCCTGACGGCGAGCTGGACGACACCGGCGTCTACGTGGTGCCCGAGGGCCACTACTTCTTCATGGGCGACAACCGCGACAACTCCATCGACAGCCGCGTTCCCATGGAAGTGGGCGTGGGCATGGTTCCGGCCGAGAACCTGGTCGGTAAGGCGCAGCTCATCTTGCTGTCCTGGAACAAGGGCACCGCCCTGTTCAAGCCGTGGACCTGGGTGCTCGACGCCCGTCCGAGCCGGTTCGCCAAAGTCATTCGATGAATGCGCGTGTCGAAGCTGTAGAGCGGCTGGAAACGCGGATCGGCTACGTCTTCAAGGATCGCGCCCTGCTTGAGCGCGCCCTGACCCACGCCAGCGTCGGCGATGGGGCCAAGAAGACCGAGGACAATGAGGTCTTGGAGTTCGTGGGCGACCGCGTCCTAGGCCTCGTCGTCGCTGAGGCCCTGGCCGAACGCCACCCAAAGGCCAAGGAGGGCGACCTGGCCCCCTTGCTGAATGGACTGGTCAGCCGCGAGACCTGCGCCCGGATCGGACGCCAGATCGACCTGGGTCCGGCCCTACGGATGTCGGCTTCGGCCACCAAGATCGGCGTGCGCGACCGTGGCTCGGTCCTGGCAGGCGCCTGTGAGGCGCTGATCGCGGCGATCTACAAAGACGGCGGCCTGCCGGCGGCGCAAGACGTGATCTTGCGCCTGTGGGCCGAAGCCTTCGAGACGGGGCCGCAAAGCCGCCGCGATTCCAAGACCCAACTGCAAGAATGGGCGCAAGGGGGCGGACGGCCGCTGCCCGCCTATGAGGTGGTGGGTCGCACAGGACCCGATCATGCGCCCACGTTCACCGTGCAGGTGAGCGTTCAGGGCGTCGAACCCGTGACCGCCGAAGGGCGTTCGCGACAAGAAGCAGAAAAGGCGGCCGCGCGAGCCATGCTCGACCGTGAGGGCCAAAAATGAGCGAACAACAAAACACCCGGGCCGGTTTTGCGGCCATCATCGGCGCTCCGAACGCCGGCAAATCCACCCTCGTCAATCGACTGGTGGGGGCCAAGGTCTCCATCGTCACCCAAAAGGTGCAGACCACGCGCTTTCCTGTCCGGGGCGTCGCCCTGGAGGGGCCGGTCCAGATTGTTCTGGTCGACACCCCCGGCATCTTCCAGCCGCGCCGCCGGCTTGACCGCGCCATGGTCCGCTCCGCCTGGAGCGGGGCCGAAGGCGCCGAGACGGTAGTCCATCTGGTGGACGTGCAGGCGGAGCTGGCCGTGCGCGAAGGCGGGGCCAAGGCCGGCGACCATCGCTCGGTCGAGGATGTTCAGACCATCATCAAGGGACTGAAAGACGCCGGCCGTCAGGTGATCTTGGCCCTGAACAAGATCGACGGGATCAAGCGCGACACCTTGCTTGCGGTGACCAAGGACCTCTTCGATACCGGCGTTTATTCGGAGGTCTTCATGATCTCCGCCACCAAGGGCGAGGGGGTCGATGACCTCAAGAAGCGCCTGGCCGAGCTGATGCCCGAAGGTCCGTGGCTCTATCCAGAAGAACAGACCGCCGACCTGCCGGTGCGTCTGCTGGCCGCCGAGATCACCCGCGAGAAGGTCTATCTGCGCGTCCACGAAGAGCTGCCCTACGCCGCCAGCGTAGAGACGACCGCCTTCGACGAGCGGCAGGACGGGTCCGTCCGCATCGAGCAGACCATCCTGGTCGAGCGTGACGGCCAGCGCGCCATCATCATCGGCAAGGGCGGCCAGACCCTCAAATGGATCGGCGAAGCCTCAAGGACCGAGCTGACCGACATCCTCGACCGCAAGGTCCACCTGTTCTTGCACGTGAAGGTGAAGGAGAACTGGGCCGAGGAGCGGGGCACCTATTCGGACCTGGGCCTGGACTTCGACGTCTGATCCGATGGAGTGGGAGGACGACGCCTTTGTGCTGTCCGCCCGCGCCCATGGCGAGAGCGGCGCCATCGTCGAGCTTTTGACCGCCGAGCAGGGCAAGTTCGCCGCCCACGTGGCGGGCGGAACGTCCCGACGGATGAAGCCGATCTTGCAGGCGGGAAGCCGTGTGGTCGCCCGCTATCGCGCCCGCGTCTCCGACCAGCTGGGCTCGGCCCAGGTGGAGCCGGTGGGCGAGGGGGTGGGGGCGCTGTTCGACGATCCCCTGGCCTTAGCCGGTCTGGCCTCCGCCGCCGCTGTGGCGGCCGCGGCCTTGCCGGAGCGCGAGCCGCATCCTGGCGCCTTCATGGCGTTTGAGGCCCTGGTCTCGGCCCTATCGTGGCCGGAGATCTGGCCGGCGGTCTATGTGCGGTTCGAGGCGGGCTTGCTGGCGGAGCTGGGCTTTGGCCTGGACCTGTCCAAGTGCGCGGCGACGGGCGCGCTGGATGACCTGATCTATGTCAGTCCGCGCACCGGCCGGGCGGTGAGCCGTGAGGCGGGCGAACCCTACAAGGACAAGCTCTTGCCCCTGCCGATGTTCATGCTGACGGCGCAAGGCGGGCTGGGGCCCGGCGATGTGAAGGCTGGCCTCGACATCACCGGACACTTCCTGGAGCAGTTCGTGTTTGGCCCGCTCAACCGGCCGTTGCCGCCGGCGCGGGTGTGGCTGACCGACAAGCTGGCCGACAACGACCGACTTTAGGCGTCGGCGGCGTCCGTTCCCATCGAACCTTGTTCCATGTTGCGCAGAGCCTGACTTGCCCTGCAGCATGCCCGTCTGTGATTTGGGGGGCAGGGCATGTTGAAGCGTTGGTTGGCCGCAGGCGTGGCTTTGGTGTTGTCGGGCGGGGTCGCGGCCGCCCAGGAGCAAGGGGCCAAACCCGCCGCCCATGCGCCCAAGGCCATGGCCTCGTCTGGCCACCCGCTGGTGACCCAGGCGATGCTGGAGGTCCTGAAGAAGGGCGGCAACGCCATGGATGCGGCCCTGACCGGGGCGATCATGCAAAGCGTTGTCGAGCCGCAGATGGTCACCTTGGCCGGCGCCTTGTCGGCCCTCTACTACGACGCCAAGACCGGTCAGTACCATTATCTCGACGCCGAGCTTGACCACACCGCCAAGGGCGCCCCGACCGTCGCCGGCTGGGCGCAGGTGACCGGCGGCGGCCCGCCGGTGGAGGTCACCTCGGGAAGTCTGGTGGCTGTGCCTGGCGAGGTGGCCGGTCTGAAGGCCGCCGCCGACCGGTTCGGAACCCTCAAATGGAGCCAGTACTGGGAACCCTCCATCCGCCTCGCGGAGACCGGCTTTCCCATGTACTCGTTCCTTTACGGTGAGATGGCCGACGCAGCGCTGAGCCGGCTGTCGGCCTATCCGTCCGGACGAGAGGAGTTCTTGCCCAAGGGCTACGTTCCGCCGGTGGGAACGACTGTGACCCGCCCGCGTCTGGCCGCCACCATGCGACGCCTGGCGGCCGAGGGGCCGGACTACTTCTACAAGGGTGAGTTTGGCCGCAAGTTCGTCTCAGAGGTCCAAAAGACCGGCGGCTCGCTGACCTTGGAGGACATGGCCGGCTACAAGGTGCGCTGGGAGCAGCCCCTGAGGTCGAGCTTCAAAGGCCACGAGATCATCTCTTCGCCCCCGCCGGGGACGGCCGGCTCGCTGATCGCCATGGTGCTCAACATCGCCGAGCCCTGGGACTTTAAGGCGATGGGCCATTACACCCAGTCGGCCGAGACCCTCTATCGTCTGCGCCAGGCCTTCGCCTTCGCCGAGGACCTGACCGACGGCTATATCCAGGACCCGGCGTCCTTCAACGTGCCCAGCGATATCCTGCTGTCCAAGAGCTTTGCGGCCCAACTGACCGGTCTGATCGACGGCGCCATGCCCAAGGCGAAGATCACCGGCAAGACGGCGCAGGCCGGCGGCTTCAGCCTGGCCGGCGGGTTTGATCACAGCGACCCGCACGCCTCGGACACCGACCACATCGTCGTGGCCGACAAGGACGGCAACGTCGTCTCCCTCACCCACAGCGTCAAAGGCACGACCTTCGCCACCGGGCTTGTGGTCGACGGGGTGGTGGTCAACAGCGGCAACTACTTTCCGGGCAAGAACCTGGGCGAAGGGCGTCGCGTGGTCGGCGGCTTTCCGCCCACCATGGTCGCCAAGGGCGGCGCGCCGACCCTGGCGCTGGGCTCGCCCGGCCTGACCTCGCGGGCGGTGGCGCTGACCCTCATCAACCACATCGGTTACGGCATGCCGCTGGAGCAGGCGGTGGATGCCCCGCGCTTCCAAGGCGCGCAGGCCTCGCGCCCGCTGACCATCGAGGGGCGGCTGTCGGACCAGGCCCGGGCCGACATGAAGGCCCACTACGGGGTCTCGGTGAAGGTGACCACGCCCTATAACTGGCACTTCGGCTCGATCCACGCGGTGGGCCGCCAGGCCGATGGTTCGTGGATCGGCATCGCCGATCCGCGTCGGGGCGGGCTGGCGGCCGGCTACTGACCGCCCGGCTCCTAACAATGAGACCGTACGGATCGGCGCTGCTGCTGGCCGGCGCCTATCTTTGCGGGACGGCGGTCATCTCCGCGGACCTTCAGTGGGGCGCGTTCAACCTGCTGCATCTGACCGGGGCCGCGGCGCTGGCCGCCGCCCTTTTTCGAGGCTGGCGGGGCGTTGATGCGCGCGCCCTGGCCGCGGGCGCCGTTATCGTCGCCGCTTTGACGATGGTCGACGGGGTCCTCGTCGCCCTGGACGCCTTTTTCCAGGCGGGGCTTTGGCGGCTGGTCGGCGGGCTGATCGCGCTCGTCCTTTCGATGGCGGGCGAGGAGGGGCGTCTGAGGGGGCGATGGCTGCTGGCCCTGTCGGCGCTCGCGCTGGTCGGCGGGCTATTTGCGCCTCTGCTCTTTCTAAAATCGGTGGGCGAGGTGTGGCTGACGCCCCGCGCGATCTTAATCAACGCCCTTGGCCTTTACTTGGGCCTGACCCTGGCGGCGGCCGCGGTGGGGACAGGTTTGCGAACCGCGCTATCTCGGCTATGACCAAGCTCATGCTTCGCACCGGCAAACAACAGGCCCTAGAGCAGCAACGTCGCCAGATCGGCGGCGCGGCGGCGCATGGGCGTGGGCGAGACAGGACGAAGGGCGGCCGCTAGAGCCGCTGGCTCCAAGACTCCACGAGATCCGAAAAGCCCCGCGACCCCGTCGCGGGGCTTTTTGCTTTTTGACGTAAAGGATTGAAATCAATGTCGCTTCTGTTCTTGAAGGCCATGGGAGTCGGCCTGGCCGTGGCCGCGCCCGTCGGGCCGATGAGCCTTTTATGTATGCGGCGCACCCTGACCGACGGCTGGCGGCCAGGCCTGGCCACAGGCGCGGGGATCGCGCTTGGCGACGGGGTCTATGCGGCGGTGGCGGCCCTGGGCTTCGCCGGCGTCTCAGCCTTCATGCTGGCCTATGAGAAGCCGCTGCACCTGGCCGCCGGGCTCTTCTTGATCTGGCTTGGCCTGCGCGCGTTTTGGCGCAAGAGCGACGACGCCGCCGCGCCTGGCCTGCACGCCGCCTGGCCCAAGGCGCTGGGGTCTGCCTTGCTGCTGACCCTGACCAATCCGCCCACCATCATCATGTTTGCGGCCATCTTTGCGGCCCTGGCGCCCAAGAGCGGGTTCAGTCCGTCTGCGGCTTTGACGACGACCTTGGGCGTGCTTTTGGGTTCGATGCTGTGGTGGTGCGTCATCGTCGGCGGGGTGTCGGTCTTTCGCCACGCCATCGGCGTTCGGACGCGTCGCTGGATCGACCGGATTTCCGGCGCCGTCCTGATGCTTTGCGGCGGTCTGGAGCTTCGCAGGGCGATTTGATGCCCTTTCACCGCCGTCATTGGGGGACAAGGTCGTCCAGCCTGACTAAATAGTCGGCTCTGACTTACAATCGATTCGGAATGAACAAGCCTTTCCTCCCCCCTGGCGGTGACGGCGGCGACGACCGCATCATCGAAGAGCCGCTCAGCGAGGCGCTGTCCAAGCGCTATCTCGCCTACGCCCTGTCGACGATCAGTTCGCGGGCCCTGCCGGACGTGCGCGATGGGCTAAAGCCCGTGCACCGGCGCGTGCTCTACGCCATGCACAACATGCGCCTGAACCCCGAGGCCGCCGCGCGCAAGTGCGCCAAGGTGGTCGGCGAGGTGATGGGTAACTTCCACCCGCATGGCGACCAGTCGATCTATGACGCCCTGGTGCGCCTGGCCCAGGAGTTCGCCCAGCGCATTCCGCTGGTCGAGGGGCAGGGCAATTTTGGCAATATCGACGGCGATAACGCCGCGGCCATGCGCTACACCGAATGCCGCATGACCGAAGCGGCGACGCTTCTGCTCGACGGCATCAATGAAAACGCGGTCGATTTTCGCCCCACCTATGACGGCCAGGATGAGGAGCCGACCGTCCTGCCGGCGGGCTTCCCCAACCTGCTGGCCAATGGCTCGTCCGGCATCGCCGTCGGCATGGCCACGTCGATCCCGCCGCACAACGCCGCCGAGCTGATCGACGCGTGCTTGGTGCTCTTGCAGCGGCCGGACGCCACCACCGCCGACCTGATGGAGCGCGTGCTGGGCCCGGATTTCCCGACCGGCGGCGTCATCGTCGAGCCCAAGGCGTCCTTGCTTGAGACCTACGAGACCGGCCGCGGGGGCGTTCGCGTCCGCGCCAAGTGGGAAAAGGAAGAGACCGGCCGGGGCACGTACCAGATCGTCGTCACCGAGATCCCGTACCAGGTGAAGAAATCCGATCTGGTCGAGCAGCTGGCCGATCTGATCGACAGCAAGAAGGCCGCCCTTTTGGGCGACGTGCGTGACGAGAGCGCCGAGGACGTGCGCCTCGTGCTTGAACCCAAGAGCCGCAACGTCGAGCCCGAAGTGCTCATGGAGAGCCTCTTTAAGCTCTCGGCGCTGGAGCAACGCTTCCCGGTCAACATGAACGTGCTCGATGCGCGCGGCACCCCGGGCGTCATGGGGCTAAAGCCGGCCCTGAAAGCCTTCTTGGACCACCGCCGCGAAGTGCTGGTCCGCCGCGCCCGCTTCCGCCTCGACAAGATCGAGGCGCGCCTGCACATCCTGGCCGGCCTGCTGATCGCCTATCTCAACCTGGACGAGGTGATCCGCATCGTCCGCTACGAGGAAGAGCCGAAGCAAAAGCTGATCGCCTCGTTCGACCTGACCGATATCCAGGCCGACGCCATCCTCAACACCCGCCTGCGCCAACTGGCCAAGCTGGAAGAGATGGAGATCCGCCGCGAGCACGCCGAGCTCACCGAAGAGCGCGACGGCATCTTGGCGATGCTGGGCTCCGACGAGGCCCAGTGGAAGCTGGTGGGCGTGGGCCTGCGCGACGTGCGCGAGACGCTGGGCCCGGGCACCGCCCTTGGTAAGCGCCGCTCGGCCTTTGCCGAGGCGCCGCAGGTCGACACCGAAGCGGCCCTGGAAGCCTTGATCCCCCGCGAGCCGATCACGGTCATCTTGTCGGACAAGGGCTGGATCCGCGCCGCCAAGGGCAAGGTCGAAGATCCGTCGGAGCTGAAGTTCAAGGAAGGCGACAAGCTGGGCTTCGTTGTACCAGCCGAGACCACCGACAAGCTTTTGATTTTCGCATCGGACGGGCGGTTCTTCACCATCGGCTGCGACAAGCTGCCCAGCGCCCGCGGCCATGGTGAGCCGCTGCGCCTGATGATCGACCTGGACGACAAGGTGAAGATCATCGACGTCTTCCCGCACAAGCCGGGCCGCAAGCGCTTCATGGCCTCTAAGGCCGGCTACGGCTTCTTGATGCCGGAAGAAGAGGCCATCGCTAACCGCCGCGCCGGCAAGCAGGTGATGACGGTCGACGACAAGGGCGCGCTCAGCTGCATCGAGGCCTCGGGCGATCAGGTGGCGGTGATCGGCGACAACGGAAAGATCCTCGTCTTCCCGCTGGAAGAGCTGCCGGAAATGCCGCGCGGTAAGGGCGTGAAGCTGCAAAGCTACCGAGAAGGCGGCTTGCGCGACACCTTGGTCTTCAACCAGGAGACCGGCCCCGCCTGGATCGACACGGCTGGCCGTCGTCGCGAGTGGGCCGAATGGCGCGAGTGGATCGGCAAGCGCGCGGGGGCCGGCAAGCTGGCGCCCAAGGGCTTCCCGACCAGCAAGCGGTTCCGACCGAAGTGAACCGGCGGGTGGTCGTGCTCCGCGCCTTGGCCGGCATGTTCGGCCTGGGCGGCGGCAAGGCGTTGGCCGCTCGCTCACCGGCTGCGATGAGCTACGGCCGCCCAGAAGACGTCGGCTTCGACAGCCTGCGCCTTGGCCGCCTGGATGACGCCATGCGCCGCACGATCACCAACAAGCAGATCGCCGGCGGGGTGACCCTGCTGGCGCGCCACGGCAAGATCGTCCAGCTGCGCGCCTACGGCCAGCGCGACATCAACCTTGGCGATCCGATGACCACCGATGCGATCTTCCGCATCCGCTCGGAAACCAAGCCCATCACGGCCCTGGCCATGATGATCCTCTACGAGCAGGGGCTTTGGGGCCTAGATGATCCGGTCACCTACTTCATCCCCGAGTTCACTGACCTGAGGGTGTTCAAGGCGGCTGACGCCAACGGCGCGATCACCGAGGTCGAGCCTCTGACGCGTCCTCCGACCATGCGCGAGCTGATGACCCACACAGCCGGCTTCGCCTATGGCCTGGCGGGAGACAGCCCGCCGGATCGCGCCTATCTGGAAGCCGGGGTGCTGACCTCAGACAGCCTGTCGGACATGGTCCGCCGCATCTCCGAGCAGCCGATGTTCTGTCAGCCAGGAAAGATGTGGCGCTACAGCATCGCCACCGACATCCAGGGCCATATCATCGAGCGCCTGTCGGGCATGAGCCTGCCGGAGTTCTTCCAGACCAAGATCTTCGGGCCGCTGGGCATGGTCGACACCGGCTTTTACGTGGCGCCGGAAAAACGCCGCCGCCTGGCGACGCTGTACGACATCGACTATGCGACCAATCGCCTGGCCGAGCCGCAACTGCCGCGCTGGCGCGACGTGCTGCAGCCGCCTGCGGCCCCATCGGCGGGCGGCGGGCTGGTCTCCACCGCCCGCGACTATGCGCGCTTTTGCCAGATGATCCTCAACGCCGGCGAGCTGGACGGCGTGCAGCTGGTGAAACCCACAAGCATCGCCATCATGGGGACCAACCACCTTCCGCCAAGCTTCTCGGTCACCTCCGACGGCATCCGGCCGTTCCCGTTCGGCCCAGGCCTGGGTTTTGGTCTGAACATGGCGGTCTCGGTGGACCCGATCCTTGGCAACGCGCCGGTGGGCAAGGGCACCGTCAGCTGGGGCGGCTCCGCCGGCACCTGGTTTTGGGCGGACCCCACCAACGACTTGTTCTTCGTCGGAATGATCCAGCGGCTGGGCGGGGTGGGCTCGGGCCTCGACGCCGAGACGCGCACCCTCGTCTACCAGGCCCTGGTCGACCGCTCGAAATAGCTGGCGGGCTGTCTTACCCACGTTAAGCTGCGCCGATAAAGCTTGCGTGAGCCGCTATTAGGGACAGCCATGACGCGACGTTTCAACCTGGCCGCTGCGGCCATCGCCGCCATCCTCGCCACCGCCCCGGCCTGCCAGGCCCAGACCGCGGCGCCGGCGGTTGCGTCCAAGGACGCCGCGTTCCAAGAGCTCGACAGCTCCATGCACGCCCTGGTCGACCAAGGCCGGCTGCCCGGCGTGGTCACCTACGTGTCCAAGGGCGGCAAGACGCTGCACTACGACATTTACGGCAAGAGCGATCTTGCGACGGGCGCGCCGCTGAAGGCCGACACCATCTTCCGTATCTATTCGCAGACCAAGCCGGTGACCGGCGTGGCGATGATGATGCTCTACGAGGAAGGCAAGTGGGGCCTGGATGACCCGATCACCAAGTTCCTGCCGGAGCTGGCCAACCTGAAGGTGTTCAAGGGGATCGGTCCTGACGGCAAGACCATCACCGAACCGGCCAAGCGCCCGGCGACCATGCGCGAGCTGATGAGCCACCAGGCGGGCTTCGCCTATGGCCTGCAGGCCGATAATCCGGTGGACAAAGCCTACCGAGACAGCGGCCTGCTGGGCGCGCCGACAACCGAGGCCTTCTTGCAAAAGCTTGCGACGCTGCCGCTTTACGGTCAGCCGGGCGAGCAGTGGAAGTACAGCGTCGCCGTCGATCTACAGGGCGCGATCGTCGAGCGCATCAGCGGCAAGACGCTTGGTCAGTTCATGCAAGAGCGGATCTTCACGCCCCTGGGCATGACCGACACCGGCTTTTGGGTCCCCGCCGAAAAGCAAGGGCGCCTAGCCTCGCTCTATCTGATCAATCCCGCTGACAAGAAGGTGGTCCCAGCCCAAGGCTTCATGGTGCTGGACCTCTCCAAGCCGCCGGCGGTGGCGTCAGGGGGCGGCGGTCTGGTCTCGACCGTGGCCGACTACGCCAAGTTCTCGCAGATGTTGCTGAACGGCGGCGAGCTGGGCGGCAAGCGCCTGCTCAAGGCCGAGACGGTGGCCCTGATGCGCGAGAACCACCTGTCGCAGGCCTCGCTGGCCAAGCAGCCGTTGGGCCCGGGCGTCGGCTTTGGTCTGGATTTTGCGACGGTCATGGACCCCGCCCAGGCGGACACGCCGGCAGGCAAGGGCTCCTTCAGTTGGGGCGGCGCGGCGGGCACCTGGTTTTGGATCGACCCCGCCAACGACCTCTTCGTGCTAGGCATGGTCCAGGTTCTAGGCCGCGACGGCGAGACGCGGTTGGACAGGCTGTCGGCGGCCGGGGTTTATCCGGCGATCAAGACGCCCTAACCCTTGAAGCGCGGCGGCCGACCCGGCCAATGCGCGAGGGAAGGGGAGGCCTTTATGAGCAACCAACGGATCTGGTCAGCGACGATCGCCCTGACTTTACTGGCGGCCGCCGGCGCCGCCTTCGCGCAGGACGTCACCGTGCTCGACGCCGCAAGGCTGTTTGACGGTCATGCCGTGATCGACAAGGCGCGCGTGGTGATCCGCGACGGCAAGGTCATCGCCGCCGGCCCTCAGGCCGCGGTCGCCGTCCCGGCTGGGGCCAGACGCGTCGACCTTGCCGATCGCTTCGTGATGCCCGGCATGGTGACCGCCCATAGTCACGTGGGCATGGTCCAGGGCCTGGACGTGGGCGGTCACAACTATTCACGCCAGACGGTCGGTCGCGACCTTGCCCAGTTCCAACGCTATGGGGTGGTGGCGGTGAACGCGCTTGGCATGAACGCCGAGCTCTTCCACACCCTGCGGCGTGAGTGGCGCGACGGCGCCCATGGCGGGGCGGACCTCTACGGCGCCGGCGGCGGTGTCGGCGCGGTCGATGGAGCGCCCCCGGCTCGCATGAAGCCGCCGGGCAGCGTAATGCGTCCGACGACGCCGCAAGATGCGCGCAAGGCCGTGGACGCCATGGCTGACGCCGGCGTCGACATGATCAAGGTCTGGGTCGACGACCTGAACGGGCAGGCGCCCAAGATGCCGCCTGAGGTCTATGCCGCCGCCATCGACCAGGCGCATCGCCGCGGCCTCAAGGCGGCCGTCCACATTCACGCCCTGGCCGACGCCAAGGGCGTCGTGCGCGCCGGCGCCGATGTGATCGGCCACGGGGTGCGGGACATGCCGGTGGACGACGAGTTCACCACCCTGCTGCGTGAGCGGGGCGTCTGGTACATCCCCACGGTCAACATCAACGAGGCCGAGTACATCTACGCTGAGCATCCGCAATGGCTGAAGGACCCCTTCTTCCGCATGGCCATGACCCCGGCGCTGGAGGCTCAGCTAAACGACGCACAGTGGCGCAAGACGGCCCTGGACAAGGCGCAGCCGTCCCGCGCGGCGGTGAGCATGAACATCGACAACCTGCGGCGGGTCCACGCCGCCGGCGGCAAGATCGCCTTTGGCACCGATTCTGGCGTGACGCCGCTGCGCATCCCCGGCTTCGCCGAGCATCTGGAGCTGGCCCACTTCGTTCAGGCGGGCCTGACCCCCGTGGAGGCCCTGACCGCCGCGACCGCCTCCAGCGCAGCGGTGATGGGCCTCAAGGATCGCGGCTGTCTTCAGGTCGGGTGCCGCGCCGACCTCCTGGTGCTTGGCGCCGATCCGACCTTGGACATCACCGCCTCGCGGTCGATCGAAGCGGTCTGGCGAAACGGCGTGCCCGTCGCCCGCTAGAGCCTCACCCCGTCCGGAACCCACCTGGGCGTCGCGGCGTAGTCCTCGTCTACTTGGGAAGGACCTCGCCATGACCCGCCATCGCATCGTCTCGCCCGGACTGCTTGTCGCGGCGGTCGTCGCCGTCGCCGCCTGTTCGCCGCGCGAAGAGAACAAGGCGGCCGCGCCGGATGCGACGCCGCCGGCTTCATCCACGCCGGCATCCCCGCCGGCGTCCGCGACCTCGACACCGCAGCCGCCCGCCGCCGGCCAGAGCGCGACCGTCGGAGGCGACGGCTCGCAGATCCGACTGGACGCCTTGACGCCAGCTGACGTGGAGGGCGCCAGGCTTACGGGCGAGCTGGGATGCAGCTTCTCAACCCCTGAAGCTTCGCCCCTGCTGCTGGCCATGGGCGACGTGGCCTCCAAGGACGCCGCCCAGGGCGTGGTGAAGGTGGCGGGCTATGTGGAGCGCATCGGCGCGCCAGGCGGCTTTGACGGCATGCTGAAGGGCGCAACCTTCAGCGGCGCGGGCAAGACCATAAGGATCGCCGTGACCGGCCCCGCCGCCGGCGGCGGCGAGTCCCCGCCAAGCCCGGCGACCCTGACCTATGAGCGAATGGACGGCGCGAGCCGAACCTGGATCGGCAGCTGGACCTGCGGGCCTTAGCCGCCCTCAGGCTCGGGCGCGCCGGCTGCGCGATCGCGGGCGCTCATCAGGGCCCAACCGCTGGGCTTGAGGATCTCCAGCGGGGAGAAGCGGGCCTTGTAGGCCATCTTCTCGCTACCCGGGACCCAATAGCCCAGATAGACGTAAGGCAGGTTGGTGAGGCACGCCTGGATGATGTGGTCGAGGATCACAAACGAGCCCAGGCTGCGCTTGGGAAGGGTCGGCTCGTAGAAGCTGTAGACCAGCGACAGACCGTCGGCGAGGACGTCCACCAGCACGCAGGCGATCAGGTCGCCTGGCCCGCGATCCTCCGACTTGCGCCGGTATTCGATCATGTGGGTGCGCACGGCGGTGTCTTCGACCATGGCCACGTAGTCAGGCCAGGTCATGTCGGCCATGCCGCCCTCGGCGTGGCGGGCGTTGAGGTAGCGGCGCAGCAGATCAAACTGCTCCATCGTCGCCTCGGACTCGACGAGATGACGCTCCAGATCCTCGTTGCGGTTGATGATCTTCCGCTCCGAGCGGGAGAACACGTACTCGCGGGCGCAGGCGCGGGCCGACACGCAGGCCCGGCACGATTCGCAAGCCGGCCTGTAGGCGATGTTTTGCGAGCGGCGAAAACCAACCTGGGTGAGGCCGTCATTGACCGTCGGTCCGTCGGTCAGCGGCAGGTGCGCAAACACCTTACGCTCAAGGCGTCCGGGCAGGTACGGGCACGGGTTTGGCGCCGTTAGAAAGAACCGAAGCTGTCGCGTCGGAAAATGTTGCGTCACTGCCCGTCGGCGCCCTTCACGCCCCACCCCATGAAGGGATTAGGAGACATCTTGCGACAACGCGCAAGACGCGGGGATTGTCGCAGGTGACGCGCGTTTAGAAACCGCCGTCAGCCGGCAGCACGGGCTTGTCGCGCAGCAGGACGATGGAGATGCGGCGGTTGCCGGCCAAGGTCGGATCGTCGGGATAAAGCGGCTCCGAATTGGCCTTGCCCGAGACCTGGTAGATGCGGTCGCCGTCGACGCCGGCGCTTTGCAAAATCTGGCGGGCGACATTGGCGCGATTGGCCGACAACGGCCAGTCGCCGTCGGCCTGGCGGCCATTGGCGTTGGCGCTGGTGTGACCCGAGATGGTCAAGCGGTTGGGCAGCTCGTTGACGATCTTGGCGATGGCGCGCAGCAAAAGGCGCGCGCGGTCGTTGGGGGTCGCGGCGTTCTCGCGGAACATCGAGCGGCCTTCTTGATCGACCAGCTGGATGCGCAGGCCCTCAGGGGTCTGGTCGATGAAGATCTGTTTCGACAGTTCGGCCAGTTCGGGCATGTCCTGCAGCGCCTGGCGCAGGGACTGGGCCGCGGAAGCGAAGCTGTCGTTCTCCTTCTTCATCAGAGCCTGACGAAGGGCGTCCTCGGTGGCGTTATCGAGGGCGGCGCCGGTGCGGGCGCTTTGGCCCTGTTCGAGGGCGTCCGGCGGCGCCTGGGGGGCGGTGGCCTCGACGATGGCCTGCGAGCCGCGGGCCTGGTCGCCTTCTTCGCCAAGCGCCGTGCCGCCCAGGATCCCACCCGAGCCGCTGGTGGAGTCGGTGACGCTGGCCGGCGCGAAATAGTCGGCGATGCCCTGGCGCTGCTCTTCGGTGGTGGAGGACAGCAGCCACATGAGCAGGAAGAACGCCATCATGGCGGTCACGAAGTCGGCGTACGCCACCTTCCAGGCGCCGCCATGGTGACCATGGCCGCCGCCCTTCTTGACCTTCTTGATGATGATCGGAGCATCGTTGCCGATCGCCATGGCGCGTCCTTAACCTTGATAAGGTCTTCAACATGACGTCCGCCCGTTAAGATGGGGTTGCCGCCAAGCGCTGCTGGGCCTACCGCAGGGACCTTCGCGGTTTGAGGGAGCGGGCGCATGAAAGTCGCCTTCATCGGTCTTGGGGTCATGGGCTTTCCCATGGCGGGGTATCTGGCCAAGGCCGGGCATGAGGTCGCCGTCTTCAATCGCAGCCCGCAAAAGGCCCAGCGCTGGGTTGAGACCCACGGCGGCCGCGCATGCGCAAGCATCGGCGAGGCGTCCGAGGGCGCGCAGATCGTCTTCTTGTGCGTGGGCAATGACGACGACGTGCGCGGCGTCGTCCCGCAGGCCTTGGCGACCATGGCGTCCGGCGGCGTCATCGTCGATCACACCACCACCAGCGCCAAGCTGGCGCGCGAGATGGGCGCGCTTTGCGCCAAGGCCGGCGCAAGCTTCGTCGACGCCCCGGTGTCGGGCGGCCAGGCGGGCGCCGAGAACGGCCAGCTGACAATCATGGTCGGAGCCGACAAAGCCGCCTTCGACAGCGCTCAGCCGGTGATGGACGCCTACGCAAAGGCCATCACCCACATGGGCGAGACCGGCGCCGGTCAGCTGACCAAGATGTGCAACCAGATCGCCATCGCAGGCGTGGTGCAGGGGGTGGCCGAGGCGCTGCACTTCGCCACCCAGGCAGGTCTGGACACCGAGCTGGTGCTGGCCGCCATCTCCAAGGGCTCAGCTCAAAGCTGGCAGATGGAGAACCGCTGGCCGACCATGGCGCAGGGCAAGTTCGACTTCGGTTTCGCCGTCGACTGGATGCGCAAGGACCTGGGCATCGCGCTTGACGAAGCGCGCGCCAATGGGGCGCGGCTGGAGGGCACCGCTCTGATCGATCAGTTTTACGCCGAAGTGCAGGGCCTGGGCGGCCGTCGATGGGACACCTCCAGCCTGGTCGCTCGCCTGAACAAGAAGAACTAGGGGGACGTCATGAAATTAAAAGCGTTGTGCCTGGCCGCTGCGGCGGCCATGAGCCTGGCCACGGGCGCTCTCGCCCAGACCACCTGGCCGGTCAAGGAAGGCGATTACATCGCCAAGGACTTCAAGTTCGGCACTGGCGAGACCTTGCCGCAACTTCGCCTGCACTACACGACCCTGGGCGAGCCCAAACGCGACGCCAAGGGCAAGATCACCAATGCGGTGATGGTGCTGCACGGCACCGGCGGAACCGGCAAGCAGTTCTTGAGCCCCCAGTTCGCCGATGAGCTCTACAAGCCTGGCGGCGTGCTGGACCCGGCCAAGTATTACATCATCATGCCCGACAGCATCGGCCACGGCCAAAGCTCCAAGCCGAGCGACGGGCTGAAGGCCAAGTTCCCCAAGTACGACTATGACGACATGGTCGCCGCCCAGCATGAGCTGCTGACCAAGGGCCTAGGCGTGGACCGCCTTCGCCTGCTCTTTGGCACCTCCATGGGCTGCATGCATGGGTTTGTCTGGGCTGAGCAGTATCCCACCTTCGCCCAGGCCATGATGCCCATGGCCTGTCTTCCGACCGAGATCGCCGGCCGCAATCGCCTTTGGCGCAAGATGATCATCGACGGGATCACCAGCGATCCGGCGTGGATGGGCGGCGACTACACTACGCAGCCGCAGCAGGGCCTGCGCATCGCGGCCAACTTCCTGATCCTGGCCGGCTCCTCCACCATCCCGATGCAAAAGGCGCTGCCGACCCGCGAGGCGGTGGACAAGTTTGTCGAGGCTGACGTGGCGCGCCGCATGGCGGCCATCGACGCGAACGACTTCCTCTACCAGGTCGCCTCGTCGCGCAATTACAACCCTTGGCCCAAGCTCGACGCCGTGAAGGTCCCGATGACGTGGATCAATTCGGCGGACGACTTCATCAATCCGCCAGAGCTGGGCATCGACCTGGAGGCGGCCAAGCGCCTGCCGACCGCCAAGTACATCCTGATCCCGGCCAGCGAGAACACCAAGGGCCATGGCAGCCACACCTGGGCTGTGCTCTGGCAGGACGAGATGAAGGCGCTCCTGGAGCGCACCGAAAAGTAGATAGCCGGTCGAAAAGGTGAGGGCGTCTTAGAGCGCCTTCACCGCCGGCAGGACCTGGTCGACCAGCAGCTTGGCCAAAAGCCGGCCGTCAGGTCGATTGGGATCGATCCAGAGCGCCTCTTCGATCTCGGCTTGGGCGACAGGCTCGCCAGCGATCTGGGCCAAGTAGACGACCGATCGCACGAGGGTGTCTGGCTCGTTGGCGGCGGGCGCTTCGAAAGCGCCCAACAAGGTCGGCTCGACAACGTTGCAGGCCAGCTCTTCGCGCACCTCGCGGGCCAGGGCCGTCAGATCGTCTTCGCCCGCCTCGCGCTTGCCGCCGGGCTTCATGAAAATCTTCGAGCCTTTTTTGCGCACCAGCAGCCAGCGGCCTTGGTCGTCGCGGATGACTGCGGTGACGATGTCGATCTGATTCATGGCCGCCCTTTTTCGTGCCCCCTGACTAGCAAGCCAGGCGACGCAGGCCAGGATGAAATAGCTGACGCCTCGCCACCAAAAAGGTCGGCGGCGCGATCGTGGCTGTACGGGGTTCAGCGCGATATTTCGTCTTTATATTTTTGGGCGTGCGCGGACTTTGGTTCGCTATTTGTTCTAGTTGGGGTAGTCTAGGGTTTCTGGCGCAACGTTTCGTGGTGGTGAGGCGTGACGGTCTACAAGCGTTTTGATCAGCAAGGTCAGCTTGAACTTCTGATTGCCAAGGCCCGGAACAGGGCTCACACCCAAGCTATGTCGCGGCCCAAGAGTCTTGATCACCTGCCCATGGCCAAGCGCCACGAGCTGGAGTTCGTGGTCGAGACCCTCGTTGAGCAGTTTCGCAAGAAGATCGCCAACAGGCAGTCGCCAAAGCTGCGCAACGCCCAGATCCTCAAAATCATCCTTTTTGGATCCTATTCCAGGGACGACTGGGTCGAAGATCCCATCGGTCGCTATTACTCCGACTTCGACCTCCTCATCGTCACCAGCAACGACGAGGCGGCGGACTTCCCGGAATACTGGGCCGACACCGAGATGATGCTCATGCGGGAGCTGGGGGAGGGCAAGCGTCTCAAAACGCCTGTCAGCCTGATCGTTCATTCCCTGGCGGAAGTGAACGAGCAGCTGGAGCGGGGCCGGTATTTCTTCGTGGACATCGTCCGCGCCGTTTTGAACCTGAGCGATTAGTACCGAGAGAGGCATCACGAGCGAGTTCAGTTCATGCTTCGAATGGGGTTTGAGCCGATATCATAACGCGCAATCCGCCAACTAGAGCTGCGCATCACTCGTCGCCACCCGCGCACTCAACCAGCTGGAACGTCGAGTTGCTGGAACTACGCCAATGTCGATCCATGGCGCGATCCGTTAGCAGGCGAGGGGTGCTCACGGCTCATAGCGGCCGTTCGAAACGACTGCTATTGCGCGCGCACAAGCCGGCCAAGTGGCGGCGCGACATCTAGGGCGAATGCGTGATGCTGCATTACGAATTCGATGACGGCGAGCGTTGGTCAATCACGTTCTCAGCTCTGGAGCAATATCGTGATTATTGCTTGGCTCAAGCACCTCGCGCCCGGCCTTTCGCCAAACGAATTGCGACATGTTTCTGGTTGGATCTCTACGTCCTCGACCAACGCTACCATATCCTACCGCGAGAAGTACTCGACCCCATCATCTCTCTCGAAGAGGGGGAAACGGTTGCTGGCCTAAAGCCTGCGACCCAGTTTCGCCGAAAGCCGCTACAAGGTCTTTGGCATAAGCATTGGACCAGTTCCCGGTTCATGGCGGCTAATCTCCTGGCCGCCATGGTGCGAGATGATCCTGAGAAGTTAATCTGGGAAATCGCTAACGAGGGCGACCTGCTTAATGAAGAAATTATCGAGCAGATCGTTCATCGCTTCACGACAGTGGCTTACGAGAAGCGATGGGCCGCCAACCAGATAACCGGAGAATGGATCGTTTTTCTAAAGCGCGATGGTCTGAATTATTATCTTTGTTTAGGAACCCATCAAACAGGTGATGAGCGTCTCCACGACAAGATAAGAGCGATGTGCTTCAGCGACTTTCCGAATATCGATCTCTGGCTAGCAGAGGCAGCCAACACTCGGTAAGCGCTCCGGCACCTGCTCGCCGACGCCGGTTTCCGTAGACTGTTCGGCTACGCGCAGCAGCGACCCACCTTCTTCACTTGGGCAGTAAATGGCTCAACCAAGTCAGCCAAGGCCAATCTCTGAGTTCACCGAGCCGCAGCAAATTCGCCGCATTCTTTGTGCCCCAAGCTAAGATCGCCTTACTCGCCGCGTCATATGCTTGGTCCTTTGCCTGACGCCCGAAAGCCTTCGCTTCTTCCACGGCGACACGACTCAGCCCCTCAGCAGTAACTGCCGCTAGATTTTCGCCCGAGCGAACTAGCCCCTCGCGCAACGGAGGCGCGTCTGGGTCGGCGGCCGACCGGTCGAGGACCGTGCCTATCCGAGCGTTTGCCTCGGGGGTTAGGAAGTCAACTCTGTCGCGCGCACTCTCCAGAAGTTGATGCGCGACATTGAATGCGGCAACGCCATCTTCCGGCCGTCCTGCAGCGGGCATTGCTCCAGAGTAATCTCGCCAAGCGGGAAAGCGCCCAAGGACAAGATTTGAAGTGGCGAATAAGCCAGTAAGCTCTCCCATACTTACTTCGCTTAGCATCTCCTGCATCGGATGGATGTGCCACTGGAATGCATTTAGCTCTAAGCCGAGCTCAATAACTTCCGCATCGCTGTAATCGCCTGAAGCCAGTCTGTTCAGCAATTCTGCTGTAAGTTCAAGAATTGCTTTCGCCGATGGGACAACGTTGCTGATATGAGCATCGTCCTGAAGTCGCTCGACCCGCCGTCGGAGGCTGTTGGTCCCAGCCTTTACTATGGTGGCTTCATCTGAGACAGCCGCGCCATGTTTGAGCCCAATAGGCCCTTCGTTTAGCTCGAAGATCACCGGAGCGGGCCGCTGCGCAACCGCTATAGCAACCGTCTGCTCGGTGCGCGCACGAGCCGCTACGCCTAGGAATTCAAATGCCACGTCCCGCGATAGGGTCTTTGGCGTGGTGGCTTGCGGTTTGGTGGTGTCGCCCACCCGGGACAGCTGCCAGACCCGATAGGCTTTTTCGAAGTCGGCATTACTCATGCCCAGAACGTGTTCAGCTTCCTTTGCAAGGTCGTCGAAGCGGATTCCTCCGGCAGCGACCTCCAAGCCATCGCCCGAAGGAACTCCAAATCGCTTAGGGAAGTGCAGCACCAGTGGGAACGGTCTCGGCCGCTGGACCCAAACGGCTAGAACCACGGCAGGCAAAAAGCTGTTCTTCATCTGCCAGGGGACAATTAGGCCCGTGGTATTCGAAAGCCTTTCGACCCAATCTACAAAGTTCTGACCTACGAGAGTGCGACCGAGATAGCCCTCACCAAGGCCGACGGCTGCGAACTCGACGAGCTCGGCAAAGGGTGCTTGACCTCGAAGAAGGGCCGACAGGCGGGCTTGGACGCTACTTGACAGATTCTCGTAGAAGCGGGGATCTAGTCGCCCTTCCATTTCGGAAAGCTCGGCACGGCGCTGTCCTGCTATGTCCCGGAACGACCGCACGTTTATCCACGGTCGATTAATATCCATTCGGACTAGAGCGTCGATCTCTGCGGACGTATCCGGACCATGGAGCAGAACAGGCTTTGTCCATGGCTCAGCTGCTGAAGCCACTGCTGCACTCAGGGCACCGTTGCGCAGGGCGACAGATTTAAAGGAGCCATCTTCCGCTGTTGAAATTTCAACGCTGCGTACACGCTGATCAACCATGGTTGGCGGTCGCTCGATCCCGTTCAGAACAGTGGCGGTAGGGACGTGATCTGCCCTTAGCTGCACTATGCCTTGGGTTTGCGGTTGCCGTAAGAGGGGCTGGAGCCGAATAGTCGCGCATGGGTCTCCACCTCTGGGGCAAAGGGCTGGTCACCTGCATCAAGCGAAGGATTCCGGTAGCGAAGTCTGCTTTCGTGCAAGACTCGACGGTTGGCTTGTGGCGCTGAGCGAGCGATCCGAACTGTCCGATCCTGCGCGTAGCCACGGCAGGGGAGGAGGCGCTAACGGCTCTAAGCTGACTGTCGGGATGTCTGCTCACGTCTTCGATCATTCAACACGTGTATCCGGAGTCAGGCTCACAATCGGCTAGCGTAGAGCGCTGACTATTGTGACAGTCATTGGAACAACAAATGGACCACCTGGCCTAGCGCGCACACCGCAGTGAATGCGTTGAAAGTCCGTGTAGCGTGAACCAGCCGAGACGCCCTCTGATCGGCAATCGCGTGATGGGCATCTGACCAAATCCAGAGCACCCATGTGCCAAGCAGAATGGATATCGGTAAGGGCAGATACAAGCCGCGCTTGCGCTCGCGCAACCCATCGATGCGCAACCAAAGCACAACTGAGAGAATACCAGCGACGCCGAAGCTCGCAGCGGCAAGAAGCACCAACAAGTCAACATGTACTCGACCACGTATTTGCCAGCCAGTCGACCGATCCCGTTGAACCTATAGCTGGTTCGCAGGCTCCGACAGCGCTCACCGCTCAGCTATGCTGACTCCTGACACGGCGGGTATGTCTAGCGATACGGGAGCGAACCGAATGTGCCGAAGTCGCAACCAACACCAAACCCACGGTTGGTGCGTTGCTATCGGGTAGGGCGGCCGCCCTCGGCTCTTTTCAGCCAGTCCGAATGTCCTCCTTAAGGCGATCCGCCCAAGCCGTTAGTCAACCTGAATGCTGGGCGGCAGCGCATAGTGAATTTATCTATCGACTTCGGCTAGATTGCAGGCAGTCGAGTTGGCGCTCAGTGGGCATGCTCGCAATGAAGCATGCAGTTCTATTGATTTTCTCCCTTGTAGGCTTCTTTGCTGTTGATTAGCCATGATAGATGTTTTCAGAAGGTCATTAATAGCGTTTCGTGTTATTTCGGAAGATTTCAATTTTAGAAACTTTATGCTTCCGCGATTAAGTTGCGCTTTTGTTTCGATTTTAATGTTCCATGCCTCGTCTCAAACGTGTATTTTTGGTGATTATGGGGTCATTGTATCTATTGGCCCTGCAATTGTATTCTTTATTTTATCGACGCACCCTAAGGTGCTTATGGTGTTGCGCTCTAAGTCGTACTGACGAGGCGCTCGCCAATCGCAACGCCCCATCACGATTAGAATGCGGATCGCAGATGGGCGTTTGCGCTGAGGCTTGAGTCATTTGGCGGTTCCCGGGTCGGTATTGGCGCAGTGCAAAAGGTGCTGGTTTGGATGCAGTGAGCCTCGACTTGGGTTTGTTGGACGTCGTAGCCCCCCATCTCGCGTGTCGACCGCAAAATTCGTGGGGCTCCGTCTTGGCTGAGCCCCACCCTTACTTTGAGTACCGCGCTCGTCTGCGAGCAGAATTTTAGAACCAACCTTCCTTTTTCGCCACGTCCAACAGCTTCGGGGTTCTTTCGCCTACTTTGGCTTTCACGTGTGTATCCGCTGCCGCTATGAGCGGCAGTGGATATAATTCGAGCGAGGCTAAAACTTCCTCAGCAACTTCCTTAGGCATGGGAAGCTCATCGCGGCGAGGACTGGAGCGGGCCGTGCCGCCTCTACTGTACAACTCCCGAATATCTGAAAGCATTGGTGACCATTTTGGTTCTTCTCGGACTGCGCGAAGAACTAGTTCTAGCGCGAAGTCCAGCTCCACCTCGCTTGCCTGGCTATCGGATAGGATCGGCCTGACTACGCGGTAGAGTACGTCGCCTGAAAGTCGAGTTCCCAACAACACCGCAGTTCTAGAACTCAATCTATTCAGCGACTGAATATCTGATCTACTAAGCTGATCAACGGTGGTGCCAGCGGTGCTATAAGCTTGGCAATATCTATGGCTAATCTGCAAGCATTCCCATTCAGACTGGCTCAGTCCGCTTAAAATAGCATCAACTGTCGTCGACAGTGCCAGCAGTGTTCGAGGAGTGCCCCAGACCCATAGTGCCAACAGGTAGCGGCAGAGGTCTGGGGTGCCAACAACGCGGCTCAGAGTTTGCATCCACCACTTGGGCGCCCCTGACTTCATCCTGAGATATCGGAATGAACCCGTAAGATCAGTGGTTTCTGCGAGTGCCTCGGCTACCCCCGATTCGCCGCGTGCATGCACGCCGGCCGCTATCAATGCGATACGATCTACGGCGCAGCAGTCACCCCAAGCGCTTCGGAGGCATTCAACGAGGTCGCTCCACGGCTTCGTTGACGATTTTAGGACCGGCGTCGGCAGGGTAACGAAGGCCTGATAGCCATCTTTGGCTGTCACGGTGCTGGGCGAGATTTCGTCCTCAGTCTTAGGGGCGGGGGTGCTGCTGGCCGACAGGCGGCTTTCGAGCACGTGATAAAGAGGCGCACCCGAGGAGTCGGAGAATGGCAGCCCGTACTGATAGAGGCTGAGAATCCTCGCTGTCCATGACAAGTCAGACTCCGACGAATGGCGGCGCTGGATGACTGCGGGGGGCGTGTGCAGACCGCGGCGTAGTTCCTCAGTGGCGATCGTTTGGAGCGCGGTGCTGCCCGCTAATATCTCGAAATGACCCGCATCTAGCAGGCCTCGCACAGCCATCGCCGGAGGCGGATTAGGTAAGTGTTGAATCGCCAAAGCTGGGGAGCCTCTGAAGACTCCCAAGAGCGCCCCCGTGGAAATCCAATCTCCTAACGATTGAGACTTCGCAAGGGAGAGCCAAAGCGAAGCGCGTTCGAGGTTGGTGCTGTTCTGACCGAGCGCTCTGGCTAATGCCTGACGCTCATCACGCTTTGTCGCTGTGCTGAAGCGTTCCCATAATCGATCGACGAACTCCTGCTTGCCGCTACGATCGGGCAACGGACTCCAAGCTAAGGTGCCGGCCTGCTCCGCTGCCAAAAGTTGCTTAAGCTCCGGCTTCTCGCAAATAAGCTCGACGACACGCTTTACGGCGGGCTGATATTGGGTGAAGACCCAGTCCGAGAGAAACATCAAGGCAACCATACGCGGATGACTTGTGCTGTGATAATCACCGGATCCAGCGATTTGATTCAGTTCGTCAACGAGTGCTGAAACCTCCCCTTTACTGAAGCAACCCCCGTAAAACCGGGCCACATTTAGCCAGTAGGGATTGCGTACCAACGCCTGAAAGCGATCGAGTTTCGTGCCTCGATGATCTTCGCCAACCGGAGAATAGGGAGCCGTCTCATAAAGATGGCGCGCGGCGAAATATTCGCGAAGTGGCTGCACTTCAAATTCATAGGTCTCTAATACCCGCGACACGAGCGCGCCAACTCTCTCGATTATACCATTAAATAGCGCATTTACGACGCTAGTGTCTTCGCCTTGACTGTCTAAATATGTAAAAAGAGTCGATCTAAGCTCATTGTATTCTATGCTGCCATCGCCCCCGCCCTCCGCGCCGGTTTGCAGTTTCCACGCAAGAAATCGGTGTATATCAATAATAAGCTCTCGATTATCGCGAACTATATCACTTTTCTCAGACTCTCGACTGAAGAACATATCCATATAGGCATCATACATAGCTGTCCGTTTTTCTGGTAAAGAAGATCCTCGATTGTTTATAAGGGACAGCAGTATGGTTAGCTGCATGGGGTTTTTGGCTAGATATTGCGTATGCGCCTCCTCCAATTTCTCATTCAGTACTCGAACAAGAGTGAGGCGTTCGGCATGCTTGAGCGATTTCGCTTGCATCCACTTGGTGGTGTACGCGTCGACGTGCGTGCGCTCTAGAGGGAGCAACTGAAAGTAGGCCCATTGATCACGCGGGAAGCGAACAGACTTCGCAAAGGCGGCTGGGCGACTCGTTACAACGGCTTGAACGGTGAACTCGCCAGCATTCTGCAGTCGACCTATGGCCTTGGATATTTCTGTAACGAGCGTGTTTCGCATCGTCACGTCTGCCACTTCATCAAAGCCGTCTAAGGCCAGAAACAGATGGCTGGCTTTCGCGACCGCAATTAAGTCGGAGACGTTGAAGTTTGCGCCGCCTGAAGCGTGCCGAATTTGCCCGGCCAGAAACCCTTCGAGCGACTTCGGTTCGCGGTCATCCAGAGCGGCCACTTTGGACTGGAACGGGTCGGTGCCCCCTAGCCATTTAGCTAGATCGCGCAAATCTACACGAAAAGGTATCCTTGCCATAAAGGTCCGGTGGGGCGAGGGTAGCTGCTCAAGCTCAGCAGTTTTATCAAGCATAAGCATTCGCAGCACTTGGCAGGCGTACTGGGTGACGGTGGATTTACCTTGGCCAGGGGCACCTTCTAGAAGAATTTTGGAATAGCGATCCTTTGCCGCTTCAGACAGTAGAAAGTTCGCGGCGTGATGCGATTCTCTATAGTAATAAAAATGGGGTCTCAGATTGCCGCGGTAATAATGTCTGGCATTCCGATTAAAATTAACAATTTCATCTTGAGCTTCTTGCTCGCTTTCCGACATTGGAAGATCGACAAACAAATCTGTCATCGTGCTTCGAAGATCGGTTTGTTTAAACTTTAATTCTGAATCATCATCATATTGTGCTGTCATGTAGGCCCGAATGGCGTTCCGCCGCCTCTCTTCATCCTCACCGAGGCTGCCACGGATAAGGGTTTCAAGAAGATCGGTAGCCTTTAAGACCTCAGGATAGCTCCACTTTACGCCTGAAGCTGCGTCAAGTCTGCGATCAATATCGTCTCGCCACCAGCAGTACGACTCGATGCCGAGCAAATGAGATAGCTCGTCATTAACCTTGTCGATTGAGCCGCTACCTAAATGCGCCGTACCTGCAACATTGGTGATGAGGAGGTACTTTCGGAGGCCGAGAGACTTTAAACGATCGACTTTTTTCTTCTCTGTGCGGACGACATCTAAAATCATTTCGCGCGCAGAGCGGTCGCTGGACGAGGCTTTGCTATACTTGACTTGAAAAACGACCAGCTCTCGCGAGCCGCCCGCACTGCTCGCCATTGCTCTATGGAAGAATGCGTCGCGTCCGCCGTCAGGCTGGCCTACGGGCAGGCATTGCGCAGACGGGTGTTCTATCGCGATAAGCGCTTGGCAAAGCTCTTGAAATCTCTGATCTCCGAGCGTTTCGTAGTGGTACATATGCCCCCCTTTTTTTGATGACCCCTGTTGTTTGAGGGGATACACGGCAAGCGAGAGGTTAAAGTCAAGCTCGCTTAATCCGTCACGGATAGTGGCACACAGACTCGTGTTGGTCTGGGACAGCAGCCCTCTTGGGCAATGAGCTTGACCGGAGCGCGGAAGAGCCTCTTGCGTGGTATCCATTGCGCGGCACACATGCCGGAAGCCGACGTGCAGCTTCCGCTTCTTCTCATCGGCAAGTCTTGGCACCTAAGCCAACGTCTGCAATTGGCGCATAGCTGCCGATAGTCGACGAGCTGTTTAGCTGATTTAGCGTCGAGCTTTTGGCTACACGCTAATGACAGCCTTTGGCGCTCGTACCCGCCAGGTACCTTTGCAGAGTTAGCCGCCGTCTTGGCTGGCGGTCGCACGGATGGGTTCGTAGCGTGACATGAACACGCGCTCGGTTGAGAACGGGTCACTTTCTAGGCGGGCAGGGACATCGAACAGCATTGTCGCGCGCCGCTTTGGCTCAAAGGTTGGCCAAGCGGGCAGCCCCGAATGGTTTGGATCGCCGGTCTTGGCGAAGACGAGCCAAGCGTTCGCCATGGCCTCAGTCATGGCGCGTGTCTGCGCGCTCTCAGGTCCGGTCAGATGGAGCGCCCTGTCCACATTGTCGAACATGAACGGCAGGTCGAGCGTGTGCTGGCTTAACCGACGGCCGTCTTCGGCGGGCGAGCGCCAGGTGACCTGATACATCCAGGTCTTGCTGGCGGCGCCCAGGGCGGCGCGACGCTCGCCCATAAGCACAGCGTTGCGGATGTAGGAGCGCCAGGACGTGATCCTGAAGAATAGCTCGCTGTTGCTCGCCTTGGGCGCGGACGCCTTGAAGACGGCCAGGGCTTCGGCCACATCCTGCGGCGGTATAAAACGACCAAGGCGGGCGGTCAGTTCAGCGTCGTCCATGGTGTAGACCGTCGGGTCGCGACCCAACTGGTTAGAAAGCTCCGTCTGGGTCGTTCCCAGCAGCATCGGAACCTTGGCGGTGTGGGCCGGGGCGTTCGGGATGAAGGGATGAGCGTCGAACGTCGTCCCATCCATCGTCGGCTCGAACCGGTAGCCAGCCTCACGGATTACTTTAAACTGTGCGCCGATAAGAGTGCGAAGAGGAACCGCTTGGAGGGCTGCGACGTCACCTTGCCCAAGCGACAGCGTCTTCAGTAGCGCAGCAGTCAAAGCTTCGGATTGATCAGGCGTCTGCACGAGCAGGTGAGATCCAGACTGCACCACACCCTTGTGGAATAGGCCCGCGGCGTCTTTGCCTGCAAAGCACAGGCTGACCTTTCGGCCGCCGCCAGATTGGCCGTAGATCATCACGTTGTTCGGATCGCCGCCAAAGGCGTCGATATTCTCGCGCACCCAGGTCAACGCCTGGACGATGTCGAGGAAGCCGACATTGCCTGATCGGGCGAAAGACGCGCCAAACGTCCGCGACAGATCGCAAAACCCAAGCACGTTCAGGCGATGGTTGATCGTGCAGACGACCACGTCGCCCCGCCGGGCCATGCGTGTCCCGTCATAGACGCCACTCGAGCCGGAGCCGGCTTCAAAACCGCCGCCGTGCAGCCAGACCAGCACGGGCCGTTTTGCGCCGCCCTTCGTGGACGGGGTCCACACATTGATGCGCAGACAGTCCTCCGTCATGGCTCTGCTGTCCGCCAGGGCGGTCGGGATCTGCGGCGCCTGGTCTCCATAGTCGAGGGCGTCACGCACGCCGGCGAAGGTGGGCGCGGGGGAGGGGGGCATGAAGCGTCCGGCGCCTTCGGTGGACGCGCCATAGCGCATGCCCTTGAAGACGTGGACGCCGTCGGCGACGCGGCCCCGGTAGCGGCCTTGCGCGGTCTCCACGAGGCTCTCGTCGCTGGCGTGAGCGACGCCGGCGAGGCTCCAGGCGGTGGTCACCAGGCTTGCGGCGCCAAGGACGGTGCGGCGGGACAGATCAGGTGCGGTCATGACGCCTTCTTAGGCTTGAGGATCAGTCGGTGACGGGGCGAGCGGTCTGGGCGCGGCTGGCCCAGTAGCGACGAAATTCGCCGCGAGGATCATCGACGACGGCCGTGCTTTCGTTGAAAACCATGGTGGACCGCCGCTTCGGTTCGTAAGCCGGCCACGCGCCAAGGCGCGGCGTGTTGGGATCGCCCGTGGCGGCGAAGGCGACGAAGGCGCCGGCCAGCTGGTCGGCGAGACGCCGGTGCAGCAAGCTTGGACCATAGAGGGGCAGGCGAACGTCGTGCATCGCCGGCGCGACATCGATGCCATGCGGCGCCCCGTAGCGCGCGCCATAGACCGGGCTGGGCTGTGTCCAAAGATAGCTCCAGACCGGCGCGCCCCCGTTGGCCGCCTGGGCCGCCTTGCGCTCGGCGATCAGCGCCGCGCCCCGACGGTAGGTCTGATCGGTGACGGCGCGGGCGCAGAGTATGAAGGGGGTGGCCTTGGGGTCATCGGCCCTGTAGCGCGCAAGAAGATCCTTGCCCTCCTGGCCTACGAGGGCGGCGAAGCGCCGTTCAGCGTCGGCCCAGGACATGTCGAAGTCGCGCTCGCGATAGGTGCGCTCATCCAAAACCGTGCTGACGATTAACGGCGCCTCGGCCGAGACTGGCGGCGCGTCGGGATCGAAGGGGTGACGCGGCAGGGCGTCACCCAGAACGGGGGCGAAACTGTTGGGCGCCTCACCGCGTCGCCGCGCGTCCGCCTCGATCTGCATCTGGGCGATGAGAAGAGTGCGATAGGGCAGGTCCTGCAGCCGCCGCAAATCTGTGGCCGGCACGCCCAGGCGCGCGAGCAGCTGCGCGCTGGCCGCTTGCGCCTCGCTGCGCTCCACCGCGCGCAGGCGCGGCCCGCTCATGACGATGGCGCGATGGAAAAGGCCCTTGGCCGAAGGCATGGCCATCAGGTGGCAGACCTTCGCCCCGCCGCCGGACTGCCCGAAGATCAGCACCCGGCCCGGATCGCCGCCAAAGGCCTCAATGTTGGTCTTCACCCATCGAAGCGCGGCGACCAGGTCCTGCATGCCGACCGACCCCGCGTCAGCGAGTTCCGGCGTATCGCCAAGGTGCAGATAGCCAAGGGCGCTGAGGCGGTGGTTTACGGTGACGACCACACAGTCGCCGAACCTGGCGAGCATCTCGCCATCGGAGCCTGGGCCATTGGACGAGCCGCCGTAGAACCCTCCGCCGTGGAAGCGGACAAGAACGGGGCGTTTGGCGCCATCGAGCGCTGGCGTCCAAAGGTTCAGGACAAGGCAATCCTCGCCCATGCCCCCAGGCTGCACGTCATTGAGGATGAGGTCGGCATAGTCGTGACGCCGGTCCCCTGGCGCCTGGGGCGCGACCTGGCCAAAGTCGAGGCAGTCGCGCACGCCTGTCCACGGCTGCACAGGCCGCGGCGGCATGAAGCGGTTACGCCCGCCTGTCGGGGCGCCATAAGGGACGCCGCGAAACCCGCTGATCCCCCCCGAACGCAGACCCCTGATCTTGCCGTCCGCGGTCTGCGCCACCGGGAAGACGTCCGCTTCGGAGACTTCGGCCCCAAGCGTGGGCCGGCCCACCCCCACGAGCCCAAGCAAGCCGCCGCCCGCCAGCAGCTCTCGACGCCGCAGCGCGTATGTCATCGACAGATCCTCATAGCAGGGCGGCCCCTAATGCGGCCCAGGCGGCGTCGGCTGTCAGTTGCGCCTGGCCAAAGCCCATGGTCGCCACCACCAGGTCGTGGCTGGGCAGCACAAAGCAAAACTGGCCGCGAGCGCCGGCGGCGAACGCCATGTCACGCGGCGCGCCTGCGACGCGGCCGCTGGCGTTCAGCCACCAAAGATACCCGTAGGCCGGGTTGAGCGGGGAGGGCGTCAGGGATTGGCGAATATAGTCCGCGCTGATCAGGGTGCGGCCGCTCCACTGCCCCTTGTCCAGATAGAGCTGGCCCAGGCGCGCAAGATCGCGGCAAGACAAGAGGATCGAGCCGCCGATACGAATATTTCCGCGGCGATCGACGCCCTCGGGCTGGTAGGTGAAGACCTCGCAGCCCAGCGGCCCGATGAGCTCGCTCATCATGTAGTCGTGGCTAGTGCGGCCGCAGGCGCCGGCGACGATGTCCGCCAGATGGTCGGCGGCGGCGCCGTCATAATAGAAGCGCTCGCCGGCGCGCAGGGTCCGCCCGTAGCCTTCAGGCGATCCGGCTTCGCCCTTGTCCTGCCATTGGTACTCATCCCCAGGGCCGGACGCAGCCGCCGCATCAAGCCTGCGCGGCGGACGTGAACTTGGCTTGACGTTTAAGGTCCCGCCCGAGGTCATGGTCAAAAGCTGGCGGATCGTCACATCCTCGCGCAGCCCGGACCGGGACGGCGGATGGTAGCGCGCGGCCAGGTCGTCCAGGCGCAGCAGGCCTTGGGTCACAGCCCGCCCCACCATCGCCCCGCCGAAGGACTTGCCAGCCGAGAACGACACATTGCCCCAGGTGGGCTCTGCGCGATGCCAGGCGTTGGCCCAGTAGCGCTCATAGACGAGCGCTCCGCCTTTGATGATCACCAGGCCCTGCCGCTCACCCGCCGCGCCAAGCGCGTCCGCGGCCCGGTCGAGGGCTGCAGGCGTCAGGCCGACGCTCGCCGGGGCCGCGGACCGCCAGGGGCCTCGGCCCGGTCCGCGTTTGTTGCTCGAAGTCGCGAAGCGCGCCGACCCAGCGCAGCCAGCGAGCATAGCGCCGCTCGCAAGCGCGAACGCGCGGCGGTCGATCGCCGAGGACGGCCGCATGTTTCCTCCTGTTCCGCCAGACGGAACAACGTTTCATTATTGGGTCTATTAGTCGAACGCTTGTTCGACTTGTCAATGCGCCGACTTGCGAGCGCCACGGCGCTTTCGTAATCCAGTCACCGGGACACGGGAGCTTTGGCGTTGGACAAGTCGGTGGCGCGTGCGCTTTCGATCCTTGAGGCAGTGGCGGGCGCTCACGCCCCGGTGCGCCTGTCGGATGTCGCTCAGAGTTTGGCGCTCCAGAAGAGCACCGTGCACCGCATCCTGAGGACGCTCGTCTCCCTTGGCTATGTGGATCAGGAGCCGGTGACCGATCGCTATCGGCCGACGCTGAAGGCGTGGGAGATCGGTATGGGCGCGCTCACCCACCATCCGGTCCGCCGGGCGGCCGCGCCGTTCCTGAACGAGCTGCACGCCGCGACAGGGGAGACCGTCAGCCTCACTGTGCTCAGCGGTGATGATGTCCTCTACCTGGAAAAGATCGTCTCCCCACGGCCCATGTCCTTCAGCACCCGGGCCGGCAGCCGAACCCCCGCGCCGCTGGCGGCCGGGGGGCAGGCGATTCTCGCCCATGAACCGGACGCCGCCGCGATCGTCGAGCGGGTGGCGGCGCGCCTGCTCAATAGGCGCGACTTTGATCCCGACGCCTTCATGCGCGAGCTCGCCGACGTGCGCCGCCGGGGCTACGCTATCTCGCGACCAGAGCCGGATGTGGTGGCCGTCGCTGCGCCGATCATGGGCCAAGGCGGCCGCGCCGCCGGCGCCTTGACCATCTCGGGCCCCGCATCGCGCCTTGACGACGCACGGCTTATCGACGCCGTCGCGGCCCTTCGCCAAGCCTGCGCCCGCCTGGTCGAAACCGTCGGCCAAATCTAACTCCGCGCCACCACCGCATCCCTCAGCGTACCAGGGTTTCTAACGCACGTTTGACACGGCGTTCTGATGTCGACACCATAATTCGGCAAAGCGTGCCGCAAGACGGCACAACAACATTAGGGTGGATCATGCGGTTGAACGTCATCTGCGGCGCCTCGGCGCTCGCCTTGCTGTGGGGGGGCGCTGCCGTCGCCCAGGAACAGTCCGCTGAAGTTGAAGAGATCGTCGTCACCGGCTCGCGGATCGCGCGGACCGACTATGTGGCCGAAAGCCCAATCGTCACGGTCGGCGCCGACGCCATCGCCGCGCGCGGGCCGGCGACGCTGGACGCGACCTTCAACCAGATGCCGCAGTTCGCCGCCAGCAACGCCAACAGCGGCTCAAGTCCCGCCCGTCAGGGCCGCAACAACGCCAATCTGCGCGGTCTGGGCATCCAGCGCACCCTGGTGCTGATCGATGGCCGCCGCACCCAACCCTCCGACGCCTTGGGCGCGGTGGATCTGAACACCATCACCCCCGCCTTAGTGGAGAATGTCGAAATCATCACCGGCGGCGCGTCGGCCATCTACGGATCTGACGCCATCGCCGGGGTGGTCAACTTCAAGCTCAAGCGTGATTTCGAAGGCCTGGAGCTCGACGCTTCCTACGGGATCACCGATCGCAACGACGCCGAGGCCGTGTCGTTCTCGGCGACTTTCGGCGCTGGCACCAAGGATGATCGCGGCCGCATCGTCGCCGCCGTCACCTATTTCGACCGCCAAGGCGCCTATCGCGACAGCCGCCCCTTCTTCGAGCGCTCGGGGTTCGCCTCGGCTCTGCAGGGCGGGGGCTTTGTCTCATCGGCGAGCAACTTGCCGTCCCAGGCGGTGCTCAACACCGTGTTTGGCCGCTATGGCGCCGGCACGCCCGCGCGCAACGCCTCCTTCGGGGTGAACCGCGACGGCACGATCTTTACGACCGCCGCGCCGATCCTCAACCTGCGCTATCCCGATGACGACCCGTATGTGACCTACGAGGATCGGGTGGTCTTCCCGCTGGGCAACACCTTGCCGCTGCAGACCCCGATCGAGCGCTACACCGCCTTCGTGCGCGGCTCCTACGATGTGACCGACGATGTGGAAGCCTACTTCCAGTTCAATCACATGCAGTACGACAGCGCCTATAGCCGCGCTGGCTGGTCGGCGGGTTCGGGCACGCCCGCCGGTCTGATCCCGGTCACCAACCCATTCATTCCCGCCGACCTGCGCACGATCTTGGCCTCGCGCCCCAACCCCAATGCGCCAGCCAACTTCGTCTTCAGCACCAGCCGCATCGGCCGCACTGACTATCAGTTCGCCTATGATCTCAACGAGACGGTCTTGGGGGTGAAGGGCAAGGTTCCGTTCCGCGACTGGACGTTCGACGTCTACGGCTCCTACGGCACGACCAAGACCAACGAGGAAAGCTCAGGCTTCGTCAATATCGCCGCCTGGAACACCCTGGTGAACGCCGCCGACGGCGGCGCCTCGATCTGTCCGGGAGGATTTAACCCGTTCATCCCCGCCGCCCTTGAGGACACCCCCGGGCAGGAGGGCTGCTACAACTTCCTCAACCGCAATCTCAAGGAGACGACCGAGCTTTCCCAGCAGATCGTCGAAGGCTCGCTGCAGGGCGGTCTGTTTGCGTTGCCCGCCGGCGAGGTGCGGTTCGCCGCCGGCGCCAGCTATCGTCGCGCCACCTATGAGTACGCCCCCGACAATGCGCGGGTGTACAACGAGGTGTGGCCGGTGCAGCTGACCGGACCCACCAACGGCTCCTACAATGTGCGTGAGGTCTTCGCCGAAGTCTTCGTGCCGGTCCTGCGCGACCTGCCGTTTATCGACGAGCTGAACCTCGACCTGGCCTTGCGCCACTCCGACTACAACCTCGTGGGCGGGGTCAACACCTACAAGGCCTCCGTCGACTGGGCCATGGGCGCAGGGCTTCGCGCCCGCGGCGGCTACCAGCGCGCCATCCGCGCGCCAAGCCTTGGCGAGCTCTATGCGCCGCCAGAGCGCGCCTCGGCGGCCCTGGGCTCAACCGCGATCGGGGCCGGCGATCCGTGCGATGTCGGCGGGCGCCTGCGCAACGCCGCCTTGAACCCCAACGCCGCGCAGGTTCGCGGGCTTTGCCTGGCCCAAGGCGTCGGCTCCAGCATCATCGACATCTACCGCTTCGCCGGCAGCTCCGTGGGCGGCCTAGCCTCCGGCAACGAGGCGCTGGAGGAGGAGAAGGCCAACACCATCACGGCGGGTCTGGTGTGGCAGAGCCGCTTTGAGACGCCGCTGCTTCGTCGCCTGTCGGCCTCGGTGGATTACTACAATATCGAGGTGGAGGACGCGATCGGGGTGATCACCGCGCAGGTTGGCCTGTCGCGCTGCTTCAACGCCGACGGCCAGTCCAACCCCACCTACGATCCCACCAACTTCTACTGCAGCCTGACCGAGCGCAACGCCAACGGCGGCATCGAGACCCAACGCCAGCCGACCCTCAACCTGGCCGCCTACAAGACCTCGGGCGTCGATGTTCAGGTGGACTGGGGCTTCGACCTGGCCGACATCGGCCTTGGCGATGCCGGCGCGCTCAGCTTCAACCTGATCGTCACCCGGCTGCTGGACTACAAGATCCAGAACCTGGCCGGAGCGCCGTTCCTCGACTACGCCGGCACCATCGGCAATAGCCAGATCGACAGCGGCGCCATCGGCTTCCCCGATTGGAAGGTCGCCCTGACCTCGGGTTGGCGTAGGGGCCCGCTGGACGTGCGCCTCAGCTATCGGTGGAACGACAGCATGAGCCACTACAGCGCCGTGGGTGTGGCCAATTCGACCCTGCCGGGCGTCAAGACCCGCCAGTACTTCGATCTGGCCGCCAGCTATCAGTTTGATGAGAAGACCCGCCTTCGCGCCGGCGTCCAAAACCTCCTCGACGAGGCGCCTCCGGGCTGGGTGGGGCAGGGAGCGACCGACCTTGCGCTCTACGACCTGCTGCAGCGCCGGTACTCCATCGGCCTGACCCGCCGCTTCTAAGCGATCCTCCCTCGCGGGCCCGCCTGCTGGCGGGCCCGCATCCTTTTATCGGAGATGCGCCATGGCCACCGCCAACCGCCGAGACCTCATCGCCGCCCTGACCGTGGGCGCTGCGTCCTTGCCGGCGCTGCCGGCGCTCGCCCGTCAGTCTGCTGAGAGCGCTTCGCCTTTGGGCAAGAACACCGCCGCCCTGTCGCGCTATATCGCCGGCAGCCAGACCTTTTCCTTCCCTGAAGAGCATCGGGAGCTGGCCCGCCGCCATATCCTCGACACCCTGGCCTCGGCGGTCGCCTGCCGCGATCTGGAGCCCTCGGCGCTGGCGCGCAAATATGCGCTGGCCCAAAGCGGCGACGCCAAGAAGAGCGCCGTCACCATCCTTGGGACGAAGGACAAGGCCGCCATCGTCGACGCCGTCTTCGCCGGCGCAATGACCGCCCACGGCGCCGAGATCAACGATTTCAATCCGGCCTCTTACGTCCAGCCGGGCCCGGCGGTCGTCACCACGGCCCTTGCCCTGGCTCAGGCGCGCAACAAATCCGGCGAGGCGGTCCTTCGGTCGGTCCTCGTCGGCTATGAGCTGGCTGGCCGCGTGCCGCGGGCGATCGGCAATAAGAACCTGCAAAAGGCCAACATCGCCAATCACGGCTTTGGGCCGACGTTCGGCGCAGGCGCGACCGCCGCCTCGATTCTGAATATCCCCGAATGGCGGATCGGCGACGTCCTGACCTATTGCGCCCAGCAGGCCTCCGGATCCTGGCAATGGATGTCCGACGTCGAGCATATCGAAAAGTCGTTCGTCTTCGCCGGCATGGGCGCCCGCAACGGTCTGCAGGCGGCCTTGATGGTCGAGGCCGGCTTCACCGGCGTGCGCAACAGCTTTGATCTGCCCAACGGCTGGTTCCGCTCGCCGATTTTCCGCGGCGAGAGCTCCAATCCCGATTATCTGATCGAGCGTCTGGGCGAGCGCACCGAGCTGCATGAGACCGCCTACAAGCGCTACCCCGTGGGCGGCCCGACCCAGCCGGCGGTCGATGGGCTGCTGAAGCTGCTGCCCAAGATCGATCGCGGCAAGGTGGCCAGCGTGACCATCTCCATGCCGGGACGATGGGACGCCTTCCGAAACGCCGAGATGCCGGCGCTCAATCTGCGCTACCTATCATCGATCATCCTGATCGACGGTCGCCTGGACTTTGTCTCCGCCCAGTCCTTGAAGCGCATGCACGGCGATGCGGCGGTCAAGACGCTGATGCAAAAGGTCGAGGTGGTGCACGACCCGGCCCAGGAACACGCCGAAGGAACCGCCCGTACGGAGTCGGCGCGCGTCGTGGTGGTCCAGGAGGACGGTCGTCGGCACGAGATCTTTGTGCCCTGGGTGGCGGGCTTCCCGTCGCATCCCATGAGCAAGCAAGATGTCGAGGCCAAGGCGCTGGAGCTGATGACGCCGCTTCTTGGAGCGGGGCGTTCGCGCGACGTGGTGGCGGCGGTCTGGGATATCTCCGCGCTGCGCTCTGGAGGCGAGCTTGTCGCGCTGGTCGCACGTTAAGTTGCGCGATCTGGCGAACCAGCGTCACTCAATGGCAGGTCAACCGCGATGAGCCCACATGCGCCCCATTGAGACTGCCTTGAGTATCCTGGAGGTCCTTGGCCGGCTTCAGCCGGCAGGGGTTTCGGAGCTTGCCCGCGAACTGGATCTGCCCAAGTCCACCGTGCAACGGGCGCTACGCTCGCTGGGCGACGCTGGATGGATCGAGACGGTGTCCGACGAGAAGGGGGCGTGGTCGTTGTCGCTACGCGCCGGCCTTGCGGTGGGTCCGTCCGACTTCGCTACGCGCCACCTTCGCGCGGCGGCCATACCGGTCATGGAGGAGCTTCGGCGACGCACCTCTGAGTCCGTCTATCTGGCGGTCCGCGACGGCTTTCGCATGGCGCTGGTGGAGCGGCTCGATGGGATCAATCCTGTGACCCACGCCTGGCCGCTTTGGCGCCCGGGTCCTATGCATCCGTCCTCCCTCGGGCGCGCCATGCTGGCGATCCTGCCGCAAGACGAGCTCGACGCCTATCTGCAGCGGCCGCTGAGCAAGGTCAGCGCCCTGACCGTGACAGATCCCGAGCTATTACGCGCCGAACTGGCGCGCGTGCGCGAGCGCGGGTTCGCCACCGCCTTTCGGACGAACTGGCCCAACGAGAACGGCGTCGGCGCGGCCATCCGCAACGACCGGGGCGAGCCGTTTGCGGCGATCTCGATTTCGGCGCCGGTCGAGCGTGTCGATGAGGCGGCCTGCGAGGCCATGGGCGATCTGCTTGCTGACGCCGCTCGCCGGATCAGCCTGGGACTGCAACGGCGGTGAAATAGGAGTTCGCGTGAGTAGGAAATCCTCATCAGAGAACACACAAGGAGCCCAACTTGGCCTCTCGATCCAGGCGCTGGCGCCGCATCTTGGGGTCAGCGCCCGCACCTTGCGCTTTTATGAGGAGCGCGGGCTGATCAAGTCCTTCCGGGGGCGCGGCGGCGCACGTCACTATGATCGCTCCACGGCCGATCGCGCCGCACGGATCGTCACGCTTCGACGCTACGGATTGAGCCTCGATCAAATCTATCAGGCGGTCGAGGCCGCCGATGACACAGCCCTCATCGGCGCGCTTCGTCGCATTCGGGACGAGCAAGCCGCACGCCTGCAAAATCTAGAGCGGTTGATCGAAAAGCTGTCCGCCTGACGGCCGAAAGCGTGGTCGGCGATGCGTGGGTCGACCCAAAGTGCTTTGCCGTGATCGAAGGCGCAGCTCGAACTTCGCCGCCGACGCCTCGATGCGCCAACGGACGATCAGCGACCTCGACGGCGGCCCGACGAGGTCGCCGGCGCGCTATTTCATCGTCGGAATGACGAAACTCTGGTCCGTCACGGCGCCGCCCTTGGGCCAGCGGCTCGTGATGGTCTTGGTCCGCGTATAGAAGCGAATGCCGTCCATGCCGTACTGGTTGAGGTCTCCAAAGCCCGAGCGCTTCCAGCCGCCGAAGGTGTGGTAGGACACGGGCACCGGGATCGGCACGTTGATCCCAACCATCCCCACCTCGACCTGCTCGGCGAACTCACGCGCCGCATCGCCATTGCGTGTGAAGATCGCCACGCCATTGCCGTACTGGTGCTCGGAAGCCAGGGCCACCGCTTCCTGGGCGGTTTCGGCGCGGACGATCTGCAGGACGGGCCCGAAGATTTCGTCGTGATAGCTTCGCATGCCCGGCTTCACGTGATCGAAAAGCGTCGGGCCAAGGAAGTAGCCTTCCTCGTGGCCTTGCAGGCTGAAGCCCCGACCGTCGACCACCAGCTCGGCGCCCTCGGCGACGCCCATCTCGATGTACTCCTCGATCCGCGCCTTATGCTGGGCGCTGACCACAGGACCATAGTGAGCATCGGGGTCTGAGGAGACGCCGACCCGCAAGCCTCCGATGGCGTCGACGAGCTTGGCGCGAAGGGCGTTGGCTGTCGCTGCGCCCACTGGCACCACGACAGGCAAAGCCATGCAGCGCTCGCCAGCCGATCCGTAGGCGGCGCCGAGGATGTCGGCGACGGTTTGGTCCAGATCGGCGTCAGGCAAAACGACGCCATGGTTCTTGGCGCCGCCCATGCACTGCATGCGCTTGCCCGCCGCCGCGCCGCGCGCATAGACCTGCTGGGCGATGTCGGAGGAGCCGACGAAGCTCACCGCCTTGATGTCGGGGTGATCGAGGATGGCGTCGACCACGGGCTTGCCGCCCTGGACGACGTTCAGGACGCCCGCCGGCAGGCCAGCCTGAATCGCCAACTTGGCCAATTCCACAGGCACGCTCGGATCACGTTCTGAGGGCTTGAGGATGAAGGCGTTGCCGCAGGCGATCGCCGGGGCGAGCATCCAAAGCGGGATCATCGCCGGAAAATTGAATGGGGTGATGCCGGCCACGACGCCCAGGGGCTGGCGCATGGAGTGGACGTCGATGCCTGGGCCGGCCCCAGTGGTGAACTCACCCTTGAGCAGATGCGGAACCCCGCAGACGAACTCCACGACATCAAGACCGCGTTGGATGTCGCCCTTGGCGTCCGACACGACCTTGCCGTGCTCGCTGGCCAAAAGGCGAGCCAGGCTTTCCATGTTCTCTTCGATGAGACGCTTGAACTCGAACATGACGCGGGCGCGGCGCTGGGGATTGGTCGCCGCCCATGCCGGCTGGGCGGCCTTGGCTGACCGCACCGCCTCATCGAGGTCCTCAAAGACCCCCAGGACGACCTCGGCTTGAGGGCGGCCGAGGCTCGGATCGAAGACCGCCTGCCGGGCGTCGCCCACGCCGCCGACTTCGACGCCGTCGATGAAATGCTGAATGAGCCGCATGGAAAATTCTCCTTTGCGTCCAAGGCTAGTTGCGCAACTTTGTCGTAGCTAGGCCAAGTGGCGACATGTGGATGTGCGCAAATGCAGCAACTGAACTGGGATGATCTGCGCATCTTCCTGGCCGTCGCCCGCGGCGGCGGGCTTTTGCCGGCCGCACGCAAGCTGGGCGTGGACCACGCCACCGTCTCGCGTCGCTTGAGTGCGCTGGAGGGCGTTCTGGGCGAGCGTCTGGCGCTGCGCACGCCCCGCGGCGTCAGCCTGACCCCGGCGGGTCTGGCGATGCTCGACCATGTGGAGGGGATGGAGGCCCAGGCCATGCTGGGGGTCGAGACCCTCGGCGCGACCAGTCGCGCGGCAGGGATCGTGCGGGTCGCCACGCCGGAGGCCTTTGGCAATCTGCTGGTCGCGCCGGCCGTCGGCGCGCTGCTCACCCGCCATCCCGGTTTGCAGGTCGAACTTGTGCCCCAGGCCAGTGTGGTCAACCTGTCGCGCCGCGAGGCCGATCTGGCCATCACCCTGGCGCGTCCCGCGCAAGGGCGCCTTCGCGCTCAAAAGCTGGCCGACTACGGCCTTGGTCTTTTCGCCTCGCGCGAGCACTTGGCGCAGCACGGACCGGTGGCGAGCCTGGACGATCTGCGTGGGCGCCCGTTCGTCTGGTATGTGGATGATCTGCTGGAGGTGCCGGAACTTCGCTTCATCGACGAGCTGGCCAGCCGAAGCGAGATCGCCTTTCGGTCATCCTCCATCGCCGCCCAGCAGGCGGCGATCGCGTCCGGGTTCGGCGTCGGCGTTCTGCACGTCTTCGCCGCGCGCCAGGATGATCGCTTGGTGCGGCTTTTGCCCGAGGCGGTGTCGATCACGCGCAGCTATTGGTTGGTCTCACACGCCGACCAGCGCGACCTGCCGCGCATCCGGGTGGTCAGCGAGTTCCTGACAGAGCTGGTGCGCGGCCATCGCGCCCAGCTGCAGGACGCCGCGCCATAATCTGGTGGTGTCGAAATGACACCGGCTTGAACGTCAAATGCACCTTTGCGGCGGGGGATTGATCCTGTTCGATCGCCGCAACGATCAGGGGAGTTCCAAAGTCATGCTTAGCCGTCGACTGATGCTTGTGACCGCCGTCGCCTTCCTGGGCGCCTGCGGCGCGGCCAGCGCCCAGCCGGCGGACCTGCTGCTGGTCAACGCCAAGGTCATCACCGTCGACGCCAAGGACACCATCGCCGACGCCGTGGCCGTTCGCGGCAACCGCATCGTCGCCGTCGGCGACGTCTCCAAGCTGCGCGGACCCTCCACCAAGGTTGTGGACCTTGCCGGCAAGACCCTCTTGCCCGGTTTCATCGACGCCCACTCCCACGTCGCCGGCATGGCCAATGTGGAAAAGCACCACATCAATATTCAGGTGCCGCCGCTAAAGGACGGCGCCGCCGTCGTCGCGCGCCTGCAAGAAGCGGCCAAGTCCCTGCCCAAGGGCGCCTGGCTGGTGGGGCAGGGCACCTACAACCAGGTGATGCCCACGCGCGAGCAGCTCGACGCAGGTCTGCCCGACAATCCCGTGCAGCTCATCTGGAGCGCGCACGATCACATGATCAATCACAAGGCCGCCCAGATCATGGGCATGACCAAGGACTTCCCCGATCCCAAGCCGGGGACGCCCGGCCGTTATGAACGCAATGCGCAAGGCGAGGTGGTGATCGTCCGCGACGCGCCGGCGCCTTGGCCCAAGGATATGCTGCCCGCCTTCACCTTCGAGGAGCGCAAGTCGGCCATCGCCTACATCCTGCGCGACTTCTACCTGAAGAAGGGGGTGACCACCGTCTCGGACATGTCCGACGATGAGTCCTACAAGGCCATGGCCGCGCTGCGCGCCGAGGGCAAGCTGCCCACCCGCGTGCGCATGAACTACATGACCGCCAAGAACAAGGCTTCGGGCCTCTCCAGCGGCGCCGGCTCCGACATCATGCCGGCCCAGCGTCTGGAGAACCTGGGCCTAAAGCCTGGCGGCGGGGATGACTGGCTGCGTGTCGGCGCGATCAAGCTGGCGCTCGACGGGGTCTGGGGCACCACCGCGGCCGTCTACAAGCCCTACTGGAAGGGCTCTGGCACCACCTGGATCGCCAACAACGTCGGCGGCGTCGCCTACAACCAGGAGGAATTCAACGCCATCGTTCTGGATTCGCATCGCCGCGGCTGGCAGGTCCAGACCCACGCCAATGGCGACCGCGCCCAGGACATCACCTTGACCGCCTATGAGGCGGCGCAGAAAGCCTATCCGCGGGCCGATGCGCGCATGCGCATCGAGCACTTCGCCCACTTCCTTGTCGAGGACCCTCAGCGCACCGAAGAGCGCCTCAGAAGAATGAAGGACGGCAAGGTCATCTCCTCGTCGCAACCGGCCTTCTTGTGGCGTCTGACCGACGTCAACGTCCAAGAGCCGGACGTGAAGTTCTTCCCCATGAAGACCATGATCGACCGCGGCTTCCACGTGGCCGGCGGCGTCGACACCGTTGGCACGCAGAACTTCGCCACCTATCCGATGTTCTCCATCGCCAGGGCGGTCAATCGCGACACCAAGTTTGGGACCGTGACCCAGCCGCAAGAGGCGATCAGCGTCATGGACGGCATCCGGATGTTCACCATCTGGAGCGCCGAAGCCAACTTCATGGAAAAGGATTTCGGCTCCATCGAAGTGGGCAAGGTCGCCGATCTGGTGGTGTTGGGCGAAGATCCGCTGACCGTCGACAAGAAGAAGCTCCAGACCATCCCCGTCGACATGACGATCCTCGACGGCAAGGTCGTCTGGTCGTCCGGCGCGCCTCAATCCTAGGGTTGAGGCGGCGACGCTTCGCACTTTGACATCATTGGCCGGCGGCTGGATGCTCCTTCGCGAGTGTGCGAGAGGCGATGAGCAAGACCGACCCCAAAACTGACCAGAAGCTTGAGGCGCGCGGCGGCTCCAACCGCCGGCTGCTGCCGCCGTTCGCCGCGCTTCGCGCCTTCGAAGCCATTGGCGCCTTGGGCGGCATCCGTCGCGCGGCGGCGGAGCTTGCGGTCGATCACGCGGCGGTCAGTCGACACCTTCGCGCGCTGGAGGACTGGGCGGGGGTCAAGCTGGTGGATCGCACGCGCGGCGGCCACTTGACCGCCGAGGGCGAGCGCTATCACGCACGCATCAGCGCCGCCTTCGACGAAATCGGCAAGGCGACGGCCGATCTTACCCGCCGCGGTGATGACCGTCGTTTGCTGATCTGGTGCGTGCCGGGGTTCGCCTACCGCTGGCTGAACGGCCGCCTCGCTGAGTTCAGCGCGGCCAACCCCGACATCGATCTTGAGGTGAGGCCCACCGACCACGCGCCTGATTTCAGCCTCCATCAGGCCGACGCGGACATTCGCTATGTGCGCGACTTCGCCCCGCCGGTGGCCGATGACATCCAGACCCTGGAATTTGCGCGGCCCGTGGTCTTCCCGGTCGGCGCGCCCAGCTACATCGCCGATTTGGGCAAGGCGGCGCCGACGGCGGCGCTGCTCGACAAGATCTTGCTGCATGAGGAGGACGACGAGGAATGGCGCGCTTGGCTCGCTGAGCGTGGCGTCCCGATGCTTGATCGCGTTCCAGGACCGCGCCTGTGGCACGCGCATCTGACGTTGGACGCCGCAAGACGAGGTCAGGGACTTGCGCTCACCAACTCCTTGTTGCTCGCAGGCGAGCTGGAAAGCGGCGTTCTGGCCCGATGCCCCGTCGCCCTGGGCGAACCGGAGATAGGCTTTGGCGCTTACGCCTTCCGCGCCCGACGCGACCGTTGGCGGGACCGCAACATCGTTCGCTTCCGGCGCTGGTTGCAGCAGGCGGCTCAGCGCGACGCGCCCGAACTCATCGCTGCTGAGTAAACCGTCAGATCAGTGGGTGTGGTCCCCACCGCTATGATGATGACCTTCATAGCGCTCGGCCTCGGCATGAATTTGGGCGAGCCGGGCCTCGAGCTTGGCGGGGAGGTCGTCGCTATCGGCCCTAAAGGCGACGATGTAGCGAGGCTCCATCCAGTCTTCGACCTGGCCGGAACGGACCGCTTCAAGATCGCCTGACGCATTGAGCGCGTAGCGGGTCTGCAGTCCTGCGCGCTCAACGATCCAAGCGTTTGGCGTGAACCGCACCTGGCTGACGACGGTCGGCGCGAACGGCGCAAAGGCCTTGCCGCTCTTCCCATCGCCCAGTTCGATGCGTTCGAGCGGCGCGCCTGCCGTGCGCAGCTCGACGCTGTCTTCATCAAGGCGCACGATCTCCACCGCGACGGGGCGGCCCTGGGCGTCCGGCGTAACGAAGCTCTTGCCCGCCAACGCGGTCACAAGGCCGGCTTCAGCGGCGCAGGCTGCTGAGCCAAGGCCGGTGCAAAGCGTCAGGACGATGGCGGTAAGGTTCAAGCTGGCTCCTCTTCGATCAGGGATTGAGGCCGCTGGCGCGCCGCCCGGTCAAGTCGAACCTGATCGCAAGGCGGAGGCAAACGCGCTCGATGTGGTGACTTTAGGACACCGACCAACTTGGCTTTCACACCTTCTCGAACTGCGACAAAGCCGTGAATGCTTGACGCACAGATTATGAGATCGCACCCGCTTCAAAGCGGGCTCGCCGATCTTGGGGAAGAGCAAGGGGATCGTGCAGATGAAGTTCAGCTTACAAGGTCGGACGAGGCTTCTAACCGGCGTCGCGCTCACCGCGCTGTGCGCCGCCGCAGGATCTAGCGCCCTGGCTCAGACGGCGGGGGAAGGCGAGCTCTCCGAGATCATCGTCACCGCCACCAAGCAGTCGGTCAGCCTCTCCAAGGTGCCGCTGAGCGTCAGCGCCTACACTCAAGAGACCATGGACCGGCGCGGTATTCGCGACATCCGCGATATCGTCTCCCAAACGCCTGGTGTGGACATACCCGCCGATCCTCGTCAGCAGCGCATCTCCATCCGCGGCATCGACTCCACCGCCGGCGCCGCCACCTCGGCGGTCTATATCGACGACACGCCGGTCCAGGCGCGCAACGCCTCGATCAACTACGCCGGCTCCACCATTCCGTTCATCTTCGACCTGGACCGCATCGAAGTCCTGCGCGGCCCGCAAGGCACGCTCTTTGGGTCCAGCTCCCAGGGCGGCGCCATCCGCTTCATCACGCCCACGCCCAGCCTGACCGACTACAGCGTCTACGCCCGGGCCCGCGCCAGCATCGTCAAGGGCGGCGACCCCAGCTATGAGGGCGGCGTCGCCGTCGGCGGTCCGATCATCGAAGACCGTCTGGGCTTCCGCGTCAGCTTCATGCAGCGCAACGAAGGCGGCTGGATCGACCGTCAGAGCTGGCAAAACCCTGACCGTCGACAGCAAAACGCCAACTCCATGGAAGCCTCAGTCTTCCGCGGCGCGCTGAACTTCCAGGCCACCGATTGGCTTTCGATCCAGCCGAGCCTCTACTATCAAAACGTCAAGCAGGACGACCGGCCGCTGCTCTACACGCGCTGCCCGGCGGTCACACCCTTGAACCCCGCCCTCAATCCTTGCCCGCTCGGCGTCGCCGACCCCAAGGATGGCCGCCAGATCAGCTATGCGGCCATGGCCCAGCCGCAAAGCGACCGCTTTATCTTGCCGGCCCTGAAGATGGTGGCCGAAGGCGAGGCGGTGACCCTGACGTCGGTGAGCTCCTACCTCTACCGCCATTCCAACGCCACCAACGACGCTCTGCACGGCAACGACCGGGTCTCCTTGGGCGCGCCTTGGCTCTTCCCGATCATTCCGGGTCGCGAACTCTTCACCTGGCAAAACCCCGTCGCCGACCAGCGGCTGCAGACCCAGGAAATCCGCCTCAACAGCAATGACGCCGAGGCTCGTCTGCGCTGGACGATCGGCGGCTACTATTCGCGCAGCTCGCTCAAGTCGGACGTGCCGATCAACTCGCCGCACCACCCGGACGCCTATCGCATCCGCTTTGGCGTGCCGCTGGCCGCCGCCCGCTTCATGGTCGGGCCGGCTCGCTATTACGGCAACGAGGCGACGGTGGAGAAGACCTTGGCGGTCTTCGGTAATGTCGACTTCGAGGTCATCGAGGATCTGACCCTCAGCGTGGGCGGTCGCTACTCGAAGGACACGCTGACCTACGACATCGTCGAGCGCGGCATCTCATACGCGGGCGGCATCGCCACCGCGGCAGGCAAGCTTTCGGAAAAGCCCTTCACGCCGCGGGTGGCCCTGTCGTGGCAGCAAAGCGATGAGACCTTGGTCTACGGCTCGTGGGCTCGCGGCTACCGCACCGGCGGCGTCAACAAGGCGGTCCCCGATATCTGCGCCGCCGACCTGGCGGTCCTGGGCATCGATGGGGGCAACACCTATGACAGCGACAAGACCAGCACCTACGAGCTGGGCGTCAAAAGCTCGCTGTTCGATCGCAAACTGACCTTCCAGGCCTCCGTCTTCCACACCAAGTGGACGGACATCCAGCAGCAGATCCGTCTGCCCTGCGCCTTCAGCCTGGTGGCCAACACCGCAGAAGCCACCTCAAAGGGCGGCGACCTCAATGTCAGCTTCCGCGCCACCAACAACCTCACCTTGAGCGCCGCGGTCGGCTATAACGACGCCTACTACAACGACACCATCATCGTCGGAACGGCGCCCTTGGTTTTCGAGGGGCAGACGCTGGGCGCCACGCCCTGGACGGTCAATCTGACCGGCGAGTATCGCTTCATGGCGGCCAATCGCGACGGCTTTGTTCGTGTGCAGTACAACTCGCGTTCGGACAACGACGGGCCGTTCCCTTACCAAAATCCCCGCTCTTCGCTCTACGACGCCACCCGTCCCGACGGCGCCTATGGCTCAAAGCAGCTCGACGCGCGGGTGGGCCTCTACGTCACCAACCAGGTCCTGATGGAGCTCTACGCAGAGAACCTCCTGAACAACCAGGACTGGCTGACCAACTTCCCGCAGTACCAAGGCGGCTCGCTTTGGCTGGGCACGACCCTCAAGCCGCGCGTGGTCGGCGTGCAGGCCACGGCTCGCTTCTAAACCCTCCAGAAGTGGCGGACCCAAACTCGTCGGGTCCGCCTACCTCCGACCCTGGGCGCCGCGCTTTGCGGCGCCCTTTTTTTGATGCGCGATACCCGCGTGGGACGCGCGCCGTTGAGGTGACCTGAAGTCACCGAAGAGGGCCGCGATATCGCCTGTGCCCCTAAAGTCGAAGCAGCGAGATTGGCCCCGTTCCCTCCAATGTGAGCAGGCTCGTTTTGTCCACCAACGCTGATCTTCACGCCCGCCGTATCGCCGCCGTCCCCCGGGGCGTGGCCAACGCCACCGCGATCTATCCCGCCCGCGCCGAGAACGCCGAGCTGTGGGATGTCGAGGGTCGGCGCTTCGTCGATTTCGCCGGCGGCATCGCCGTCCTCAATGTCGGCCATCGCCATCCGGCGGTGATCGCGGCGGTTCAGGCGCAGTTGGACCGCTACACCCACACCGCCTTCCAGGTGCTGCCTTACGAGCCTTACATCGCCCTTGCCGAGCGCCTGAACGCGCTGGCCCCCATCGAAGGGCCGGCTAAGACCATCTTCTTCACCACCGGCGCAGAAGCCGTGGAGAACGCCGTAAAGGTCGCTCGAGCCGCCACGCGCCGCAGCGCGGTCATCGCCTTCACCGGCGGCTTCCACGGCCGCACCCTGCTGACCATGGGTCTGACCGGCAAGGTCGTCCCCTACAAGCGCGGCTTTGGGCCTGGGCCGGCCGACGTGCATCATCTGCCGTTCCCCAGCCCCGCCGCCGGGGTCACCGTCGAAGATAGCCTAAAAGCGCTCGACTTCGTCTTCGCCGCCGATGTCGGCCCCGACGAGGTCGCCGCGATCATCGTCGAGCCCGTGCAGGGCGAGGGCGGCTTCCACCCTGTGCCCGCCGAACTGATGGAGGCCCTTCGCCGGATTTGCGACGCCCACGGCATATTGCTGATCGCCGACGAGGTCCAGACGGGCTTTGCGCGCACCGGCAAGCTCTTCGCCATGGAGCACTATGCGGTGAAGCCCGACCTGATCACCGTGGCCAAGTCCCTGGCCGGCGGCTTGCCGCTGTCGGGCGTCATCGGCCGCGCGGACCTGATGGATCAGGTCGAGCCTGGCGGGCTTGGCGGCACCTATGGCGGCTCGCCGGTGGCCTGCGCCGCCGCCTTGGCGGTGCTGGACGTCATTGAGAACGAAGGCCTGCTGGCGCGCGCCGACGCCCTTGGCGAGCGCATCCGCCTGCGTCTGGAGGCGTTCGCCACCCGCAACGATCTGGTCCCCGTCTCGCGTCCGCGCGGCCCCGGGGCCATGATCGCCTTCGACGTGCTCGCCGATCGCGGGGGGCATACGCCCGACGGCGCGACCGCCAAGAAGGTCACGACCGCCGCCCTGGCCAAGGGTCTGGTCGTGCTGTCCTGCGGCCGCTACGGCGAGACGTTGCGCATCCTCGTGCCGATCACCGCCTCCGACGCCGTGGTCGATGAAGGTCTCGACATCCTCGAGGCGGCCTTGGCGGAGGCGGGCGCATGAGCGCCGACGGCGCCGCGCCGCTTGGTCTGAAGCTGTCGCGTCCCGACCTGCTTCGGGCCGCAGGCTACATCGCTGGTCGCTGGATCGAAGGCGGCGCAACGTTCGATGTGACCAACCCCGCAACGGGGGCGTTCTTGGCCTCACCGCCGAGCCTGGGCGCGTCGGCGGCCCGCGACGCCGTGGCCGCGGCGCATGCCGCCCTGCCAGCCTGGCGCGGTCGCGCGGCCAAGGAGCGGGCGGTCATTCTCAAGCGCTGGAACGATCTGATCCTCAAGAACGTCGAGGACCTGGCGCGCCTGATGACCGCCGAACAGGGCAAGCCCTTGGCTGAGGCCCGGGGCGAGGTCGCCTACGCCGCTTCGTTCATCGAGTGGTTCGCCGAAGAGGCGCGTCGCGCCTATGGCGTGACCATTCCTGGCCACATGGCCGACAAGCGCCTTGTGGTGGTCCAAGAGCCGGTGGGCGTTGTTGCGGCCATCACCCCCTGGAACTTCCCGGCGGCCATGATCGCCCGCAAGGTCGGCCCGGCGCTCTCCGTAGGCTGCACGGTCGTGCTCAAGCCTTCAGAACTGACGCCGCTGTCGGCCACGGCCCTGGCGGTTCTCGCCGAGGAAGCGGGCCTGCCGCCAGGCGTGCTCAACATCGTCGCGGGCGACGCGCCGGCCATCGGCGAGGTCTTCACCACCGACGAGCGCGTGCGCAAGTTCACCTTCACCGGCTCGACGCCGGTGGGCAAACTCCTGGCGGCGCGCTGCGCTGGCACGGTCAAGCGGGTCAGTTTGGAGTTGGGCGGCAATGCGCCCTTCATCGTCTTCGATGACGCCGATCTCGATAAGACGGTGGCCGGCGCGATCGCCTCGAAGTTTCGCAACACCGGCCAGACCTGCGTCTGCGCCAACCGCTTCTACGTGCAGTCTGGAATCTATGACGCCTTCGCCGACGCCCTGGCCTCGGCGGCCTCTCGCCTGACGGTCGGCGACGGCCTGGCCGGGCACACCGATCAGGGCCCCCTGATCGATCAGCGCGCCTTGGAAAAGGTCGAGGCCCATGTGGCCGACGCCCTGGCTGGCGGGGCGGCGGTGCGAGCCGGGGGCGGGCGACTGGCGGGCGCTGGCGCCTTCTATGCTCCGACCGTGCTGTCGGACGTGGCGCCTGACGCCTTGCTTTGCCGCGATGAGACCTTCGGCCCCGTGGCCGGCCTCGTGCGCTTCGAGACCGAGGCCGAAGCGGTCGCCTTGGCGAACGATACGCGTGCGGGCCTTGCCGCATACCTGTTCACCCGCGACAACGGACGTGTGTGGCGTATGGGCGGGGCGTTGGAGTACGGCATGGTCGGGATCAATACGGGACTGATCTCCTCGGAGGTCTCGCCGTTCGGCGGGGTCAAGGAGTCGGGCATGGGCCGCGAAGGCTCGCTCTACGGCATCAACGACTACCTCAGCCCCAAGACCCTGTGCATCGACGTCGAGGCGCCGTGATCGCTCCGTTCACCCGGCGGACGGTTGTGGCCGGTCTTGGAGGCGTCTTGGCGAGCCGCTGCGCGCCAGGACAGGACCCGCGCGCCCAAGGCGGGCTGATCGTCGGCTCCACGGCGACCGGGGTGCCGCTGAGCTTCCTCGATGTGCAGACCAACGCCCTGACCGGCGCCATGGTCGACATCGTACGGGCGGTGGGCGAGGCGGCCGGGCTGCCGGTGACCTTGCAACCCACCGCCTTCGCCGCGCTCATTCCGTCCTTGAACGCCCGCAAGATCGACGTGATCGCCGCGGCCATGCTGCGAACGCCGGCGCGTGAGGCGGTCGCCGACTTCAGCGCGCCGGTCTATGCCTATGGCGGCGCGATCGCGATCGCCGCCGACGATCAGCGCTCCTATGCGCGCTTGGAAGACCTTCGCGGCCGCAGGGTCGGCGCCCAGGTGGGCGGCCGGTTCATCGAGCATCTGCAGGCGGCCGGCGTAAGCGACGTGCGCACCTATGACAGTCTGGCCGACATCATGCGCGATCTACGCTTTGGCCGTCTGGATGCGGCCTACGCCGACGATCCCATGGTCCGCTACTACCTGCGCGTCACGCGCACCGACACGCTCAAGCTCGCCGCCGACTTCAAGCCGCTCGACCTGGAGGACGTCTGCCTTGTGATGCGCAAGAACGATCCGAACCTGCCGCGCATCAACACCGCCATCGCTGCGGTCAAGACGACGCGCATCGCCAAGATCATCCAGCAGTGGGGGCTGTGATGCCGGAAGACTTCATCGCCCGGTCCATAGAATTCTTGCCGATCCTTCTGCGCGGCGTCGTGGTCACCATAGAGGTGACCCTCGGCGCTTTGCTGCTCAGCGTCGTGCTTGGCCTGCTGTGGGCGATCATGGGACGCTCGCGTCTGGCGTTGCTGCGCGCCGTCAGCCGCACCGTGATCAATGTCGTGCGCGGCATCCCGATCATCGTCCAGCTCTTCTACGTCTATTTCGTGCTGCCCGAGTTTGGCCTGCAGCTTAACGCCCTGGCGGCCGGCATCGTCGGCCTGGGTCTGGCCTATTCGGTCTATCAGGCCGAGAACTTCCGCGCCGGCTTCGAAAGCGTCGATCCGGCGCTCGTCGAGGCCGCCCAATCGCTGGGCCTGTCCGAGCGCAAGATCATGCTTCGCCTGATGTTGCCGCTGGCGGTGCGCACGGCCCTGCCGCCGTTCGGCAACACCTCGATCATGCTGCTCAAGGACAGCTCCATCGCCTCGACCATCACTGTGGCGGAGCTGACCCGGGCCGGTCAGCTGTTGGCGGTCTCCACCTTCCAGAACATGACCGTCTACACCCTGATCGCCATTCTCTACCTGGCCATGAGCCTGCCCTTGACGCTGGCCGTGCATCACCTCGAGCGGCGGATGAAGCGTCGATGATCGAAATCCGCAACCTGCGCAAAGCCTTCGGCGCCAACGTCGTCCTGCGTGACATCAATTTCGAGGTCGCCCGCGGCGAGGTCGTCTGCCTGATCGGTCCTTCCGGATCGGGCAAGTCGACGCTCCTGCGCTGCATCAACGGCCTGGAGCGCCATGACGGCGGCCAGATCACCGTCGACGGAGACCTCGTGGGCCCGACCACCTTGCCGACCGTGCGCCGCAAGCTCGCCATGGTCTTCCAGCGGTTCAACCTCTTTCCCCATCGCACCGTGCTGGAGAACGTCGCTGAAGGCCCCATTCACGCTCAGGGCCGGCCGCGGGCCGAGGTGCTCGCCGAAGGCAAGGCGTTGCTTGCGCGGGTCGGCATCGCAGATAAGGCCGACGCCATGCCGGCGGCGCTTTCAGGCGGTCAGCAGCAGCGCGTCGGGATCGCCCGGGCGCTCGCCATGAAGCCGCAGGCCATCCTTTTCGACGAGCCGACCTCGGCGCTTGATCCCGAGCGGGTGGGCGACGTGCTTCAGATCATGCGCGACCTGGCCGCCGAAGGCCTGACCATGATCGTGGTCACCCACGAGATGGGTTTCGCCCGCGAGGTCGCCGACCGCGTGGTCTTCATGGAAGGCGGCCAGATCGTCGAGACCGGACCCGCCCGGCAGGTGATGACCAACCCACAAGAGCCGCGCACCCGCCAGTTCCTCGACCGTGTTCTTAATCCCCTGTGAGTCCCATGAGCATCATCAGCTTTCGCCACGACGATCTTTTTTCGAACCTGCCGGCGGGCGCGCCCGTGCCGGCGCCGATCGGTGAGCCGATTTCGGTGACCCGTGTCTCCAGTTTTGAAGGCGCATCGGGCGAGCGCACCGGCGTTTGGGAGTGCACGCCCGGGGACTGGCGACGCCAGATCACCAAAGCGGAGTTTTGCACGTTCCTCGAAGGCAAGGCGGTCTTCGAGCCCGATGAGGGCGAGCCGCTGACCATCAAGGCCGGCGACAGCCTCTACTTCCCGGCCAACAGCCTTGGCGTTTGGCGGGTCGAGGAGACCTTGCGCAAGATCTACATCATCTTCGATCCGGCTTGATCCCCGTGAGCTACGCGCAAACGAGTTTTTGGCTTGAGACCTGCGGCGAGGATCTGACGCCGCGCAAGCCGCTTTCGGGCGACATCACGGTCGACGTCGCCATTCTTGGCGGCGGCTATTCGGGCCTTTGGACAGCTTACTACCTGCTGCAAGCCGAGCCAGGTTTGGAGGTGGCCATCCTGGAGGCCGAGGTCTGCGGGTACGGAGCTTCGGGGCGCAACGGCGGCTGGTGTTCGCCGCGCTATCCGATCAATCCCGACGTGGTCGAGCGCCGATATGACGTGGAGACCGCGCGGCTCACCGTGACGGCCATGAAGGAAGCCGTCGCAGAGGTCGGCCGGGTCTGCGCCGAGGAAGGCATCGACGCCCAGTTCCGCAATGTCGGCATTCTCAGCCTGGCGCGCGGCGAGGCGCAGATGGCTTCGGTCAGGGGCTCTTACGCCGTGTACGACCGGCTTGGCCTTCTTGACGGGGGCGGTTTGCTCGACGCCGACGCCCTACGTAGCCGCGTGCGGATCGAAGGTGCGGTGGGCGCCTTCCACAGTCCGACAGGCGCAGCGGTCCATCCGGCCAAGCTCGCGCGCGGCTTGGCGCGCGCCGTCGAGGCCAAGGGCGCTCAGATCTACGAGCAAAGCCCGGTCACCGCTCTGAGCGTCGATGGCCAGCCTGGCCTTGCAACGACCGGCGGAACCGTTCGGGCGCGGCGCGCCGTGGTCGCCGCGGCGGAAGCCTACCTTCCCAAGGTGAAGGGCTTTGGGCGCAAGGTGCTGCCGATGTCGTCGAGCATCGTCCTGACCAAGCCGCTCTCGAAAGATCAGTGGGCGCAGATCGGCTGGGCGGGAGGAGAGGGGCTGGGGTCGCAGGCGTTCACCGTCGACTATCTCACCAAGACCAGCGATGGCCGGATCCTCTATGGCAGTCGGGGCGCGCCCTACCTCTACGGCTCGGCCACTGACGGCGGCGAGGCGGCCATGAGCCGAACCCACACGGCCATGCGCGAGGAGCTGCGACGCTGGTTTCCAGTGTTGGGCGATGATGACTTCTCGCATGCGTGGAGCGGCTTTCTTGGCGTCTCGCGAGACTGGGAGCCGACCGTCTCGTTTGATCCGCTTCGCAAGATCGCATCGCTGCACGGCTATACGGGCCGCGGCGTCTCCACCACGAACCTGGCTGCGCGGGTCTTGGCCGAGAAAATACTTGGGCGGCCATCTGACCTGCAGCGGTTGCCCCTTGCTCGCCATAGCGCGCCCGCCTGGGAGCCAGAACCCTTTCGGTATCTGGGCGTCCGCTACGTCCAAGACGCCTTCAAGCGCATGGATGCGGCCAGGGACGCGGGACGGCCTGCGCCGATCGACGCCAATTTGGCCAAGCAGCTATCGGCGCCATGAAGGCCGGCAAGCCTGAAAGCGGGTCACCAGGTGATGCGGCTTCCAGGATCGCGACAACACCTGCGGGCAGGGCCGATGACGACTGTGGCCAGCCCCCATCGCCCGATCGCTTTGACGAGGCGCTGGCGGCGGGCCTGGGGCGACTGGCCTTGTTCATGCTGGCCCTCATAGCGGTCAGCGCTCTGTCGGCGGGTCTGACCCTCCACTTTCAGGGCCGCTCCTTCGACGAACTGAAGCGCCCGGCAAGCGTCGGCGCCCGATCACCCGACGCGCAATAGGCGCTCTGACGCCGCCGGCGGCTACGGCCGATGGAACCCGAAGCAAGGGCGTGACCTATTTGACCATGCACGAGACGGGCCACATGACACGCGTGGGCATAGGGGCGGCTGACCCTGTCGGAACAAGTGCGTCGGCAAGGTGCGGTGACTGCCTCAGCCCACAACCCGTCTTCAAGGGGAATGCAGCTGCCTTTCCAACTATCCATCAACGCCGTTCCCCATGGCGACGGTGTCTCAGGACCAAGTCGGATGGCATGGAATGCTTCGCGCTGGCCATGGTGGACAAGCACAACAGCTTTGTCATGGATGGCCCTCAGCTTAGCCTGAACGCCTGGAGCGAAGCCAATAACCCATCGCCCAGGCGCAGATCATCGAGCGGCCGGCGATACTTCCGCGGCGACGCCCTGCCATGCTCAGAAGGAAATTTTTTGACGCGAGATGTCTGGAACGGCGATCGGCTTCGTCTACCCCAGTAGGAGGTGCGTCTATCTTGTGAGCGACATCGTCCAAATCATGAGGAAGGCGCGCTCGCTGCTTATGCGGCGCGGCTCGTCGTTGGATGATGCTGATGACATCGTCCAAGAAGCTTTCGCACGCCTTGAGGCCTATTCCCGAGCCAACCAAGTCAAGTCGAACGAGGCGTTCGTGGTGAATGCGGCCTTGAACATCAGCCGCGACGAAGCGCGTCGCCGCAAGATCGCTCCATTTCACCATGTGGACGGAGCTGTCGAGAGGATTGCTGATCTTGCACCTCGAGCCGATGAGATGCTCCGAGCGCAAGAGCGGCTGCGGCGCGCCGAAGCTGGTCTGGCCCAGATTTCGCCGAGCGCGCGCCGGTGCCTTCTGGCCAAGCGCTTGGATGGATTGTCCTACCAGGAGATCGCCGCAAAGGAGGGGCTGTCCGTGGCCGCTGCCGAGAAGCAGGTGGCGCGAGCGCTACTGTTTTTGACCAAGTGGATGGACGGTTGGTGATGCGTAAGGAAGTCGACATCACCGTCGAGATGGATTTGGCCGAAGCGGCCGCATGGCTGGCTCGACTGCAAGGCGAGGGGCGCACCCCCCAAGCCGAAGCGGCCTTCAAGGTCTGGCTTGCGGAGCCGGGGCATGCTGACGCTTTCGCGCGTGTCACCGACACCTGGGATGTCGTCGCTGGCGCATCTGTCAGCAAGCACGAAGGTTGGCGATGGCGACCGGCGGCGGCATTGGCCGCCGGACTGGCTACAGCCATCGTGCTGATCGCAGGCGCGGCTGTAGTCCTAGGCCCCGACACCTACAAGACAGCCGTCGGACAACAGCAAACCATGACGCTGTCCGACGGATCTCGGATCACCCTGAACACCGATAGCCGTGTGGAGGTTGATTATTCGAAGTCCGAGCGCAAGGTTGCGCTCGAGCGGGGGGAAGCCTTCTTCGAAGTCGCCAAAAACCCCAGCCTGCCGTTCATTGTGACTGTCGGCGACGAAAAGGTGATCGCGCTGGGCACAAGCTTTGTCGTCCGCCGCGACGCCGGCCGCACTTTGGTGACCCTCGTCGAGGGACGCGTCTCGGTTTCTCCGCGGCGTCCAGGCCCGCGACGTCAGGACCATCCGACGATCCTGACGCCAGGTGAGCGCTTGACCCTCGCCACTCAAGCTCCGCCGTCTATCGATAGACCCAAGATGGACGCCGTCGTCGCTTGGCGCCGCGGCGAAATCTTCCTCGACGATGTGACGCTGGCCAGCGCCGTGGCTGAGATCAACCGCTATGGCGGCGCGCCGATCGAAGTTCGCGACGCACGGGTCGGCGCCTTGCGGGTATCAGGCGTGTTCAAGGCTCAAGATCCCGCAGAGTTCGCCGCGGTGGTTTCCCAGTTGCATGGGCTGCGTGCGTCGCGCGACGGGGCGGTATGGGTAATCGACCGCTAAGGCGCGCTTGCTTTATTTGAGATGTCCGGAAACACGCCCTCGTCCGTCTAGAAGTTTAGGGCCGGCAGGAAGCAGGTCCTATAGGGGGAACTTCCATGCAAAGACGTCTGACGCGTGAACGCCTATCTTTGGGCGCCGCGGTGCTGGCATTGATTTGCGCCGCTCCGATCGCCGCAACAGCTCAAGCCACATTTCAGTTCAACCTGCCGGCCCAGCCACTGGCCGACTCCTTGCGCGCCGTTGGCAGCCGCACCGGCGCCAACGTCGCCTTCGATCCTGCGGCCCTCCAAGGAAGGCGCGCCGAGGCGCTCAACGGAGCCTATTCGACCCAAGCGGCGCTACAAAAGCTGGTAGCCGGCGCCGGTCTAAATGTTCGGCCCACTATCGGCGGCTCATTCATTGTGGAGCCGGCCCGCCCCCAGCCCGCAGCGGAGACCATCGTCTCCGCAAATGATGAGGTCCTCTCCGAAATCGTCGTCACCGGCACTTTCCTGCGCGGCGGGACGCCGGCGTCGGCGGTGGTGTCGATCAGCCGCGCCGACATCGACGCCTCCGGCGTCGACTCCGCCGGTGCTTTGATACGCCTATTGCCGCAGGCCTTCGGCGGCGGCCATCAGTCGACCGTCGTGGGCGCTGGGGGACAGGCGCAATTGAACAATCACGCCTTCGCCGACTCGCCAAATCTGCGGGGTCTGGGGTCGGACGCCACGCTGTCCTTGGTGAACGGTCAGCGTCTATCGCCGACGGCCACAGGGCACGCCGCGGATGTGAGCATCATTCCTTTGGCGTTAGTGGAGCGCGTAGAGGTGCTGACCGACGGCGCCTCTGCGCTGTATGGCTCCGACGCCGTCGGCGGGGTGGTGAACTTCGTGCTCAGGCGCCGGTTCTCCGGGAACCGGACGTCGGCGGAGCTGTCGACCCCGACCCGTTCGGGCGGCGCAGATACCTACCGGTTCAGCCACCTTTCCGGCAGCCAGTGGTCAAGCGGCGGAGCGATGATCGGTGCTGAGTACCTCCACCGCGATCCGCTGCTCTCACAAGATCGAAGGTTCTCAGCGTCGGCGCCCGATCCCACAGACCTTGCTCCTGACTACACTCAGCGGCTCCTGTTCGCGCGCGCAGAACAGGAGGTGGGTGGCCAGCTCACCTTCGACGCCACCGCGCTTTTCAGCGAAAAGGACGTGGTGAGGCGCTCAACGGGAACGTCTTCGACCACCACCACTCGCGTAGACGTCCAGCAGCCCAATGTACTTCTTGGCGCCGAAGCGCGCCTTCCGGCGGACTGGCGCTTGAAGCTTGGCGCCACTTGGGGGCGGGACCGCACGGAGTCCATCTCCACAGTGGCGACGAATACGCTCTTGAGCGCCTCACACGTGCGCTACGAGCGCTATGGCGCCGAGGCGGTCGTCGACGGCGATCTGCTGGCCATGTGGGGCGGCCCTCTCAAGGCCGCCCTAGGGGCTGGTTGGCGGCGCGAAACGCTCGACATGAGGACCGCAACATCGGCGGCGGTCACCACCCAGGCCGGCGAACGCGACGTGGTCCATGCGTTCGTTCAAGCTGACGCGCCCTTAGTGGGCTCGCGAAACCGGCGCCCGGGTATCCACAGCCTCGTCCTCACCGGCTCCTTGCGTTACGAAGACACATCCGAGGTTGGTGGCGAGCTTGTGCCGCGTGTCGGCGCGATCTATCGGATCGTCCCAGAGCTTGGCCTACGAGCGACCTGGGGCAAATCGTTCAAGTCTCCGGCGCTTGTCCAGCAGTCTGCTTCCGCTCAAGCTTTCGTCACGGACGTCGTCGATCCGCAGGCCGGCGGGCGAGCCGTGCCGGTCCTCTTTCGCACCTTGGGCGCTGGCGGCGGGCTTGAACCTGAGACCTCCGATGCGTTGTCGGTTGGCCTCGACTGGTCGCCGAGCCGATGGCCGGGCCTGAAGTTCGGTTTGAACTACTTCGACATCGACTATCGCGGTCGCATCACACAGCCTGTTGTGCCGATCACCGCAGCGCTGTCGAACCCAGCTTACGCCACCGTCGTGACGCGGGCTCCCTCTGCGGAGCTCCAGCGCCGGGTGATCGCCGCCGCCGATCAGTTCCAGAATTTTTCAGCCCAACCCTACGATCCGTCCCGCGTGGCCGCTTATGTCTTCAACGCCTACCAGAACATTGCGCGTCAGAAGATCAAAGGTTTGGACCTTTCGGCGCAGTACAAGAGACAGCTGGCTGGCGGAAACCTGACCTTGAACGTCGATGCGACGCGGATGGAGACCCGTCAGCGCCTGACGCCGGGGTCTGTCGTCACCGAGCTTACCGGCGTGATCTTCAACGCCCCCAATTGGCGCGGACGCGCCGGCGCAGTGTGGACAGGCGATCGCTTCTTTGGAGCGGTTTTCGCCAACTATTCCGGCGAATTGGTTGACCCGACGCTGACCCCAAATGTCGAGGTGCGTGATCAACTCACCTGGGATGCTCAATTGGGCGTCGGCTTGGGTGCTACGCGTCTGGCTCTCAACTTCGAGAACCTTTTGGACGCCTCGCCGCCGCCGATCACGGCGCGCGCCACCACGCCAAACGGTCTGGGCTTTGACGCCACCAACGCTTCGCCGTCTGGACGTGTGGTGCGCCTATCCCTGACGCAGCGGTGGTGACATGAAGCTGGCTTGGGAAGCATATCCGCACAGTCGCAAGGCTTTGCTGGCGTCGATCCTCGTCGCGGCCGCTTTTCTCAATGGTATGACTGCGCTCCACGCCGCTCGTGCCGATGAAGCAGGTGACTCCCTCCTCAGGAGGGCGATTGAAGCGCCGACCCTAAGCTCCCTCTCCGTTTCGCCGGACGGGCGTTTTGCAGCGCTAAGGCAGGAGAGGGCGCTGATCGCGCAAAATCGCGTCGAAGCCGAATGGGTGCTTTGCAAGCTGCAAAGCAAGGACTGTCGCGTGGTCTCCAAGGCGGGCGAGGTTGAGTTCAGCCTTGCGGGCGCCATGCGCGCGGAGATGGTCGTGTGGCGATCGGACTCCGGGGCATTTTTCTTTCGGCGTCGCGACGGCCAGGGACCCGCTGGGGTTTGGCGATACGATCTTGCCGAGGACCAGGCTGTGCCTTGGTTGGCGACAGCGGGTGACGTGCGTTCGATGGTGGCCATGGGCGACAAGGTACTGATCGAAGAAGGGCCAAGCCTGGACGCGATCGCCTCGGCCGATAGGGCGCTACGCGAAGACGGGGTGCGTATCCAAAGCGGCGTTACCGCGCGCGCTGACCTGATGGCTGGCGGTTTGGTGGATGGCCGCTGGCGTCCTGTTGTCCAGACTCAGTTTGGTCCGCGTGATTTTCGCTGGATCGCTCCGGGCGAAAGCCAGCAACGTTATGCCGTGTCGCTGATCGATGGTCGCCGCAGCGCGGCAGCCTCGCCGGCTCCCGATACGGCGACGACGGCGTCGTCGAAGCTCTGGGGCGATGCAACGATTGAAGAGGCCCCTGCCAGTGACGCCCCGTCAGAACGCCCCCGCCGGCTAGTGGTGCGCCGAGGCGATGCTTTGCTGCCATGCCTTGCTGAAGCCTGCCAAGGGGACAAGCTGGTCGTGGACGGCTGGCGGCGCGGCGCGGTCATCTTTCGCAACGTCGACGCTACGGACGCGGTCCGTCTTTATGCATGGACGCCAGGAGCCAAGCAGCCCCGCATGCTGCGCGACGCAGCCAGCCACCTCTTTAGCGGCGGACGTCTGATCGAGTCTGGCGGCTGCGCTGTAATTGACTCTGGCGTAATTTGCTTGGCCGAAGATCCGTTGGCCTCCGCGCGGCTGGAGTTGCTCGGCGAGAGCGTCAAGCCCCAGATCCTCTATAGCCCGCCAGGGGCGGTCGATGGCGACCCGAACATTAGGGTGCGGCGCATCGTTTGGCCCTCTGTCGGCGGCAGGGCGGCGGGCGGAATCCTTCTCACCCCCGCCGACGCCAAAGGAAGGCTTCCGTTGGTGATCACGTCTTACCGTTGCCGCAACTTCATGGACGGGGCGTTTCATCGCGTCCCCGAACTTGCTGGGGCTCGCAACAAGGTTGCAGTGCTCTGCGCGGCGGCTGGGCCGGCGCCTGAGGGCGACAAACGTCCCGCCCCGGCGCACCAGGCCTTCTTGGAAGACATGAAGGCCGGCGCGGCGTACCTAGTGGCGCAGGGGGTGGCGCAGCCCGACAAGATCGCGATCTCAGGGGTGAGCTTCAGCTCAGAGTCGGTATTGATTGGTTTGACACAAGGGGGCGGTTTCGCCGCTGCTGTCGCCGGAGGGCCAACCTATCTGGATGCCCCATTCGCTCCTGGTTACGATCTTCTGGGCAATCCCTACGCGCGCTGGGCGACCGAACTACGCAACCTGCCGCCGCACGATAAGGATTTCGGGTCCTGGAAGGCGCTGGCGCCTTCCCAACATGCCGCGGCCCTGTCTGCGCCGCTTTTGATGAACGCTCCCGAAAGCGAGTTTAGGACCGCACTGGCCTTATTCTACGGGGCGACGAATGCGGGCCGGGCATTTGAGCTTTTTGCCTATCCCGACGAAGCTCATCTGTTCATCGAGCCGGCGCACAGATTCACCAGCGCGGTGCGCGCCTGGGATTGGCTGCTCTTTTGGCTTAACGGAACCGTCGACCCAAACCCCTCGAAGGCGGCGCAATACGATCGATGGCGTGGCATGCAGGCCAGCTGAGGTCGAGCCGACCCGAAGGTGGGCCGTTAGTTTGGCCAACAACCCCACACGGGTGGGCCCATCCTTCCAATCCAATCTGACAGGAACTTGCCCACAGCTTTTTCCGAGGGCTCTGCTCAAGTTAGCGTGCGGTTTCAAGGTGAGGGGTTTTCGCGTGCGGGCGTCTATATGCGCATGACGCCCGCCGCGAAGCCGCCTGCTAACGGTCTTGACGAGGATCTCGTACGTCGCCTTCGCGCGCCCCTGACGCGGTACTTCGCAACCCGGGCTAAGCGCGGATCCGACCTTGAGGATCTCGTTCAAGAGGTATTCCTCAGATTGGCCCGGCGGGCCGATCACGAGCCTGTGGAAGCCGCCGGCGGCTACGTCTTCGCAATCGCCAACAGTGTCTTGGCCGACAGCTTTCGGCGAAACGCCCGTCAGCTGCCGTCTGCGCCAAACGACGTCGACACAAAGCTTGGCGGCGTTGAGGAGCGTTCGCCCGAGCGCTTCTTGCTTGGACGCGAAGAGCTGTCTGTCATTGAACAGGCGTTGCGAGAACTGCCCGAGCGCACACGGTTCGCCTTCGCTCTTAACCGGTTCGAGGAGCTGAGCTATCCCGAGATCGCCCGCCGCCTTGGGATTTCGGTGAGCGCGGTCGAGAAACACATGATGCGAGCCTTGGCTCACCTTGCGCGTCGTAGGAGGGACTCTTGAGCATCGGCCGCCAAGTTCCCGACACCTATGACGTCGCCGCCCGCTGGTTCTTGCGCAGCCGCGGCGCAGGCTGGAGCGCCCGCGACGCGGCCGAGCTGGAGTTTTGGCTCGCCGCGGACCCGCAACATCGCGCCTGCTTTGATGACGTGGCGCAGTCCTGGCAGGCCAGCGGCGAGGCGGCGGGCACGCCCGCCGTTGCGGTGATCCGCACCCAGGCGCTTGCTGCGCGCCCGGCGCGGATCCGCCCGGCGCCCTGGACGCAGATTGCGGCTGCGGCGGCTATCGTCGTCGTCCTGGCAGGCGCGAGCCTTGGCGGCCTGAAGCTGCTGGAGCCTCAGCCCGAGGTTCAAATCTACAGAACTGGAGTGGGCGAGCGCGCCACGATCGCCTTGGCGGATGGATCGACCGCAACCCTCAACACCGCCAGCGCCTTGGCGGTGGAATACACTAAGACGCGACGCGGTCTTCGGCTCGTCAGCGGGGAGGCCTGGTTCGACGTCGCCAAGAACCCGAAGCGTCCCTTCGTCGTCGCCGCGGGCGATCATGCCGTGACGGCCACCGGCACGTCTTTCGATGTACGTCTCGACGCTGATCGCCTGCGCGTGGCGGTCACTGAAGGGCGCGTGCTGGTTGCGAGCGACGAGGATCGATCGACTTTGGCCGCCGTGTCGGCGGGCCAGCGCGCGGAGGTGCGCGGCCGTGAGGTCTTGATGGCGCAGGCCGGGCCGATCAGCGGGGACTGGCGACGCGGCCAACTGCGCTTCGACTCCGCTAGCCTCGGCGAGGCGACAATCGAGATGAACCGATACCGCAAGGTTCCGATCATCGTCGATCCAGCCGCCGCCAACCTGCGCGTCAGCGGCGTCTTCATGGCCGGGGAGAACTCCAGTTTCGCCGAGGCGCTTCCCTTGAGCCATCCGGTCCTGGTGACCAGCACGCCCGAGGCGATCCGCATCACGCGTAAGCCGGGCAAATAAATCTTCATCGGCAGGTGAGGGGGCAAGACGGCCCAGCGTCCTTCACAAGATTGACATCTTTGGGGGAAGAACGATGGCGATTGGTATCCGGGCCCTGGCCCTGGCGAGCACGGCGGCGATTGCGGTCTATGGGGCCCCAGCATGGGCTCAATCGAGCTTCGATATTCCGGCGCAAGGCTTGGGCGCCGCGCTCAACCAATTCGCCGTTCAAGCGGGCCGAGAGGTCGTCTTCGATCCGGCTGTTGTCGCTGGCAAGTCGGCGCCGGCGGTGAAGGGGCAGTACGATCCTGCTGTCGCCCTTGATCAATTGCTGCGCGGTTCGGGGCTGCGGGCTCAAACCGCCGGGCGAGCCCTCGTGATCTCCGCTGCGCCCCGCCGCGTCTCCACCAATCCCGCGCTCGCAGCCGCCGCCCCGGCGGCGGTTCCTGAGCCGGAGGCCGTCGAGGCCGCGGTCGAGGAGATCGTCGTGGTCGGCAGCAAGATCGCGGGCGTCGACGTAACCGGCTCGCTGCCCTTGTCAGTGCTCGACCAAGAGCAGTTGCAGGCGCAAGGACCCGGCAGCACAGGCGAGCTGATCGGCCGCCTTCCGCAAAGCGGCGCCCAGGCCTTCAACAGCGGGGTTCAAGGTCCCAACAACGCGCGCGGAGATGTCGCCTCGGCGAACCTGCGCGGTCTTGGCTCGGGCAACACCCTGGTTCTGCTTGACGGTCGGCGCATGGTTTTGCACCCCACTAGCCAGCAGGAGGGCGGCACCGTCCCGGTGCAGATCGTCAATCTCAACGCCATCCCATCCTCAGCGCTGCGCCGCGTCGAGGTTCTGCGGGACGGCGCCAGCGCCATCTATGGTTCGGACGCCACCGCCGGCGTGCTGAACTTCGTGGTCGACCGCACCTTCGACGGCGCCCAGGTGACCGCTCGCTATGGCGGCTCTGAAGGCACGAACCTTGAAGAGCATAACCTGTCCTTCAAGCTAGGCCGCGCCTTCAACCAGGGCCGCACTCACGTGGCCCTCTTTGGCGAGATCGCCCACAACTCCTCCATGCCGGGCGCCGACCGCGACTACGCCGCGACCGACGACCTCAGCAGCCGAGTGGACGCTCAATACGCCGGCTTCTTCAACCGGACCCAAAGCCAGTCGCCCTGGGCCACGGCGCGGGTCGGCACGGCGATCACCGGACTTGGCGCGTCCTTCACCACCTTCTTCATCCAGCCTTGCGACTTCACCGGATCGCGCGCCCAGACCCAGACCCCCGGCGTCTGCATCAATGGCGGCTCCTCGACCCTGCCGTCGAGCCTTCGCACCGACGAAGGCCCGGTGCGCACCATGATCCCACGCACGACGCGCGGCAGCGTCATGGGCGTCTTTGAGCATGAGGTCAGCGACAAGATCACCGCCTTTGGCGATCTGCTGTACTACCAGGCTAGCGCCCATGCGAACCGCGGCGGCAGCACGCTTTTGTCCGATGCGCCGATGGTGGTCTCGCGCAACAACCCATTCAACCCCTTCGGCGGCGGGGCAGGGCGTCTCGCCAGCTACACAGGGCCCGCTCAAGACGTCACCCTGGTGGGCTACAATGTCCTCGACGTCGGCGACCGCAACTTCGACGTGGACAATCGCCAGTATCGCGCGGTGGCGGGTCTTCGAGGGCGCGCAGGCGACTGGCGGTGGGAGACGTCCGGTGTTTTCAGCCGCGCGCGCACGACCGACACCGAGCATAATCGCGTCAGCAACACCGCCTTGCAGGCGGCGCTCTCCAGCTCTGACCCTGCCACGGCCTATAATCCCTTCAACGGCGGGGACCTCGGCAGCCTTCGGTTCGGGGATGCGACCTCAAATCCGTCCAGCGTCACCGATCGGCTTCGCATCGACGTGACCCGCCGAAGCGTCACCAAGCTCGGCGTACTGAGCGCCGAAATCTCCAATCCCGCAGCCTTGACCCTGGCCGACCGGGACATCGGTCTGGCCGCGGGCCTAGAGTGGCGATACGAGAGCTATGACGACTTTCGTGATCCGCGCGTCAACGGCACGATCAACTATGTGACGCCGACCGGAGCCAGGACCAGCGACGTCGTCGGCACTAGCCCGACCCTTGACACCCACGGCGACCGCAATGTGCTGTCGGCCTATGCCGAGCTTCGCAGCCTCCTGGTGCGCCCTGAGGACGGCGTGCCCCTGATGCAGAGCTTTGAGGTCCAGGGGGCGGCGCGCATTGAGCGCTATTCGGACACCAAGGACGAGGTGCTGAAGCCCAAGATCGCCGCCAGTTGGGGCGTCAACGACATCGTCAAGCTGCGCGCCTCCTACTCCGAAGCTTTCCGCGCGCCGAACCTTGAGCAGATCAACGCCGCCGCCGCCGTCCGTGTGCAGCAAAACCAAACCGATCTTTATCGCTGCGCCGTCGCCCAAGGAGCGACCAGCATCGCGGCCATCAACCGCACCGCCTGCGCCACCTTCCGCAACGACGTCTCAGAAGCGCGCTCGGGCAATGACCGCCTGAAGGCCGAAGACAGCAAGACTGTCAGTGCGGGCGTCGTCCTTACGCCGCTGCCTAACCTGGTGCTGACCATGGATTGGTGGCGCATCAAACAGACGGGGTTGGTCGGCGTCCTCTCAACGCAAGATCAGATCAACCTCGATGCAGTCTCGCGCCTCAGCGGCGGCCAGGGCAATCCTCTGGTGACGCGCAATGCCGCCAACGTGGTCACCAATGTCCAGGCGATCTTCCAGAACCTCAACGCCCGGACCGTGGAGGCCACCGACTTTGGCGCCAGCTACACCATTCCGACCGAGCGCTTTGGCGATTTTCGCCTGAACGCCGATGTGTCGGTGTTCGGCAAGTTCTACCAGTCGCCTTCGCCCGAAGCGCAGGCCCTGGTGGCCGCGGGCTTGTCGACGGCCGCGGGCGGCTCGCAAGTGGGCCTCAACGGCAATCCACGCACGCGCGTTTCGGCCACGGTGATCTGGAACCAAGGACCATGGCAGGTGACCGGCAGCGGCGTGCGCATCGCCGGCATCTATGACACTTCGGCCCTCAACTTCCCCGTCTCTTCTTGGACCACCTTCAACAGCTCGGTCCGCTACACGGCCGAGGAGGGGGCGTTTGAGGGGGTGTCGGCGCGGCTTGGCGTCAACAACATCGCCGACAAGGATCCGCCGCTCGCCAACCAGTTGTTCGGCTTCTACACCAGCCTCTACAACCCGCGCGGCCGCTTCTGGTATCTCGAAGTCTCCAAGTCGTTCTGATCATGGCGCGCAAGCTGTTGAAAGGTCTGGCGGGCGCCGCGGCGCTCGCCCTGGCGCTTGCCGGCGCGGCTTGGGCCGCGCCGGCCAAGCCGGCGCCGAAGTTCGACTACATCCTAGATTATGACGCGATCAATCACCCGGTGATCGGCCGGCGGGGGATGGTGGTCAGCCAAAACGCGGTCGCCTCGCAGGTCGGCGCTGGGATCTTGTCGCGCGGCGGAAATGCGATCGACGCCGCCGTCGCTACGGGTCTGGCGCTTTCAGTCACCTTACCTCAAGCCGGCAACCTGGGGGGCGGCGGCTTTGCGCTGATCTACATCGCTCGAGAGAACCGCACCTTAGCCCTGGATTACTATCCTCAGGCGCCCCTCGCGACGACCCGCGACCTCTTGCGCAGCGACGACGGCAAGCTCGATCTCGCCAAGCGCTATTCCTATCTGGCTGTGGGCGTGCCTGGCACGCCGCTTGGCCTGGAGGCGATGCACAAGCGCTATGGCAAGCTGCCTTGGAAGACGGTGGCGCAGCCGGCGGTCGATCTGGCCGAAAAGGGCATCATCGTCACCGACGAATTTGTCTACGGGCTGAATCTTCAGCGCGAGGGGATGCTCCTCGACGCGCCGACCGCCAAGAGCCTCTTCAAGAGCGACGGCGAAAGCTACCAACCCAACGAGACCATCCGGCAACGCGATTTGGCCTGGTCGCTGCGGCAGGTTCGCGACCATGGCGCGGACGCATTTTACCGCGGGGCCCTGGGCCGCCGCGTGATCGCCGGCGTTCAAGGCCGGGGCGGAGTGCTGAGCCTGGCGGACTTAGAGGCCTATCGCGTGCGTTGGTCCGACCCAGTGACCTGCGACTATCGTGGCGTCCAGGTAGCCTATGCGCCGCCGCCGTCAGCAGGCGTCCTTTTGTGCGGCCTGATGAACATTCTCGAGCGCTTCCCCATGGCGCAATACGGCCAAAATAGCGTTCAGAGCCTGCACCTGACCGCCGAGGCGATGAAGCTTGTCTTCGCCGACCGAGCAAAGTTCATGGGCGGCTATCCTCAGTACACGCCCCCGGCGGCCGGACTGACGAGCAAGGCATACGCGGCTGAAAGAGCGCGATTGATCGATCCAGCTCGGGCCATGTCGGCTCAGGCTATGCCGGGCGACCCGCTGCTCTTCGAGAGCCGGGACACCACCCACTATTCGGTCGCCGACGCCGAGGGCAATGTGGTCACCAACACCTACACCCTGGGCTCATCATACGGCGCGCATGTCATGGCGCCGGGGACCGGCTTCTTCCTCAATGACGCCATGGCTAATTTCAATTGGAGCAATGATGATCCGGCCAACTTGCCCGAGCCTGGCAAGCGGGTGATCACCACCATCACCCCGGTGATCGCCTTCAAGCAAGGCAAGCCCTGGCTGGCCGCAGGCTCGCCCGGCGGAACGCGGATCATCTCGGCTATGGCGCAGCTCTTGATGAACCTTATCGACCACGGCCTCAACGTGGCGGAAGCGACAGCGCGGCCGCGTATTTTCCAGGCGGCTAGCGACACGCCGGTGGAATTTGAGCCGGGATTCACATCCGACGTCATGAAGCTGCTTGAGGCGAGGGGGCACAAGTCGCGCTCGTCACTGACCATGGGATCAACCCAGTCGATCACGATCGAAGACGGGGTGTTCTACGGCGGGTCAGATCCGCGTCGGCCGGGCGGGGGCGCCATCGCCGTCGATTGAGGCTGGCGGCGGGCGCCGGCAGTGTCATGCCGCATGCGCCACGCTGACGATCTGTGAGCAGGCGACAGGGCGCTTTTGGGCTGTAGCGTCCGACGATGATGTTCGGATGCCGAACCTGCTGGTCCAGCGGGATGCCCTTGAAGGGGCTTTCGAAGAAGTTGGTCACAGTTGTCCACCGCATCGAGGCGGTCGCTCAAAGCGCCGCCGTGCATAAGAGATACGGGCGCGCGAACGGGTCCGGCGGCGCCCGGTGAAATGTCCCTCGCATTAGAAGCGCGGGGACCCCATGCAGGTGGTACGGTGGCTCTTAACCATGGCCGACAGCTTATGTCGCGGATAGTGGAAGCTCAAGTTGGCGCATGAAACTCAAATCGAGTCCGAGCGATCATCTGTCAGCAGCTTTCCGCAACCGTCGCATGCCTCGAGCATGATTTGTGATGGCGCGTTTCCCACCAAGAACTAACCTAAGCGAGCTCTTTGCGGACATTCGAAATGTCAGACATCTACGTCAGCAATTGAGGCAAAAGCGGTCTGGGCGGCTATCCAGCGTAGTCCGTGGCGCGGTGGAACATCTTCACCAGACGACGACGAAACGCCTGACGCTGCTCATAATCGGCCGACGAAGCAGATTGGGTCAGGTTCTCGCATCTGCTCGAAAACCCCACCGCCTCGGCATCTTCGACACACCGGGCAAGCCAGCGCGCTGATTGAGCGATCGCCGCTTGGTGGATCGCCTGCGCCCGGCCGCATAGCGACGGCATGCCATCGCTGCAGCCCATGGCGAAAGCAAGATAAGCAATGTAGCCGGGATGCCAGACCTCTTCGGAAACGCCGATCGCATCGGCGTCGGGGACATTGTCGGCAAGAATCTCGCAGCCATTGCCATCGATGAAAGGCTCGCCGCTGGGGAAGCAAGACTTGGAAAGATAGGCGAAGGCTTGATCAGCGCGGCGCTCTCCGGAGAGGCCTTTGCGATAGATGATCCCCAGAAACTTGCAGGCATACGGACCGATGCCTGGATCGGCGCCTCCGCATACGGGCGCCATTTTGTCCTTGGCCTTGCCATAGTCGCGAAGCTGCGGATTAAGGAAATAGATCTTACCCGCCTCGTAGCAGCCGCTTATCTGAAGGCGTGCGGCGCAGGATGCCTCGTAGGCGGCGAGAGCCGCCTTCGCGTCGCCGCGCTTCTCCGCCTTCACGCCAGCGCGCCAGCAACTGTCCACATTCGCTTCCGGCGCGCAGTCCGAAGATCGCAAGCTCATCGTCGCTTCGGCTCGCTGCGTCGGCTGGGACAAGGCTGGACCCGGCGCAATCGCCAAACCCATGATCGTCAGCAAGGCCACCAAGATCGATCGCAATTTGGTCTCCTCGTGTGCAGGATCGGACAACGTTCCGCGCCGCGCGGTGTGCAAGTTTGGTGCGGCGCACCGGTTGGGCAAATCAGCCGATCCGGCCACGCTTAGCGTTTGAACAAAGGCGCAAGCGCTTCGTTTCAGCAAAAGTTCAATGCAGAAAGCGGCCATGTCGATCTCCGCTACTTCGCGTCTCATCGTCATATGCCAGGCTGTCGCAACCCTACTGATCTCGCCAGTTTGCGCCCAGGCAGAGCCCAAAGCTGCGCCGGGCAGGATCGTCGACCCGGTCGTCGGTGAATATTCGTCTGTGGCGCGGGAGCTGATCGCGGGCATTCGCCTAAAACCCGACGGCAGCTTCGAATACGGATTGACGGTCGGTTCGCTCGATGAGCGAGCACAAGGGCGGTGGAAGCGTGAGGGGCGCCGGATCGCCTTGGTCAGCGAACCGAAGCCGACGCCGCCGTCGATCACCGCTGACAGGATCGAGCACGCTCCGGGCAAGCCTTTTTCGATACGGCTGCTCGGTCCTGGAGGGCAGGATATCCCGATGGTCGATCTGCGTATCGATTTCGATACTGGGCAGCCGCTGGAGTCCTATCTGGCCGGAAGTCCGTGGACGTTGCCGCCGAGCGAAAAGCGGCGGCCTCGCTTCGTCACCTTCAGCAAGAAAGCCTATCGGATCGATTCCGGACGGCTGCCGCTTCATGCCGAGGAGGGAAAGGTCGCCACCTTCCTGCTGACGCCGAACGACCTCGGCGCGGTGGATCTGACAGGCGCTTATCTTGAACCGAACGGGGATGACCTCATCCTCACGCGGCCCGACGGATCGTTGTCCTTCAGCCGCCTCACGGACGCATCGCCAGCCCCGTCCTCATTTGACCCAAACGCCCGCTGAACAGCGCCTGAGGCGAAACAGCCGAATATCGAAACCCTGCCTTGGCTGTCATGTCCTCCCGGTGGAGAACGGTCCCTAGACGCTTAGGATGGAGCCTCGAGCCACGAGCACGCCTTTCGGGGAAGCTCGGCAGCTTATTGGTGGCGGGGCTAAACGGGTTCATGCTGCTGCGATGAATATCCGGACTGCTGTCTGCACCTGCGGCTTACTTTCGGTCGACGCTCGCGGCGAGCCGCTGAAAATCAGCGCGTGCCACTGCCACGCCTGTCAGCGTCGTACAGGCAGCGCTTTCAGTGCGGCGGTTTTCTACGATCGGGATCAAGTGTCCCTGAACGGAACGTCGAAAACATTCACGCGGCGCGGCGACAGCGGTCAGGACGTGGAGTTTCACTTTTGCCCCAACTGCGGGACAAACATCCTCTGGTATCCGCAGTTTAGACCCCGCTACGCCGGAGTGGCGATCGGATGTTTTGCAGACGGCGGCGTCGGCGGGCCGACTCAATCGGTGTACGAACATCTCCGCCATCCGTGGGTAAGTTTAGCAATCAAGGCGCCGTAGCCTTCGGTCTGCCTTCGACCAAGGCTTGGGGCTGACTGGGCGCTGTTGGGCACCCCCGTGCTGTTCATCGACGCCGTCGGAGGGGTCTGCTTATGGCGGGCAGCTTACCGTCTAGCAGCCTCACTCACAGTGGGTCAGCCAGCCCTTCTTTCTCGGGAGCGCTGGGCTTTGCCGTCCTGCGTACGTCAGCAGCTCTGATTGCAGAAGGGTCGCTAGAAACTCGGAAGACGCCTGGAGCCCGAGGTCTTCGCCAAGTGCTTCGACAAGCGTTCCGCACAGCGCCGAAAATGAGGGATTGAACCGAACCTGCTCGAAGGACGCGGCGTCGATGTCGTCGATCGCCCTCACAAAGCACATATTGTTCCTACGCCACACGATCAGACTTACTGTCGTGCCGAGCATCGTCGGCTGCGGCAAGGCCGTGCCGCTCGTCAGGGCTGTCCAAAGCGCTTCGGCGTTGGTGCTGACTCTGCGCATACGGAACGACGGGGACAGGTGCAGATGAGCCTGCTCCCAATCCACATCGGCAAGCTTTTCTGGCGTCAGGGGTGCGGCGTCGGCCGCGACGAAGGCTTCGCTTGGGCCTTCCGCGGGTTGGCGCCCACCAATCTTCCGCTGGCCGGAGCAGTCGCCGCCACCCTCTACTGCCTCTATTGTGAAGCGGTCTCACCGCTTTACATCTTCACGCGATATACATCCGGTATCGGGCTGGCGACGATCGCCGGGATGCTGCTGGGACGGCGTATCTTGCGCTGGTGACCGCGCCAGACCCTAAGCAGACCTCCAACGGGGCGCCAAGCAACTGCGCCCGCACCGAGCTTAGAGGGCGGGGCGCGCTCGAAGTTTGCGATAGACGCTTCTCGCTGAAACCAAATCCTGCACCACATGGCCGATCGACTTGTAGATCGTTAGCTGGTCGCGGGCGGTGCGGCCAGCAAGTGCGCCCGTCAAAACCTCTCCGATCTCGCCAACCACATGATCGTCGCCAACCAGGCCCGCCTCTTTGGCGTTCAGGAACTCAGCGCCCTGAGCCAGGATCGAGGCGCGAGAGTCTGCGATGAAGCGGCCGGCGAGGACGACGCTGTGATCGACTTCGACAGGCCCAGGTCCGCTCGAGCCGACCAGATTGAGGTGCGTGCCCGGCGCAAGCTGATGGGCGGACAAAATGGGTTCTCGGGCGTTCGTCACTGTGCAGACGATGTCTGCCTCCGCGACAGCCTCATCGACACTTGCGGCCCAACAGATCTCGATCCCCGACAGTCGTGGGTCGCGCGCGAGCTCCTGCGTGAGAGCCTGAGCCTGTCCTGGGCTTCTCCCCCAAAAGACGATCCTGGAGAGATGCCGTACCCTTGAGATCGCAAGGGCATGCGCCTTTGCCTGCAGGCCGCAGCCAAGGATGCTCAGTGTCCGGGCTTGGGGCTTCGCCAGGACGTCGGTGGCGACCGCGCTGGCCGCCGCCGTGCGGATTTCGGTGATGGCTTCCGCGTCGACCACGCAAAGGGGCAAGGCGCTCGTCCCGTCGAACAGAACCACGAGGCCTTGATGGGTCGAGCGACCGTGATGATCCTTGTCCCCAAAGACGCCTATCAACTTGGCGCCGAAGACCTCGTCCTGACCGAGCGATCCTGGCATGACGCCAAGCACCTTGCGATCGCCTAGACCCATGATCGTACGGAGGAGTTGGTGCGTCCGACCCGACGAGAGAGCGATCATGCCTTCGCGCACAGCCTCGATCGCCTCATCAAAGGGCAGGTTCTGGCGAACGGCCGCCCCATCGATCACCAGCAGATCCGACGCCGCCCAGCTCATCCTATTCCTCCGGCCTTGAACAGAGTTGTGGTGAAGTCCGCCGCGCGATCAAGCTTACCGCGGCGTGCGCAGGATGCGGGCGAGCTGATCGACGTCATCGGGGGTGTTGTAGACGGACGGCGAGATGCGGATGCGGTGTGGATAGACCGAGATCGTGATGCCAGCCTGGCGCAAGGCCGCCGCGAACCGGGCTTGGGCGTCTCTCACCCCGTAAGCAATGATCGGCCCTGGCGATCCTTGCGGGGTTAGGGCGGTGAAGCCCTCGTCCGGCAGTTGGGAGCGCAGGCGGTCGATCAGCCCCTGACGATGACGGGCGATCGCGCCGACGCTTAGGGCCTCGATATAGCCCAAGGATGCTGCGGCGGTCGCCAGAGCCCCCCAGGCGGGTGTGCTGGTCTCAAACAGACCTGCCGCTGTCTGAGCCAGTTCATAGTCTCCAATGGCCGGGCCTGGCGTATCAAAAGGAAGGTCGTGGCTGGCCTGGCGTGTGATCTGCCGCCAGCCCACATGGGGCCGCGTGAGCTCGCCCAGCCGGTCTGGCCGCACGTAAAGAAAGGCGGTCCCAAAGTCGCCCATCAGCCATTTGTAGGTCCCACAGCAGGCGAAATCGACGCCGGTTGCGCGCACATCCACCGGCATAGCCCCAGCCGCCTGTGCGATGTCGGCGTAGACCCGCGCATCCTTGGCATGGGCGATCGCGCAGAGCTCGGCCAGATCGTGCGTGAAACCGGTCTGGCTGGACACGAGCGAGACCGCCACGAGCCGGGTCGCAGGGGTGATCGCCTTGCGAAAATCGGCAAGGTCGATGCGGCCGTTCTTCAAGCGCACGACCGACACCGGCGCGCCGCGCTTAGCTTGCTCTGCGTAGAGGGCGAGCGACGCGTCGTAGTGCCCCGCATCGGTCACCACGCCCGCGTCAGGGCCAACGCCGGTCGCTGCGCAGATTAGGTTCTCGCCGTCCAGCGTGCTGGGGACGACTGCAATATCGGCCGCATCGCAATTGATCAGCCGAGCAAAGCGCTCAACGGCGGCTTTGCGGGGATTGCCGCGCGGACCGACCGCCTGCGGCGCGGCGCGACGATCGTCGATGTAGCGTTGCGTCGCCAAGGCCGCGAAGGCCCCGACGGGATGGGTGAAGGCCGCGTCCAGATAGACGCCCTTGAAAGCAAAACTGGGTCGGTCGGGAAGTCCTGACGCCGTCATCCCTGCAGCCGCCGCGGCTGGTGAAAGCGCGGCCGAGGCGACCAGGGAGCGTCGCGTCAGCGCCAAGACTTATTCCACTTCTCTTCCGCGGAGCACCACACCAAGCGCCGCGGCGCCCGCCAGGGCGGCGCAAGGCACGGCGGCCAGGAGCACGCCTGCTGGCGTTACGCCAAGAGCAAGAAGCTTGCCCGCCGCCAGCGGCCCGGCGATGCCGCCCAGACGCCCGACAGATACCGCCGCGCCCACGCCAGTGGCCCGTACGAGCGTAGGATAATAGGCCGGCGCCAGGGTGTAGAGCACAAGCTGGCCGCCGATTGCGAAGAAGCCGACGACAATCCCGGCCCCGACGACCGGCCAAAAGCCTTGCGCGACGCCAAGGCCCCAAAGCCCGATCATGACGGCAAGGTACGTCGCGCCCAAGACATGCTTGCGGCCGCCCCGGTCTGCGAGGACCGCAAGCACGACACAGCCGACCGCAGCGCCCATGTTCTCGAAGGCCGAGATCAGGCCAGCCTGCTGCACCGAAAAGCCCTTGGCGACCATCAAGGTCGGAAGCCAGTTGTTGATGAGATAGACGACGACCTGGGTGAAGCCGTAGCTGGCCCAAAGCAGCGTGGTGAGCGTTGCTCGCCCCTGACCAAAAAGCACTTGGGCGACGGCGGGGCGCGCCTCAACCTGCTTAGCCTCGACCGCTGTGTTCGCCTGACGAAAAGCCGCCGATTCCGGCAGGGCGAAGATCAGGACAGGCAAGAGCACAAGCGGCAGCACGCCGCCGATGTAGAAGATCACCCGCCAGTCGAGGCCCACGCCCTGGCTAGCCACGAAGAGCCCCAGCAGCGTGCCGCCGATCGGCTGACCGCAAAACATCAGGCCCACGCCCGTGGCGCGGCGGTCGGGCCTGGACGCCTCGGCGGCCAGCGCGATCAGGTTGGGGAAGGCCGCGCCCAGGCCAAGGCCGCAAAGCAGGCGAACGGCCATGAACTGGCCCAGATCGGCAGCGTGGGCTGTGGCCAGTGAGAAGATGGCGAGGTCTGCGAACGCAAAGAGCAGCACGCGTTTGCGACCCAGGCGGTCGCCAAGTCTGCCGCCCACAGCAGCGCCAATCATCAAGCCAACGATCGTGGCGGTCAGCACGTAGGAGATCTGGCCGGGCGAGAAGCCCATGGCCTTGGCGACGGATGGAGCAGCAAGCCCCATCGAGACGATGTCTGCGCCCTCAAGCAGCGCGGCCAGGAAGCACAGGAAGATCGTCACGATGGGGCCTTTGGGCTCGTTAGAAGCGGGCGCGAGCGCCGACGAAGTACTGACGTCCGAAGATGTCGCCATAGGTGCGAGTCGGGAAGGACGGCATCTCGTTGGTCAGGTTGTTGACGCCTGCCCGCAAGGTGACGTTGCGGATGTCGTACTGACCCGAAATCGTATGGGTCCAGTTCTCCTTCACGACCGGGACCGGGGTGGTCTCGATCGTATCGGTGAAGCTGCTCTTGACCGCTGGCAAGTAGTAGACCGAGTAGAAGAGCCGCAGCGGCCCGCGCGAGAAGCGAAGGTCGCCGCGCACGCGCCAGTCGGGCGTGGCGGTTGTCCCATCACTGCGGGTGCGGTCAAAGCCGGTGACCGATGTCTGCAGGCGCGTGGTGTGCGTCGCCTCGCCGGCGATCTCCAGCGTGCCCAGATTGCGGTCGGCGAAGAAGCGGCCGATCGGGAAGCGGTAGCTGAAGTTATAGACTTCGCCGCGATAGGCGATCGAGCCTGCGTTATAGGTGGTGGAGCGCGCCTGGGTGATGTGGCCGACGGAGTTGCGCGTGAAGGTGGCGCATATGTCGGCTGGCTGGGGCGAGCTGTCATAGCAGGTGGCTGCGAAGCTGGCCGGCGTGAACGCAGAAAGGCCGTCGGTCAGATCAACCTCGATGCGGTCAGCCGTCAGGGTCAGACCTGGAACGTAGGAAGGCTGAAAGATCAGGCCGATCGTCTTGGTCCTCGAAAGCTCGTTACGAAGTTCGGCGTTGCCGCCGCTGGTGACCGTCACGATGCCAGTGTTTTCGGCTGGGTCCTGGAAGCCCACGAGCGGGCCATAGCCAGGATTGGCGGCGAACAGGGCCTGGCAGTTGGCCAGGCGTGTGGCCGGCGCAGGGCCGCCATTGATCCGGTCGGCGTCGCAAGGATCGCTGCCCAGGGGTTGGCCGGTGGCGACCGAGATCGGCGCATAGAGCTGATCGAGTGTCGGCGCGCGGAAGTTCTCGCTATAGGAGGCGCGCAATGTCAGGCCATAACCGGTGTCCCAGCGAAGACCGCCGCCCCAGACCTCTTCCTTGCCGGCGATAGAGTTGTCGACGTAGCGATAGGAGCCGCTGGCTTCCAGCGCCGAGACGAACGGCAAGGCGAAGTCGCCGCCGAGGATCGGCACGACCACTTCGCCCGACAGCTCGTCGGTGTTGAACTTGCCGTCGCGATTGACCGAGGGGCTGCCTGCGGTGGCCAGGCCCCTAAGATCGGCGTCGAACGGGCGAAACTTGACCGTCTCATCGCGGTGTTCGTACGCGATTGAGAACTTCGCCGTACCGCCGGGCAGGGTGATCAGGTCGCCGCCTAGAGTGGCCAGGTAATCGTCCTGAACGTTCTCGAAATCCTGGCCAGTCAGGACCGACACATAGGCGCGCGCCTCGGGCGATGCGGTACGTGAACCGAAGGGGTTGAGCGGCGCGCAAGATGCGTCGTCATTGGTTGTGATGGCGTCTGCATTGATGGCGCAGACGATCTGACCGGCGCTGTTACGCGTGCTGTTCAGCGCATTGTTGAGATTGTTGAGGTGCGGCCCCCAGACGCTGGCCGAACCATCGGTCTTGCCGCGGCTGGCCGACAAGCTCCAGTAGAAGTCGCGTCCGGCCGCCGAGAAGTCGCCATCGATGGCGATCAGGCCGCGCCAGGTGTCGGTCTCGGCATAGCGCTCGCGCGTCGGCAGGATGTCGAACATGCGCGACAAGAAGAGATTGCCGCCCGACGCAAAGGTTGGGCTGGCTGCGCTCAGTGTCGCAATAGCCTGGGTGGTGAGGAAAGGATTGTTGCGGTTAAAGGCGACGGAGCCCCCGGCGCCGCCCGGTATGGAGATCTGGCGGAAAATCTGCTGGGTGCCAAAGGGATCGGTGCCGATCTGTCGGCCATAGACGAACTCACCCGAGACCTTAATGCGGTCGGTCAGGTCGTAGTGGCCGATTACGGTGCCGGTCCAGCGCTCGACGCCAGCGGCGAGACTGCCGTTGTCGCGCACGTCTAGGCCCTGGCCGCCAATGGCTGTGCTGGTCGTCCCCTGGATGACGCCGGTATCGTACGGGATGACCGACAGGCCGTCGAAGTTGAACTGCAGCGCCGACCCGTTAGCGCGAAGCAGGGAGGTTGGCAGGGCGGAGTTGACGCCAAAGATCACGCCGTCGCGGTTCTGTTGCCAAAAGCGGCCGTTGAACACGTACATGGTCGGCGGGATGCCGTCGGTCGTGTTCAGGTTCGCGGGATTGGGCACGTTACGCGGCCCCTCGGCGGTGCGCCGACGCGCATATTCGAGCAACGGCTGCGTCTTGGAGTACTCCAGGTTCACCGCGATGTTGCCGCGTCCGTCCTGGAAGTTGCGCCCGAACGTGGCGCGAAGTGCGGTCTTGTCGTTGGTGCCGTTGTCGCCCTGGCCGTACTGAGCGTCCAGCTCCAGGCCCTCATAGTCAGACTTCAGGATATAGTTGACCACCCCGGCGATGGCGTCCGAGCCATAGACGGCGGCGCCGCCCGCCTGGACGATGTCGACGCGTTGGATCAGGCCAGTGGGGATGACATTGCTGTCGACTGTGCGGTCGCCCAGGCCGGACGAGGAGGTCACCATACGGCGGCCATTCATCAAGGTCAGGGTGCGACCGGCGCCCAGGTTGAAGAGGTTGGGCGAGGTCTTGCCGTTGCCGGCTGGAAAGCCCGAGGTGGTGGCGATCGGGAAGGATGGGGTGTTGGACGTGACCTGGTTAAGCAGCTCGCCCAGATTGACGTAGCCGCGCTCCGTCAGCGCCGCCTCGTCAAGCATGGTCACCGGCGCGGCGGTTCCTGTGTCCGTGCGACGGATTCGCGATCCGGTGACGATCAGTTCGGATAAGTTTCTCGAGGGCTCCGCAGCGTCACCCTCGGCGAGGGTTTCGATGCGGTCCGGATCGTTTCCCACGATCAGCACGCCGGACTTTGTGCGGCTGACGGTCAGGCCGCTGCCGGTCAAAAGCTTCTTAAGGCCGTCCTCGGCCGTAAAAGAGCCCACGAGAGCCGGGGCCTGACGGCCGCGCACGCTATCTTCGGAAAAGATGACCTGCTGGCGCGACGCCTGTCCAAAGGCGCGAAGCGCACTGCCTAACCCCTGCGCCGGGAGGTCGAAGCGGAATGTCTGTTCCTGAATCTGCGCCGAGGCCGGCGCGGCGAACACTAGCAAAGCCGCCGCTGCAGCCGAACCGCTGAGCGCGGCCAACTTCATCCCCATCATCTTACGAAGCCCCCTTCGATGTTGCCTGACGGCGATGTCACATCACCGTCTCAAAGGGGTGGTACGCACGACAATCGAAAACCCGAACCTCAGCCCCCTTCGTTCGGTGTGCGCTCCTTCAATAAGATCACGCCGTCAGGCTCGTTGCGCGCTTTAACGGCGAAGGCAGCCGCTAAACCCTGCACAAGCGCATCGGTGTCGCCAGCTGTGAAGACGCCCGACACGCGAACTTGAGCTGCAGCCGCGTCCCCGACCTTAATCGGCCGTTGCGAATAGCGGTTCATGCGCTCAACCACGAGCTCCAGCGGCTCGTCCTCAAAGACCAACTGGCCTGCCTCCCATGACAGAGTGCGCACCGGATCGATGGGGGCGATGGCGGCCGGCGCAATCACGCTGGCCAATTGTCCTTGAGCTTTCAGCGGGATCACAAGTTCACGGCCGGGTTGCAGCAGTTGGTCTGCCGGCACCTTGCGGGACCCCACATCGACCGTGCGTCGCACATCGCCTTGAGCGCGATCAAGCACGGCCACATGGCCCTCGTAGAGCACGACGCGAAGCTGGCTTCGCACGAGTTCGACGCTGAACGCCGTTCCAGTGGCGACGACCACCTCGTCGCCTGCCGTCACCGAAAAGGGTCGCAGGGGATTGCGGGCGACATCGAAGCGGGCGCGGCCGCGCTCAAGCCACAGTCGGCGCTCTTTGCCTGTGTAGCGTACCTTGACCACCGTATCGGCGTCCAATGAGACTTTGGAGCCATCCGACAGGGCCACCACGCGGCGCTCGCCCACCGCGGTCTCGTAGGTTCGAGGGCTCAGCCAGGCGAAGGTCGCGGCGAAGATCACCGCGACCATCAAGCTGGCCGCCAGACCCGCCCAGGCCAGACGTTGGGGCGTCCAGCGGCGCTCTCGGCGCGCGAGACTTTTGCGCGCCGACGACAGGGCCGCTTCACGCAAGGCCATCATCTGGGCGCTGGCGGCGTAGTGATCGACCGCATGCCAGGCGCCGACCGTCTCTTCCAAGGCGACGCCATTTTGCGGATCGGCGTCCAGCCAGGCCTGGAGCTCGACGCTTTGGTCTTCGGGCACCTGGCCGTCGGCCAGACGCGCCGCCCAGGTGGCGGCCATGATGGCGCGTTCTTCGTCAATGGCGTGCAAGGGGGCGCTGCTCATGCCTGACCTCCAAACCGGTCTCGAAGGTGGACGCTGGCGCGCACCACGTGTTGCTCGACGGTTCGGACCGAGATCCCCAGCATGTCGGCGATCTCACGTTGCTTCATGTTTTCCAAGCGAAAGAGGACAAAGACGGTGCGGGTGCGCTCAGGAAGCTCTCGCAGGGCCGATAGGACCGTTGCCAAAGACTGCTTGGCCTGGAGCACGCGATCGGGATCAAGCTCCTCGACCCAACTGGCGTCAGCGGCAAGTCCCGACTGATAGGTGGCGCGGACGATATTGCGACGCCCCCGATCGCGCAGCAAATTGGCGGCGATCTGGAAGATATAAGCGTCAGGCCGGCTCGCATCGATTTGCGCGCCGCGCTGGGCCACCCGCAAGAGGACTTCTTGCGTCAGGTCCTCCGCCTCGGTGTGATTGCGGATCCGGCGAAGGAAAAAGGCGATAAGGGCGGGCCGAAAGCGCTGGCTAAGGGCGCTGGCGACGGCCTTGTCCTGCGTCTGCATGCGATAAACTCCGGCTCCAACACTGGCGCCACGGCCTTAATACGCACGAGTTTGCTTCTCCCACACGGGCGATAAGCAATTGATCTCAACTCGGCGAAGTATGGCGCCGCGCGCCCAACGCGGCATCAGGGCTTGGCGGGCTTTGCTTGCGGCCTGATCGCTTCGCCGGCGACAGGGCCTTGAGCGTTATTTGCAGGCGCTGTCGAAGACGCCCGTCACGCGCTGCCATTGGTAGGCGTCCACCGCTTCGCCGCGCGGAAGGTAGGTGACCGACAGCGGCTGGCCGGCGCGCTCGAGCTTTAGGGTGATGGGCTGGTTGACATCGGCTTGGACGCTATCGCCGGCGCCTCCAGAGATGATCCTGTCGCCATCGCGCACGCCAGCCTTGGCCGCTTCAGAGCCTGCCTTCAGCCCCCTGACGATCTTGTTGGGACCGACTGTCGAGGCCATGTCGAAGCCGATCTCGAAGATGCGGATTTTCTTGGTCGTTCTGGCAAAGCACGGACCAAAGGCGTTTGATGGAGGCAGCATCAGCTCGCCCGCCATCATGGCCTGGTGGATGCGAGGACCCTCATCGCCGATCTCGGCGCGCAGCAGATCGAGCCAGGTCTCCAAGGTGATCGGAAAATCTTCGCGCTTGAGGACGATCATCCGCCGGATCAGATCGTCGATTGAGCGTTCGCCGTTGGACGCTTCCACGACCTTGGCGTTGAGGAGCGCAAAATACATCGCGCCACGATCGTAGGGCAGGACCCGGATGCGGGTATCATCCCAGAACTTGTCCAACACCTGATCCTCAGGCGTGTGCTTCATGGTGTTGGTGTAGTAGCGGCTGGCTGTCTTGTTGAGATTAGCCAAGAACTGCTCGGTGCTGATCGCGCCGGCCCTCCAGGGCAGGAGACCCTGATAGTAGACTGCGTTGCCCTCGCTGTACCATTTGCCCAGCGTCTCGTTGGCGGTCCAGGTGTGGGTCATCTCATGACCTAGGATCGACTTTAGCGCCTCAGGGTCAGTGCCCCTCCCATAGCCGACGGCGAACGACTGGGTCATGGCCACGCCGCCGCCTGGGTTTTGCGGATTGCTGCGCAGGATGACCCGGTAGGGGGCGGTGACTTCGTCCTGGAAGAACTTGCTCATCCACGCGTGCAATCGGCCTGTCCACTGCATGAGGGGGCGCGGATCAAAAGGTGGCTCACCGCCCCAAAGCGCAGAAAAACCTTCCGTCGTGATCGCCGGCTCGCGGGTGAACCGACCGGCGGCGAACATCGTCGAAGAAAGCTGCGAGGCGGGGCGTGGTTCTAAGGTGAGGTCCCCGTCGCCAAAGCCGGTGATCCCAACCGCGCCTTGGCCCATGGCGCTCAGGTCCCAAGCGATCTTTATGCGATAAGGCGTCTCTCCAGGCGGCAGGGCGAGCAACATCCGGCCGGGCGTGGAGAAGCTTTGGCCGTCGATGCGCAGATTGATCGGCGGGCCGCTCCCGCGGGCGTTGTCGATGGGGAGGGTGTAGCCGATTGTCACGTCGCCATGGACGCGTCTTGTGGACGTCCAGGGCCTTGAGCCGGCCTTCTCCGCCGGCGTCGTCAGCTCAACCTCGCCCTCGGCGTCACGCACCGAAACATCGGTCCTCGGTTGCGCCGAGGGCATGTTGGGCGCCATGTCGGGCAGGGCGACGATGGCGCCGCCGGCGGGGACATCCATCCCCGAAAGCTTGATGGTGACCTGCACCGCGCCGCCGTTGGCCTCGCTCAACACGCCGGGCTTCAGCACCACATCCATGAGACGAGCCGGCGCTGACGGCTGGGCGATCGCTGCTGCGGGCAGCAAGACGTTGGCCGCGACGAAGGCGGCGAAGCTCTTGTCCATGAGGTCCTCGTCGTAAGGCGTTGAATGACTTTGAGGTCGTCGCTCAAGGGATGTGGATGACGCCCACCGAGCCTTCGATCTCGATCTTGGTGCCGAACGGGGCGCTGTCTCGCTGCAGATTGGCCAAGATGCGCTTGGCGTTGGCCGGATCTGCAAAATGCGGCGTGCCGCGGCGCGGGCGCACCGTGGTGTTGCCCACATCGAGAGGGTAGAGGCGGATCACCTTGGCCTTACCATCCTTGAATTCGGCGGTGGCCACCACGCTGTCGTACCAGCTGGCGGGATTGCCGCCGGGGCGCACGGAGATCTCTTCGGGCTTGGGCTTGGGCGCATGGCCGGTTCGGTCCGGCCAGACCCGAAGCACGGTCTCCTGTAGCGCCTTGATCTCGCCTTTGATGAAGAAGACGCCCATGCCGTAGAAGATCGGTTGGCCCTTGTAGATCTCCACCCCCCGCAGCGAGTGCGGCCCGCCGCCGATGATCACGTCGCCGCCGGCGTCGACCACGTCGTGGAAGAGCTTGATCAGGAAGTTGGGCGGCGACGGGGTGTCGTCGTCCATCCCCGTGGTGCTCTCATGGGCGTGGATCGTGAAGACAACCAGGTCGGCGTTGTCCTTGGCCTCGCGCACCGATTTCAAGATCGCGGCGTGGTCGAAGAGATCCATATCGTAGGTAAGATGCACCTTATCGGCCGGTCGATAGATCTCGTCGCGAAAGACGATCTCCTCGGCGCCAGGTTCGGGCGCGGGCTGACGGCCTGAGGCCAGTTCGGTGGCCAGTTTGCGGATCGTCTCGAACTGGGCGGGCGTCACATTGTTGATCTTGCGCGTTCGCAAGATGCTGATCCCTGGACGCGCATTGACCTCGCCAAAGGCGTCATTAGCGCCGGCGTTTGGCTTGAAGGTCGAGGCGGCGGCGATCAGTGCGACCTTGCCTTTGCCGCTGTCGAAATAGGCTGGCGCGCGCGCCTCTTGAAGGGTTGCGCCGCCGCCGGCATGGACGACGCCGGCCTCGTCGAGATTGAGCCGAGCCTGGAGCAAACCTTCAGGGCCAAAATCGGTGGAGTGGTTGTTGGCGACGGCGACCATATCGACGCCCATCGCCTTGATGTCCTTGGCGAGCGTCCCTTCTCCCCAGAGCAGGCCGTTGCCATAGCCTTCGCCCTTGAAGGTCGAAAGATCGATAAACACTCCCTCCTGATTGGAGATCGTCACATCCGCTTTCTTGATGAGGGCGGCGACCTTTTGAAACTCCTGGTCGGTGCTGTCGACCATGGGGCGCGAGTAGAGCAGATCGCCAATGGCGGTCAGGCTGAAGTCGCCCTTCAATGTGGAGGCCTTGCGGGGCGTCTTGAGGAAGTCCTGCGGCTCGTTTGATGGGCGCGGCGGCAAGTTGGGCGCGCTTTGCGCGACTGCGGAGCCCAGGGTGACTGCGGTTAGGGCCGTGGCCGCCAAAAGAGCGACCGGCAGGCGGCTATGGATGCGGATCATCTTACGGCCTCACGATTTGCAGGCAGGATCGGAGGCGCCGGGGGCGCGCTCCCATTGGAAGGTGTCGACCAGCTCACCGCGAGGCTTGTAGCTGATGGGGAAGGTTTTCCCTTCGCGGGTGACGGTCAGATCCAAGGTGCGGCCAAGGTCGCCCTGCACGGCGTCTAGCGCCACCGCATAGGTGACCTGATCGCCATTGCGCAGGCCTGCCTTCTCCGCGGCCGAGCCGGCCTTAAGGCCTTTGATGACCTTGGGGTTGGACAGGATCGAGGCGTTGTCGAAGCCAAGATCGAAGCGCGGCATCTTCTTGACCGTGCGCGTGAAGCACGGCCCGAAATCGCCCGGCTCAGGGAGCATCAGCTTACCGGCCAGCATGGCCTTGTGGACGGCGAGGCCGTCGGCTCCGAGCTCCTTTTGCAGCAGCTCCAGCCAGATCGCTTCGGTCAGCGGCAGGCCTTCCCGCTCGCGCTGGACCATTGGTAAGATCAGATCATCGATGGACCGCTTGCCGCCGGACGCGCGCACGACCTTGCCGTTGAGAACTGCAAAGTACATCGCACCACGATCATAGGGCAGCACCCGGATACGCGTGTCCTCCCAGAACCGAGGCACGATCTCGAAGTCGGGCGTATGGCGAAGGGCGTTGGAGAAGTAGCGGTAGGCTGTCTCGTTCAGATCCTGGAGGTACTGCTCGGAGGTGAAGAGACCGGCGCGCCAAGGCAGCAGCGCCTGATAGTAGACGGCGTTGCCCTCGCTGTACCACTTATCCATCCCGCCGGACGTCCAGGTGTGGGTCATCTCATGGCCGAGGATCGCCTTGATGCTCTCGCCGGTGACACCCTTGCCATAGGTGACCACGAACGAGTTTGTCAGGGCCGCGCCGCCGCCGGCGTTCATGGGATTGTGGCGCAGGAAGACGCGATAGGGCGGCTCGACCTTGTCGCGAAAGAAGCGGCTCATGTAGCTGTAGAGCTTGCCTGTCCACTGCATCGAGGCATGCGGATCGAAGGGCGGCTGGCCTTTGACCCACACCGCCGAAAACGCGCCGTCACCGTTTTCGCGCTCCAAGGGGCCGGCCATATAGATCGCCCGGTCCAGCCGCGAGATCGGACCGGCTGGCAAGGTGACATCGCCGTCGCCATAGCTTGAGACCCCTTCGGAGCCGGGAGCCATGGCCGAGGTGTCCCAGTTGATCGCAAGTCGGTGATCGCCCGTAAGATGGGGGCGCATGATCATTGTGCCGCCAATCCCAGAGACCGCATCGCCGTCGACGCGAAGAGCCGTGGGCGGTCCGCCGGCGAGGGCTGGGATGTTCTCGGCCAACAGGCGGTATCGTACCGTCGCCGGGCCCTGGATGGCGCGCTTGGGAGCCCATTGCGAGGGGCCATTTTTTTGCGGCTGCTGGACCATCTCGACCGGGCCGGCGGCGTCGGTGACGACCAAATCCGACAAAACCTGGGCTCGGGCCAGGCCTGGCGTGAAGAGACCCATAGAGAGCAGGGGCTGGCCTGCGGCGGCTCCGGCGGCCGGCAGCGTCATCGTCACATCGATCGGCCCGCTTGAGGTGGCGCGGTCAATGCGGTGGGGTTTGATGAGCACAGTGATCAACGGCGCTTCTTGCGCCGCCGCCGAGCCGCCCCAAGCGACGGCGACCATGCCCATGCTCAAGGCGAGCGCGCTTGCACCTGTAGTCTTCATCGAACCCCTCCTAGTCGCCCCAGCGGCGCCAAGCGTCGCCTAACGAGTAATACGTCTCACATCGGCAAATCCCGGCGCCGCCCACGACGATCTTCTTCATGGGGATTGCGCGATCTGGTGCGTACTAGCTTTGAGACGGCGGCAGGGTCTGGGGGCGGACTTGAAACCAAGAGCGATGAAGCGGACGACCCTGACGTCGGGCCTCGCCGCAGCTTTAATTGCGGCGTCAGCCTGCGGCTCGACGGCTGTGGCCCACGAGCCCGCGCCCGTGATCACCACACACAAGATCAAGGTGAGAGGCAGGCCGCTTGCCTATACCGCCGAGGCCGGCAGACAGCCGATCCGCGATGTCGCCACCGGCGAGGCATTGGGCCATCTCTTCTATGTGGCTTACCGCGCGCCTTCGCGCGATGGAAAGCTGCGTCCCATCACCTTCATCTGGAATGGCGGTCCTGGACGGTCGGCCGCATCCCTCCATTTCGAAGGGGCTGGACCCAGGCGCATCGAAGGCGCGACCATGGTCGATAACGCCGACACTTGGCTGACCGACAGCGATCTAGTGTTCGTCGATCCCGTTGCGACTGGGTTCTCACGCGCCGTCAGCCTGGATGCGGAGAAGGCGTTCACCAGCTGGGTCGGCGACGTTGATGCGACGACCGAGTTCGTCCGCGCCTGGGTGCTCACCCATGGGGCGGAGGACGCGCCGCTGATCATCGCCGGTCAGAGCTACGGTTCCGGCCGAGCCGGCAGCGTGGCGCACAACCTGATCAAGCGCGGGTTCGATGTGCGAGGCCTGGCCCTGATCTCCAACACGACCGGCTTCGCGACCTATCCGGATCAACCCCTTATCGCCTTGGCCCTGCATACCGGCGACTATGCCGTGGCGGCGCTATATTATAAGCGCCTTGCGCCGCAGTTTGGGACAACGCCCGACGAGGCTCGCCTCATCGCTGAGCAATGGGCGCGCGAGGTCTACCTGCCGGCCTTGCGCAATCTCGACCGCCTCGATGGACCGCAACGCCAGGCTATCGCCTCCGAGCTCGCCAGCCATATCGGCCTTGACCCATCGCAGATCGACGAACAGACGTTGCGCATCACCCAGAGCCGCTTTCTGGGCGCCATCGGTGGCGGTAAGCGCCTGTATTATTCGGACTATCGGTTCGAAGAGCCCTATACGCACCCGCCGCTAAAATCCGGCGTGACGTCCATTCGGCACGACCTGGGCTACGCGTCCGACCTACCGTACATCGACATCGAACCCATTGAAGATGGCTTTGCTCCGTTTGGGGTCGCGCCTGGGCCGGTCAACAGTCGGTGGACCCATTCGACGGTGCACGGGGCCACGCCAGAGCAAATCAAGGGCGCGCAGGCCGAGTTCGCCAAGCTCGGCGCGATCGGCATGGGCAAGTACGGACCTAACCTTCCCGGCGCAGCTCAAGCCATGGCGCTCAAATCGAACTTAAAGATCCTCGTCGCGCATGGGGCGTACGACCCGCTCGGCGGTTGCTCCATGGACGCCGAACTGGGCCGCCAGTTGCCAGAGCCCCAGCGTAGCCAGGTGACCATGCGCTGCTATTTGGCTGGACACGCTATCTATCGCGACGCCCCGGCGCGCGCTCAATTCGCCAATGACATGCGCGCGCTGGCGCGATCAGCTTCCGGAGACCCCCGATGAACCTAAACCGCCGTAATTTGCTCGGCGCCGGCGCCGCGTTTTGCGCCAGCCCAACCTTGGCGCGATCGGCTGATCCTTTGGCGGGCCTGACGGTCATCAACGCTCTTGGGGGTCTTGCAGACCCAAACTTTCCCAACGCACCAGAAGCGACTCTCACCGCGCGGATCCTCGCCGACGCCAAGGCCTCGGGACTGACCGCGGTGAATTGCACGCTGGGATATGTGGCCGGGCCCGGTGATCCCTTCGAACGCTCCATGGCTGACATCGCGCTCTATGATGCGATGCTCGCTAAGCACCCCAATGACCTCATCAAAGTGTTCACGGCCGCCGACTTCGCCCGGGCCAAGGCCGAAAAGAAGATTGGCGTCATCTACGGCTTTCAAAACGCCGCCCAGATGGGTGACGACGCTTCGCGGGCGGATCGTTTCGCCAAGGCGGGCGTACGGATCGTCCAACTCACCTACAATCTACGAAACCAGCTTGGCGACGGATCGATCGCGCCAGAGGGCAGGGGTCTGACGCCGTTCGGTCGCGAGGTGGTCGAACGCCTGAACGCCAACAATGTCATGGTCGATCTTAGTCACTCGGGTCGCCAGATCTGCCTGGACGCGATCGCGGCGTCGAAGCAGCCGATCTCCATCAATCATACCGGGTGTCGGGCCCTCACCGACCTGCCGCGAAACAAGACGGATGAGGAGTTGCGCCTCGTCGCCGAAAAGGGCGGGTTCGTCGGCATCTACTTCATGCCCTTCCTAAACCTGTCGGGACATGCCCGGGCTGTCGACGTGGTCGCTCACATCGAGCATGCGATCAATGTCTGCGGAGAAGACCATGTCGGCATCGGTACTGACGGCACCACCACACCTATCGATGACCTCGAGGCCTATAAGTCGGTGCTCCTAGCCGAGCACCTGGATCGCAAAGCCAAGGGAGTAGCTGCGCCAGGCGAGCGTGCGGACACCCATCCGTTTGTGGACGATCTGCGCGGCGTGGAGCAGTTTCGAAAACTCTACCGCTTGCTAGAGGCCCGGGGGCACAAGACCCTTCGAATCGAGAAGGTTCTAGGAACCAACTTCGTCGATTTCTCCCAGCGTATCTGGGGTTAGGCTCGGCATAAGGCCGACGCGGCTGCATGAAGCGACGCGCGATCGGCCGTGCGGACAAGCCGCGGCCGATTGCGACCTCTTCACAAAACTAAGCGCCAAGCAGTCGGGCCGCCATGGGCGCGAAATAGGTGATCGTCCCTGCGCACCCTGCGCGCTTGAAAGCGCCCAGACTCTCCATCATGGCCCGCTCCTCGTCGATCCAGCCGTTGGCGGCGGCGGCCTTGATCTGCGCGTACTCGCCGCTCACCTGGAACGCGAAGGTCGGCATCGCGAAGGTCTCGACGAGGCGGCGGGCGATGTCGAGATACGGCAGGCCCGGCTTGACCATGATCATGTCGGCGCCCTCGGCGATATCGAGCGCCACTTCGCGGATCGCTTCTTCGGTGTTGGCCGGATCCATCTGATAGGTCTTCTTGTCGCCCTGGCCGGCCGACAGCTTGGCCGAGCCGATGGCGTCGCGGTAAGGGCCGTAGAAGGCCGAGGCGTATTTCGCCGCATAAGACATGATCATAACATCTTGATGCGAATGGCTTTCCAGCGCCGCGCGAAGCGCGCCGACACGGCCGTCCATCATGTCCGAGGGCGCCAGGATGTCGGCGCCGGCCGCGGCTTGCATCAGGCCCTGCTCGACGAGGCGCTCGATGGTCGGATCGTTGAGAATTCTGCCGCCCTCGACCACGCCGTCATGGCCGTGGTTGGTGAAGGGGTCCAAGGCCACGTCGCACATGATGCCGACTTCCGGCGCAGCGTCCTTCATGGCCTTGACCGCGCGCGGGATGACGCCGTCCGGATCGGCGGCGATCGAGCCGCTGGCGTCTTTGCGAGCGCCGTCGATGTGCGGGAAAATGGCGATGGCCGGGATGCCCAGCTCACGCGCCTCGACCGCCGCCTTGGCCGCTTCGGCTACCGACAGACGCTCCACGCCTGGCATCGAGGCCACCGGGATGCGGCCTTCGCCTTCGTGCACGACCATCGACCAGATCAGGTCGGAGGGGGTCAGCACGGTCTCACGCACAAGGCGTCGGACCCAGTCGGCTTGGCGCAGGCGGCGAAGACGAAGGGCGGGGTAGGCGGCGAGAGGGGGGAGGCTCATGGCCGCCTTAGTCGCCGACGTGCGCCATGCTTGCAAGTTACGTTTGCGGACAGATCAGACCGTCGCGCCGCCGATCGCGCGCTGGCCCAGCAGGCGAATGAAGCCGAAGGCCGGGGCGCACAGCAGCCAGATTGTGGCGATCACCGTGAAAGCCACGGCCGCGATCATCAGGCCGATCATCGCCGGCTCGAACCGGATCTCGTCGAACTGCAGCTCCACCACATCCCACGCGCTCCAGTCGCCGCGCACGGCGTATTCGAAGATATCGCCGATGGCCGCGATCAGGCCGAACGTGCCGCAGACGGCGGCGATCACCGACAAGATCAGGGCGACCCAGAAGATGCGGATCTGGAAGTTGTAGTGGCTGGCGATCCGTGGGGTGGCTTGGTCGCGCTGGGCGTAAGCGATCACCACCGCGATCAGGGCCGGGATGCCGGCGAAGAAGATCGAGGAGAAGAGCAGAGCGTAGACCACCAGCGCCAGATTGCGGTCGATGTCGGACTCAGGTGTGGCTACGACGGGTTCGGGCGTGGCGGCGACAGGGTCGGTCATCGGTTGGTCGATTCCGGTTTGCTCAATCGGCGCGAGATTGACAGGCGCGGCGCGCCGCGTCACCCCTCAGCCCAATAAAACGGAGGCGCGTTCATGCCTCCGACCAGAGGAATCGCGCATGGACTTCACCCTGAATGACGATCAACGGGCCATCTGGGACGCCGCCAGCGCCTTTGCGCGCGAAGAGCTTGCCCCGCATTCGGCGCGTTGGGACGAGGACAAGCACTTCCCCGTCGATGTGATCCGACAGGCGGCGGCCCTGGGCTTCGCCGGCATCTATGTTCGCGAGGACGTAGGCGGCTCGGCCCTGGGTCGCCTGGACGCCTCCTTGATCTTCGAAGCGCTCTCCTATGGCGATGTTCCGACGGCGGCCTTCATCTCCATCCACAACATGGCGTCGTGGATGATCGACCAGTTCGGGTCGGAGGACTTGCGCCAAAGTTATCTGCCGCGCCTCACCAGCATGGAGCTGATCGCCAGCTATTGCCTGACCGAGCCGGGCAGCGGCTCGGACGCGGCCTCCATGCGCACCTCGGCCAAGCTGGAAGGCGATCATTATGTGTTGAACGGCTCCAAGGCCTTCATCAGCGGCGCGGGCGTCTCGGACGTCTACGTGGTCATGGCCCGCACCGGCGGCGACGGGCCCAAGGGCGTTTCGGCCTTTGTGGTGGAGAAAGGCTGGGAGGGGCTCACCTTCGGGGCCAACGAAAAGAAGATGGGCTGGAACGCCCAACCCACCGCCCAAGTGAACTTCGACAATGTGCGGGTGCCGACGCAAAACCGTATCGGCGCCGAGGGCGACGGCTTTCGGTTCGCCATGATGGGCCTGGACGGCGGGCGGCTGAACATCGCCTCGTGCTCGCTGGGCGGGGCGGGTTTCGCCCTCGACACCGCCAAGGCCTATATGGAGACCCGCAATCAGTTCGGTCGGCCGCTGAAGGAGTTTCAGGCTCTGCAGTTCAAGATCGCCGATATGGCCACCGAGCTAGAGGCCGCACGGCTGATGGTGCGCAGGGGCGCCGACGCCCTGGATAAGAAGGACCCCCAGGCCACCAAGCTGTGCGCCATGGCCAAGCGCTTCGCCACCGACGCCGGGTTCTCAGTCGCCAATGACGCTCTGCAACTGCACGGCGGCTATGGCTATCTGCAGGACTATCCGCTGGAGCGGATCGTACGCGACCTGCGGGTCCACCAGATCCTGGAAGGCACCAACGAGATCATGCGCGTGATCGTCAGCCGCGAGATGTTCCGCCAATGACCGCCGAACCCGAAGTCATCATCCGCGTCGAGGGCCAGGTGGGGCGCATCACCCTCAATCGGCCCAAAGCGCTGCACGCACTGAACCTGGCTATGTGCGAGGCGATGATCGCCGCGTTGCAGGCTTGGCGGCACGACCCGGCGGTGGCGTTAGTGATGATCGACCATGCCGGCGAGCGCGGCTTTTGCGCCGGGGGCGACATCCGCATGCTGGCGCAAAGCGGAGCCAAGGACGGCAAGGAGGCCATGGCCTTCTTCCACACCGAGTACCGACTCAACCACCTGCTGTTCGTCTATGAGAAGCCGGTCGTGGCGATGATGGATGGCGTCGTGATGGGCGGGGGCGTCGGCCTGGCCATGCCTTGCGCCTATCGCATCGCCACCGAGCGGACGACCTTCGCCATGCCCGAGACCGGCATCGGTCTCTTCCCGGACGTGGGCGGCGGCTGGTTCCTGCCGCGTTTGCCCGGCAAGACAGGGCTTTGGCTGGCGCTCACGGGCGCGCGCATCAAGGCGGCCGACTGCCTGATCCTAGGCATCGCCACCGACTATGTGCAAAGCAGCGACATCGATGCGCTAAAGGCCGCGATCATCGCCGATCCTGCGGGCATCGAAAGCCTGCTGGCTCAGATCGACGCCGATCCTGGGCATGCGCCGCTGGCCGACAATCTGGCGGTTCTTTCGGACACCTTCTCCATGACCTCGGTGGAGGGGATCGTCGCGGCGCTGGAGGCGCAGGGCGGAGACTGGGCCAAGGCGCAGTTGGAGACCCTGCGGACCAAGTCGCCCCAGACAATGAAAGTCGCGTTTCGGCAGCTGAAGCTGGGCGCCAAGATGGACGACTTTGCTGACCACATGGCCCTGGAGTACGCCATCGGCGCCCGGGTGGTGCGCCGTCACGACTTCCTAGAAGGGGTGCGGGCGGTGATCGTCGACAAGGACGGATCCCCCAAATGGAATCCTGATCGCCTTGATGCGGTCACAGAGTCGATGCTCGACGAAATCTTCGCGCCGTTGCCGCCCGACGAGGCGTGGACGCCGCTGACGTAGCGGTCCGCCTGGTCTAGTCTGGCGGCAAATACCAAGAAACGTCCGGTCCGAAGGGAATTTGCTCATGCGTAAACCGCTGCTCAGCCTAGCCGCCGTCTTGCTGGTGACGGCCTGCGCCACCGCTCCGTCGGCTCCGCCGCCCGGCGCCGGCCGGCCGATGGGCGGCGGCGACCCTCTGGTTCGCGCCCTGGACGATCCCAAGCGTCCCGAAGTCGATGTGCGCCGCGACGACGCGCGCCGTCCGGCGGAGGTCTTGGCCTTCGCCGGCGTGCGCAGCGGCGCCAAGGTGGCCGACCTGATCCCGGGCGACGGCTACTACACTCGGATCCTGTCGCGGGCCGTGGGGCCGACGGGCAAGGTCTACACCTATGTGCCCGATGAGCTGACCAAGCTCGCCAACCGCAAGCCGGCGGTGGCCGGGATCGCCGACGATCCGGCCTACGGCAATGTGGAGATGGTGCTGAACACCCTGCCCAACTTCGGCGCGCCGGAGAAGCTGGACGCGGTGCTGTCGGTGGGGACCTATCACTACCACTACACCCGCCTGCTGGGCTCGCCGAACGTCGTGGCGATCAACCGCAAGGTCTTCGACTCGCTAAAGCCGGGCGGCGTGTTCTTGGTGGTCGACGCCATGGCTCCCGCCGGGACCGCGGCGCAGGGCGCCGAGAACCTCAACCGCATCGATCCGGCAACGGTCCGCAGCGACGTGACCAAGGCCGGCTTTGTGTTCGAGGGGGAGAGCCCGATCCTGCGCACGACATCGGACACCTATCGCACCAACGCTCTGGCGCCCGACGCCGGGCGGGTCGACCAGTTCGTCTACAAGTTCCGCAAGCCGCGCGCCGCGGTGCGGTAAAACCTTAAGGGGACCACGATGCGCCGTCGTTCGATCCGAGGTTTTGTCCTTGCGGCCGCAGCGGCGGCGATCGTGTCTCTAGGCGCGGCGCAGGCCCAGCCCGACGTCATCGCCCGGGCCCTGGCTGATCCGGCCCGGCCGGCGGCCGACAAGGCGCGCGACCCCGAGCGCCATCCGGGGCAGCTGCTCCTCTGGGCTGGCGTCAAGGCGGGCGACAGGGTCGGGGAGTACATGCCGGGCGGCGGCTATTTCACCCGCATCCTGTCCAAGACCGTCGGGCCCGCCGGCAAGGTCTACGCCTATGTGCCAGCCGAGATCGTCAAGATCGCGCCAAAGTACCTGACCGATGCTCAGTCCCTGGCGGCCGATCCGTCCTTGGCCAACGTGGTGACCTCATCCGACACCAATGCGAAGTTCAGCGCGCCAGAGCCCCTGGACCTGGTTTGGACCTCCCAGAACTATCACGACCTGCACGGCAAGTTCGCGCCGCCAGGGACGGCGAGCGCCTTCAACGCGGCGGTGTTCAAGGCCCTGAAGCCGGGCGGAACCTACGTGGTCATCGATCACGCCGCCTTGCCGTCGTCGGGTCTCAAGGGCGCGGCCGAGCAGCACCGGATCGCCAAGGCCGCCGCCATCGAAGAAATCCAGCAGGCGGGTTTCGTGCTGGAGGGTGAGAGCAGCCTTTTGACCAATCCCAATGATCCGCTGACCGCCTCGGTCTTCGATCCGTCGATCCGAGGCAAGACCGATCAGTTCGCACTGAAGTTTAAAAAGCCGCGATAAGCGGTTGAAAAAAATAAAAAACCTTAGGGAGTGAGTTTATGCGTATCGCGTTCATCGGCCTTGGGGCCATGGGCGGCGGCATGGCCGCCAATCAGGCCAAGGCTGGTCACCAGGTCGCCGCCTTCGATCTGTCACCGGCGGCGGTGGCGCGGGCGGTGGAGGCCGGCTGCAGCGCCGCCGGTTCGGCGGCCGAGGCCGTGGCCGACGCGGACGTGGTCGTCACCATGCTGCCGGCCGGCCCGCATGTACGGTCGGTCTATGCCGACGCCATCATCGGCAAGGCGCGTAAGTCGGCGCTGCTGATCGATTGCTCCACCATTGACGTGGAAAGCGCTCGCGCCGTGGCCGAACAGGCGAGCGCAGCGGGCTATCGCGTCGCCGACGCCCCGGTCAGCGGCGGCATCATGGCGGCGGACGCTGGGACCTTGGCCTTCATGGTCGGCTGCGAGGACGCCGTCTTCGCCGATGTCGAGGCGGCGCTCAAACCCATGGCGCGGGTGGTGATCCACGCCGGATCGGCTGGGGCGGGGCAGGCGGCCAAGATTTGCAACAACATGCTGCTGGGCATCTCCATGCTTGGGACCTGCGAGGCGTTCGCCCTGGCCGAGAAGCTTGGCCTGGCGGCGGATCGGTTCTTCGAGGTGGCCAGCCAGTCGTCCGGAAACTGCTGGTCGGTCAGCACCTATTGCCCAGCGCCGGGCGTGGGGCCGCAGACGCCGGCCGATCGCGGCTACGAGGGCGGCTTCGCCACCGCCATGATGCTCAAAGACTTGAAGCTGGCGCAGGACGCCGCCGCCAAGGCTGGCGGGACGACCCCGCTGGGCGCGCAGGCGCAGGCGCTGTATGCGCTCTTCGACGCACAAGGATACGGCAGGAAAGACTTCTCGGCCGTGTTGCAGATGCTGCGCGGACGACTTGACGAGCTCAGTTGAGAACCATTCGCGAAGTCCGCGACATTTTCGCGTCGATTGGCGAATAACCGGTCTCGATTTGTGGACAAATCTACAAACCGCATGCGAAAAGCCGCGCCATATTGAGAGGGATCAATGAATCCCCCGCTGGCATCGCCGAGCATCGTCGTCATGGATTACAAAGCCGCTTTCAAGACCGCCGTCGAACAGGTTCGTTCCGAAGGTCGTTACCGGGTTTTCGCCGATCTGAAGCGCCACCGCGGCGCGTTTCCGCGCGCGACCTGGACGCGCCCTGACGGCGTCGAGCAGGACATCGTGGTGTGGTGCTCGAACGACTATCTGGGCCAAGGCCAAAACCCTGTGGTCATGGACGCCATGCACGCAGCCATCGACGCCCACGGCTCGGGCTCGGGCGGCACGCGCAACATTTCGGGCACGACGCACCAGCACGTTGAGCTGGAGCTGGAGCTGGCCGACCTGCACCAAAAGGAATCGGCGCTGGTCTTCACTTCGGGCTACGTGGCCAACGAGGCGACCCTGTCGAGCCTGCAGAAGATCCTGCCGGGCTTGATCATCTATTCGGACGCCCTCAACCACGCCTCGATGATCGCCGGCATCCGCAATGGCGGCGGCGAGCGTCATGTGTTCCGTCACAACGACCTGGAGCACCTGGAGGAACTGCTGGCGGCCTCGCCGGCCGATCGCCCCAAGCTGATCGCCTTCGAGAGCGTCTATTCCATGGACGGGGACATCGCCGACATCGCCGGCACCATCGCTCTGGCTAAGAAGTACGGCGCCTTGACCTATCTCGATGAAGTGCATGCCGTGGGCATGTACGGCGAGCGCGGCGCGGGCGTCGCCGAGCGCGACGGCGTCATGGCCGACATCGACATCGTCGAGGGCACTCTGGGCAAGGCCTTCGGCGTCATGGGCGGCTATATCGCCGGCGACAGCGACATGGTCGATGCGGTTCGCCTGTATGCGTCGGGCTTCATCTTCACCACGTCCTTGCCGCCGTCGCTGATGGCCGGCGCCGCCGCAAGTGTGCGTTACCTCAAAGAGCACAACGAGCTGCGCGTCGCTCACCAAGAGCGCGCTGCGACCCTCAAGAAGATGATGGCCGACGCCGGCCTGCCGGTGATGCCGTCGGTCAGCCACATCGTGCCGGTGCTGGTGGGCGACCCCGTCCACTGCAAGATGATCT
>CAJYMH010000015.1 GCA_913776195.1 uncultured Caulobacter sp.
TCGACATCCTGGTCAACAACGCCGGCGTCGCGGGCGCCAACAAGCCGACCCACGAGATCGACGAGGCGGAGTGGGATTTCGTTCAGGCCATCAACGTCAAGGGCGTCTTTTACTGCACGAAGCACACGATCCCCGTCATGCGGCGTTGCGGCGGCGGCAGCATCATCAATCTCAGTTCCATCTACGGCCTCGTCGGGGCGCCGGACTCTCCCCCCTATCATGCGTCCAAGGGCGCGGTGCGATTGATGACCAAGACCGACGCGCTGCTTTACGCCGCCGACAAAATCCGCGTGAACTCGGTCCATCCGGGCTTTATCTGGACACCGATGGTCGAGGGGTTCGTGAACGCGACCGAAGATGCCCAAAAGGCGCGTGAGGCGGTGACGGCCCTGCATCCCTTGGGTCATCTGGGCGAGCCTGACGACATCGCCTGGGCTTGCGTCTATCTGGCGTCCGATGAAGCCAAGTTCGTCACCGGCGCCGAGTTCGTCATCGATGGCGGGTACACGGCTCGCTGAGGCGTCGCCGACTTGCATGCAGGCATGCAACGTTCAGCACCAAGCGAATCTCGATTGCGTTCCGTCAAGGACGGGGCGCCAGGCGCGCGTCAGCATCGACGCGACATCTATCGATGGAGACGCCGATGGCCCGTTCGGATTTGAATCTCGCCGCCCTGGCGGTCGCATTGCTCGCGAGCGGCTGCGCCGCCGCGACCGGAACCGGCGTCGGTTTCTCGGGCGGCGGAGAAACAGCGGCGACATTCGCCTGGTCGTCAGATGACGGCGTGCAAGGCCAGATGACCGCACTGCTGGCCGACGGCAGCTACTATGACGGTCCGTTTTTCCAGATCACGCGCGAAACAACTTTCGAGGAGACCGCGCCGCTGTGGCGCGGCTGGGAGGGGCATGGCGGTTGGCGCGGGTGGCCACAGGAGGATGCTCAAGCGCGCATAGCCGTCACCTACACGGGCACTGTTCTGGCAAATCTGAAATCGGCCTCGGGCGCCCGGATGCGTTGCCGCTTCGCCCTGGCCCGGCCACGCGTCGGAATGTCTGGCGGCGGGTTTGGCAGATGTCAGCTAAGCGACGGCGCCGTGATCAGTGCTGATTTCGATGCAAGACACGACTAGCGAAAGGGAGCCCGGTGGATGTCCAGGCCCCTGCTGGTCGGCGCGGTCATCCGCCAGGTCGACAAGGTCAACCGCGCGAACACCAACTAGCCCGCGCCCTACTTCACCCGCTTGCCGTGCTTGACCACCATGTCGACGCGCTGCAGCAGCGACATGTGCTTCAGCACATCGCCCTTCACCGCGATGATGTCGGCGTACTTGCCTTCGCTGACGGTGCCGTAGTCCTTGTCGGCCTTCATGGCCACCGCCGGCCAGTAGGTGGCCGCGCGGATGGTCTCGATGGGCGGCACGCCGAAGCCGTTCACCCACAGGTCCATCTCCTGCCAGGTGCTGCCCGAGTGGAACATCATCGGCACGCCGGAGTCCGTGCCGATCAGCAGCACCGCGCCCGACGCCCGCAGTTGTTCGAACTTGCGCTTCAGGGTCGGCACCCGCTGCGGCACCTGCTGGAAATAGGCGATGCGCTCGGGGTGGGTCAGCGAGCCCTTGATGTCGGCGATGATCTCCGGCGTCAGGCCCTCGTGCCAGTCGATCGCGTCGACGAACTCGTGATCCTTGAGCCACTGCGGATAGTTGTTGAGGATCGACACCGTCGGCGTCCAGTAAAGCAATCCCGCCGCGCCGCTGCGGGCGGTGCGCTCCGACAGCGCCTTGACGATGTCTTCGGGATACTCGGCCGAGGTGCCAAGGCCGGTGTGCTCGAAGACATCCACCCCGTACTTCAGCCCCAGACGAATTTCGTCCGGCCGGTGGGCGTGGCCCACCACCGACAGCTTGTGGGCGTGCGCTTCATCAACCACCGCCTTGATCTCCGCCTCGCTCATCTGGTCGATGTCGATCAGCTTGACGGTGTCGACGCCGGCGTTGGCGATGCGGCGGACCTTGGCGCGAGCGTCCTCGGGCGAGGTGACGCCCCAGCGATAGCCCTCGGTGCCCGGATACGGCTTCTTCTGGATGAAGGGGCCTGAGACGAACAGGGTCGGCCCCGGGATCTTGCCGGCCTTGATGGCGTCGCGGACGGCGATGCTTTCTTCCAGCGGCGCGCCCAGGTCGCGGGCGCCCGTGACCCCCGCCATCAAGAGCTGCTTGGCGCCGGCCGGCATGATGACGTCCTGCTGGATCTTGCCCACATAGGTGGAGTGCCAGTGCGGATAGTCCGAATGCCCGCTGAGCATCAGATGGACGTGCATGTCCCAAAGGCCGGGCATGACCGTCATGCCCTCGGTTGAGATGCGCTCAGCGTCGGCCGGAATGGCCAGGGAGCCCACCGTGCCTACGGCGACGATCCGCTCGCCCTCGATCAGGATGACGCTGTCGCGAATGGGCTCACGCAGGGTGCCGTCGATCAGGGTGCCGCCGATGAGCGCCTTGCGGTCCGCGGACTCAGCCGCCCCCGCCAATCCCAGCACCACCGCAAAAGCCGCCGCGAACAGTCTCATGCCTTCATTCCCCCATCTGATCGGAGCGCCACGCTAACGACCACGGCGCGGAAGGCAATCTCGGCGGCGGACCGTGAGCCGATCATCCGGACGATGACCAATTCTTCGGCGCGACTTATGAAGCTCTAGTGTTGAGAGCGGGCCAGCCTCCAGGCCGCGTCGATGACGGGACGAAGGCCCTCCTCGTCCAGCTCCGCCAGCAGAAGCCGGACAACCCCGGGGCGCCCCGGGATCGCCTGGGCGGACGTATGCCGCGCCAGCAGGGCGGCCTGCAGGCCAGCGGGAAGCCGCACGGTGATCCATCCGTCCTGCGGCCAGCCGCAGGTGACGAAGGCGCGATCACGCACGCGGTACTCCCGAGCGCCGAGGACCACGCGTTCCTTGGCCTGCGGGAAGCTCACGACCAGCGCGCGGAAGGCCTCGGGCGTCATGCTTCTATGCCGGAGACGGGCAGTACCGATCTATGAACGCCTGGTGCGTTGGCATGCGCTCGACAGCGCTGGCGATATTACCCTTCAGGTCGGTAAGCGCGCCGCGTAGCTGTTCGGGCGGCATCAGGCGGCCCATGTGGTGATGCGCGCGCGGCTGAAGGCGCTGGCCCAGCATGACCTGAAGCCAGCTATCGACCTGGAACAGCTCGCCCGGCGCCTGAAAAACGTGGCCGCTCTCGCGGAACAGGGCCAGGCGGTGCGCCAGGGTGTCGGGAACCTCCGTGGTCCGGACGTGGTCCCAGTACGGGCTGTCGGTCCTCTCGGTGACGTTGTAGTGCAACACGATGAAGTCCCTGATCTTCAGGATTTCATCGTCGGCGAGGTTGTTGAACCGGTCGCTGAGCGCCTCGGTGCAGCCCTGAAACGGGAACAGCTGAAGCAGGCGGTGAATGGCGATCATGATCATGTGGATCGAGGTGGATTCCAGCGGCTCGATGAACCCCGCCGCCAGCCCCAGCGAGACGCAGTTCTTGCTCCACGCCTTGTGGCGGCGGCCGGCGCAGAAGCGGATCAGCTTGGGGTCGATCAGCATCTCGCCCTCGATCATCTGCTCCAACTGGCGCAGGCCGTCCTCGTCGCTCATGAACTGGCTGCTGAAAACCAGGCCGTTGCCCACCCGCCGCTGAAGAGGGATGCCCCACAGCCAGCCGGCCTTATGGGCGATCGCGCGGGTGTAGGGGCCGGGGCCCACGTCGGTGCTGGTCTGAACCGCCCACGCCCGGTCATTGGGCAGCCAACGCCCCCAGTCCTCGAACCCCACCCCCAGGGCGCCATTGATCAGCAAGCCGCGAAAGCCGGTGCAGTCGATGAAGAGGTCGCCCTCGATCACCTCGCCCGATTCCAGCACCAGGGCCTCGATGAAGCCGTCGTCGGAGCGTTGGCGCACATCGACGATCTTGCCCTCGACCCGGCGCACGCCCTTGTCCTCGCACTTGCCGCGCAGGTAGCGTCCATAAAGCGTGGCGTCGATGTGATAGGCGTAGTTCAGGGGCGAGTTGTCGTCCGTGTGGAAGCGATGCTGCTCGGCCGCCTTCAGCTCCAGGCAATAGTCGCCAAGATCGCCGCCGAACCCCTGCGCCTTCGCCTGCAGCCAGAAATGATGGAAGTGGCCCAGCCAGGTGGACTTGCCGATCTGGCCGAAGGAATGGATGTAGCGGTCGCCGATCTCGCCCCAGTTCTCGAACGAGATGCCCAGCTTGAACGTGGCCTGGGTGGCCGCCATGAACTCCGCCTCGTCGAGATTGAGCAGGGCGTTGAAGGTGCGGGCGGTAGGCACGGTGGACTCGCCTACCCCGACCGTCCCGATCTCGTCGGACTCCACCAGCACGATGTCCAGCAGCGGACCCAGCTGGCGCGACAGAGCCGCCGCCGCCATCCACCCGGCCGAGCCGCCGCCGGCGACCACGACCCTTTTGACGACCTGTCCGTTCATGGCGATCTCCGTTGCCTTGGTCAGCGGTTGAGTCGGTTGAGCAGTTGGCCGCGCAGGCGGCGGGCCTGGGTCGCGTCCAGCGGACCCAGCGGGCCGCGCATGGCTTGCGGCAGATGCGCGCCTGCGCGGTCGGCTGGGCCGAACAGGTAGTAGTCGAACAGGTGGCGCCAGGCCTGCTTCTCGTGGTCGGGCCGGTCGCGCAGGCTGAGCAGGCCGTGCAGCAGGGTGTTCATGGGCGTGTCGAGGAAGCCGGGCGCGCTGTTCCACCAGTAGTTGACCAGCACGTTGAACGGGTCGAGCGCCTCGACGTGATGCCACCACAGGGCCGGATAGACCAGCACGTCGCCCGGCTCCAGATCGGCGACCTGGGCGGTCTTCAGCGCATCGGCGAAACGCGGAAACGCCTCCAGATCCGGATCGCGGAAATCGACCATGCTGACCACCTGGCCGCCGGGGGTCGGCTCCAGCGGCCCGGGATAGAGATTGGCCGCCTGATCGGGTGGGAACAGGGTGAAGCGGCGCCGGCCGACGGCGCAGCAGGCGATGTTGTTGGACATGTCGTAATGGGCCGTGGCGGTCGTGCGGTTGCCCAGCCAGACCCCAACCAACGGGCCCTGCTCGCCAAACACAGTCGAAGGGACAGCCAGATCGTTCTCGGCGCGAAGGCCCGGCAGGTAGGCGTCGATGTCGGTAGAGCCTACATAGAGCGACGGGGCATTGGGATCGTCGAGGTGGGACGCGACCCGCTCCATGAACTCCGCCAGGCGCACGCGCCCGGCCTGGAAGTTCATGCCGCCGCGTTCCTCGTCATAAAAGAAGCGCCCCTTGATCGCCGGGTCGCCGACATAGGCGACGACGGGCTGACCGCTGTCGTGGGCGGCGATATAGGCCATGGCCGCCTGAGGCGACTCGAGGCCCTCGCGCACCAGCGGCCAGTCCCGAGCCATGCCCTTGAACACCTTCGGCTGCTGGCCTTGCAGGATGGCGTCAAAGTCGATGTCCTGGGGCGTCGCGCCCTCGACGACCTCGGTTCTGCGAACGACATCGATCATCACGCGGCCGCCCGCTTGCGGTTCTTCATCTCGATCAGGCGACCAATATTGCCAAGCGATGACATAACGCTGTGAGCGAGCCGCAGCAGGCCCGACTGATGGGCCTGTTCGAGATCAGCGCCGGCCAGGCGCGCGAGCCGTTCCTGGTCGATGGTGAGCAGGCCGGGGACGTCGTACTGGACTGTTTCATCGAGACGAATGCCGACGGCGACAGGCTCGATCAGCTCCAGCTGTTCGAAGGCGGCGAACATCGCCTTGCTTGCGTCTAGCCCTTCATAGAGCGCGCCGAGCGTGCGGGTGATCTGCTGCAGGTAGGGCGCATTGCCGCCGGCCGGCAAGAACAGCGGCTCGCCCTCCGTCCGGCTGACCCGAGGATGACTGACATCCACCTGGATCATCGGCTCGGACGCGCCCTGCTGGACGCCGATGGAGAACGGGCCCCGCCGGTGGATGGCGGGGACATAGCGCGCCTGCCAGGCGTCGCCGCCCAGGAACAGGTTCTCGTCGCGATCCAGGCCGAGCAGGACGACAGACTGCAACTCGCCGTTCGCATCGCGACGGAAGAAGATCGGGTATTCGCGCTGGAGTTCGTCGAACTCGGTGGGGAAGACGAGCGCCTGGTTCACGGCGTCGCCGTACTGAGGTCCGTGCCGGGTGATCACCCGCAGGTCCACGTGGTCGATGTTGTTGAGCAACATCAGGTTGGTCATGTTCGCCATTCCCGCACTGTCCGTCCGCACCGCGCCAGAGGCAAGAAAGGGGCCGCTGTGGGAGCAGCGGCCCCTCCCCTCATCTTGGGCGGGCCAGGCTAGAAGCGATAGCGGGCGCCCAGGAGATAGCGGGTGTCGAGTTCCTGCGCGTACCAGAGCTGGTTGGGATCGCGGGCGTATGTCCGCAGGTTCTCCTTGGTCAGGTTGATGCCTTCGAAGGAGATCGCTAGCTTCTCGGTGACGTCGTAGCTGATGTTGAAGTCCAGCTGGCCGAAGGGCTCGACGAAGACCGGGTTGCGCCCTTCCCCACGGTTGGTGGCCGACAGGTACTTGGCCCGCCAGTTGTAGGCGATCCGGGCCGAGATTCCGTTCTTGTCATAGATCAGCGTAGCGTTGGCCGTATCGCTGAGCCCGAGCAGGGCGAACTGGTCCTCGCTGGGGTCGGAGCCGATGTCGAAACCGATGTCGCCTTCCACCATGGTGTAAGCCCCCGCGACGCCAAAGCCGGTGTCGCCGAAGAAGTGCTGAGCCGCGATTTCGAAGCCGTAAATCTTGCCCGTGCGGTTGTTGATCGGCTGCGAGACGTTGAAGCTATAAAGCGGATCCGCGGCGTTGGCCTCGATGTCGACACTCGACAGAATCTGATCGACGAAGGCCTGGTTGAGGTCGCCACCCGGCGCGCGGTTGGCCTGGAACTGGGCCCGTGCCGCGTCGGCTGAACCGGTGGTCTGGAGCAGCGCCGTCATGGTGAAGAGGTTGACGTCGGTCTGGTCGGCGCCGAGCCCGGTGAGCAGTTCGCGCGCCGTGCCGGACCGGGTGCCCGGCGCGCCGGTGCTGGGATCGCGCAGCCCGAACAGGTTGCGTTCGATGGTGCCCGTGCCGACGAAGTTGTTCACCCGCTTTTCGAAGAAGCCGGCCGAGATGTAGCTGGACGGTTTGTAGTACCACTCCAGAGACACATCGAAGTTGTCCGAGATCAACGGGTCGAGATCGGGGTTGCCGGAGGTGCCGAGCGGCACCGCGCCATTGGCCGTCGGGCGATTGGGTTGTTGGGCGGCGGCGGCGGCGAACAGGTTGCCGAAATCCGGACGCGCGATCGTGCGGCTGAACGAGAAGCGGCCGACGAGGTCGTCGCGCAGGTCGATCGAGAAGTCGAGCGCGGGCAGCAAGTTGTTGTACTTCCCGGAACCGGAGATCGGCTCGTAGGTGTTCGAGGTCGCCACCGCAAAATCGTTGTCGGCGGTCCAAAGGATGGCGCGCGGGCGGCGCACCAGCGAGATGGAGTCGGTCTTGGTCTGCTCATAGCGGACCCCAGCCACCAAAGTGGCGTTACGCCCGCCGATCTCGCCGCGCCAGGTCAGCTGGCCATAGACAGCCCAGATGTCTTCATCGACGCGGTTGTCGTTCTGACCCGTGACCCCCACAGCATTGCCGCGCGCCGCATAGACCGGCGACAGGGCGTCATAAAGATCGATGGCGTCGGCGCGGAAAGCGACCAGGCCCGCCCCGCTCTGGCGGGCGTCGAACTTGTCGAAACGGCAGGCCAGGCAGAAGCTCTCGACTAGATTGCCGGCGAACTGGCTCACGTCGCGCGGATTGGAAATGCCCCAGCTGCCCAGGTCCTGCTGTGTCGACAGGGATTCCTGGCGCATCCTGGAGCTGCGGTAGTTGGCGCCGAAGTCGAAGCGGCTGCCGTTGTCGTCCAGCTCATAGCCCGCGTCGAGACGGATTTCCTTGACCTTTTGGGTCTGCGATTGAGACCAGGTTCGCGCCACCTGGGAGCCAAGGTCGCCTATGTCGAGCGTCCCGTTCCCATTGGCGTTGCCGGTGCGGTCGTTGATCGTCACCGATTGGATCGGGATTTTGCCGCTGTAGTCCACCGAGTGGGACGAGATCACGGGCGCACCGATGGCCACTGCCGTGGAGCTGGCGCCGTTGCGGGCGTCAGGCAGGCTGTCCGACTTTGAGATGTGGCCATCCAGGGACACGGTGAACCGGTCGGTCAGCTCCCAGGTCGCGTTGCCGGCGTAGGATTCCAGGGTGTCCTTGTTGGCGCGGTACTGCTGCTCGAAGCCCACGTCCTTCACGCCCGACAGGTTCTCCTGCAGGAACACGGCGGTGGCGACCACCGGATTGCTGTCGAAGGTCACCCGGTCGAAGGGACGGTTGAACCAATTGCTCTGGTCGTTCCGACGCTCGAACGACGAGTTCTCCGCATAGAGGGCGTCCGCGGTCAGGGTCAGGGTATCCGTCGGCTTCCACTGCAGGGTCAGCTGGCCGTTGATCCGCTCGCGCTCGCCTTGCGAGAAGTGATAGCGGCTGTCGTTGGGGATCGCGACCAGGGTGCTGGCGTTGGACGGCGCATTGGTGATCTGGGTGGCGTTATTGGCGCGCACGAAGCCGTTGGCCGGGTTGATGAATTCGCCGTACGTGCGGATGTTCCACTCGTTGGAGGTGGCGCTGCGGCTGGTGAAGTTGCGCTTCTGATAGCTGCCGAACAGGGCGACGCCGAACGTCTCGTCGTCATTCATCCAGTTGACCAGACCCGACAGCTCCGGGGTGATCTTGTCGGCGTCTTCCAGCTTCTCGTCGATGCCGGTGTCGTAAAGCGCCTTGGCGCCGATACTGCCGCTGAGGCCCGATTGCCGGGCCTCCAGCGGGCGACGGGTGCGCACGTTGATGGTGGCGCCGATGCCCCCCGACGGTACCGCCGCGCGGCCGGTCTTGTAGACCTCGAGCGTGCTGACGCCTTCGGACGCCAGGTTGGAGAAGTCGAAGGAACGGCTGGTGCCGCCGGCGAAGTCAGCCTGCTGATCGCCGCCCACCGTGCGGACATTGGCCGTCGGCATGGAGCGGCCGTTGACTGTGACGAGGTTGAAGCCGCCGCCAAAGCCGCGAACCGTGACCTCCGAGCCTTCGCCATTGGTGCGGTCGATGGCGACCCCAGGGATGCGCTGGAGCGATTCAGCCAGGTTGGTGTCGGGGAACTTGCCGATGTCCTCCGCGGAGATGGCTTCAACCACGCCATTGTTCTCACGCTTGATGGCGATGGCGCGGTCCAGGGACGCGCGAATGCCGGTGACGATGACTGCCTCGACCTCGGAGTCCTGAGCTGAGGCATGCCCCGCCGCCAGGAGCGCCGCCGACATGGCGAGCATGGATGCGGATGTCTGCAGGCGGTTTTGCCGCTTCATGGTGTTCCCCCAATTTTCGCCCTGCGCCGGGCTTGAGTCATTTTTGACATCGTCGACGATTTCTCGTTCCGAGAGATCGAAACCGTCCCTCGGGCAGACAACCTATCAGCGAATTAGGTACCGGTAACATCGACCAAGATCGCCGGTCAATGCGTGAAAACCGCATTTGACAGCGCTGACATCACTTTTTGTGACCGCTACCAAGTGTTCGCATGAAATTTAGCCACTTTGTCAAAATGACACCGGGCGCATCGCGATTTTCGCGTTGAAGCCGATTGGGAGAGGGGTCCGAACATGCAGATCACCTCGCTCCAGGGTCGCCTGTCCAGGGCTCGAACCGCGATTGACTGACCTTGCGGCGCCCAACCTTCAGTGATGGGATCACACGCGCTCGTGTCATCAGAACAGCTTCAATCAGGGCGCTCGGGAGAAAACGCCATGGACGCCAGCCTCGCCGGGCCGATGAACACCCTCCTCGCTCGTCAGAAAGCCGCTCACCTGCGGGATGGCGCCCCGTCCGCCCAGGTGCGGATCGAACGCATCGAACGCTGCATCGCGCTGCTGGTCGATCACCGGAGCGAGATCGAGGACGCGGCGAACCAGGACTTCGGCGCCCGCTCGGCGGACGTCACCGCCTTCACCGACGTGGCCGCCTCCATCGGCGCGCTCAAGCACGCCAAGACCAACCTCGCCAAATGGATGCGCCCGCAAAAGCGCAAGACCACGCCGGCGATCCTTGGCCTGTTCGGCGCGAAGGCCGAGATTCAGTTTCAGCCCAAGGGCGTGGTGGGGATCATCAGCCCCTGGAACTTCCCGGTGAACCTGACCTTCGCCCCCCTGGCCGGGGTTCTGGCGGCGGGCAACCGGGCGCTCATCAAGCCTTCGGAACACACCCCCGCCACCTCCGCCCTCATGGCGCAGATGTTCGGCTCCGCCTTCTCTGAGGAAGAGATCGCCGTGATCGTCGGCGGACCGCAAATCGGCGAGGCCTTCACCCGCCTGCCCTTCGACCACCTCCTCTTCACCGGCGCCACCTCCATCGGCCGCCATGTGATGCGCGCCGCGGCCGAGAACCTGGTGCCCGTCACCCTCGAACTTGGCGGCAAGAGTCCTGTGATCCTCAGCCGGTCGGCCGACATGGCCACCGCGGCGGCGCGGGTGATGAACGGCAAGACCCTCAACGCCGGCCAGATCTGCCTGGCCCCCGACTATGTCCTGGCCCCGCGCGATAGGCTGGAAGGCTTCGTGGACGAGGCGACGAAGTCCGTGGAGCGGATGTTCCCGACCATCCGCGACAACCCCGACTACACCGCGCTGGTCTCCCAACGGCATTATGATCGCATCCAGGGCTATCTGGACGAAGCGCGCGCCGGCGGCGCCCGGGTCATCGAGATCAATCCGGCGGGCGAGACCCTGTCCCAGCAGGAGCATCGCAAGATCGCCCCGACCCTGGTGATCGACCCCACCGACGACATGAAGATCATGCGCGAGGAGATCTTCGGTCCCGTCCTGCCGGTGAAGACCTATGACTGGATCGAAGAGGCGGTGGACTACGTCAACGCCCACGACCGCCCCCTGGGTCTCTACTACTTCGGGACCGACCCGGCCGAACGCGACGCGGTGCTGTCGCGCACCACCTCAGGCGGGGTGACGGTCAATGACGTGATCATGCACGTGGCCCAGGAAGAGCTGCCGTTCGGCGGCGTCGGCCCCGCCGGCATGGGCAGCTATCATGGCGAGGACGGCTTTCGCGAGTTCAGCCACCGCAAGGCCGTCTTCACCCAGATCACCAGGGATATCGGCCCGCTGAAGATGCTGCGCCCGCCCTACGGCAAGGGCATGCGCAAGTACGTGGACGGCCAGATCAAGCGCTAGGCGGCCGCGTACTGCTTGGCCAGGCCGTCGACGATGGCGGCCATGGGCTCCACCGCCTTGACCCCGCCCACCCCGTGACCGGCGGACCAGACGTCGCGCCAGCGCTTGGCCGCCGTGTCCTCCGGCGCGCCCAGGTTCATCTGCGCCTTGGCGCCCATGTTGTCGGGATCGTAGCCGGCGGCGATCAGGCTAGGCCGCAGCCAGTTGGCGTAGGCGCCGGTCAGGGCGGCGGAGCAGACGATGTCCTCCGCAGTCGCCTCGATCAGCATCTGCTTGTAGGCCGGATCGGCCAGGCTTTCCTCGCAGGCGATCAGACGCGTGCCCAGATAGGCGAAGTCCGCCCCCAGGGTCGTCGCGGCCTTCACCGCCTGCCCAGTGCCGATGCCGCCGCCAAGAACGATGATCCCGTCAAAGAACTCGCGCACCGCCGGAGCGAAGGCGAAGCCGGCGATCTGGCCGGTGTGACCGCCTGCCCCGGCCGCCACCAGCACCAGGCCGTCCACGCCGATGGAGGCGGCCTTCCTGGCGTGCTTGAGCGAATTGACGTCGGCCAGGACGATCCCGCCATAGGACTGCACCGCCTGGACGATGGGCGCGGGACTGCCCAGCGCCGTGATCACCACCGGCGGCTGATGCTTCATCACCAGGGCCATCTCGTCGGCCAGGCGGGCATAGGTCGGGTGGACCATGATGTTGACCGCCCACGGCGGGCCGTCCGCCGGAATCTCCGCCTTGATGCGCGTCATCCATTCGTCGAGCACGTCGAGGCTGCGGGCGTTGTTGGCCGGGAACGATCCGATGATCCCCGCGCGGCAGGCGTTGATCGCCATGTCCGGACCGGAGACCAGGAACATGGGCGCGGCGATGGCCGGAATCCGCAGACTTTTTTGAAGCTTCTCGCGCGGCGTCAAAGGCCCCTCCCCTTGTCAGGCGGTTCACCCACCCTGTAACTTGCGTTACGAGACTTACCAGAGCGGCGGACACAGCCGCAAGCGCGGAGACGAGGAATGACCGAGGTCTACATCTACGACGCCGTGCGCACGCCTCGGGGCAAGGGCCGCCCCGGCGGATCGCTCTGCGCCGTCGCCCCGGTGGAGTTGGTCGCCCAACTTGTCCGCGCCCTGGAAAAGCGCAACGGCCGGGAGGCCGTACATGCCGCCGGCGCCTTCACGCTTGGCTGCGTGACCCAGGTCGGCGCCCAGGGCGGACACGTCGCGCTGGCCTCGCGCATCCGCGCCGGCCTGCCCGACGACCTGCCCGTGCTGACCATCAACAACTTTTGCGTCTCCGGCCTTTCCGCCGTCGCCGACGCCGCCCGGCGGGTGGCCTCGGGCGAGGCCGACCTGGCCATCGGCGGCGGCGTCGAAAGCATGTCCCAGGTCGAGTTCATGACCGACAAGGCGACCTACTACGCCGACATGGGGATGGCCTCGGCCATGGGCTGGGCGCCGGTGGGCGTCGCCGCCGATCTGCTGGCCACCGCCGAGGGGATCGACCGGGCGGCCATGGACGCCGCCGTCCTGCGGTCGCACCAGCGAGCCGCCAAGGCGTGGGCGGAGGGTCGCTACGCCGACCGTGTCGTGACCATCACTCATGCGGACGGTTCTGTCGCCCTGGCGCATGACGAGAACATCCGCGACTTCGGCGACGGCGCGTCGCTCGCCAAGCTGCCGCCGGTCTTCGCTCCCTTTGGCGCGGCTGGGTTCGACGACATCCTGACCGCCCATCGACCGGACATCGGCGCGGTGGACCACCGCCATACGGTCGCCCACTGCCCGCCGATCTCGGACGGCGCGGCGCTGGCGCTCGTCGGCTCGAAAGCTGCCGGCGAACGGTTCGGCCTGACGCCCCTGGCCCGCATCCGCGCCGTCGCCGAGGCGGCCGGCGACCGGGTGATGCAGTTGACCGCCGGGTTCACAGCCCTCGACAAGGCGCTGGATCGCGCGGGCCTGAACCTTGGATCGGTCGGCGCGGTCGAGTTCATGGAGGCCTTCGCCGCCGTGCCGGTGAAGCTGGAGCGCGACCGCTCGCCCGACATGGCCAAGGTCAATGTCAATGGCGGCCACCTGGCCATGGGTCACCCCATGGGCGCCACCGGCGCGATCCTGCTGGGGACCTTGGTCGACGTCATGCGCCAGACCAACGTGGAGACCGGCGTGGTCGCCGCCACCGGCGGCGTCGGCGTCGGGGCGGCCATGGTGCTGGAGCGGACCTGACGGTCCGCTCCGACCTTTTCCTAATGCGTGAAGTCGGCCTTCACGCCCATTTCAGACAGCAGCTGGGCGCGGTCGTAATACTCGCGCCACTCCTTGATGCGGTCGCCGTCGAACTCCATCACGCCGACCACCGGCACGTCGCCCTTGTGGCCCTTGTAGGTGAAGCGATCGACGCGCTCGAGGAAGACGACGCCGTTGATGACGCCCAGATTGCGGGTGTCCAGCACCACGCCGTCCGCGCCCACGCCCGCGCCGAGGCCGGCGATGCGCTGATAGATCGCCTCGCGGCCCTTCACCGGCTCGACCATCATTGAGTGCAGCACGCCGTCCTCGGTGAAGAGATCGGCGACCTTGCGCCAGTCCTGGTTTTTCCAGGCGGCGATCATTTCCTTCACCACCGCCAGCTTGGCGGCGTCGTTCGCCGGAGCCGCGCTCGCGGGCGCGGCCAGAACCATCGCCAGAACCGCCGCGCCCATGGCCAGCATCGCCTTCATGATCGTCTCCCTAGGTCGATTATAGTCTCGTTATGAAAGTTATGAAGGGCGGACGGGTCGTCTGTCAAATCCTCAGGAATGACGGGACGGAACGTCACTATCTTGACAAGACCCACAACCCGGCCGAAGACTTTCTTAAAGCGACCCACCAAGGCGTCGCATAGAACATTAGGGGGTTATCGATGACGCGTAAGATCGCGGGCAGACTGTCTCTTTGCGCGGCTTCGGCCGTCGCCGCCCTTACCGCAGGCTCCAGCGCCTGGGCCCAGCAGATCGAGGAGGTGATCGTCACCGCCCGTAAGCGCGAGGAGAATGTCCAGTCCATTCCCGTCGCCGTGACCGCCATCGGCGGCGAGTCACTGAAGGCCGCGGCCATCACCGATCTTTCGCAGATCGCGGCCCGCATCCCCAGCTTCACCTACCAGCAGCAAAACTCCATGGAGTCGGAGATGTTCATCCGCGGGGTGGGCTCGGTGCGCCTGAACGGCGCCACCGCCGACCCCTCGGTCGGCACCTTCCTGGACGAAGTCTATATCGGCCGCCGGGGCTCGGCGACGCCGCCCATCTTCGATCTGGCCCGCGTGGAAGTGCTGCGCGGCCCGCAGGGCACCTTGTTCGGCAAGAACATCGTCGGCGGCGCCATCAGCCTGATCACCGCCAAGCCGGAGCCGATCGTCGGCGGCAGCGGTTCGATCTCCTACGGCAACTACAACGCCATCACGACCCAGGCCCACATCACCGGCCCGCTCACCGACAACGCGGCTATCCGTATCGCGCTCTACCAGAACAGCCATGACGGCTACGCCAAGAACATCGTCATCGGCCAGGAGCTTGAAGACCTGGAATCCTACGCCGGCCGTATCTCGGTCAGCTGGGATCCGAGCGACACCTTCAAGGTCCTGGTGACCGCGGACATCAGCAGTGACGAAGGCGGCGGCCCGTCCCGTCACGCGGTGGATGATCCCACCAAGCCGGGCTTCGGCTTCATCACGCCCAACCTGCGCTCACAGGATCCGCGCACCAACGAGTCCCCCTATCCGCAGTACGCCCGCCGCAACACGCGCGGCCTGACCGGCCGCGCCGACTGGGATATCGGCGACTACACCGTCACCTACGTCTCGGCGATCCGCGAGGGCGAGGGCCGCAACCGCTGGACCCAGGCCGGCGCCGGCTCGCCGCCGTCGATCACCGACTCCACCCTGACCCAGGCCGAGGACTATCGCGGCATCACCCAGGAAATTCGCCTGGCCTCGCCGCGCAGCGACCGCCTGCGCTGGCTGGCGGGTCTTTATTATCTGAATGAGCAGACCGACCGCTCGTCGCGCAACACCGCCAAGTCGTACCTGCCCGGCGGCGCCGGCAGCACCCGCGACAGCCTGGACGGCGACAACATCTTCGTCGGCTTCGGCGAGTCCAAGAACTACGCCATCTTCGGCGAGGCCAACTTTGACGTCACGCCCGACCTGACCCTCACGGTCGGCGGCCGCTATACCTGGGACAAGAAGTCGTTCCAGTCGCGGGGCGAAGTCCTGAGCCTGGGCCCCGTCGGCCTGCCCAACACCCTGTCGCCGTCGCCGCTGCTGTCGCCTTACAACATCAGCGTCGCCAAGGACTGGGCCGAATTCACCCCCAAGGTCTCGCTCGACTGGAAGATGGCCCCCGGCAAGATGCTCTACGCCTCGGCCTCCAAGGGCTTCAAGGGCGGCGGCTGGCAGGGCGCGGCGGCCAACGCGGCCGGGGCCTCCAAGGCCTACGAGCCGGAAACCGCCTGGAACTACGAAGCCGGCTTCAAGACCGACTGGTTCGACCGTCGCCTGCGGGTCAACGTCGCGGCCTTCTACACCAGCTTCAAGGACCTGCAGGTCGAGCTGCTGGACGACGTCAACCTGACCCTGGTCATCGCCAACGCGGCCAACGCCAAGATCAAGGGCGTCGAGGTGGAGACCCAGGCTCAGCTGACCCGCGAGTTCAGCATCTTCGCCTCGGGCTCGGTGCTGGACGCCAAGTACGACGACTACATCGATCCGCTGCGCGGCATCAATTACGGCGGCAACAAGATCCAGCGCACGCCCGACTACCAGTTCAATGTCGGGGCAGACTGGCGCCGTGAGGTGAGCGGCGAGTACGAAGTGGCCGCCCACGTCGAGTACAGCTACCAGGATGACATCTTCTGGGGTCCGGAAGAGACCAATATGGAAGACGGCTACGGGCAGCTTGACGCGCGCATCAGCTTCGGCCGCCTGGATCGCGGCTGGAACATCGCGCTGTTCGGCAAGAATCTCACCGACAAGCTCTACCGCGCCAGCATCATCCCGTTCGTGGGTGACGAGGTCTCGCTGTTCGGTCCGCCGCGCACCTACGGCGTGCGCCTCTCCGGCCGGTTCTAGGCAAGCCATGGGGCGGTCGGCGACGGCCGCCCCAAAGCGCTTGACTTGAGCCTGCGTCGCCACGACGGTCGCGCCGACATGGCCGCCACTCCCCGCAAGCCCAGGACCACCGCCGCCGACAAGGCGACGGACCGGGCCTCACAGCTCGTCCAAGCCAATTCCGCCACCCGGGCGCTGAACATCCTGGGCGACCGCTGGACGCTGATGATCCTGCACCAGGCGTTCTTCCGCGTCCGCCGGTTCGAGGATTTCCAGGCCCGCATAGGCCTCGCCCGCAGCCTGCTCACCGACCGCCTGCGCCGCCTCGAGGCCGCCGGCGTCATGCGCCGCGACCGCTATCAGGAACGCCCGCCGCGCGACGAGTATCGCCTCACCGACATGGGTCTCGACCTCTATGGCGCAGCGCTGATGATCATCCGGTGGGAGAAGCGCTGGTTCTACGATCCGGCCAGTCCCGCCCACCGCCTGCGCCACAACGGCCACGAATTCACGCCGCAACTGCGCTGCGCCCACTGCGGACAGGAGGTCGTCGCCCGCGAGACCTTCGCCACGGACGGCCCCGGCGCCGGCGAGGACGCGCCGCAAAAGCCCCGCGCCCAACGCCGCTCCATCGTCCCGGCCGAGAACCTCACCCCCGGGGATCCGATGCTGGAGCGGGCCTTGGAAGTCATCGGCGACCGCTGGATCGCCCACGTCATCGCGTCGGCCTTCATGGGCCGCCGGCGGTTCACCGAACTGCAGGCCGCCCTGGGCGTCGCGCCCAACATCCTGGCCGATCGCCTGGCGCGGCTGGTGGAGCTCGGGGTCCTTCGCAAGGTCCTCTATCAGGAACGGCCGGAGCGCTGGGAATACCGCCTGACGGACGAGGGGCTGGATCTGTTTCCCCTCATCGCCGAACTCATCCGCTGGGGCGATCGCTGGCTGTCCGGTCCGGAAGGGCCGCCCGCCATCCTGCACCACCGCCCGTGCGGCCGGCCGCTCATTAACCGCATCACCTGCGACCAAGGCGACGGCGAGGTGAACATCGACAACTCGGGTCCCGCTACGTAACCCTCAAAGCCGTGCTTTTTCAGCGCCTTCCCACGCGATTTAGTGACTTGCACAACAAGACCCTCATGAATTAGGGTCGTCTCAATTGGGGCGCGTATCGTCCCTTCGGAGACACCTATGAAGGTCGAACGCCATCCGCCCGTGGTTACTTCGCTGCTGCCGAGCAACCACCCCTACCTGACCGGGGCCTGGACACCGCTGCACGAGGAGGTGGACGCCTACGACCTAGAGGTCATCGAGGGCGCGATCCCGACCGACATCGACGGCGTCTACATCCGCAACACCGAGAACCAGGTGCACCAGCCTCTGGGTCGCCATCACCCGTTCGACGGCGACGGCATGCTGCACCAGATCAGCTTCGCCAACGGCAAGGCCGACTACCGCAACCGCTGGGTCCGCACCCGTGGTTTCGAGGCCGAGCAGGAAGCCGGGCGTTCGCTATGGGGCGGCCTGATGGACGGCCCGGATGTCTCAACCCGCCCCGGCTTCGGCGCGCACGGCGGCCTGAAGGACACCGCCAGCACCGACGTGGTGATCCATGGCGGCCGCGCGATCTCGACCTTCTACCAATGCGGTGAGGCCTACAGCCTCAATCCGGAGACCCTCGAGCAACTCGGCGTCGCGCCGTGGGCGCCGCTGGACGGCGTGTCGGCTCACACCAAGATCGACGAAGCCACCGGCGAGCTGTTGTTCTTCAACTACTCCAAGCACGCGCCCTACATGCACTACGGCGTGGTCGACCGGCATGGGAAGGTGACCAACTACACCGCCGTCCCGACGCCGGGGCCGCGCCTGCCGCACGACATGGCGTTCAGCGAGCGCTTTTCGATCCTCAATGACTTTCCGGTCTTCTGGGACCAGCGACTTCTTGAGCGCGGCATCCACGCGGTGCGCCTGCACGAAGGCCTGAAGTCACGCTTCGCCGTCCTGCCGCGCCACGGCAAGACCGAGGACATCCGCTGGTTCGAGGCTGATCCCTGCTACGTCCTGCACTTCCTCAACGCCTACGAGGACGGCGACGAGCTGGTGATGGACGGCTACTTCCAGGAAAATCCGACCCCGGCGCCTCTGGAGAGCGCGCCCGACGGTCACGGGCACCTGATGTCCTACCTGGACGAGCACAGCTTCCGTTCCAAACTGCACCGCTGGCGCTTCAACCTGAAGACCGGCGAGACCACCGAAAAGCACCTGGACGACCGCATCCTGGAGTTCGGGATGTTCAACCAGCGCTACGCCGGCCGGCCCTATCGCTACGCCTATTCGACCACCACCAAGCCGGGCTGGTTCCTGTTCAAGGGCTTCGTGAAGCACGACCTGCACACGGGCGAGTCCTGGGAAGTCACCCTGCCGGAAGGCCGTTACGCCAGCGAGGCGCCTTTCGCGCCGCGGATCAACGCAACGTCCGAGGACGACGGCTATCTCGTCAGCTTCATCATGGACGAGAACACCGGCCGCTCCGAATGCGTGCTGATCGACTGCAAGAAGTTCGATGAGGGGCCTGTCGTGCGCATCGCCCTGCCCCACCAAATCTGCAGCGGCACGCACTCGGTCTGGGCCGACCGTCGCTTCATCCGCGACGGCGTCATTCCCCCGATGGGCTGAACCCGCGCAGGGGCGGGCGACGGCCAGACCAACCGCCGCAAGGACGATGAAGTCCGCGCCCGCCTCCGGCTTAACGCCAGGAAGCAGACGCTAGCGAAGCCGACGACCGCCGAGGCCGTCTCGCGCCGCCCTTGACGCGCGCCTCGACATGTAACATTTATCGTTACATGAAACGAGACAGCCGCCTTTCAAATGTCCTGCACGCCTTGCTGCACATGGCCGAGCACGAGGCACGCACGGGGGAGGCCATGACCTCCGACCAACTCGCCGTGTGCCTGTCCACCAATTCCGTCGTCGTGCGGCGGACGATGGCGGGGCTTCGGGAGCGCGACCTCGTCCATTCGCAAAAGGGGCATGGCGGCGGCTGGCGGCTGGCCCGTCGGCTGGAGCGGATCAGCCTGGGCGAAATCCACGAAGCCCTTGGCGAGCCCGGCCTGGTCCCTGAGGTCCTGCCCGTCGAGGCCGACGGTTGTTTGGTGGAGGCCGCGGTCAACGACGCCCTGGCCCAAACCTACGCCGAGGCCCGCGCCCTGATCCTGGCCCGCCTCGACAAGATCACCCTGGCCGACCTAGCGGCGGACTTCTCGCGCCGGTTGGCCGCTCACCCGCAAAGGAGCCTTCTCGATGCGCACCGCAACTGAATCCTCGCCCCACGACGCCGTCATTATCGGCGGATCCTACGCCGGCCTGTC
>CAJYMH010000016.1 GCA_913776195.1 uncultured Caulobacter sp.
CCTTCAGGCGCTCGCTGGCCACGGACCCGAAGATGAAAGTGCTGATCGTCCATGGTTATGGCGATCTGGCCACCCCTTACATGACCTCCAAGATCGTGGTGGACCAGATCCCGCCGACCCTCGCCAAGGAGCGCCTGAAGCTCAAGGTCTATCCGGGCGGGCATATGTTCTACAGCCGCGCCGACAGCGGCGCGGCCATGCGCGCTGACGTGCGGGCGCTCTATACGGGACGCTGAGCGCGGCGGCCGCAAGGGCGGTCGGCGCGCCTAGATCGCCGACCGCGCCTGGCCCTGGCCAACGAGCCATTGGACGAAGGCCTCGGCCGCCTGCGACAGAGGTTCGGACGCCTTGGTCAGGACGTAGAACTGCTTGTCAGCCGGTGCGCGGCGGACCGAGAGCGGCTGCAGGCGTCCCTGGGCGATCAGGTCTGACACCAGGGCGGTATGGCCGATCATGAAGCCCTGGCCGTTGAGGGCGGCATCGACCACCATCGAATAGAGGGAAAAGGTCTGGATGGCGAGGTCGGCGGGCGCAGACTGGCCGGTGCGCGCCAGCCAGTCATCAAAGTCGCCCGTCCAATAGGTGTCCAGCAGCAAGGGCGCGCCGACCGGCAGGCCCCGATCATCGGATCTGGAGGCTGCAATCAGTTCGGGACTGGCGACCGGCGCCAGTTCATCGAACAGGATCGGGCGATGATCGCAGCCTGCGAAGGGCGGGCGGCCGTAGCGAATGGCCACGTCGAAATCGGCGGTGCGCAGATCGATAACCGCGGCGTCGGCCCAGATCTCCACCGCTGCGCCGGTGTTCAGCTGGTGAAAGGCGGACAGCCGCGGGCCAAGCCAAAGCTGCGCAAGCGCCGGCAAGATGGTGACGCGCAAGGCCCGGGCGTCCTTGGCCGAGACAAGCTCACGCGTGGCCTGGGCCAACTGCTCCAGCGGCTGGGCGGCGCGGCGCGCGTAGCGACGGCCGCTTTCGGTCAGACGCACCCCCTGGGCGTGACGCTGAAAGAGGCTGACGCCCAAAAAGCCCTCGAGCGACTTGATGCGCTGGCTGACCGCGCCGGGCGTGACGCCCAGCTGTTGGGCGGCGAGCGCGAAGCTCTCGGTCTCGGCTGTCACCGCAAACACCCGCAGCCAGTCCAGGTTGGGCAGCTCGCGTTGCATCAGAAAATGTCTTCCTGAGCGCGAAGAAAAGTCATTTGCGGACCTTAGCTCTTTGGCCTGGATTGGCGGTACAGAAGGGGAGCTTAGCATCGTCATGCAAACGACGGACAGGTCTGCGGCGACCGAAAGCCTCAGTTCATCTAAGGGCGCCGATCTTTCGGTCGACGACATTCATCGCCACCTGATCCGCTATGGCGGCCGCTTTTTGCCCGAGCTCATCGAACGGGCGGCAGGCTCCTACGTCTATGACGAGAACGGCCGGGCGCTGCTCGATTTCACCTCCGGGCAGATGAGCGCGATCTTGGGTCACAATCATCCTGAGATCGTCTCGGCCATGAAGGCGGCCGCCGACGAGCCGGTGCACCTGTTCTCCGGTTTCCTCTCAAGGCCCGTCGTTCAGCTGGCCGAGGTTCTGGCCGACCTGCTTGGGCCGCAGCTGAGCAAGGCCTTGCTGCTGAGCACGGGGGCGGAGTCCAACGAGGCGGCCCTGCGCCTGGCCAAGCTCTTCACCGGCGGCTACGAGGTCGTGGCCTTCGACCTGGCCTGGCACGGCATGACGGGGGCGGCCTTTCCCACCACCTTCTCGGCCAGCCGCAAAGGCTATGGGCCGCCCATCCCCGGGGTGATGGCGCTGCCGACCCCTTATGTCTATCGCCGTCCGGACTGGGCCGGGGAGGGGTTCGAGCTGGACATGCTCGACTACGCCTTCGAGCTCATCGATCGCCAAAGCGTCGGGGCGCTGGCGGCGGCCATGGTCGAGCCGATCTTGAGCTCTGGCGGACTGATCGAGCCGCCGCCGGGCTACTTGCAGCGCTTGCATCAAAAGTGCCGCGAGCGCGGCATGTTGCTGATCGTCGACGAGGCGCAGACGGGCCTTGGCCGCACCGGCGCGATGTTCGCCAGCGACCATCACGGGATCACCCCCGACATCATCACCCTGTCCAAGACCTTGGGGGCGGGGCTGCCGCTGGCCGCGACCATCACCTCGCCGCAGATCGAAGAGCGCTGCCATGAGCGCGGCTTTCTCTTCTACACCACCCATGTCTCTGACCCGTTCCCCGCCCGTATCGGGCTGAAGGCCATCGAGATCATCCTGCGCGATCAGCTGACCGCGCACGCCGCAAAGATGGGCGCGCATCTTGCCGCCGGCCTTCGCCAATTGCAGGAGCAGTACGAGTGCATCGGTGATGTGCGGGGCAGGGGCCTGCTCGCCGGCGTCGAGTTTGTCAAAGACAGGGTGACCAAGGCGCCGGCGGCCGAATTTGGAGCGGCGGTCTCGCGCCGCTGCGTGGAGCTGGGTCTCAACGTCAATATCGTCCAATTGCCGGGCATGGGCGGGGTGATGCGCATGGCGCCGCCCCTGACGATCTCGGCTGAAGAGCTGGAACTTGGCGTGCAGATCATCGGCCAGGCGGTCGGCGAGTGCGTCGCCGCCGGCCTGCTGCGCTAGCGCCCATCAGACAAGCCTCGAGGAGAGATGTTTTGAATTCAGATCAAGACCTGGCGTCCGCTGGCATGGGTGCGTCGTTGGGGCGTCGCCGACTGCTCCTGGGCGCCGCCGGCGGCCTTTTGGCCCTTCACCCCCTCAAGGCGTTGGCGCGCCAGGGCGCCGCGCACGCCGGGGCGAACGATCCGCAGACGGCGCGTCTCAACGCCTGGCTTGATGCGCGTTATGAAGAAGCGCTCGATTTTAGTCCGATGACCCGCGCCTATGCGGGCGACAAGAAGGACTACGACAAGATCGATGATCTTTCCGAAGAGGCGATCACCAGCGTCCTGGCTTGGCGTGGCCGGACGGTGGAGGCGCTGAAAGCCAATTTCGACCGCTCGAAACTCTCGCGAGAGGGCCAGACCTCCTACGACCTTTGGATCGTCGAATACGAGATGGCCGCCGCCGCCGACAGATTCCGGCGTAACGAGTACGTCTTCAGTCAGGTCTTTGGAAGCCACACCAGCTTCGCCCAGTTCCTGATCGCCATCCATAAGGTGGACGAGCCCTCGGACATGGACGCCTATGTGGCGCGGATCAGCGGGCTTTCACGGGCGCTGGGCCAGCGTCTGGAGACCGCCAGGCTTAATGCTGCGGCGGGCGTGCGCTCGCCCCGCTACGCCTATGATGCGGTGATCAAGCAAGCTTTGGCGCTAAGCGCCGGCGCGCCCTTCGACGACGGCGCCGACAACAGCGTCTGGGCCGACGCCAAGACCAAGGCCGACAGCCTGGTCGCCGCCGGCAAGATCGATGGCGCCGCCGCTGAGCAATATAAGCAGGCCGCGCGCAAGGCGCTGATCGAGGACTGGGGACCGGTCTATCGGCGCCTGGTCGCCTGGCTGCAGGCCGATCGTCCCAATACGGCGCTCATCGCCACCGGCGTGGGCAAGGACCCCAACGGCGCAGCCTTCTACGCTGAGCGTCTGGCCGCCAGCACCACCACCGATCTGACCGCTGAACAAATCCACCAGATCGGGCTTTCGGAGGTGACCCGCATCAAGGGCGAGATGGAGACGATCAAGAAGCAGGTGGGATTTGCGGGCTCCTTGCAGGCCTTCTTCGTCTACATGCGCGAGGACGACCGCTTCTATTATCCCAACACCGATGAAGGTCGTCAGGCGTTCATCACCGCGGCGACAAACCACCTCGCCTTCATGAAGACCCGGCTGCCGCAGTACTTCGGCGTCCTGCCCAAGGCCGACGTGATCGTAAAGCGCGTGGAGGCCTATCGCGAGGTTCCCGGAGCGCCGCAGCATTATCTCATCGGGTCAAGAGACGGGTCACGGCCAGGGGTGTTCTACGCCCATATGTCGGACATGCGTTCCTTGCCGATCCCCCAGCTGGAGGTGATCACCTACCACGAGGGCAATCCGGGCCATCACATGCAGTTCTCCATCGCCCAGGAGCTGACCGATGTGCCCCGCTTCCGCACCCAGCTCTATTACAACGCCACCCAAGAAGGCTGGGGCCTCTACACCGAAAAGCTGGCCAAGGAGATGGGAGCCTACAAGGATCCCTATTCGGACTTTGGGCGGCTGACGACGGAGATCTGGCGAGCGATCCGGCTGGTGGTCGATACGGGCCTACACGCCAAGGGGTGGACCGAAGAAGAGGCTGTGACCTATTTCAAGGCCAACTCTCCGGCCTCCGAGAGCCAGATCCGCGCCGAGGTGCAGCGCTATATCGTCATGCCGGGCCAGGCGACCGGCTACAAGATCGGCATGATCCGCATCCTTGAAATGCGCCGCAAAGCCGAAGCCGCCCTTGGAAGCGGTTTCGACATCAAGGGTTTCCACGACACCATCTTGGGCGGCGGCCAGATGACCTTGGGTCTGCTGGAAAAGCGCGTCGATCTTTGGGTGGCCGATCGCAAGGCCGCTTAAGGTCGTCGCGAGGCTCAAGAGCGCTCCGAAGGATGACTTCGGAGCCGTTCGCCCTCATGGGCGGCGATCTGACCGAGCGGGGTTCTGGCGGCCATCCGGCTCAACTGCTGGCGAACCAACAATTTTTGGTCGGGTCGGCGGTGATCATTTTAGGTTGAGCATCAATCCATGCCGCCTTGAGATTGGTGTCCAGGCAAGTTGCGCCGATAGGTTCTCCCCATAATCCAGGCTCCCGAATGGGGCCTAACAACATAGCCCGCACCTAGCGGGATGTAGGGGTGAAACAAATGATCTCGAAGAAATTCCATGCTCGTGGTCTTTCCGGCGCCTCTGTGGCCGTCCTGGCCTTGGCGCTCGCAAGCGCCGCTCACGCCCAGGCCGACGCCGCTCCCGCGCCAGAAGCCGAAGTGGACGAGATCGTCGTCACCGGCTTTCGCGCTTCGCTGCAAAACGCGCTGGTCATCAAGCGAAACGAGAACGGCGTGGTCGACGCCATCTCGGCCGAGGACATCGCCGACTTCCCCGACCTAAACCTGGCTGAATCCCTGCAGCGCATTCCTGGCGTGGCGATCTCGCGCCGTTCGGGCGAAGGCCGTCAGATCACCGTTCGCGGTCTTGGCTCCGACTACACGCGTGTCCGCGTAAACGGCATGGAGGCCATCGCCACCTCGTCGGGTACGTCCAACTCGGGCGGCACCAACCGCGGCCGCGGCTTCGACTTCAACATCTTCTCGTCGGACCTGTTCTCGAACTTGATCGTACGCAAGACCGCCTCGGCCGAAGTCGACGAAGGCTCGCTGGGCGCGACGGTCGATCTGAACGCCTCCAAGCCGTTCGACGCCTCGGGCCGTCGTCTCGTGATGTCGGCGCAAGGCAGCTACAACGACCTCGCCAAAAAGGTGACGCCGGGCCTGTCGTTCCTGGCCTCCGACCGGTTCTTCGACGACAAGCTGGGCGTCCTGGTTTCGGCCTCCTACGATGAGCGTCAGCTGATCGAAGAAGGCGCCAACATCACGCGCTGGACCTTCGGCGGCTCCAACGGCGGCTGGAACCCGGCCTCGACCCTGGCCGGCAAGACCATCGGCCAGATCAACCAGAACGTCACCAGCTACGACAACGCCGAAGCCGGCCTCTATCACCCGCGTATTCCCGCCTACGCCAGCTACGACACCTCGTCCAAGCGTCTGGGCCTGGCCGGCGCGGTGCAATTCCGCCCGGTGGAATCGACGCTTTTCACCCTGGAGGGCCTCTATTCGAACTTTGAAGGCCTTCGGGTTGAATCGCAGCTGCAGGCGCTGGGCCTCAGCCGTCCGGGCACGGGCAAGCCGCAATCAATCATCCGTTCGGGCGTGGTTGAGGGCAACAACCTCGTTCAGGCCAACATCGACCGCGTGGATTTGCGGACCCAGTCGAGCCGCAACGAGCTCAACACCAAGTTCAAGCAGATCACCGCTTCGGTAGAGCACGACTTCAACGAACGCTTCAAAATCAAAGCGATGGTGGGCCGCTCGGAGTCGGAATACAGCGATCCGATCGCCACCACGGTGACGTTCGAGCGTCTGGACTCCAACAACTTCACCTACGACTTCCGTCCGCGGATGATGGAGATGAACCTGGGCTTTGACGCTCGGGATCCGAACGCCTGGGCCATGGTGCCGGGCTCGTCGGAAGTGCGCCTGACGCCGGAATGGGTGGATAACGCCTTCACCACCTACAAGCTGAACGGCCGCTACATCCTCAACGAACACCTGACCCTGAAGGCCGGCGTCGACTACAAGAAGTTCGAGTACTCGTCCTTCGCCCAGCAGCGCGCCAACACCGCCGACGTCCCGACCATCGCCGGCGGCGCGGCGCTCGCCGCCTTGTCGCGCAACTTCGACTTCGACGAAGGCCTGGGTCTGCCCGCCGGCGCCCTGAAGACCTGGCTGGCGCCTGATCTTGCCAAGTTCGCCAGCCAATACGGCATCTATAGCGGTACGGGTCAGTGGGCGTTGCGCGAGAATACCGGCTCGGCGGCCAAGATCACCGAAGAGACCACCGGCGCTTATCTGCAAGTCGACTACCAGTTCGACGCCTTTGGCCTGCCGGTGCGCGGTGATGTGGGCTATCGCTACTTCAGCACCGACCTCAGCTCGGGCGGCTACGCCAACGCCACCAGCGGCGTGAACTTTGTCACCGTCGACAACAAGTACGACATGTGGCTGCCGTCGGCGAACCTGTCGGTGGACATCACCCCGCAACTGATCGGCCGGATCAGCGCCGCCGAGACTATCGCCCGTCCGGGCATCGGCAGCCTGTCGCCCGGCGGTTCGGTCAACGTGCAGGGCGCCAACCGCAACTATTCCTCCGGCAACCCCTTCTTGGAGCCGACCCGCTCCAAAAACCTGGACCTATCGCTGGAATGGTACCCGCAGAGCGGATCGATTGTTGCGGTCGGCCTGTTCTACAAGGACATCGACACCTTCGTTCAGACCCTGCGCCGCGAGGCTCCTTACAACACCCTTGGCCTGCCTAACTCGCTGCTGGACGGCACCGTGGCCACCCCGGACATGGTGTTCGCCGTCACCCAGCCGGTGAACTCGCCGGGCGGCAAGCTCAAGGGCGTCGAAATCAACTGGCAGCAGCCCTTCACCTTCCTGCCGGGCTTCTGGTCGGATTTCGGCTTCTTGGCCAACTACACCTATGTCGACTCCAACATCGACTATCTGACCTCCACGGCGCCTGGCGCGGCGTTGGTCAACGCCACCCTGATCGGTCTGTCCAAGAACGCCTGGAACGCCACGCTCTACTATGAAAACAGCAAGTTCTCGGCCCGCGTGTCGGCGGCCTATCGCGACAAGTACCTGACCGGTGTGCCGGCGGCCGACTTTAACAATGTGCAGGGCACCAACTCGACGACCAACATCGACGCCCAGGTCTCCTACAACATCCGCGACAACCTGCGGATCAGCCTCGAAGGCCTGAACCTGACCGACGAGTACAACGACCTCTACGTGGACACCGACAACCGCCTGAACGCCTACACCCACACCGGGCGTCAGTACGTCGTGGGCCTGCGCTACACCTTCTAAATCCCTCCCTTAAGTCCCTGACGGATGTCTTCCCCTTCCGTCTTCTGGCGCCGGATCCTCGTGATCCGGCGTTTTTTTATGGCGAAGCAGGACGTAGGGCCGTGAGCGCGCGGGGCGGCGCCATCCGATCAGGGTGAGGTCTACTCGCCACTTTCGCCCGTCGGTTGAACCGCGGCGCGCAAAAGCATTTGCCAAGAACGCAAATATCCCGAAAGCTCGATGATACCGGTGTCACTAAAGAGCGCCGGACTGGGAGAGGGACCAATCCAATGCATTCACCTAAAGTCAGGACTCTGCGTGCCCGCCTGAGCGCCGGCGGCGCTCTGATCGCCTTGATGGCCGCCGGTTCGGCCCATGCGCAGACCGCCGCAGACAACCCGGACGTCGCCGTCGAGGAGGTGGTCGTCACCGGGTTTCGCAGCAGCCTTGAGAAGGCGCTGAACGTCAAACGCGAGTCCGCGGCGGCGGTGGATGCAATCTACGCCGAAGACATGGCCAAGTTCCCGGACTTGAATCTGTCCGAATCCATTCAGCGCATTCCGGGCGTCGCCATCTCGCGCGACGCCGGCGAGGGCCGCAACATCTCGGTGCGTGGTCTTGGCGCGCAGTTCACCCGTGTGCGCATCAACGGCATGGAGGCGCTGACCACGTCAGGCGGCACCGACGCCTCGGGCGGCACCAACCGTAGCCGCTCTTTCGACTTCAACGTCTTCGCCTCGGATCTTTTCAACCGCATCACGGTGCAAAAGACCGCCTCAGCCGAAACCGAAGAAGGCTCGCTGGGCGCGACGGTCGATCTGCAGACCGCCCATCCCTTTGACAAGCCAGGCTTCAACTTCGCCGTCTCGGGCAAGTACGGCTACAACGACATCAGCGAAAAGGCTCGGCCGCGCGTGGCCGCCCTGATCTCCAACACCTGGCGTGACGACACCTTCGGCGCTCTTTTGTCAGTGGCCTATTCGGAGCGCTTCTTGCTGGACCAAGGCGCCAGCACTGTGCGCTGGCAGACCGGCACGGCCACCTCGCCCGGTTTTCGCAGCGTGCGCGGGGTGACCTGCGCCAGCAACGCCGCCGCCTGCGCCGAGGCCAACGCCGCCGTCCACCCGCGCATCCCCCGCTTTGATTGGTATCAGACCCAGCAAGAGCGCCTGGGCGCGACCGGCTCCCTGCAATGGCAGCCCAACGATCGCACCTTGGTGACCTTCGACGCCCTCTACGCCAACTTCCAGGGTGAGCGGAACGAGTCCTTCCTGGAGACCTTCACGCCCCAGACCGCCGGCGCCTGTACGGCGACGTCGCCGGTCACCTGCGGCATCAACCAGGTTGATGTGCTCGACTATACGGTGGCCACGCCGCGTGCGGGCTTCCCGGTCATGACGGTCGGTCGGTTCAACAATATCGATCTGAAGAGCGAGCAGCGCTACGACAAGCTGAAGACGGAGTTTCGTCAGTTCACTCTGGTCGGCGAGCACGAGCTGACCGAGCGCCTGAAGGTGAAGGGGATCCTAGGCCTTTCCAAATCGACCTTCGCCAACCCGATCCAAAACACCGTCCAATGGGACCAGTATAACGTCCAAGGCTACACTTGGGACTACACCGGCTCCAACTATCCGGTGATCACCTATGGCACCGGGAATGTGACCAATCCCGACGCTTGGACGCTGGCTGAGATCCGCATGGTCCAGGGCTTCGTGGACAACAACTACAAGACCGCCCAGTTCGACGCCGTCTATGACTGGAGCGACAATCTGAAGATAAAGGCGGGTCTGGTCTACAAGGCCTACGGAACCGAGAGCGCCGCTTTCGCTCGCTCCAACGGCACCACCGCCAATGTGAATCCGGTAGCGGCCACAAGCCCGCTTCGCGCGGTGGCCCTGTCTTCCTACGGGCAGTTGATTGAGTTGAAGAACCTTAGCCTGCCTGCAGGCAATGTTTCGTCATGGACCACCCCCGACATCAAGGCGGCCATGACGGCGCTTAACATGACCGACCCCAACTACGGCAAGGTGATCACCACCACGCCCGGGACGGTGTGGTCCAGCCCGTTCGGAAACGAGTGCTTCACCAGCGGCTGCGGCATCTATCGTCTAGGCCGTGAGCCCAGCCTGGGGAGCAACTACGAGGTCGATGAGTGGGGGCAGACCGCCTACCTGCAGGGCGACTTCAACTTCCAGGCCTTCGGCATGCCGGTGCGCGGCGACGTGGGCGTGCGCTACGTGAAGACACGCCAAAAGTCGCTGGGCTACGGCGTGGTGCCGTCGACCGTGAACGGCGTGAACTTCCAGACCATCTCCGCCACCACGGCCACGCGCAGCTATGACGACGTCCTGCCGGCCCTGAACCTGGTGGTGGAGCCGCGCGAAGACTTCCTGGTGCGCTTCGGCGCGGCCAAGGTCATGGCGCGTCCGAACCTTGGCAATCTGACGCCGGGGGTCAACATCGGCACCGGCAGCAACAAGACGGTGACCTCGGGCAATCCGTTCCTGGAGCCATTCCGCGCAAAGACCGTGGACCTGTCCTTCGAGTGGTACTTCCAGCCCCAGGGCCTGATCTCGGCGGCGTTCTTCTACAAGGACATCTCCACTTTCGTTCAGAGCTACACCTCGCCGCTGTCGACCTTCGACCAGAACCCGTTCGGCCTGCCTGACAGCGCCGCGGTCGCCGCCTGCGGCACCACGCCGGGCTGCGCGCCCAGCCTGCCGGTCTGGCAGTTCTCGACCTCGATCAATACGCCCGGCGGCCCGCTCAAGGGCTTCGAGCTGAACTATCAGCAGCCCTTCACCTTCCTGCCGGGGCCGTTCGACGACTTCGGCTTCCTTGGCAACGTCACTTTCGTGGATTCGGAGGTGACCTATCTGAGCTCCACGGGCGCGGTCACGGCCATCGGCCAGCTCACTAACCTGTCCAAGACCTCCTACAACGCTACGCTGTACTACGAAAATTCCAAGTTCAGCAGCCGCGTCTCGGCGGCCTATCGCAGCAAGTACCTGACGCAAATTCCGGGACGGAACGGCTCGGACGTGGAAGGAACGGCCTCAACCCTGAACATCGACGCCTCGGCCACCTGGACGTTCAACGACAACCTGGCCTTCACCTTCGAGGCGGTGAACCTGACCAACGAAGTCCAGGACCAGTACTATGACAGCAGCCGGCTGCTGTCGTTCTACCACGAGACCGGCCGCGAGTTCTTCGTCGGTTTCCGCTACACCTTCTAGCCAGACCAGGCGGCGGCGCGCCCAAGCGACAGGCGCGCCGCAAGCCTCGAAGGAAGTGTTCAATGTCCGGGCTTCTCGACCGTCGGTCGCTCCTGTTCGCTGGCGGTGCGCTGATCTGTCTCTCAAGACCGACCCTGGCCGCTGAGGCCTTTGATGCGGTGTTGTCGACCAGGCCGAATGATCCGCGAGGCAGGGCGACCTATGACACGCTAAAGGCCGCCGTGGCCGCCGCGCCGTCACAAGGGGAGCGGCCATTTCGTATTCTTGTCACGGCCGGAACCTGGCGTGAGCAGGCGGTCATCGACAAGCCCAACGTCCATCTGACGGGAGAGGGGCGAGACCGCACCGTCATCGTCTTCAACCAGCATGCCGCCGCACGGCGAAGCGGCGAGATCGCCACGCTCACGGTTACGGCCCCTGGCTTCCAGGCCCGACGCCTGACCATCGCCAATGATTTCGACTATCCCGGCAACATGCCGGCTGACGTGCCGTATGACCGCACCGGCGCGAGCGGCGCTCAGGCGCTAGCGCTGAGGCTTGGGCAGGGCTCCGATAAGGCGTGGCTCGATGACGTCGCCCTCACGGGCTGGCAGGACACGCTCTATGCCGAGGCTGGCCGCAGCCTCTACACCGACTGCTTCATCAGCGGCTGCGTCGATTTCATCTACGGGGCGGGGGTGGCCGTCTTCGAACGCTGCGAAATTCGTTCGCGCACGCGGCCAGGCAAGGATTTCCACGGCTTCATCGCCGCGCCCAACACCAACCGCAACCAGGCCTATGGCCTGGTGTTTGTCGACTGCCGACTGACCCGGGACGCCGACATGCCAGACCACACCATGGCGCTGGGCCGACCGTGGCGATCGACGAAGGTGTTCCCCGACGGCCGCTATGGCGACCCCGACGCGGTGGGGCACGCCGCCTTCATCCGTTGCTGGATGGATCGCCACATCGTTCCGGAGGGCTGGTATCCCATGCATTACAATCTGCGCAGCGGACGCAGGACCATGTATCAGCCCGAAGATGCGCGCCTTTTCGAGTTCGCTAGCAGGGGGCCGGGCGCCGGCCGCGCGTCGAAAACCCGGCGAATGCTGTCGGCCAGCCAGGCGCGTCTCTATCAGCGAGCGAGCCTTTTGGACGGGTGGGCCCCCCACTGAGGGTGGTCAGGCCGCAAGCGAGATCAGAGCGCAAAGCCGAGCTTCGGTCTCACTGAAGAACCAGCCTTCATGCTTGAACATCGCGCCACGACGATATTCGGCGCGCACCCTGGCGGCGAGGTCGGGGGCCTTGGCCGACGCGCCAAAGACAGCAGTGCGAAGGCCTGCGGCGTCTGATGGATTGATCGCCAGCCAGGCGCGGCCGATCTTCGACGCCGCCTCGGCATCCACCGCCGCAAGAGCCGGCGTGCGGGCCAAACCGCTATCGGCCCGGCCAAGCGCGGTCATCGCCGTCAGGCCATAAAGAGCCTGAAGCAGGCTACGTTTGCTGAGCATCATCAGGCGGCTCCCAGATCGCGCTTGAGGTGGTCGGCGAGGCGGATCGCCAGGGCGGCCAAGGTCAGGGTCGGATTGACGAGACCGGATGTGGGGAAGACCGAACTTCCGGCCACATAGAGGTTAGCCACCTCGTGCGCCCGGCAGTCAGCATCGACGACGCCCTGCGAAGGCGTCGCGGACATCCGCGTCGTCCCCATGTGGTGGCGAGAGGGGCTCATGGAGGTGAGCACGTCTTTGGTGTCCACGGGCCAGCAGATTCGGCCCAACCCCTGGCCGCCAAAGGCCATGGCGAACCCTGTGGCCGAACCGTTGAGGCTGTCCCAATCGCTCTGGCCGTAACGCCACTCAAGCTGAGCTCTTGGCTGACCAAGCGCGTCGGTTTCAGCTGACAGGGTGATACGACTGTCTCGATCGGGTGCTTCTTCCGACATCAAAAAGAAGTCCAAGGCTTGCGCCGTTCGCCCTTCGATCGCCCCGTAAAGCTGGATCGCCGATGCGCCCAGAGCGCCGGCCTTTGGCGCCGGCTTTGGCTGCAGGGACAGCGTCATGGTGCAGTTGCCGACGCCAAGGCGCTGCTGTTCTTGCGGATCCAGCACGAACACGGCGTGAGGGCGATCGCGAGGTTGGTTGTCGTAGAGCGCCAGATCCTGCGAGGTCGCCAGCATGGCCTCGGCGTCCCCGCGCGGGTCATCGACGCCCGTTGTGATCACCACGTGTCCCTGAAAGCAGCGACCGACCCAATCGGAGGCGTTGGCGACCCCTTCGGGCCGCTCCTTGTTCGAGGCCAGCAGCAGCCTGGCGTTCTCGATCCCTCCCGCCGCCAGAACATATCGCCGGCCACGCGCCGTCATCTGCGGCCCGTTCAGACACCGCAGCTCAAGGTGATCGACCTCACCGGCGCCGTTCAGGCGCAGGGCTGTTACGTTTGCGTACAGATAGATGTGTATGTTCTGCGCCCTGGCCGGGGCGTCGCAAAACCGCCTGAACGCCGCGGGGTCGACGCGGCCGGATAACGGACTATAGGCGCGAGGCGAGGCGCGCAGCGCCGCCGTCGCCTCGCCCAGGGGCTTGAACGGCGTTCCTTGCGGCAGGCCGCCGTCCTGCGGAAAGCGCGGCAGTTTGAGGTGATCGCAGGCCCTATCGTAATAGGGCGTCAGCTCCTTCCTGCCGAAGGGCCAGCCGCTCAACGGCCGCCAGGGGCGCGAGGCGAAATCAATGGCGTCCAGCGGGCCGCACTTGCCGCCCCACACGTGCCCCGAGCCCCCTAAGGCGCGCACGCGCGACTGGCCCAGGTAGCTGTTGATGGTCCGATCCGGATTGCCGGGGCCCTTCATGACGGCGGGGCCGTCATAGAGCTTTTGCAGTTCCGCATCCGGCTCCAGCCCGCCGCCCTCCAAGATAGCGACGCGCACGGCGCTTTGTGCCAATTCATGGGCCAGGATCAGGCCGGCGATCCCGCCGCCGACGATGACGAGATCGGCTTCGATTTGCTCGCCATCGGGCAAGCCTCTGGCGTCGGTGACAGGCATGGCCTTCTCCGTTGAAATTGATGCTTAGAGAAGTCTGACTAGGTCAGGCGCTTGCGCCGTGAGCTCGCAGATAGGCGACGATGTCGGCACGTCCTGAGCGACGGGCCATGGATAACGCCGAGCGCGCTTCGGCTGGCCGGCCCGTTCGCGGCGCCATGACCACTTGGTTCACATCCGCCCCAGCCTCAACCAGACGCCGGACCGCCGCAAACTGGCCGCGACGAGCGGCGGTGATCAGGGCGGTCTCGTCGTGGATGACCGCAGCATTGATCTGAGCGCCGGCGTTCAGCAACAGGTCCATCATCTCAAGGTGGCCGGAGGCGGCGGCGTTGATAAGCGCATTGCCATCGCCGATGGAGGCCAGGTTCACATCCGCGCCGCGCTCGATCAGCAATCGCGCGATGGCGAGGTCCCCTGCGCCGGCGGCGATGATCAGCGCCGTCCCGTCGCCAGAGCCTGCAGCATTTGGATCCGCCCCGCCGTCCAGCAGGCGACGGGTCAGGGAAAGCTCGCCCCTTTCGACCGCAAGCAGCAGCGCCGATGCGCCTTGATCCGATCTTGCGTCGGCGGATGCGCCTGCCGCCAAAAGCTGAGCCGCCTCGCTGACCTGGCCATCCTTCACCGCTTGGATGAGCGCAGGGTCCGAAGGCGTCTGGGTCTTAGGCGCTGGCTGCGAGATCGGTGCTTGGGCCGGCTGCGCCGCCCAGGCCGCGACCGCGCCGGCCAAGGCCGCCGCCACCGCAAGGCCCAGGCCTGTGATGCGTCGCGTCGTATTGGGGATCGTGTTGAGACGCCTGATGCGCCGCTGCAGTTCAACCTTCCGGCCGGCCAGCCAATGGCATCCCAAAGGCGCCGCGATCTCGCAAAGCTGCGTCTTCAGCATCGCCTGCGCGTAGAGGCGGCGATCACGCGGAAAGTGGGCGGCTATCGTCTCGTCGCAGGCCAGCTCCTGATCAATGCGAAGCAGGCGTGCGCCGAGGTGGGCTAAGGGATTGAACCAGAAGATCGCCTGGAAAGCGGCGACAGCAAGATTGATCTGGGCGTCCCCGCCACGCAGGTGCATTCGCTCGTGGGCGAGGATCAGCGCCTGCTCCTTAAGGCTGAAGCGCTCGTGGAAGTCCGCCGGCACCACGATCCTGGGACGAAGCGCGCCGACCAGAGCAGGGCCGACGTCGGCCGCCTTAGCATGGAAGATAGCGCCGTGCGCATCCTCCTCGCGCCGAAGCGCGCCCAGACCGCTTACGTAGCGGCGCTGACCCACCATAAGGCAAAGCGAAAAGAGCGCCGCACCAACCGCCCACAGAGCCATCAAACCAGAGGCGTTCGCGCCGACGCCGTCGACGATATGCGACAGGCTCAAGGCGGACGGCGGGTCAAATGCTTCAGCGGCGGTCTGGGCCGAAACCGGAGGCGACGTCATCTGGCTAAAGACCGACAGCGCTCCAGACGAAGTCGTCTGAGCAGAATCGGGGGCCTGCTCAAGGCGAGGCAGGGCCACCGCGAGCATGACCGCGGGCACGACCAGCCAAAGGGCGTATGCCGACCGGGCGCTGAACGCCCGGCGCGCGAGGTTGCGCAGCGCCATGACGACAAGCAACGCCATGCTGGCGGCCGCAGCCTGCTCGGCTGCAAATATGAGAAGTTCAGCGGCCATCATCGATCTCTGCGATCAGACGCTTGAGTTCGGCCACATCTTCGGGCGTCAGGGTCTCGCGAGCCGAGAAGTGGGCCACCAGGGGGGCAAGACGACCTTCAAAGAGCCGGTCGATCAGGCCGCGGCTTTCAGCGTGCACATAATCCCCGCGGGCGGTGAGCGGGCGATAGAGATAACGCCGACCGTCGCGCTCGGCGGCGATCGCGCCCTTGGTCAGCAGGCGGTTCAGAAGGCTTTTGACTGTGCCTTCGCTCCAGTCCTGATCGCCCGCGACATCGGCGGCGATCTGCTCAGCCGTAAGGGGACTTTGGCGCCAGAGCGCCTCCATCAGCAAACTTTCCGCCGCACTAATCCGCATAACGTTCACATCCGTAATCGATGCCTAACGTTTACAGTCGTGAACGGTGGAGTCAAGGGCGGCGTCTCACAGGCGCGCGCGGCGTAGCGCATTCAATTTTCTGTCTCGTCGCCGCAGATCGACGCGCCTCAAAGCCTTTGAGCGGCGTCTTGGAGATTATGTCGATCTGATTGCCGCAAGGCTCGCCGATTGATCGCGCAAAACGGGTTGGAAGGGCAGGGCGGCTACGCGCCCTTCGCAAAGCGTCTGGGAGGCTGGCCCATCACGCGTTTGAAGGCTGCGGTGAACGCGCTTTCGGACTCGTAGCCCAAGGATCGGGCGATCACGCCCACCGGCTCGCCGCCGTCCAGCAGACGATCCGCCGCCAGCATCATTCGCCAACGCGTCAGATAGCCGATCGGCGTCTCGCCCAGGCGTTCGCGAAACGCTTGCGCGAACACTGTGCGTGACAGGCCTGCAGACCGAGCCAAGGCGTCCAGGCTCCAGTCTTGCTCCGGCGCGGCATGGATTTGAGCCAATGCGGCGCCGATTTTCGGATCGGCCAATCCGGCTAGCCACCCTGTGGCGGTCTTTGGGATTTGATCCAGGTGAAGACGCAGCGCCTGCGCCAACATCATGTGGGCCAGATGCTGTGCGATCAGCCAGGCGCCCGGGCGCGCCTCACGCAACTCCTGCATCATAAGTTCGATCGACCACCGAAGAGCGGCCTGATCGGCTGAGGATCGAAGGTGGATGATCGGCGGCAAGGTGGTCAGCAACGCCTCGGCATGGGGGCCTTTGACCTCAAAGCGACTGCCCGCCAGCAAGACCCCGCCGCCGCCGTTGTAGACGACGACCTGGCCGTCTTTGTGCGGCGACAGCACCGTGCTGGCGAGCGTGGGGGCCAGGCGTGGGTCGCTGGCGATGCGCACGTCGCAGCCGCTGGCCAGGACGAAGCAGTCGCCTTCCGACATCAAGAGAGGCTCGCCGCCGTTCTCCAGGTCCAGCCAACAGGCGCCGCGCAAAACAGCGTAGCATTTGATGCGCCCCTGCAGGTTGTCGAGCCGCAAAGACCAGTCGCCGCCGGCGTCAAAGCCAGCGGTGATGTAGCTGCGGGGCTTCAAAAGCGAGAGGACTTCGGAGAGCGGATCCATCAACCCGTACGATCGCGATGAAGTTCAGGACGAGCGCGCATGGCTCGCGCACAGAGGCGCGACTACCTGCCTAGCACGTCGGGCGTCGCGCCTGGCGATCCAAGTATCGGAGCTTCAATATGAAGGCAGCAATCGTCCGCGAGTTTGGCGAAGCCCCCGTCTATGGCGACTTCGAAGAGCCGTCGGCGCAGGCAGGCCAGAGCGTCATAGAGGTTCGCGTCGCCCCGCTCAGCCCCATCGTAAGGGCCCTGGCGGCAGGGCGACACTACACAAGCGTCGCCTCCGCCGGCTTCGTGCCCGGCATTGACGGGGTCGGGCTCGATCCCGACGGGCGGCGCGTCTACTTCCTCTTTCCTCAATCGCCCTTTGGGTCGATGGGAGAACGATCGCTGGTGTCCAGCCAGATGACCGCGCCGGTCCCAGAAGCCTTGTCCGACGTCGAGGCTGCGGCGGTCGCCACCGCAGGTCTGGCCTCCTGGATCGCCATGACCCGCAAGGCTCCGATTCAAGAGGGACAGACGATCTTGATCAATGGCGCCACAGGTGCGGCCGGCGCCATGGCCGCGCAGATCGCTCGCAGGTTTGGCGCCGGCAAGGTCGTCGCCGTGGGGCGAAACAAAACACGTCTGGCCAAGGTGGACGCCGACGTGCGCATCCAGCTTGCACAAGACGCCGACGCCTTGCTGCGAGCGCAGTTTGATGAGGGGGTGGACGTCGTTCTCGACTTTTTGTGGGGAGAGCCGGCGAAGCGTCTGATCACAGCGGCGACGCAACAGCGAGCCTCCCGAACGGGTGAGCCTCGCCTTCGCTATGTGCAGCTTGGCTCGATCGCCGGGGATGAGATCGGCCTTCGCGCCGACAGCCTGCGAGGTTCTGGTCTTGAGCTGTTGGGCAGCGGGATCGGCAGTGTTGCGGTCAGCGAACTCATCGCCGGCGCAGCCGAACTCATGGCGCAGGCCGCCAAGACCCGCTTTGAGGCGCCTGTCGAAGTGCTTGGCCTGCATGAGGTGGCCAAGGCCTGGGACGGTCCCGAGGGCGTCCGCTACCTTCTGGCTCCCGACTAGTCCAGAAGCACCCGTCTAAGGCGCCTGCTTTCGTTCGGCGGCTCTGGGGCGAAAGCGGCCATTCGACGATGCTAGCGCGCGCCTGGTCTTTGTCGAAAGAAGACCATGCCGCCGTGGTGCAGTTCGTCCTGCGAGACGAACGTACCGTCGGCGGTGAATCCGGTGTCGTCCCAATAGTCGATATGGGCTCCCCTGACCTCATAGCGACCCTGGTAAGCGCTTTTTCGCTGTCCGCGCGCCTCGTCGTATCGACCGTTAGGCAGCAACTCCTGACGGATTTGACCATCGGCCGTAACCCACATGCCCACATAGGGATGTTGCACCATGAGACGATCCTTTCGATTGTGATTGACGATCTGCGCGGTGGCCGGAACCCACAGGGCCGGAGCCAAAGTGATGGCTGCGGCCAATAGGGCCGCACAGCTGCGCCGGGCCCTCATCGTGGACCCGCCGGGGCGGGGACGCGGCCAAGGACGGCGTCGTAGGCGGGCAGGTCGAGGAACGCCGTCACCTCGACGGCCTTGCCGTCCTCGAGTCGGAGAATCCAGACATAGTCATTTTGATAGGGCCGACCGTCACCAGCTACCCCCTCGCCAGACCAGTTGACGATCACATGATCGCCTTCAGCCCAAATGCGCTTGGTCGCAGGGCGCACGGGGCTTTGCATCTTGCTTGCGAAGGGGGCGACCGCCCGACGGACAAAGTCGTCCCGCCCGCGATAGACGCCGGCGCTGGCCCCAGATCCCTCGATGGTCCAGATCACCTGCGGCGATAGAACGGCTGAGAAGAAGTCGCCGTCGCCAGAGGACCAGCGATCAAATGCGGCCGATATGACGGCCTTGTTCGATTGGCTGGGAGACAGGGCTTCCGTTTGCGCGCCGGTCATCGACGCAGAAGCCGAAAGACCGGGGATCGCGCAGATCATCGTAGCAAGGATCAGAGCTTTTGCGGGGGTCATCGAAGGTGTCCCTCAAAGAAGCGTGGCTAAAGCCTTGAAGAGCAAATTCGCGGTCCATCGAGCAGGCGCAGCCTGACCGGTTTGTGCGGATGACTGATCATGAGCGATCTTCGACGCGAGGCCTTGCCTGGTCGTCGCCGCCAATTGCCTGATCGCCCATAAGTGACGTCAAAGGCCGCTGGCAGGCGCACGTTTTGTCGACAGGGATGCGGCGGAGCAGTCTGACGGGGCGAATTGCGCTGGCCAGGCGCCTAGGCTCAGACGCGGTCGCGTCCGAAAACGGCGCTCGCTTCACCTTGCGCTTCGCTCCATGGATCGAAGCTGTGGGCGTCGATCTCATTCAAAAAACGCCCCGAGGAGGACCTCGGGGCGTTTTCTTATTCTTCGATGGCGCCTTGAGATTAGCGACGGTCGCCCGGACGGTTGCCGGGGGCTCCGTCCTGATCGTCGCGAGGCAGCATGCCGCCGCGGCCGACGTTGCCCAGCAGCTGTTCGAGGACGGTCAGTTCGCGACCGCGCGTGGGGGTCTCGCGGTCGGCGTAGTTGATCACCTTGCCGTCGCGCAGGGTGTAGGTCTTCACATCGGCGACCTTTTCGTCGGCTTGCGCGAAGGTGATGGCGACGACGTCGCGCTTGACCACGCGCGGTCGGTAGAAGGCCACGCGATCGGTCACCTGGGTCATGTAGTACCAGGTGTTGGCGTCGAAGGTGCCGGTCGCGGAGGGCGAGCCAAGCTTACCCATGACGGTGGACTTGGTGTCCTCGCCGACTTTCACGTCCTTGGGCTGCTCCTCGACCGCCTGGAAGCCGGAATAGGCGGTCAGCGGCGTGCACGCGCCCGTAGCCAGAAGGGCGGCGGCGATAGCGGCGATAGCGACGGGACGGGACATTCGGACTCCGAAGGCAGTGCGGACTTTGACCTATCGCCCGCGGGAGCTTAGTTCAATGCCTGCTTTAAGGCCCCACTGCGGGCGAAAACGAGGCGAAGCATGTTTCTGGAGCGGTTCTTCCCGCCAAGCCCAGCCAAAATCGCCGGCCGGCGTCTCTACGACTCGGCCGCCAAGCAGGCGCGCTCGCCCAATCTCTACGCCGTCATGGGCGCGCCCGACACGCTGGAAGGTCGCTTCGAACTCTACAGCCTGCACGTGGCGCTGCTGATTGAGCGGCTGCGCGGGCAGGGCGAAGTCGCGGCGGAAGTGTCGCAGGCGACCTTCGACGCCTATGTGCGCGGGCTGGACGACGCCCTGCGCGAGATCGGGGTGGGCGATCTGTCGGTCGGCAAGAAGATGAAGAAGCTGGCCGCCGCCTTTTACGGCCGGCTGAAGGGCCTGGACGACGTGCTGACGTCCTTGCCGGACCGCGCGCCGCTGGAGGCGCTGGTGGAGCGCACCGTGGCGCCGGCCAATGGCGGCGCGGCCCTGTCGGCCTATCTGCTGAAGGTGCGCGAGCATCTGTCGGGGCAGGAGACGGACGCTTTGCTGGGCGGGAATGTCAGCTGGCCGGAGGCGGCATGACCGCCGTGTGGCCCAAGTCCGTAACCCTGGCCGAGGTCTCACGCGGGCCCGTCAGCCTTGAACTGATCGCCGACGAGGCGTCGCGCAAGAAGATCGCCAAGACCCTCGGCCTGGAGGCGCTCGGCAAGCTGGAAGCCAAGGTCAAGCTGACCGCCTGGCTCGACGGCGCGGAGATGAAGGGGAGGGTGACGGCGGACGTTGTCCAGACCTGCAGTGTTTCCGCCGAATCCCTGCCGGCCAAGATCAACGCGGAGTTCATGGTGCGCCTGCTGCCCCCGGGCAGCCCCAACGCGCCCTCCGATGATGCGCCTGAAATCGACATCGAGCATGACGCCGAGGACTCTCCGGACGTCCTGGAGACCGAAACCGTCGATGTTTCGGGCTATGTGGTCGAGCACCTATCGCTGGAGCTGGATCCGTTTCCTCGCAAGCCAGGGGCGCAGTTCGTTCAGCCGGCGGAGCCGGTGGACCTGTCGCCCTTCGCCGCGTTGAAGTCCTTGCAGAAGCCGAAGGCGGACGAATAAGTCCGGCGAAACACACGAATACGCATGCTATAGCCGCTTCGATCTGATCGCTGCGGCTGATCTGCGTGGTCAACTTCCGGGAGCCAGAGCGCGCCTTGTCCCAAAATCTCGTGATCTCCATCGACGCCATGGGCGGCGACCACGGTCCGTCCGTGATCGTCCCTGGCGTGGCGATCGCCGCCGGCCGCATCAGCGGCGTCCGATATCTGCTGCATGGCGATGAGGCGGCGCTGAACGCCGAACTCGCCAAGTGCCCCGCGGCCCGTGCGGTGAGCGAGGTTCGCCACAGCGAACGCGCCATCGCCATGGACGAAAAGCCTGCCCAGGCTCTGCGCCGGGGCAAGGGCACCAGCCTATGGAACGCCGTCGAGGCGATTCGCGATGGCGAGGCGGCCGCGGCGGTCTCGGCCGGCAACACCGGCGCCTTGATGGCGATCTCCAAGCTGATCTTGCGCATGGCCGCAAACATGGAGCGCCCGGCCATCGTCGCCAGCTGGCCGACCATGCGCGGCGTGTCGGCGGTGCTGGACGTGGGCGCCAATGTGGAGAGCGACGCCGACCAGCTGGTCGAGTTTGCGATCATGGGCGCGGCTTTCCACCATGCGGTTCATGGCTCGACCACGCCGACCGTGGGCATTTTGAACGTCGGCTCCGAGGACCAGAAGGGGCATGACGAGGTGCGCGAGGCGCACGCCATGCTCAAGGACATGGACCTGGATCTCGACTACCAGGGCTTTGTCGAGGGCACGGACATCGCCAAGGGCACGGTGGACGTGGTCGTCACCGACGGCTTCACCGGCAATGTGGCCCTAAAGACCGCCGAGGGCCTGGCGCGGTTCTTCTCTAACGAGATGAAAAGCACCTTCATGAGCGGGCCGCTGGCCATGCTGGGGGCGCTGGTCGCTTCGGGGGCGTTGAAGAAGATGCGCCGGCGCCTGGATCCTGGCCGGGTCAACGGCGGCCCGCTTTTGGGCCTGAACGGCATCGTGGTCAAAAGCCACGGCGGGGCGGACGCCGAAGGCTTCGCCTCGGCTATCCGCGTGGCGGTGGACCTGGCGCGCAGCGACTTCTCGGCCGAGATCCAGCGCAACCTGCAGCGCCTCACCGCGGCCAAGGAAAAGTTCGAGACGACGTCTCAGCCCGAGGGAGGGGCTGCGGAGTGACTGAAGTGATGCGTAGCGTGGTGACAGGCATCGGGGCCTATCTGCCCGAGCATGTCGTGACTAATGACGACCTGGCCAAGATCGTCGACACCAGCGACGAGTGGATCGTCGAGCGGACCGGGATCCGCCAGCGCCACAAGGCGTCCGACGATCAGGCGGTCTCTGACCTGGCGGTCGAGGCGGCCAAGAAAGCCTTGGCCGATGCGGGCAAGACGCCGGCCGACATCGACCTGATCATTGTCGCCACCACCACGGCCGACCTGACCTTCCCGGCCACGGCCACCATCGTTCAGCGCAAGCTGGGCTGCCCGGTGGGCGTCGCGTTTGACGTGCAGGCGGTATGTTCGGGCTTCGTCTACGCCATGAGTGTGGCGGACGGCTTCATCGCGCGCGGCAACGCCAAGTGCGCCCTAGTGATCGGCGCCGAGACCATGAGCCGCCTGATGGACTGGACCGACCGCGGCACCTGCGTGCTGTTCGGCGACGGGGCCGGGGCGGTGGTGGTCGAGCCCGAGGCGGGCGAGGGGACCAAGGCGGACCGGGGGATGCTGAGCTTCGCCTTGCGCGCCGACGGGACCAAGCAGGACCTGCTGTTCGTCGACGGCGGCGTATCGACCACGGGTACGGTCGGTAAGTTGCGGATGCTGGGCAATCAGGTGTTCCGTCACGCGGTGGTGAACATCGCCGAAGCCATCACCATGGCGGCTGAGAAGGCAGGCGTGGAGATTCCGGAAGTTGACTGGTTCATTCCGCACCAAGCCAACCAGCGCATCCTGGAAGGCGTAGCCAAGCGCCTGGGTCTGGACGAGCACAAGGTGATCTCTACGGTCGCCGAGCACGCCAACACCTCGGCGGCCTCGATCCCTCTGGCCCTGGCTAAGGGCATCGACGACGGTCGGATCAAAAAGGGTGATCTGCTGCTTCTGGAGGCCATGGGCGGCGGCCTGACCTGGGGCGCGGTGGTCCTGCGTCTGTAGGTCAGTCGTCAGGCTTCTGCTGGAACCCTTTGACTTGACGCGACAATCACAGCATGCAGGCTGTCATTGTCGAGTTTTGGGGCGAGTTCCATGAACGGTGCGACTTTGACGCGGGCGGATCTTTGCGAAGCCGTCCATGAAGAGGTGGGCCTGACCCGGCAGGATTGCGCGGGTCTGGTGGAGCGCACCCTGGATCTGGTGGCTCACGCCCTGGAGAACGGCGAAACGGTCAAGCTGTCCGGCTTCGGCGTGTTTCAGGTCCGCTCCAAGCGCGCCCGCATGGGCCGTAATCCGAAGACTGGCGAGCCGGCCGAGATCGAGCCGCGACGCGTGATCGGCTTCCGTGCTTCGCAGGTCATGAAGGCGCGGGTCGAACGCGCCTTGGCGAAGTAGGAGCCGCGCGGTGGCGAAGGGTCCCAACGCCTTCCGCACCATTTCCGAAGCCGCGGACGAGCTGGGCGTGCCTCAGCATGTGTTGCGCTTCTGGGAGACCAAGTTCTCATTCATCCGCCCGATGAAGCGGGCCGGCGGCCGTCGGTTCTATCGGCCGCAGGACATCGCCGTGCTGAATGGCGTGCGTGCGCTGCTGCACGACGAGGGGTACACCATCAAGGGCGTGCAGAAGCTGCACAAGGATCTCGGGGTGAAGCGCCTGCTTGAAGCCGGGCATGGCGGCGGCGGCTCGCCCATGGAGGGCGCGGCTATCGAGTCGGCGGATCTGAGCGCGGAAAGCCGCGACCGGTTGAGCTTCGCCCTGGATGACCTGAACGCCGTGAAGGCGCGGTTGGACGCGCTTCTGAAGCACTGAATCCAGCGCTTTCAAATCCTTCCAAATTGGCGATTGCGGGACCGGGGGGCGGCGCCTATAAGGGCGCTCCTTCCCGCGTCGGAGCGTGGCGCAGCCTGGTAGCGCACTTGACTGGGGGTCAAGGGGTCGCAGGTTCGAATCCTGTCGCTCCGACCAGCGGGAAGGATTCTCCCCTTACTTGAAGCCGAAGCGGCCCTTGTCCATCCAGGTGAGCAGGGGAATGATCGGCACGCCCCAGCCCAGGCCGACCACCACGAAATAGACAAGGTGGACGAAGCGATTGTCCGGCAGGATCGCGAAGATCGCCAGGGCCAGCACCACGTAGAAGAACAGGAAGACCATCAGCGCCAGGCTGCCGACGGCTTTGCGGATACGTGGGTTCATTTGCGGGGCGCCAGGCTGAGGAAGGCCAGCAGCACGATCGCCCCAAGCGTGGAGACGATCAGGCTGCCGAAAAAGCCGCTGAACGGAATGTGCAGCGAGCGAACGAGAAATGCGCCGACAAAGGATCCGACGACGCCGACGATGAGGTTCAGAAACAGGCCCAGGCGTCGGTTCAGCACGCGCTCGGCGATCCAGCCGGCGGCGATGCCGATAACAACGGCGCTGAAGATATCGACTCCCTGCAAGCGGGCCTCCCTTTAAGCCGGTGTTGCGCCATGGACGGTGGGCGCCGTCAAGGCCAGTTGGGTTATGCCGGGGCGGTCAAGGGTGGACGCCGGCGAGCTAAGCCCTTAGGCATGCCGACCGAGTAAAGCCTTGCCCCACTTAGGCCCAATAGGGACGTGACATCGCCGCGATGACGTCATTCCTACGTTCAGATCGTTCCCGATCGGTCGCCGTCTGGCTGTTCGCGGTCGCCTTCCTGGTCTTCGCCATGGTGGTTGTGGGCGGCGTCACGCGCCTCACCGACTCCGGCCTGTCGATCACCGAGTGGAAGCCGGTCAGCGGCGCCATTCCGCCCTTGACGGACGAGGGCTGGGCTCGCGAATTCGCGGGCTATCAGCAGATCCCGCAATACAAGCTCGTCAATCCGGACATGACGGTCGAGAGCTTCAAGTCCATCTTCTGGTGGGAGTGGGGACATAGGCTGCTGGGCCGTCTGATCGGTCTGGCCTTCGCCGTGCCTCTGGTGGTGTTCCTGGTCCGCCGCGACATCCCCCGCCGTCTGGTCTGGCGTTGCGTGGCGATGCTGGGGCTGGGCGGGCTGCAGGGCGCGGTGGGGTGGTGGATGGTGTCCAGCGGCCTGTCGGAGCGGGTGTCTGTGGCTCCGGAACGCCTGACCGTGCATCTAGGTCTGGCCCTGGCGCTGTTCGTGATGCTGCTCTGGACCGGGCTGGACGCCTGGACCGGCGCTCCGCGGCTGGAGGATCGCAGCAAGTGGCGGCCGTGGTCGCTGGTCTTCCTGGGCGCGGTGTTTTTCCAGTGCCTGCTCGGCGCCCTGGTGGCCGGTGGCGACGCGGGGTTGGTCTATAACGATTGGCCGCTGATGAATGGGTCGTTCTTTCCGGCAGAGTACCTGGGCGAGAGCTTCTGGAACACCATCGCCCATAGCCAGGGCGCGGTTCAGTTGCATCACCGTCTGCTCGCCTACGCTCTAGTCGTGGCCGGGATCGCCTTAGGCGTCATGGCGATGCGCGTGCGCGTGCTGTCCGGCGAAGCGCGGGCTCTGGGGGTGGCGGTCGCCGTCGTGGTCACCCTGCAGGCGGCGCTCGGCGTGGCCACCCTGATGATGAGCGTGCCGGTCTGGCTGGGCGCGATGCACCAGGCAGGGGCGGTGGCCCTGCTGGCCGTGGCGACCGCCTTGGCTTGGCGCGTCCGGCGGGTCTAGGCCCTGAACGATCCCCAAGGGCCTGTGATCGCCAGGGTCAGGCCCGGCGAATAGATGTTCACAAACAGGGTCTGGCCGTCTGGGGAGAAGCAGGCCCCAGCCAGTTCCGCATTGCCGTCATAGACATTACGACCAATCAGATAGGCCTTGCCGTCAGGCGTGAGGCCCTTGAGGTGATTGCGCTTGGTCAGGGAATAGCGGTCCTCGCACAGGATCAGGTGACCCCAGGGCGCGACGGCCAAGTTGTCGGCGTAGTCGAGGACCTTGGTGTCGGTGCTTTCGACGAAGATCTGAATCTTGCCGGGGGCGTCGGCCTCGCCCGGCTGGCCTTCATGTTCGCTGGGAACGTACCGCATGACCTGGCCGGCCTTGATCGCGCCGCCTGAAGTGCACGTGAAGTAGAGCTCGCCCTTGCCGAAGAACACGCCTTCACCCCGCGCGAACAGCGCCGCCCCGGCGGCATGGCCGCGGTCTTTCAGGTCGTCGTTGGGATTATCGACGCCCTCCATTTCGATCCAGCGGACCTTGCGCCATTCGCCCTGCGCCAGGGTCGCTGTCCTCCAGTTGCGGGTATCGAAGCCAGCGTCTGCGAAGGCCAGGGCTTGCAGACGGCCGCCTTTGGACAGGTCGGCGCGGTCAACAGGCAAGAAGCGGTAGAAGAGGCTGTCGTCCTCGTCCTCCGTCAGATAGACGACGCCCGTCCGAGGATCGACGCAGGCGGCTTCGTGCCGGAAGCGGCCCAGCGCAGTCAGCGGCTTCGGATCGATCAGGCAACGGCTAGCGGACGGCACCTCGAACACATAGCCGTGGTCCTTGGTCCCGCCGTCGCCGGCGCGGGCGGTGTTCTCTTCGCAGGTCAGCCACGAACCCCAGGGCGTGACCCCGCCGGCGCAGTTGGTGCTGGTGCCGACCAGGCTCAGATGCTGGCTGACGGTCTGGCGGCTGCGCATGTCATAGACGACGGTGGTGACGCCTCCGGGCAGGGGGCGTCCGTCGGAAAGGTGGTCATAGGCCTTTCCCTCGCCGCATGTGGCGGCCAGACGGCCGCCCTTGCCGAAGGGGCCCTTGTTGACGTCGCCCGGCTTCAGTTCGTGGTTGCGGACCAAGGCGACCTGATCGCCGCCGAGCGCGAAGCAGCCCATGCCGTCGAACTTCCCTGGAACGAGGAAGCCGTCGTTCATCGCTTGGCCCGCCTGGGAGATCACCTGATAGGAAAATCCGGAGGGCAGGTCGAAGACGCCCTTGGGATCGGCGATCAGAGGGCCGTAACCCTCAACCTGGTTCAGCGACTGTTCGGCCGCCCACACGTCCGAGCGCATCGAGACCCCCGCAAAGGCCAGGCCGGCGGCGGAGGCGAGGACGGAGCGTCGCGAGAGGTTCATTGGCGGTCCCGGAGTCTTTGCAGATGCACAAAGCTGACCCTATAGCCGCCGAGCATGACAGCGCCATGGAATTCCAGATGGATGTGGTATTATGATACCGCAACGCTGAAATCCTTGCAGCGCAAGGCTTTGGCGGGGTTTGTGTGATTAGTTTGTTGACAGTGCGCGCACCCTCGCGTATTCGCCGCGCCTCACGTCGAGGGACCGCATCCGCGAGCTTTCGGCCCAAAGCTTTTTACGGATCAGTCCCATGCAAAAGACCACGGCTTCGCTGAAGCCCGCCGAGGTCGAGAAGAAGTGGATCGTGGTCGACGCCCAGGACGCCGTTGTCGGTCGTCTGGCTTCGTTCATCGCCATGCGTCTTCGCGGCAAGCATCGTCCCGACTACACCCCGCACGTTGACTGCGGCGACTTCGTCGTCGTCATCAACGCCGACAAGGTGAAGTTCACGGGCCGCAAGCTCGATCAGAAGATCTACTACCGCCACACCGGTCACCCGGGCGGCGTGAAGGAAATCACCGCCGGAAAGCAACTGGCTGGCCGTTTCCCGGAACGCGTTCTGGAAAAGGCTGTTGAGCGCATGCTGCCGAAGGAAAGCCCGCTGGCCCGCAAGCAGATGACGCACCTGCGCATCTACAACGCCGGCGAGCACCCGCATGAGGCGCAAAGCCCCGAAACGATCGCGTTCGCCTCGCTGAACGCCAAGAACACCCGGAGCAACTAAGCCATGACCGATACGCAAGGCTTTGAGGCTCTGGCGAGCCTGTCGAGCAACCCGGAAGCCGCGGCTCCGGCCGAGCCGCAGATCGACCAGTACGGCCGCGCTTACGCCACCGGCAAGCGCAAGAACGCCGTCGCTCGCGTCTGGATCAAGCCGGGCACCGGCAAGGTCACGATCAACGGCCGCGACCAGGAAATCTACTTCGCGCGTCCCGTGCTACGCATGATGATCGCCCAACCCCTTCAGATCGCTGATCGCCTGGGCCAGTTCGACATCATCGTCTCGGTCAACGGTTCGGGCCTGTCGGGCCAGGCCGGCGCCGTGCGTCACGGCCTGTCCAAGGCTCTGACCTATTACGAGCCGGCCCTGCGCGCCGTCCTGAAGCCGCACGGCTTCCTGACCCGCGACAGCCGCGTCGTCGAGCGTAAGAAGTACGGCAAGGCCAAGGCCCGCCGCAGCTTCCAGTTCTCGAAGCGCTAAAACTCGCGCGGTATCTCCGCGTTTGGATGGGGCGCTTCGGGAAACCGGAGCGCCCTTTCTCTTTGGGCTGACATCATCTCGGCAAGGGAGGGCATATGGCCCCCAAGGTCTTCATCGACGGCGAAGCCGGCACCACCGGCCTGCAGATCCGCGAGCGGCTGATCGGCCGCACCGATATCCAGCTGATCTCCATCGACCCGGAACGCCGCAAGGACGCGGACGCCCGCGCCGAGATGCTGAACAGCGCCGATGCAGTAATCTTGTGCCTGCCCGACGATGCGGCCAAGGAAGCCGTGTCGCTGATCACCAATCCCGAAGTGAAGGTCATCGACGCCTCGACCGCCTATCGCACCGCCGAGGGCTGGACCTATGGCTTCGCCGAGATGTCCAAGGAGCAGCGCAAGAAGATCGCCGGCTCCAAGCGGGTGTCGAACCCCGGCTGCTATCCCACCGGCGCCATCGGCCTGATCCGGCCGCTGGTCTGCGCCGACATCCTGCCGGCGGAGTATCCGGTCTCGATCAACGCCGTGTCGGGCTATTCCGGCGGCGGCAAGGCGATGATCGCTGACTTCGAAGACCCGACGTCGGAAAATTACACCCGCGACGCCTATCGCATCTACGCAATGGGCATGGGTCACAAGCATGTGCCGGAGATTCAGACCCACGGCGGTCTGCTGACCCGTCCGATCTTCGCGCCGGCCGTGGGCCGCTACGCTCAGGGCATGCTGGTCGAGGTGCCTCTGCACCTGTCGCTGCTGCCGGGCGCGCCGAGCCTGGCTTCGCTCCACAAGGTGTTGAGCGAGCACTACGCGCACGAGCGGTTCGTGGAGGTCGCCTCGCTGGACGAGGCCAAGAGCCTGAAGACCCTCGATCCTGAGGGCTTGAACGGCACCAACCGCATGAAGCTGTTCGTGTTCGGCTCGGACACCAGCGGCCAGGCCCGGCTGGTGGCCCTGCTCGACAACCTGGGCAAGGGCGCGTCAGGAGCCGCCGTCCAGAACCTGAACATCATGCTCGGCCTGGACGAGGGCGCGGGGCTCTAAGGCGCGCGAACCTTAGCTGCGCACCTGTACATATGTACCGGGCGCGTCCTCCAGCGGCGTAAGCGGACCCTTGGCCGGATCGCGCGCCGGGATCAGCTTGCCGGAGCGTTCCTTCAGCCAGGCGGCCCAGTGCGGCCACCAGGAGCCGGCATGCTCCTCGGCCTCTGCGATCCAGCCGTCCACGGCGGCGGGCAGGTGGGCGTTGGTCCAGTGCTGATACTTGTTGGCGTCTGGGTGATTGATGACCCCGGCGATGTGGCCCGAGCCGGCCATGGTGAAGGTTGTCGGGCCGCCATAGCAGCGAGCGCCGCGATAGACGCTGCGGAAGGGGGCGATGTGGTCCTCCTTAGAGGACTGCACGTAGATCGGGGTCTCCACCTTCGACAGGTCGAGCTTCTCGCCGCCCAGCTCCAGTTCGCCGCGGGCGAGAGCGTTCCGCTGATAGAAGTTGCGCAGATAGAAGAGATGCAACGCCTTGGGCATACGCGTCTGGTCGGCGTTCCAGAACAGCAGGTCGAAGGGTTTGGGCTCCTTGCCCAGCAGGTAGTTGCTGACGAAAAACGACCAAATCAGGTCGTTGCCGCGCAGAGCGTTGAAGGTGTCGGCCATGGACTGGCTGGACAGGAAGCCGCCGTCGGCGTCCATCCGCGCCTCGATCTCCTTGAGCCAGGCCTCGTCGGTGAACAGCAGAAGGTCGCCGGCCTCGGCGAAGTCGGCCTGGGCGGCGAAGAAGGTGGCGGAGTTGATCCGCGTGTCGCCCTTGGCGGCCATGTGGGCCAGCGAGCAGGCCAGCAGGGTGCCGCCGATGCAGTAGCCGACGGTGTTGATGCGGTTTGTCCCAGCCTGCTTCATGGCCTGCTCGGTGGCGTCATAGACGCCCTCGAACATGTAGTCCTCGAAGGTCTTGGCGGCGAGGGTTGCGTCCGGGTTGACCCAGGAGGCGACGAAGACCGTGAAGCCCTGGGCGGTCAGCCAGCGGATCATTGAGTTTTCGGGCCGTAGGTCGAGGATGTAGTACTTGTTGATCCACGGCGGGAAGATCAGCAGCGGGATTTCGTGGACCTGCTCGGTCGTGGGCGAGAACTGCAGCAGCTGCAGGATGTCGTTCTGGTAGACGACCTTGCCCGGCGCGGTGGCGACATTCACGCCAACCTTGAATTTTTCCAGATCAGTCTGACTGATGGCCAGTTGGCCGCCGCCGCGTTCCAGGTCGGCGGCGAAGTTTTCCATGCCGCGCACCAGGCTTTCGCCCTGCGTCTCCACCGCCGCACGCATGGCGGCGGGGTTGGAGAACAGGAAGTTCGACGGTGAGAACGCGTCGGTCAGCATCTTGGTGAAGAACTCGACCCGGCGCTTAGCGGCGGGGTCCACTTCTTCGACGCCGGCGACCAGGCTGTTCAGCCAGTTGGAGCTGAGCAGGTAGGACTGCTTCATCAGGTCGAACATCGGGTGCTCGGACCAGTCCGGATCGTTGAAGCGCTTGTCGCCCTTGGCGGGGCTGACGACCGGTTGGACGGACTCGCCCGCGATGCGCTGCGCGGCGCTGCGCCATAGCTCCAGATACTGGGTGAACAGGTCCGCCTGGGCGCGCATCACGCGGTCGGGCTGGGCGGCGAGGCGGCCCATGACCTCGGTCAGGGCGGGAGCGACATGGAACGGGTCGGGGCTGAGCGCGGCTGGGCGGTCCGCCTGGCGCAGGGCGGCTTCGGCGATCGCGCCCTGGGCGGTCATGGCGGCCTTGGCCAGGTTCACCGACAGGGTCTCGATCGCCTTGCGCTGTTCAGGCGTCATCAGGGCGTAGAAGTCCGCCGCCGGATTGTCGCCGACGGGCGCGGCCTGCGGCTGCGGAGGCGGTGGGGGAGCGGCTTCAGCCTTCGGCGCAGCCTTGGGCTTGGCCATCTTGGGAGCGGCGGTCTTTGGCGGAGCCGCTTTGGGCTTGGCGGTTTTGCGCGCTGGAGCGTCGTCGGCCATGGTCGTCTCTCCCGTCGCGGTGTTTTCGGCTTCAACCGAACGCACGCGCCCTTTCGTTCGTTACGATCATCGCATAAGAGCGAAGACGATATGAACGGCGCAAAGCGGATTTTTGATCAGACGATTCGAGGGGCTGCGGGTGTCGCGGTGCTGGCGATGCTCGCCGGTTGCGCCATGCCGAAGGTCTCGAGCGCTTCTTCGCCCCTGGCGCAGGAAGCCGCGCGCGTCGCCGCCGAGCCGGGCAAGTATCCCAATGTGGCCGACATTCCCAAGGCGCCGACCGATGTTCGCGGCGCTGGCGAGTGGCGCGCAGCTGTCCAAAATTCCGAAGCCGCCGGTCGTCGGGTCACCGCCGAGACCGGTCCGGAAACCTTCACCCTGAAGGAAACCGAGAGCTACGCAGCCTCGGGCCGCCGCGCCGCGACTCCGCCGCCGGCCATCACCACGCCCGCCGATACGGCTGCATTCGTGCGCGCAGCACGCGAGCGAGCTACCCCGCCTCCGACCCCGCGCTGATCGCCGGCGCATCGGCGGAGGCAAAATCTTCTCGCAACCTGCTTGGCTAGGCCCTGCTTGGGGTATATCCATGCGCGACATTCGCTCCCGCCGCGCCGAGAAGGCGCATTGAGCTCTTCATGACGACCGATTTCCACCGTATCCGCCGCCTCCCGCCGTACGTGTTTGAGGAGGTGAACAAGATCAAGGCGCGTCTGCGCGCCGAAGGCACCGACATCATCGACTTCGGCATGGGCAATCCCGACATGCCGACGCCGCGGCACATCGTCGACAAGCTGGTCGAGACCACGGCCGACCTCAAGTCCGGCCGCTATTCCGCCTCCAAGGGCATTCCCGGCCTGCGTAAGGCCATGGCCAACTACTACGGCCGCCGTTTCGGCGTGAAACTGGATCCGAACAGTGAGGTGATCGCGACCCTTGGCTCTAAGGAAGGCTTCGCCAACCTGGCCAACGCCCTGACGGCGCCGGGCGATGTGATCATCTGTCCGAACCCGGCCTATCCGATCCACGCCTTCGGCTTCATCATGGCCGGCGGCGTTATCCGCCACGTGCCGGCCCTGTCGCCGGAGGAGTACCTGGCCGGCGTCAGCCGCGCGGTGAAGCACTCGGCCCCGCCGCCTAGCGTGCTGATCCTGTCCTATCCGTCGAACCCGACGGCCCAGTGGGTTGACCTGGATTTCTACAAGGACGCCATCGCCCTGGCGAAGAAGCACGACTTGCTGGTGATCTCCGACGTGGCCTATGGCGAGATCTACTTCGACAACAACCCGCCGCCGTCGGTGCTGCAGGTCGAGGGCGCCAAGGACATCGCCGTCGAGGTGAATTCGCTGTCCAAGACCTACGCCATGGCCGGGTGGCGCGTGGGGATGGTGGTGGGCAACGCCCGCATTTGCGCCGCGCTGGCGCGGGTGAAGTCGTATCTGGACTACGGCGCGTTCACGCCGATCCAGGTGGCCGCCGCCGCTGCTCTGAACGGGCCGCAGGACTGCGTCGACGAAATCCGCGCCATCTATAAGGGGCGCCGCGACACGCTGGTGTCTTCCATGAAGCGCGCGGGCTGGGACATCCCGAGCCCGCCGGCGTCGATGTTCGCCTGGGCCAAGATCCCCGAACAGTACAAGGAGGCCGGCTCGATGCTGTTCTCCAAGCTGCTGATCGAGGAGGCGGGCGTCGCCGTTGCGCCGGGCGTCGGCTTTGGCGAATACGGCGAAGGCTATGTGCGCATTGGTCTGGTGGAGAACGAACACCGCATCCGCCAGGCGGCGCGCAACGTGAAGAAGTTCCTCGGGAACTCGGACGAAATCCTGGGGCGGGCGCACAACGCCATGGCCGCCCAATAGGCCTTGGGGACAAGCATGACTGACAAGACCTGGCGCGTAGGCGTCGCGGGCCTGGGCACCGTTGGCGCGGGCCTTCTGCAATTCCTGAATGACAAGCCGGGCTACGCCCCGGCTGGCGGCAAGGCCGTGGTGACGGCCGTGTCGGCGCGGTCGCGCACCCGTCCGCGTCCTGTCGATATCTCCAGCCTGACCTGGTTCGACGATCCGGTGGCCCTGGCGGGCTCGTCGGACATCGACATCTTCGTCGAACTGGTCGGCGGCTCCGACGGCCCGGCGAAGGCGGCGGTCGAGACGGCGCTGAAGGCCGGCAAGCCCGTCGTCACCGCCAACAAGGCCCTGATCGCTGAGCACGGGGCTGAGCTGGCCGCCCTGGCCGAGGCCAACAACGTCCCGCTGCTGTTTGAGGCGGCGGTTATGGGCGGGGTGCCGGCCGTGAAGATGGTCCGCGAGGCCCTGGTCGGCGAGGAGCTGAAGAGCATCGCCGGCATCCTGAACGGCACCTGCAACTACATCCTGACCGAGATGGAGGCGGCTGGCCGCACCTTTGGCGACGTTCTGGCCGAGGCCCAGCGGCTGGGCTACGCCGAGGCGGATCCGACCATGGACGTGGGCGGGTTCGACGCCGGTCACAAGATCACGATCCTGGCGGCGCTGGCTTTCGGTTGCGCGCCGAACTTCGCCGCCGCCGAGATCGAGGGCATCGATAAGGTTGATCTGCTCGATATCCGTCTGGCCAAGGACCTGGGCTACCGGATCAAGTTGATCGCCTCGGTGGAGAAGGGCGAGGAGGGAGTCTCCGTGCGGGTCCACCCGTCGCTGACGCCGCTGAGCCACCCGATGGCCCAAGCCAACGGGGCGCTGAACGCCCTGTTCCTGGAAGGCTCGCGCATCGGCCGCATCTTCCTGCAAGGGCCGGGCGCCGGGGCAGGGCCCACCGCCGCCGCCGTGGCCGCCGACATCGCGGACGTGATGACCGGCGCCGTCCGTCCGGTGTTCCAGGCTCCCGCCGGCACGCTGGAGCCGTTCGCCGCCGTGGATGCGGGGCATCGGTTCGAGAAGGCCTATGTGCGGATCCTGGTGAAGGACCAACCCGGCGTGATCGCCGCGGTTTCCGAGACCCTGGCCGAATGCGGGGTTTCGATCGACAGCTTCCTGCAAAAGCCCGTTGAGGATGCAGGTGGGGTGCCCATCGTGCTCATCAGCCATGCGGCTTCGGAGGCTTCCGTTACGGAAGCGATTAACCGCATCGAAAAGCTGCCGGCTGTGCTAGAGCGTCCGCGCCATTTGCGCATAGCGCGCATCTAGTAACCGTCAGGATAGGCGGGGGCGGGCCCACGCAGGGCGGGAGACGTCTTCCAATGAGTTCAAACCCTCTCGATCGCAATCTGGTCCTGGATGCGGTTCATGTGACCGAAGCGGCGGCCATCGCGTCCTGGGGCATGGTCGGCCGTGGTGATGAGAAGGCCGCCGACCAAGCCGCCGTCGACGCCATGCGCAATGCGCTGAACGAACTGAACATCGACGGCGAGATCGTGATCGGCGAGGGCGAACGCGACGAAGCCCCAATGCTCTATATCGGCGAGAAGGTCGGTCGTGGCGGCGCGGCGATCGATATCGCCCTCGACCCGCTGGAAGGCACAACCCTGGCCGCCAAGGCCATGCCGAACGCTCTGGCCGTGATGGCGTGGGCGCCGAAGGGCACGCTGCTGAACGCGCCCGACACTTATATGGACAAGATCGCCTGCGGGCCGGGCCTGCCGGCCGGCTTGATCGATCTCGACGCCTCGCCGGCTGACAATGTCCGCGCCGTGGCCAAGGCCAAGGGCGTCGATCCCACCCAGATCACCGTCTGCGTCCTGGACCGCCCGCGTCATGCAGAGATCATCGCCAGCGTCCGTGGTGTCGGCGCGCGGGTCTATCTGATCACCGACGGCGACGTGGCGGGCGTCATCAACACCGCCGATCCTGACACCGGCGTCGATCTGTACATCGGCCAGGGCGGGGCGCCGGAAGGCGTGCTGGCCTGCGCAGCGCTGAAATGCGTCGGCGGCCAGTTCCAGGGGCGACTGTTGTTCCGGAATGCCGACGAGCGCTCCCGCGCCGCGCGTTGGGGCATCACCGACCTCGACAAGAAGTATGATCTGCACGAGATCGTCCGCGCTGACGCCATCTTCGCGGCCACGGGGGTCACCCAGGGCGCGCTACTGGACGGCGTGGTGTTCAAGGGCGGCATGGTCCACACCCACACGCTGGTGATGGACTCCGCTACCGGCGAGGTTCGTGAAGTGCGTCTGCGGCGCAAAGCCTGAGCTCTTTCGGCGCACTCTACTTCACGGACGAGCGGGCCTATCCTGTGCAGATGATTCCTCATCGACAGGGCGAGCCCGGCCATGGGTGAAGCGGCCAAAGTGGTCGATGGCGAAGCGGACGCCTTCCTGGGCGTCACTCGCTCGCTGACTGGGCGCGTCTGGCGCGAGCGTCCCGCGGACTCTTCGGCGGCGCGGTCTCATCAATTGAAGATGGGCCTGTCCGAACCGCTGGCGCGGGCCATCGCCGCGCGGGGCGTGGGGATCGATACGCTCGACAGTTTCCTGTCGCCGACCCTGAAGGCGTTGTTTCCGGACCCGTCCTGTTTCACCGACATGGACCGGGCCGCCGAGATTCTGATCGATGCGGTGCAGGACGGGCGGCGCACCGTGGTGTTCGCCGACTATGACGTGGACGGCGCCAGCAGCGCCGCCCAGCTGGTCCGCTGGTTCCGAGCCATGGATCGTGAACTGGCGATCTATGTTCCCGACCGGATGAAGGAGGGCTACGGCCCGAGCCCGGCCGCCTTCCGCCGTCTGCGGGAGGAGGGGGCCGAGCTGGTGGTCACGGTCGACTGCGGCGCCGCGGCCTATGACGCCATCAATTGCGCGGCGGAGATCGGGCTGGAGGTGGTGGTGATCGACCACCACCTGATGCGCGAGGACCCGCCAAAGGCGGCGGCTGTGGTCAATCCGAACCGGCCCGGCTGTATGTCGGGGCAGGGCGTGCTGGCGGCGGCGGGGGTGACCTTCGTCCTGTTGGCGGCCCTGAACCGGGAGGCCCGAAAGCGCGGTCTGTTCGCGGATCGCGCGGAGCCCGATATCCGGCAGTGGCTGGACCTGGCCGCATTGGGCGCTGTCTGCGATGTGACGCAACTGGTCGGTTTCAACCGCGCCCTGACGGCCCAGGGCCTGAAGGTTATGTCGGGCTGGGCCAACCCCGGGCTAAAGGCGCTGCTGGAAGTGGCAAAGGGCACGGGGCCGGCGACGACGTTCCATGCCGGCTTCATCCTGGGCCCGCGCATCAACGCCGGCGGGCGAATCGGGCGCTCCGATCTTGGCACGCGCCTGCTGTCCACCGACGATCCCATCGAGGCTGCAGCGTTAGCCGCCGAGCTCGACGCCCTGAACGCCGAACGTAAGGACGTGGAGCGCGAGGTCATTGATCAAGCCGTGCTGGTCATCGAGCGCGACAGCAACTTCGACCCTGACGCCCCGGTGATCGTGGTGGCGGGAGATGACTGGCATCCCGGCGTCATCGGCATCGTCGCGGGCCGACTGCGGGAGCGTTATCGCAAGCCCGTCGTGGTGATCGGCGTGGATCGCGCCGCCGATGTGGGCAAGGGCTCTGGCCGTTCGCAGACGGGCATGAACCTCGGCAAGGCGATCCAGGGGGCGTATGAGGCCGGCCTGCTGATGGCGGGCGGCGGCCACGCCATGGCCGCGGGTCTGACCATGCGTCCTGCCTTGATCCCGGAACTGCGGGCTTTCCTGGAGGAGAAGCTGGCGGCGGAGCGCGAGGCGGCGGGCGATGAGCCGCTGGAGATCGACGCCCTGATCCGGCCGGGTGCGGCGGACCGGGCGCTGCTGAACGAATTCCAGGCCTTGGCGCCGTTCGGGCCAGGCAATCCGGAGCCTATGTTCGCCCTGTCGGGCGTTCGCGTAGACCGGCCGATGGCTATGAAGGGCGGTCACCTGCGCTGCACTCTGGTGGATTCCAACGGCGCCAAGCTGAAGGCTGTCGCTTGGCGGTGCGAGGAGACGGATCTCGGCCGGAGGCTGCTTTCCGGCGAAGGTTCGCTACATGTGGCGGGGCGTCTGAAGCCCGATGACTACATGGGTCGCGAGGGTGTTCAGCTGGAGATTGAGGACGCCTACGATCCGCGCATCCGGACCGCCTGAAATTTCTGGATTAGGGGGTTGCGCCCCAAAAATGAGGCGGCTATATCCCCGGCTCCTCGCCGCGGTCCCTTCGTCTATCGGTTAGGAC
>CAJYMH010000017.1 GCA_913776195.1 uncultured Caulobacter sp.
GCCACCCTCAGCCTGCGTCACCGTTTCATCGGTGAGACGACCGTCGACACCCACCTGCTGCCCAAGCGTCTGGGCGCCGCGTTCCCGGACAAGGCGACCCTCACCAACCCGACGATCAAGGCTCAGCACTACTTTGACCTGACAGGCGCTTACGACATCACCGAAGACCTGTCGGTGACCGCAGGCGTGCGCAACCTGTTCGACAAGGACCCGCCGATCGTCGGCTCGTCCGCCCCCGCCAACAACACCTTCTCGGCCACGTACGACGTGGAAGGGCGCGTGTTCTTCGCCAGCGCCACGGCGCGCTTCTGACGCGCGTGAACGGATGCGCTGTTCGGCGCGCCCGTTCCTCGCACGACTTTTCGACCTCTCCCCTCGGCCGGCGCGCAAGCGTCGGCCTTTTTTTGGGGGCGATCAGCGCAGGCTCAACGCATCACGGATCGTGAAGAACAGATCGGTCTGATCGGTCAGCCCCTGCACCCGCTCGGCGTTGGGGCCGAAGGCGGCGATGCGCAACTGCGCGCCGGTATGGTCCTGGGAGCCGGTCTCGGCCGTTCCGTAGTTCACGCCCATAAGCGCGCCTTCTTGTGTGCGCAGGGTCAGGGTCAGGCCGGGCGAGTCGGAGTCCGGTCCGACGATCTGGCTGGTGTGGGCGTGGTCAGCGGTGACGATGACCAGCGTATCGGTTCGGTCCTTGGCGAAGGCGAGGGCTACCTGCACAGCCTCATCCAGATCGACCGTCTCGCCGATCTGGCCGCAGGGGTTGGCGGCGTGATCCTGCTTGTCGATGGAGGCGCCTTCGACCTGCAGGAAGAAGCCCTTCGGATTGGCCTTCAGCAATTCGATCGCCTTTTCGGTCATGGACGCTAGGGTAGGGACGCTGCCGTTGCGCTCAGGATTCACCGCGCAGGTGACGGGCGGCAGCGCTTTTGCGCCGTGATGCATTGCGCGCGGACCGGTCCAGCGCACCGGCATGTGAACCGGCGAGAACAGGCCCAGCAGCGGCTGCTTCTGATCTGCCGCCTTGACGCTGTCGAGTCCGGCCTTGTCGGTGACCAGGCGGAAGCCGAGGCTCTTGGCTTGATCGGTCAGGCTCTTGCCTTTCCATTCGCCCGCTGTGGCCGGTTCCGCGAACGCGGTCGCGCCGCCGCCAAGGGAGACATCTGGACGCGCACGCAGCAGTTGTTCGCTGATCGACCCGATGCCGCCCTTCTCAAGGGCTTGGTCAGGGCAGTTCTTAGTGGCGTCCATCGGGCCGAAGCAGGCGCGCGTCTTCACGTGCGCGTACTGGGCGGCCGGCGTGGCGTCCTGGATCGCGGCGGTTGAGACCACGCCCGTGGCGAGGCCGGCCTTTTTGGACAGTTCCAGCAGCGTCGCATGCGACCTGCCGCGAATATCGACGCCCAGCGCGCCGTTATAGCTTTTCACCCCGGACGCCCAGGCGGTCGCCGAAGCGGCCGAGTCCGTGACGTAGACGGGTTTGCCGGTTGCGGCGTCCAACGCGTAGTGGGTGTACTGGCCGGTGATAGGCAAGGCGTCGATGCCTTTGAAATAGCCGCCGGCCCCCATGGCGTAGTTGCGGGCCAGGGTGATCTCGGAATCGCCCATGCCGTCGCCGATCAGCAGGATCACGTTGAGAGCCTTGCCCGGGGTGGTGTTCTCCGCCAGGCGCCGCGCGCCGCCGTGATCGCTCAAATCCCCCTTTGCTTCCCGCGCTATCAGCGGAGCCACGGTTCGCGGGGGCGCGGCTTGAGCGCCAAACGCCGCGAGGCTGCCGGCAAGGATAATGAGCGGCACGCCGCGCGCGAACGGGAAGTGATACATTATATCGCCTCTAAGTTTGGCGACGGCTTTAGACGGATTGCACGACAGCTACGTGACCGGGCGCTGCCCGAGCGTTGAAAATTCTTCAGCCAGCGGTAAGGCCGCCGAACGCTCGCTGCGACACGCGACCAGCGTTCACTAATCCGCCATCGCTGCTTCACGATACCGCGTTGAGGCGATGCGAAAATGGCCATCATGGAACAGTTGGCGATCCGCCTGCGCCTGGCCTTTATCGATCCCGGCTTGCGTAAGGCCCCGTTCCTTTTGGAGTTGCGCAACTGGTTGGCTCCCGATGTGGAGAGTCTCTACTGGTCGCGACGACGCGTCGTTCGCAGCTACATGCGCAACGCCGGCGTGGCGATGCATCCTCGCGCCCAGACCCCCAAGTCCGAGTTCGACATTGATGACGCCGAACTGCGTCGCGCCATCGGGGAAAAGGAACTGGCCCTGCGACCCGAAAAGGCGCTTCGCAAGGCGCGCGGCGTGCTCGCCGAACTGGCGGCCTTTCTGGACGACGAGAAGGTCGGGGCGATCTTCGTCTGGAACGGCTCCAACCTGCGGGGAGCCTTGGCCATCTACTTGGCGCGCCAGCGTCGCATACCTGTGATCCATGCCGAGCATGGCTATCTTCCCGACACCACTCAGCTTGATCTGGAAGGCGTCAACGGCGCGTCGTCCATGAGCCGGCTGGCGCATGCGGGCGCCGCCTACATGCCCTATGACGACGGACTGGACACGGGTCTGGACGCGGAGATCGCACGCTTCAGATCGGGCGAGAGGACGCGCGACGTCAATCCGCTGCCGCCGCCAGACTTGAGGCGGAACCTGTACGCTCGTCTCGTGAGCCGCGTCAGCTTCTGGGCCGAACGGCGCGCGTTGCCCTTCATCAACCGGCTGAGCGTTCCGACCACCCCAGCGCGTAAGGTGCCTGAGCGGTATGTCGTGCTGCCGTTTCAGGTGCGCAGCGACTCGCAAATGGTGCTGCACTCGCCGCTATACGGCGACGACTTTGAAGCCTTGGTCCGTGATCTGGATGACGCCTTGAGCCGCATCGATCCGGATTTGCGCCTGGTGGCGAAGTTCCACCCCTATGAACTGCCGCTCGTGCAACGAGCCTACGGTCACCTGCCGAAACGCTATCCACGCGTCTGCTTTGTCAGCGCTGCGCCGATGAACCAGTTGCTGGCGACAGCCTCGGCGGTCGTCACCATCAATTCGACGGTCGGCTTCGAGGCGCTGATCCTCGACAAGCCCGTGGTGGCGTTAGGGCGCAATTTCTACACAGCGCCAGGCATTGTCGAATGCCCACGGAGCCGGGACGATCTCGAAGCCGCCGTGCGGCGCGCGCTGACCGTCCCAGTGAACGCCGAACGTCGCCGCGGCTTCCTACGCTTCGTACGCGCGCATTTTCTCGTGGCGGGCGGCTACCACGATTTCACGCCGCGCAGCCTGCGCAGCGTGGCCACCCGCATCATCGAACTCCTCACGGTGACACCGACCGTTGTCGATCGAGATCCTCAGACATCCGCGGCCACGGCGTTCATCACCGCGCAGTGAGGTGTAAGTCTGGCCGCCGCGCCCTGCATGTCCCGGCGTCTTGCCCAGAACTTGTGACGATGGAGTTTCCCGCAGAAACCCTGGGGCATCGGGCATTTGCATTTCGCCGTCATCCGCGAATGTGGCCTTGCAGGCGTTCGGCTGAACCGACGCCAATGTTGAGGCGAGCATGGCGAACTGGACAGCATCAGACATACCCGATCAGCAAGGCCGAACGGTGGTGGTCACGGGGACAGGCGGTCTTGGATTTGAAGATGCGCGCGCACTGGCGCGCGTGGGGGCCCGGGTCATCATAGCCGGGCGCAATCGCCTGAAAGGCGCCGAGGCGATCGCCAGAGTTCTGGCGGAGACGCCTGGCGCCCGAGTTTCGTTTGAACAGGTCGATCTGGCTAGTCTCGCCTCCATCGAGAGTTTCGCGACGCGGCTTGGCGGCGAGTTGTCCAGCCTGGATGTGCTGATCAACAACGCCGGGGTGATGCGTCCGCCGTCGCGGCTGGAGACTGAAGACGGCTTTGAGCTGCAGATGGGCACCAACTATCTGGGCCACTTCGCCTTAACCGCCCGCTTGATGCCTCTGCTGACAAAGGCGGACCGTCCCCGTGTGGTCACCTTGTCGAGCGTAGCGGCGCGCGCGGGCGAGATTGATTTTGATGATCTGAACGCCAAGCGCGACTATCAGCCGATGCCTGTCTACGGCCAATCCAAGCTTGCGTGTCTGATGTTCAGCCTGGAGCTTCAAAGGCGCAGCGACGCGGCGGGGTGGGGGCTCGCCGCCATCGCGGCGCACCCTGGCCTCTCCCGCACGGACCTGTTGCATAACGCGCCTGGCCGGGCGAGCGCGGTCGGCATGTTGCGCAGCGCTCTATGGTTTCTGTTCCAACCCGCGGCGCAGGGCGCCTTGCCGACCCTTTTCGCCGCCACCTCGCCCAACGCCCGGCCTGGCGGGTACTACGGCCCCGATCGGATCAGCGAGACGCGGGGATATCCGACAGCGGCGAAGATCCCCGCGCAGGCTCTCGACCGGGACGCCTGCAGGCGTCTCTGGGAGGTGTCCGAAGCATTGACGGGCGTCCGCTTCGGTTAGCTCGGCGCTTCTGCTGCGTCCGGAACGGCCCGCAAGTGCGCGGGGATCGCCCGAAGGTTCATCGCGTCGCGCTTGGGAGCGACGCCGAAGGCGCGCGCATATTCGCGGCTGAAATGCGAGGGGCTTTCATAGCCGACCTTATAGGCCGCTTCGGTCACATTGGCGGCGTCGGACAGCATGAGGCGGCGCGCTTCCAGTAGGCGAAGCTGCTTCTGGAACTGGATCGGCGACATCGAGGTCAGAGCCTTGAAGTGCTGATGGTAGGACGAAGGGCTCATTCCGGCGGTCTCGGCCAGATCCTCGACCCGGAGGGTCTCGGCGAAGTTGGCGCGCAGCTGCATGATGGACTTACAGATACGATCGGTGTGCGACTCCGGGAGGGCCTTCTTGCAGATGTCCCCGCCGTGCGGGCCGCTGAGCAGCCAGTAATAAATTTCGCGCATCACCGACGGATATAGGACCGGTGCGGCCTGCGGCGTGTCGGCCAGACGCAGAAGCCGCAGGATACAATCGCCCAGCACATCGTCGATGCCGACGACGAAGACGCTTGAGGCCGACCGCGCGGACGGCGTCGGCGGGCCCGGCATCTGTTCAAGAACCTCGCGCATGGCCGCGACATCGATATCGATGACGATCCCTATGAACGGCTCGTCCGCGCTGGCCTCGACGATCCGGCCTGTGGCCGGCAGCTCCATGCTGACGATAAGGGCCTCCATGGCCCCGTAGTTGAGTGTCTGCTCACCGAACATGATCTGCTTTCCGCCCTGCAGAACGATGCAGAGCGACGGCTGATAGAGCCTGCGGTTGGCCATGGGCCGATGGAAGGCGCGTAGCAGGTGAACGCCGACCATGGGCGTTTCGAACAGGTTCTCTCCCCCGCCTTTGGATTCGGCGTAGGCGTTGGCGGTCGCGAGCAGCCTGTCGTGCATGGTCGGCGCGGCGATCAGACCGAACGGCATGTCGTCGTTCGTAGGAATGGGCAGATTTCTTGCGGTTTCGGACATTCGGATCATTCCAGGGGGCCTCTAGCTTGATGGCGCGGACCAAAGCTAGAAGAGTGATCAGGATGGCGGATGTAGTGGTAAGGTCAATCCAAAGGAGAAGTCAATCAAGTTCAATTCTATCGATTGAAGATAGTGAATACATGGATGGCTGGCGTGCATTCGCGCTTATGATTGTTCTTTTTCTAGTTAGCGCTCTCTGTCAGATCGATAGAATACTGCCTTTCATTTTATCAGAATCGATAAAAGCTGATCTTTCTCTAAGCGATACGCAGATCGGTCTGATCAATGGCGTAGCTTTCGCGGTATGCTATTCGCTGCTTTCTCTCCCCCTGGCGCGCGCGGCCGATCGCGGATCGCCCCGCGTGGTTTTGGTGCTTTGCGTGCTCATCTGGAGCGCCATGACGGCCTTGGGCGGTCTGGCGGCCAGTTTGGCCTTTCTTGTCTTCGCGCGGTTTGGGGTCGCCATCGGCGAGGCGGGGGCCGTCCCGGCCGGACATGCCCTGATCGCCCGCCGGATCCGCCCTGAACGCCGAGGCTTGGCCATAGGCGTCTTCGCCATGGGCATTCCGCTCGGCGCCATGGCGGGCTTCTCACTCGGCGGTCTGGCCAACGACACTGTCGGCTGGCGCGCCGCCCTGTTCGGCGCCGGCGGCGCTGGGGTCATGATCGCGGCGGCGACCTGGTTCGGGGCCGGGCCCACCCCGCCCCTGAAACGCGTCGCGACGGCGGCGGAGCCATTTATGCGCTCGGCGATGCGGCTGCTCGCGTCTGGTGAATATCGCTGGCTGTTCGCCGCGGCCGTGGCCATGGGCTTCGCCGCCGCGCCCTTCTATGCGTTCGCTACGCCGTTCCTGATTCGGACTCACGGCTTCAGCGCCGGTCAGGCGGGTGTCGCCTTCGGGCTTTTGCAGGGCGCGCTCGGCATCCTTGGCACCGTGCTTGGCGGCCGCGGTTTCGACCGGGCGGTCAGGAGCGGATCGGGCCAGGTCCTGGCGCAGCCGGCCATCCTCTTCATCGCCGCCTCAGCAACGACGGCCCTTGGACTGTTCGCGCCTTCAGGATGGCTATCGCTGCTGCTGTTCATCCCGGCCATGCTGTCGTTCTCCTTCATGCTGCCCTGGGCGTTTGGCGCGGGTCACCTTGTGGCGGGCAGAGGGCGAGAAGCCCTGGCCTCGAGCCTTGGGATGATCGGCTCGGGCCTCCTTGGGCCGGCGCTGGGGCCGCTCCTCGTCGGCGCAGCGAGCGACGTGGCTAGCGCGGCGGGGATTCCCAATGGTCTGGGTCTGGCCCTGCTCATCGTACCGGTCTCCAGCGTCTTGGCCGGCATGGCTTGCCTGATCGCCAACAATCGGATCGCCAAGGCGCGCTTCGGCAAATGATGACGGCGCTCGTCCGGCGCTGGATGGGAGTTTCACGAAAGCGGCCATTTTCGTGTACTCCCTGTGCGCACTGAGCTGTCGAAACTCGCCGCCTTAGGGCGTATGGGGCGCCAGATCGGTGCGCAGGCCGCCCCCCAACGTCTTGAGACTAAAGAAAAAGTGCAGGAATCTCCCCCGTTTCGATTGTCCGTGGCGCCTATGATGGATTGGACCGACCGGCATTGCCGGGCGTTCCATCGCTCGCTGACGCGCCGGGCGCTGCTCTATACCGAGATGGTGACTACAGGCGCAGTACTGAACGGCGACCGGGACCATCTGCTGGGTTATGACGCGGTCGAACACCCTGTGGCCCTGCAACTGGGCGGCAGTGATCCGGCCGATCTGGCCGCCGCCGCGCGTATCGGCGAGGACTACGGCTACGATGAGATCAACCTGAATGTCGGCTGCCCCTCGGACAGGGTGCAGAGCGGCCGGTTCGGCGCCTGTCTGATGCGCGAGCCGCAGCTGGTGGCCGACTGCATGGCCGCCATGGGCGCGGCGGTGAAGGTTCCGGTGACGGTGAAGTGCCGCATCGGAGTCGATGACCAGGACCCGGCGGAGAGTCTCTTCACCCTGGTCGATCTGTGCGAGCAGGCCGGGGTCACCCACTTCGTCGTTCACGCCCGCAAGGCCTGGCTCCAGGGCCTGTCGCCCAAGGAAAACCGGGACATCCCGCCGCTGGACTATCCGCTTGTCCATCGCCTGAAGGCTGAACGCCCGCGTCTGACCATCGCCATCAACGGCGGCGTGCCGTCGCTGGATGCGGCGCAAGAGCATCTCAACGCCGGCATGGACGGAGTCATGCTCGGCCGGGCCGCCTATCATGAACCCGGAATTCTGGGCGCGGCGGATGCCCGCATCTTCGGGGGAGGCGAGGTTGTCGATCCCTTCGACGCAGTGGAGGCCTACAAGCCCTATATCGCCGCCCGACTTGCCGAGGGCGTGAAGCTGTCGTCGATTACCCGGCACATGCTGGGACTCTTCCACGGCCAGTCCGGCGCGCGGACATGGCGGCGGATCATGACGGTGGAAAGCGTCAAGCCGGGTGCGGGTCTGGAGGTGGTGGACGCCGCCCTGGCCGCCGTGGCGGGGGCGGGCGAGCGCCTTACGGCTTGAGGATCAGGGCCTGCGGCGTCGCCTCGAAGCCCGACAGCCTGCCCAGATAGCTCATGCCCAGCAGGGACGAGCCGAGCCCGTTCTCGATGACCAGAGCGTCGACGTCGTTGACCACGGCGCCGGCGATGGACACCTGAGCCAGCTTCACCGCCGCGGCGCGGGTGCGGCCGTCTGCGGTGGCGACGTTGTAGTCATAGGAAAGCTGCGTTGTGTCGATGCCCAGGCGCTGGGCGTCTGCGCTGGTCAAGGACACGGCGGTGGCGCCAGTATCCACGAGAAAGCGGACCTGGCGGCCGTTGACGTCGGCCTCGGCCCAGTAGTGGCCGTCCTTGCCCTTGAGCACAGAGGCGCGGTGGCTTTCAGGATTGGCGCCGAGCGTGGCCACCGCGGCCTTGGGATCGCGCATCTGATCGACCGAAACCACCGCCTGAGCAGCCCCGAGAGCCGTCAGGGCGCCGATCGCTGCGGTCGCCAAATACTTGAACATCCAACGCTCCCTCGCGGCCGCTTCTGCGGCTCAAGTCGGCGGATGCTAGTCGGACAGCGGTTTGCAACCCGTGAACGAGGCGTTGCCGAGACCTTAACGAAGGGGGTTAAGCAAAGCCCAGCTTCTCGGGCGCGATCCGGCTCCGTCGGGCGGGCAGTTCGGCCATGATCGCGGAGCGTTCGTCCTCGCCCAATCGGCTCCACTGGGCGATCTCCGGCAGGGTGCGATGGCAGCCCAGGCAAAGGCCGCTTTCACCATCGACGGCGCAGACCTTGATGCAGGGCGTGACGATCGGGCGGGGCGGGGCGGCGTTCACGGCGACTATCTGACCTCGCCAGGAGCGGACTGCAAGTTTGCTTCAAGCGGCGGCTCGCCCTATGTCCGCGCCCATGACCGCCACGCCCTTCGACGACATCCGCGCCCTGATCTCCAGCTTTGAGCCTCCCCGCACAGACTTGGCGGAGGGCTTGGAGGCCGGGCTTGGCCGCTTCAGCGACACCGCGGCCTGGATCGCCGGCTGGACGGGCCGAGCGCGGCCGACCGTCAATCGGCCGGTGGTGGCGCTCTACGCCGCCGCCTATGCCCCGTCGGAGACCGCAGCCGTGCGCGCGCGGCTGGAGGCCTGCTCAGCCGGCGGCGCGGTGATCAACCGCATCGCTCAGGGCAACGGTGCGGGGCTTGAGGCCTTCGACCTAGCCATTGACCGCCCGGGCGGCGACGGCGTGACCAAGCCGGCCATGAGCGAGAAGGAATGCGCCGCCACCATGGCGTTCGGCATGGAGGCCCTGGCCAAGCAGCCCGACCTGCTGATCCTCGGCGCCCTCAGCGGGCCGGCCGGCGCGGCGGCGGCCGAGCGTCTTATGACGGCGCTGGAGGAGGGGGGCGCGCCCCTGGACGCCCTGCGCGACAAGGGCGGCCGTGACATGGCCGCCATCGCCGGCGCCATCCTCGCGGCCCGCAGCCAGCAGACCCCAGTGCTGCTCGACGGGGCCTGCGCCCTGGCGGCGGCGGCGGCTCTGCACGCCATCCACCCCGGCATCATCGCCCACTGCCGTCTGGCTGAGGCCCCTGAAGGCGAGGCCGCGGCTCGCGCCGTCGCGGCTCTGCGCCTGTCGCCATTGCTGCAAATCGGCCTGTCGCACGAGGCTGGAGCCGCCGGCGTCGCGGCGGTGGATTTCATCCGCGCAGCCTGCCTGTCGGTGGTGCGCTAATGTGGAGTAACGTTGGTCTTACGTTGACGCTAACGTCATCTAGGCAAACGCGCGTTTGACCCCTATCATCGCTTCGATGACACGGCCCCCGAATGAGAGCGGCCGGCCGACGGGAGTGCATGATGAACCTCGATTTCTCGCCCGAAGACCTCGCCTTTCGTGAGGAGGTCCGCGCCTTCATCGCCGAAAACTATCCGGCCAGCCTGAGGGCGGTGCAGGAGGAAGGCGAGGAGATGGCCAAGGAGGACTTCCTTTCCTGGCACCGCATCCTGGCCAAGAAAGGCTGGGTCGCCCCGGCCTGGCCGACCGAATACGGTGGTCCGGGCTGGTCGTCAGTCCAGCGCTACATCTGGTCTGAAGAGCTGGCCCGCGCCGACGCGGTGCCGATCCTGCCCTTCGGCATCAACATGGTCGGGCCGGTGATCTATACTTTCGGCACGCCGGAGCAGAAGCAGCGCTTCCTGCCGCCGACCCTGACCGGCGACATCTGGTGGTCGCAGGGCTATTCGGAGCCGGGCGCCGGCTCGGACCTAGCCAGCCTGAAAACCAAGGCCGAACGCTTCACCGGCGATGACGGCAAGGAATACTACCTGGTCAATGGTCAGAAGACCTGGACCACCCTGGCCCAGCACGGCGACTGGATCTTCTGCCTGGTCCGCACCGACCCTGCGGCCAAAATCCAGGAAGGCATCTCCTTCCTGCTGATCGACATGAAGTCGCCCGGCGTCACCGTCCGCCCGATCATCACCCTGGGCGGTGAGCACGAGGTCAATGAAGTCTGGTTTGAGAACGTGAAGGTGCCGGTGGAGAACCGCATCTACGAGGAGAACAAGGGCTGGACCTGCGCCAAGTTTCTGCTGGCGCACGAGCGTTCCGGAATCGCCGGCGTCGCCCGCTCCAAGCGCGGCATCGAGCGTATCCGCCAGATCGCCGCTGAAGAACTGGCCGATGACGGCGCTCCCCTGATCCAGGACCCGCTGTTCCGCCGCAAGATCGCCGAGCTCGAGATCGACCTGACGGCGCTGGAGTTCACCGAACTGCGCACCCTGGCGTCCGAGCACGCTGGCAAGGGCCCTGGCCCGGAATCCTCGGTCCTCAAGATCAAAGGCACCGAGATTCAGCAGCGCATCACCGAACTGGTCCTCGAGGCTTCGGGCAATTACGGCGCGCCGTACTTCCGCGGCTTCCCGAAGGAGGGCGGCAACGCCCTGCCGATCGGGCCGGATCATGCCCGCCGCGCAGCGCCGACCTATTTCAACGTCCGCAAGACGTCGATCTACGGCGGATCCAACGAGATCCAGCGCAACATCATCGCCAAAATGGTTCTCGGGCTCTGAGCCCGGTCCTGCACAAGAACACTCGCGTTTAGGGAAGCCTCATGGACTTCAACTTCTCCGAAGAGCAGTCGATGCTGCGCGATACGATCGCCAGCTATCTGCAGGACAAGTACGACTTCGAAACCCGCCGCAAGATCGTCTCCTCGGAGAGCGGCTGGCGCGCGGATTACTGGAAGGCCTTCGCTGAGGAGCTCGGAATCCTCGGCGCTCCGTTCTCGGAAGAGCTCGGCGGCCTGGGCGGCGGCGCGCTCGACAACATGATCGTCATGGAAGAGTTCGGCAAAGCCCTGGTCATCGAACCCTATCTGGGCACGGTCATCATCGGCGGCGGCTTCCTCAAGCACTCGGGTCACGCTAATGCGGCCGACCACATCGCCAGCATCGTCGGCGGCGAGATGACCGTCGCCTTCGCCTATGCCGAAGCGCAAGGCCGCTACACCCTGTCGGACCTGAAGACCACGGCGAAGAAGGACGGCTCCGGCTGGGTCCTGAACGGCCATAAGGCCGTGGTCGTCGGCGCGCCCTTCGCCAGCCACCTGATCGTCACCGCCCGCACCGGCGGCTCGCAGCGCGATGCCTCCGGGGTGTCGGTGTTCCTGGTCGACAAGCACGCCAAGGGCGTCACCACCCGCGACTATCCTACCGTCGACGGCGGCCGCGCCTCGGAAGTCTATTTTGACAACGTCTCGGTCCCCGCCGACGCCCTGATCGGGGCGGAAGGCGCGGGCTTGCCGCTGGTCGAGAAGGTTGTGGACGAGGCGACCGCCGCTGTATGCGCCGAAGGCGTCGGCGTCATGCGCAAGCTGCACGAAGGCACCCTGGACTACGCCAAGCAGCGCAAGCAGTTCGGCACCGCCATCAGCAACTTCCAGGTGCTTCAGCACCGCATGGTCGACATGTTCATCGAGCTGGAGCAGTCGGTCTCCATGACCTACATGGCGACCCTGAAGCTGGGCGAGAGCGACGCCGAGCGCGCCAAGGCGGTCTCCTCAGCGAAAGTCCGCATCGGCCGCGCCCTCAAGTTCTGCGGCCAGAGCGCCATCCAGATTCACGGCGGCATGGGCATGACTGACGAACTGGCCATCGGCCACTACTTCAAGCGCGGCACGATCATCGAGGGCCTGTTCGGCTCCGTCGATCACCACCTGAGCCGCTACGAACGCCTGAGCTTCGGCAAGGCGGCGTAAACTGGAAATGAAAAGGGCTCGCCGCGAAGCGAGCCCTTTTTGCTTTAGAACCGATCTCCGCGCCCCAGCCGGTCCGGCAGCGGCTCGCCGTTCGGGACGAACTCCAGCGACACCGAGTTGATGCAGTAGCGCAGCCGTGTGGGCGGCGGGCCGTCCGGGAAGACGTGACCCTGGTGGCTGCCGCAACGCGCGCAGGTCGTCTCGATCCGCACCATGCCGTAGCTGGTGTCCTTGATCCCCTTCACATGGGTCTCATCGACCGGGGCGTAGAAGCTCGGCCAGCCGGTGCCGCTTTCGAACTTCGTCTCATGTTTGAACAGCGGCAGGCCGCACAGGCGGCAGCAATATGCGCCGGGGCTCTTCTCGCCCAGCAGGCCGCCACAGAACGGGGCCTCTGTGCCGTGGTGAAGCAGGACCTCGCGCTCCTCGCGGGTCAGATCCGCCTCAAGCCGCTCGCGCTCGGCCGGGGAGGGCGGGGTCAGATCAAAACCGGAGGGAGAGATCGTTGGGGTGCTGGCGGTGTCTGTCATGACTTCCAATGTAGGATCGACGAGTCGACTTTAGAACGAGGAAGCCCTGCAAATGATCACCGCCACCACGCCGACCATCGCCGAACGCACGATCGTCCAGACCTTGGGCGTCGTCACGGGCGAGGCGATCCTGGGCGCGAACGTGTTCCGCGACCTTTTCGCCAGCGTCCGCGACATCGTCGGCGGTCGTTCGGGCAGCTACGAGACCGTCCTGCGCCAGGCGCGCGAAACCGCCCTGCGCGAGATGCAGGATGAAGCGCGCAAGCTGGGCGGCGACGCCGTCGTGGGCGTGGATCTCGACTACGAGACCCTGGGCGCGCAGAACGGCATGCTGATGGTCACCGCCAGCGGCACCGCCGTGAAGCTGGGCTGAGCGCTTACTTCACAGCCTTAGTGCCGGCGCGGGCGATCTGCCCGTCCTGCACGGGGGTGCCGCCGCTGACGCCCAAAGCGCCGACGATCTTGCCGCCCATGACGATGGGTTCGCCGCCCTCGATGGCTACGGCCTGGGCGAAGATGGCGTTCAGGGTGCCGCTCTTCACCGCCTCGTAGAACGCCAGGGTGGGGCGCTTGAAGTGGGCGGAGGTCACGGCTTTGCGGCCGGCCACGTCGAGAGCGGAATAGGCCGCGCCGTCCATCTTCTCGTTCAACACCACCTGGCCGTTCGGCTCGACGATGGTGGTGACGATCAGCCAGCCGTTGGCGGCGGCCTCGGCCTGGGCCGCGGCGGCGACCTTGCGCGCGTCAGCCAGGCTGATGGGCGCGCCGTAAGGAAGATTGATGGTTGAAGGGGCGGCGGGCGCGCCGGACTGCGCGGAGGAGTCCGTGGCCATGAGAATGGAAGCCATGGCGAGTCCTATGGCGAGGGGTTTGACGAAATGGCTCATGGTGCGTCTCCCTTGATTTTGTCTACCGGTGTCATGAGCGTGCTTCGCACGCAACCCCGTTGGGCGCCCTTGCGTGAGCGTTGCAAAGCCGAAGGCGTGCCTCTACTCGAAATGACAACGAGACACCGTGGGAGACGGTCAGCTGATGTTTTCGAAGATTCTGATCGCCAACCGGGGCGAGATCGCGGTGCGGGTGATCAAGACCTGCCGTCGCCTGGGCATCAAGACGGTGGTGGTCTACTCGGAAGCCGACGCCGACAGCCTGGCGGTGGAGATGGCGGACGAGACCGTGTTCATCGGTCCGGCCCCGGCCAGTGAATCCTATCTCGTCGCTGACAAGATCATCGCCGCCTGCAAGCAGACAGGCGCTGAAGCGGTCCACCCGGGTTTCGGCTTCCTGTCGGAAAAAGCCGAGTTCGCCCAGCGTTGCGCTGACGAGGGCATCGTCTTCATCGGCCCGAACCCCGGCGCGATCAGCGCCATGGGCGACAAGATCGAATCCAAGAAGTTCGCCCAGGCCTCCGGCGTCTCCTGCGTCCCCGGCCATATTGGCGAGATCGACGACACCGCCCACGCCGTCCGCATCTCCGAGGAGATCGGCTATCCGGTGATGATCAAGGCCTCCGCTGGCGGCGGCGGCAAGGGCATCCGCGTGGCCTGGACCCGCAAGGACGTGGAGGAGGGCTTCCCCGCCGTTCGCGCCGAGGCCAAGGGCGCTTTCGGGGACGATCGCATCTTCATCGAGAAGTTCATCGAAAGCCCGCGCCACATCGAGATCCAGGTGCTGGGCGACAAGCACGGCAACGTCGTCCACCTGTTCGAGCGCGAATGCTCGATCCAGCGCCGCAATCAGAAGGTCATCGAGGAGGCGCCGTCCCCTCTGCTGGACGAGACGACCCGCAACGCCATGGGCGCACAGGCCGTCGCCCTGGCCAAGGCCGTGAATTACGACAGCGCCGGCACGGTCGAGTTCGTCGCCGGCCAGGACAAGAGCTTCTACTTCCTGGAGATGAACACCCGCCTGCAGGTGGAGCATCCGGTGACCGAGCTGATCACCGGTCTCGACCTGGTAGAGCAGATGATCCGCTCCGCCGCCGGCGAGAAGCTGAACGTCAGCCAGGACACGCTGAAGATCAACGGCTGGGCCATCGAGAGCCGCATCTACGCCGAGGATCCGTATCGCAAGTTCCTGCCGTCCATCGGCCGACTGGTCCGCTACGACCCGCCGAAGGAGGGCGAGATGGGCGCCTATGTGGTCCGCAACGACGCAGGCGTCCGAGAGGGCGACGAAATCTCGATGTTCTACGACCCGATGATCTCCAAGCTCTGCACCTGGGCCACGGATCGTGAGATCGCCATCGAGGGCATGGCCCGCGCGCTGGAGGATTTCCACATCGAGGGTCTGGGCCAGAACATTCCGTTCCTGGCCGCCGTGATGGATCAGGAGCGCTTCCGCTCCGGCAAGCTGGCCACCAGCTACATCGCCGACGAATTCCCGGAAGGGTTCGCGGGCGCTGAGCCCACCGCTTTCCAGAAGGACGTCCTGACCGCGGTCGGCTGCGCCATGCAGCGTCTGCTGGCCCTGCGCGCCGGCTCGCCCGAGCGCAATGACTGGATCGTCTTCGTAGGCGAACAGGCCCGCCAGGTCCGCCTTCGCGGCGACGCCCCGCTCAGCATCGAGCTGACGGACGAGGGCCGGGCCCTTACCCTGGAGGTCGTCGATTGGCGTCCGGGCAAGCCGCTGTTCCGGGGGCGCTTGAACGGGACCGCCTTCACCGTCTCCGTGGCGCCGGCCGCCGAAGGCTTCGTCATCCGCCACCGCGCCGCCAAGGCCAAGGTTCTGGTCCTCACCCCTCGCTCAGCCGAACTGCACGGCAAGCTGCCGCCCAAGCAGGCGGCCGACACCTCCAAGATGATCATCTCCCCCATGCCAGGCCTCGTGGTCTCCATGGACGTCGCCGTCGGCCAGGAGGTGAAGGAAGGCGAGGTTGTCTGCGTCATCGAGGCCATGAAGATGCAGAACATCATCCGCGCCGAGCGGGACGGGGTCGTGAAGACCGTCTCCGCCAAAGGCGGCGACCCCGTGGCCGCCGACGAAGTCCTGGTCGAGTTCGCCTGACGAGGCGCCCCTGTCTCAACACGAGAGAAGAGGCCCCTACCAAGCACCGTCACCCTAGGCCTTGTGCCTAGGGTCCAGCGACTCCGCATCGACCAAGTGAGGTCGGAACCTCAGCCGTCCTCGCTACAAGGGCGAGGGTGACGAGATTTGGTTGGGGAGGTCGTGAGTCTCAAAGGACGCAACACGCCAAAATCCCTGCGGCGCAGCGAAAATTCATATGTACATATGTTTCGTCATTGCCCTCAAAACCCCTCTGCTTCCCCCGCTCCAGCTTCACCCCTAGATTTGCCGGGATGAGTCGGAGATCGCGCCCATGAACCTCGATTGGACGGACCTGTTCTTCTCCTCCACCGGCCGGCTGGCGCGGGGACCGTTCTTGGTGGCGGTGGCGATCCTGATCGGCGCCACGGCGGTCTATGAAGCGGTGGTGGGCCCGACCCTGCATTGGCTGACGGGGTGGTTTGTCTATCCGGCCCTGCTGTTCTGCGGGGCCTGCGTGTTGTCAAAGCGGCTGCACGACCGCGGCCGCTCCGGCTGGTGGGCGGCGCTGATCCTCATCGCCTTTGTCGCGGCCTGGCCGTACCCGACTCGCTTCTTCGACTTCCTGTTCTGCCTGGTGCTGCTTTGGTCGGTGATCGAGCTCGGCGCCATGCCGGGCGAGCAGGGCGCCAACCGCTTTGGTCCGAACCCGCTGAAAACCCAGCTCGCCTAAATCGGCGGCTCGGCGTCCTCAACGGCGCCGAACACCTGGCGGAAGCTCGACTTCAGCGCCTCGTCGGCCTCGTCCATGGTGACCGGCAGGCCTAGGTCCACCAGGCTGGTGACGCCATGCTCGCGCTGGCCGCAGGGCACGATGCCGTCAAAATGGCTCAAGTCGGGCTCCACGTTCAGGCTGATTCCGTGGAACGACACCCATTTTCGCAGCTTCACCCCGACAGCGGCGATCTTGTCCTCGCGGGCCCAGCCCGGGCCCTTACGCTCGACCCAGACGCCCACGCGGCCGTCGCGCAGCTCGCCGACCACGTTGAAGCGGCCCAAGGCGTCGATCACCCAGTCCTCCAGGGCCGCGACGAAGGCGCGCACGTCCCGCTGTCGCTCCTTCAGGTCCAGCATCACATAGGCCACCCGCTGGCCGGGGCCGTGATAGGTGAACTGCCCGCCGCGCCCGCTCTCGAACACAGGGAATCGGTCAGGGCTCAGCAGGTCGCCGTCCTTGGCGGTGATCCCGGCCGTATAAAGGGGCGGATGCTCCAGCAGCCAGATCAGCTCGCCCGCCGTCCCGTCGGCGATGGCCGCCGCACGGGCCTCCATGGCCGCCACGGCCTCGGGATAGGGGACTGGCCGGGAGGATACGGCCCAGCCCACGGCCGCGCCGTCCGCGCGCCCGAATGCGGCCTTTTCCGTTAACGGCTTTAACTTCTGATCAAGCATGACGCCCGCACTCTAGCTCCTGCCGAAGGTCAAAACGACCGGAGGGATTCTACAGGGTGAGTTGGTGAGTCAGGTCAGCGCCGTCAATGTCGAGATCTCCGTGGTCCTCGGCCGTTCGATCCTGCCTATGCAGCAACTGCTGCGCATGGGCCGGGGCGCTGTGATTCCCTTGGACGCCCGCGCCACGGACGAGGTCTGGATCCTCGCCAACAACCACCCGGTGGCCCGTGGAGAGATCCAGATCATGGACGATCGGATCTCGATTCAGGTCACTCGCGCGGCGAATGTTTACGACTTCATGGCCGGAGCGACGTAACTCCGCTTCACAAACCAAAATCAATTTGCTACGCCCCGCGCCTCACCACGAGCGGTCGTGGCGGAATTGGTAGACGCGCAGCGTTGAGGTCGCTGTTCCCTAACCGGAGTGGAAGTTCGAGTCTTCTCGACCGCACCAGTGATAAACGTAAGGAACGGCGCTTAGGGTCAAACCTATTCGGATCAGGAGGTCCCCATGAAAAGGGAAGATGCCGACCTGAACCACGCCGCCCTCACTGAGGAGGAAGCGACCCGCAAGGGCATCGCCATTCCTGAGCCAGACGTCGCCGAGGATCTTGAAGACCTCGCCCTCGGCGACGACTACGCTCTCAATCCCGAGTACGTCGAAATGGTCATCGACGCCGCCGACCGCGGCGACGGCGAGCGTCTGCGCGAACTGGTCGGCGCACTGCACCCGGCCGACATCGCCGACCTGATGGGCTTCCTGACCGCCGACTACCGCGAGGAGGTGATTCCCCACCTCGCCCCCGAATCGCTGGCCGAGGTGATCTCCGAGCTGGAGGACAATCTGCGCGAAGAGGTGCTGGACGCGACGCCGTCCCACACCCTGGCCCGCGCGCTGGAAGAGCTCGATTCGGACGACGCCGCCGACGTGGTCGACGACCTCGAGGACGACAAGCGCGAGCAGGTCCTCGCGGCGATGGACGAAAGCGATCGCGCCGCGATCGAGAACACCCTGTCGTACGAGGACGAGACCGCCGGCCGCCTGATGCAGCGCGAGGTGCTGGCCGCGCCGCAGTTCTGGACCGTGGGCCAGACCATCGATCACATCCGGGCCGCCGGCGACGAGCTGCCCGAGCTGTTCTTTGAAGTCTATGTAATCGACCCGTCCTACAAGCCGGTCGGCGCCGTCCCGGCTTCGACCCTGCTGCGGGCCAAGCGCGAGAACAATCTGGTCGAGATCATGGAGGCGGTGACCGAGATCACCACCGACATGGACCAGGAAGAGGTCGCCTATATCTTCGACAAGTACCACCTGATCAGCGCGCCGGTCATCGACCCCGGCGGCCGTCTGGTGGGTCAGATCACCGTCGACGACATCGTCGGCGTCATCCAGGAAGAGAGCGAGGAGGACATCCTCGCCCTGGCCGGCGTGGGCGATGCGGGCCGGGACGCGGGCGTGCTGGACGCCGCCCGCTCGCGCCTGCCATGGCTGGTGGTCAACACCATCACCGCCGCCCTGGCCGCAAGCGTCATCGGCGCCTTCCAGGCGGAGATCGGCAAGCTGGTGACCCTGGCCATCCTGATGCCCGTGGTCGCCTCCCTGGGCGGCAACGCCGGAACCCAGACCCTGGCGGTGGCCGTGCGCGCCCTGGCCAGCCGTGAGTTGAACGCAGCCAACGCCCTGCGCATCGTCATGCGCGAGATGACGGTGGGGATCATCAACGGCTTGGCCCTTGCAGCCATCATGGCTCTGGCGGTCTTCGCCGTATTCCACGACGGAATGCTGTGCCTGACCATCGCCCTGGCTCTGGTCATCAACCTGTTCATGGCGTCGCTGGCCGGAATTCTGGTGCCCTTGGCGCTGGATAAGCTGGGCAGAGATCCGGCGGTTTCCTCGTCGGTCTTCGTCACCTTCGTGACCGACTTCATGGGCTTCCTGTCTTTCCTCGGCCTTGCGGCCATCATCCTTCTATAATCTCAGGCGTTTAGGCCTCGTTCTTGCGAGGAGGAGCCGAAACCAACCGGCTCTTGTGCCAAACTGGATCATGTTTACCGGATGAAACCGCGTCATCAGGTCTCCCGTACAGCCATCGATCTCATCAAGGGATTTGAAGGCTGCCGTCACAAAGCCGTCCAACTGCCCGATGGCCGTTGGACGATCGGTTACGGCCATACCCAGACCGCGCGCGAGGGCGCAGAGGTTTCGGAATCCGACGCCGAAGCCCTGCTGATGTACGACCTGATCGCGGTGTCGCACGTCCTCAATGAGCAGGTCTTCACCCCGCTCAACCAGAACCAATTCGACGCCCTGGCGTGCTTCGCCTTCAATATCGGCGTCGACGCCTTCCGCCGATCCGCCGTCCTGCGCCGAATCAACGAAGGCGCGTTGATTCAGGCCGCTTGCGCCATGGAGATGTGGCGCAAGGCCGACTTCGAGGGCGAGCGCATCGTTATCGACGCCCTGGTCCGCCGCCGCGCGGCCGAAAAGACCCTGTTCCTGACTCCTCAGGGCGGCAGGTGGGTGGCGGCGCCGTCACCGCTGCTCCAGCCCAAGGTCGATTATGACGCCGCTCTGACGGTGCCGATCCAGACGCCCACCGCCGTCACCGCCGTCTTCGAGGACGGCAAGGCGAGGGTTGAGCGCGACCCCGGCCAGAAGCCAGCCCCGACGCCCGAGCCCGAGGTGGTCAGCGCCAGCGAACGCGCCGCCGAGGGCGTCGGCGCACGCCTCTCCGCCATCTTCGCCGACGAGACGGAGCCCAAGCCAGCCCCGGCCGGCGAGGCTCAACCCGTCGAGCAACCCGCCGAGCGCAAACCCTTCCTATGGTCGCCGGAGCCGCCGATCGCCGAACCCGAACAGCCCGAGGTCGTCCTTGCGCCCGACGTTCACGACGATCTGGACCGCCCGGGCGAAGATGCTTCGGATGAGCCGATCTTCACGCTGCCCGGCATATCCTCCTTCGATCCTCAGCCCGACGATGAGCCGGAGGCCGCTCACGCGCTGACGACTAAGGCTGAGGGCGCCCAGGTCGAAGTGGCGGCTCCCCATGCGTTCGACGCTACGCCAGAGGAGCCCAAGCCCGTCGCCGAGACCGTCGCCTATTCGGAACCGCCGCCGCGCATCCTGCAGGTGGAGGTCCCGGAGCCGCCGGAACATCAGGACGAGCAGCCCTTCTCCTGGATCACGCCTCAACGTCGCTCGCGACGTGGCAAGGACGGCGCACCCGTTCGGGGCGGGTTTGTAATGCCGATCATCGCCGGCGTGTTCGGCGCGATCGCCTTCGCGTTTAGCGTCCTGATGATCCCCAGCGCCGCCCCCAATCCCAACGGCGACCCGACCATCGGCCTGATGATTCTTTGGGGCCTGGGCGCCGTGGGCATCGCCTTGTTCGGCTGGGCCGCCTATCGCCTTCTGACGCTCCTTGGCGGCGTCGATAAGGAAGACGACAAGGCATGATCTTGCGCGGGGGTCGTGATATCCGGGTTCCATGATCCCGAATTCCGGCCCCGCACTCGATTTCGCTCTCGGTGAGACCGCCGACGCGATCCGTGAAACCACCGCTCGCTTCGCAGCGGACAAGATCGCGCCTCTGGCGGCGAAGATCGACGAAACCAACACCTTCCCGCGTGAGCTATGGCCCCAGATGGGTGAGCTTGGCCTGCACGGGATCACGGTGGAGGAAGCCGACGGCGGCCTCGGCCTGGGCTATCTCGAGCATGTGGTGGCGATGGAGGAGGTGTCCCGCGCCTCCGCCTCGGTGGGTCTCAGCTACGGCGCCCACTCCAACCTCTGCGTCAACCAGATCCGCCGCTGGGCCACGCCCGACCAGAAGGCCCGCTACCTGCCCAAGCTCATCAGCGGCGAGCACGTCGGCTCCTTGGCCATGAGCGAGGCCGGCGCCGGCTCCGACGTGGTCTCCATGAAGCTGAAGGCCGAAAAGGCCGGTGACCGCTACGTCCTGAACGGCACGAAGTTCTGGATCACCAACGCCCCGCATGCCGACACGCTGGTCGTCTATGCGAAGACGGGCGAGGGCAGCGGCGGCATCACCGCCTTCCTGATCGAGAAGGACTTCAAGGGCTTCAGCGTCTCCAAGAAGCTCGACAAGATGGGCATGCGCGGCTCCGACACCGCCGAGCTGGTGTTCGAGGACTGCGAAGTTCCCGAAGAGAACGTTATGGGGCCTGTGGGCGGCGGCGTCGGCGTGCTGATGAGCGGCCTCGACTATGAGCGCGCTGTGCTGTCGGCTGGACCCCTGGGCATCATGCAGGCTTGCCTGGACGTCGTCCTGCCCTACGTCCGCGACCGCAAGCAGTTCGGAAAGGCCATCGGCTCGTTCCAGCTTATGCAGGCCAAGGTGGCCGACATGTACGTCGCCCTCAGCTCGGCCCGCGCCTACGTCTATGCCGTGGCCCGCGCCTGCGACGCCGGCAAGACCACGCGCTATGACGCCGCCGGAGCGATCCTGCTGGCTTCCGAGAACGCCGTGAAAGTCACGTTGGAGGCCGTGCAGGCCCTTGGCGGCGCCGGCTACACCAAGGAATGGCCGGTGGAACGCCTGGTCCGTGACGCCAAGCTTTACGACATCGGCGCGGGCACCAACGAAATCCGCCGCTTCCTGATCGGCCGCGAACTTATCGGCGCCTGACTGGAGACTCTGGGGACCGATACTCCGGAGACTCTCGATACCTTGAAGGGGACAGGCGATACCTCGCCTGTCCGCCCCCTGTCGTGGCCGCGGTATTATCTGGCCATGATCGCCGTTCTCTCGCGCCCCCAGCGTTTTCGACGCCCTCTATGGTGCGACGCTATGCGCGGCCAAACCTTGGCTATCCCCGCTGACCTGGGGCTGGAACGCCTCACGCGCCCCGTCAGCTGTCAGCCGATACTCTGGAGCGGATTTACATTCGGGGCGAGGGGGCCTAGACGCTCCAGCCTTTATGACAGGTATGTGACACCTGCGGGGGCGACTGATGATCAAGATGTTCCAGGCGTTGATGCCGAAGGAAGAGCGTTTCTTCGACCTCTTCGACCGTCACGCTCAGACCCTGGCGCTGGGCGCCCGCGCCCTGCGGGAACTGCTTGACGGCGGTCCCGGCCTGGAAGCCGCCTGTGCTCGTGTCATCCAGCACGAGAACGAGGCCGACGATGTGGCCCGAGAAGTGCTGCAGGCCGTGCGCCGCACCTTCATCACCCCTTTCGATCGTAGCGACATCAAGGGCCTGACCGCCTCGCTCGATGACGCCATCGACCAGATGCAGAAGACGGCCAAGACCATCGCCCTGTTCGAGGTGAAAACCTTCGAGCCGAAGATGCGCGAGATGGCCGATCTCATCATCGAGGCGGCAGAGCGCACCGTGGTTGGCGTGGCCCTTCTGTCGAAGATGCGTGACAACAGCGCCGCCCTCAACGCTTTCGCCGAGGCGATCATTCATCTGGAAGAGAAGGGCGACGCCCTGCACGACGAAGGCCTGAAGATCCTGTTCCAGGCCAATCCCGACAACGCCATGAACTTCATCATCGGCCGGGAGATCTACAGCCACCTGGAAAAGGTCCTGGACCGGTTCGAGGACGTGGCCAACCGCGTCAGCGGCATCCTGATCGAACACCTCTAGGCCGGACGCGTCGCGGTGGAGCTGCTTCCCTTCGTCATCGTGCTGATCGGCATCGCGCTGCTGTTCGACTTCCTGAACGGCCTGCACGACGCCGCCAACTCCATCGCCACCATCGTGGCGACCCGCGTCCTGCCCCCCAACTGGGCGGTGTTCTGGGCGGCGTTCTTCAATTTCATCGCCTTCCTGGTGTTCGGCCTGCATGTGGCCAACACGGTGGGTACCGGCATCATCTCTCCGGACCTGATCGACAACCGGGTGATCTTCGGGGCGCTGATGGGCGCCATCTCCTGGAACGTAATCACTTGGATGCTCGGCATCCCGTCTTCCAGCTCACACGCCCTGATCGGCGGTCTGCTGGGCGCGGGCATCAGCAAGGCCGGATTCTCGGCCGTGGTGCTGAAGGGGGTGCTGAAGACGACCTTCGCCATCGTTCTGTCGCCAACCGTTGGTTTTCTGCTCGCCCTAGTTTTGGTCCTGATCGTTTCCTGGGCCTTCTTGAAAACTTCTCCTGCGCGGGCCGATGGAATCTCCCGCAAGCTGCAGTTCGTTTCCGCTTCGCTCTATTCGCTGGGGCATGGCGGCAACGACGCGCAGAAGACCATGGGGATCATCGCAGTACTCATGTACTCGAACGGCATGATGCAGGGCGGCTTCCACGTCCCGTTCTGGGTGGTGATCACCTGCCAGAGCATGATGGCGCTTGGCACCCTCATGGGCGGCTGGAAGATCGTCCACACCATGGGCTCGAAAATCACTCGCCTGTCCCCAATGCAGGGCTTCTGCGCAGAGACCGGCGGAGCCATCACCCTGTTCGGGGCGACCTATCTGGGCATTCCGGTTTCAACCACCCACACCATCACCGGCGCTATTGTCGGAGTAGGCGCGGCGCGTCGCGTTTCGGCCGTCCGCTGGAACGTGGCCAAGAGCATTGTCACCGCCTGGGTGATAACCATGCCGGCCGCGGGCGCTATCGGCGCGGCGTTCTACTTCCTCTCCGGTCTGTTCGCATGATGAAGCAGCAGATGACCATCGACGATGACGGCCGGGAGGTTGGCCAGCAGTACGCCGCCCTGCCTTTCCGCGATCGCGAGGGGCTGGAGATCCTGCTGATCACGTCGCGCGAGACCCAGCGTTGGGTCATCCCCAAGGGCTGGCCCATGGAGCGCAAGACCGCCGCCGGCGCCGCCGCCACCGAAGCCTGGGAAGAAGCTGGCGTGAAGGGTGAAGTCACCGAGACCGCCGTCGGCGCCTATCGCTACGACAAGGTGCTGAAGAAGGGCGAAAGCCTTCGCTGTCGCGTGGACGTCTTCCCGCTGCGGGTGTTGGTCCAAACTATTTCCTGGCCGGAAAGCGACCAGCGGACCCTTCGGTGGTTCAAGCCCGATGAGGCCGCCGCCGCCGTCGTCGAGCCCGAACTGGCGGAACTTATCCGCGCCTTCGTCCCGCCGGTTAGACTCTAGGCCGCTAGGAGCTGGGCCGCCTCTTCGTCGAACAGGTCGAAGTAGGCTTCCCAGGCCTCGGGCTGGCTGCGGCGCAGCTGCGCGTCGTCGATCACCCGGACCACCTGACCTTCGCGCTCGCTCCAGACGACCGTGATGTCGGCCAGGCGGCTGACCCCGCCGCCCAGAGCTTCCAGGACGTCCGCCTGGGCCATGCGCTCGGGGCTCAGCCGCAACTTGGTGCGGCCCGCGCCGGCCGGTTCCGCCACATCGGCGTAGGCCAGGACCGCAGAAATCATGTCTGAGGACAGCGGCGAGGTGGTGAAGGGGCGGAAGGCGAAGAGGGCGGTCATCAGCGGCGATCCAGCTCTGCGGTGTTGCTGAGAGTGAATTTGAACGGGCGCTGCGACAAAATCGGTCGTATGTTGAGAACATGCGTCATGACAAGGCAGCACTACTCCTCGACCTCGCACGCCGGCTTGCAGGATCCGCCGAGGGTTTGACCCTGGACGAGATGGCGGACGCCCTCGGTGTCGGCCGCCGCACGGTCGAGCGGATGCGTGATGCTGTCTGGACCGTCTTCCCTCAGATGGAGGTGGTGGAGGACCCGCCGACCCGGCGTTTCCGTATTCCCTCCGGCCTGGACAGCCTGTTCCAGGCGCCGACGGCGGACGAGATGGTCGCTCTGCGCACCGCCGCCGACTCGTTGAAGGTCAGCGGCGGCACCGCCCGGGCCGAGGCGCTCTACAGCCTCGAGCGCAAGCTGCTGGCCGCCATGCGCGCCCAGGCCCGTCGTCGCCTGGCGCCGGACATGGAGGCGCTGGTCCAGGCCGAGACCATCGCCGTCCACGCCGGTGCGCGGCCCATGGAGGACGCGGCCGTCCTGACGGCTATCCGCACCGCGATCACCGGCCTGACCGCCTTGCGCTTCAAGTATGACGGCGGCTCTAAACCCGGCCGGGAGCGGGAGGTGACCCCCTTCGGCGTCATGTTCGGCCGCAGCAACTATCTTGTGGCGGGGGAGGGCAAGTCGCCTGAGCCGCGCACCTGGCGCCTGGACAAGATTCGCGACGTGGAGGTCATGCCCTGGCATGCCGCGCCGCCGGAAGGTTTCTCCCTGCAAGCCTTCGCCGACCAGAGCTTCGGCATTTATCAGGGGGCGGTGGAGGACGTGGTCCTTCATATCACGCCGGAAGGGGCCGAGGACGCCCTGCGCTGGCGCTTCCACGCCAACCAGTCGGTGGAGCTTCAGAAGGACGGCTCGGTGATCGTCGCCTTCCGCGCCAGCGGCATGCTGGAGCTGGCCTGGCACCTATTCACCTGGCAGGACAAGGTGAGGGTCGTCTCGCCGCCCTCGCTCAAGACCATGCTGGTTGAGGAGCTGGAGAAGGCCTTGGCCGTTCACCGACACTAGACGTCCAGCAGCTTAAGGAGCTTCAGCTCCCGGTCGCGACGCTGACCGATGGGGCGGATGTCCAGTTCGCCCGCCTCGAAAGCCTGAAACACGGCGGGGTGGATGTAGCACTTGCGGCAGACGGCGGCGGTATTGCCCAGGATGCCCGCCACCGCCTTCACGCAGGTGTTCAGGGTGCTCTTCGCCGCGGTCTTGCTCTGCGGCTCCGGCTGCATCGACAGGGCCTCGGCCATGGCCAGGGTCCCAGCCCATGTGCGGAAGTCCTTGGCGGTGAAGTCCTCGCCCATGGCCTCGCGCAGGTAGGCGTTCACGTCGGCGGATTCGACCGGCCTCCGGTGACCGTCCTCGTCGACGTACTGGAACAGCCGCTGGCCTGGCAGTTCCTGACAGGCGCGGACGATGCGGGCCAGCCTCCGGTCCTGAAAGCCGGTCTTGTGCGGAACGCCGCTCTTGCCCCGAAACTCGAAGATCGCGCCCGTGCCCGTCAGCCTGACATGGCGATTGCGCATGGTGGTCAGGCCGAAGCTCTTGTTGGTTTTGGCGTATTCGTCATTGCCGACGCGGATCAGGGTCTGCTCCAGCAGGCTGACCACGGCGGCCAGGACCTTTTCGCGGGGCAGGCCGTGCCGGGAGAGGTCCCCCTCCAGCCGCCGCCGAAGTTTCGGCAGGGCGCGACCGAAGGCGGCGGTGCGGCCGTATTTGTGGTCGTCGCGGATGCTGCGCCAGTCGGCGTGATATCGATACTGCTTGCGACCCTTGGCGTCGCGACCCACAGCCTGGATGTGGCCGTCGGCGGTGGGGGCGATCCAGACGTCCGTCCAGGCCGGAGGGATGGCCAGCTTGTCGATGCGGTCGACGATGGCGGCGTGCTTGATCAGCTTTCCCTTTGGGTCTCGGTAGCTAAAGCCGCTGGACGTCTTCACGCGGCTGAAGCCCGGATCGCCATCATTGACGTAGGTGAGGCCCGCCGCGGCGGCGAACTCCTCTGGGCAGGCGGGGGTCTTGGTTTTGCGCGGCAAGCAGGCGTCCCTTCGCCGCCGGAACGTGGTAGGCGAGGGGACAGTTCCGCTTGCAGGACCCGCGCCTTGAACTACCGCCACGCCTTCCACGCCGGCAACTTCGCCGACCTCGTCAAACACGGCGTGCTGACCGCCCTGATGGACGTGCTGACGAGGGAGGCCGGGCCGCTGACGGTTATCGACACCCATTCCGGCGCGGGGGCCTATGACCTGACCGGCGAGATGTCGCGACGTTCCGGCGAGGCGGCGGCGGGGGTGTTCCGCCTGATGGCTGCGAAGGACAGTCCGCCCGCCTTCGACGCCCTCAAGGCCGCCGTGCGGAGTATGAACAAGGGTGACGAGGTGGTGCTCTATCCCGGCTCTCCGCTGTTGGTGGCCAAGGCTTTGCGCAAGGGCGATCGCTACTTCGCCTGCGAACTGCGCGAGGACGACTGCGCGACGCTGGCGGAGACCCTTCAGTCCTTCGCCAACGCCGTGGCGCTGAACACCGACGGCTATGCGGCGGCGGTGGAGCGCATTCCGGCGAAAGGGCGGGCCTTCGTTCTGATCGATCCGCCGTTCGAGCGGGGCGATGACTACGCCCAGATCGCCCGGGCGGCCGGCGCGGTGCGGAACAAGAACGCCGAGGCGACGACCGCTGTCTGGGTCCCCCTGAAGGACCTGGAGACCCTGGACCGCTTCCTGCGGGAGCTGGAGGACGCCGCCGACACGCCGTTGCTGGTGGCGGAGTCGCGGCTTCGGCCGTTGAACAATCCCATGAAGATGAACGGCTGCGCCATGGTCATGGTCGGCGCGCCGGAGGCGGTGATCGAGCCGGCCGCCGTCATCTGCGACTGGGTCGCCGCGCGTCTGGGCGATCCCGGCGGCGAGGCCCGCGTCTGGCGGACATGAAACGTCACGATCCTGTGCCTTTTCGCATCTGCTAACTGTGTTACGTTGCGCTGCAACATGCCGATTGGAGATCGAGCCATGGACAGCGAACTTCCCAAACTTTCCCCTGACGCCGAGCGCGCCCTGCACTTTCCGCTGGGCATGGCGTCCCCCCTCTGGTGGACTTTCGGAACCGCGGCGGCGGCCGGCGCCGCCTGGTGGTGGATGACGCGCTGGACTCAGGTGTCCAGCTTGCCCGCCGCCCTGGAGCCGACCAACCTGGAGGCGGCCTTGGCCCCGCAACTGGCGGCGACCGAGGCGGTGGCCCAGGCCGCCGAGCACACCCTGGAAGCCGTGACCCGGACGGTCGAAGAGACCGCTCCCGCCGCCTTCGAGGCCGTCGAGGAGACGACGCTCGACGCCCTCGAGCTGGGCGACGTCGCCGTGGAGACCGGTGCGCCGGTCATGATCGAAACCGCAAACCTGGCGACGGACGACCTGACCCGCCTGGTCGGCGTCGGGCCCAGGCTGGCCGAGGCCCTGGCGGCCCGAGGCGTGCGCACCTTCGCCGAGATCGCCGCCTGGACCGAAGAGGAACTGGCGGCGGTGGACCAAGACTTGGACCTGAAGGGCCGCGCGGTGCGCGACGCCTGGGTGGCCCAGGCCAAGCGGTTCGCCGAGGCGGTCGAGGAATAGAGCACTTGCTTGTCTCGACGGCTCGCTAATGACGCGTTCATTTCAGTAGAGTTCGCCATCCTGCGCCGAGCCGGGTCGGAGGGATTTGTCTCCTAGGTCTCCAGGCTGCGTAACGCGGGTGATTTCGACGACGATCAGGGTGATTTCAGCGACGCAAGGCGGTGGCGGTCGGTCCCTCGACAGACCATTGTCGCCCAGTGGGCCGCGGCGGGGATCGGTGGGTCTGGGCGACGGCGGATCGCTGGTGTCCGCGCGGATCGGGCGAGGAGATAGCGGGCGCCGGGCGGGGGCGCGGAGGGTTATCCGGCGGGCCGTCCTTCAAGCCGGCGAGGTGAAGGCGGAGATGTCTTCGATGTCTCCGGCAAGCAGCCGAGAGTCACCGGAGTATCGGTCTCCAGAGTCTCCACTTCTCCTGCCTGTGGAGCTTCGCCGCGCGATCCGCGTTCTTTCGGCATGAGCAGGGAACACGCCCATCAGGCCTGGCGGCATGCGGAGACGATCAAGCGGTTGTCTGACCGGATCATCGGCGTCGGGCCGATCGGGATCGGGCTGGACGGGGTTGTCGCCTGGATACCCGGCGCCAACGCCGTCTACAGCCTTGGGGCCGGCGGGTTGCTGCTGGCCCATGCCGTGCGGTCGCAGGCGGGCGGGGCGACTATCGCGCGGATGGCGGCCTATCTGGTCGCCGACACCGCCAGCTCCGGCGTCCCGCTCATCGGCTGGGCCGTCGATACCCTGTTCCCCGGCCACCTGATGGCGGCCAAGGCGCTGCAGAAAGATATCGAGGCGCGCCACGGCAAGCCGGCGGACGCGGCCACGACGAAGCGATGGCCGTTTAGCCGGCGGGAGAAGTCACCTCCGGCTGCTCATAGCCCAGCTGGCGGTTGAGCTGCTCCAACAGCTCTACGGCCGCCTCGGCGACGACCGTTCCCGGCGGGAAGATGGCGGCGGCCCCGGCGTCGCGCAGAGCCTGGAAGTCCTGAGGCGGGATCACGCCGCCGACCACCACGATGATGTCGTCGCGGCCGAGGCGGGCGAGCTCTTTCTTAAGCTCCGGCACCAGGGTCAGGTGACCAGCGGCCAGGGAGCTGGCGCCGACCACCTGGACGTCGTTCTCCACGGCTTCCCGCGCGGCTTCGGCCGGGGTCTGGAAGAGGGGGCCGATCTCCACGTCGAAGCCGAAGTCGGAAAAGGCGGTGGCGACCACCTTCTGACCGCGGTCGTGGCCGTCCTGGCCCATCTTAGCGACCATGATGCGGGGCTTGGAGCCGTGGGCCTCTTCGAAGGCGCGGGCCATGCCGCGGGCGCGCTGGGCGACCGGGTCGTCGCCCGCCTCGCGCAGGAAGACGCCTTCGATGGCCTTGATCTGGGCGCGGTGACGGCCGAACACGTTTTCCAGCGCCAGACTGATCTCGCCCACGGTGGCCTTGGCGCGGGCGGCGTCCACGGCGAGGGCGAGCAGATTGCCGTCGCCGCGCGCGCCGTCCTCCAGCGCCTTCAGGGCTGCGGCCAGGGTCGTCGGATCACGCTCGGCCTTCAGGCGGGCGAGCTTTTCGAGCTGCTGGTTACGGACGGAGGTGTTGTCGACCTTCAGGACCGGGATGTCGTCTTCTACCTCCGGCTTGTAGCGGTTGACGCCGACCACGGTCTGGCGGCCGCTGTCGATGCGAGCCTGGGTCTTGGCGGCGGCTTCCTCGATGCGCAGCTTGGGCAGGCCCTGGTCGATGGCCTTAGCCATGCCGCCGAGCGCCTCAACCTCCTCGATGTGCTTCAGGGCGCGGGCGGCCAAGTCGTGGGTCAGGCGCTCGACGTACCAGCTGCCGCCCCAGGGGTCGGCGACGCGGGTCGTGCCGCTCTCCATCTGCAGGAACAGCTGGGTGTTGCGGGCGATGCGGGCGGAAAAGTCCGTGGGCAGAGCCAGGGCTTCGTCGAGGCTGTTGGTGTGCAGGCTCTGGGTCTGGCCGTTCACGGCGGCCATGGCTTCGACGCAGGTGCGCGGCACGTTGTTGAATACGTCCTGGGCAGCCAGCGACCAGCCCGAGGTCTGGCTGTGGGTGCGCAGGGACAGGCTGCGTGCGTCCTTGGGATTGAACTCCCGCTTCACGAGGCGCGCCCAGAGCAGGCGCGCGGCCCGCATCTTCGCCACTTCCATGAAGTAGTTCATGCCGATGGCCCAGAAGAAGGACAGGCGGGGCGCGAACTGATCCACGTCCATTCCGGCGGCGACGCCGGCGCGGATGTACTCGATGCCGTCGGCCAGGGTGTAGGCCAGCTCAAGGTCGGCCGTCGCGCCGGCCTCCTGCATGTGATAGCCGCTGATCGAGATCGAGTTGAACTTCGGCATTTCGCGCGAAGTATATGAAAAGATGTCCGAAATGATCCGCATCGAAGGCAGTGGCGGATAGATGTAGGTGTTCCGGACCATGAACTCCTTGAGGATGTCGTTCTGGATCGTTCCGCTCAGTTTCGCGGCCGGAACGCCCTGTTCCTCGGCGGCGACGATGTAGAGCGCCAGGATCGGCAGGACCGCGCCGTTCATGGTCATCGACACGCTCATCTTGTCGAGCGGGATGCCGCTGAACAGGGTGCGCATGTCGAGGATGGAGTCGATGGCCACACCGGCCATGCCGACGTCGCCGGTGACCCGCTCATGGTCGGAATCGTAGCCCCGATGGGTGGCCAGATCGAAGGCCACCGACAGGCCCATCTGACCGGCCGCCAGGTTGCGGCGGTAGAATGCGTTGGACTCCTCGGCCGTGGAGAAGCCGGCGTACTGCCGGATGGTCCACGGGTTGGTCACGTACATGGTCGGATAGGGACCGCGGCCGAAGGGGGCGAGGCCCGGGTAGCCCGACAGGAAGTCGAGATCGGCCACGTCGTCGGGGCCGTAGGCGGGCTTCACAATGACGCCTTCGGGGGTGGTCCATGCCTGACCGGCGCTGGTTGGGGCGTCGGTTTCGCTGGCGGCCCAGGGCAGGATGGCGAAGTCGGGGAACTGGCTCAAGATCAGGCTCCCATCATCGTCAGGGCGCGGTCGAGCACCGCCACGGCGTCCATGCCGGCGAAGACGAACTCATCGACGCCGTCCGCTTTCAATTCGCGCTCCAGGTCGCCAGGCTTGCCGGCGAGGTAGAGGTGTCTGGCTCCCGCCGCCTTCAGCGTCTTGGCGGCGCGGCCGCCCTCTTCGGCGTAGCGTTCGTCGGAGGAGCAGAGGATGGCCATGGCGGCCTTGGCCGACGTGTACTCTTCAACTGTCCCGACCTCGGCGATGACGCCTCCGGCGGCGAACAGGTTGCGGGCGAAGGTCAGGCGGGCGGTGTAGTCGCTGGGCGCGCCGAGCGTGGCGATGAAGATGGCGGGCGGCGCGGCGGCGGCGCGTTCGCGCAGGGCTTCGAACGGCTCGGACAGGCGCATGGGCGTCAGGGCGCGGCACTTGCTGTCGGGGCCGGGCAGGCGGACGTCAGGCCGATCGGCGGCGGGCGCCGGTTCAGCGGCCTCGGTCTCCACGGCGGTTTCGGCGACGTTAGGAAACTCGGAGGCTCCGACCAGGCCGTCCTTGCGGGTGACCACGGCGGCGAGCCGGGCGGCGCGGGCCTGATCCACACCCTCCTGAATGCTTCCGACCTCAAGGGCGGCGATGATCCCGCCGGCCTGTTCGATGGCCTGGAAGGCGGCCCAGCCGGCCTGGGCCAGCTGGTCGGTGAGGGTGTCGAGATACCAGGCCCCGCCTGCCGGGTCGGCCACGCGTCCCAGGGCGCTCTCCTCCATGAGGACGAGCTGGGTGTTGCGGGCCTGTCGGCGAGCGAAGGCGGTGGGCAGGCCGATGGCGTCCGTGAAGCAGCCGATGCGCACCGCGTCCGCCCCGCCCACGGCCCCCGCGAAGCTGGCGGCGGTGAGGCGCAGGAGGTTGCTCCACGGATCGAGCCGGCTGAGCATGCGGCGGGAGGAGCGAGCCTCGATACGGGCCGGGACATCGACGCCGCAGGCCTGGGCCAACCGGGCCCAGATCGCCTTGGCGGCGCGCAGCTTGGCCACGCCGGTGAAGTACTCGCCGTCCAGGCTGACGCCCAAGGTGATCCCGGCGAAGGCCTTGTCCATGGGCAGGCCGGCGCGGACCAGGGCCTTGGCGTAGGCCAGGGCGGCGGCGGCCATGAAGCCGAGCTCCTGAGCGTCGGCGGCGCCGGCTTCATGCGCTGCGCGGCCCGTGGCCAGGAACAGCTCGGCCTTGGGATAGGCGGCGGCCAGGCGGGCGGCGACCGTGGCGGCGCTGACGATGTGGCTCTCGATCGGGCCGGGACTGACGCCCGCCTCAGCCCAGGCGGTCAGGGGATCGAGGTGGAAGGCGAGCGGCGCGGCGGGGGCGTTCTTGGCCAGGGGGGCGAGCCAGTCGGCGGCCTTGGGCCCCAGGAAGCCGGCCTCGAGCGCCACCGGGGCCATGTCCACATAGACGCCGTCCAGCACGCGGGCGAGGTCGGCGGCGGACCCCACGGCGATCCCATCGCGGCCGGCGGGATCCAGGCGCAGGGCGACGGAGACGGCGCCGTTCTCCAGGTCCTTCAGCGCCTCGGCGTTGGCGAGGGCGGGATCGGGATGGGCGACGGCGACGCGGATGTCCCAGGGGGCCTGCGGGTCGCGAGGGCGCAGATCGCGGACGACCTTGGGCGCTTCGGTGTAGAGCGGCTGGATCGACAGGCCGTCATAGGTGCGGCGGACGAGGCGTTTGTTGAAATCCGCGCCCTTCAGCGTCTTGTCGACCAGAGCCATCCAGTCGGCAGGGGAAGGCGGGGTGAAATCATCCGCCAGCTTGAGGATTTCGTCGGCCAACCTGCGTGCTCCCGCTGCGATGCAGCATTTTTTCTTCGGTCATGCGCTCCGTCCCCAAGGTCAGTCAAGCGGTGCTTGCGCGGTTGGAACGGACGTTTTACTTACATCGTACATCATAAGCCGTCGGGAGAGACGACCATGGCCCTGCCGCCCATCCTGCGTGACCGCTTGCGCCTGCCGATCATCTGTTCGCCGATGTTCATCGTCTCCGGACCGGAACTGGTGCTGGCGCAGTGCAAGGCCGGGGTGGTGGGTTCGTTCCCGTCGCTGAACGCGCGGCCGATCTCGCAGCTGGACGAATGGCTGCATCAGATCACGGAAGAACTGGCGGCCTATGACAAGGCCAACCCCGACGCGCCGAGCGCGCCGTTCGCGGTGAACCAGATCGTCCACAAGTCCAACAGCCGTCTGGAGGAGGACGTGGAGCTGTGCGTGAAGCACAAGGTTCCTGTGATCATCACCTCGCTCGGCGCGCGTGAGGATCTGAATCACGCGATCCATTCCTATGGCGGCATCACCCTGCACGACGTGATCAACAACCGCTTCGCCCACAAGGCGATCGAGAAGGGCGCCGACGGCCTGATCCCGGTGGCGACCGGTGCCGGCGGCCATGCCGGCACCCTGTCGCCCTTCGCTCTGATCCAGGAAATCCGCGAGTGGTTCGACGGGCCGGTGGCCCTGTCGGGCGCCATCGCCCACGGTCGCTCGATCCTCGCGGCGCAGGCCATGGGCGCGGACCTCGGCTATGTGGGCTCGGCCTTCATCGCCACCAAGGAGGCCAACGCGGTCGAGGGCTACAAGCAGATGATCGTCGAGAGCAGCGCCGACGACATCTTGTACTCGAACCTGTTCACCGGGGTGCACGGCAACTATCTGGCGCCATCGGTGGTCGCGGCGGGCCTGGATCCGGCGAACCTGCCGGTCAGCGATCCGTCGGCCATGAACTTCGGCTCGGGCGGCAACTCCGCCAAGAAGGCGTGGAAGGACATCTGGGGCGCGGGCCAGGGCATCGGCGCGGTGAAGGACGTGCCGTCCGCCGGCGAGTTCATCGCCCGCCTGTCCGCGGAATATGAGGCGGCCAAGGCCGACCTGGCCGCCAAGACCGCCCTGACCGGCGGCCGCAAGCTGACCTTCGCGGCGGCGTAGGGCGGGGATAATTCGACTGTCATCCGCCCTGGCGGGGCGGCCTGATGCTGGGCGTCTTTTCCAAAGCGGAGAGACGCCCTTGTCCGATGACGCGACGCCCCGACTGGGGCTGCCCCACTTGGCCGCCGGCCAGGCGCAGAAGCATGTCACCTTCAATGAAGCGCTGAGCCGGCTGGACGGGCTGGTGCAGCCGGCCGTCGCCAGCCGTACGCTCACGGCTCAGCCGACGAACCCCGCCGATGGGACGCTGTACCTCCTGCCGGCTGACGTGTCCGGCCCGGACTGGGCGGGGCGTTCCGCCGGGACCCTGATGCGGTTCGAGGCGGGGGCCTGGGAGGCGCTGCCGGTCCAGCCGGGGTTCCTGGCCTGGATCGCCGGCGAGGAGGTCCTGGCCGTGCGGACGGACGCGGGGTGGACGGCGCTGTCCTCCACTTTCCGAAGCCTGACCGCAGCCCTGTCGCCGAGAGGTGCGGCCACACGGTTTGAAATCCGGGAGCAGGAGCTGGCTCTGGCGGGCGCCAGCGTCGTCTCGACCGTGGTGATCCCGGCGCGGGCCATCGTGCTGGGCGTATCCAACCGAACGACCCAGGCGGTGACCGGGGCGACGAGCTACAGCTGCGGCGTGGCGGGGGAGGCGGGGAAGTTCGGCGCCCTGCTGGGCGTGGGGCCAGGCAGCGCCAATATCGGCGTGGTGGAGCCGACGGCGTACTACGCCGACACACCGGTGATCCTGACGGCGGCGGGCGGCCCCTTCACCGGGGGCAAGGTTCGACTGTCCATCCACCTGATGCGCTTCGAGGGAGGCGCGTAACCATACCCGGCGCTGGCGCTCGCGCATTTATGGCCTACATTGGTTCCAGACGAGGAGGCCGAGATGGGCGTGAATGTGCGCAATGCGGTGGTTCAGAACGACGGCCGGACGGTCGCGTCGGCCCATTTCGTCGCCGCCCAAGGCCTCAGCCAGACCGACAAGGTCGCGGCGCTCTCTGCGCTCGTGAACGACGCCGCCGCCACCCTGGGCCTGCCCTTTCATGGGCCGGAGGCGGCCGAGGTGCTCTATCAGATCGCCGATGAACGCGCGGGCGCGACGAGCATCGCCTTTGAAGCGAACCCAGCGCCCGAACCCGAGCCCGAGCCGCAGCCCCTGCACCAACGGCTGTGGAAGACGGCGCAGGCGCGGACGATCGCTATCGCCGTCAGCGCGCTGGTGATGGGCGCGCTGGTTGGCGCTGTCCTGCGCGGCTAAGCGCAAACTCAAGAAACTTCACCTTAACTCGAAGTGTTGTCTCCCCGAATTCACAGGGGATGAAGATGAACTTTGCATTGTGCAAATGTAGTTCGCGCAACTCAAAATTGTACATTGCGGCTTTTACTGCATATGATTCGGGGCGGATCTGATGGCGGAGGATGTGCGAGGCCTGCTTTCCCGCATCAATCAGCCTGGCCTCAAGTACCTGACCTTCGCCGATCCCGAGGGTGGTCCTGACGATCTGCCCGCGGCCGTGGAGACCTTGAGGGCCGGTGAGGTCGAGCTTCAAACGCCGTCGGCGGGCGATCGCAGCTCGCGCGGCCTGCTGCGAAACTATCGCTCCACGCCCCCCAGAATCCAGACCGCCCCGCAGGTGGTCCCGGAGAGCGAGGCGATTCCGCTCAAGCCCCTGTTCGCGCACTATGCGCAACTCATGCGCCAGCGGGCGCTTCGCCGGGCTTAGGCCGTTCTTTCGCGCCGTTTAAGCAGAGCCTTGGCTCCCAGGGCCGCGAACCCGGCGAGCAGGCCCCAGAAGGCGGCCCCAAGCCCGAACAGGGCGAGCCCCGACCCGGTGGCCAGGAAGGTGACAACGGCCGCGTCACGATCTTGCGGCGTAGCCAGCATGGTCTCGATCGCGCCGACCAGCGCTGGGATCAGGGCGATGCCCGTCAGGGACAGGATCACTGACGAAGGCAGAGCCAGGAACAGCCGCACAAGAGCGGGGGCGAAGAAGGCCAGAACAAGGTAGAAGCCGGCGTAGATCACGCCCACCGTCCATCGACGCGCCTTGTCGGGGTGCGCGTCCTGGCTGGTGCAGATGGCTGCGGTGATGGCGGCCAGATTGACCGCGTGGGCGCCGAAGGGCGCGGCGATCATGGTCGCGACGCCCGTTCCCACCAGCAAAGGCCCTGGCGTCGGCTCATAGCCGGCCGTGCGCAGGACCACGAGGCCGGGCAGGTTCTGCGAAACCAGGGTCACCAGGAACAGCGGAATCGCGATGCTGATGATCGCCCGCGGGTCGAAGGCGGGAATCACCGGAGCGAGCGCGCCGAAGGTGGCGCCGGGCGCCAACGGACCGATGTCGCCCCGGAACAGGGTCAGGCCCACGCCGACGGTCAGCACCAGGGGCAGGGCGTAGAGCGGCGCACGTTGCCGAGCCGCCAGGAACACCGCGACCAGCAGGAGCACCAGCAGCGGGTCGGTCACGCCCACCTTGAACAGTCCAAGACAGAAGGGCAGCAGCACCCCGGCCAGCATGGCCGAGGCGACCGAGGCCGGGATTTTCGCCGCCAAGCGCCCGAGGGCGGGCACGAGACCGAGCACGGTCATGAAGGCGCCAGCTGCAAGGAAAGCCCCGACCGCTGCCGGCCAGCTAAGCCCTGACGCCGTGGCCGCCAACAGGGCGGCGCCTGGTGTGGACCAGGCGAGGACGATGGGCATGCGCAGGCGAAGCGACAGCAGAGCGCCGGCTATGGCGATTCCCAGGCACAGGGCGGTGACCGCCGATCCGGTCTGCTCCACCGATGCGCCCAAGGTCCGCATGGCCTGCACAACCAGGGCGACGGTGCCGCCGAATCCGATCAGGGCGGCGATGAGTGCGGAGGACCAGGCGGGAATCGGGGGGAAGCGGTGAAGCATGCTTCACCTATCGGCATCGCGGGACGCGTGCGCAAGACGACGTGTAACGCCGAAGCAAGCCGTTCGATCTGGATTTTGGGAAGTGGCGGGGGCCCAGATCGATGATCTGGGCCCCCGTGGTGCCGCCGGGCAGGATTGAACTGCCGACCTCAGCCTTACCAAGGATGCGCTCTACCACTGAGCTACGGCGGCGAAGAGGTGCGGCGTATAGCGAAGACCGGCGGGGAGGTGAAGCCCGAAATCGATCAAAAATGATATTGACCGCAAAGACTCACCGAGACACCGCTTCGGGCATGACCGAGAACAAGGAAAAACCCGACCCCAAGGCCGAGCGCGACGCCAAGCTGGCGCAGGCGCTTCGGGCGAACCTGCGCCGCAGGAAGGCCGGCGCGGCCGCTACGCCTAAAAAGTCGGGGGCCGATGAGGCCTGACGGGCGTTTTTCCATGGGAAAGACTTGTGGGGGCGCCCCTTGCGTGGGGTAGAACCGCTCCTCACATCGGCCGAACCGCGGCCATAGGCCCGGTTTGCAGGCTAGGGGACGAATTTGGATCGAATCGCCATCACCGGCGGCGCGCAGTTGAACGGAGAAATTCCGATCAGCGGCGCCAAGAACTCGGCAATCAAGCTCATGGCCGCCAGCCTGCTCACCGACGAGCCGCTGCGCCTGACCAACATGCCGCGTCTGGCCGACACGCGATTCCTGGGCAAGCTGCTGACGCGCCTAGGCGCGTCGGTGGACGAGAAGGACGGCGCCGAGGGTTCGGAAACCGTTCTGCACGTGCCTGAGATCGTCAGCGCCATAGCGCCCTACGATCTGGTCCGTCAGATGCGCGCTTCGTTCAACGTGCTGGGCCCCCTGGTCGCCCGCACCGGCCAGGCTAAGGTCTCGCTGCCCGGCGGCTGCACCATCGGCGCGCGCCCGGTCGATCTGCACTTGCAGGCGCTGGAGGCGTTGGGCGCCAAGATCGACCTGCATGAAGGTTATGTCTTCGCCCAGGCTCCGCGGGGCCTGAAGGGCGCGGAGATCACCTTCCCCTTCGTTTCGGTGGGCGCGACCGAGCACGCCTTGCTGGCGGCGGTGTTGGCGAAGGGCGTTACCGTCCTTCACAATTGTGCCTGTGAGCCGGAGATGATCGATCTGGCCGAGTGCCTGAACAAGATGGGCGCGAAGGTCGAAGGCGCGGGCACCCCGACCATCACCATCACAGGCGTCGCCAAGCTGGGCGGCGCCACCCATGCGGTCATCCCGGATCGTATCGAGATGGGAACCTATGCCGTGGCCGCGGCCATGGCCGGAGGCGAGGTGCGGCTGACCAAGGCCCGCCCGGGCCTGATCGACGCCCTGCTGCGGAAGATCGAGGAAGCGGGCGCCAGCGTCACCGAGACCGCCGACGGCGTCATCATCAGGCGCGGCGGCTCGCGCCTGAAGGCGGTGGATGTGGAGACGGGCGTGTTCCCCGGCTTCGCCACCGACCTGCAGGCGCAGTTCATGTCCCTGATGACCACGGCCAAGGGCGAGAGCCGCATCCGCGAGACGATTTTCGAGAACCGCTTCATGCACGTGCCGGAACTGGCGCGCCTGGGCGCCGACATCTCGGTGTCGGGCGGCGAGGCGGTTGTGCGCGGCGTCGAGCAGTTGGAAGGGGCCGAGGTCATGGCCACCGACCTGCGCGCCTCGGTCAGCCTGGTCATCGCGGGCCTCGTGGCGCGCGGCGAGACCGTCGTTAGCCGAATCTATCACCTGGACCGTGGGTTCGAGCGTCTGGAGGAGAAGCTCGGCAATTGCGGAGCCCAGGTGCGCCGCATCCACGGCGAGCCGGACGAACTGTAAGCCATGGCATCCCAACCGCTTCGACTTCTGGCGCACGACGACGGCGACCTGGCCGTGATCTCGGCCGCATTGCAGGATGCGCTGGCCAAGATCGGCGACATCACTTGGGAGCCGTCGGCCAAGCAGCTGACCCTGGCCTTCAACCGCTTCCGCTGGGAAGCCGGCGGCAAGGGGAAGGGGGAGCGCGTGCGTTCGGCCCTGCAACTGGCCCATGTGCAGTCGGTCCAGGCCCGCAAGCTGCGTCGCGAGGCCAAGGGCGCGGTCATCGAGTTGCTGTCGATCAGTTTCGAGGCCGGAGCGGCTCCGGGCGGGACGATCCTGTTCAATTTCGCCGGCGGCGGTGATCTGCGCGCCGAGGTGGAATGCATCGACGCGGTCCTGGCCGACGTCTCGCAACCGTGGCGCACCAGCCGCACTCCCGGCCACGACGTCTGAGGCCGCCTTCGCCAGCCGGGCTTGATGTTGTATAGCCCGGCTCATGCGCCGGTTCCGATCTTCCGACCCCGACTTCGAATCCCGTTTTCAGGCCTTCGTGGGCGAGCAGCGGGGGTCGCCCGACGACGTCGGCGCCGCGGTTCGCTACGTCCTGCAGAATGTGCAGAATGAAGGCCTGCCGGCCGTGCTGCGGTTCGCGCGCCAGTTCGACAAGGTCGAGCTGACCGAGGAGACCATCCGCGTCACTCCCGAGGAGATCGCCGCCGGCGCCGCCGAATGCGACCCCGAGGTCCGCGAGGCCATCCGCATCGCCGCCGCGCGCATCAAGGCGTTTCACGAACGCCAGAAGCCGGCCGACCAGCGCTTCATTGATGAAACGGGCGTCGAGCTGGGCTGGCGCTGGACACCGCTGGAGGCCGTTGGCGTCTATGTGCCCGGCGGCCGGGCCGCCTATCCCTCGACCGTGTTGATGAACTGCGTGCCGGCCCAGGTGGCTGGGGTCGACCGCATCGCCATGGTGACGCCGCCTGGAAAGCTGCAGCCGGCGGTTCTGGCCGCCGCCCAGGAAGCAGGCGTCACCGAAATCTGGCGCGTGGGCGGGGCTCAGGCGGTGGCCGCCCTGGCCTTCGGCGCCGGGCCTATCGCGCCTGTTGATAAGATCGTCGGTCCAGGGAACGCCTTCGTCACCGCGGCGAAGCGGCAGATCTACGGGGTGGTCGGCATCGACGCCCTGGCGGGGCCGTCCGAGATCGTGGTGGTGGCGGACGGCAAGAACGACCCGAGCTGGATCGCCGCCGACCTGCTGTCCCAGGCCGAGCACGATCCCGCCGCCCAATCCATCCTTATCACTGACGACGAGGCTTTCGCCGACCGTGTGGAGCAGGCCATCGCCGCCGAGCTGGAGACCCTGGCTACCGCCGAGGACGCCCGCGAGTCCTGGAAGAACCACGGTGCGATCATCATCGCGCCCCTGGCCGACAGCCCGCGTCTGGTGAACATCCTGGCGCCGGAGCACGTGGAGTTCGCCCTCGACGATCCGGAGGTCCTGTCCGACCAGGTGCGCCACGCCGGCGCAATCTTCCTGGGCCGGCACACGCCGGAAGCGATCGGCGACTACATCGCCGGGTCGAACCACGTGCTGCCCACCAGCCGGGCGGCGCGCTTCCAGTCTGGCCTGTCGATCTACGACTTCCTCAAGCGCACCTCGATCGTGAAGTGCGACCCCGCGTCGTTCGCGCGGCTGGGTCCGCCGACGGTGGCCCTGGCCACGGCCGAGGGGCTGCCGGCTCACGCGCGATCCGCCGCGGTGCGGCTGAAGCCCTGATGAGCGGGCCGCATTCGCTCAAGTCCGTCGAGATCGACGAAGAATCGCTGGCCGCCGCCTCTCGCGACCAGGAGCAGGAGCGGCAGGTTGCGATCTACGATCTGCTGGAGTCCAACAGCTTTCAGCCGGAGGGCGCGGCCGGCGGCCCGTACGACCTGAAGATCTCGCTGGTTGAGGGCCGTTTGGCCCTGGACATCGCCGGGCCGGATTTCGCTTATCGGCATGTGCTGTCGCTGTCGCCGTTCCGGACGGTGATCAAGGACTACTTCATGGTCTGCGAGAGCTACTATCTCGCCATCCGAAACTCGACGCCGCAGCAGATCGAGGCCTTGGACATGGGGCGGCGCGGGCTGCACAACGAAGGCTCGTCCCTGCTGCGCGAGCGTCTGGACGGCAAGGTGCAGCTGGATTTCGACACCGCGCGGCGCCTTTTCACCCTCATCTGCGCCCTCCACTGGCGGGGCTGATCCCGTGGTCGAGCTTCCGGGGGCGGTGCTGTTCGCCTGCAACTTCAACCGCGTTCGTTCGCCCATGGCCGAGGGGCTGCTGCGGCTGCGGTTCGGGGACCGGATCTTTGTGGATTCGTGCGGTCTGAAGGCCGACCCCGCCGGTCGAGCCGCCGACCCTTTCGCCCAGGCGGTGATGGACGAGCTCGGCTTCGACCTTTCGGCGCACCGGGCCAAGACCTTCGCCGAGCTGGAGGACGAATCCTTCGACATGGTCATCTCCCTGACGCCAGAGGCGCAGCACCGGGCGGTGGAGCTGGCGCGGGGCAGGGCGGTGGAGATCCTGTACTGGCCGACCATCGACCCGACCCTGGCCGAGGGTTCGCGGGAGTCGGTGATCGAGGCCTACCGCAAGGTGCGCGACGATCTGGCCGCCGCGATTCAGCGCCGCTTCGGCGTGACATCGACGTTCGGCGGCTGAGCAAGCTATATGGCGGCACCCGCCGCCCGAGGATCCATGAGCCAGACTGACAACGCCCGCCCCCAGCTCGTCCTGGCCAGCGCCAGCCCGCGCCGCCTGGACCTGCTGCGTCAGGTCGGGATCGAGCCCGACCGCGTGGCGCCCGCCGATATCGACGAGACTCCTCTGCGCGACGAGACGCCCCGCCGACTGGCCCTGCGGCTGGCGGTGGAGAAGGCGGCGGCTGCGGCGGCGAGCGAACCCGACGCGGTGGTGCTGGGCGCGGACACGGTGGTCTGCGTCGGGCGACGAATCCTGCCTAAGGCCGAGACGGAGGCGGAGGCGCGCCAGTGTCTTACGCTTCTATCCGGCCGCGCTCACAAGGTGCTGACCGGAATCGCCGCGGTGGCGCCCGGCGGGCGGAAGGCCTCCCGCCTGGTGGAGACGCGCCTGCACGTCAAACGCCTGACCACGGCCGAGATCGAGGCCTATGTCGCCAGCGGCGAATGGAAGGGCAAGGCCGGGGGCTATGGCATACAGGGACGGGCGGGGGCTTTCATCCTCGGCCTGGACGGCTCCTATTCCGGGGTGGTCGGGTTGCCGCTCTATGAGACTGTGAATCTGCTTTCGGGACTTGGGTGGCGCGCATGAGCGAAGATCGTTGGCTTTTTCTCGACCGGGCCATCGGCGAGACGCGCGGCCTGATCGTGCACGACGGCCGGCCAGAGCGGCTGGTCATCCAGCGTGACGGCGACGATCCGGTCCTGACCGAGGGCGCGCGCTCCATCGCCCGCGTTCGCAAGATAGAGAAGGTGATGTCGAGCGCCTTCCTCGAGCTGCCGGGCGGCGCCGAGGCGATCCTGGCGCTGAAACCCGACATGCCGCCGCTGGTCCAGGGCGGATCGGTGGAGATCGAGATCAAGAGCGAGCCGCGCAACGGCAAGCTGGCGGTGGCCCGCTTCATCGAGGAGGCGAAGGGCGCGCCGCGCCTGACCGCGGAGCCGGGAGACCTCGCCGAGCAACTGATGCTTTGGGCGGGGACCGAAGAGGTGTTCGAGGGGCCGGAGGCGCGCGCCGCCATCGACGAGGCCGAGGAAGAGATCCTGCTCACCGTTCACGCCCTGCCGGGCGGGGGGACGATCAGCATCGAGCCGACTCGCGCCCTGATCGCCGTGGACGTCGATCTGGGCGACCGTGGCGGACAGGATTCGAAGAAGGTCACCCGCAACGCCAACATGACCGCCCTGACGGTCGGCGCGCGGCTGATGCGGTTGAAGGGTCTGGGCGGACTGGTGGTCTATGACCTGGTCGGTCGAGGCCACGACGGACACGCCCTGCTCGGCGTGGCGCGCAAGGCCTTCGCGCCGGACAATCCCGGCGTGGCCATCGGCGCGATCAGCCGGTTCGGCACGATGGAGATGACGATCCCCCGACGCCGTCGTTCGGTGCTGGAGATCCTGCGCGGACCCGACGGCCGGCTGACCCACCAGACCCTGGCGCTTCGTCTGGTTCGGATGATCGAGCGGGAAGGGGCCGCCTCGCCCGGCGGACAGTTGCAGGCATTCTGCGCGCCGGCCGTGGCCAAGGCGGTCGAACCCTATCTGCCTAAGCTTCGCGACAAACTGGGCTCCCGGTTCGAGGTTCAGGCCTCGGATCGCGGCGGTCCCGAGCACCTGGAAGTGGTTAGCAAATGAGCAAGGGCTGCCCGATCTGCGCAAAGCCGACCGATCCGGCCTTCAAGCCGTTCTGCTCGAAGCGTTGCGCCGACGTCGACCTGCAGCGATGGCTGGTGGGAAGCTACGCCGTTCCCGGCGGCCGCGGCGAGGAGCAGGAAGAGGGGGGCTCCATCCCGTTTTCCGACGACGAAGAATAAGATGCAGGACCGGCTGGACAGGCCGGATCGTCTCTTCTATAGACGCGGCTCCCGCGAAGGCGGGGACGCTTTGAAGCCTGATTTGACGGGCTCCAAAGAGGATGCCTGGGTAGCTCAGTTGGTAGAGCAGCGGATTGAAAATCCGCGTGTCGCTGGTTCGATTCCGGCCCCAGGCACCACCTCCCACAATTTCCCCGAAAAAATAGATCATCCCTCCAGATGCGGCTTTTCGCCCGCATCGCGTCTTACGCAGCCGCAACGCGGATAATGCCGAGGAGGGGGAATTTTTGCTGTTTTGCGACAGTTTTATTTTGTGCAGCGCAATGAACCTAACGTCGTTAGGTCGCTCTCGATGAAATATCTCTCAAGCGAAGGCCTTGACGATAGGGCAATGGTTCGCCAAAGGACCAAGACCGCAATTCTGACATTGCGGTAATTCTCGGATGGCTCTCGGGCTGTTCGAGGCCCTCGCGCCTTCGAAACGCGGTTCCGTCCTTTGGGTTCGGTGCAGCGTTGCGGGTCGGGCGCAGCGAAGCGGTGTTGGGAGTAGAGCTCAAACTAACGAAGTGATGCTTCTCAACATGTTCGTAGGGTGGAGACGCTTTCGCGCGACGACCCTTGTGTCCAAACGTGCTAGACCAATCAGGAACTGGCGACAGATGCTCAACAAACGACTGACTACCATTCTCGGCCTCGCCGGCGCTGCGGCGCTCATGGCGGCCGCCCCGGCGCTCGCTCAAGACGCTCCGGCTCAGATCGCCCACGCCGGCAAGCTCACGCCTGTCCAGATGTTCCTTGACGCCGAACCGGTCGTTAAGGTCGTCATGATCGGCCTGGTGCTGGCTTCGGTGTTCTCGTGGGTGCTGCTGATCAGCAAGCTCTTCGAGTTCGGCGGGCTCAACAAGCAATCGGACAAGTACCTGGAAGCTTTCCGCGGTGCGAAGACGATCGCCGATATCGGCCGTCTCTCTTCCTCGGAAGAGTTTGAAGGCAACCCGATGGCCGACATGGCCGCGGCCGCCTCTTCGGAAATCGAACTTTCCCGTCAAGCCGGCCTTCAGGTCTCGGGCGCTCACCGCGACTCGACCCTGGTCCGCGTTCAAACCGCCATCAACGCTGTGCAAGCCAACCTGGCCAAGCGCCTCGGCGGCGGCATGACGTTCCTGGCTTCGGTCGGTTCGGCTGGTCCGTTCATCGGTCTGTTCGGCACCGTGTACGGGATCATGAACTCGTTCATCGGTATCGCGAACACCAACACGACCAACCTGGCCGTCGTCGCTCCCGGTATCGCCGAAGCGCTGCTCGCCACGGGTATCGGTCTGTTCGCCGCCATTCCGGCGGTTATCTTCTACAACTACTTCCAGACCCGCATCTCGGCTTACGGGACGCGCGCTGAAGGTTTTGTGGCTGAACTGACCAACGCTCTGTCGCGTCAGCTCGACAAGGGGGCCTAAGACCTATGGGCGCCAAACTCTCTGGAGGGGGCGGCGGTAGGTTCAACGTCGAACAGAACAGCGAGATCAACGTCACGCCGTTCGTCGATGTGATGCTGGTTCTCCTGATCATCTTCATGGTGGCGGCTCCGCTAGCCACCGTGTCGGTGGAAGTGGACCTCCCGCCTGCGGTCGCGAAAGCGTCGCAGAACCCGCCGAAACCGGTCTACATCTCGATCCAGTCCAATGGGGCGATCTACATCGGGGACTTCGAAACCTCGGTGGATACCATGGGCGAGGACCTGAAGAAGAACGTGGGCCGTCGCGACCCGACCAAGGAGCGCATTTACATCCGTGCTGACAAGCAAACCCGCTACGGGGCTTTCATGCAGGTGATGAATACGCTTCAGGACAACGGGTTCTATAGCGTGGCGCTGATCGGCGCCGACGCGGCTGCTTCGTAGGGGTGCATGGTTGAATGGCTGAACAACAGCAAGAACCCAGGCGTCACTACGATCCGCTGACGGCTGACGGGGGCCCGAAAAAGAAGGGCCTCGGCGCCTTCGGTGTCGGTGTGCTCGTCGCTTTCGGGCTTCACGCCCTCCTCGGGGTCTACCTGTGGAAGGTGAAGTTCGAGCCGAAGTACAAGGAGTACTCGGACGAAGCGGTGAAGGTGGACGTTATCAAACCGCCACCCCCGCCGCCTCCGCCGCCGCCTCCGCCGCCGCCGACCAACGAACCGCCGCCTCCGGCCAAGGTTCAGCCGCGTCCGCCGGCAAACGTCCCTCCGGACGTTACGCCGCCGCCGCCGCTGCCGATCCCGCCGGTGAAGGAACGGGTCGAAAGCCCGGCTCCGCCGGTGATCTCGACGGCTCCGCCGGCCCCGGCGGCTCCGCCGCGGCCGTCGGTGATCACGAACCCGGACTGGCTGCGCAAGCCGAGCGGTGACGACCTTGCTCGTTACTACCCGGACCGCGCGCAGCGGATGGAAATGAACGGTCGCGCGACCATCTCGTGCCAGGTGACCTCCAAGGGCACCCTGGAGAGCTGCTCGATCGTTTCGGAAGACCCGGCCGATTACGGCTTCGGCGACGCCGCCATCAAGCTGTCCCGCATCTTCCGGATGCGCCCGAAGACCAACGACGGCGCGCCCGTCGAAGGTGGTACGGTTCGGATCCCGATCGTCTTCCGCGTGCCCACCTAGGGTCCGCGAGAGCGAACAAAATGAAGCGCCCCGGAGAGCGATCTCTGGGGCGTTTTCTTTGTTATGATCCGGTTGTGAAAGACGCCTTTGGCGCTTGATCCCAAGCGCCCAGGAGACTAAATGACACCCCTCGCGAATGCGCCGCCTTAGCTCAGTTGGTTAGAGCGCTAGATTGTGGCTCTAGAGGTCCTCAGTTCGAACCTGAGAGGTGGTACCATTCGCAAGACCTTGAGGGGCTTCGGTTTTCGGACCGGAGCCCTTTCGCGTACCTGACCCCAATTTTACACCTTTTTTACACCGGGTTTTACACCGGCGTTCGGGGTGCGTTCCCGCAGCGCCGCGATCTTCTCCGCGGCGTTGTCGGAGAGGCGCAGCCGGTCGGCCTGGCGGCGGTACTGGGCGAAGCTGCTGGGGCTGCTGTGGCCCAGGAGGGCGGCGCCTTCGGCATCCGTGCAGCCGGATAGGGCGGCTTCCACGCCCCGGGTGTGCCGCAGGCCGTGAAGGTCATAGGCGTCGCCGTCGATGGCACCTTCCCGGGCCAGCTGCTCGATGACCTTCTTCAGCTCTTGGCCGAGGCCGTCCTCGGTGTATCGCTTGCCCTCGAGGTTGAAGACCAACGTCATGGGCGTCAGCGGCTTCGCCCCGGCGGCCAGCTTGCGGCCGCGGCGGGCTTCGTCCGACGGCGCTGCCGGGATGGTCGCCAGCCATGCGGTCAGCTCTGGATCCTCGATCTGGTCGACCGAAACCCTCTTCTTGCCGCTGAGGAACGCGAAGCGCCCCTGTCGCCGCGCCGCCTTCGTGAGGACGACCAGGTCGCCGCGCCGGGCGCCAACATAGCGGCCGATCGCGATCGCCCTGGCCAGGCCATAGTTCTTGCGGCGGATGCAGCGCATGATCGCGGCCTCGACGACGCAGATCGGCCAGACGATGTGCGGCTCCTCAAGCGTTCTCGGCCGGGAGACCTCGCCGACCAGGCTGAATGGATCCTGTGTGAGGGTGCCGGCGACCAAGCAGGGCTTCAGGACGTTCTTCAGGCACTGCCGCCGCAGGTTGGCGGCGCGGTGACCACGATCTGCCCAGGCGTTCATGAGGTCGTTGACGAACGCCGGGGTGAAGGCGGCGATCGGCAAGTTGCCCAGGTCCTGGTCGAACTCCTTCATGAAGCTGCGGTACTGGGCCTTGGTCTCCTCGCCGAGGATCTTGAACTTGTGGTTCTCAAGCTCGTAGGCGCGCGTGGCCTGTCGAAGGGTGCCGGGAAGGGCCTTCGCCGGCGCCAGCTGCGCGAGCCAAGCCTTAACCTCCAACTCAAGCGCCGAGCCGGCTTCCTCACCCGGAGGGGGCAGAGGCGACTGCAGCGCGATGCGCGGCAAGCCCTTCTTGCGGAGGTAGAGATAGACCCCGCCATTCTCGGCCGGGATCTCCTGAACGTACTTCATTGCGCTCGGCTAGGGCCCCGGTGACGTGCTCTGACAGCGGCGAGCGCGGTCGCCGAGGCGTCGGCGATCGGGAGCTCGACTCGCGTGGAAGGCTCACCGCGAGCCGGGAGTCTGTCAATCAGGGCGTCCAGATCGCGACGGCGGTACCGCAGGAGGCGCAGTCCCATGTCGATCGGCTTGACGCCGTGCAGGTTTGCGAAGGCCTTGAAGGTGGCGACGCTGATGCCGCAGCAGTAGAGGGCTGCGGTGTCCGCATCCATCAGAGCCGGCCAGTCCGGCAGCTGGGCAAGGTCGGTCTTCATGCGGCGGACTGCTCCGCCTTCTCCAAGAGGCGAGCACCGTCTTCCAGAGCCTGTGCCCGGGCGGAGTAGAAGGTGGCGTCCTGCCGGGCCCGGCTGGCGGATGCGCGCGCATCACTCGCCTTCGGCTCGAACGACTGGGTCTCCGCCGAGCGGTCGAGCATTTCGGCGCGAGCCGTCGCAGCCGTCGCGCAGCCCGTCTGTTCCTTCGCCATGCGCCGGAGGATCTCGGCCGAGCTCATGCGGCGTGGCCTTCAGCACGCGGACGACGCCGGCGGCACTGAACCTCGAGCACGCCGGCGAAGCGGCCTTCGCCCTGTTGGCAGCTGACCAGGCCTCGGCGCTCCATGTCGAAGGCGACCTCCTGATAGTCCGGGGACATTAGGTGGACGATGGTCTTGCCGTGCGACCGGACGACGTCCAGGCGCATCTCGATGTCACCCTCGATCGTGCAGGGTGTGCGGCGGATCTCAGTCACGCGGCCTCTCCGATTCCAGAGGCGAGCCGGTCGATCAGCTCAGCAGCGGCCGCGTGGCGGCCCGCTTCGTCCTCGGCCGTGGCGGCCATGTCCCGGTAACGGCGGGCGTTGGCCGCCAGCTGGGGCTTGTGGGCCATGCCGTCGGCGGTGGCGCAGGCGTTGGCGGCGCGCAGCGTGGCGTCGGCCGCCATCCGGCTATGCCAGTCCTTCAGCTCGCCAACGCCCATGCCGGGCGCCGCCGGCGTCGGGCGCCCGGCGCCGATCGGGCCGAAACCGATCGCGACGTGAGTGTGGGCGACGCCGAACTCCTCCTCGGACAGAAGGAAGGTGATCTGGCGTTCTTCAACCTGGCCGGTGTAGGCCTCGCTCCCGGGATCGAACTCCTTCAGGACCACAATGTCGCCCAGGGCGAAGTCGCGGTCGTTCAGCCGGATCTCGAAGTTCTTCGTGCCGTCGCGGATAGCCGCGAAGTACTTCGGCCAGGTCTTCAGCTCATGACGCTTGGTCATCGCGAGGCTCTTTCAGCTTGGCGCCGATCCCATTCGGCGGCGTGGGTAGGGCAGAGGTCCTTGTGCTCGGCCGGGACGTGCGTGCAGGCGGTGCAGATCTTCGCGTCACAGGTCCCGCCCTCGACTTTCCAGTCGCAAAGGAGGTCCGCTCGGCGCCCGGATCCGCAGCTGCAGGCCTTGAAGCGCGGCCGCGACATGCAGACGATGGCGTTGCCCGTCGGGGTGCTGACGCGCACGCAGGGCATCAGGCTCTCCCGACGGTGCCTGTGTCGCGCAGCTGCTTCTGGGCGCGCATCTGCGGAAGCATCGTGTCGACGGTCGCGGTGACGATCCGGCGGATCGTTGCGTCATCCGCCTCGATCGCGAAGCGCAGCGCCCCGCCGATGGCGCCGATGAGGATCGCGGCCCCGTCGGCTTCTTCGCTTCCAGCGTGGCCGTTCAGCTGAACATGCAGGCGCTGAAGGAGACAGCAGACCTGGCTGGAGACCAGCGCGCAATGAAGCTGATACTCGTCGCCCTGGACTTGATGAGGTGGCTCCACGTCAGGCTCTCCCAGCGGGAGCGCCGCTACCCTCGGCGCTCATCGCGATACAGGCTTCGGTAATCTGCTCGATAAGCTGCAGGGCGGCCGCCGGCGGCATGGCCGCCATGGCGAAGATCTCGTCGTTGTCGTCGATCAGCTGGACACAGACCTTGCCAGTCTTAGAGGTGACTGCCCCGACACCCGCTGCGAGGCGGATGTCGTCGCTGAATTCGAGCAGCGCTGTGCGGGGCATGTCAGGCGGCCCGCTTCACGTCGGTTTCTTCGCCGTCATCCACGCAGGACTGGGCGAACCGCAGCAACGCTTTGCGCTGGCGTTCAGGCATCTTCAGGTATGCCCTGGCCAGGTCGAGGCCGCCGCTCGCGCTCGCGAGTGCATTGAGCGGATCCTGCGCGAGGTCCCTGGCGTCGTACTCCTCAAGGCCGGCGAAGTAGTGGCCGACCGGCACGCCCTGATGTTTCGCGATCTCGTAGAGCTTCGAGGCGGAGACGCGGTTCACGCCGCGCTCGTACTTCTGGACCTGCTGGAACGTCAGCCCCAGAGCCTCGGCGAGTTCGGTCTGGCTGTCGCCCATGACCTTGCGTCGTGCGCGGATTCGCGAGCCCACCAGGATGTCAGTGGCGTGAGGGGTCTTATCTTCGGCCGACATGCGGGCCTCCTAGTTCAGGTGAAAGACGATGAGCGCCAGTGCGACTCCGCCGGCGACGACGGCTAGGCACAGGGCGTTGTGGGCGTGGTCAGGAAGCACGGCGGCGGCGCCCCAGCAGGAACAGCCCTTGGTTTGTCCACCAAGCACCAGCTTCGCGGACAGCAGACGAGACCGTCGCCCTTGGAGATGCTTCGGCCAGCTGCTCAGTGTGAGCGCCGACCAAGGCCAGCCGCAGGAGCTCGTCGACGAGACCGCGTGGGCTTCCGTTCCAGTGTACCGCGCCCGTCAGGCCGTTGGTCGTCTGCAGCTCGAGCGCCTTGTCGGCATGCGTGGTCAGCAGGACTTGGATGTCTTCTCGCCGCAGCGTCATGGCAGGTGCGCTCCCGCCAGCTGCAGGAGGATGAGCACGCCGGTGACGGTAAGGCAGACGCTGAGGACGACCCACTTGCCGACCGACAGCAGTGTCGGGCGCGGACGACGGCGGCCGCTGACCTCGAAGGGATAGCGACTGGTCATGGACGACGTCTCCGGACATCGAGGGCGACCCACGCGATCAGGACCTGGTCGTGGAGCAGCCGCCGATAGTGGTCGTAGTTGCGGGCTTTGAGGGCGATCGCGGTCATGCGGCCCTCGCGGCTTCAGCGAGGACAGGGCCCAACTGCTGCTTGGCAGTCTCCGTTAGGCCCCACAGCGCGACGGGACCATGGGTGCCCTTGTCCACGCGCTCGACGAACCCAGAGGTCCTCATTTCGAACAGGAGGCTCTCAGGCGCGGCGGCGTCTGGAACGAACTGGCGCAAGGCGTCGGTCGTGTAGTGCCCGCCGGCGAGTGTTTCGAGGATCCGCCGCTTCTTGGTGCCAACACGGGGGAGGGCGATGATCGGCTTCTTGCCGTTGGTCGGCTCGAAGGCGCCGTAGATCAGGGCGGCAAGGGTCTTGCCGTCGTCCGTGGCCGCCTGGTCTGCGGCGATCGGGTCGAGGTCGGCCAGGACGGCCCAGCAGAAGCGCTTCAGCTCGTTGGCGCTCACGCGGACTCGGTCCGCCGGCGCACCGGCCTCGAGGTGGATGTGGATCACCGAGAGGTCCCGGGTCCGGCGTTCATGACGGAGACGAGCGCTCATCGGATGATCCAAAGGAAGGCCGCGCCACCACCGAAAGCCGCGATGGCGAAGGCCAGCCGCGCCGCGTGGCGCAAAACGTTGACGGGAAGGCGGTTGCGGCAGCGGTCGCGGGCCGTCGCCGGCGGCGCGTTGTCGTTGGCGCAGGCGAAGGTGGTGCGCAGCTGGACGACGACGTCCTGCAGCTGACCGGCCGAGGCGAGGTGGACAACGTCGCCCATGGTCAGGCAGCCTTCAGCGCGGCGAGCTCTGCCATCAGCTCGCGACCGCGCTCAGGCGTGACGGGCGGGTGGCCGTAGATCTCGGCGTAGAGCTCGTCCTTGTCCTTCCAGTTGGAGAACACCGAACCGGTGGACAGTCGGGCGTGATCGGCGATCCGGCGGATGGTGGTCGCCTCGTAGCCGTAAACATTGAACAGGGTGCGGGCGGCGGCGAGCACTGTGGCGCGGGTGGCCTTCTTGGCCTTCTGGCGCCGGTTGACCTTGGGCGCGGCCATATCAGAGGCCTCCCAGGGCGGAGAGGTACAGGTCGAGGATGGCTTCCTCTTCCTGGCGCTTGGCGCGGTCCTTCTTCAGCAGGCGGACCACCTGGCGGAGGATCTTCACGTCGAAGCCGTTGCCCTTAGCCTCGGCGTAGACCTCCTTGATCTGCTCGGCGATCTCCGCCTTCTCGGTCTCGAGGCGCTCGATCCGATCGAGGATGGATTTCAGCTGGCCCTGGGCCGTGCTGTTCAAAACATCAACGCTTGCACTGTCGTCGGCCATGCGGACCCCCAAGGTGTCCGCCGGGCCCGGTGACTAGGGCCGTTCAGGGGGAGCATTCGTCACCGCGGGATTGCGGCTCCGGGCCCGGAAGACGATGCAATGTGCCCAGCAGGCACAATACAAGTCAAGCGGGAAAGTGCCCAATAGGCACATGCAAGATTTGGTAACCACGAACGGCGTTCATCACCAATGAGGCGCTTCGTCCCATGGTGGTCTTGCGGAGTGCGGAAATCCAGAGCGTGCGAAGGGGGCGGGCTAGACTGGGACGCTAATCAGAGTGTGCGCAATCTGGACCAACTGAGCACGTTGAGCGGGGCTCAGCTGGTCGTACACCTGCCAAAGTTTCTCGGGGTCGGTGGGGTCTCTGGCTAGCAAATCCGCGGGCGTCACCCCTAGGGCGTCGGCTGCCGTCTCAAGGAACACCTGGTCGTACTTGCGATTGCCGTTCTCGATTTTCGACACGTACGAGCGCTCGCGCCCTACGGCTTCTGCGAAGGCCTCTTGGGATAGCCCCCTGGCTTCGCGCCACTTTCGAATGAAATGGGGGACTTGCCTCATAGGCACACTTTCCCCTTTACACCGCGTCGCGGTTAGGCCCGCACAGGCACACCCCCGCTTGACTCGGAGCGTGCCCAATAGGCACAAGTCGATTCATGACGCTGTCGGAGTGGATGAAGGAGCGAAGCTGGACGGATGAGGCTATGGCCGAAGCCGTCGACGTTTCGCGGCCGTACATCACCAAGCTTCGCAATGGAAAGCGGACGCCTTCAATTCGAGTTGCGCTTGCCATTGAAGAGCTGACCAAGGGCCGCGTCGCCCCGTCGTCGTTCAACCGCGGCCGCGCCGCCCAGGCACAGGTCTGCGCATGAGCGACGTTGCGGCCGAGGCAGCTGAGGAGTTCGCAGGCGACGTCCGCCGCCAGACTTCCGCCCTTGATATGCGGATCCGCCGGATCATCCGCGAGGAGATCCGGCGCGAGATCCGCACAGGCGCCATCGCTGCGAGTCTCCGGTCTGACCTGGACCGAAGCGTCGAGGACTTGATCATCGAAGGCCAAGCCCGCCTGAAGGCGGTGTCTTAGATGGCGGCCTTCACCCAGCTGCAGCGCAAGGAGATCGGTCGCATTGTCGCCGAGGCGATTGCGGTCGACCGCGCGGAACGTGCGGCGATTTTGGCCGAGCATCTCCGCCTCGATCTCAACGCACTGCCGGACGGGCCCTACGAGGCATGGGCCACTCTTGCTGCGCTGCGTGCGCAGTTGGATGCCAGCCACCGATCTTCGGCGGTGATGGCCGATTGGGACGACGTGAGGTTGGCCGCCGCTCAGGAGTCCCTGGACGACGCTATCGCGATCGTCGACCGAGCTCGCCCAGATCGCACGGAACCCGCAGATGTTTAGGTCATCGCGGTATGCCGATGTGGGCCCTAATCGTCCCTTGCAGACGGTCCAGGTTCTTACTGACCAGAGCGGTGAATTCCGGTGCTCGGTCGGTATTGTTGATCGCGTTGTCGGCGATCTTGCGAACGTCGGCCAGCAGCTCCAGCGCGTCCGGACGGTCTTTGAGCATCTGGCCGATGAGCGCTGCGAGCAGCATCTCCTGGGCCACAACATTGGCGAGCGTTTGGTCCGCCTGATCCGCCATTTCAGTCTCTCCGTGGTTGATTCGATACCCTCCACGGTCAGGCGCCCCGTCGATCCTGTCGAGCATTGCAGGGTCGGCGGGGTAGCGCCCCGGCCGGCGACATAGCCATGATCGGGCTCGGGCGCTTGTTGTACCTCGCCCTTGCCCAATCCAGACCGGCCTGGCCAGGCGTGTTCCTGATTCGATCTATTTTTTCGCGCGCGGCGGGTGAGTTGTCCTCCGCTCGCCGCCGCCTGATGTCGCGCCTGGCCCGCGACCGCGAACGACCGCGCCCCGCCACCTAACAGCACATCCGTGACGGCGGTCCCCAGTTTCGAAGCCGGAACCGCCGCCACTTCATCCTCATCGATTCCGACCACGGACGACGCCCCGCGCACTGCTCTCGCAGCGCGTGGACTGTTGCCCGCCTCGGTCGCATAAGGCCCCGCTTCCTACCATGGGAATGCGAACGGTCCCTTATTGCGTCTGAGCGGCAGCGCCCCGCGCGCCGTGAGCGCCACCGTGCGCGCCTGGTCGTCGCTCGTCAGCCGGAATTCCGTTCGGAGATTCCGCCATGGACGCTGTGCGCCATGCGACGCTCGCCCGTCAGCTCATCGAAGCTTGCGGGGGAGCGACCCAGGTTGCGGGCGATGCCTGCCGCCTGGAAAAGACGCGCCTTTACGAGTGCTGCGACCCCGGATCCGGGGCGTTCCTGCCGGCCGACGTGATCGTTGACCTGGAGAGCTACTGCGGGGAGCCGATCTACTCGCGCGCCATGGTCGAGCACAGACCGGCACGCGAAGAGGTCCAGGGCCTGGTCGACGAGACTAGCGACGGTACCGAGTTGATGGCCGGCTTGCAGGCGCTCGCCCGCCGCGCTGCCGCCGACGGCACGATCGACGCCAAGGAGCGCGCGTCGATCTTCGCGGTCCTCGAGACGATCGAGGAGAAGACCCGCAAGATCCGCGCGGCCGCCGCCGCACCGGGGGCGCGGCCATGACTGTCAAAGGCCTCAAGATCCGCAAGCCGGAGCCTGATCACCGCCGCACCCACCAACGCGTCCGTCGTCGTAGCCGCCTCGCCGGCGGCGAGAAGTGGCGCGCACTCACGAGGCAGGAAGCCCGAAGGCACGTCCTCGCGGCCGAAAAGCTGGCCAAGGTCGTCCGCAAGAAGGGCCAGCGCCATGGCGCGCCGGGAACGCTCAGCCGCATCGCCCTGAAGGTCTACGAGCTGCTCTGCAATCTGGCCGTCGTCGGGCAGGGCAGGGTGGAGCCGTCGATCGCCTACATGTCCGAGCAGATCGCCGCGACGACCAGGTCGATCGTCCGCGCCCTGCAGCAGCTGCGCGACCTCGGCCTCCTCGACTGGGCCCGGCGCTACGTCGAGACCGATGGCGCCGGTCACGGGCGTGGCCCCCAGGTCGAGCAGACGACCAACGCGTACTGGGTGAAGACGTCAGCCCGGGCCCACGCTCTGATCGGGGTCAAGTACCGCGCCGCGCCCGCTCCGCTGGACTTCGAAGCAGCCCGCGCCGAGCGCGCCGCCCAGATCCGCGCGTATGCCCAGGCGCAGGAGGAGGATGACAGCCCGGCCATGGCCAAGGCGGCCGCCCTCGCGCGAGCGGGCTTCTCACGCAGGGAGCGTGATGTCCCCTAGGGGTATGAATCCGGGCCTAGATCGAATCTGAGGAGGAAAGAGGAAAGGCGCCGTCTGCCGACGGCAAGTTTATCCAGCCCGTTACACGAACCCTGGCGCTGAGCCAGGCTTACCCACGGCCCAGTGCACCGGCCGTGGCTTTTGTGCTTCTGGGACCAGCCTTGCCGGCGGAACGGCAGAGGGGCTCTTCGGGGAAGAGCATGGTTTTTTCGCCGGCGAGAGCCGGCAGGCTCCCTGGACTACAGAACCGTCCAGGCCTGAGCTGGGGTCGGCGTCAGCGCCAGGAAGGGTGATCGTCCAGGCCGCCGGCCGCCAATTCGTTTGAGGCGCGCGGGCGGGGCTGCAGTCGCGCCGGGTCGACTGAACTCGGACCGTGATGTGGACAGTTCCGTCGACTCCGCCGAGCGTCATTCAAATGAGGAGACCCCGACGCCCAAACCCGGTTCCTACTGGCGCTGATGAGCGCGCGGGGGGAGCGGCTGGCTCGGTGTCCTTTGTTGGGACTGGTCGGGTGCTCCCAGAGAAGATCGGACTGACCACCGAACCCTACAGCGTGAGATGGACAGGTTTTGAAGACTTCGGCGAGCTACGCCAGGACATCTTCATCGAGCGATGCCAGGTTGTGGTGAAGGGCGTGATGGCTGCCCCCCACCTGGACCATTGGACGTTGAAGAACATTGTAGAGCAGGACGTCCGGAAGATGGTCGACCTGGCCGGCTACACCCTGGGCATTAGTCTGGACGTCACGATCGATACGGTAACGATGGGGGGCGAGATGCCCTTCGTATTCGGTCCCGAGATTCCTATCCTATTCGCAAGGCGTCAGGAGAACCCTCTAGTCCTCAGCCGCGAGCAGCAGTCCATGCTTCTGACGGCGCCGGGGTTTGCGGAGGCTCTCGCTGATTATCGCGAAGCGATGCGCACGCCTCTTCAGACCGGGTTCTTCTGCTACCGCGCGGTCGAGACGTTGATGCAGACCTTCAAGGGGGCTGTGGATGATAGAGATCGCCCGGCTTGGGAAGCGCTGCGCGCTGCTCTCAATGTCGATCGAGCGGGCATCGACGTCGTCAAACAGCACGCCGATTGGGCGAGACATGGGCGGGCCCGTGGGCTGACCGACGGGGAACGCGCGGCGCTATTCACCTTCACCGAAATTGTCCTTGATCGCTATATGGCGTTCGTCCTGGACGGCCGGCGGCCGCTCGAGCGGGAGCGTTATCCGATCCAGGGCCCGATCGCTGCCGAGGCTGCGCCAGGGCGATGACCATCGAGGAGGAGCAGGCGGCCGTCTACGCGGCGGTCGGCGCCGGACTTTCGGCATGGGCCGGGGTGGAATGGCTCGCCTGGTCGCTTTTCGAGTACGCCAGTGAGAACGTCGGCCTGGCCGCGCGGATCTGGGCGGACGCACCGTGGCATCAGCGCGAGAAGATGATGTGGTGGGCGGTCGAGGCCGCCGGGGACGACCTGGTGCTGCCTGAGCTTCGCGTCGAGGTGCTGTCGCTTCGTCAGCCGCTGAAGGAGGCGGCTCAAATCCGAAACTGGCTGGCTCATGGCCAGGCGGTAACTCGCCCTGGGCGAGGGTTGGTGTTCGGACCGCCTTTCGGATCCTGGTCGCGTGTGATCCCGGAACTGGTGGATAGCGCGACCGTCCGTGCCCAGGTCGCGAAGCTGCATGTTTTCTCTGACGTGTTCGGCAGGGCTGTTATCCCGATCATCTTCACGGTGCAGCCAACCGTCACTAGGCTCTAGTCAGTGCGGTGTATCCTGCGGGATACTTTCTGCTTGCGAAAATCCGTAGCCTGTGGGATACATTTCCCATGCTCGACGTTATCGAAACCGACACGTTCAAGGCCTGGGTGAAGGGCCTGAAGGATTCCAAGGCCAAGGCTGCCATCGGCGCCCGCCTGATCCGGCTCCGTCACGGCCTGTTCGGCGACGTCAAGCCGGTCGGAGAAGGGGTCAGTGAGCTTCGGATCAACCAAGGCCCCGGCTACCGGATCTACTTCACTGAGCGAAAGAGCAAACTGATCATCCTGCTGAGCGGAGGGGATAAATCCTCCCAGGATCGGGACATCCAGAAAGCGAAGGCCATGGCAGGGAGCCTCTAAACCCCCGCCTTATTTCCGGCGGCGCCAGCGCCGGCCACGAGGACAGAATGAGCAAGAGAAACAGCAACTTCATCAGCACCAATACACACACACACACCAGCACCAGCAGCGACAAGATCAACACCACGGCATTCGACCCCGCTGACTACATCGACAACGATGAGGCGGCGGCTTTTCTACTCGCCGACGCCATGGAGAGCGGCCATCCCGGCGTGATCCTCGACGCCCTGGGCGCTGTCGCGCGCGCGCGAGGCATGACTGATGTCGCAACCTCGGCAGGACTTGGCCGGGAGAGCCTGTACAAGGCACTTCGAAGGGACGGGTCGCCAAAGTTCGACACTGTTCTGAAGGTCGTCTCTGCCCTTGGTCTGCAACTGACTGTCAAACCAGCCGACGCAGCGGCCGCTTAACTCACGGCCCTGTCGTTCACATTGCGGCAACCCACCACATGGCCTAGCTATGTGGATGTTCTATCTGCGTTCTCGGGGTGGCGTGCGATGAACATTTCAACCGGTGGAGTAGCCGGCAGGGGCCTTCATGAGCAGCCAAGCTGAGAAACGACGTCGCCGGAAGGTGACGACGGCCATTCGCACGGACGAGAACCGGGCCCAGTTCGGCGCCGGCATCACCTCCAAGCCGCGTGTCATCGAGGCGCGCACGCCATACCAGCGCCGCAAGGACGGCCTGACCTGGCTGAGCGACAAAAGCAAGATCAACCGCGACCAGCGATCGGTCGGCGAGCGGTATGGCGCCGCGTACCGTGCGGCGAAGATCGAGGATCCCGCGGCGATCAAGAGCGCCTGGCCGGCCAACGACGCCGGCGGCGGCAGCTTTGGCAGCTTCGGACCTCCGCCGGCGGACATGCTGGCGGCGAGCGAATGGATCTACGAGGCGCGCCGCCAGTACGCGGCGGCGCAGAATGCCTTGGGCAATCACGCCGGGCTGGTCGCGGCCTGCGACGCTGTGTGTGGGAAGGGGATGACGCCCCGCGAGATCTCACCCGTCCAGTCCGAGGCCGAGCAGATCGAGTGCAGCCTCCGGATCGCCCTGGATCTCCTCCAACGGAACTGGCCCGAAGCCTGCCGTTGACTTTCTACGTAAAATTCGCGATCACATTGCTTCAATCGGAAGCTGCGTCAGAGAGATCACGCGCTTCAAGAACAGCCCCGCGCCACCTGGCCGGGGCTTTTTTGTACCCGGACATCGCGATGACCCCTCAGGTTCTGCACAAGCTGCAGGCCGCCGCAGGCCTGCGCTCGACGCCGGCCGCGCCGGCTGCGGCTAAGCGCCAGGCTCCTCCGCCGGCGCACACACCTGTTTCCAAGACCGCTTACGCCTGACGTGGCGCAGCTGACCGTCGGCGACACGATCGCCGATCGCCGCGCGGCCGAGCTCGGCTGCGCCTGCGACCTGCCCAGCTGCGTCCCCGAGCTGCTGTCTTACCGCCGCCGCGGGGAAGACGAGTTCGAGCAGCTGCGATGCACGACATTCGACGAGCCGTTCCGGCGCGTCTGGATCAACCGGCCGTAGCCGACCTGGAGACATCATGAGATCCAACCGCTTCGCCCTCGCGGCCGCGAGCGCGCTTTCGTTCTTCGCCGGTGCGTTCGCCGCAGTGGGTGACAGCGCCGCCACCGTCACGGTGCAGCAGGCTTACGGCGTCGGATATCGCAAGCGCCGGCATCCGAAATCGCGCCCGTACCGCCCCGTTCGGAAGGCGTTTCAGCCGATCGTCCCCGCGGGATTCCTGGGCGACACCTATCCGCTCAGCCAGACGCAGCGCGAGACTGCGGCCCGCCACATCCACCGGCGCCTGAAGGCGACCGGTAGCTGGCGGCCCACCCGGCACGACCAGCAGCGGATCCTCGAGGCGCAGGTTCGCCGGGCCCGCCGCGGCGTAGCCGCCGACTGACCAACCCAGGGCAAGGATCTGCAATGCGCAAAGCCCTCATCGCCGTCGCCATGATTGCGGCCGCCAGCGTTGCGGCGTGCACGGAGGCGGGCAACGCCCGGACCTTCAATTACGGCCAGACCGGCCGGGTCACCTGCCACACGGGGGGCGTCGTTGTGTTCGACGACTTCTCCACCGGTCGGATCGAGAAGCACGAATCGAGCGACGGCTTCTACTTCGTCTCGACCACGTCCGGTCGCCTGTCCGAAGTGACCGGCGACTGCATCATCGACTACGGCGTGTCTCCAGGGCCGGGCTTCAAGCCTATCCGACCTTAAGGTCGCTGGGCGTCCGGCATCAGACGCGCGGGACCTTCAGTCCGGCGGCCTCACAAGCCAGATACACGAACCGACGGGTGACCTGTTGGGTCATCCAGGTCTTCTCGGCCAGGTGGACGACCCAGCCCAGGATCTTCTCGTGAGTGTCGGCTCGCTTAAGCGCGATCGCGTAGTGGGTCCGGACGTTGATGATGATCTCGTCCCCGTCGATGTAGACCTGCTCTTGCAGCTTCTTCTTGTCGGCGAAAATCCTGCCGAGGATGTCTTTAGGGTCGCTCATTGTGATCCTTCTCGTTGATTGATCGACGAGATTACCACCAGGCGGCGACTGGTTGCGATATTCGCGTTCATCCAACGATCTGACCGCCGATAACCGTCATTATCAGTAGCCAGATGGGCCGAAAGACGGCCCTGAAAGACCTGCGGGACAGCCGAAATGGCCGATTTGGCTAACGGCACGAGCCCGCCTCACACAAGGATTTGCAGATGCCCGGAACGGACGTCGTAACGACGCCGCCGGGGTGCGACCTGGTCTCCGCGACCGCCGGGCCAGAGATCGCGAGGCTCGCTGTGGCGGCGGTCGCCTATGCTGATGCGGCGCAAGCCCCGGCGACCCGGCGAGCCTATCAATCCGACTGGCGGGACTTCTGCACCTGGTGCGAAGCCCACCAGCAACAGCCCCTGCCGGCGTCGGCGGGGGCCATTGCCCTCTACCTGACCGACCGCGCAGCCATTTGCGGGGTTTCGACGCTGCAGCGCCGGCTGGCCGCCATCCGATGGTTCCACCTGGCCAACGACCACCCGTCACCAGAAAGCGCGGATCTCGCGAAAATCTGGGCCGGGATCAAGCGTACCAACGGCCGACCGCCACGTCAGAAGACGGCGCTGTTAACCGAGGACCTCAAGAAGCTGACCCGCCGGCTGCCCGATAATCCGTCGGGCGTGCGGGATAGGGCCCTGATCCTGGTGACCTTCGCATCCGCGATGCGGCGGTCGGAGATCGCCCCGGTCGAGCTGGACAACGGCACAGGAAATCGTGGCGCGGTTCGCCTGATCTTCGTGCCGCAGGGGTTCGAGATCCACATCGACCGAAGCAAGGCCGACCAGGAAGGGAAGGGCGCCGTGATCGGCGTCCCCTACGGGAAGGCCCTCTGCCCAGTTGCAGCCCTGCAGGCCTGGCTCGAGCTAGCCGGGATCCGATCGGGCCCGATCTTCCGCCCCATCCACCGGGGTGGCCGTATCGAGCCCAGAGCAATGAGCGACCGAGCGGTCGCCGACGCGATCAAGCGGGCCTGCCGTAGAGCGAAGATCAATCCGGACCTGATCGGCGGGCACAGCCTGCGAGCGGGCTTCGTCACCCAGGCGCTTCTCAACGGCGCGCCTATCCCCTCGATCATGCAGCAGACCCGCCACGCCAAGACGGACACCCTGCAGCAGTACGTCCGCATCGCCGATCGCTTCCAAAAGAACGCGGCGGGAAAGCTAGGCCTCTGATGACCCAGACCAAGTTCACCGCCAGGCTGAAGGTGGCATGGTGGCTTTATCCGCTGACTGCCGCCCTGGTGGCTGCCTACGCTGTCTCGTACGCCTTTTCGCAGGCGGCCGAGGCGTTTGAGCGCGTCATGGACCCGGACACCTGGTGCGATCGGATCGAGCGCTGGGGCGGCTACACCGTGTCGATCGAGCCTGATGAGGGTTGAGAAACGCCGCCTGCCGCCCAGGCGGGTCGAAGCCCAGGTGCCGCATCGGGCTCAGGTCGATCTGGTCGAAGCCGCTGACGAGCTCGGCCGCATCGCAACCCTCGCCGACCAGCTGACCATCTCTCACGCGGATCCGCTCCGCTTTCACCTGGTGAAGGACGAGGTCCTCAACCGCATGGCGCGCGTCGCCGGCCGCCTTCGAGCGGAAGCCCGCCCTGCGGGCGATACGCGCGTCTGGAGACGCCCATGACTGAAACGTCCAAGCCAGGGCGCGAGATCGTCAACGGCGAGGTCTACCTGATGGGGCCTCGTGGGACGCTGCAGCTGGAGCGACTGGCGAAGCCCCAGGACCTCCTCGAGGACGAGGTGGTGCGCGAGATCCACGAGAAGGGCGTCGCTCTGGCCAAGGCGATCTCGGAGTTCCGGGTAGCTGCCGAATCCCGCATCGACGTCTTCAACCAGTTGCTCTGGGACCAGTACGAGCAGAAGCCCCGCGGCGTGAAGGGCAACCAGACCCTTCAGACCTACGACACCTGCAAGCGGGTCCTGCGCCAGATCTCCGACCTGATCGAGTTCGGACCGAGCCTTCAGGTGGCCAAGGACGCGGTCATGAAATGCGTGCGGGCCTGGGGCGAGGGTAGCCGGCCGGAGCTGGTCGCCGTGATCGAGAACGCCTTCCGCCTGGACAAGGCGGGGCAGATCAACCGAGGCGCGCTTCTGCAGTTGCTCAGCCTGAACATCACCGACGCTGACTGGCTCAAGGGCATGGAAGCCATTCGAGACAGCATGCGGGTCGTCGGGACGAAGTCTTACCTTCGGTTGGCCTGGCGCGAGACGCCCGAAGGCGAGTGGCAAAACATCAACCTGAACTTGGCGAAGTCCTAGGCCACCAGCGCCTCTTCGATCAGCTGCCGCACCACGGCGATCTCTGTGTCCACCTTTACGCCCTGAGAGCTCCCGGCGGTGTAGATCACCGTCGTGCTTCCGGGATCCATGTTGTCTTCGATGATCCATGTCACCTGATGGGCGCTGACGTAGACCTGCAGTCCCCCTGGATTGATCGCATCGCCTTGCGTGCGGAAGCTCAACATATCGGCCATTTCCAATCCCTGTTGTATGTTGACGGGGGCCAGGGCGCGGTAACGCCCTGAGCCGCGGGCTGGCACCCGCACCTAGGAGCGCTAGCAGCTCCGTCAGCCCCGCCACCGGTCCGACCGGCGGGCGCTATCCGCAGTTGAGTCCCACTTGGAGTCTATACTTTTCGAACAGGTCGCCCCCGCGCGGCCCGTCGCCCCGTATCTGGGCGGCAAGAAGAACCTGGCCAAGCGCCTGACCTCGCTCATCGAGACGATCCCCCACACGACCTATGCAGAGGTGTTCGTGGGCATGGGCGGCGTCTTCCTTCGCCGGCCGAGCCGGCCAAAGTCAGAGGTCATCAACGACTGGAGCCGGGAGGTCTCCAACTTCTTTCGCGTTCTGCAGGTGCACCACGTGCACTTCCTGGAGATGCTGAGGTTTCAGGTGACCACTCGGGCCGAGTTCGAGCGCCTGGTGCACGTTGATCCGGACACGCTGACAGACATGCAGCGGGCTGCTCGCTTCCTCTACCTGCAGCGCACGGCGTTTGGCGGGAAGGTGAGCGGTCAGAACTTCGGCGTGGATGTGGGTCGGCCTGGGCGATTCGACGTCACTAAGCTGGCCCCGATGCTTGAGGACCTCCACGTGAGGCTTGCCGGCGTCGTTATCGAGCGCCTGCGCTGGCAAGACTTCATCCGCCGGTACGACAAGCCCGGCACGCTGTTCTACCTCGATCCCCCGTACTTCAATTGCGAGGACGACTATGGGCCCGGCATGTTCGCCCGGTCTGAGTTCGAGGAGATGGCCGAGGTCCTGGCCAACCTGCAGGGGCGCTTCATCCTGTCGCTGAACGATCATCCGCAGGTGCGGCAGATCTTCAGCGCCTTCCGCTTTCTCGAGGTCGAGGTTGCTTACGGCATCGCCAAGAGCGGCACCCAGGCCCGCGAGCTCATCATCACCGACCGTCTGGATTAGAACTGCGCAGTGGCTACGGTCTCGGCGGTAGTAGCTTGTTTGCCAAGCCTTGAGCCGTGCCGAAGGCGGCGACAGCTTGGTTTCGGTTCATCCAGTCCCAAACCCACGTCGGCATCACGCCGTAAGCCATCTCTCGCATGTTCAGCTCTGTGATCATGAAAATGTCGTCAGAGCTGAGCACGGCCTTAAGCCGTTCCGTGATGACTTGGGTGGGTACTTCGGTGAGGATGATCCAAGTGCTCGTCGTGTAGCGCAGCCAGTCGATAGAGAAGGACCTTATCGTCGGCTCTAATACAGCTGGGTCACGCCACGCTGGTCCGCTGTAGCCAATTCCAATATGGAGATAGCGCCTGCCCATCATTCTTCCTCGACGCCAACCGTCAGAGGATTGGGGCCTACCGTCTGATCAGGTAATGCCGGCATCTCTGACGCTCCGAGGTCCAACCGCTTGGCCTGGATAAGCTCAGCGCCTTCCAACACGGCAATATTTGGGTTGCGCTCGGCAAAGCGCAGAGTGGCGAACAAGTAGACCAGGAAGACCGCTGCTGTGAGCAAGGCGATCCCGGCGAGTGCCCAGAAGCCATCGATTCGATAAGCGACGATCCCGAAGACGATAACGACGCCCAGCATCACGGTGCCGGTCTTCCCGATCACTCCACTACCGAACTTGATCCGGCCGATGGTCGTCTCGAACAGCTGATCGAAATCTATGATGGGGCGTGCGCCCGGCATTTGTCCTCCGACCGCTTTCCACCATGAGTCGCAGTCGATTTGAGCACACCACGTTATCGCCGTAGCGTACAGGCCGCCGCGTACCATCGTCTCTACAAGCTGAAGGCATGGCGCGACCTCCGCGCCCAGCAGCTGGCGATCGAGCCCACCTGCCGCATGTGCAGGGCGGCGGGGCGAACCACTCTCGCCACGGTATGCGACCACGTCGTCCCCCATCGGGGCGACCTGGAGCTGTTCTGGAAAGGCCCTTTCCAATCGCTATGCGATCAGGCACCGTTCCGATGCCACTCAAGCCGCAAACAGCGGATCGAAGCCCTCGGATACGAGCCGGGCTGCGACGCGAGCGGCCGCCCGATCGACCCGGGCCACCCCTGGAACCGCAAGTAGGGGGAGGGGCAATCCCTCTCAAAACCGTCCGCAAAGGAGCGGGGCGGTTCCTGCATTTGCACTGAGACCTGTTCGAAACATAAAAGTTCAGGGCACCCCCTACGGGGGTGATCGCGCATGAATTCGTTGGACGGCTCCGGCCAGATCGCGGCCGAGCCCGACTGGGGCGGGCTGCTGGGGAATCCAGACTCGTCCCGCCGCGCCGCAGAACTGTGGCTGGTCATCACCACTGAGATGCGAAGCCGGGACATCCTGGCATCCGCCAACGGCCACGCGATCATGCGCCTGGTCCTGGTCTACCTGGCTTGGGAAGACGCCGCGGCCGAGGTCGCCAAGTCGGGCGCCGTGCTTAAGCCCAAACGCGGTAACCCCCGCGCCATCGCCCGCCTGAGCCCGCACTTCGCCGCCATGCGTGAAGCCGCGGCTGACGCCGTGATCCTCGAGGGCGAGCTGGGCCTGTCGCCGAAGTCGCGCGGCCGCGTCGCCAAGGTCGAGAAGAGGGCCCGAGCCGCACGTGCCTCTGACGCTTACCTACGACCAGTATCCGGATGATCCCACCACCAGGTGGGCGCGCGATGTAGTCGAAGGGAAGATCGTCGCCGGCGAACTGGTCTGCCACGCCGCCGAGCGCCACCTGAAGGACATTCGGGAAGGGTCTCTGCGCGGCATCCACTGGAGCCCAAAGCACGCGGCCCATGTCCTGGGGTTCTTTCCCGCGATCCTGACCATCACGGACGGCGCCAGCGTTGGGAAGCCCTTCCACCCGCTGCCCTGGCACACGTTCTCGGCTGGAAGCCTTTTCGGGTGGCGCAAGGAAAGCGGGCGCCTGCGATTCCGCAACGGCTGGCTCGAGACGGGCAAGGGACAAGCCAAGTCGCCCCTGATGGCCGGCATCGGCCTCTACATGATGGGTTACTACGGGCTCCCCCGGGCCCAGGTGTTCGCCATCGGCCAGGATCGTGCGACCGCCAACGTGCTGTTTAAGGACGCGGCCGCGATGTGCCGCGTGGCGATCCCCGATCAGGACGACCTTCCCGAGGAGCTGCGCGAGACCCTGGAGAACCGGGGCGACGTCATCATCCGTGGCGAAGGTGACAACGCCTGGAAGATTGAGCACCCGGGCACGGGATCTAAGTTCCAGGCGCTGGCTAATGGCGACGCCATCTCGGGCCCGCGCCCGGCCGCTGTGCTGGCCGACGAGATCCACGAGTTCAAGACGAACACGTCGATCGAGACTTGGCAGCGCGCCATCGCGAAGATGCCGGGCGATGCGCTCATGCTGCTCGGCACCAACACGCCGGCGTCGACGCAGATCGTCGGCACCAACTACTCGGAGTTCTACCAGAAGGTCGTTCGCGGCGAGGTCCTGGACGATGAGGCGTTCGCGTTCATCGCCCGGGTCGATAAGGCCGATCGGGAGAACATCTTCGACAATGAGGCAGCGTGGATCAAATCCCTGCCGGCCTTGGGCATCACCTTCCCGGTCGAGAACGTCCGCGGCGAAGTCAATCGGGCCCGCACGCTCACCTCGACCGCCATGTCGGTGAAGCGCCTCTACTTCGGGATCCCGACCGGATCGGTCGACTTCTGGATCCGCGAGGACGCCTGGGCTTCGGCGATCGAAGTCGTCGATGAGGCGGAGATGGCCGGCTGCCCGTGCTGGCTGTCCCTCGACCTCTCGAAGAAGAACGACCTGACCGCCTTGACGGCCATCTGGCTGAAGGACGGAAAGCTCTACGCCAAGACTTGGTATTGGACGACGGAGACCGGCCTCGCCGATCGGGCGCGTGCGGATGGCGCACCCTATGAGCAGTGGGTCGAGGACAAGTTCCTGACCGCTGTCCCGGGCGCCGTCATCGACAAGACCTTCGTGGCGGCCGAGGTCGCGCGCCTGGTCGCCGAGCAGGACGTGCAATTCCTCGCCTTCGACCCTGCCGGCATCGCCGACTTCATCGCCGCCTGCCAGCAGATCGGTCTGCCCGTCTGGCGGTGGATGGGGCCCAAGGAGCCGGAAGGCGAGGGCCTCAAGATCGTCGCCCACGCCCAGGGCACGCGCGTCATGTTCGAGGACCGGCAACTATGCATGCCGCGCTCGATCGAACGCCTCGAAGACCGGATCCTGACCGCCGGGATCGAGATCGACGACAACCCGGTGACCTACTGGTGCGCCGGCAACGCCTGCGTCGTCCAGGACGGACAGAAGAACCGGGCTTTCGACAAGACCCGTTCGCGCGGCCGCATTGACGGCCTGGTCACGATCGCGATGGCCGCCGGCGCGGCGACCATGAACGAAACCGAATCCGCTCCGCCGCCCGCGTCCCCCTGGGACGATCCCAACTTCAGCCTCATGGGGGCCGGATGAAACTACCCTTCGACCTGGTGGGCGAAGAGCGCCGCAGCAGCATCGAGAACCCGACCGTTCCCGTCAGCGCCGAGAACTTCGCGGCTTTCTTCGGTGTAGGCGGCGGCAAGCTTCCGAGGGTCAGCCTCGAGACGGCCATGCAGGTTCCCGCCTTCGCCGGCGCCGTGAACTTCCTGTCGTCGACGCTGGCCAACCTTCCGTTCCACGCCTTCAAGGATGGCGGAAAGGATGGGCCCAGCCGCGCCGGCGGCGATCTGCAGAGGATCCTCAACGAGGCCCCAAACTCCGAGTGGAGCAGCTTCGGCATGCGCAAGTATGTCTGGCAGCAGGTCTTCACCGGCGGCCGCGGGCTGATCTGGATCGAGTTCAAGGGCCGGACGCCAGTGGGCCTATGGCCGATGGAGCCCGGCACGACGATCGGGCGGGTGAAGGGCAAGCGCGTCTACCGAGCGCCGGGCCACAAAGACCCGTACCCGGCGAGCGAGGTTATCGACCTCGCCTTTATGCTGAAGGCAAACCAGCTGAACCACTGGGGCCCGCTGCAGCTGCTCCAGAAGGCTCTGCAGCTGGCCATCGCCATGAACGATTACGGCTCCGGGTTCTTCGCCGGCGGCGGCGTGCCGCCCCTGTCCCTGAGTGGACCCTTGCCCCAGGGCAAGGACGGCCTAGCGCGCGCCATGGGCGACATCCACAGGTCGATCGCGGCGGCGCAGGAGTCGGACAAGCCGGTCTTCCCGATGCCGCCCGGCTACGAACTAAAGCAGGTCGGTTACGACCCGGCCAAGGGTCAGATGGTCGAGGCCCGCACATTCCAGATCCAGGAGATCGCGCGGGTGTTTTGCCTGCCGCCGGCCTTCCTGCAGGAGCTCAGCCGCGCGACGTTTGCCAACGTCGAGCAGCAGGACCTGAACCTGACCAAGCACACCGTGGCCCATTGGTCGAAGGCGTTCGAGGACGAGGCGAACCTCAAGCTCTTCGGCGCCACCCGCAACAGCCGTTATGTCGAGCACAGCCTCGACGGGCTCATGCGCGGAGACTTCAAATCGCGCGTGGAGGCCATGGGCCGCGCCATCCAGACGGGTCAGATGACACCGGACGAGGCCCGCGCTCTTGAGAACCGCCCGCCCGTGAAAGGCGGAAACGTCGCCTACATCCAGGGCGCCACCGTTCCGCTCGGCTCGTCGTCCGCAACTCAGCCACCGCCGCCCGCGCCGACGTCCGACGACGCCGCGGCCGATGAACCACAAGACAACGAGGACCTGGCCAATGAGCCATGAGAAGCGGACGCTGACGCGCCCGATCGAGAAGCGTGACGCCGCCGACGGCGAGCTGGGCGGCGTCGCCGGCTACGCGATCAGCTACGACAGCCCAACGACGATCGGCTCCGGCGATTGGGCGTTCGAGGAAGTGTTCGCCCAAGGCGCCTTCCGCGAAGCCATCAAGGGCGACGTCCTCTTCATCTTCGGCCATGACCACAACCGGGTGATGGGCAGAACCGCCTCGGGCACGCTGCGCCTCTCCGACGAGAAGGCCGGCGTCCACTACGAGGCGGATCTACCCAACACTACCGACGGCCGCGACCTCTCCGTCCTGGTCGACCGCAAGGACATCACCGGCACGTCCTTCGGCTTCCGGGCGCTGAAGGAGGAGTGGGACGAGACCCGTTCCCCGCCGCGCCGGACCATCCTCGAAGCCGAGCTCTTCGAAATCTCGCCGACGGCCTGGCCGGCCTATGACGACACCACCATCGCCAAGCGCAGCCGCGAAAGCGCGGCCAAGGAGCGCCGATCGGCGAACTTCAACGCGGCGGCCGCCCGCCTGCGCATGAAGACCGCTCTGGATCTTCGGGTCCGGAAGTAAGGCCAGGGCCTCCCGCTCTGCCGAAATCGCACCGCCTCGAGGCAATGGGCCCGGGCGGTTTTTCTTTGTCCAAGGAGACTCCATGAGCACTCGCCTCAGAGAACTGCGGGAGCGTCAGGCCCAGGTCGTGACCGAAGCCCGCGAACGCCTCGACCAGATCAACGCCAACACCGACGAAAGCCGCGCCGCCGAGCTCGAGACGGCCCACGACAACGCCATGGCGGAATACGACCGCCTGCAGGGCCAGATCGACCGCGAAGAGCGCCAGGCCCGCATCGACGCCAACGCGCAGGAGCAGCGCGAGCGCCGTCGCCCGATTCCGGGTGATAGCGAAAGCCGCTCCGATCCGGATCCGGAAGCGATCCAGTACCGCCACGTCTTCGCCAAGATCGTTTGCGGCGTGTCGCCAGCCGAGCTGGACGCCGAGGAGCGCGCCGTCCTGAAACAGGGCGCCACCAAGTTCGAACAGCGCACCCAGACCGCCGGCACCGCCGCTGCTGGCGGCTATACCGTCCCGACCGAGCTGATGGCTCAGATCGAGCGGGCGATGAAGGCCTGGGGCCCGATGTTCGACGACGACTTCTGCACGGTCATCAACACGACCAGCGGTAACGAGCTGACCCTGCCGACCATTGACGACACCGCGGTTGAACCTGAACCGCACGTCGAGGGCGCCGCCCTGGTCGACGACGGCGGCAAGGACGTGACGTTCGGCAAGAAGAGCCTGAACGCCTACAGCTTCGACACCGAGTTCATCAAGTGGTCCTGGGAACTGGATCTCGACTCGATCGTGGCCATGGAAGCGCTGCTGGGCGACCTGCTGGGCGAGCGCCTGGCCCGCCTTGGCAACAAGCAGCTGACGATCGGCACCGGCGCGGACGCGCCGAATGGCGTGGTCACCGCTTCGGGCCTAGGCTTCACCACGGCCGCCACCAACGCCATCGTCTTCGACGAGCTGATCGAGCTCGAGCACTCGATCGACCCGGCTTACCGCGGCAATCCGAAGGTGGGCTACCAGTTCAACGACGGCACCCTGAAGGCCGTCCGTAAGCTGAAGAACAGCCAGGGCGACTACATCTGGCAGGCCGGCGACGTGCAGAAAGGCGTGCCCGCCACGCTTAACGGCTACCGCTATCGCATCAACCAGGCCATGGCGGCGATCGCCGCCGGCGCGAAGCCGATCACCTTCGGCGACATGTCGAAGTACTACGTCCGCAAGGTCGGCGCTCCGGTCATCGGGGTGCTGCGCGAGCGCTTCTGGCCGCAGATCGGCATCGCCGGCCTGATCCGCTTCGATGGCGAGCTCGCTCAGCCGGCTGCTGTGAAGCACCTGCTGATCAAAGCCGCCTAACAAGGGGAGGGGCGGGCCAGTCCCGCCCCGCTAGCGCATGAAGCTGAAAATCCTCATGGGCCTGTCGGGCCCAGACGTGAACCTGGCGCCGGGCGACATCACCGATCTCTACGACGGCGAGGAGGCTCAAGGCCTCATCGACGCCGGCATCGCCGAGAAGGTGGCCAAGGCGCCGCCCAAGTCGGCGGAGCCCGCCTGATGTGGCGTCCCGTCATCGCCACCCTCGTGCCTCCTGAAGCCGAGCCGATCGACACGGCTGCCGCCAAGCGGCACCTGCGCGTCGACCACGCGGACGAAGACGAGGCCATCGATGGGTTCATCGCTGCGGCCCGTGGCGCCGTCGAGGCGATGACGGGACTTCGCGTGATGCCGCAGACCGTCGCCGTCTCGTGCGACCGATGGTCGGATCTCGCCCATTTGCCGGTTGCTCCGGTGAAGGAGGTCCTGGAAGTCGCATACACCGACCTGCTCGGTAATGAGCAAATGCTGCCCGCCGAGGCTTACGACGTTGAGCTTTCCGGCTTGGCCCCCGGGTTGACCGTCCGGTCACCGCCGGTCCGCAGGCCGGGCACGCTGATCCGCATCAAGCTGCTTGTGGGCGCCGACGATCCGGCGCCCGAGGTCCTGCAGGCGATCCGCGTCCTCCTGACCGAGTACTTCGACCGCGGGGACGGCACCAAGAGCGCTCCGGCGCTGGCCAACATCCTGGCCAACCACACCCTCTACTGACCTCCTGACATAGGGAGCCCCGATGGGCCTTCTCCTCAAAGCCTCCGTCCTCCTCGAGGGCGAAGTGTTCGGCGCCAACGACCTCGGCACGCCGGACATGGACATCAAGATCCGCGCGATCCTCAACTTCCTGAACGGCGTGACCGCCGGGAAGGCTGATCGCTTCTACGCCGACACCAACACCCTGGCCGCCTCGGCCAGCGCTTCGCTCGACCTGGCCGGCTCCCTGCTGGATCCGGTGGGTGGCCCGGCCGTCTTCGCCAAGGTCAACCTGATCTATGTGAAGGCGGCGGCCACCAACACGAACGACGTGGTCATTGGCGGCGCGGCCTCGAACGGCTTCGTCACCCCGTTCGGCGCGGCCACCGACAAGATCAAGGTCCGCCCGGGCGGCGTTCTGCTGTTGGCTTGCGACGCCGGCTACGTGGTCACCCCCGGCACCGGCGATCTTCTCCAGTTCGCCAACAGCGCCGGCGGCACTCAGGTGACCTATGACGTCGTCCTGGCGGGACGAAGCGTCTGATGCACCTGGTCGCCCGTGAGAACATCGACCTGAGCCCCACCCAGCGCGTGCGGGTGGGCGAGGTCTTCACCTGCAGCGACGATCTGGCGGCCAAGTACTTGGGCCGTCGTGCTGCGCGTCTGGCTACCGCCGAAGAGACCACGGAAGCGTTTCAGCGCCTGCAGCAGCTGGCCAGCGCCGGCGACGCCGCGGCGATCGACGACTTGCCGGCAGCGGCTGACGCCGTTCTGCAAGTCGCTGCCGATAGCGCCAGTCTGGCTGAGGCGACGCCGCCCGCACCCAAGCGCTCGTCGAAGCCCCGCGCCGCGAAGTCTCAGGCTTGATCGCCGCGGGATCGCTGGACCGCCGCATCCGGATCCATCGCTTTCAGGCCACTGAGGATCGTTATGGAGCCAAGGCGGAGGGATGGGCACCAGCCGAGTGGATCTGGGCCGGCCGCAAGGACGTCAGCGACGGCGAGCGTGTCAGGGCGGAGGCTCAAGGCATCGCCTTGAACGTCCGCTTTACCGTCCGCTGGTCGTCGCTCACGGCTTCGATCAAGGGGCGTGACCGGATCGAGCATGACGGCGTCACTTTCGCGATCGTCGGCATCAAGTCGCTCGGCCGCCGCGAGGGCTTCGAGATCTCGGGCGCTACCGTCCAGGAGGACGAGGCTTGAAGATGACGTTCGATGTCGTCGGGCTCAAGCAGCTCGACGCCGCCCTGGGCGAGCTGACCAAAGCTGCCGCCCGGGGTGTAGCTCAGCGCTCCCTGAAGGCCGGCGCCGCACCGATCCGCGATCGCGCCGTCGAGCTCGCGCCCAAGCGGGAGGAGAAGCTGGCGCGCAGCATCCACGTCACCACCAAGAAGCCGAAGGGCCACGCCTCCAAGGCCGCGTTCGCAGCCGCCATGAAGGCCGGCGCCAGCAGGGCTCAGGCTGGCAAGGCTCAGCGCGCCTACAACCGGCAGAACCCGGGCCATTTCGCTGAGGTCTTCGTCGCCACCGGACAGCTGCGCCAGGCGTGGCCGCAGGAGATAGGCACCGAGAACATGGCGCCGCAGCCGTACATGCGGCCCGCGCTCGAGGAGAAGGGCGAGGAGGCGATCAACATCATCGCCGGCGTCATCGAGCCCGAGATCAAGAAGGGCGCTGAGCGGGCCGCCCGCAAAGCGCTGCGCAAGGCCAGCCGAGGCTAGACCATGCACAAGTCGTTGCTGCGCAAGCTGCTGGTGGACAACGCCGGCGTGACGGCGCTCGTCCCTGCCGCATCGATCCAGTGGGGTAAGCGTATCGGCTGCCCCGCCATCGCGCTGCACCGTATCTCCGGGGCGCCCGACTATCACTTCGAAGGCCAGTCAGCCCTCGGCGGCGGGACCGCGCAGATCGTCTGCTGGGCCCGCTCCGAAGCCGACGCCGACGATATCGCTGAAGCGGTGAAGGCCGTGCTCAGCGGTCACCGCGACGCCGTCTTCCAGGGCGTCTTCATCCAGAGCGAGCGCAACGCCGCCGAGGCCGCCGACGGCGCGTCCGGGGCGGGCGCTCCCACCACTTTCCACCGATCCGACCTGGATATCCGGGTCCGGTTCAACGACGCCTGAAGGAGGGCGCATATGTCTGACGGCATGATTGGCTTCGGCACCACCATCGAGGTGGAAACTTCGCCGGGCGTTTGGTTCAAACTGGGTTTCGTCAACGACGTGAATCCGCCCGATGACTCGACCGACGACGTCGATGTCACCCACATGGAAAGCCCGGGCCGCCGGCGCCAATACATCGCCGGCCTGATCGACGGCGGCGAAGGCTCGTTCGGCGTCAACTGGATCCCTGGTAATCCGACCGACGAGTACGTGCGCGCCTGGCGCGCCACGGGTGAGAACCGTGACCTGCGGCTGACCTACCCGAACAACGTCACGGAAACCTTCCCGACCTACCCCAAGGGCTGGTCGAAGGTCGTTCCGCTCGACGACAAGATGACCGCCACCCTGACCGTGAAGATGGCGGGCGACATCGAGTACGGGGTCGCCGCCTAATGCATGGCAACCCCATCAAGGGTGAAGTCGGGTTCTTCGCCGAGGGGCAGCCGTACACCCTCGTCCTGACGATCGACGCCCTGTGCAAGGTCGAAGGGCTGCTGGGCAAGACCTCGCGTCAGGCGCAGGTAATGCTCTCGGGCGGCTCGCTCGAAGCCATGCGCGCCTATTGGTGGGCCGGCCTTCAGGAGCATCACCCTGAGCTGAGCGTGAAGGTCGCCGGCGAGCTGATCTACGAGGTGGACGGCGATCTCGACGCCACTGCGGTTATCAACCGCGGCCTCGAGCTGGCCAACCCCAAGGCCCGCAAGGCCGCCAAGAAAGCGGCCAAGGAGGCGGGCGCGGCCAAGCCGGACCCTCAGACGACGGCGGATGGGACTGGGAAGACCTCTTCGCCCGATGGTGCGAATTCCGCCTAGGGCCGCCGGACGCTTTCTGGCGTCTGACACCCCGGCTGCTCGCTCTCGCGTTTGAGGGCGCCAGCGCCACGCTCGAGCGCGAGCACCAGGCGCTCCGATACCTCAGCTACTTCATGCTGATGCCGCACGTCGGCGCAAAGAAGCTTGGCCCCCTCGATGAGTACATCGGCGGCAGCCAGGCCAAGGCCAAGGCAGCTCAGCCAATGCCGGCCGACGAAATCCAAGCCCGAATGCGCAGCTGGCGAGCCTCCTTCCTGGGCTCACAGAAGCGCGCCGGCCCCCATGACAAACCCAGCACTCCGAAGGAGGCAGGATGACCGCACAGGCCATCGGCTCCCTGTTCGTCCAACTCGGCTTTGACACGGCGCAGTTCCACACGAACGCGGCCGCGGTCAAAGGCGAGCTCTGGTCGATCGGCAAGATCAAGGTCGGCGACGGCCTGAAGGCCGGCCTGGGCGAGCTGACCGACGGGTTCAAGTCCACGGCGGCCAACGCTGGCCTGCTGGGCACCAGCCTGTCGGCGATGGGCTTGGTGGGCGTGGCGGCCGCCGGCGCTCTCGTGGGCGTCGGCGCTGCTGCGGCCAAAGCGCGGCAGGCGTTCGATTTCGCCGACGAGATCGCCGATACGGCGGCCCAGGTCGGCGCGTCGACCGATTACCTGCAAGAATACCGGTTCGCCGTCCAGCAGCTGGGCGGCGAGTACGCCGACGCCGACGCCGCCTTGGCCGGCTTCTCGAAGACGTTCGGCGCTGCCCAGTCGGGACTCAGCAAGAAGGCGGTGAAGCCCTTCCAGGCCCTCGGCCTGGATCCGAAAGAATTCGCCACCTGGCAGGACGCCCTGGACGCCGTGATCGTGAAGATCGGCGACTTGGAGAAGACTTCCGACCAGGCGGCCGTCGCCGACAAGCTCGGCCTCGGTTCGATCTTGCCCGCCCTGCGCGAAGGCGCGGACGCCATCAACGGCTTCCGCAACAGCGCCAAGGACATGGGCCAGGTCATGGACGCCGATATCATCCGCAAAGCGGGTGAGGCGAACGACCATCTGCAGATCCTTGAGCGCCAGATCGATGTCGATCTGAACACCGCCTTCGCCAAGCTGGCCCCGCTGATCGGCGGAGTCGCCGGCTTCCTGGCCGATGGCGCCGGCGCGGCCAGTGACATGGCCAGCGCCTTCGCGCCTCTGCTCGACAAGCTTGCGGAGCTCGACAAGTGGGCGCAGGGCAACGAAACCCTTAAGCGCCTCGAGCAGTTCGCCGAGCTGGCCCAAATCATCTCCGGCTCGCCGATCGGGATCGCCAAGGGCCTGATGAAGGGTGGCCAGGCGGCCGAGAGGGCCAAGGCTCCCAGGGCCGACATGTCGGCCATCCAGGCCAAGTTTGGTCGCCCGTCAGGCGGCGGCTCGCTCGAGGACCTGGGCGGCGACAAGGGCATCAGCGCTGCCGAGCGCGCCTCCAATGAAGCCGCCGCCCTGGAAGCGGCGGAGGCCGCCGAGCTGAGCGCTCGCGAGGCGTTGACCCAGAACGTCATCCGCCTGGCCGAGATCCGCGTCCGGCAGATCGACGTCGAGACCGCCTCCCAGAACCGACGCCTGCAGGAGCAGGCGACCGAGGGCAAGATTAGCAAGACCGTGGCCGCCAAGGCGGTCCTTCTTAACGAGCAGGCCTCGGCGCTGCGTAAGGAGCTGGTCGAGCGGGAGAAGGGTGTCGCCCTAGACCGCGAAGAGTTCGCCCAGCGCCAGCAGGTGCAGGGCTTCCTTGATCGCGTTTCCGCCGCTCAGGCCGAGCTGGCCGGCACGGTCGAAGCCCGCAACAAGATCGAGCGCCTGGCGCTGGCCAACCGCCAGCAGCTGGAACTGCAGCGCGTCGAGAGCGAGACGGCCGCCCAGGTCGAGGCCGGCTCGATGCTGGACAGCAAGCGGCGCGAAACGGTCGCCACGCTGAAGGTCGCGCAGGCGGCCGAGAAAGAGCTGCAAGCTCGGCAGCAGGCAGATCGAGTCGCTCAAGCGGCCAATCGCCACCGCGAGGCGGCCCTGCAGAATGAGATCGACCTGTTGGCCACTCAGGCGGACCTGGTCTCGTTTGGCTTCCAGCGCCGCGATATCGAGCTGAAGATCCTCAAGGCCCGCCAAGCCCTGGAGCGCGCCGCGCTCGAGGAGGTGGTCAACAGCAAGACCGCCAACGCCGATGACAAGAAGATCGCCCAGGACCGCCTGCAGGCCCTCGAAGCCATCCACGGCAACGAGATCCAGGCGGCGATCGGCACGGCCGAGGACGCGTTCAACGACGTCAGCAACACCCTGCTCGATATGGAGCGGGCTTTTGCGGCGCGCGACTGGAACGGCGTTCTCAAAGGCGTCATCGACGCGTTCAAGCTGCTGACCGCCTCGGGGACCAATACCGCATCCAAGATCGGAGCGGTCGCGGGCCTGGCCAGCGCCGCCGGCGGCATGATCGGCGGGACGGGCGGCTCGATCTTGGGCGGCGCCGGATCCGGCGCGCTCGCCGGTATGCAGTTGGGTTCGATCGTCCCCGGCGTCGGCAACGTCGCAGGCGCGGTGATCGGCGGACTGTTGGGCGGCCTGGGCGGTCTGTTCGGCTCCAGCAAGGCCAAGAAGCAAGCCAAGGCCCAGGCGGCCGAGACCGAGCGCCAGCGTCTCGAGAAAATCCAGACCGATCGCGCCCAGCTGGAGATCCAGCTGCTCGAGGTGATGGGTCGCAAAGAAGAGGCCCTGGCTCGCCGGCGCGAGCTCGAGGTCAAGGGCATGGACGCGACGAACGCGGCCCTGCTCAAGAACATCTGGGCCGAAGAGGACGCGCGAGCCCGCGACGCTGAGGGCCTGGCCCTCATGCGCGAGTTCATGCGTCTGGGCGACCAACTCAACGGCACGAACGACGCTCTGCTGGCCGACCGTAAGGACGAGCTCGACGCAATCCACCCGACCAACCGCGCGCTGCAGGAGCTGATTCACAAGCGCGAAGACGATGTCGCGGCGATGCAGCGGGCGTCCCAGGTGGCCGATCGCACGAACGACATCCAGATCCAGACCATGGAAGCCGCCGGCGACGCCGCCGGCGCGCTGGCCCGCCGGCGCGAGTTGGAGCGGGCTGAAGCCATTAAACTCGACGCCGCCCTCGGGCCGCTGCTCGATACGCTGTGGGCGACGCAGGATCGCGCTGCCGCCGCGGCCGCCGCGGCCGAGGCTCAAGCCAAGGCTGACGCCGCCGTACAGGAGGCGCACGACAAGCTTCAGGCCGCCTATGACGAGGAAATCTCGCTCATCCAGGGCGTGATCGACCGTTTCAAGGCCTTCGCCGCCAGCCTCGCCGCCTTCCGCCGCGAGCTATCGGTGCGCAGCCTCGAGGTCGTTTCTCCGGACGCCGTCTATGGCGCCGCCCGGGCCGACTTCATGCGTGTGTCAGCGCTGGCCCGCGCCGGCGACGAGAAGGCGATGGGCGAGCTGCAGGGCGTCTCCGAGGAGTTCCTGAGGGTCTCGAAGGACTTCGCACCCGACGCGCTGACCTATCTGCGCGACCTGGCCGCGGTGAAAGCCGCTGTCCAGGCCGCTGAGCTGCTGGCCCTGACGCAGGTCACCGAGGGCGAAAAGCAGCTCGAGCTGCTCAAAAAGCAGGTCGAAGGCCTGCTCAAGATCAACGAGAGCGTGCTGTCTGTGGCTGAAGCCATCGCTCAGCTGGAGTCGGCGATCGCCGCGGCGGCAAACGACAACGGCAGCGGATCTGGCGGCAGCAGCGGAGGCGGCTCAGGCCTGGTCACCGAGGGAAGGTTCGAAGGCTTCACGGCCGCTGAGCTCAACGATTGGGACGAAAGCCCGTCGGAGATGGCCTGGCCTAAGTACCAGGCGTGGCTGATGCTGCAGCAGCTGAAGGAGGCCGGGTACAACATCCCCGGGTTCCGAACGGGCGGCAACTTCATGGTCGGCGGCGCAGGCGCTCCCGACAGCCAGCTGATGCAGTTCATGGCCTCGCCTGGCGAGATGGTCAGCATCAACAGGGCAGGGACCTACGAGCAGCTGGCGGCCGAAATCGCCGGCGCCCGCGCGATCCTTAGCCAGATCCTCGGCGTCTCGATCGGCACTTTGCCGGCGATCGCGCGCGATATCGGCTTTGTCGCCGACATCCAGGACGAGTGGGACGCCAACGGCCAACCAGGGGAGCGCGCAGCATGAGCTTTGTTCTCGTTCCCCCGACCCACCAGGTCACCGGTGCGTCTTACGCCTCGAGCAACGTGATCGAGGTCCAGCCGAACCCATGGAATGGGGCCGTCACTTACGCGGCGGGGGCGACGGTTACCGTGCCGGTGCTCCCCGCGTCCGGACTGCTCGACGTGTATGAAAGCCTCGCGGGCGGCAACCTGAACAAGGCTCCGGCTACCGAACCCACCTGGTGGAAGAAGCTCAGCGCCGTCTACCAGGAGTGGGCCAACGGCTCGACCTACGTTAAGGGGGCGCGGGTGCAGGTGACTAGCCTGCACAAGGTCTACGAAAGTCTGCAGGCCGGCAACACCGGCAAGGACCCCGCCGCCGACGTCGAGGCGGAATGGTGGGGCGAAGTCGGGTCCACCAACAAGTGGGCGCTCTTCGACGAAAGCCCGGCCTCCCAGACCGCTCGAGCCGATCTGATCGACGTGACGGTCGCCGTGAACGACCCAATCGACACCGTCCTGTTCGACAACCTGGACGCTGCAGCGGTGCGCTTCACGCGCACCCACCCGGTGGAGGGCGTGATCGACGACATCGAAGTCGATCTGAACGACGATTCCGGGATCGTCGACTGGCTGACGCAGTGGACGCTCCCGATCGTGCGAAAGCGGTTCGCCTACTTCACCCAGCTCACGGCCGTCGGAAATCTTCAGCTTCGGCTGCAGATCAAGGCGCCGGGCGGGGAAGCGCGCGTCGGCCTCGTCTACCACGGCCTCGCCCGGGAGATCGGCGAGACCCAATGGGGCGGCAGTGTCGGCCGCCGCAGCCGTACCCGGATCGTCGAGGACGACTTCGGCAAGCAAAAGGCGGTCAAGCGGCCGTCTTCCAAGCGCGGCGAGTTCACGGTGCGCGTGCCCGGAACAGCGGTCGACGGCGTGATTGACCTGCTCGACCAGTACGACGGCGTGCCGGTCTTTATTATCGCCTCGCCCCGGTACGGCTCCACCGGGATCTACGGCTTCATCCGGGACCACAACACCGTCCTGGAAGCCGACTTCCACAGCTTCCTGTCCATCCAGACCCAAGGCCTTGTTTGATGGCTATCACGCCCGTTCCGGATCCCTTCGCGGTTCCGGATGCGCCGCTGCGCGGCGTTCACACCAACACTGAATATCGAACCCGGGCCGACGCGTTGATGTCGTCCCTCGCCGCGATGGTCGCCTGGCTGCGCCTGGTCGCCGTGTCTGCCTGGAACAACGCCACAGCAACGGCGGCGGATGCCATCGCGACGGCGGCCGACCGCGTGCAGACCGGCCTCGATCGGACCGCCGCCGCCGCGTCGGCCGCTTCGGCGCTGAACGCTCCTGGGACCAGCGCCACTTCGGTTACGCCGCTCGACATCGGCTCCGGCCTCAAGAACTTCACGATCCAGGTGGGCAAGGCGTTCGTGCCTGGTCAAACCGGGGTCCTGTCGCGGATCGCCGACCCGTCGGTTCAGATGACCGGTCTGATACGCTCGCACGATGCCGTGACCGGCGCCGTGCAGATCGACGTGCCGATCGGCGCGTTCAGCGGCTCTGGTAACTTCAGCGACTGGCGGTTCGCGCTGACCGCCGGCCGCGTCATCACTGACGGCGCAGGCCTGCCCGACGCCGTGATCAACGCAATCGGGCCCACCCAGCTGCAGGCTCGCCGCTGGGTCACGCTCAAGCCGACCGCCAATGACGTCGAGGTCACCGTCCCTGTCCCAAGCGGGCAGGGCGACTGGTTCGGGGTTGAGATCGAAGAGCGCGGCGTCGGCATGAGGACGATCTTCCGCCGCAACGGCCAGAGCATCGGCGGCAAGGCCGAGGACATGGTCTGCCGCGCGAACAACGTCGGCATCCTTTTCACCTACCGTGGCGCGTCGTGGTCGATGCAGCCCTACAACTACAAGGGCTGACGCATGAGCGACTTTGCAGAGTTCTTCAATGCGGGCGGCCGCGCGCCTGACGTTATCGTCGAAGAGCGGGTCGCGAGCCTGACGATCGCTGCCACGTTCACCGATCGGCAGCTGAACACCGTCCTCAGAAACAAGGATAGCCTTGCCTCTCTGGCCAGCTTTGCGGTCACGCTCCCAGCTGGGACTTATGAGTACGAGATCGAGGTTCAGTACAACCTAGTCTCGGGCGGGGTCTGGCATCACCGACTCTACAACGTAACCGCCGCGGTACTCGCGGGCGCTGGTGGCGTGGAGTTCTGGCCGTCCGGGACGAACGGCCCGAATGGCGTTAGCCGGTTATCCGGCGTGCTTACCTTGGCGGCGGCGACGGCCCTCAAGCTGCAGGGCATCTGCAACACGACGCAAAGCATGAGCGGCGCGGGTGCGCCGGGCTCGAACCCTGCATGCACTGCCCGTCTCAAAATCTGGAAGGTGATCGACTGATGTCGGACGAGCCTATCGAAGCGCCGGTCGAAGAGACCCCGGCGCCGGTCATTCCCATGGATGGCGCTCAAGTCGTGGATGGCGTGGTGACAGCCGTGTGCCCATGGGCCTGCGGCGGGCTCGCCGGCATCGATCAGACCGGGGAAGGGGAGTTCCTGACCTTCGAGCCAGGCACGGTTCACGCCGGCATGGCGTGGGACGGTGAGGCGCTGACCTGGCCGGAGGTGGCCCCGGAGCCGGCGGGCCCGGTGAGGGTCACCAAGCCCGACATGCAGCGGCTGCTGACGGCCGCCCAGCGCTCGCGTCTGGCCAAGCACCGCAAGATCATCGCGGCGCTTCCGCCTGAAGCCTACGAACCCGGCTCGTCTGAAGAGCCGAACCCTGAATACGCCCCCTGGCTGATCGCCCTGGAGGACGTGTTGCTCGCGTTCGATCTGCCGGCGGAATTCATCGAGCTCGACCACCCCGACACCGTCGCAGCCATCGAGCTGTTCCGCCTGCTGGACATTGTCGAGAGCGATGACGAGGCAGCTCGTATCCTGGGCGGGGAATTTCCGGTCTAGGTGGTGGCGATATCCATCACCAGATCAATCACTGCGGCCAGCGGATTGTGTTTCCAGAGCAACAGGGCGGTGCCGAGCAAAAACGGCACCGCGACGCCGCCTAACTCCCACCCTACGAACTTGAGCTTGCGAACAGCCTTGATCGTATTGCTCAAGCGGTTCATTCGAGTATGCAGCGATCGAGCGGCTGTCAGGTAAAGTTCCGCTTGGCCCTTAAACTCCGAGACGTGTTGGTTGGTTTGCGTTGTTAGTTCTTCGAACTGACCGGAAAGGCGTCTCGGTAGATCAATTAGCTCAACGTGACGTGCCTTTGCGACGCGCAGGATTTCGCTGCGTACAGTTTCAGCCAGCAGTGTCGGTTCGTGGATAACTGGGTCCAAGAGCTCATGGGGCGTCTTCTGAAAGAGTGCCTGGAGCTCTGGGACAAGCATCGAAGACCAGTTCCTTAGAACCTGCTCGCTGTGTTTGCGGACTTCCGCCGGTGTCATATGCACCAAACCTGCCGTCCGCGCTTCGGTTTCAGCCAGCTGGCGAAGGATTGTCTCCATCATTCCTGACGTGTCGGACAGCTTCTGCACCGCGCTCCCAACCTTGTCGGCGGCATCCTCAACAGCGATCGGGGCGTGTGCATTTCTTGCTTCCCAGAACTCCATCAGGAAGCCGACAGTATAATAGGCCGCCGCTATCCAGAGCCCGTATCTGAGGTACGCAGGCTGCACCTCCTTGAAGGACAAACCAATCAGCCCACCACTGTCGGCGGCGCTGATGCCGGGGACGAAAGTCACCAGTAGGGCGGTACTCGCCATGAGGCTCGTTCGCTTCAGGCGGTGAAAAACCTCGTCCAAAACCATCATCGCCCCCTCTCGCGAACACGTGTGCAATTTCTATTGCGCAGCTTTCGCGCGAGCAATCATTCGAGGGACGCCCCATGCTCGCCCGCCAACGCCGCTTTCTCTCTACCCCGGAGCAGGACCCCTATGGCGATATCCGCGCCGCCTATCCCGATGCGCTGATCTATGACTTCGCCGGCGTCGAGAAGAAGACGGGGGGAAAGCCCTACTTCCTGAAGGACCGGAAGAGGGGGCTGCATCCGCGAGAGCTGGGCGGGTGGAGCTATACCAAGTCGGGCATCCTGACTTTCGTCGATCCATCGCTGGCGGTTCAACAACGAGGGGCCAACGACGACACGGTTTTGCCGACTGATGGCGGCTTACCGGTGCACCAGGCGGCCACGAACATCTGCAACGCCGCCAACTGGAACCCTACTGCCACCACCAACCTGACGGCCTATGGCTCGACGCTCACGGTTGTTCAGGTCGCCGACTTGCCTGCCAACGTCAGGACGGCTCTGCTCCGTCGCTACCCTCGTGCGACAAGTGTCTACAAGTGCGTTTGCCCAGGCGTAGCCGTCTTCGAAGGCGTGGGCATCAGCGGCCAGCTGGCGGCCAACACCCCCGGCTCGCTTCAGGTCTCTGGATTCGTGGAAAGCGGCGCAGTTCCCCGATTTGGGCTGCGTGGATCGACAAACCTGACCGGAGGCTCCCAAGCCCTCGGCGTGGATTTCGAGATCATGTCGGTGGAGAACATCCAGAGCACCGCCGCGCGAGCGATGGGCATACACACGCAAAGCAGCGGCGATCCACAGGCGACTACCTTCTACTTCCACATGTTCCAGCTGGAGACGGGCACTTTCTGCACATCCTGCATTCCGTCTTCCACTACGGGAGGTGCGTCGAGAGGGGGTGTTGATGCTGGGTTTACGTTCGATGTGACTGCCGGCGCGGACGTGCTGCTTTCGGGCGTGACCGCACTGAGCAACATTTCAGGCGTAACGCAGACGATCCTCAACATCAGTGATGGCACGTCGGCCAACCAGATCATTGTGGAGCGACAATCCACCAATCTCATAGCCGCGCGCGTGCTCGTCGCTTCTGTAAACTCGCAGATCGCGACGGTGTCGAAGGCGGGGGCGCGGACATTGGGTTGGGCCGTGCGTCGCGTTGGCGATTTATGGTCTCTGTATGCAGACGGGGTCTTGATAGGGTCGCTGACCATCGTTGGGCTGCCCACCATCTCGACCGGCAAACTTGGGGCGACGCGCTTGGCTGGCGCGCAGGTAAACGGTGCGATCATGCGCCAAACGGCCCAACTCGGCGGGTCTGCTGCTCTTGCTCAGCAGCTTTCTCAGGCCGCCTGATGTCCAGGCTTAAGCGCTGGCCCATGGCCGTGCTGATCGCCATCGATCAGCTGGCCAACGCGATCCTCATGGGCAACGAGGACGACACGATCAGCTCGCGTGCCTGGAAGGCCAAGACCAAGGGCCGGCTCTGGGGGCGCATCGCCGTCCCAATCATCGACGCGATCTTCCTTCCCCTGCAGGGCCCCGACCACTGCCGCCTGTCGGCCGAGTGGGACGAACACTGACCAAAGTCGGCCGGGGATAACGCCGGCTTCTCCGCCCCGACCCGGGCGCCATCACCATGACCTTCATCATCTCGAACAACCGCCCGGGCCTCCCGGGCAGGGGAACCCCCATGTCTCTGAAAGCCGCCGCGGTCGAGTTCTGCTCGCGCAGCTCCGTCACCTGCAGCGCCACCGCCACCGCGTACACCGCCAGGGCCCTAGGCCAGATCGACCTGGCCGACATCGCCGCCCTGGTGGCGATCGTCGCCGGCGTGATTCAGGCGGGCTACACGCTGTGGAATTGGCGGCGTCAGGCGAGGGCCAAGTCGTGACGGCCGCGCGGGCGATCGCCGGCGGCGTCGCGGCCGCCATCCTCGCCGCCGCGGCTCTGGTCGCGCCGAATGTCGCCACCTTCGAAGGCGTGGTGAAAACGGGTTATCGTGACCCGATCGGCGTCGTCACGGCGTGCGCCGGACACACCGCCACCGCCGAGCTGGGCCGCAAGTACTCGGACGCCGAGTGCGACGCGCTGCTGGCCGAGGACCTAGTCGAGCATGGCGCCGACATCGCCGCGTGCCTTCCCTCCCAGCTGCCGGTGAAGGTGCGCGGCGCGTTCACGTCGTTCGCCTTCAACATCGGCGCGCGCAAGTTCTGCGGATCGGGAGCTGCCCAGGCAGCCCGGGCCGGTGATCTCGCCAAGGCCTGCCGCCGCATCAATGAGTCGGACATCGGTAAGCCCCAGTGGGTCTCCGCCGGCGGGCGTGTCCTTCCCGGCCTGGTCACGCGCCGGGCTTGGGAGCGCGCGCTTTGTGAGGAGGGCCTAGCGTGAGGCGCTTTGATCCCGTCTGGATCGCCGCCGGCGTCCTTGTCGTGGTGTTCGCGATCGCCGCCGCCTGGTCGTTCGATCCGTTCGGCCGCCGGCGCAAAGCCGAGGAGCAGCTGGCCACCACGGCCGCGCGCCTCGAGGTCGTGACCAAGGCGGCCGGAATCGACAACCGAACCGCCATGAACCGGGCCGAGGCCCTCAAGACCGCCGAGGAGGCGAAGGATGAAATCGACAAAGCGCCTGACCTGGGCGTCGCTCTTGATCGCTACGGCGCTGGGATTGACCGCGTGCGCGCACAAGGCCGAGCCCCGGTTCTTTCCGCTCAGCGAAGCCGACGAGACTGAAACACCCGACGCGCAGCGCCCCCAGCTGGGCGAGCTGCGCGCGGTGGCGCCGGGATCCGCGGAGGCGGCTGAGCGGACCTATCTGTTCGACCAGGTGATCGTTCCGCTGCTCAAGTTCAGTCTGGACCAGGAGGCGACTGTCGCCGGAGAGCGTCAGCGCGCCAACGGTCTGGTCGCAAAGGCGAAGGCGCTCAATGAGGTGATGGCGAAGGGTAAGTTGACCGTTCGCTGACCCAGGCGCAGTGTCAGCCGCGCAATCGCGACGCCCTCCATTGGCCCCGTCAGCTTCGGCTGGCGGGGCCTTTGTGATTTATGCACTTGGCCCGCCAACCTCGGCGCCGCCTTGGTCGAGGTCCTCGGCCGCGATGGTCGGCACTGCCAGCTCAGCGGAAATCCTGGCCAAGGCGTAATCTCGCACGTCGATCGGGACGTCCGGCCGGGCTAAGCGGTCCTCAAGCGACGTGCGTTCGATACAGTATTGGTCATTCTCCGGCACCCAAACGCGACCTGCTGTGCGGCCCGGGTGTAGCAAGAGGCCGTTGATCAGCATGTCGACGCCGAACCTGGTGCGCGGATCCTGGTTGTCGTTCACTAACTTGGAGGTCCCTGGTTCACATCGTACCCTTGCTTACAGTACGCGGCCGTCACACGGGCCCCGCATCCGTCGATCGAGCAGACTAAGCGCTCAGCTAAGTCGCGGGCGCGAACTTCGCGAGGGAAGCGCCCCAGAAAATGATGGTCTAGGGTCCGCTCGTGGCCGTTGGCGCACCGTACCGGCATGAACCAACCCTTTTCGAGCCAAGTGCCGATCGTGTGGTGCTGATCATATCGCCCAGCGGCGTCGCCGTACCAGGTGAAGGTCATTTCGGGTGCTCCAAGCGGCGGGTCATGGTGCTGAGCCCGCCGGAATAACGGAAGTGCACTCGGCCGCTGCAGGGCGGTCTGCAAGGCGGATGCTTCTCGACTAGGGAATAGTCCCGGCCATAGCGCGGATCGCGGGCGATTACCTGCAGGGCGACAGGCCCCCCTTTCCCGCAGGTTTGGCACGACCAGCACACAACCGCCCGGGCGTCGATCATCGCCCCTACCGTCTGGACCCATGAGGGGAGAAATGCCGCCTTCTTCGCCATGCGGGACTCGTACGCCCGGCGAGAAACGAGAACAAGACGAGAACATGCGTCGCCTGTGGATAGGCGTCAACGTTTGGCGAGGCGAAGCGTTTTACACTCGGCCAACTGTAAGCCTCTGAAAGTAAAAGGCTCGCCTCAGATTGTGGCTCTAGAGGTCCTCAGTTCGAACCTGAGAGGTGGTACCATTCGCTTGATAAGGCCCGGCGGCGACGTCGGGCCTTTCTCGTTTTCACCATCCGCTGCAGGCTGTTCGTCGAATATTGCGTAAAAACGCAATTGCAGCGCTTGACCCGTACAGCATTTTACATACCCTCCGCTCAACCTTTCGTAGCGGAGCCGCGTGATGGCGACCATCCATACCCTGAAGACCCAGTACAGCGCGGTGATGCGCGTGAACTACGCGGCCATCTCCAAGGCCGATAGCACGCTTCTGGCCGACCTGGCGGCCAAGGTGGACGCATCCACCATCACCCTCGACGCGGCCACGGCGGAGATCGCCAAGCTGGCGATCAACACCACGACGGTGGCCAACCTGTCCTACTACTTCTTCACCGGGGCGACCCCGCGAGCTGGCGGGCTGGACTATCTGATCTCGCCCACCGGCGGGAACCCGAACAGCCTCAACTCGAGCTACTACCAGTCCTTCAACATGGAGAACCGGTTCATCAATTTCGCGGTGAACCTGGGTAAGGGCGGCGAGGGTGCGACCAGCTTCACCACAGCCTACGGCGCGCTGTCGCTGAGCGAGGCGACCACCAAGGCCTACACCACCATCTTCGGCTTCGCGCCGGCGGCCGGCAAGATCGCCGAGCTGCTCGACGCGCAGGTGCCGAACGGCCTGGGCGGGACCTATGCCCGTTCGCAGTACTTCGCCGCCATCGGACTGGACGGCGCGACCGGGCAGGGAACCAAGGCCGCCATGGTCGGCTGGCTGATGGCGGAGGCGGCCAAGGCGAACCTCGGCGCCTATGTAACGGCCAACAACGCGTTCCTGGCGGACCTGATGGATGACGGCGCGGCGCTGTTCAATGTCGACCTGCTGGGGGCCTACGGCGTGCAACCAGCTCATCCCGCCGGAGCGAGTATCGCGGTCACGGCTTCGCAGAGCGTCACGCTGGAGGCCTCCGACGCGGCCTTGCGCGCCACGACCGGCAGCGACACTGTGACGGGGACGGTCTCCAACGCCGGCCAGACCATTGCGACGGGCGAGGGGAACGACACCATCACCTTCACCGGCGCGGTCGGTTCGCTGATCGACGGCGGTGCCGGGAACGACATCATCACGGTCGCTCAGCTAAATGCGTCCGTTCCGGTGCTCGGCGGCGCGGCGAACGGCACGGTCAACGGCGGCGCCGGCAATGACCTGATCACCGTCGGCAAGGCGGCGGATGGGGCGGTCATCGACGGCGGCGCTGGCGACGACACCCTGATCATCGGGATGGATGTCGAGTTCTTCAGCAAGACGATCATCAAAAACGTCGAGCACCTTGTCTTCGACAACGCCAAGATCCAGTTCGGCGGGATTAAGACGACGGACATGGTCGGACTGAAGGACGTCACCGTCCATTCCACCGACGGGCTGCGCCTGGACGATCTGGCGAATGGCGTGGCGCTCAATCTCGACGCCCAGACGGGCGGAGTCGTTACGGCGAACTATCATACCGAACTGGTCTTCGTAGGCGGGCACGCCTCCCAAACGGTCGGGGTCTCCTCGGTGACGGTCAATCTTGACGGAGTGATCAGCCCCGCCGCAAAGCCGACCGACCTTAAGGTCACCGGCAACCACGGCCCGCTGATCCTGAACGTCCAGAGCAACAGCGCTTTGGGCGCGGTCACGAGCGAAGGCCCCGGCGTCAGCGGAGTCGTTCATGTGAAGGGCCTAGGCGTTCTGACCGCCAAGCTGGTCGGCATTCAGACCCTGGATGCGTCGGCCGCGGCGGGCGTGAATGTCTCGATGAGCGGTTCGGGTGCGGCCATGACCGCCGTGCTGTCCAGCGGCGCCGACACTCTGGCGCTCGACCTCCGCGCAGCCGCCACCCGGACGGTGACGCTGGGCGAGGGCGCGGACACCTTCAAGCTGTTCCAAGACGGTTTCGCTGCGCCCCGCTTCAGCAACCTGACGGTGGAAGACAACAAGGTCACGACCATGGCGTTCATCACCGACTTCGCCAAGGGCGTGGACAAGGTCGATCTGGGCGTCGAGATCGCCGCCTTGAACACGGTCAGCAGCGGTGCGGCCACGACGTTCGAGCAGGCGCTGATCAACGCCTCGAGCGCCGTCGCGGCCAACAGCACCGGCGTCTTCGAGCACGGCGGCGACACCTACATCTACCGCCAGGACGCCACAGTCGGCGTGAACACCGGCGACGGCCTGATCAAGTTGGTCGGCGTGACGGGGCTGACCCTCGCCACGGGCGCGGCGACGGGCGACATTCATTACGGGTAATTGGCACCACGGCTGATCAGGCGTTTCGGCGCTGAAAGGCAGGAGGGAGCGGCGGTGACGCCGCTCGCTTTTCTCATTCAGCCGTTGGGGCTTCCCAACCGCCGCCCAGCGCCTTGAACAGGACGATCTGGTTGGTGGTCACGGCGGCTTCCGACTGGGCCAGCTGCGCCTCCAGCGAGGCGAGGGTGCGCTGGGCGTCGATGACGGTCAGGAAGCTGTCGACGCCCGCGTCATAGCGCATGCGGGCCAGTTTCAACGCTTCGGCACTCTGGTCGCGGCCGCGGCGCAGGGCCGAGCGGCGGTCCAGTTCACGGGCGTAGGCGGACAGGGCCGTCTCCGTCTCCTGCAGGGCGACGAGGTTGGTCTGCTCGAAGGTGGCCAGGGCCCCGTCGGCGGCCGCGCCGGCCTGCTTGATGCGGGCGCGGGCGGCCAGGATGTTGGGGAAGCTCCATGAGATCAGCGGTCCGACGCTGAAGGTGTAGTCGTCGAACAGATCACCGGCCTTGAGGGCGGTGGAGCCGATGTTGCCGCCCAGGCTGACTTGCGGATAGAGGGCGGCGGTGGCCACTCCGATGCGGGCCGTGGCGGCGGCCAGGCGGCGTTCGGCCTGGCGCACGTCCGGGCGGCGAGCCAGCAGGCCGGCGCCGTCGCCTACGGGGATGGCCGAGGCCACCTGCGGGATGGTCGTGCAGTCCCGGGCGCTGACCGGGATCTGGGCCGGCGGCTGGCCGGTGAGGACCGCCAGGCGGAACAGAGCCGCGTCCTTGGCCGCCAGGAACGGGGGCAGGGTGGCGCGGGTGTTCTCGACCTGGGTGGCGGCGCGGGAGACGTCGAGGCCCGTACCGCGCCCGTTGTCGAACTGACGACGGGTGAGGTCCAGGGTCTCCTGCTGCAGGCCGAGGGTGCGGTTGGCGACCTCGATCTGGACATTGGCGGCGCAGGCGTCGGCGAAGGCGCGGGCCGTTTCGGCCGCCACCGTCAGGCGCGTGGCGTCGAGGGCCGCCTGGGCGGCGTCCCGGTCGGCGCGAACCGCCTCGATGTTGCGGCTGACCCGGCCGAAGATATCGACCTCGTAGTTCAGGTCGAAGCCGGCGTTATAAACGTCCGCCTCGAAGGGGGGCGTGCCGGGCTGGACCTGCTGACGAACGCTGCGGACCGAGCTGGACGCGGTCGTGGTCGGCAAGCGGCCGGCGCGCGCTTCGCTGAGCGAGGCGCGCACCTGGGCCAGGTTGGCCGAGGCCACGGCGATGTCCTTGTTGGCCTCGAGCGCCTGGGCGACCAGGGCGTCGAGGGCCGGGACCTGGAACAGCCGCCACCAGTCGCCGGCGGGGGCCGCCTGGGTGAAGGCCGCGTCGGCTCCCCTCAGGAAGGCGCCCTGGGGCGGAACGGTCTGCGGCTTTTCATAGTTCGGACCGACCGCGCAGGCGGCCAGGACGGCGGCGGAGGCGCTCAGGACGAGCACGCGGGAGAGGCGGCGCATCAGTGGGCTCCGTCGTTGTCGTGGGCCGGGGCGTGCGGGGGCAGGCCGCCCGTGGTCGGATAGTCCCGCTCCTTGGTGGGCGCCTTGGGCAGACGCAGAGCGATCCAGCGGCAGAGCACGTAGAACACCGGGGTGAAGATCAGACCGAAGAAGGTCACGCCCAGCATCCCCGCGAACACCGAGGTGCCCAGGGACTGACGCATCTCCGCGCCAGGGCCCGTCGCCAGCATCAGCGGCACGACGCCGAGGATGAAGGCGAAGGAGGTCATCAGGATCGGGCGCAGGCGGGTGCGGGCCGCGGTCACGGCCGCCTCGAAGCGGTCCTGTCCGTCCTGCTCCTCGGCCTGCTTTGCGAACTCGACGATCAAGATCGCGTTCTTCGCAGCCAGACCGACCAGCACCACGAAGCCGATCTGCACCAGGATATTGTTGTCCAGGCCGCGGATGTTGACCCCGATGATGGCCGCCAGGATGCACATCGGCACGATCAGGATGACGGCCAGGGGCAGGGTGAAGGCCTCGTACTGGGCCGCCAGCACCAGGAAGACGAAGACCACGGCGAGGCCGAAGATCAGCGCGGCGGTATTGCCCGCCGCCTTTTCCTGGAACGCCAGTTCCGTCCACTCGTAGCTGAAGCCCTTGGGCAAGGTCTGTTCGGCGAGCTGCTCCATCTGGGCGATAGCCTCGGCCGAGGAGACGCCGGGCGCGGCCTGACCCTGCAGCTCAGCCGCGGGGAACAGGTTGAAGCGCACCACGCGCACCGGACCGGTGTCGTCGCGCAGGTTTGCGACAGAACCGAGCGGCACCATGCCCCCTGACGTCGAACGCACCTTGAGGTCGCCGATGTCGGCGATGTCGTCGCGCTGGCTGGGCTCGGCCTGGGCGGTCACGCGGAACGTGCGGCCCAGCATGTTGAAGTCGTTGATGTAGTTGGAGCCCAGATAGGTGCCGAGGGTCGAATAGACCTCGCTGGGCTGGACGCCGAGCAGCAGCGCCTTGTCCCGGTCCACGTCAGCCGCGATGCGGGGCGAACGGGTGTTGAACTGGGTGAAGACCTGCTGCAGGTCGGCGTTCTGCGCCGCCCCGCCCATCATGGCGAAGGACGCGCCTTCCAGGGCCGGATAGCCGGCGCCCGAACGGTCCTGGACCATCATCTTGAAGCCGCCGCCGTTGCCCAGGCCCTGGACGGGCGGGGGCGACAGGACGAAGACGCTGGCTTCCTGCACGGCGCCCATCTTCTGCATGATGGCGCCGGCGAGGTTGTCGGCCGACAGGTCGGAACCCCGCTCGTCCCAATCCTTCAGGCGCACGAACATGGTGCCGGCGTTGGAGGCTTGCGAGAAGCTGGCGCCGTCGAGGCCGGCGAAGGACGCGACGCTTTCCACGCCCGGCATTTCCGAGACGGCCTTGGCGGTCTGGGCGAGCAGGGCGTCGGTGCGCTCCAGCGAGGCGCCCGGGGGCATCTGGACGACGCCGATCAGCACGCCCTGGTCCTGCTGCGGGATGAAGCCGCCCGGGGTGGCGCCGAGACGCCAGCCAGTGACGAGGAGCAAGCCGCCATAGACGATCAGTACGATCATGCTGGCGCGGATCAGGCGCGAGGTGAGGCGGCCGTAGCGGTCGCTCAGCCAGTCGAAGCCGTCGTTGAAGCGCTTGCCGGCGTATTGCAGCGGGCGGAGCCAGCGCGGACCCTGGTTCTCGTGGCCTTCCTTGTGCGGCTTGAGCAGCAGGGCGGCAAGGGCGGGCGACAGAGTCAGGGAGACCAGCAGCGAAATCAGCGAGGCGGCCGTGATGGTCACAGCGAACTGACGATAGAACTGGCCCGGGATGCCGGAGACGAACGCGGTCGGCACGAACACCGCCGCCAAAACCAGGCCGATGGCGATCAGGGCGCCGGACACCTCGTCCATGGTCCGATAGGCGGCTTCCCTGGGCGTCATGCCCATTCGGAGATTCCGCTCCACGTTCTCGACCACGACGATGGCGTCATCGACGACGATGCCGACGGCGAGGACGAGGGCGAACAGGGACAGGGAGTTGATCGAGAAGCCAAGCGCCAGCTGCACCGCGAAGGTGCCGACCAGGGCGACCGGGATGGCGATGATGGGAATGATCGCGGCGCGCCAAGTCTGAAGGAAGACCAGCACCACGATGACCACCAGCACAATGGCTTCCACCAGGGTGTGCTGCACCGACTCCACCGAGGCGGCGACGTATTCGGTCGGGTTGTACGGGATCGAATAGCTGACACCCTGCGGGAAGCCCGGCTTGGCTTCTTCGACCGCCGCCAGGACGCGTTCGGCGGTGGCCAGGGCGTTGGAGCCCGGCTGCTGGATGATGGCCATGCCGATGCCGCGATTGCCGCTGAAGTAGCCGCGGATGCCGTAGTCCTGCGAGCCCAGCTCGACGCGGGCCACGTCACGGACGCGGGTCACCCGGCCGCCGGCGTCGGTCTTGATGACCACGTCGGCGAACTCTTCGGGATCCGAGAGGCGGCCTTCGACCTGGACCGGCATCTCCATAGCGGTGTCGCCGCCGAAGGGCGGTTGGCCGATGGAGCCGGCGGCGACCTGCACGTTCTGGG
>CAJYMH010000018.1 GCA_913776195.1 uncultured Caulobacter sp.
GGCGATCATCCTGGTGGGCCACGTGACCAAGGACGGCCAGATCGCCGGACCGCGCGTGGTCGAGCATCTGGTGGACGCCGTCCTCGCCTTCGAAGGCGAGCGCGGCTATCCGTTCCGCATCCTGCGCGGAGCCAAGAACCGCTTCGGCGCCACCGACGAGATAGGCGTGTTCGAGATGGGCGACGCCGGCCTGCGTGAGGTGCGCAACCCTTCCGCCCTATTCCTCAACGACGGCGGGGAGCGTGCGGCTGGCGCGGCGGTCTTCGCCGGTATCGAAGGTTCGCGCCCCGTTCTCGTGGAATTCCAGGCTCTTGTAGCCCCATCCGCATATGGAACACCTCGGCGCGCCGTGGTCGGGTGGGATTCTGGACGCCTCGCCATGGTGCTGGCCGTGCTTGAAGCACGGTGTGGGCTTGGATTTGGGGATCGCGACGTCTATTTGAACGTCGCTGGCGGGCTTCGGATCACCGAACCGGCGGCGGATCTGGCGGCGGCGGCGGCTTTGGCCTCCTCCGCCCTCGAAGCGGCCCTGCCGCAGGACTGCGTGGTCTTTGGCGAGATCAGCCTGTCTGGAGAAGTTCGACCTGTGAGCCGCATGGAATCGAGGCTGAAGGAAGCCGCGAAGCTCGGCTTCGGTCGCGCCCTGACTCCGGCCGCTGGCCTGCCCGATGTGTCGCCGGTGTCGATCAACAGCGCCTCTCGCCTGACCGACGCCATCCGCCGTATCGGCGATCAGGCCTGGAGCTGACCCGACCGTGACCGCCTTCGACGTCATCGCCGCCCTGATCCTGCTGGTGTCGGGGGCCATCGGGTTCGCCCGCGGCGCCATGCGCGAGCTGGTGACCATGGGCGCCCTTCTTATCGCTGGCGCGGCGGCGATCTTCGGCCTGCGCTTCACCGGTCCGTTGTTCCGAAGCTTCATAGAGCCGTCCTGGGCGGGCACGACGGCGGCCGTGCTGGTCGTGTTCGTGATCCTCTACATCCTGCTGCGGCTGGTCGGAGCCAATTTGACGCAGCGGATTCACGAGACACAGACCCTAGGTATGCTGGACCGCTCGATCGGCGTCGGCTTCGGCCTGATCCGGGCGCTGGTAGTGCTGGGCGCTTTCAATTTGGTGTTCCATGCGGCGACACCGGAAGACAGGACCCCGCGATGGGTGACCAATTCGGCCCTGTGGCCCCTCTCCGAGGTGAGCGGCAAGGCCCTGAAGAGTTTTGCGCCGAAAGGCGGTAAGATGGCCGGACAACTGGCTCCAGCCATTGAGAAAGCGGTGCGCGACGGCGCCCGCGATGAAGGCTATGACGCCGACCAACGGCGAAGCGTCGATGATCTGGTGGAGAAATCCCGATGAACCCGCAGTCCTCTGACCGCTTCGTGTCGGATGTGTACGCCCAGCAGGGCGGCCGCGATCCGGACGACGACGCCCTGCGCCTCGAATGCGGGGTGTTCGGCGTCTTCGGTACGGAGGACGCTTCGGCGATCACCGCGCTCGGCCTGCATGCCCTGCAGCATCGCGGTCAGGAGGCCTGCGGCATCGCCGCCTTTGACGGCCAGCGTTTCCACACGGAACGCCATATGGGCCACGTGGGCGAAGCCTTCGGCGGTAGCGACTTGGTTCAGCGCCTGCCCGGCACGGCCGCGATCGGACATACCCGCTACTCCACCGCCGGCGGCAGCTTTATCCGCAACGTCCAGCCGCTGTTCGCCGATCTTCAGGCCGGCGGCGTGGCCCTGGCGCACAACGGCAATCTGACCAATTTCCTGCATCTTCGGGAACGCCTGGTCAGCGACGGCGCCATCTTCCAGTCGACCTCGGACAGTGAGGTGATCCTTCACCTGCTGGCCCGCTCGCGGAAAGCCAAGTTCGTCGACCGCTTCATCGACGCGATCCAGCAGCTTGAGGGCGGTTACGCCCTGGTGGCCCTGACCCACAAGAAGCTGATCGGCGTGCGCGACCCGCTGGGCATCCGTCCGCTGGTGTTGGGTGAGCTGAACGGCAAATCCGTGCTGGCGTCCGAAACCGCCGCTCTCGACATGATCGGCGCCAAGTTCGTGCGCGACATCGAGAACGGCGAGATGGTCGTCATCTCGGAAAAGGGTATCCAGTCGCTGCGCCCCTTCCCGACCCAGAAGGCTCGCCCCTGCGTCTTCGAATACGTTTACTTCGCTCGTCCGGACTCGGTGGTCGATGGCCGCTCGGTATATGAGGTGCGCAAGCGCATGGGCCGTCGCCTGGCTCAGGATAGTGCGATCGAGGCCGACGTTGTCGTGCCTGTGCCTGACAGCGGCGTGCCCGCCGCCCTTGGCTACGCCCAGGAAAGCGGCATCCCCTACGAGCTGGGGATCATCCGCAGCCACTTCGTGGGCCGCACCTTTATCCAGCCGACCCAGGGCGTCCGCGAACTGGGCGTGCGCATGAAGCACAGCCCCAACCGCGCCGTGCTTGAAGGCAAGCGCGTGGTGCTGATCGACGACTCCATCGTCCGCGGCACCACCTCGCTGAAGATCGTCCGCATGGTCCGCGAGGCCGGCGCCAAGGAAGTCCACCTGCGCAGCGCCTCGCCGCCGATCCTGTGGCCCGACTTCTATGGCATCGACATGCCCTCGCGTGATCAGCTGATGGCCGCCACCAAGACCATGGAGGAGATGGTGAAGCTGCTTGAGGTGGACAGCCTCGGCTTCCTGTCGATCGACGGCTTGTACTGGGCGCTGGAAGCCGGCGCGCGCGATCCTCTGAACCCGCAGTTCACCGACCACTACTTCACCGGCGAGTATCCCACCCGCCTGCTGGACCGCGAAATCGCCGAAGGCCGCAGCAATGCGTCCGAGCGGCAATTGTCGTTCCTGGTGAGCGCCTGAGGGTGACGGGCGGCGGGATGCTCTCCCGCCTCAGACTCGATCCCTATCTGCTGATGATGGTCGGCACGGTGGCCCTAGCCTCCGTCCTGCCCGCTCGCGGCCTCGCCGCCGAGGGCGTCAGCATCATCGCCAAGCTGGGCATCGCCCTGCTGTTCTTCCTGCATGGCGCACGCCTGTCGCGCAAAGCCATGTTGACCGGGCTCGCGCACTGGCGGCTGCACCTGACCATCCTGGCGATCACCTTCCTAGCGTTTCCGCTGGTCGGACTGTCGTTCAAGCTGATCCCGGAAAGTGTGCTGCCGACGCCGCTGATCATGGGGCTGCTATTCCTATGCTGCCTGCCATCGACCGTGCAGTCGTCCATCGGGTTCACGTCCATCGCCCGGGGCAACATCGCCGCCGCCCTGTGCAGCGCCTCGGCGTCAAACCTGCTCGGCATGGCGCTGACGCCGATCCTGGCGGGCCTGGTCCTTCACACTCAAGGCGGATTCTCGCTGGATCAGCTGGAGGCTATCGGCTTGCAGCTGCTGCTTCCCTTCATCACCGGGCAAGTGCTGCAGCCCTGGATCGGCGCCTGGGTCGAGAAGAACAAACGCATCCTGGGCTTTGTGGACCGGGGATCTATCTTACTTGTGGTCTTTTCCGCCTTCGGAGAGGCTGTTGTGCAGGGCGTCTGGAGCCGCGTCTCGGCCTCAGAGTTGCTGATCGTCGGTGTGCTGTGCGCCCTACTCCTCGCCGTCGCCCTGGCTGGCAGCCGCACGGCGGCGCGGGCTATGGGTTTCGACAAGGAGGACGAGATCGCCGTCGTCTTCTGCGGCACTAAGAAGAGCATCGTCACCGGCGTGCCCATGGCCGCCATCCTGTTTCCCGCCGCCGTGGCTGGCGTCGCCATCCTGCCCGTCATGCTGTTTCACCAGATGCAGCTGATGGCCTGCGCCGTGATCGCCCAGCGCTACGCGGCCCGGGACAAGACGGACGCAGCCGTCTAGAAGACCGCCCATGGATTCCAAGACCGATAAACCTCTAGCCGGGCGCATCGCCCTGGTCACCGGCGCCACGCGCGGCATCGGCGAAGCCTGCGCCTTCGGCCTGGCCCAGGCCGGCGCCCATGTCATCGCCCTGGGCCGCACACAAGGTGCGCTCGAGGCCTTGGACGACCGCATCTTCGCCGAGACCGGCGAGCATGCGACCCTGGTGCCGATCGATCTGCTGAAGGCTCCGGAAGGCCTGGACGCCTTGGGCGCCGCCCTGCACGAGCGTTACGGCAAGCTGGACATCATCGTCGGGGCCGCCGCCGTGCTGGGCGCCCTCACCCCTGTCGGCCATCTGGACCCGAAGGGCTGGGACATGATCATGGCCACTAACCTGACGGCCAACTGGCGGCTCATCCGTGCCATGGACCCGCTGGTCCGCAAGTCGGAAGCCGCCCGGGCCATCTTCCTGACCAGCAGCGTGGCCAGCCAGGCGCGCGCCTTCTGGGGCGCCTACGCCGCTTCCAAGGCCGGCCTGGAGAACATTGTCGCCACCTATGCCGACGAGATGGAGCACACCCAGGTGCGCGCCCTCTGCGTCGATCCGGGCGGAATGCGCACCCGCATGCGGGCCCTGGCCTTCCCAGGTGAGGACCCGATGGACCTGCCCGAACCCGCCGAGATCATTCCGCTGATCGTCGAGCTGGCCCGCGGTGACCGTGAGCCGCCCGAGGGCGTGGTTCGCTTCAAGGAGTGGACGGCCCGCTAAGGCCTTCCAACTAGCCCTTGCGGGGACCGGGCCGCGCGCCCTTGGAGCGACCAGACTTGGCGCTGGTCAGGCCCTTGGGCGCTGACCGCGGGCGCACGGTCGCCTTCTTTGGCGCGGCCTTCTTGACCCCGATCTTGACGACCTTGCCGTTGGCGTCGACGGCGGTCGCCTGTTCCTCCTTCGCCTTCTTGACCTTCGCTACCTTGGCGTAGCGGGGCTGCGGACGTGGGCCGCTCTTGGCCTCGCCCTCGGCATAGGGGTTCGCGCCCGACTTGATGGTGATGCGCAACGGCACCCCCGGCAGGTCGAAGCTTTCGCGCAGGCTGTTCACCAGATAGCGGCGGTAATGATCCGGCATCTGGTCGGCCCGGCTGGAGAACAGCACGAAGGTTGGCGGACGGGCCTTGGTCTGAGCCATGTACTTGGGCTTCACCCGTCGGCCCCCAACCGAGGGCGGCGGGTGCCGCTGCATGGCCAACTGCAGCCAGTCGTTCAGGTCGCGGGTTTTCACCTTAGTCGACCAGTTGGTGTGGACCTTGAGGAGGGCCGGCATCAGCCGATCCAAACCGCGGCCGGTCTCGGCCGACAGGGCGATCACAGGCGTGCCGCGCACCTGAGGCAGCATGCGCTCGGCGTGCTCGATGAACTCCTTCAGCTTGGCCTGCGGGTTCTCGACCAGGTCCCACTTGGTCAGGACGAAGACGAGGCCCCGCCCTTCTCGCTCAACCAGATCCGCAAGCTGCAGATCCTGGATCTCAAACGGGTGCGTGGCGTCCATGACCAGCATCACCACCTCGGCGAAGGTGATGGCGCGGATGGAATCCTGCACCGACAACTTCTCGAGCTTTTCGTCGATACGGGCCTTGCGACGCATGCCCGCGGTATCGACCAGACGCAGCTTGCGGTCGCCGTATTCCCAATCGACCGAAATGGCGTCGCGGGTGATGCCGGCCTCGGGGCCGGTCAGCAGGCGGTCCTCACCGATCAGAGCGTTGACCAGGGTGGACTTGCCGGCGTTAGGGCGACCGACCACGGCCACCATGATCGGCTTGTCCTTGTCGATCGGCTCGTCGTCCTGCGTCTCGAACGGCAGCAGGGCGGCGTACAGCTCGGCCATGCCTTCGCCGTGCTCGCCGCTGATCGGGATCGGCTCGCCCAGGCCCAGGCGCGCACCCTCGGCGGTGCCGGCCTCGCCCGCCTTGCCTTCGGCCTTGTTGGCCGCGACCAGGGTCGGGCGATTGCGACGACGCAGGATGGTGGCGAAAATCTGATCGGCCGGCGTGATGCCTTCCCGCGCGTCATAGACGAACAGGGTGACGTCGGCTTCATCGATGGCGAGTTCGGTCTGGGCGCGCATGCGCGACTCCAGGCTCTCGTCCTTCACATCCTCGAAGCCGGCGGTGTCGATGAGTTCAAGCTCAAGGTCGCCGATGCGCCCCGCCGCGAAACGGCGGTCCCGCGTGACGCCCGGCTGGTCGTCGACGATGGCGAGCTTCTTGCCGGCGAGGCGGTTGAAGAGCGTCGATTTTCCGACGTTCGGCCGGCCGACGATGGCGAGTTTGAGCGGCATTTCAGAATCCAAGCGCCCCCCGCAGGAATGCGAGGGGCGCTGTTGTTTTAGCGAACCTAGGTTAAGCGCGCAAAAAAGCGCGCCTTCGCCTAGCGGATCGCGATCAGTTTGGCGTCGTCGGTGACGACATAGAGCATGTCGCCGACCGCGATCGGAGCGATCATAGCGGACTCGCCCAGCTTCAGGGTGGAGATCACCTCACCCGTCTTCGGGTTCAAGGCGGCGGCCTCCCCGCGGCTGGACACGGTGATCAGACGGTCGGAGGCCAGGATAGGACTGGACCAGATGACCGGGTTCTTTCGGCGCTTCTTCAGCTGGCGCTTGCTGAAGCCTTCCGTCGAGTTGAGGTCGCGGATCCAATAGACTTGGCCATTCTCGCGCGAGACGCAGATCACTTCGCCGGCCTTTGAGACCACGAAGGCTACGTCGCCGGCCGCCCACGGCGAGCCGATGCCGGTGACCGGGATGTTCCAGCGCTGCTGGCCGGTGCGCAGATCGGTGGCCGAGAAGACGCCCGAATGGCTGACCGCCAGAACGTCGCCACGGTAGATCACCGGACGGCCGGCGATGTCCCGGATTTCCGACAGGGCGTTGGTGCGGCTGGCGCGGGACAGGGCCTCGCTCCACACCTCGTTGCCGTTGCCGAGACGCAGGGCGACCAGCTCGCCCGACGAGAACGGCGCGACGATGGTGTCGCCCGAGATCGCCGGCGACGAGGCCGCCAAGATGCGGGCCGGCTCGGTCAGGGCCTGATAGTTCCAGTTGGGAGCGCCCGTAGCGGTCTCGAAGGTCAGCAGCTCGTTGTCGATGTTGACCACGTAGACGCGGCCGCCAGCCACCGTGGGAGCGCCGTGGATCGGGTTCGAGACGTCACGCTTCCAGCCCTGCTCGCCGGTGGCGGCGTCCAACTGGGTCACGAAGCGGAAGCCGGAGGCCACGTAAAGCTTGCCGTCGGCATAGGCGATACCGCCGCCGAAGCCGTCACGGTCGCGACGCTCTTTCGGCTTCAGATTGCGCTTCCAGATCTCAGCGCCGCTCTTGGCGTCGAATGCGACCACGGTCGCCTCGCCGTCCATGACGAAAATCTTGCCGTCAGCGGCCACGGGCGGCGCGACGACGTGGGCCGAGCGGCTGGACCCCTCGCCGAAGTCCTTGCGCCAAGCCACCTGGAAATTGGCGCCGGCCGCGACATGTTCGACCGACTGTTCGGGCGTGCCGCCCGGCAGCGGCCAGTCCGCGCGCGGCTCTGCGGTCGGCAGATAGAAGTCCGCGCCCTTCAGGCCCTCGTTCTGCTCCACCTTCTGGTCGAAGGCGATGATCGAGATGCGTTCGCCCTGGGTGGCGGTGGTCTTGTTCTTGTCCTTGCCGTCGAACGGGTTGATGGCCGAAACGGCCGAACCAACGGTCGAGCAGGCGGACAGGCCGCCCATCGCCACCAAGGTGACGGCGGCGGCGGTCAGGAGACGACGCTTCATTGCGGGCCCTCCGGAGCGCCAGGCATCTGGGCCGGAGCGGCCGAAGGCATCATCGGGGTCGCGGTGGCGGCGGCCTTGGCGATCGCCGGCAGCGACTTGGCCGAGCCAGAGTCGATCATCTGCATGGCGGTGCGGGCGCGTTCACGGACCTGATCGCTGGATTCCGGCAGCAGGGTCAGGACGGAAAAGTCGCTGCGCGCCTCGTCCATCTTGCCGGCCGAGAGCTTGGCGAAGGCCAGGGCTTCCTTGGCCTGGACCCGGTAGGGCCGCTTTTCTTCCGTCAAGGGCGTCAGCCTCTTCTCGATGTCGGCATAGGGGGCCGTATCGAGCAGGGCGAAGGCGGATTTGAGGCGAGCGGCGTCGCCCAGTGCCTGATCTGGGGCGATCTCGGCGGCTTGGTCGAATAGAGCCACGGCCTCAGCGGCCTTGCCTTCCTCGACCTTAATGCCGGCGAGCTGCATTAGCGACAGCGCCTTGTAGGCCGGCGTGCCGGACTTGGCGATCGCCTCGAAGCCCGTGGTCGCGGCGGCCGTGTTGTCAGCGCCAAACGATTCGACCGCGGCCGCGTACTTCTCGGACGCCTCGGCGGCCGTGCGGCTGCGATGGCTGTCCCAGGCCCAGTAACCCAACGAACCAGCCAGGGCGATGGCGAGACCGCCGACCACCCAGGGAGCCGTCTTGCGAGCAAGGGTCTTGTAGCGGTCAGAGCGAAGCTGCTCCTCCACCTCATCAAACACGTCGACCACGTACAGGGGCTCCGAAAGCACACGCGCCCCGCGAGGGCGCCGAAGAGGCCGCGAACCTATAGCGTCGCACGCCTCCCCGCAACGCACCCGCGGGGCGATTAAGTCGCTGTTACAGCTCTCCAACCGCGCGCATGGCCACAAAAATCACGGCGAGGGTCGAAAGACCCGCCGCGGCCCACATGACCTCGCCGCCGAAAGGCAGGCTGGACAGCTCCAGACCCATCTTCGACGCCTCCATCACGCGATGGGAAAGCATCCTCACCGGTTCGGTGGGAATGTCCTCCGCCCGGACCAAAACGCCGGAACGAACGAGCTGCCACACGCCGGTCAGGCCGCCGACGAAACCAGCGACCCAGATGGTCCACTGGCGCATCGACCAGCCGCGCTCCAGGCGGGTGACCACCTGCCGCGCGAAAGCCTCGCGATCATCGAAGACTGGAGTGTCCGCAAACATGCGGTCCAGTCGGGTTTCGAATTCCAGGTCAGCCATGACCCTGCCTCCCGGTCGCCGACGCTCCATCCTGTGGAGCCAAGCGGCCTCTGAGCCTATCCAAACCACGTTTGACATGGGATTTCACCGTCCCCAGGGGGGCCCCGAGAGCTTCGGCCGCTTCGGCATGGGACAGGCCCGCGCCGTAGCAGAGCGAGATGCACATCCGCTCCGAGGCCGGAAGCGCGCGAAGCGCCTCATCGAGATCGATCCGCGTCGCCGCGAAAGCTTCTCCCCCGTGTCCTTCCGAAGCTTCACCGTCATCTGTGGCGGCAACAAGGCGTGACTCCTTGCGCCAGCGACGAACATAGAGCCGGGCTGCGATCCGCTTGACCCAGGCCGCGAACGGCCCCTCCCCACGGAACTCCGCGACCCGCTCGAACGCCTGCAAGAAGGCGTCCTGGGCTAGGTCGTCGGCCACCGAGGCTTCCGCTCCCATCCGGCGCAAAAGCGCGCGGACCGCAGAGCCGTGACGGCGCACCAGCTCTCCGAAGGCCGGCCGATCACCGGTGGCCGCAAGCGTGGCCAACTCGACGTCGTGCAGACTTCCGATATTAGGCGGGCTTGTCTTGCCCATGATCCAATCTCCCCAACTGGATCGCGATCAGCCCTGTTTCTCGATCTGGTCGCCCTTATTCGGGTTGAAGAAGCTGAGGACCACGTAGGCCACGCCGATCAAACCCGGGATCAGACCGATGCCCAGCAGCGGGTAGAAGGCGTCGCTTTCCTGGTAGCCGACCATCCAGCCGAAGGCGGCGATGCCCGCGCCCACGGAGATCAGGATGATGCCGGTGCGGATGTCGCTCTGGGCGGACGAGACCTTGCGGACCTTCACGTCCTTGCTCATCGCGTCGATCAGTTCCGGAGGCAGTTCCTGGCCCTTGTCGATGGCGGCGCGGATCGTGGCCTGCATCTCCTGGCGTTCACGGCTCTTCAGCCACTTCGGGATGACGACGATCGCGATGACCATGATGAATGGCGCGAGCGGGATGAGAATTTCCATGACCAGAACCCCTTTTGACTTGTGGCGGTGAGCCTGTCGCTTCCGCCTTCTGTAGGGAAGAGGCTTTGACGACCCGCAACAGATGCAATTGTTCTGATTAAACCTTCGTCATCCTTGAAGCCTCTCGTCAGCGTCTGTCCAAGGCCTTCGACAACATCCGGCCGCCCAAGGTCAGAAACAGAACCAGCGCCAAGTTCAACAGTCCCGGGGCCAGGGCCGAGATGAGATCGATCAGCGCCTGCTGACGCTTCAGCAGACCGTCCAGGGTCCAAAGCAGCGCCGCCGCCGCCAGCATCACCGGGACCATCGCCAGGATGTTGTAGATCGCCCGCCGGCGGGCGATGCGCTGGGCCAGATCGGCCGAGAAGGCGAATCCTTGCGGTTCGGGCCGGGCGGCGGTCGTCAGCAGGGCGGAGAGTTTCTGATCAGGCGTCATGTGATCCTCCCAGGGCGGCGAGCAGGCGAGCCCTGCCCCGATCCACATAAGACTTCACCGTGCCCAGCGGCAGATCCAGGGCTTCTGAAGCCTCCGCGTGCGACCACCCCTCGACCAGGCACAGGGTGATGCAAGCCCGCTGCCCCTGTGTCAGTTCGCCCATAGCCTGAGCCACGGCCAGTCGATCCTCGCCCGACAACCCCGGCGTCGCGTCGGCGATCTCCAACCAGGCGCCGTCCCTGGTCGCGTCGCGACGGCGCGAGCGCAGCCGGTCCTGAGCCTTGCGCCAGCCGATGCCACACAACCAGGACCGAACCCGCGCCGGATCCTTCAGCCGGCCAAGATGGCCCCAGGCGGTCAGGAACACCTCCTGCGCCAGATCTTCCGCCTCCGCCGCCGATCCCCCGAGACTTCGCCTCAGGAACCCGCGGAGCGCCGCCTCGTGCCGCTGCACCAGCCTCATGAAGGCCGCATCCGAGCCTGCGCGGGCGGCAGCCACCAGCGCTTCGTCGCCCCACCCCGTGTTCATTGGCGACGATCATCAGGCGCGCGGTCGAGTGACAAGCAGGACGACCAACGAGGCCAAGGCCAGCGCCGCCATCACCACCGCCACAATCACGAAGGCCGCACCGACCCCGAACAGATCGGTCACCGCCGCGAATGTGAAGCCCACGGCCATAACGCCGAACATCACCACCGAATAGAGGTGCCCTTCGCGGCTTTTGCCCATGCCGCCCGCGTTACGGCTTTCGTCCTGGGGGCGCTCAAGGGCCTCGAGAAGTTTAGCAGGCGGCTCGGCACCGTTGGCGGCATAGCTCTTCATAAGCTCGATCGCCGCCTGCTGATTACGGTACTTCAGCCACGCTTCCCATCCAGCGTACGCGAAACCGAAAAGCGGGAAGAGAAGCCACCAGTATCCGCGGAAGATGTCTTCCATGTCCTTGTCTCCGTGCCGACGCGGTCATTCGCGCCGTTTTCACCTGGTAGTCGCCGCCGATCATGGGTCTGGATGCAGGGCCGAGAAAAAAGATCCGGCGTGTATTCCCAAGGAACAGCGTCCGCGGCGTCTCGATGGCGTCGGCAAGGTGGAGCTTAAGCGAATTTCGCGACGACCGGCTAGGAACGCCGTCACTGCCTCTGGACGAGGTCCGGGAGTCGCCGGAGCTTTGAGCTCGACTGTCCCTAAAGGGCCGCCGCATAGAGGTCGGGCTTGAAGCCGACCAGACGCTTGTCGCCCAGGTCCAGGATCGGGCGCTTGATCATCGACGGCTGGGCCAGCATCAGGTCGATGGCCTTAACCGCGTCGATATCCTGACGATCGGCCTCTGGCAGCTTGCGGAAGGTGGTCCCGGCGCGATTTAGGACGGTCTCCCAGCCGAACTCGTCCACCCAGGCCTGCAGATGCGGCCGGTCGACGCCGGCTGTCTTGTAGTCGTGGAAGTCGTAGGCGACGCCCTTGGCTTCCAGCCACTTGCGGGCCTTGGCGACAGTGTCGCAGTTCTTGATGCCGTACATGGTGATCATGCCCCTTCCCTTCCGCCATTCGTGACGAAGATCAAGAAGCCTGGAAGATCGGGGCGCGGGAATAAATCGCGGCCCCTGTCGGATCGCATAGCGGTCGTCCGTCCTTGAACCGACAGCCCGACGAGCGATCATCGCTCCAGCCAAGGAGGACCCGCCATGCCGAAGATCACCCCGTTCCTGTGGTTCGACACCCAGGCCAAGGAGGCGGCGGATTTCTACGTGTCGATCTTCCCGAATTCGCGCATCCGGGACGTGTCCTACTATTCGGAAGGCATGCCCGCGCCGGCCGGTTCGGTGATGGTCGTGGAGTTCGAGCTGGACGGCCAGGTGTTCCAGGCCCTGAACGGCGGGCCGCACTTCAAGTTTGATGAAGCCGTCTCGTTCATGATCGACTGCGCCGATCAGTCGGAGGTCGATTACTACTGGGAGAAGTTGCTGGCCGACGGCGGTGAGGAATCCCAGTGCGGCTGGCTGAAGGATCGCTTTGGCCTGTCGTGGCAGGTGACCCCGCGCAAGCTGATGCAACTGATGGCCGACCCGGACAAGGCCAAGGCGGCCCGGGTCGCCGCCGCGATGATGCGGATGGTCAAGATCGACATCGCGCAGATCGAGGCGGCGGCCGAAGGGGGTTAGTCCTTCGAGGGAATGCGCAGCCCGCGCTGAACGGCCGGGCGGGCCAATCCGCGCTCAAGCCAGGCGGCGACGTTTTTGAAGCTAGCAAACTCCACCAGTTCGCCAGCTTCGTAGAAGCCGATCAAGTTACGCACCCAGCCAAGCATTGAGATGTCGGCGATGGTGTACTGGCCGCCCATGATCCAATCGCGGCCTTCTAGGCGGTTATCCAGCACGCCCAGAAGACGCTTGGATTCGGCGACGTAGCGCTGCAGCGGGCGCTTATCCTCGTAATCTCGGCCGGCGAACTTGTGGAAAAAACCCACCTGCCCGAACATCGGGCCGAGCGCGGCCATCTGGAAGAACACCCATTGCAAGGTCTCATATCGCCCGGCCGCATCGGCGGGGATCAACTTACCGGTCTTCTCCGCCAGATAGACCAAGATCGCGCCGGACTCGAACAAGGCCAGCGGCTGGCCTCCCGGACCGTCGGGATCGATGATCGCCGGAATCTTGCCGTTGGGGTTTAGGGAAAGGAATTCCGGACCCCAGGTCTCGTTCTGGCCGATGTTCACCGCGTGCGGCTCGTACGGCAGGCCAAGCTCCTCCAGCGCGATCGAAACCTTCACTCCGTTCGGCGTTGGCCAGGAATAGAGCTGCAGGCGTTCTGGGTTCTGAGCCGGCCAGCGCCGGGTGATCGGGAATACGGAAAGATCGGGCATGGGTGGCTCCACTGCGGCAGCCTCAGTTAGGCGCCCGCTCGCTTGAGCGCCATGGCGGTCGATCTCTTTACCGCCTCGTTATATGGTCCGCGACGCGACACGCGGCGCCAAGCCTACAATCCAAAGCGGTGTAGCGAGAAAGAAGCGACGCGACGGGCGCCCATGGAATCGGCGCGTTGGCGTCCCGATCTACCCTCAGCCTTGTTGGGCGGCGAGCATCACCAGATCGGCGACCCGCTTCGGCTGTGACAGCAGCGAGACGTGGCTAGCGGCGATCTCCACGGTCGTTGCTTTCATCCGCTTGGCCAGGAACCGCTGAAGATCGGGGTTGATCGTGCGGTCTTGGGTCGAGACCGCATAAAATGGCGGTTTGGCTCGCCATGCCGCCTGCGTCGTCCGCGCCGTCAGCAGCGCGCGCTCAAACGGCTGCTGCACCGCGTAAAGCACGCGCGCTTCAGCGCGCGGTAGGTCCCCCGCAAAGTCATTCAAGAACGCTGTCTCCGACAAACGCCCCTCATCGCCATCGAAGACCACCCCCGCCGCGGCCGGGGGCGTTGCGAACTGTTTGGCCAAAGCGGCGTAGTCTTCTCCCGCATCCGGCGCACGAGCTGCAATGTAGACGAGCGATGACACATTGGGGTGCACGCCCACCTCACTGACGATGACGCCGCCAAAACTATGCCCGGCAAGTACGGTGGGACCATCTTGCCGATCAAGGACGCGCCACACCGCCGCGGAGGCTTGCTCCAGCGTGGTCAGCGGGTGTTGAACGGCGGTTACATTTAAGCCGGCCGCTTGAAGTCGGGTGATAACCTTGATCCAGCATGATCCGTCGGCATAGAGCCCGTGCGCCAAAACGACATTCTTCACCTTTGACGGTGCTGCGGATCGACTGGCGCCAGCGGCGCCCAAAGGCGCACTCGCAGCAAGAGCGGCCGATAATGTGCGTCGATTGATCGTCATCACGTCTCCAATTCCAAAAGACGGAAGGCTGGCTTCAGAAGCAGGTGGCGGTCGCCTGCCCTGGCGCACGAATTTGCACGCGCCGCTATGATAGCGAACCTGGAGATCAATGCGCGGGGGACGGCCTGGGCGCGATCCCAGTCCAAAGATGTGGGACGACCCGAAAAGGGCTCACAAATGACTTCGGCGGCGGACCGAAGAAAAAGGCCTTCCGCGATTTCTCGCGAAAGGCCTTGAACTACTCCCATTCGATCGTGCCGGGAGGCTTGGAGGTGACGTCGTAGACGACGCGGTTTACGCCGCGCACCTCGTTGATGATCCTTGTGGCGGTCTTGCCCAAGACCTCCCACGGAAACTCGAAGAAGTCGGCGGTCATGCCGTCGGTGGAGGTCACCGCGCGCAGGGCCAGAACGTTCTCGTAGGTGCGGGCATCGCCCATGACACCGACGGTCTTTACCGGCAGCAGCACGGCGAATGCCTGCCAGATCTTGTCGTAGAGGCCGGCCTTGCGGATCTCTTCAAGATAGATGGCGTCGGCGTCCTGCAGGACCTTCACCTTCTCCGGCGTGATGTCGCCGGGGATGCGGATGGCCAGGCCCGGCCCGGGGAAGGGGTGGCGGCCTACGAAGTCTTTGTGCAGTCCCAGCTCGACGCCGAGGGCGCGAACCTCGTCCTTGAACAGTTCGCGCAGGGGCTCGACCAGCTTCAGCTTCATGAAGTCCGGCAGGCCGCCCACATTGTGGTGGCTCTTGATCACCGCCGAGGGACCGCCGCGCGCCGAGACGCTTTCGACCACGTCGGGATAGAGCGTGCCCTGAGCCAGGAATTCGGCGCCTTCCATCTTGGCGGCTTCCTTGTCGAAGACGTCGATGAACAGCTTGCCGATGGTCTTGCGTTTGGTTTCGGGGTCGGAGACGCCGGCCAGCTCACCCAGGAACAAGTCCCCAGCGTCCACATGGATCAGCGGGATGTTGTAGTGGTCGCGGAACAGGCCGACGACCTGCTCGCTCTCGCCCTTCCGCATCAGGCCGGTGTCGACATAGACGCAGGTCAGCTGATCGCCGATGGCCTCGTGGATCAGCACCGCGGCCACGGAGCTGTCGACGCCGCCGGAGAGGCCGCAGATCACCTTGCCGCCGCCGACCTGGTCGCGGACCTTCTGGACCATCTCCTGGCGGAAGGCCGCCATGGTCCAGTCGCCCTTCAGACCGGCGATGTTGTAGAGGAAGTTGCGATAAATTTTTGCGCCGTTGACCGTGTGAACCACCTCCGGGTGGAACTGCACGCCGTAGATCTTGCGGGCGTCGTCGGCGATGGCGGCGAAGGGCGCGCCGGTCGAGGTGGCGATCACCTCGAAACCTTCCGGGATCTGGGTGACCCGGTCGCCGTGGCTCATCCAGACCGTTTCAAGCTCGCCCACCCCGGCCAGGCCGGCGAACAGCGGGCTGGCCCTGCCGATGGTCAGTTCGGCGCGGCCGAACTCGCCGGCGTGACCGCCCTCGACCTTGCCGCCCAGCACGTCGCACAGCAGTTGCTCGCCGTAGCAGACGCACAGCATGGGCAGGCCCAGGTCGAAAAGCTTGCGGCCGATACGCGGGCTGTCGTCCTCAAGCACGCTGGACGGACCACCCGACAGGATGATCGCTGACGGCTTGTAGTCATCCACCAGGGCCTCGACCTTGTCGAAGGGATGGATTTCGCAATAGACGCCGGCCTCGCGGACGCGGCGGGCGATCAGTTGGGTCACCTGGCTGCCGAAATCGACGATCAGGACCCGCTGGTGGTTCGGCTCGGCAGTCATTCAGCGGAATTCCTTCTTAGGCGATCTTTTCCAGCACGGCGGCGAAGAAGCCGTCGGCGCCGGCGGTGCGGGGCGTGAGGCGGACATAGCCTTGCGGCGATGCGAATTGGTCGGCGGGCGCCGGGGGCGCGGCCAGACGGAAGGACGGGTTGCGGGCCAGGAAGGCCTCGACGCGATCCTCGTCCTCCTCGGCCAGGACCGAGCAGGTGACGTAGATCAGCTTGCCGCCGACCTTCACGAAGGGCGCGGCCTGGTCCAGCACGGCGTCCTGCTCGCCCTGACGGCGCTCCAGCGCTTCGGGCGTCAGGCGCCACTTGGTGTCGGGATGGCGACGCCAAGTGCCCGAACCCGTACAAGGCGCGTCCACGAAGACCACGTCCATCTTGCCGTCCAGACCCTTCAGCGGGTCCGTCTCGACGGGCGAACGAATCTGCAGGTTGCGCACGCCGGCGCGCTGGCCGCGGCGGATGGTGTCGGCCAGACGGCGAGCGTCGCTGTCGTGGGCGTAGATCTGGCCCGTGGAGCCCATGGCGGCGGCGAGCGCCAAGGTCTTGCCCCCACCCCCGGCGCAGAAGTCCAGAACCTGCTTGCCCTTCACCTCGCCCGCGCAGGCGGCGGCGATCTGGGAGCCGAGGTCCTGCACCTCGAACCAGCCCTTGGAGAAGGCGGGAATGGTCTCGACCGAGCCGGCGCGCTCGCTGGGATCGGGCGCGGGAATGCGCAGAGCCGTCGCCAGCAATTCGGTTGGTTGAGCGCCGAGGGGCTGCAACGCCTTCAGGGCGCGCGCCGGATCGGTCTTCAGGGTGTTGACCCGCAGGTCCACCGGCGCACGGGCGGCCAGGGCGGCGGCCTCGTCGCCCCTGCCCTCGCCGAACACGCGGGTCAGGCTGGCTTCGAGCCAATCGGGATAGTCGCCCTTGACCTGTGTCGGGGCGTCGTCGAGGGACTTCGGGTTTTCGAGCGCAGCGCTTTCGGCCTCGCTCAGGCCGCCAGGACCGTGAGGCTCCTCGGCGCAAGCCTCGGCGATACGCGAGACCGGCCAGGACCAGGAGAACCGCAGGGTCGCCAGGATCACGGCCCGCGCGCCGTCGTCGCCCATCATCCAGCCCAGCGACCGCTTGCGCCGCAGGGCGTCGAGCACTAGGCCGGAGACGAAGGCGCGGTCCTTGGAGCCGGCGAAACGAGAACGCTCGCCCCAGCCCTTGAGGGCCAGCTTCACGGGCTTATGGCGCGCCTCGATCTCTTCCAGAACCTCGATCGCCGCCCCTATTCTTCCGCTGTCACGCATTCAGATGAACAGAGCCGCAAGAAGCATCAGCAGGCCGACCATCGAGGCCAGCCAGACGATGCTGCGCACCACAGGAATCCCGAAGGCGTAGAGCGGGATATAGACCGCCCGGGCCGCCACATAGATCATCGTCCCCAGGGCGCTGAGGCCGCCGGTCTTGCCCGACAGCGCCACCGCCAGGACCAGGGCGACGAAGAAGGCGAAGGTCTCGCGGAAGTTGGCGAAGGCGCGCTGAAGCCGCCCCGCCATACCCGTCAGCGGCCGCGGTTCGTCTCGCGGGCCGACGTTCCACTTCAGTCCCATCTGCGGCTGGGCCGCGGCCGATCCCCAGAACAGGTGGACGAGGCCGACGATCACCGCCGCCCCCAGCATCTTCAGTTCGAGGACCGGCTCCATCCTTAGACCGCGCTCGGATAGTTCGGCGCTTCGCGCGTGATCATCACGTCATGGACGTGGCTTTCGCGCAGGCCGGCGTTGGTAATGCGGACGAAGCGGGCCCGCTTCTGGAACTCGTCCACCGTCGGGGCGCCCACATAGCCCATGGCGGCGCGCAGGCCGCCGACGAGCTGGTGCAGCACCGGGGCGATCGGGCCCTTGAACGGCGTTTGGCCCTCGATGCCTTCGGGCACCAGCTTGAAGCTGTCCGTCACTTCCTTCTGGAAGTAGCGGTCGGCCGAACCACGGGCCATGGCGCCGACGGAGCCCATGCCGCGATAGCTCTTGTACGAGCGGCCCTGGTACAGGAACACCTCGCCCGGCGACTCTTCGGTGCCGGCGAACATCGAGCCCATCATGGCGGTCGAGGCCCCCGCGGCGATGGCCTTGGCCAGGTCGCCCGAGTACTTGATGCCGCCGTCGGCGATGACCGGCACTCCGGACTCACGGGCGGCGCGGACGGCCTCCATGATCGCGGTCAGCTGCGGGACGCCGACACCCGCGACGATGCGCGTGGTGCAGATGGAGCCCGGACCGATGCCGACCTTCACCGCGTCGGCGCCGGCGTCGATCAGGGCGCGTGCGGCGTCGTAGGTGGCGATGTTGCCGGCCACGATCTGCACGCGGTTGGCTTCGCGCTTCAGGCGCGAGACCGCCTGGGCGACCTGGCTGGAGTGGCCGTGAGCGGTGTCGATGACGACGACGTCGACACCGGCGTCCACCAGACCCATAGAGCGCTCGAAGCCGGCGTCGCCGACGGTCGAGGCGGCGCCGACCAGCAGGCGGCCCTTGTCGTCCTTGGCCGCCAGGGGGTGGGCCTGGGCCTTCTCGATATCCTTCACCGTGATCAAGCCGACCGCGCGGTAGGCGTCGTCGACGACGATCAGGCGCTCGATCTTGTGCTTGCGCAGAAGCTCGCGAGCCTCGCGATGATCGACGCCCTCGCCCACCGTGATCAGGTTCTCGCGGGTCATGATCGCCGAGGCCGGAACGTTGGGATCGCCCTCGAAGCGCATGTCGCGGTTGGTCAGAATGCCGACAAGCTTGCCGCTGCCGCGCTCGACCACGGGGAAGCCCGAAATCTTTCGGCGGGCCGTGATCTCGCGGACCTCGGCCAGGGTGGTGTCGGGGTGGATGGTCAGCGGATTGATGACCATCCCGCTTTCGTAACGCTTTACTTCGCGGACGTGGTCGGCCTGCTCCTCATTGCTGAGGTTGCGGTGCAGGATGCCCAGACCGCCGGCCTGCGCCATGGCGATGGCGAGGCGGCTTTCAGTGACCGTGTCCATGGCGGCGGACACGAGCGGGATGTTCAGACTGATTTCACGCGTGAACCGGGTCTCTGTCGTCACCTGGGTAGGCATGACGTCGGACGGGCCGGGTTCGAGCAAAACGTCGTCGAAGGTGAGCCCTTCGCGAATCTCCATCGGATTCTCCATTTTGCGGGCCGCGTATAACGGAACGGCCCGACGAACGGAAGGGGCTCAGGCGGACAGTCGGCGCGATTCTTGCTCCAGCGCCCATATCACCGTGTCAGCGACCAAGCGGACCCGTCCGACACGAGCCACGTCCCGCCTCATGAGCAGCCAGATCGGTTGGCTCCAGGCCGGGCCGTCAGCCGCCAGGGTAAGGCGCGCATCGTCACCAGCCAGGTATCGAGGCAGCATGGCGACGCCGCCGCCCGCCGCTGCGGCTTCCCGCTGCGCGCCCATGGTGCTGAGGCGAAGGCTGACGCCCCGCCCCGACGCCAGTTCGGCGATACGACGCGCGCCGGGCGCCACGGCCTCAACTTCCTCGCTGTAGCTGATGAACCGCCAGTCGGCCTCGGCCGTGCGCGCCAGATAGTCCGCTGTCGCATACAGCCCGTAGTCCGCGTCGCCCACCCGGCGGGTCACCGCCTCTCCCCGCGTCGGCCGACCGAAGCGCAGAGCGAGATCCGCGTCACCGCGTGCGATACTGATATTACGGTCCTCTCCGACCAGCTCAATCTCTAGGTCCGGGTGGGTGGCGGTCAGGCGCGCAAGGGGCGCAGCCAACATGTGTTCGGCGAAACTGCCCACGGTGCTGACCCGGACAAGACCGGCGATGGCCGCTCCGGCTTCGGCGCGGCGGCCAATGGCGAGGGCGGCGGCCTCCATGGCCCTCGCTTCTTCCAGCACCGCCTGACCGGCCGTGGTCAGGACGTAGCCTTCCGGTCGCTTCTCCAGCAAGCCGGGGGAGCCCAGCTCCTGATCGAACCGGGCCAGACGCCGGGCGATGGTGGCGTGGTTGACGCCCAGGGCGCGGGCGGCCCCGGACAGGCTCCCGGCCTCGGCCACGGCGAGGAAGACGCGCACGTCCTCCCAATCCATATCTGTGCGTTTTCGATCAGGCATTGCGATTATATATCGAATTTTCACACAGCTCGCCAGGAGGCAAGATCGACAGGCATTTGGAGAACCACCCATGTCCCTGTTCAGTCAGTTTTGCGGCCTGGCCGCGGCGGTCCTGGCCGCTTCGATCAGCTTCGCCGCCGCCAATGCGGGCGGCCCCGTGCTCATGCCGGACGGCCGGCCGGCCACCCTGCGCGATCTTCGGCCCGGCGATCGCCCCGCCATCGAACCGCGCCGGGCCGCGTTGCTCATCATCGACGCGCAGAATGAGTATGTGGACGGCAAGCTGCCGCTGGAGAAGTTCGGCGCCGCCGTCGCTCAGATCGAGCTCTTGCGGGCCTGGGCTCACGAGAACCGCGTGCTGGTCGTCCACATCCGCCAGATTGGCGGCCCGACCTCACCCATCTTCACCATCGGCGGCCATGGGGCGCAGATCATCCCTCAGCTGACCCCGACGGCGGATGAACTGGTGATCGACAAGGGGCTACCCAATTCGTTCCACGCCACCGACCTGCACAAGGCGCTGAAGGCCGCCAGCAAGGATCAGTTGCTGGTCACGGGTTTCATGACCCACATGTGCGTGGACGCCACCACCCGCGCCGGCTTTGACTTGGGCTATCAGAACTATGTCGTCGCCGACGCCACCGCCGACCGCGCCCTGCCCAATCCCCTGGGGGGCGTCATACAGGCCGATCAGGTCAAGCGCGGAGCCCTTGCGGCCCTCAACGACCGTTTTGCCTGGGTGCTGAAGGACGCAGCGGAGGTGAAGGCGGCGGCGAGATAGCGTCTACCCCTTGAACCCCGTCGCCACCAGGAAGACCTCCGAGCTGTCGCTGCGGCTGGCCTTGGGCTTGAAGTTCTGGACCTTGGTGAAGCGCTGCTTCAGCTCCCCGATCACCTCCGCCGTCTCGCCGCCCTGGAAGGCCTTAGCGACAAAGGCGCCGCCGGGCTTCAGGACCTGCACCGCGAAATCCGCCGCCAGCTCGATCAGGGCGACGATGCGCAGGTGATCGGTCTCGCGGTGGCCTACGGTGTTCGGCGCCATATCTGACAGCACCACATCCGGTTGCCCGCCCAGAAGCTCGATCAGCAGATCCGGACACTTCGGGTCGGTGAAATCCATCTTGAGGATCTGGGCCGGCGGCAAAGGGTCGACGTCCAGCAAGTCGACCCCGACGATCTTCTCCACGCCGCGCTGCTGGGCGATCTGCAGCCAGCCGCCGGGCGCGCAGCCCAGGTCGAGGATCTTCGCGCCCTTGCGGAAGAAGTGAAACTTGTCGTCGATCTCGCTGATCTTGAACGCCGCGCGGCTGCGATAGCCCAGGGCCCGCGCCTTGGCGGCGAACGGGTCGTTGATCTGGCGCTCGAGCCAGGCCTGCTGGGAAGAGGTGCGGCCCATGGCGGTCTTCAGGCGGGCGGGCTTGCCGCGGCCGCCTTCGACGCCGCCGGTCGGCAGCTTCACCATGCGGCGTTTGGGCGGTTCTTCGGTCATTCGGCGGCCTGAGGTGTTGAGGTGCGGCCCCCACCCCCGCGACGCCGGCGACGGCGAGGCTTGCGGGGTTGCTGGTCGGACATGAGGGACATGAGGATGCCTTCGCGCAGGCCCCGGTCGGCGACGCGCACGCGGTCGCACGGCCACAGCTCCTGCACGGCCTGCAGGATCGCGGCGCCGGCCAACACCAGATCGGCGCGGTCCGGGCCGATGCATGGCTGTTGAGCGCGCTCGGCTGTCGTCAGCGCGAGCAGGCGATTGGCGGCGGCCTCGCACTCGCTGCGCTTCATCCAGAGGCCGTCGACCCGGTTGCGGTCGTAGCGCGGCAAGTCGAGATGCAGGCCCGCCAAACTGGTGATGGCGCCCGAGGTGCCGACCAGTTGGGCCCGCCCCTCTGCGAACACCGGGCGGAGGGCCTCGGCGTGCGGGAAGTCAGCGATCCGTTCCTTCACCGCCTCGACCATGGAGCGGAACCACACGTCGCGCGGCCCCTCCTCTGGAAAGCGCTCGGCCAGGGTGACCACGCCGATGGGGATCGAGACCCAGGCCTTGATCGGCAGCCTCCAGGCCGCGAATTGTCGCGGGTGGGCGTCCAGCCCCTCCCCCTTCAGATCGACCCAGGACAGCTCGGTCGAACCGCCGCCCACGTCCACCACCAAGGCGGCGTCGGCCTCACGGTCCAGAAGGTTCAGGCATCCGGCGACGGAAAGCTGAGCCTCCTCGCGCGGGGTGATGATCTGCAGGCGAAGCCCGGTCTCCTCGGCCACGCGATCGACGAAGTCCTGCCCGTTGTCGGCCATGCGGCAAGCCTGGGTGGCGATGGCGCGAACGCGGACCGTGCGGCGGCGGCGGATCTTTTCCGCGCAGACCTTCAGGGCGGCCATGGACCGCTCCATGGCGGCGTCCGACAGACGGCCGGAGCCGACGAGACCCTCGCCCAGGCGCACGATGCGGGAATAGGCTTCGACCACGCGGAATCCGCCTGACGTGGGAGTCGCCACCAGAAGGCGGCAGTTGTTGGTGCCAAGGTCGAGCGCGGCGTAAGCCGGCGTCTCCCCCGGCGGCCTCCGGCGATGAGACGGCCCTCGTGAGCGCGACTCGCCGGGCGCGCGCGGCGCCTCCGACATGGAGCAATACCTGTCTTGCAGGCGCCGGTGCCGGCGCCTCGTTTCGCCGACGACCTTATCATGCATCGCAGCAACAGAAAGCGCCGCCGTGCTTGCGAAGCCTGACAGCGCGCCTACGTTCAGGTTTCAGTCAGGTGAAACGTGGTTGACTGCAGGGGTTATGAACACTCGTCTCGCAAAATTCTCGATCGGACAGGTTGTCAGGCACCGGATATTCCCATTCCGGGGCGTGATCTTCGACGTCGATCCTGAGTTCGCCAACACCGACGAGTGGTGGCTGGCCATTCCGCCAGAAGTGCGCCCGTCCAAGGACCAGCCATTCTATCACCTGCTGGCCGAGAACGATCAGAACTCCTACGTGGCCTATGTCTCAGAGCAGAACCTGTTGCCGGACGATACGGGTGAGCCCGTGACCCACCCGCAGGCATCCGAACTTTTCGAAAGCTTCGACCACGGCGTCTACAAACTGCGGCCGCGCATCAGCCACTGACCGCCGCGGCCGGCTCGGCCTTCTCCCGCGGCTCAGGCCGCAGTCCAAACAGCCTGTCCAGAACCGGCACGCGCCGCACGATCTCGTAGGTGGCGAAACAGCCTCCGAACGTCCCCGCGATCAGGATCGCCGCCTCCAGCGCCTGCGGCAGGCCCAGCTTGGCCAGATGATGCGCCATGACCACGATCAGGGTCTGGTGGACGATGTAGAACGGAAACACCGCCAGGGTCAGGTAGCGCAGGCGCGGCCCGCCCTTGGTCAGATGCAGCGCTCCGAAGCCGAGGATGGCGGCGATGAAGCTCCACTGGTCCGTGGCGTAGACAAAGCGCATGACCGTGCGAAGGGCTTCCGGCGGTGCGGCGCCTTCGGCCCGATAGGTCCAGGCGTAGGTCGCAAAGACGGCGTAGCTGACGACCGCGAGACCCGCCGCAGTCCAGCGCCAGCGGATGAAGCCGTCACGGATGCTGGCGGACTTGGCGGTCAGGAACCCAAACATGAAGGCGGTGAAGGAGACGGCGTGGTTGTACCAGTCATCGACCAGCGCATGCGTCACCTCGAACATGGGCAGCAGCCACAGGCGCACCACGCCGAGGAATACGATCGGCAGGACGATCAGCCGCCAGCCGCCGAACACTCCGTCCAGCGTCTCGCCAAGCCGGCGCAGCGACTTGCCGGCCAGAGCCAGGATCAGCCCGAGCAGCAGGGTATAGACCAGCAGGTAGGCGACGAACCACATGTGGTTCCAGGTCGGGGTGATCAGGCACCCATCGTCGTCACACCAGTTTCCAGAGGCCGTGGCGTACTTGATCCAGAAAGATCCATACGGCTCCACCGCCTGCGGAACCTGTTCGACGATCTCGTAGTAGGACTGCGGCGGCACGATCACGAACATCGCGAAGAGCAGCGGCGGCAGCAGCCGCAGGACCCGCTTACCGGTGAAAACCCCGGGGCTCAGCTTGTCGGCCATAAACCGCGTCGCGGCGCCGGATACCAGGAACAGCAGGGTCAGGCGCCACGGATTGCTCAGCATCATCACCGGCCCAAGCGCCTCGATGGGATGAGGCGTCTTCACGTGCCAGTCCCAAGGCACGTAGAACATGCCGACGTGATACAGAATCAGCAGGAAGAACGCCCCTACGCGAATCCAATCGAGGTCCGCGCGGCGTTCGAGGGTCGGGGTCGTCATCTAAGTGTCCGGGTCTGAACAAGAGTCGCCTGAGAGAACTTCGATCTTCGGCAAGGCGAAAGCGCCTCGGGCCGATCGGCCGCATTCCAGGGACGATCAGCCTCGGTCTGGGACGAGCGGCGGCTTCTGGGGGCTGACCGGCGAGGATCGGCGCGATCTGCTGATCGGCTGGTTGATCGGCACGGTGGTGATCTGGGCCACGACCACGGTCAATGTGCTGTCGACGGTGGACGATCATGAGATCGCGTTCATCTGGCCGGCGATCTGGGAATACACCAGCGCCGTCAGCAACATGATCGCCACCCTGGCGGTCTGGGCGGCCGTGCGCTGGACCACTTTCCGCCTCCGGACGGCGCTTCAGATCATTCTCGCCCATCTGGCGGGCGTGTTCGCTTACTCGATCCCGCACGTGGCGATCTTCGTCGCCCTGCGCGAAGCGATCTACGCCTTGCTCGGCCGGGACTACGAGTTTGGCCCCGTCACCCGCTACGTCTACGAACTGCGCAAGGACGTGATCGGCTACTTCATCCTGGGGGCGGTGTTCTGGGGCGTCATGCGCCTGCGTCGGCAAGCATCGAAGGCAGCCGCGCGAAGGACATTCGACATCATTGACGGCTCACGTCTCGTCCGGGTCGAGTTGACGGACATCCTGGCCGTCACTGCGGCCGGGAACTACGCCGAATTCATCCTGGCCGACGGACGGCGTCCTTTGATGCGCAGCTCTCTAGCAGCGCTTGAGGAGAAGTTGGGCTTCACCCGCACCCATCGCTCGTGGCTGGTCAATCCCGACCGGGTCACAGGGCTGCGGCCTGACGGGTCCGGCGACTACACCGTGGAGCTAGGCCCGATGGAGGCGCCGTTGTCGCGCCGTTTCCCCGAGGCCACGACGCGCTTGCGCGGCGCTTAGGGCCGCAACCCCTTGATCTCGCCGACGACGTTGGCGACCTGCCGTGCTTCGAAGCTGGCCACCGGATAGGCGCAGTAGTCGGCGGCGTAATAGGCGCTGGGTCGATGGTTGCCCGACGCCCCCAGCCCGCCGAACGGCGCGGCCCCCGCCGCTCCCGTGGTTGGACGGTTCCAGTTGGCGACCCCGGCGCGAATGCGTTTCTGGAAATGCTCCCAGCGGGCAGGATCGTCGCTGATCAGGCCGGCCGACAGGCCGTAACGGGTGTTGTTGGCGTGGCGCAGGGCCTCGTCGAAATCAGCCGCCCGGCGAACCTGCAGAATGGGCGCGAAGATCTCCTCGTCCGCCACCTCGAGCCCGGTCACATCGACGATGCTGGGCGCGATGAAGGCGTCGCTGCGTCCATCGATCTTGCCGGTCGCGCGGATCACCTTGCCGCCCATGCGGCTGGCCGCGGAACGCGCGGCGTCGGCGCCGCGGGCGGAGATCAACGGCCCCATGAAGGGCTCGTCCCCATCGTTCCAGGCGCCGATGCGCAAGCGTTCGGTCAGGGTCAGAACAGCCTCGACCACGGCATCACCTATCGCCCCCTGCGGCACGATCAGGCGACGGGCGCAGGAGCAGCGCTGTCCAGTGGTGACGAAGGCGGACTGGATCACGTGGCCGGCGACCGCTTCGACGTCCGTCGCGTCCCACACGACCAGGGGATTGTTGCCGCCCAACTCCAGGGCCAGGATCACCTCCGGTCGGTCGGCGAAGACGCGGCGAAAGTGCGCGCCGGCCTGGGCGGAGCCGGTGAAAAGCAGGCCGTCGATCTCCTGCGCGATCAAAGCCTGACCGGTCTCGCGCCCGCCTTGGACCAGATTGACGACACCCTCCGGCAGTTCGGCTGCGTGCAGCGCCTCCACCAGCAGTTGGCCGGCCAGAGGCGTCTCCTCAGAGGGCTTGAACACCACCGTATCGCCGGCCAGCAAGGCAGGAACGATATGGCCGTTGGGCAGGTGCCCGGGGAAATTGAAGGGACCCAGCACCGCCATCACCCCATGCGGCCGGTGGCGCAACACGGCGCGACCGAAGGGCATGGTGTTCTCCCGCTCTCCCGTCCGCTCGTCATAGGCCGTGATGGAGATATCGACCTTCGCCATCATCGAGGCGAGCTCGGCCTTGGTCTCCCATAGGGCCTTGCCAGTCTCACGCGAAAGGACCTCGGCGAAGGCGTCCTTGCGGGCGTCCAGAGCGACCTTGTAGCGACGCATGGCGGCCACGCGCTCTTCGCGCGGCAGGTCGGCCCAAGGTAGGAAAGCCTCTCGCGCCTTGGCGACTGCCGCCGCCACTTCAGCGGTCGAGGCGGCGGGGCCTTCCCAGACGACAGCGCCGGTCGCCGGGTCGATGGACTGGAACTTGGTCATGCCTTCACCCGCACATTGTCGCCTTCGCGCACGCCCAGCGCGTCCATCGCCTCACGCGAGACGATCGCCCGATCCCCATCCATGAGCACTTGCGTCCGCACCGCTCGGAAACCGCCGACGCGGCTGGTGGAGATCAGAACCTCCTCGCCAAAATCATCGTCGCCAGCGGCCACCTTCAGCACCTTCGCCTCTCGCACCGTGCGGATATCGTCACGGGGAGCCGAGACGGTCGGGCCGGCGTCGAACAGATCGACCAAGGCCTGATAGCGGAAGCCCTCGCGCTCCAGCATCGCTCGGGCCGCCTCTCCGTCGCGGTGGACACGGCCGATGGCCTCGCACGCCGCCTGGGGCAGCAGCTCGGTGTAGATCGGGTGGCGCGGCGACAGGTCGAGAATGAACTGGCCATTGGTCGATGCGCTCATCAGGTCGGCCTGGTCGAACGGCAGGCGGAAAAACCGCGCCGCCACGTGATCCCAAAACGGACAGGACCCGTCTTCGTCGAACCAGCCGCGAAGCTCGGCCAGGACCATTTCGGCGAACTTCTCCGGCTCAGCGCCGATCAGCATGTAGCGGGATTGGGCCAGCAGACGCCCCGCCCCGCCCTTGCGCCGCTCCGGCCGCAGGAACAAAGAGCCGACCTCCGACCAGCCGGCGCACTCGTTCACCAGCACCAGGGCCTTGTGATCGAAGCGCATCTCCAGCGTCGGCGAGGATTGGGCCAGAGTTACGACCCGGAATGAGAAAAACGGCCGTTTCAGACCCACAGCGGCCTTCACCCCGGCGACGCCCTCCACCTGGCCGTTGTCGGTCTCCTCCAACATCAAGGTGTACCAGGCTTCCACCGGCGCCACAGCGCCGTCGAAGCTGGCCTGCGACAGCTCCAGGCGCGAACGCAAGGTCGGCTCATCCTCGGGCAGGCTGGTGAAGCCGCGCCCGGACAACACGGCCAACTCCATCAGGGACTCGTAGTCGGAAGGCCCTGCGGGCCGCACCACCAGCATCCGTTAAACTCCGTCACGCATGGCCGCGCGAATAGCGGGGCCGTCGATCTCGCCCTGGGCGAGCTTCATCAGGATCAGGGCCGAAAGCTGCGCGCGCTCGACAAAACTGTCCGGCCAGGCGAACTCGTTCTCGCTGTGGATATCGCCGCCGCGCACGCCCAGCGTATCGACATTGGGCAGGCCCGAGGCGAACAGGTTGTTGCCCTCGCACACCCCGCCGGACGCCTTCCAGGCGATCTCTTGCCCGAGCAAGGCCCCGGTCTCGCGCACCGCCTCGAACAGGCGCGACTGGGCGGTGTTCATCGGCTTGGCCGGGCGGGTGAAGCCGCCGTGCAGATGGACGTGCAGTCCATCCCCCTCCCCGACCCTAAGCGCCTCACCGATAGCGCCCTCAGCCCAGGCGCCGGCCTCGGCGTCAGGGAACCGGACGTTGAAGCGGACCACCGCCACGTCCGGCACCATGTTCAGGGGCGAGCCGCCGTCGATCTTGGCGACATTGACTGTCACACCTTCACGCCGACCGTTCAGGGCGTCGAGCGCCCCGGCGATGCGGGCGGCGGCGGTGATGGCGTTGCGGCCGACGGCGAAGTCCCGGCCGGCATGGGCGGCGCGGCCGTGGATCACGACATGGAAGTTGCCTGACCCCTTGCGGGCGCCGGCCAGCGTCCCGTCCGACAGGGCCGGCTCATAGGTCATGCCCACATGGCCCAGGGCGGCGAACTCCTCCAGCACGGGGGCGGAGGCGAGCGAGCCGATCTCCTCGTCCGGCGACAGCAGGACGCGATAGCCGAGGTTCGCCGCGGCGGGATGCGTCTCCACCGCCTCCAGGGCGGCCAGCATGACGCTGATCCCGCCCTTCATGTCGGCGATCCCCGGTCCGTGCAGCGCGCCGTCAGGGCGGGTGGTCACCCCCTGGAACGCCGAGGTCTCGGGATAGACGGTGTCATAGTGCCCGGTCAGCACGACCTGCACCGCCGCCTCCGGGCGCACAATCACGGCGATGGCGGCCGAATGGTCCTGCTGGCGCAAGGCCCCGTCCGATCCGACATCGGATGACGCGGCAAGGGGAATGTCGACAAGCGCCGACGGCAGGACGGCGAAGGCCGCCTTCAGCTTTTCCCGCTGTCGCTCCAGTCCCGCCAGGTGACGGCTGCCGGAATTGTTCGCGCACCACTCCACCGCGCGGCCGACGATGTCGCGGCCCCGATCGGCGATGGAATCCAGAACGCGCTGTTCGTCGGGCGACAAACGCATGAGGAACCTTGCAACGCCATTGCCGCGGACCAGGTCGACGCGTGTTGCACATGGCGACGCCCGGAATGGCGCAAGACGAAACGTCGCCGACTCGTGAACCCTAGCCCGCCCTGAACGGGCGGTCGACCCCGCGTCTGCGCGCAACCTCTTTGCGAAATCAGTAGTCCTTACGCCAGCGGACAGAGAGCCTGTTGTCGCCTTGACTGCTGAGGCGCGAGACGATGGCGAGAGCACGACGCACCCGCCATTCAACCTGCGCCGCCGGCCCTTCGCGGCCGCCGCCGATCAGCTCCAGATAGACGTCGTCTGTGATGTACTTGCCGCCCGCCACGGTCATGCCCGCCGCATCGCCGGCGAAGGACAGCCGGTCGAGGCCAGCCAGATTGCGCAAGCCGCCGATCACGTCGAAACCGCCGCCGCCCGACAGCGCCGCAAGCGCGGACGCAAGTTGAGCGGCCTCCAGCGGCGAAAGCTGCGAGGCCGAGGCTCCGAACAGCACCTGCGACAGCACTTCGTCGTTAGGCAGTTCGGGGGTCGAGGTCAGGGTGATCTCCGGCTTGGCCGCAGTGCCAAGGATGCGGACCACCGCCGTCAGGGTCGGGTCCTCGCGTGTCGCCGACAGGTCCAGTCGGATGCGCTCGGCGGAACTGGCCAGATACACCACCCCGCGCGTATCGAACTCGAACCGCTTGCCGGCAAAGTCGTAGTCGCCGCGCACCACGCGCGCGGTGCCGGTCAGGTCGGGACGGTTGCTGAAGCCGCCGATATGGGCGTCCAGCGATAGCTCCACATCCAACCCGCGACCGCGCACGAACACACGGCGTGGCGCCTTCAGCGTCACGTCCAGGGCGAAGCCCGGCGAACTGCGCCGCGCCTGCAGGTCGCGACTGTCGCCCCGCGGCTTGTTGCGCTCGACCACCTCGATGGTGGGGACGCTTGGGGGCGTGACCGTGTCGGCGGAGATTTCGCCTTCGTCGATCGTCAGGGCGCCGGCCAACCGAACCTTGCCGTCCGCCCCACGCTCAACATTCGCCTCGCCGCTCGCGGAGGCCTTGGCCAGATCGTTGTCGATCAGGCGGAAACGCTTCAGCGCCAAGCGGAAGCTGGAGGCCGCGTCGCGCCGCAGGTCCAGCCGTCCGCCGCCAGAGATAGAGCCGCCGCGCCCGTCGGCGGCCGAAGCCTCACTGACGTCAATGGCGTTGTCGGCCAGGTTGGCGCGAAGGGTCACGTTTTGCAGCTTCAGTCCGGTGGGGCCGTCATCGAACGATCCGCCTGTCATGGCCGCGTCGCCTACCAGGCGCGGATCGGACAGCGTGCCGCCGAGCGAGCCCTTGATATCCACCTTGCCGGCCAGGGTGCGTTCGCCGCCGATCAGCAGGTCCCACAGGGACTTGATCTCACCTTGCGCGGCGAAGTTGCCCCGGACCGCCTTTCGCCGGTTCACCGCCAGACGCAGCGGCTTGGCCGAGACGTCTACCGGCAACACCAATTCGGCGGAGGATCGCAAGCCCTGCTGGTTGGCGGCGGCGGCCTGGACCACCAGCTGCTCGCCCCGGATGCTGGCCTTCACCTGACCATCGATTCCAACCCGGGCAGGCGCGCCGCGCTGACGGGCGCCGCGCAGGTTGGCGTCCACCTCGCCGCTGAGATCGGATCCCCGACCCTGAAGCGCCACACGAGCATCGACTTCACCGGCCAGATCTTCATTGAGCGTACCCAGGCTGACGGCGGTAAGCGTGGCCTTAAGCTCCGCGCCCACTTCGGAAAGCACGCCATCCACGTCGGCCCGTCCAGGCCCCACCGCCAGTCGCAGGCGCGCGGTCTGCCGCTCGGCGCCAAACCGAAACTGCGCCGTCTCCAGGGTGCGGACCTCGCCGCGCCCTATCCGGCCGCCGCCATCGAAGGCCAGGCCGTAGCCTTCTTGCAACTGGGACAGCAGACCGGAGCCATTGATGGTCCAACGGCCCGGCCGCGCATCACCATTGGCCACAACATTGAACGGCAACCGCTCCAGCGGGCCGTCGGCCTGGATCTGCGCTTTGCGCAGCCAGACGTCCGAGCCCTTGGGCACGGCGTTGTCCGCCGTCAGGTTCAGGCTGGCGCGCGGTCCGCCGGCGCCGTCGGTGATCACGGCTGTGCCGTTGACAGAGCCTTCGCGCAATAGCGCGCCGGGACGGATCGCGACCGCCAGGTCAGCGGACGCCGGACGTCCGCTGCGCAACGACAGCGCGCCCGTCGCCCTCACTCCGCCGGCGTCGGCATCAAGGCCGCTGAACTCCATGCCCCCCGGCGCGAAGCTGAAGTTAGATTTCGCCCGCGCAGGACCGTATTCGCTGCCAGCCGTGATGGCGATGGCGCCGTCCGTATCGTCTGCCCCACGTACGAAAGTGAGGACTAGCTTGGCGTCCGTCAGCTTCATGCGCGGCACGTCAATGGTCTCGAAGTCGGCGGTCAGATCGGCCTTGGGCTGTGACAGGCGGCCGGTGATCGCCCCTGCCCCCTCGGCCTTGCCGGCCAGCTCCACAGGTCCGACGCGGAACGGTCCGTCAGCCGCCCAGTCCAGCTTGAGCTGAAGCGCCCCTTCCGGTCCGATAAGGCCCGCCGCCGAAGCACTGGCCGCCGCGCCGGTCAGCTTGGATTCCCCGACCGCCACCCGGCCGTCGGCGAAACTGCCCTGCAGGGTGAAGCGCGGATCGGCGCCCAGCAGACGGTCCAACTCGCCGAAGCCGGCGGCGAAATTCGCGCCCCGGGCGTCCACTGTGAACACCCACGGCTTGCCCCCTGACGCCTGCGACGCAGACCATTTGCCGCTGACCGTTCCGGACGCATTCGGCCGCGCCGCCGCCAGGTTGGTCACCGCGGCGTCGCCCTTGAACGACAGGCCGCCCAGCAGGCTGCGCTGCCCCTCGCCGGTCACCTTGATCCCTGCGCCGTCGATGCGTACGCGCCGTATCAGCAGCCGTCCGTCCGCCAAGCGCGCGCCCTCGAACTCCGCCTTGGGCCGAGCGCCCATAAGGGTCGGGATCAGGCCCGCGCCCCGCCCGCCGGTGCCGCTGAGATCGGCGTCGACGGTGAACTCATTGCGTTCCCGCGCCAGGGACAGCGGCCCCTCGATACGGGCCAGGGTGAGGCCCAGGAGCGAGCCGCCGTCGGCCACCGCGTCGCCGTCCAGCGACCAGGCCTTGGCGTCTCCGCGCAGCCGCCCGCTATATCGTGTGCGCCCAAGCTTCGGCGCGGGCGTAATCCGCGACATGTCCGAAACATCGAGATCGACCGCGACCCCGTCGCGATCGGTCATTCGCTTGCCCAGGTCCGCGCCGCCCTTCAGCGACAGTCGCAGGTTCTCAGCCTCGAGCCGGCCATCCAGATCGAAGAAGCCGTCGGACGCGCGACGCCCCGCGATGGCGAAGGACGCCGTGGGCCCGAACATGCGGACCACCTGCGTCAGCAGGCGCGAGGACGACAGAACCGCCCGGCCCTCGGCGCGTCCGCCTTGCGGATTCCAGGCGCCTTGGGCCGACAGCGGGGTCTCGTTCCCCGACCGCGCCACTACGTCGAAGCGGCCCTGACGCATGGCGCCGGTCGCCTTGGCGTCGAGGAAGAACGCGCGATTGGCTGGAAGACCCAGCGCACCGGCGATAGCGCCCCCGGCCGATTCATTAGCCTGGGCGTCAACCAACAGGGTGTCCTTGGCCCCCAGGTCAAAGCGTGCTCGCAAGAAGTCGCCCTGGTGAAGCTGGCTGCGGGCCTGGAGAGCCCCCCGACGGTCGCCCGCGCGCTCGATCTCCAGATCGCCGTTCACGTCGTACAGGCCGCGGGTCTGGCTGAAGGCCGGCAGGGTCTCCAGCCGGAACGCCAGGGCGTTGATGTCGAACGAGACCGGCAAGCCCTTGCTCGGCTGCCCGCTCTTGGGGCTGAGGGTCGGGCGGCGGATGACGGTCACATGCTCCGCGGTGATCCGTTCGGCCTGGAAGCGCCGAACGAACAGGGCCGGATAGGTCCAGTCGACCGCAACATTGCGCGCCTCGATCCAGGGGCCCTTATCATCGATGATGGACAGCTTTCGGAGGGTGAAGCTTTTCCAGATATCGCCTTGAAGTCCCTCAACCTTCAGCCGCCCGATACGACCTAGCTTCAAGCCATTGGCGCGCGCCTCGATGAACATGCGGCCGGGCTCGCTGACCACGCCGTAGCGCACCACGAGACTGGCCGTGGCGGCCAGCGCCACGATCACAACGGCGATCAACATCGCCCAGAAGGCTGGGCTGCGACCGACCTTCTTCGCCGCGGCGACGACCTCGGCGACGGCTTCCTCGGACGGGGGTGTGGGGGGCGCGTCGGTCAAAAGCTCTGCCCGATGCTGAGATAGATCTGGAAGGAAGGATCGCCTTCCCGCTTGTCCAGCGGAACCGCGATGTCGGCGCGGATCGGCCCGAAGCCGAGGTCATAACGGACCCCCACCCCGGCGCCGGCGCTGAAGTCGCGGGTCTTGGGAAACTCGTTGGTCCCCACGGCGCCGGCGTCGACGAACGCCACCACGCCCCAGGGGCCGGTCACCTTCTGACGAACCTCGAACGACGCCTCCAGCAGCGACAGACCGCCTTGCGGCGTGTTGTCCGACAGGCGCGGCCCCACGCCCTGGAAGGCGTAGCCGCGGATCGATCCGCCGCCGCCCGCGAAGAAGCGCCGAGAACCGGGAACGGACGGAATGCGCCCGCCCACGATCAAGCCGGCCTTGGCCCGGCCCGCCAGAACGGTCTTGGCTTCCTTGGCGATCGGCAGATAGCCCGTCACCTGCGCCTGGGTCTTCAGATAGGTGATGCTGTCGTCGCCGGTGACGAAAGTGGGCTCCCCCCGCACCTCCACCCGCCAGCCGCGCTTGGGGTCGAGCGGATCGTCGGAGGCGTCCCAGTTCAGGGCGCCCAGCGTTGTCAGGGTCAGCAGGTTGCGCTCCTGCCCCACGACGAAGCCGTTCACGTCGGTGTTGTCGGCGATCTGGCTGGCGTCGAGCGCCGCGCCGACGGTCAGGAACGAGATGCGCCCGAAGCGGCGGGTGATATCCGCGCGGACGCCGACGCCCGTATCCTCATAGGCGTCGGTGTTCTCATGGAAGACCGCGCCCCCGACCTTCAAGGTTCGCTGCGGCTTGCGCCAATGCGGCAAAGAGACCTCGGCGTCGAGCCGTTGCTCCAGTTCAGCCAGGCGCCCCGTGATGCGCAAGGTGTCCCCGCGGCCAAAGCGGTTGTACCGCGTCCAGCGGCCGTCCAGGCCCGCGCCTTCACTGGTGGAAAAGCCAGCGCCCAGTTCGATCGTCCGGCGCGCGCGGTCAGCGACGCTGACCACCACCGGCCGCAGACCGTCCGCGTCCCTGGCGTCGGCGGGCGATAGGGAGACCGTCACAGAATCATAGACGGCGGTGTCGCGAAGGCGTCGCTCCAGCTCGGCCACGTCTTCCGGATCATAGACATCGCCCGGCTTCCACGGCGCGAGGTTTTCGATCCACCAGCGCTTCGTCCGTCCCTCGTTGGTCAGGTCAAGGCCGCCCAGCTTCACGAGATCGCCAGCGTCGATGCGAAAGTCCGGCCGCACCGTATGGTCGGCGTGGTCGACGATCACTTCCCTGGGTTGGGCCAGGGCGTCGGCATAGCCGCGCTTCTGGAGAGTCGCGAGAATTCGTCCCTCAGCGCCCAGCACATCCGCCGATCGACCGGGCGCGCCGATATTCAGGCCCATGGCCTTTTCGGCGGCGACCGCCGCCTCGTCGGCCGGAGGGGCCTCGACCCAGGTGACCTTAGGGTCGGCGAACGTGAAAACTTGGCCCGGCGTGACCCGCACCAGGGCCTGCAAACGATCGCCCTCAGCCAGGTCGGCTTCGACGTCGTGCCCGTAATAGCCTTCGGAGCGCAGGACCGAGATCGCGTTCTCGCCGGCGTCTCGAGCACGGCGACGCGCTTCGAATCGACTGGCGGGCGGGGTTTCGGCCCGGCCCACGGCGGTGACGATCGCCTCGCGAAGAGCGCGGTCCTCCACACCCTCGATCACGGCGCGCGGTTCGTCGGCGCGGGCGGCCTGCAAGGCGGCGACGTTGAGTGCGGCGCTAGCGGCGGCCAGGGCGAAGACGGTTCGTCCCAAGCAAATCCTTCCTGTCTCGCCCCGATCCCGTGTGTAGCGATGCAGAAGCAGGCTGTCACCGCCCTCGTCCCGCTTGATCGCGGAGGCGAACGGCGCCCAATTCGCAGGCAATCCGTTTGAGCCCTGAGCAGGGATTCGAAAAGCCGCTTCTTTCGACGCGGCGACGGCTAGGGTTCGAACTGATGACGCCTTTTAAGAGACACGACCTTTGAGCCCGGTGACGAAACAGTCGGAAATCGACGCCCCGCCGGTTCTGCCCATGACGCAGGCGGCCTATCTGCCCGGCGCGGCCTATGACGAGATGTTCGCCGACGGCGGCGAGGTGCGCGACCATTACGCACACCTGCACACCCGCATGTCGCGCCTGTCGACGGAAGAGCTGGGAGGCCGCCAGCAGACCCAGGAGCGCTCCTTCCTGCTCCAGGGGATCACCTTCACCGTGTATGGCGCCGACAGCGCCACCGAACGGATCATCCCCACCGACCTGTTCCCCCGCATCCTGCCCGCCCAGGAATGGGCGCAGATCGAGGCCGGCCTGACCCAGCGCCTGCGGGCGCTGAACATGTTCCTGGCGGACATCTACGGCGATCAGAAGATTCTGATGGACGGCATCGTACCGCGCGAGCTTGTGCTCAGCGCGCCATCCTATCGCCGCGAGATGCAGCACCTGTTCGTGCCGCACAAGGCTTACGCCAACGTCTGCGGCTCGGACCTGATCCGGGGACAGGACGGCCAGTTCGCAGTGCTGGAGGACAATCTTCGCGTCCCTTCAGGCGTGTCCTACATGCTGGCCAACCGTGACGCAGCCAAACGCACCTTCCCCGGCGCCTATCGCGCCGCCGGCGTGCGGCCGGTGGAGCGCTATCCCGACCTGCTGCTGTCGACGCTGAAGAGCATGGCGGCCGACTGGCGGCCCAATCCGCAGGTCGTGGTGCTGACGCCGGGCGTCTACAACTCCGCCTACTACGAGCACGCCTATCTCGCGCGCCTCATGGGCGTGCCCCTGGTCGAGGGGCGCGACCTCGTGGTCCACGACAACACCGTCTACATGCGCACCACCGCGGGCCTGCGCCGCATCGATGTGATCTATCGCCGGGTGGATGACGACTTCATCGACCCCCTCACCTTCCGTCGGGATTCGTCGCTGGGCGTAGCCGGACTGTTCAACGCCTATCGCGCCGGCTCGGTCGTGATCTGCAACGCCCCCGGCACCGGCGTGGCGGACGACAAGGCGGTCTACGCCTATGTCCCCGACATCATACGCTACTATCTGGGCGAGGACGCCATCCTGCCCAATATCGAAACTTTCCTGTGCCGCGAACCGGCGCAGCTGAGCCATGTGCTCGACAATCTCGACAAGCTGGTGGTCAAGGCGGTCGGGGCCTCGGGCGGCTACGGCATGCTGATCGGGCCACACGCCTCGGCCAAGGAGCGGGCCGAATTCGCCGACGCAATCAAGGCTGATCCGGAGAACTACATCGCCCAGCCGACCATCCAGCTGTCCACCGCGCCCTGCCTCGTCGACGGCCGGATCGAGCCGCGCCACGTCGACCTGCGACCTTTCATCCTGTCGGGCGAGAAGATCGTCGTCACCCCCGGCGCCCTCACCCGCGTGGCGCTGAAGCGCGGCTCTTTGGTGGTAAACTCCAGCCAGGGCGGCGGCTCCAAGGACACCTGGGTCCTGGCCGACGAAGCCAGCGGGAGCGTCCAGCCATGATGCTCGCCCGCGTGGCTGACAGCCTATACTGGACCGGCCGCTATCTTGAGCGCGCCGAACATCTGTCGCGACTCTCTGACGTGATGCTCAACGCCACCTTGGATCAGAGCGACTCCGGGCTTCAGGCGGCGCGTATCGCCCTGGCCGCCCTCGGCGACGAGGAAGGCTCCAAGACAGCCTCGCCCTATGAGGCGGCTCGCGGCCTGGTGCTGAACCGCGATGATCCCAACTCGGTCGTCTCGTCCCTGGCCCGCGCGCGCGAAAACGCCCGCCAAGTCCGCGACCAGATCACCACCGAGACCTGGGAGCGGCTGAACATGCTCTATCTGCGCATGACCAGCGGCGAGGCGGAGCGCGCCTTCGAAAGCGGCTCGTCCGCCTTCCTGCATGAGGTCATCGCCGACCTACACACCTTCAAGGGCGCCGCCGACGCCACCATGAGCCATGGCGAGGGCTGGCGTTTCCTGATGCTCGGCGCCCATCTGGAGCGGGCGCAGCTGATCGCCCGCCTGTTGGAGGTCGGCTTCGGCGAGGCGCGGACGGTGCAAGCCACCGACCGCATCGCCCTGATGAGCCTGCTGCGCATGGCCTGCGCCCTGGAGCCCTACCTGCGCGCCTATACCGCCGAGATCGAGCCGAGGCACATTCTGGAATTCCTGCTGTTCAGCGAGGACTTCCCACGCTCCATCCGCTTCACCACGACCCAGATGGAGCTGCACTTGAGCAAGGTGGCGCGCCACATGGAGAGCGCCGCCAGCGGGGGGCACCCGGAACGCGTCGCCGGGCGCCTGAAGGCCCGCCTGGAGTTCGCGGATATCGAGGAGCTGGAGGCCGTCGGCGCCAGCGGCCTCCTGGCCCAGGTGGTCAACGAATGCGGCCGCATCCACCAGGCCATCTACGACACCTTCGTCGCCTATCCGCTCGAACTGAGGCTGCCGGCCTGATGCTTCTCGAAGTCCGTCACGTCACCCAGTACCACTACGCCCAGCCCGTGCGCGAAAGCGTCATGGAGCTTTGGATGCAGCCCCAGAAAGGCGGCCGCCAGCGCCTGGTCAGCTTCGAGCTGGACGTGGAGCCCGCCGCCCAGCTGTTCTCCTACGGCGACACCTTCGGCAACGCCGTCTATCACTTCGACGTCCCGCAGCCGCACGACCGCCTGACCATCGTCGCCCGCTCGGCGGTGGAGACCCAACCCGACCTCATCCTGCCCGAGGCGCTGGACGCGGGCGAATGGGATCGCCTGCGCAGCGATTTCGTCCGTGGCGAAGCCTTCGACTTCCTGCACGACCATGGCTACGCCCGCCGGACCGAGGCGCTGCAGGCCTTCATGGACAGGCACGACATCGCCGACCTGCGCCGGCGCGATCCGCTGACCGCCCTTCGGATGCTGAACAAGACGATCTACAACGCCTTCGACTACGAGCCCGGCGTGACCGAGGCCGACAGTCCGATCGATGAGGCGCTTGAGGCGGGGCGCGGGGTTTGCCAGGACTTCGCCCACATCATGATCGCCATCTGCCGATCCTGGGGCGTGCCGGCGCGCTACGTTTCCGGCTACCTGTTCACCGACCGCGAGGCCGGGGACCGCTCCGATCCCGACGCCACCCACGCCTGGATCGAGGTGTTTCTGCCGACCCTGCGCTGGATCGGCTTTGATCCGACCAACAACATGATGACCGGCGAACGCCACATCGCCGTAGCCGTGGGCCGCGACTACGCCGACGTGCCGCCTTCACGAGGTGTCTACAAGGGCGACGCCGAAAGCCAGCTGGCCGTGGGCGTCTCAGTCCGCCGCGCCCGCGCCGCCCTGGCCGAGCCGGAGTTCATGCGCGTCGCCCGCCCCGCCTTCGCCGGCGTTCGCCGCCGATCCGACGGCGAGGCCTATCGCCACGACCAGCAGCAGCAGCAACAGCAGCAGTAGAGCCGCCGCTTCCCAAGCCGCTCCGTCATGCCACTATGGCTTGCAAAAGAAAACGGAGGACGCGCGGGTGCTGGAAGGTCTGAAGGTCGTCGAGTTCGCCACCTACATCGCCGCCCCCGGCGCGGCGGGGATCATGGCCGACTGGGGCGCGGAGGTTATCAAGGTCGAGGCCCTGGACGGCGATCCCATGCGCCAGTTCTTCAGCACCATCGGCTCCGACCAGGCCGACAACCCGGTCTTCGATCTGGACAACCGGGGCAAGCGGGCGATCGCCCTGGACATCCGGACGGAGGCGGGGCGCGAGGCCTTGGTCCGGCTCGCGCGACAGGCCGACATCTTTCTCACCAACGTCCGCCCCGGGGCGCTCAAGCGGTCGCGGCTGGATCACGAGACTCTACGGGCGGAGAACCCTCGCCTCATCTACTGCAGCCTGACCGGCTATGGGCTCCTGGGCGCGGACGCTGACAAGCCAGGCATGGACGTGGCGGCCTTCTGGTCGCGCGCCGGCGTCGGCTCCCTGACCGCGCCCAAGGGGTCCGAGCCTTTCCCCATCCGTACGGGCATGGGTGATCACGTCTGCTCCCTGGCCACCACATCGGCGATCCTGGCGGCGGTGATCGAGCGTGGGCGAACCGGCGTCGGGCGGCTGGTGGAGACCTCGCTGCTGCGGGCCGGCATCTACGCCATCGGCTCGGACATGGCGATCCAGCTGAAGATGGGCCGCATTGCCTCCACCCGCCCGCGCGAACAGGCGGTGCAGCCCCTGGCCAACTTCTTCCGCACAGCGGAGGGCAAGTGGATCTGCCTGCTGCCACGCCAGGGATCGACCGACTGGCCCCGCATCGCGGCGGCGGCGGGGCGTCCTGAGCTGGCGGACGATCCCCGCTTCGCGAGCGCCAAAGCCCGACGGGAAAACGCCGCCGCCCTCGTGGCCGAATTGGATAAGGCCTTCGCCGCCCTGTCTTACATCGACGCCGCCAATGCGCTGGATGAAGCAGACATCACGTGGGGTCCGTATCAGACGCCCGCCGAATTGGTGCAGGATCCGCAGGCCCACGCAGCTGGCTGCTTCGTGGAGACGCCGGACGGATCGGGCGGCGCCTTCACCGCTCCCGGCGGTCCGGCGCGCTTCCCTGGCGCAGACGATGGTCCCAAGGGCCCAGCCCCGAGGCTCGGCGAACATACCCGCGAGGTGCTGGCCGAACTGGGCTACGACGCGGAGGAGATCGAGGCGATGATCGCCGGAAAGGCCGCGGCCTAGGCCTTGCCCTTGTTGGCTTCCGCCAAGACGCGAAGCATTTCGGAGGTGAACAGCGACCCGCCCAGACTACGGGTCGAGTTTTCGCCGCCCATCGCCAGGTCGAAGGGATCGTCGGTCTTCTGCGACCCGCGCAGGATGAACTCCACCAGCGCCTGTTGCTGCTGGATGCGATCCTTTCGGTCGGCGGAGGCGTACTGGATGAAGCCGGTCTGCGGCCGCTCGCCCACCGCCTCCTCGGGACCACCCGTGCGCGTCAGGTTCGCATAGACCTCGCCCACCGTGGCCGCGCGGCCGCCGCGATAGAAGATCGAACGATTGGCTTGCGCCGCTTCCGGGAAGAGAGCCGCGGCGCTGGCGTTGGGGCTGGCGTTCACCGCCTCGATCAGCTTGGCGGAGCCCTTCGGCCCAAGAAAGTGCGCGGCGTAAAGCTCGCCCGCCGTCGGCGTGCGGCCGGTGCGCCCACGTAGGTAGGACGCGTGGTCCGAGGCCAACTCCCCCGCCATCAGCGACGCCGCGTGGGGATCAAGCTTCAGCCCCATCACCGCCTTGCGCGCCTCCGACCCGCCGGCCACCTGAAAACGACCGGAGCTGTCCTGGCCGATCATGTCGGCATAGCGGGCGTAGCCGTACTTGGATCCGTGCTTCTTGAGCGTCGACAGCCACGTCTGGTCCACGAACTGGAACAGGCCGGCGGCGCTGGACGTCCCGGCCTTGGCGGTCGGGTTGTATCCGCTCTCGCGCTTGGCGGTCTTCATCAGGAACGAGAAATCGACCCCCGTCGCGCTGGATGCGCGCTGGATGGCGCTCTCGACGACTCCCCGGATGGACTGCACGGTCATGGTCCTTGGATCACACCGACACGGTTAATCGGTGGTTAACCATGCAAATCCCGCCGGGCAACTTATGCCGATCCCAAGAGATTACAAATGTACACTTTGTGATTTACGAATGTAGTTTTCCATGAGACCGTTGGGCGTCCACAACGACAGGGAGCCTAGCCATGCTCGTCCAACCCGCCCTCGCAAACGCTGTCCCACCATGGGAGCGCGCCGAGCATGCCCGCCCACGCCTGTCGCGCGGCGCCGTGATCGCTCTCAGCGCTTCGCTCGCTGTCCACGCCGCCCTGGGCGCCTATCTCTACTATCGCAAATTCGTCCTGCCCGAGGCGCGGCTCAGCCCTCAGGAGCAGATCATCAGCCTCGAGCGCTACATCCCGACGCCGCCTCCCCCGCCTTCGACGCCTCAGTTGACGCCGCCCCGGACGGTCAACCTGCACCAGGCGGCCCCGAACCCGATCATTCCTGACATCACCATTCCGGCCGTCATCGCGCCGCCGGGGCCAATCGAACCCGGGCCGCTGACCACGCTGATCCAGCCGCCCGCACAGGCGGTCTCGCCCCCGACGCCGCCCGCGCCGCCGGTCATCATCCGCCCAACCTGGCTGAAGCGCCCGGGCGCGGCGGAGATG
>CAJYMH010000019.1 GCA_913776195.1 uncultured Caulobacter sp.
TTTCCGCTCCGCGCGATCGTGTCTGGGGGCTCCTCGAGAGGACTTACACATCTCCGAGCAAAGGCCCTGACGGGCGGGCCTCCTCCAGCGAGGAGGTCCCGGACCGCGTGGACGCCGGGGTTCCACGGCTAGATCCCGCTCGACCGCATCCCCGCCACGGCCGGCGCTGGCCGAGCGCCCTCCCAGTGCCGGAGACTTTGGAAGCTTAAGGCAGGTTCGGGAAGGTGCGGATAAGTGCTCGAAAATCCCCCGAAACCTTGACATCACCGGCCTGCCATGCGCCCTTCCGCCGCTCGCAAATCAGCGCCTTTTTTGAAGATTCCGACGCCTCCCATGCACGCCTATCGCTCTCATACCTGCGGCCAGCTCCGCGCCTCCGACACCGGCGCCCAAGTGCGTCTGTCCGGCTGGATCCATCGCAAGCGCGACCACGGCGGTCTGGTCTTCATCGATCTGCGTGACCACTACGGCTTGACCCAGCTGGTGCTGCACCCGGAGACTCCAGGCTTCGACGTGGTGGAGCGCCTGCGCACCGAAAGCGTGCTGAAGATCGACGGCGAAGTGATCGCCCGCTCGGCCGAGACGGTGAACGCCGGCCTGCCGACCGGCGAGGTCGAGGTTCGGGTGAAGGCGGTCGAGGTGCTCTCGGAAGCCGCCGAGCTGCCGCTGCCGGTGTTTGGCGAGCCGGACTATCCGGAAGAAATCCGCCTGAAGCACCGCTATCTCGACCTGCGCCGCGAGACGCTGCACAAGAACATCGTGCTGCGTAGCCGCGTGATCCAGTCGATCCGCAACCGCATGTTCGCGCAGGGCTTCAACGAGTTCCAGACGCCGATCCTGACCGCGTCGTCGCCGGAAGGGGCGCGCGACTTCCTGGTGCCGTCGCGTCTGCACCCTGAGAAGTTCTACGCCCTGCCGCAGGCGCCCCAGCAGTTCAAGCAGCTGCTGATGGTCTCGGGCTTCGACCGTTATTTCCAGATCGCCCCGTGCTTCCGTGACGAGGACCTGCGCGCCGACCGTTCGCTGGAGTTCTACCAGCTCGACGTCGAGATGAGCTTCGTCACCCAGGAAGACGTGTTCGCGGCGATCGAGCCGGTGATGCACGGCGTCTTCGAGGAGTTCTCGAACGGCAAGCCGGTCTCGCCGATCTCGGGCACGCACACCTTCACCAACGACTTCGGCCAATCGTTCGAGCACCAAGGCTTCGAGCGCCTGACCTACGCCCAGTCGATGGCCTGGTATGGCAGCGACAAGCCGGACCTGCGCAACCCGATCAAGATGCAGGACGTCTCCGCCCACTTCCGTGACGGGGGCTTCGGCCTATTCGCCAAGATCCTGGGCGCGGACGCCAAGAACCAAGTGTGGGCCATCCCCGCACCGACCGGCGGCAGCCGCGCGTTCTGCGACCGCATGAACAGCTGGGCGCAAGGCGAAGGTCAGCCGGGCCTCGGTTATGTCTTCTGGTCGGAAGACCAGGGCGGCTGGGGCGGCCCGATCGCCAAGAACCTGGGCGAGCCGACGCAGGCCCTGATGGAGTCTCTGGGCCTTGGCTCGGGCGACGCCGCCTTCTTTGTGGCCGGCGACCCGGCGGTGTTCGCCAAGTTCGCGGGCCTGGCCCGCACGCGCGTCGGGACCGAGCTGAAGCTGGTCGACGAGAACCAGTTCAAGTTCTGCTGGATCGTCGATTTCCCGATGTTCGAGTGGAACGAGGAAGAGAAGCGCGTCGACTTCTCACACAATCCGTTCTCGATGCCGCAGGGCGGCCTGGAGGCCCTGGAAACCCAGGACCCGCTGTCCATCCGCGCCTATCAGTACGACATCGTCTGCAACGGCTACGAGCTGTGCTCCGGCGCGATCCGGAACCACAAGCCGGAGATCATGCTCAAGGCCTTCGCCACGGCGGGCTACGGCGCCGACGTGGTCGAGGAACAGTTCGGCGGCATGCTGAACGCCTTCCGCTTCGGCGCCCCGCCGCACGGCGGCCTGGCCCCTGGCATCGACCGGATCGTCATGCTGCTGGCCGAGCAGGTCGCCATCCGCGAGGTCATCGCCTTCCCGCTGAACCAGCAGGGCCAGGACCTGTTGATGAACGCTCCGGCCGAGGTGCAGGACCGTCAGTTGAAAGAGCTGCACATCCGTACCGCCCCGCCGATCAAGGCGTAAGGCGAGGCGGCAGCCTGAAACAAGAAACCCTCCGGCTTGCAGGCCGGAGGGTTTTTCTTTGGGGGGTAGGCCGGGGATCAGTTGCGCGGCGGCTTGGGCGGAGCAGGCGGCCGCGGGGCGGCGCGGACCATGGCGGCGGCGTTGGCCCGGGCCTCAGCGGCGGCGGCCATGGCCTCGGCCCTGGCTTCAGCCTTGATGCGGCCGGCTTCGGCGGCGTTGACGACGATGCGGCGGTGACTGTTCTTGCAGCCGCGCGCGGTGATGCCCGACGGCAGGCGGGTGGAGCTGCCGACGCAGGCTTCGTCGATCTGGTCCTGGGTCAGGCCCTTGGCCCGCGACAGGTCCGCGCCATGCAGCGAGACGCCGCTGAGGTCGGTGTTGCGGAAGTCCGCCCCGCGGAAGTCACCGCCGTTGAGGACGGCGCCGGTGAGATCGGCGTTGCGGAAATCGGCGTTGGAGAAGTTGCCGCCGCTGAGGTTAGAGCCGTTCATCTCCGCGTTGCGGAAGTCGACCCGCATCGCCGAGGCGTTGACCAGGACCACGCCGTGCAGCTCGCCATGGCGCAGGTCGGAGTCGTCCAGGTCGGCGCTGGAGAAATTGACGCCGCGCAGCTCGGCGCTGCGCAGGTCCACGCGGCGCAGGCTGGCGTTGACGAAGTTGGAGCCGGTGGCCTCCAGGCCCTCCATCTGGGCGCCCGACAGCTCGGCCGACTGGAAGTTGGCGCCCATCATGTAGGCGCCGCGCAGATCAGCGCGCGACAGGTCGGCGCTGGCGAAGTTGGAGCCGATGATCTTGGCGCCGCGCATGTCGGCGCCGACCATCTTGGCGCTCTGGAAGTTGGCGCCGTTGATGCGGGCGTTAAGGAGCTTCTTGCCCGACAGATCGCACCCGCTGCAAGACCCGCTGAGCGAGATCATGCGCGCCACATCCTTTTCACCGTTTGGGGCGAACGCGTGAGCGTTCCCGCCGGCGGCGAGCAGGATGAGGGCGGAGAGGGCGAAGGCGGTACGCGACATTACATACGCTCCAGCGGCGGTTACGGTCCCCATTTGGTCCCGGGCCCGCTGAGGCGCCACTTAATTCGAGTTAATGGCCCCGCCATCGGCCCGCCCGGCCTGAGCGCCGCAGGTGTCGCAAACCGCCATTCCGCCGCGCTGGACCACGGCCTGGTCGCCGCACGAGGCGCACATTCCGGCTGAAACCCCAGCGGTTGCAGGGGTTTCAGCCTTGCGGCCGCCGAAGGGCAGCAGGACCAGGTTGTCCGGCGCCGCCCCCCGGGAGAAGCCCTTGGAGATGAATTTGGACGCGGGCTGCGGCGTTTCGTCCTCCACCCCCTCCGCCGCGTTCTTGCCGGCGCCCAGACCGTCAGCGTTGAACTCCGACGGGTCGGCGTTGGCGAGGTCGTCGCGGTCCAGATAGGACACGCCCAGCTCGCGGAAGATGTAGTCGAGGATCGAGGTGGCCGAGCGGATGGAGTCGTTGCCCGTCACCGGGCCGGCGGGTTCGAACCGGGTGTAGACGAAGGCCTCGACGAACTCGTCCAGGGGCACGCCATGTTGCAGGCCGATGGACACGGCGATGGCGAAGTTGTTCATCAGCGAGCGGAAGGCGGCGCCTTCCTTGTGCATGTCGATGAAGATCTCGCCCAGCTCGCCGTCGTCATACTCGCCGGTGTGGATGTAGACCTTGTGCCCGCCGACGGCCGCCTTTTGGATGTAGCCCTTGCGGCGGTCGGGCAGCTTGCGGCGAGATCGGTCGCGCTCGACGATCTTCTCGACGATGCGTTCACGGATCTCAGGGGCGCTCTCAAGCCGGCGGCGTGGGGTTTCCTCCACCTCCGGCAGGTCGAGGGCGAAGCTGGCCGGGGCGGCGGCGCGGGTAAGGCGCAGGGCGCGGACCCCGGCGCGGGCGGCGGCGGCCTGAAGACGCGCGGCCTCGGTCGGGGTGTCGGCGAAGTCCAGCTCCAGCACGAAGGCGGCCGGGGTGCAGACGAAGGTCTCCACCGCCGCTGTCATGGCCAGGCGGGCGGGCAGGGCGATCTCGGCAGGTTCGGCGAAGACCGATTGAGCCTTCTCACCCAGGAAGGGAGCGTCGGACAAGCGACGAGCGCCGAGGGCGTGGGCCTCGGCGGCGGCGATTTCGTCGGCTGAGAAGCCGGCGAAGGCCAGGGTGTCGAAGTCCGGCTCCATGACCGCGTCGCCGCCGGCGCCGAGAACGTCGCAGACGAAGCCGGCCTCGATCACCGCCGGCGCGAAGGCGGCGCGTAGGGAGCCCGCCAGGGGCAGGACCGCCTCGGCGGCGGCGATCTCGTGCGCGGTGAAGCCCTTGGCCTCCAGCGCGGCGTGGTCGATGGCCGGGGCCTCGCGCAGGTCGCCAACACCGAGCGCATGAGCGCGCAGGTCGTCCTTGAGGCCCAGGCGCGCCGCGCCTAGCAGGGCGGCCTCGGCCAGGACGGGGACGATCTCGCCGTCGGCGGTCTCCGACACGGTCATGGCGCCGGTCCAGGGCGCGGCGCCTAGGGGCGCAGCGAGGCGCAGTGCCATGTCGGCGTCCTCGAAGAGCGCGCTGACCGAGGCGTGGGCCAGTTTTTCGGGATGATCGGCGGCGCCGCTGAACAGGGTGGCGGCGCGCGCGGCGATGTCGCCCTTCAGCTTGCGGGCGGCCTGGGCGCGCTTGCGGAGTGTGGCGGCGAGGGTGGCGCGGTCATCCTCGCCCACGGGGGCGGCCCCCAGTTCGGCGGACGCGTGGAATGCCTCGGCGGCGAGCAGGGCGTAAAGGGCGGAGGCGGCTTTGCGGCCGTCCTCGGCGCCGTAAGGCAGGCCGAGGCCGACGACGTGGTCGCTGAGGCCGGCCAGGGTCAGGTCGATGCGCCCCGACGGCAGGCCGGCCGCGCCGCGTTCGATCTCCAGCGCGGCGGTCATCAGGCGAACGACGTGGGCGAAGGCGTCGAAGTCGAATCCGGCCTCGCCAGCGAAGGCTCGGATGTCGATGGCGGCGCGAGGCGCGGCGGCGGCCAGGGCCGCGGCGTCGGCAGGATCGAAAGCCAGGGTCAGACGGCCTGTCTCCCAGCCGGTCTGGGCGGCGCGACGAGCGGCGGGCTCGGCGGCTTCCACCGCCTTGCGGCTGGCGGAGACGAACAGGCGAGACGGGGCGGCGAGGACCGGGGCGGCCTGGGCGATCGGCGTCGCGCCGCTGCGGGCCAGCAGGATGGCGTCGGCGATCTGGGCGTCGTCGGCGCCAGCTTCACGCGCCGAGCGGGCGGCGCGGGCGAGGGCGGTGTTGCGGCGCGGATCGGCGCAGGCGGCGGCGTCGCCTTCGCAACGGATCACGACGTCGGAGACGGCGGCCAGACGGCCGGCGAGGTGCAGGGCGGCGCGCTCGGCGCAGGCGGCGGCGCGGACATCGGCCACATGGCGGCCGGCGGCGGCGGCGAATTCCAGATCGTCGAGGACGACGGTCTCGCTGCGCGCGGCCGGCTGGAGCGCGGCGGGGGCGACAAGGCCAAGAGCGAGGGCGGCGAACAACTCCTCGCGGAAACCTTGCGCGTCCGCCGTCTTGGCGAACAGGCCCTGGGCCAGACCATGCGCGGCGAGGCGGCGGGCGTAGCGGTCAGGGCCTCCGGCCAGCAGGACGCCGGCGGGAGATTCGGCGATCAGGGCCTTGGGCGTGTCGGCCTTGGGCAGATCGTGCGGAAGCTGGGCGGCCCAATCCAGCCAGGCCTGTACGCGGGCGTCGGACCAACTCTTGGGAGCCAGGACTCCGGCGAGGGCGTCAGCGGTCTCGACCGTGCGGAGCTCGACCTCCGCCGCACGCGCGTCGGCCGAAAGACGCTTTACGAACCGCATGAAGCGACTCTCCCCATTCACCATGCCGCGAAAAGTTAGAGGTCAGGGGCGGGGTTATCAATAGATGTTGGGGTTTGCTGCGGCTTATCCCCAAGATGTTGCATTGTCGGACATGCTGGACGCTGCCCGACGCCCCGCCTATATTCCGCCCGCGTTCGTCGTCCGGCGGATGCTGCGCCCCTGTTTTTCGGAAGCGATCGTTCGCGTGCTGAACCTGCTGAAATCGATCTTCACCTGGTGGAACCAAGGCACTGTCGGCCTGCGCTTCACCGTCAGCCGCCTGGGCCGTCATGTCGGCACGGACGAGTACGGCAACCGCTATTTCGAAGCCCGCGACGACCGCGAGAGCTACGACAAGGGCCGCAAGCGTCGCTGGGTGATCTTCCGCGGCTATGCCGACGCCTCGAAGGTCCCGGCCGAATGGCACGGCTGGCTGCACTACACCCTGGATGAGGTCCCGACCGCCGAGCCGCTGCCGCGCAAGGCGTGGGAGAAGGATCACCTGCCGAACCTGACCGGCACCGTCCACGCCTGGCGTCCGAAGGGCTCCATCGCGCGCGGCGGCGAGCGTCAGGCCGCCACCGGCGACTATCAGGCCTGGTCGCCGGAGTAAGGGGTTGAAGCCCGCGCGGATCATCGTCGGCGGCGCGGTGGTGCTGTCGGCCGCCGCCGCTAGCTTGGCCATAGCACAACAGACACAACCTCGCGCGGCGCAGCCTATCGCGCCGTCGCCGGCCCAGGTCGCGCCGCCGCCGCCCGTCGCGCCCCCGCCGCCGCCGGCTTCCGAAGCGCCGCCGCCCATCGCCGTGGTGCCGCTGCCGCCGGCGCCCGCCGCCGAGCCGGCCGTGGTCACCCCCGCGCCCGCTGAACCGGCGCCGCAGAAGCCCGCCATCGCCCCCAAGCCCGACGAGCCGCTGAAGCGTGGCCGATCTGGCGTGGCGATCATGCAGGCGCTGGACAAGATCACCGCCGAGACCATGCGTTTCGAGGCGCCGGTCGGTCAGCCGATCCGCTACAAGAACCTGATCTTCACCGTACGCGCCTGCGAGACCAGCGCGCCGGACGAACCCGCGCCGGACGCCGCTGCATATGTACAGGTGGTCTCGCAGAGCCGAGACGACCGGGGGCGCCCGGTCGGCGCAGTGCGTGATGTCTTCAAGGGCTGGATGTATGCGTCCTCGCCGGGCGTGCGCCCGCTGGAGCATCCGGTCTATGACGCTTGGCTGATCGCCTGCAAAGCCTCGACCGCGCCGGCGCCCGCCGGGAAGCGGTAGAAGTCCGCCTCCACCGTCAGGGCGGCTTCGAGCCGGCGACGGTACTTGTCGCGCGGAATCTCCATCGTCCCGAACCGCGCCAGGTGGTCGGTGAGAAACTGCGTGTCCAGTAGGGTGAAGCCGCCGGCGATCAGGCGCGCGACAAGGTGGACAAGAGCCACCTTGCTGGCGTCCGTGACGCGGCTGAACATGCTTTCACCGAAGAAGGCGCCGCCCAGGGACACGCCATAGAGGCCGCCCACCAGCTCGCCGTCCCGCCAGCATTCGACGCTATGGGCCAAGCCCAGAAGGTAGAGCTCGCGGTACATCATCTGGATCGGATGGTTGATCCAGGTTTCCGGTCGGTCAGGCCGCGCCTCGGCGCAGGCTTCGACCACCGCATCGAAGGCCGTGTCGATGCGGATGGTGAAGGGTTCGCCGCGTAGGGTGCGGGCGAGGCGGCGGGGAATGTGGAACCGCTCGAAGGGCAGGACCCCGCGTCGCTCCGGATCGATCAGGAAGACCCGATCGTCGTCGCGAGCGTCCGCCATGGGGAAGACGCCGCGACGATAGCAGTCGATCAGGTCCTCGACCGTGAACGCGTCCACGTCAGCCCTGCGCTTTGATCCAGTTTTCCAGCCAGTGGATGTTGTAGTCGCCGTCGAGGATGTCCTGCTGGTTCAGCAGGTCCTGGAACAGCGGGGTGGTGGTTTCGACGCCGCCGACGACCATCTCGCCCAGGCAACGCTTCAGGCGGGCGATGCACTCGGCGCGGTCGCGGCCGTGCACGATCAGCTTGCCGATCAGGCTGTCGTAATAGGGCGGGATCGAATAGCCGGCGTAGATGGCGCTATCCAGACGCACGCCCAGGCCGCCGGGGGCGTGGAAGTCCGTCACCGTGCCCGGGGAGGGGGTGAAGGTCCGCGCGTTCTCGGCGTTGATGCGGCACTCGATGGCGTGGCCTTCGAACACCACGTCTTCCTGGGTGAACGACAGGGGCAGGCCGGCGGCGATGCGGATCTGCTCGCGCACCAAGTCGATGCCGGTGATCGCTTCGGTGACCGGGTGTTCGACCTGCAGACGCGTGTTCATCTCGATGAAGAAGAACTCGCCGTCTTCGTACAGGAACTCGATGGTGCCGACGCCGAGGTAGCCGATGGCGCGGACGGCGTCGACCACGACCTTGCCGATCTTGGCGCGGGCGGCGGCGTCGATGACCGGGGATGGGGCTTCTTCCAGAACCTTCTGGTGGCGGCGCTGCAGAGAGCAGTCGCGTTCCCCCAGATGGACGACGTTGCCGTGGCTGTCGGCGATGACCTGCAGCTCGATGTGGCGCGGCTTCTGGAGATAGCGCTCCATATAGACCGTTCCGTCGCCGAAGGCTGCGGCGGCCTCGGCCTGGGCGGTGGCGACAGCCTCGCCAAGGGATTCACGGTCCAGGGCGACCTTCATGCCACGACCGCCGCCGCCGGAGGCGGCCTTGATCAGGACGGGGAAGCCGATGTGTTCAGCGGCCGCCAGGGCCTCTTCAACGGTGGCCACGCCGCCGTCGGAGCCGGGAACGACCGGAATGCCGGCGTCCTTCACCGTTTGCTTGGCGGTGATCTTATCGCCCATGACCCGGATATGCTCGGGCTTGGGACCGATGAAGGTAAAGCCGTGAGCGCCGACGATCTCGGCGAAGCGGGCGTTCTCGGACAGGAAGCCATAACCCGGGTGGATCGCCTGGGCGCCGGTGATCTCGGCGGCCGCGATGATCGACGGGATGTTCAGGTAGCTTTTCGCCGCCGGAGCCGGGCCGATGCAGACGCTTTCGTCCGCCAGGCGCACCCACATGGAGTTGCGGTCGGCTTCGGAATGGACCGCCACGGTGGCGATGCCCATTTCCTTGCAGGCGCGGTGAACCCGCAGAGCGATCTCGCCGCGGTTCGCGATTAGAATCTTGTCGAACATGACCGCTACTCGATGACGACGAGCGGCTCGCCGAACTCGACGGGCTGGGCGTCGCCGATCAGAATCTCGACCACCGTGCCGCCCTTGGGCGCAGGGATCGGGTTCATGGTCTTCATGGCTTCGACGATCAGCAGGGTCTGGCCGGCTGAAACCTTGTCGCCCACCTTGATGAAGTTGTCGGCGCCGGGCTGCGGAGCCAGGTAGGCGGTGCCCACCATGGGCGACTTCACGGCGTCGCCGCGGGCGGCGGCCGGCGCGGCTTCAGCGGCGGGAGCGGCGGCGGGCGGCGGAGCAGCCGCCGTGGCGGGGGCGGCGACCGGGGCAGGGGCGGCGGCGTAAGTGACGGGTGCGGCGGCGACGGTCGTGATCTCGCGGGCGACGCGGATGCGCAGTTCGCCTTGCTCGACCTCGATCTCGGTCAGGCCGGTGTCGGACAGGATATCGGCCAGTTTGCGCACCAGACGCGCGTCGATGGAATCCGCTGGGGCCTTGGGCGTGGACATTTTGGAATTAGACCTTGTTCTGTTGGCCGTGCGGATCAGGCGGCGCCGACGAGGCCGGCCGCGGCCGCTATAGCCAGTTCATAACTCGCCGCGCCGAAGCCGGAAACGACTCCTGTCGCCGCGAGCGAAACGTAGGTGTGACGGCGAAAATCCTCTCGCGCCGCCGGATTGGAAAGATGGCACTCGACGATGGGTATAGCCAAAGTCTTGAGCGCGTCGAGGAGGGCCACGGAAGTGTGACCATAACCGGCTGGGTTCAGCACCAGGGCGCTGCCCTCCGTGCGGGCTTCCTGGACCCAGTCGATCAGTTGGCCTTCATGGTTGGTTTGACGGAAAACGACGCTCAGCCCCTTGGCGCCGGCGGCGGCTTCGCAGCGCGCGCGCACGTCGTCCAGGGTGTCTTTCCCATAAATCTCCGGCTCGCGCTGGCCCAGCAGGTTGAGATTGGGCCCGCTCAGCACATAGATCGGTTTGGACATTCGGCCCCGCGGTCGATTCCGCCGTCTTGTATCCCCCGAAAGACGGGGTCACAAGCTTTGCGGCTCAAACGAGGCGAACCATGCAGTTGATGATCAATGGCGAACAGCGTGCGGTGGAGGGCGTGGGCGACGTAGCGTCCCTCGTGGTTTCGCTGGGTCTCGACGTCCGCAAGGTGGCCGTGGAGCGCAATCTGGAAATCGTTCCCCGGTCAGTCTACGCCGATACGCCCCTGATGGACGGCGATCGGATCGAGATCGTTCACTTCATCGGGGGCGGCTGAGAGGGCCGGCGGCGCGAGATTTCTCTGGACGTCGACCGCCAGAAGTTTAGGTCGTCGCCGGAGTACCGCGGAGCATGACCATGATCGACGACGCCGAAGAGCCCCTGTTCGAGGAGGGCGGCTATGACGTCGAGGACTGGACGCGCCTGAAGACCTTCGCCGGTGCGGTGGCGACGCTTGAGGACGTGCAGGCCAAGCGCGCCATCTTCGCCCTGGACGACACCGAGAACGGCCGTCCGATCGACATGGACCTGCCTCAGCCGGTGATCTGGTGGGGCGAGGACGGCGAGGAGGCGGCGGTGGCCGTCCAGGCCGAGGCGCACGAGACCGAGGACGGCGAGACAATGGAGGTTCTCGGCCTAGTCATGCCGGACGGCGGCGGCGCGGTGGCGCTGTTGGAGGATGTGGATTTGGTTGACGACAGCGACCCAGTCTGGCGCGAGCTGGTCACCGCCGCCATTGGCGATGAGGACGGGGAAGAGGACTGAGCGCCGCTACTTGGGCCGGGCTAGGCAGACGTCCATCAGAACGCCGGACAGATAGGCCTGGCCCTCGGTGATGAGCTCCAGGTCGTCGTCGAGGACACAGGCGGCGCCGACCTTAAGCGCCACTCTGGCGAACTTGGAAGTGGGTAGAGCCCCGAGGATATTGAACTCGCCAGCCGTGCAGTCGTCACCGTCAGCGATGTTTACGATAGGACCAAGCTGCATTTCCTGCTCGCTGATCCACTGGTTCAGTTCGGGCAAGCTGTAGGTCTTTTTCGCCCCGACAATATGGGTGTCGGCCATTAGTAGCTTTCCTTTCCAGTGAGGGGGGCGAGCTTGGCCACGGTTTCATCAAACTTGGCTTCAGCCAGAATGTTCTGATGAACCCAGACGCGGATGCGTCCAACCTTGGCGTCCTTGTCCGGCGAAGCGCCCAGGGCCGTGATGGAGGCGTCGAGCTGGGGGTCATCCAGCGCCTTGATCACCTCGTCGATCTTGGCGGCGTCCAGGGCTCCGATGTCCCGCAGCAGCGCGCCCTTTCGCGTCGCGAGCGGTCCCTGAAGTTCGACCATGTACGCCACATCGAGTTTCTTCTGCTTCTCCTCAGCGTCCGCTACGGCGGTGCTGGTGAGCTTCTGAATGGCCTGATCCAGGCGAGCTTGTTCTTCAACCCGTCGAACGTCAGCGATAGCTTCAGGCAAGGAGTACTGCTCGGCGCTGAGGCGCAGCTTTTCGACGATGCGAGTCTTGGCCTCGGCCCGTGCGCCGTCCATGGAGGCCAGAACCGCGCTGAGCGCCTTATCGATGAACAGGTCCTTGCTGACTGAGGCCTGTCCGCCGGCGACGACCGCCGAGCCGGCGGCCAGGGCTCTGCGGGCCTCGTTGCCCGAGACCACCGAGATGCCGTTCATCAGCAGAATAGCGATGTTGCCGCCGAAGGCCGTACCCTTGGCTTCCTGGGAGAGGCGTGTGCGGAATTCCTCATAGCGGGCGTCGGCGGAGCTCATGTAGAGCGCGGTGATCATGTTCCGATACTGGACGCGGGTTAGCCCGTCGCGACAGACGGGAGGCCGCTCGCCGCTGGAGCAGTTGTCCTTGAGGGCGAAGAAGGTCTTGTAGACCGTGTCTTCCGGGTAGGTGGCGACGTAGTTGACGCGGTCCCTGACCGGAATGACGGGTTCAGCTGACCCTCTCAACGAGGTGCAGCCCGCCGTCGCCAGCAGCCCGAGCATGACGACGAGCGTGCGCGCCTGACGCACGAGTGCTCTTGATCCGTGTTGCAAAACCAGCCCCGCGATCAACCTTCACAACAAGGATGCACAATCAAAGGTGGTTTGAAAGTGCTAATACAACTGTGTTCGCCGATTGCCGCTATTTGCTAGGAGTCAGCGTGATCAACGTCTCCGCATCTCGCTCGACGGCCGCGCGGGTGTAGCGCAGGGGGACATAGTCACCGGCGGCCCAAAGCGGAAACAGGTCTCGATAGTGGGGGTTGAACGGATCGCCTGACTGACCCGGTGAGTTGATCGCCATGGAATTGTCCCAGCCGCCCACGTCGATCACCAACCGCACCGTGGCCCCGGCTGTCAGGCGAAAATCACTGAAGCGATAGCCGGCGGCGTGCGGGGTCGAGCCGGAGCCTGGCACCTGCAGCGGACCGACGCTCATCTGTTCGGCGGTCTGCTTGTCGGCCAGGACGGCGGCGGCGGGCTCGAAGCGGGCCTGATGCAGGCGGCCCCAGCGCCACGCATTCATGTCCGGACCCAGGCGCGTGGTCAGCTCATCCAGGGCGGGCGGCAGGCTTTTCAGCAGGATCTGCGCGCGCTCGGCGGCGGACATCTCCTCCAGGGTGGAGAGGATGGCGTGTTGCGTGGGGATGCCCATGGCGAGGCGAGCCTGGGGAGCCAAGGCTTCGATCAGGGTCGGAGCCATGTGCTTGACCGCCCAGACCTCGGCGATGGCGGCGGGGACGCTGTCGACGGCCATGTCGGCGTTCCAGCCCCGCATGAGGTCGATGGCCCGCTGTACCCGGGGATCGGGCGACGAGAGACCGGCCAAGAGGGCGGTCAGGCGGCGGGAATTGACGCTGATGCTGTCGCCCTGCAGCGCCATGGAGTCGGCCAATGTGCTCTTCGGCTTGGCGGACAGCACCTCCGTGATGCGGTCGATGCGCGAGCGGTCGCCGTATTCGAAGGCCAGGCGACGCTCCTCATTCGGATAATCCGCCGGGATGTTCATCTCGTTGGCGGTGGCGAAGAACCCGGCCTTGGGGTCCTTGACCCAGGGCAGCGCGCCCGCGAGCTGGAAGCCGTCCCATTCGTAGCGGCCGTCGCCGGGCACGGGAAGCAGGCCGTCCCAGTTCTTGCGGACCGGGGTGAGGCCCGAGGCGGCCCACCCGGTCGTGCCGCCGGTGTCGGCGTAGATCAGGTTCAGGGACGGCGCGCCCCAACGGTGACTGGCCTTCTCGAAATCGCTCCAGCTCTTGGCGCCCCACAGCCAGGAGGAGGCGAAATAGCCTGACATGCCGGGCTCGTTCCAAACGGTGCGCAGGGCGAAGGCGCGGTTCCTGGCGGCGTCGGCGTGGAGCAGGGGGCCGTGGCGGGTGAAGCGCAGCTCGACCTCGCGCGGGGCTTGGCCCTTAACGTCGATGGTCTCGCGGACCACCTTCATCGGCTCCCAGCCGTCCTTGTAGCGATAGCGGTCGCCGTCGATCTGGTAGGCGTAGAGGTCTTCCTGATCGATGGCGAAGATGGTCAGACCGAAGGCGGCCTTCCCGTTGTGGCCGAAGGACACGCCGGGTGCGGACGGTTCGCCCGAGCCGATGATCGACAGGCCCGGCGCCTCCACATGAGCGATGTAGCGCAGGGAGGGGGCCCCGACCGCGCGGTGGGGGTCGTTGGCCAGGATTGGGCGGCCGCTGGCGGTGCGGGAGCCGGCGATCACCCAATTGTTGGAGCCCTCTGCAGTGATGCGGTCGGCTGTCTCGGCGAAGTCTAGCGGCGCGGCGGCGACCTTGGTCTTCATGGGATCGAAGCTGACCGTGGCGGTCCCTAGAAGGTAATCCTTCAGCACGTCAGCCGGAACGTCACAGGGATCGAGGCCTTCGGGGCGGATCAATTCGTGGGCGGGCTCCAGGCGACGACGCAGACGCTCGGCCTTGTCGCCGCCGGCGCACAGGGTGCGGGCGCGGGCCAGCTCCTGCACCGCGTTGGAGACCAGCGCGTGGCTGCGGATGCGCAGGACGTCCTCGGCGGACCAGGCCTCCGGCTGGCTGGCGGTGAGGCCGAACTCAAGGGGCAGGGGCTTCGTCCCGGCCCGGACCTCGGCCACATAGGCGTTTATCCCGGCGGCGAAGGCTTCGACCGCCGTCCTGGCGTCGGGGCCGTAGGCGGCCCATTCGTCTGCCATATCGCCGCGATAGAGGAACAGGCGCGCGGCGCGGTCCTGCTCGACATAGGACGGGCCGAAGCTGGCGGAGAGGCGGCCCAGACCGCGCTTGCGCCACAGGTCGATTTGCCAGAGCCGGTCGCGGGCGGCGTTCCAACCTTGCAGGAAGAAGGCGTCTCGGGTGTTGCGGGCGTAGATGTGGGGGATGCCCCAGCGGTCGACGATCAGCTCCGCCGGTTGGGAAAGGCCGGCGACGCTGGCGCTCTCACGATGGACCGCGCTAGAGACCTCGGCGCAGGCCTGACCCGCGATGGCGGCGAGGACAGCCGCCATGGCCGTCGCTGTGATGAAGCGCATGTTTGTTTCCCCCGAGGTCTTTTCTATCAAGACGCAGGCGAGCCCATATTCCGCCCGGCGTCGAGTCGTTGCGGACAGATTGCTGGATTCCTTTGATCTGGGCGGTTGTCCTGCTCGTCGGGGGGAGTAGAAACCGGGTCATGAACGCTCACGCCCCCGCCGCCCAAGCCGATACCTGGACCGTCGCCGGTCGCACCTTCAATTCGCGCCTGATCGTGGGAACGGGGAAGTACAAGGACTACGCCACCAACGCCGCAGCCGCGCGCGCGGCTGGGGCGGAGATCGTCACCGTCGCCGTGCGCCGGGTGAACCTGACCGATCCGAACCAGCCGATGTTGGTCGATTATGTGAAGCCGGACGAATTCACCTACCTGCCCAACACCGCCGGCTGCTTCACGGGCGAGGACGCGGTGAGGACCTTGCGCCTGGCGCGAGAGGCCGGCGGCTGGGATCTGGTGAAGCTGGAGGTGCTGTCGAACACGCCGCACCTGCTGCCCGACATGGAGGAGACCCTGCGGGCGCTGAAGCTGCTGATCTCCGACGGCTTCCAGGTGATGGTCTACTGCTCGGATGACCCGGTCTACGCCAAGAAGCTGGAAGACGCGGGCGCGGCGGCGATCATGCCGGCGGCGGCGCCGATCGGCTCCGGCCGCGGCATCCAGAACGTCCTGAACCTGGGATTGATCATCGAGCAGAGCACCGTGCCGGTCCTGGTGGATGCGGGCGTCGGCACGGCGTCGGACGCGGTGATCGCCATGGAGCTGGGCTGCGACGCGGTGCTGATGAACACCGCCATCGCCGAGGCCAAGGACCCGATCCGCATGGCGGGCGCCATGAAGCACGCGGTGATCGCAGGCCGCGACGCCTATCTGGCGGGACGGATGGCCAAGCGCATGTACGCCGATCCGTCCTCGCCGCTGTCTGGCCTGATCTAGTTCGCGGCCGCCTGGCGCGGCTTCATGTGCCACAAGGCGTTGACGATGACCCAGCGGTCGCCGAAGCGGCCGAGGTGGAAATAGTCGATGAACCACGGGGTCTCGACGCGGGCCATGGCGATGTTGGCGTCGACCTCGACCACACGCACCTGACGGTCCCACTTCTCCTTGGGAGTCTTCAGTGCTCCGTCGGCGGTGAGGGAGACCAGTTCGTCCTTGCTCATCCGGCGCAGGGGCAAGGTCTCGTCGCGGTCGGCGGTCTTGACCATGCGTTTGGCGAGGTCCGGGTGCAGGGCGCGGGCGACGCGGGCCGGGTCGCCTTCCAACTGACCATCCACATAATCGTAGGCCACGGCCTCGATCGCCTTGACGGTCTCCGGCGCCACCTGGGCGGGCGGAGCGGCGAGGGCGAACGTCGGCGCGGCCATGGCGGCGGCCAGGATGGTCTTGAACATGCGGGGTTCCCTACTGAACGTGGGTCGGCGAATACACCGCCGCCCACGATCCCGCAGCTTAAACTTCCGACAGGTCAGCCGGCCTTCTGCTTGGCCTCGGCGATGGCCTTCTTGAGGCCCTCGATGTCCGCGCCGCGCACGACGGTGTCGCCGACGAAGAAGGCGGGCGTTCCGTCGACGCCTAGCGCGACGGCCAGGTCATGAACATCCTTGAGTTGCTGGGTAACGGCGGCGTTCTGGCCGTCCAGCTTGGCCTTGGCCACATCGACGCCGGCTTCCTTCAGCAGGCGATCAACGCCGGCGGCGTCCAGGGATTTCTCGGCCATGAAGCGGCCGTGGGCGTCCAGGTACTTGCCCTGAGCCTTAGCGGCGAGGGCGCCGCGGGCGGCGGTTTCCGATGCGGCGCCGAAGATCACGAATTCCTTGAAGACGAAACGGACGTCTGGATTTTCCTTGATCAGCTGGACCACGGCCGGGGTCGCGAGCTTGCAGAAGCTGCAGCGGTAATCGAAGAACTCGACCACGGTGACCTTGCCGTCGGGATTGGCGACGAAGTCACGCGGATCACGCTCTAGCGCTTGGCGATGCTGGGCGAGGGCGCCCTTCACCTTCTCGTTTGCGGCGGCCTGCTGGTTTTGCTCCAGCTTCTGGCTCATCTCGATGAGGATTTCGGGATGCTCCAGCAGGTAGGCGCGGACCTTTTCGCCGAAAGCCTTGTCAGCCTTGGGCTCGCCGCAAGCGGCGACGCTCAGGGCCAGGGTGGAGGTCAGGACGGCGGCGAACACGGTGCGGCGCAAGGCGGATTCTCCTAGTGACGCGTCCGGTCTAGACGGCGGAGGGGGCCAAGCCTAGCCCTCGCGGGCGATGCGCTTGAGGTCATCGTCAGACGGCTTGGACGCCAGGACGATGTCGGTGGCGCGGCGCCAGTCGATGGTGTCCTTGGTCAGGTTCTCACGGGCGCGCATGGCAAAGACGCGAGCCTCCTGCAAAGCCCCCAGCGAGAAGTAGTACTCAGCGGTGGCAAGGCGCGCTTTGCCCGGCTCCTTCTGGGTGTCGTAGGCTTGGCCCAGCAGGCGCCAGGCGGTGGAGTTGCCCGGATCCTCGACCAGGGAGCGTTTCAGCTCCGCGATGCCTTCATCGACCTTCTTGGAGTCTGGCATGTTGATCAGGGTCTGGCCGAGATTGGTGCGCAGCAGCGGCGCGTCCGGTTTCAGGGCCACGGAGCGGCGCTGAGGCTCCTCGGCCTCGGCGGTGCGGGCGAACTCGAACAGAATCTGGCCCTTCAGCTCCCACAGATAGGGGTTGTTCGGCTGTTCGGTCAGCAGGGCGTCCACCAGGCGGATGGCCCGGTCGGGCTCCTTCATCTGGTAGTAGGCGATCGCGCGGGCGTAGCGGGCCGGGTAGGAGGCGTCGGTCTCTTTGTAACGGATCAGCGACAGCTGCGGGTTGATGAACCCGTCCAGCTTGGCCTTCATGATCTCGTGCTTGGCCACGTCGTCAGGACTGTCCACGGCGTCGTAGTGGGACAGCTTCTCCACGCGGCCGCGCAGGGCCTCGATCCGGTCGGACGACAGGGGGTGGCTTCGGAAATAGGCGAAGCGGCGGCTTTCGTCGAAGACCTCCTGGTAACGGAAGTTGTCGAAGAACTCGACGAGGCCGCGGCCGGACTGGCCGGTCTTCTCCAGCAGAGTGGCGCCGGCCTGGTCGGCGCGGCTTTCCTGCTCGCGGCTGTAGCCCAAGGCGCCAAGCGTGCCGAAATAGCTGGCGTTGCCGGCCAGGATGGCGCCCGCGTCGGGGGCGCCGGCCAGGGCGGCCAGAACGCCCAGGCCCATGGTCAGCAGCATGGGCTTGAGGCCCGCGCGCTGCATTTCGCCGCGACGGAAGGAGTGCCCGCCCTGAAGGTGGCCGATTTCGTGGGCGATGACGCCGCGCAGCTGGTTGGGGTTCTCAGACTGCAGGATCAGGCCGGTATAGACGCCCATAACGCCTGGCCCGGCGAAGGCCTGCAGGTCCTTGCCGCCCACCAGCAGGATCTCGACGCTGTTGGGGTCCATACCCGCCGCGGCGAACAGCGGCTTGGAATCCTCCAGCAGGATCTCCTCGATTTCCGTGTCGCGGATCAGGGACACGCCCTGCTGGGCGCTGGCGGCGGCCGGAAGGATGGATCCGGCCGCGACCACGGCGGCGAGCGCGATACTGAGAAGGCGACGGGCGGGCCGCGCAAGCGACGTCATCCAAGATACTCCAGACCGCGCCCCCGCGCGCCCGCCACCAAGTTAAGCACGCTGGCCTAGCGGCGCCACCATCCGCGACGCTTCGCCGTCGGCGCGCCCGAAATCTCGTTCGGATCGGGCTCGGCGGGAGCGGCTTCAGGTTCCGGTTCAGCCGGCGCTTCGACGACCGGAGTCTTTGCGGCCGTGGCCTTCGCTGGCTTCGGTGAGGCCGCAACGACCGGTTCCGGGGCCGTGGCTGCCTCGACTTCGGCTTCAGCGGCTTCAGCTTCCGGTTCGGCCTTCTTGCGCGAGCGGGTGCGGCGCGGCTTTTTCGGCGCTTCGTCCTTGGCCGGCAACTCGACCCACACATCCACGTCCTCGGCGGGCGCGGCGACGGCCGCTGGGGCGGCCTCGACCTCGGCGACGGTCTCAACCGGAGCCTCGACGGTTTCAGCCGCCGCGGCGCCGCGACGACCGCGACCACGGCGGGCGGGCTTGGCGGGCTTTTCTTCGGCGGGAGCGGCGCTGGCTTCGACCGGCGTGGCCTCGGCGACTACAGCAGCCTGCGGTTCGCGGGCCGGACGCAGCGGGGCGTCGTTGGCCGGGCGCGGCTGCGAGCCGTCCAGGTCGGCCACGTTGTGCCACACGAAGGGATCATCGCCGAACGGCACGCGCGGGCGGGTCCAGGTGAAGGTGTCGGCCGGACGGGAGTCGTCGCGCATGCGGCGACCGCCGCGACGACCGCGACGGCGGCGGCGGCGCGGGCCGTCCTCGTCGTCGCCATCGGCTTCGCTGTCGTAGACGTCGTTTTCGCCTTCCTCGTCATCCGAGGCGGAACGGGCTTCCTGTTCGCCGCGCTCTTCATCGCGGCGCCCGCCACGACGGCGGCGGCGGCGGCCGCGACCGTCACGGCCGCCCCGGCCTTCAGATTCTTCACGCGGCGCGCGGGCGGCGGGGGCTTCGTCGCCGCCGTCGTCCTCGTCCTCGTCGATGATCTCTTCGTCGTCCTCTTCCTCGTCCTCCTCGACGACGAAGTCATCCTCGGGTTCGACGGCGGAGGGCGCGGGCAGGCCGTAGTTCGGGATCGGACGCGCGGCGGCTTCGCCGTTACGCTGGATATCGAAGTCGCCCGAATGCATCAGCTCGTCGATCACCACGACCACGAACAGCCCGTGGCGCTGGTGCAGGCTGGCCAGATAGGCGCGCTTCTCGTTGAGGATGTAGAGGCCGACCGTGCGGTTGACCTTCAGGATCAGTTCGCCGCCGCCGCGCAGGGCTTCAAGCTCGATGCCGCGCAGGGCGGTCAGGGCGGAGGACTCGACCGTGCGGACGCGGCCCGCGCCTTCGCAATGCTCGCAGACGTGCGTGGTGGCTTCCAGGACGCCCGAACGGCGACGCTGACGGCTGATCTCCATCAGACCGAACGAGCTGATCTTGCCCATCTGGACCCGCGCGCGGTCGTCCTTCAGGCAGTCCTTCAGCTTCTTTTCGACGGCGCGATTGTTCTTGCCCTCGTCCATGTCGATGAAGTCGATCACGACGAGGCCGGCGAGGTCGCGCAAGCGCATCTGGCGGGCGGCTTCCTCGGCCGCCTCCAGGTTAGTCTTCAGGGCCGTCGCCTCGATGTTGCGCTCACGGGTGGAGCGGCCCGAGTTGACGTCCACGGCCACCAGGGCCTCGGTCTGGTTGATCACCAGGTAGCCGCCCGAACGCAGGGGGACGACCGGCGAATAGATCTGGGACAGGTGGTCCTCGACCTTGTGCGCCACATAGAGCGGGGTCGGTTCGCGCCACTGTTGGATCTTCTTGGCCTGCGACGGCATCAGCATGCGCATGAAATCGCGGGCTTCGCGGAAGCCGGCCTCGCCCTCGACCCAGATTCCGTCGAGATCCTTGTCGTAGAGGTCGCGGATGGCGCGTTTGACGAGGTCTTCCTCCTCGTAGATCAGCGCCGGAGCGACCGAGCTCATGGTCGTCTCGCGGATATTCTCCCACAGACGCATCAGATACTCGTAGTCGCGCTTGATCTCGAGCTTGGTGCGCTTGGCGCCTGCGGTGCGGACGATCAGGCCCATGCCCTGCGGCACGTCCAGGCTCTGGACGACGGTCTTCAGGCGCTTGCGGTCGGTGGCGGTGGTGATCTTGCGGCTGATGCCGCCGCCACGGGCGGTGTTAGGCATCAGGACGCCGTAACGGCCGGCCAGGGACAGATAGGTGGTCAGGGCCGCGCCCTTGTTGCCACGCTCTTCCTTGACGACTTGGACCAGCATGATCTGCCGGCGGCGGATCACTTCTTGGATCTTGTAGCGCTTCATCAGGCGCCGGCGGCGACGCTCGACCTCTTCTTCCATGTCGTCGTCGTCATGGTCGGAGACGCTGCGCACGATGGGTTCGCCATCCTCGTCCAGCTGCGGCGCGGCCGAATGATGATGGTCGTCATCCTCCTCAGCGACCTCGCGCATCAGCGCTTCGCGGTCGGCGACGGGGATTTGATAGTAATCCGGGTGGATTTCGTTGAAGGCCAGGAAGCCGTGACGGTTGCCGCCGTATTCGACGAACGCCGCCTGGAGGCTGGGCTCCACGCGGGTGACCTTGGCTAGATAGATGTTCCCGCGAAGCTGTTTGCGGGTCTGGCTTTCGAAATCAAACTCTTCGACGCGAGTTCCATCCACGACCACCACACGCGTCTCTTCGGCGTGGGCGGCGTCGATCAACATTTTCTTCGACATTAAGGCGATCTCCACGGCGCGCGGCAGGCATGCAGCCCGGGCGCCGGCTTGTGATGAGGGCGCGCGCGACAGCGCTGCTCGCGCCGCCGAAGCGGATCGTGCGAGCGGCGTTAAGCCGAATGCGGGCGTGTGCGACGCAGCCCATGGGTTCAATTCCCTGACGCGCCCATGAGGCGCGGATCGGATGACGCGTCGATGCCGATAGTGACGGCTCTGACCCGACGCGGGCCGGGGTGCGATAGCGCGCGTCAACAAAGACGCAGCGAACGCGCGCGTACTTTTGCAGCATCGGACCACAAAAGGGAAGCGCCGCGATGCGTGCGGCGTCTTAACCACTTGCTCACCATGATCTGGCCAAATGTCAGCATCTGCGCCATGGCGGTGTGTTTTTGGGGCTCTGGTTGATGGGCGCGAGGGTTAAGGGATCTGGGATCAAGTGGACGGCGCTGGCGCTGTCGGCGGCGCTCGCCGCTGGCGCGGCCGCGGTCGCGTTCGCCCAGGGCCCTGAATCCGCCGGTCTGACCAAGGTGCGATTCGGCGGCGACCGTTTCGAAACCCGCGTGGTGCTGGAGCTCGACAAGGAGACCAGCGCAAAGTTGCTGGCCGATGGTTCGCTGGACCGCCGCGTGGTCCTGGCCATGCCGCGCACGACCGTCACGGGCGACCTGCAGGGCGCCGGCTATGGCCTGGTGAAGGCCTGGATGGTCGAAGAGGCCGCCGGCGGCGCGCGTCTGAGCCTGGATTTGCGCCAGGACGCCGAGGTTCGCCGCCGCTTCCTGCTGCCGCCGTCAGACGGCGCCGCCAACTATCGCTATGTTATCGATCTGCGGGCCAAGGGCGCGCCGGCCACGCCGAAGCCGGCGGAGGCCAAGGCGGTCCTGACGGCGACGCCGATCTCGGCCGCAGCTCCGCCGCTCCGCTTGAAGAAGGTGGTGGTGATCGACGCCGGCCATGGGGGCAACGATCCCGGTACTTCCGGCGCGCACTATAAGGAAAAGGAGCTGGTGCTCGCCGCCGCTCAGGCGCTGAAGGCGCGATTGGAGCGCAGCGGCAAGTACAAGGTGCTGCTGACGCGGGACACCGACGTCTATGTTCCGCGCGAAGGCCGGGTGCAGATCGCCCGCCGCGCCGACGCCGACCTGTTCATCTCGCTACACGCCGACGCAGGGCCGAACCCGACGACGCAGGGCGCCAGCGTCTATACCCTGTCCGAAAAGGGGCAGGGGCGAGTGGCCGAGGTCGCCAACAAAAACGACTGGTTCATGAACGCCAGCCTGTCGGGCGGCGACAAGGCCGTCAGCCAGATCCTGCTCGACCTGACTCAGCGCACCACCAAGAACCGCTCGGCCATGTTCGCCGAAACCCTGCTGGAGAAGGTGGGCGGGGCGGACGTGCCGCTGCTGCGCCGCAGCCATCGGGACGCCGGTTTCGTAGTTTTGCTGGCTCCAGACGTGCCGGCTGTGCTGTTCGAGATGGGCTTCATGACCAATCCGGATGATGAGGCGCGTCTGGCGGATGCGGGCGCCCGGGCCCGCGTGGCGGACGCGATCGGCGACGCCATCGATGCCTATTTTGCTCAGCAGACGCGGCTCGCCGCCCGGTAAACCACGTTCCATCGCCGATGCGGCCACACGCCCGTTGGCGCCCTGCGCGGAGCACGATAGAGGACGGTCTGCGGGATGGTTTTCCGCGGAGGTCAGTCTAGCTTGAAACCGCTGCAGAAGTGGGCCGCGATCGCCGGAGTGACGGCGCTCAGCGTCATCGCCTTGGCGGGCTTCGCTCTGGCTGTGTACGCCGCCTGGCTTTTTCATGACATGCCTGACGCCGGCGATCTGCAGGACTATCGTCCGCCGACCGCCACGCGCGTCTATGCCTGGGACGGCACCCTGATCGGCGAGTTCTCGCGCGAGCGTCGTATTTTCGTGCAGTACGACCAGATTCCGCCGCACCTGATCTATGCCTTCCTGGCGGCCGAAGATCGCAATTTCTTCGAGCATAACGGCGTGGACGTGGGCGGCCTGTCGCGGGCGATGATCAAGAACGTCGGCAACGCCATGGCCGGCCGGCGCCTTGAGGGCGGCTCGACGATCACACAGCAGGTGGCCAAGAACGTCTTGCTGACGTCCGACCGCACCGTCGGCCGCAAGCTGAAAGAGGCGATCCTCGCCCAGCGGCTTGAGAACAGCCTGACCAAGCAGCAGATCCTCGAGCTGTATCTGAACGAGATCTGGCTCGGCTACCGGTCCTACGGCGTCGCCGTGGCCGCCTACAATTACTTTGGCAAGGCGATCAACGACCTGACTATCGCCGAGGCCGCCTATCTGGCCGCCGTGCCCAAGGGGCCGGACAACTATCACCCGATCCGCAACAAGGCCCGCGCCATCCAGCGCCGCAATTGGGTGCTCGGCCAGATGGCCGAGGCCGGCTGGATCACCCGCGCCCAGGCGCAGGCGGCGATGAAGGAAGACCTGAAGGTCCAGCCTGCGCCGACTCGAGCCCAGTATCGCGACGCCGACTATTTCGTGGAGGAGGTGCGCCGCCGCGCCCTCGCCACCCTGGGGCCGCGCCTGAACGAGGGCGGCTACTACATGCGGACCACCTTGGATCCGCGCCTGCAGACCGCCGCCCGTGAAGCCCTGATGGAGGGGCTGGAGCGCTACGACCGCCGCCATGGCTGGCGCGGGGCGTGGGGCCAGGTCGAGGTGGCCGAGGGGTGGGAGAAGGCGGCCCTGAAAAAGAGCCCGCCGTCCGAGCGTCGCGCCTGGCAGGCGGCGCTGGTGGACAGCGTGTCTGGCGGCTCCGTGCGTGTGCGTCCCGTGAAGGATGGGGCGCCCGGCCTGCTGGCGTCCGAGGATGTGAGCTGGGCCCGGGCGGGCAAGGGGCTGACGGCGGGCGATCTGGTGTTCGTGGAGCCCGCGCAGGGCGGCGGTTACCGCCTGAAGCAGGTGCCGCTGGTCAACGGCGCGCTGGTGGCGATGGAGCCCCACACCGGCCGGGTGTTGGCTATGGTGGGCGGCTATTCCTTTTCTCTGTCGAAATTCAACCGCGCGACCCAGGCGCAGCGCCAGCCGGGCTCGGCGTTCAAGCCGTTCGTCTACGCCACCGCCCTGGAGAACGGCTACACGCCCGCCAGCACCGTGGCTGACGCCCAGATCAGCCTCGTCGGCGCCAAGGAGGGCGAGGTCTGGTCACCCGAGAACTACAATCACGAGTACTACGGCTCGCTGCCCCTGCGCCGGGGTCTGGAGCTGTCGCGCAACACCATGACCGTGCGCCTGGCGCAGGGCGTGGGCATGCGCAAGATTTCCGACATGGCGGTGCGCACCGGCGTATCAGACAAGATGATGCCTGTGCTGGCCATGGCCCTGGGGGCGGGGGAGACGACCCCGTTCCGCCTGACCGCCGCCTATGCGCCGTTCGTCAACGGTGGCCGCAAGGTTGACCCGCACCTGATCGAGCTGGTCCAGGACCGCGAGGGCAAGACCCTGCTTCGGGCCGACAAGCGCGAGTGCCCCAAATGCGACGCCGGCTTCAATGGTGAGGAAAGCCCGCGCCTGCCGGTCACAGGCCAGCAGGTGATGGACCCGATAACGGCCTATCAGATCACCTCCATGCTTGAAGGCGTGGTCCAGCGCGGCACCGCGACCCAGGCCCGTGTCCTGGGCCGTCCGGTGGCGGGCAAGACCGGCACCACCAACGAGTACCGCAGCGCCTGGTTCGTAGGCTACACGCCGCAGATCGTAGTCAGCGTCTTCATCGGCTTCGACGACAACCGGTCCTTGGGCTCCAGCGAGACCGGCGGCGTGGCCAGCGTGCCGATCTTTATCGACTTCATGACGGAAGCGATGAAGGGCGTGCCCCCGACCCCGTTCAAAGAGCCGAAGAACGCCAAGTTCGGCTATGTCCGCGGCATGCGTGAGGCGTTCCGCCCTGGCACCGAACCCAAGCTAGTCACCACGCCGCTGATCCCGACCGGCCCGATCCCCTATGGTCAAATCGCGCCCGCAGCCCCCGGACAGGCCCCGCCCAAGCGCGACCCCGACCTGACCGGATTGTATTGACGAGCCGCGCACGCTATCTGCGCCGCTCGAATTCTAGGAGTGTCACATGAGACCGGATGTCCAGGCCGCCGCGGCCGACATCGAGCAGTCGATCGGGCTGCTGCGCCGGCGTCTCGACTGGGAGCCTGCGCTTCGCAAGCTCGATGAGCTGAACGCCCGGGTCGAGGACCCGACCCTGTGGGACCGCCCGTCAGAAGCCCAGGCGGTGAGCCGTGAGCGCGCCGCCCTGGCCGCTCGGGTCGAGGCCGTGCAGAGTCTTGAGCGCGAGCTGAAGGACGCGCTGGAGTACGCGGAGCTGGCCGACATGGAGAGCGATGAAGGCTCTCTGGAAGACGCCCGCGCGCAGCTTCGCGCCTTGAAGGAGCGCGCCGCTCGCGCCGAACTGGAGGCGCTGCTGTCGGGCGAGGCTGACGGCAATGACTGCTATCTCGAAATCAACTCGGGGGCCGGCGGGACGGAGTCCAACGACTGGGCCGGCATGCTGCTGCGCATGTATTCGCGCTGGGCGAACGCCCATGGCTACACCGTCGATCTGATCGAAGAGACCAGCGGCGAACAGGCGGGCATCAAGTCGGCCACTCTGCAGGTGAAGGGGCCGAACGCTTATGGCTGGCTGAAGACCGAGGCGGGCGTGCACCGTCTGGTCCGCATCAGCCCGTACGACGCCGCCGCCAAGCGCCACACCAGCTTCGCCTCGGCCTGGGTCTATCCTGTGGTGGACGACACCATCGAGATCGAGATCAACCCGGCCGACGTGCGGACCGACACCTATCGCGCCAGCGGCGCCGGCGGTCAGCACATCAACAAGACGGACTCGGCCGTGCGCCTGACGCACATCCCGACCGGCGTGGCCGTGGCCTGTCAGGCCGGCCGTTCGCAGCACCAGAACCGCGAGGAGGCCTGGAAGATGCTGCGCGCTCGCCTGTACGAGCTGGAGCTGCAGAAGCGCGAAGCGGCTCAGCAGGCGCTGGAAGACCAGAAGACGGACATTGGGTGGGGTCACCAGATCCGCTCTTACGTCCTGCAGCCGTACCAGATGGTCAAAGACCTGCGGACGGAGGTCGAGACCTCGGACACGCAAGGGGTCCTGGACGGGGACCTGGACCAGTTCATGGGCGCGGCGCTGGCCCAGCGGGTCGGCGCCACCCGGGACGCGGTGGAAGGCTAGAATTGAGAAAGGCCCGCTGCGAAGCGGGCCTTTTGCTTATTCGGCGGCGGGTAGGGCGACCACGTCGGCTTCCGGTTGCGGCGCCGCGGCGGGCGCTGGGCGCTGGAGCTTGAGGCTTCGGCCCTGGAAGTAGGCGCCGATCTCCATCGAAAGCTGCTCGTGGGTGACGTCGCCGTCCACGTGGGCGGTGCTGAACAGACGGACCTGCTTGGCGGTGATCGCGCCGGAGACGCGGCCCCGCACGTCGACCGTCTCGGCCGTGATGGCGCCCTGAACGTGGCCGGTCTCGCCGATGGTCAGGCGTTCGACCTTCACGTCGCCCTTGATCGTGCCGTCCAGATGCAGGTCGCCGCCACCGGACAGGTTGCCCTTGAGGGCGATGTCGGCGCCGATCAGCGAGGCGACCTTGGGGCCGCTGTTGCGGCGACCGCCGTCATGGACGGTCGGAAGATTCTCGACGGACGGGCCGCCCTTAGCTGCTTGCTTGCTGAACATAATCGCCGGCCCTCACAAAGCGGTCTGGGTTCTGCGCCTTGCCGTTGACCCAGACCTCGTAATGCAGATGCGGACCGGTGGAACGGCCCGTGTTGCCCATGCCGCCGATCCGCTGGCCGACGCCGACCCGCTGGCCTGGACGCACGCCGATGGCCTGGAGGTGGGCGTAGCGGGTCTTAAAGCCGCCGCCATGGTCGATCTCGATGGTGTTGCCGTAACCCGAGCGCACGCCGGTGAAGGAGACGACGCCTGGCGCCGTTGCGCTGATCGGGGTGTTGATCCCACCCGCGAAGTCCAGGCCGGAATGCAGGGCGGGGCGGCGCGTGAACGGATCGAAGCGCACGCCAAAGCCGCTGGTCTTCACCGCATAGGCGGGGCGGGCGAGGGGCAGACGGTTGGCGGCCGTAGAGAGGCTGCGCATGGCCGACATATTGGAGGAGGCGCGCTGGATGCGCATGGCGAAGTCCGGCTCCACGTCGAGCACGGCGGCCAGGGCGCGGGGATCCTTAGCCTCGATCAGCGGGCCGCCGAGCGCCCCGCCGCGATTGACGTAGGATTCCGGGTTCAGGCCGGCGAGGCGGAAGGCCACGCGCAGGCGCTCGGCCCGGGTCTTTGCGTAGGTCTCGGCCGACTGGATCAGGCGCTCCTGGTCCATGCGGGTGGCGTTGATGCGTTCGACCGGATTGGCGTCGGCCAGTCGCGGGGCGGCGGGCTTCAGCGCCTCGGCGGCGCCGGGGGCGCCCTTGAAGTCGCTGACCAGCATGGCCAGGGCGGCGTGACGGCGCTCGACGGAAGCGGCGAGGTCGTCGACCGAGCCGTTGACAGCGGAAAGCTGGGCGATGGCGCTGTTCAGGCGAGCCTGCCGGTCGGCGTTCATCCGCTCGTTCTGCGCCTTGATGCGCATGACCTGCTGGTCGGCGGCGTTCAGCGACGAGGCGTTGATCAGCATCGCGACGGTGGAGACGCCGGTCCACAGGGCGAAGCCGGCGACGCCGCCGGCGATGACCATCTGCTTGACCGGGGTCAGAACGACGCCGCGCATCTGGCCGCCAGAGCGGACATACAGATGTCGCTCTGGAAAAAGCTCATGGAGCGATCGCCACAGTCGCCTGAAGCGTGTCATGCCCACCCCGCACAATTACTCACAGCGGCGGGATAAGGGCATAAACTTAAGAAGCGGTGCAAGAGGCGAAAAGCACACGCAGGCGCGGCAAAGATGCATCATTAATGGTTAATGACGCATGAATGCATTCTCGCGGTGTCTCATGCCTAATGCGGAGGCGATCCGCCAGTTCCCTAGAGATTGCGAACGGCCTCCAAAACCTGCGCGGCGTGCCCGGAAACCTTCACCTTGCGCCAGATGTGGCGGATCACGCCTTCACCATCGATGACGAAGGTGGCGCGGTCGATGCCCATGTACTGACGGCCATAGAGGGTCTTTTCGATCCAGACACCGTAGCTTTCGACCATCCCACCCTCGGGATCGGCGCCCAGCTCGACTTTGAGGTCATGCTTGGCGCGGAATTTCCCGTGCTTCTTGGCGGTGTCCTTGGACACGCCGACCACGACGGCGCCGGCCTTGGCGAAATCGTCGCGAAGAGCCGAGAAGTCGATCGCCTCAGTCGTGCAGCCAGGGGTGTCGTCCTTGGGATAGAAGTAGAGCACGACCGTCTTGCCCTTCAGCCCAGACAGGCTGACGCGTCCGGTGTCGGTCTCGAGGTCGAAATCGGGGGCGCGGTCGCCGATGTTCAAGTCAGGCATTTGCTTCTCACATCTTCCAGCCCCTCAACCGCTCACCCCGGCGTAGGCCGGGGTCCAGATGACGGGCTCGGAGCTCTATGATCTGGTTCCCGGCCTTCGCCGGGATGAGCGGAGTGAAGTTAGACCGGCTTCACCAGGACGATCTTCTTCTTGCCGGCGGCCAGCTTGATGACGCCGTCGACGAGGTCGGCCTGGGTCACCATCTGGTTGGCGTCGGTTACGGCCTGATCGTTCATGCGAACGCCGCCGCCCTGGGCCAGGCGACGAGCTTCGCCGCGCGAGCCGGCGAGGCCGGTGTCGGCGAACAGGGCCGCGAGCTGAACGCCCTCGGCCAGGGTCGCAGCCGGGATCTCGAACGTCGGCAGGTCGGCGGAGACGCTGCCCTGTTCGAACAGCTTCTGAGCCGCATCGCGAGCCGTGCGGGCGGCGTCTTCGCCGTGGGCCATGCGGGTGGCTTCGTCGGCCAGGACCTTCTTGGCGTCGTTGATGGCGGCGCCTTCTAGCGACTCCAGCCGGGCGATCTCGTCCAGGGGCAGGTCGGTGAACAGGCGCAGGAACTTGCCGACGTCGGCGTCCTCGGTGTTGCGCCAGAACTGCCAGTAGTCGTAGGGGCTCAGCTGTTCGGCGTTGAGCCAGACGGCGCCGGCGGCGGTCTTGCCCATCTTGGCGCCCGAGGCGGTTGTCAGCAGGGGCGTGGTCAGGCCGAAGGCGGGTTTCTGGTCCACGCGGCGGATCAGCTCGACCCCGTTGAGGATGTTCCCCCACTGGTCCGAGCCACCCATCTGCAGCACGCAGCCGCGGGTGCGCTGCAGCTCCAGGAAGTCGGTGGCCTGCATCAACATGTAGTTGAATTCCAGGAAGGTCATCGGCTGCTCACGCTCGAGCCGCAGCTTGACGGAGTCGAAGGCCAGCATGCGGTTGACGGTGAAGTGGACGCCGAAATCGCGCAGGAACTGGATGTAGCCGAGCTTGGACAGCCACTCGTCGTTATCGACCATCACCGCATCGCTCGGCCCGTCGCCGAAGGTCAGGAACTTCGAGAAGACCTGCTTGATGCCGGCGATGTTGGCGGCGATGTCGGCGTCGGACAGCAGCTTGCGGCTTTCATCCTTGCCGGTGGGGTCGCCGACCTTGGTGGTGCCGCCGCCCATCAAGACGATGGGCTTGTGGCCGGCCTGCTGAAGGCGGCGCAGCATCATGATCTGGATCAGGCTGCCCACATGCAGGGAGGGGGCCGTGGCGTCGAAGCCGATGTAGGCGGTGATGGTCCCCTTGGCCGCCGCCTCGTCCAGCTCCTCCGGATGGGTGATCTGGTGGATGTAGCCCCGCGCCTGCAGGGTCCGCAGGAAGTCGGACTTGAACGCGGGGTCGGCGGACATGGCTTTGCTCTCTTCAGTCTGGGTGCGCGCGTTTAGCACGGCTGGGGTGGGGAGGGATGTGGATTTCATGAGTCCGGGCTTGGTTTGAAGGCCGGAAACACGGGCTTTGTGATGACATGCCGCCGGCTGTTGGGCGGCAGGCAGGATCGCTGAGCCGCTCGCTAGGACTGCGAGCGGTAATAGAGGCCTGAAAGGGCGCGGCGAGCGATCATGGACGCTAGCTACCTTTCGCGGAGAGTGGCAGTCAAGGCGCATGAAGGTTCTTGGATTCATGACGGGCACGTCCCTGGACGCCGTGGATATGGCGGTGCTGGAGACGGACGGCGAGGCGATCACCGCCTTCGGGCCGGCGGGCGAGCGCAAGCTGAGCGACGCGACGCGCGAACTGGTGCTGGCCGCGACGCACGACGCCCTGAAGTGGGAGCGGGGAACGCCGGAGCCGGAAAGCTTCGCCCCCGCGGCGACGGCCGTGGCGCAGGAGCATTTCGAGGCGGCGTCGAGCTTCATTGAGGAACACGGCCTGGCCTGGACCGAGTTCGACCTGATCGGCATGCACGGTCAGACCGTGCTGCACGAGCGGCCCAATGAAGAGCGGATTGGCCGGACGGTGCAGCTGGGCGACGCCCAGGCGCTGGCGGACCTGACGGGCGTTCCGGTGGCGTTCGATTTCCGCACCGCCGACGTGGCGGCCGGCGGGGAGGGGGCGCCGCTGGCCCCGATCTATCATCTGGCGCGGGCCAGGGCCGGGGGGCTGGAGCCGCCGGTAGCGATCCTGAACATCGGCGGGGTGGCCAATGTGACGCTGATCGACGCCGACGGCACCATGGTGGGCTTCGACACGGGGCCGGGCAACGGGATGATCGACCTGCTGATGCAGGAGCGCGGAGCGGGGCGGTTCGACGCCGGCGGCAAGTACGCCAGCGTCGGGGCGGTGGATGAGGCGGCGCTGAAGGCGATGCTGGCCCATCCGTATTTCGAGGCGGCGCCGCCCAAGAGCCTGGACCGCTATGATTTCTCGCTGGAGCCGGTGAAGGCCCTGCGGCTGGAGGATGCGGCGGCGACGCTGGTGGCGTTCACCGCAGCGGGTGTGGCCAGGGGCGTGGCGTACGCGCCCGTGCAGCCCAGGGCGCTGATCGTCTGTGGCGGCGGGCGGCACAATCCTGAGCTTATGAAGGCGCTGGAGAAGGTCCTGCCCATGCCGGTGAAGACCGCCGAGGATCTGGAGTGGCGCGGGGATTCCATCGAAGCGGAGGCCTTCGCCTATCTGGCGGCGCGGACGGCCAAGGGCCTGCCGATCAGCTTTCCCGGCACCACGGGGGTGAAGGCGGCCATGACCGGCGGGCGGATCGCAAAGCCCCGCTGAGGCCGGGAATGTCTCCAAAGTCCATGTCCCCTGTGTTTGTCGTTTTCGGCGGGCCGCCGGGCGCGCGGGCCCGCTCTTAGTCGCAAGGGTACCGCCGGGGCGAGGGGCGGGGAAATTTCGAAGCCTGGAGCTGGCGGCGCAACGGGTAGGGCGATGGCCTTGCAGGGATGTTGGGCGCGGCGCGGGAGCGGGCTGACCGCTTCGCCGGCGCGGCGAGATGTAACCAGTGTCTCCGCGAAGGGTCTCGGTCTCCCCTGAGTTTCGGTCTCCAGAGTCTTCTGTCGGATCGTGACCGCGACGGTGCGTCCTTGGACTTGGCGCTGCGCGGATAGCGCGAGCGGGGCGAGTCGTCGAAGCACGCAGGGCGGTAGCTGAACCGCCCTTCATCAAGCTGAACCGAAGATAACGACCGGCTCCGGTTGCGTTCAGCTTGAGCGCTCTAGGGTCGTCTCACTGGCTGATCAAAACCAGAGGAGACCTGATCATGACCGCCAAGACCAAGAAGACCCTGGCCGCAGTGACGGCCGCCTCGATCGCCGCCATGCTGGCGACGACCGCCGCCCCGAACATGGCGAGCGCCCAGAACCTGAAGCCGGTGATCGGCTGCTCGGCTCCTGGCGGCAAGCAGGAAGGCGGCGCCCTGATTGGCGCGATCCTGGGCGGCGTCTTAGGCAGCAACCTGGCCAAGAACGACCGCGGCACGGGCACCGTCATCGGCGCCGTCGGCGGCGCGGCGGCGGGTTCGGCCATCGGTTGCAAGATGCAGGAGAAGCGGACCGCCAACGAATACGGCGGCACGTACAAGAGCGGCGGCTACAAGCTGGCGTCCTATGTCCAGCCGGCGCGCTTCGACGGCCTGAACGAGATGTATGTGGCGACCTCGACCGTCAACGTCCGGGCCGCCCCGACCACCCGGGCCGCCAAGACCACCGCGCTGACGCGGGGCCAGACCTTCAAGGCCATGGCCGTCGCGGACCGGGGCGAGTGGATCCTGGTGGGTCGTGACGGCGTAGGCATCGGCTACGTCCACGCCGACTACGTCCGGCCGCAGAATGGCGGGTATCGTTACGCCAGCTATTAAGCCGGTTCATATATACATATGAACTTCAAGGAGAGGCCCGGGTGGAGACCGCCCGGGCCTTTTCTTGTGCTCCCACCAACCGTCTTGCCCCGGCTCGTCCGGGGCATCCAAGCGCGGGCCCATCCGAAAGCGAGGCGGCGCCGTCTAATGGTTGCTCAGCATGACGAGTGTGGGTTGATCTCTGAATTCGTCATCCTGAGGAGGCCGAAGGCCGTCTCGAAGGACGCACGGCTCACGCCTTCTCCACGAAGCTGTCGATGACCTTCTTTTCACCGGCCTTGTCGAAGGCGACGGTGAGTTTGTTGCCTTCGACGGCTTTCACGCCGCCGTAGCCGAACTTCACGTGGAAGACGCGGTCGCCGCGCTTATAGGCGCTGTTGGCGGCGGAGGGGTCGGAGACGGCGATCAGGCGGCCGTCGCCCTCGATCACCGGGTTGCGGGCGCCGGAGCCGGAACGGACGAAGCTTGCGGCGCGGTCCTGGGCTCGCTTCCAGCCCGGGGAGGTGTAGCCGGAGTCGAAGGCCGGCTGGTCGTCCCAGCGGCTGGCGGCCTGCTGCATGCCGGGGCCGCCGCCATAGTAGCCGGTCTCGGAACCCGCCTCGACGTTGGCGATGGGCAGTTCATCGACGAAGCGGCTGGGTAGCTGGCTTGTCCAGCGCCCATAGACCTGACGGTTGGCGGCGAAGGAGATGCGGGCTTCCTCCCGAGCACGGGTGATGCCGACATAGGCCAGGCGGCGTTCCTCCTCGAGGCCCTTTTCGCCCTTTTCGTCCATGCTGCGCTGGGAGGGGAAGACGCCTTCCTCCCAGCCGGGCAGGAAGACCAGGGGGAACTCCAGGCCCTTGGCCGAGTGCAGGGTCATGATCTGGACGTTGTCGTCGCTGGACCCGCGGTCCAGGTCCATGACCAGGGAGACGTGCTCCAGATAGGCCTCCAGCGTGTCGAAGGCGGCCATGGACTGGACCAGTTCTTTGAGGTTCTCCAGGCGGGTCTGGCTCTGCGGGCCTTTGTCGGCGCGCAGCATGTCGGTGTAGCCGCTCTCCTCCAACACCGTCTCCATGAGGCGGGCATGGTCGAGGCTGTCCTTCATCGAGCGCCAGCGGTCGATGTCGCGGATGAAGTTGGCCAGGGACGTGCGCGTCTTGGCGGCGATCTCGTCGGTGTGGACGACTCCGCGAGAGGCCATGGAGGCCGAGACGTTGTTGAGGCGCGCCACCTGCAGCAGCTTCTGCACCGTGGTGTCGCCGATGCCGCGCTTGGGTACGTTGACGATCCGCTCGAAGGCCAGGTCGTCGTCTTCGGAATTGATCAGGCGCAGATAGGCGTGGGCGTCGCGGATTTCGGCGCGCTCGAAGAAGCGCGGGCCGCCGATGACGGTGTAGGGGATCTGGAGCAGGACGAAGCGCTCTTCGAAGCTGCGCATCTGGAAGGAAGCGCGCACGAGGATGGCGACGTCCTTGTACTTGCGGCCGCTTTTCTTCCAGCGTTCGATTTCATCGGCCACGAGGCGGCTTTCGGCCTCGCCGTCCCAGACGCCCGCGACGCGGACCTTTTCGCCGTCATTAGCCTCGGTCCACAGGGTCTTGCCCAGGCGGCCCTTGTTGGCGGCGATGAGGCCCGAGGCGGCGGCTAGGATGTGGCTGGTAGAGCGGTAGTTGCGCTCAAGCTTGACCACCTTGGCGCCGGGGAAGTCCCGCTCGAAACGCAGGATGTTGTCCACCTCGGCGCCGCGCCAGCCGTAGATCGACTGGTCGTCGTCGCCCACGCAGCAAACGTTCTGGCGCTTCTGGGCCAGCAGGCGCAGCCACAGATACTGGGCGACGTTGGTGTCCTGATACTCGTCCACCAGGATGTATTTGAAGCGCTGGTGATAGTCCTCCAGCACATCCGGGTTGTTCATGAAGATGGTCAGGTTGTGCAGCAGCAGGTCGCCGAAGTCGCAGGCGTTCAGGGTGCGCAGGCGGTCCTGGTACATGCGGTAGCAGACCGCGCCCTTGCCGTTGGCGAAGTGCTCGGCCTCGCTCGGGGGCAGCTTGTCCGGGGTCCAGCCGCGATTCTTCCAGTGGTCGATCTGCCCGGCGAGGGCGCGGGGCGTCCAGCGCTTGGGATCGATGTTCTGCGCTTCGAGCACCTGCTTGATGACCCGTTCCTGGTCGTCGGTGTCGAGGATGGTGAAGTTGGACTTCAGGCCCGCCAGCTCGGCGTGGCGGCGCAGAATCTGGGCGGCGACCGAGTGGAAGGTGCCCAGCCAGCGCAAGTCGGCCGCCTGGCCGCCGATGATGTGGCCGATCCGCTCGCGCATCTCGCGCGCGGCTTTGTTGGTGAAGGTCACCGCAAGCAGCTCCCACGGCCGGGCCTTGCCGGTGGCCAGGATGTGGGCGAGGCGGGTGGTCAGGACGCGGGTCTTGCCGGTGCCGGCGCCGGCCAGGACCAGGACGGGGCCGTCGGTCGCCTCGACCGCGGCGCGTTGTTCGGGATTGAGGCCGTCCAGGTAGGAGCCTTGCGGCCCGTCAGCGCGGGCGAGGTCGGAGATGCGGACGGCGGGTAGGTCGGACACGGGGGAGGAAGCTCTCTGATTCAATAGAACATATGTAGCACAAACGCCGCGCGGCTTAAGGGGCGGGAACGTGCGGGCGGCATGGCCGTTCACTTCCGCTGGAAGTGGGGAGGCGCGTATGGACAACGGATCCGAACCGGAAAGCGAACGGCGCGGCGAGGTGCCGCTGCTGCTGTGGGCGATGATCGGGGTGATCGTCGTTGGAGGCGTGGCGCTGTGGTTGGCGTTCGGGACGGAGAAGCGCTCGGTTTCCCGGACCACGACGATTCCGATGACCGAACCGCAGAAGGCGCCGGAGGTTACGCGCCCCGTGCAGCGGTGAGCGCGCGATTGAGGGCGAAGACCCGACAGGCGGACGCCAGGGGACGGTCGCCGCGGCTTGCGTCAATCTGCAGCAGGAGCTTGGCCATGCTCTCCTCCGCCCGGGCCGCATCATCCAAAACCGCCCAGAATTCGGGCTCCAGGGCGAGTGACGTGGCGTGACCAGAGAGGTTCACGGAGCGTTTGGAGAGACCAGCCAAGTTCGCCTCGACTTGAAAATAGGTGACGGCGCCGTCAGGTTCGCACGCCTGCGGAGACCCGTTCTATGGACATGACCGCCGACCTTGCAAGGCGACCGACCAGCCGGGCGACCCCCGGCCGGTTCGAGATTCAGCCGCTGCGCGCCCTGCAGGCCATGCGCCGGCTGATCGCCGACAAGGAAGACACCCAACAGGTCTTCGAGATCATGCGCGCCCTTGCCGGCAAGTCGATCCCCAAGGGATATCGCCGCCTGCTGGCGACGCCGAAGGGCGGCTACATCGCCTATCAGCGCGAGGAATTCGCCGACCGCCTGTCCGACAGCGCTTGGCTGGCGAGCTTCGGGCCGGGCACTGTAGGGGCGGCCTATCGCGACTTCATCGCTCCGCGCGGCCTGTCAGCGGAAGGGTTGGCGGATGAGAGCCGCAAAGTGGCGGACAACGATGTGGACGCGGCCCATCCCTATGCCTGGTTCGGGCGTCGGGTGCGTGACATCCACGACGTCTGGCACGTCCTGACCGGTTACGGCACGGACGGTTTCGGCGAGGTGTGCGTGGTGGCCTTCTCCTACGGCCAGACGGACAATCTTGGCTTCGGTTTCATCGCCGCGGCTGGGGCGCGGGAATACGCGAAGTTGAGGACCGAACATCCGTTCGGGCGTGCGGCGTGGCAGGCCTATCGCAACGGCCGGAGAGCGGCCTGGCTGGCGGGGGAGGATTATCACGCTCTGTTCGCCGAAGACCTGGAGAGCGCACGGCGGCGGCTCAACATCGCTTCCCCGGATCTCTACCTGGCGATCCCAGGCGAGGACCGCGAGCGCCTTCACCTTCAAGGCTAGTCCTTGTCGAGCTTGGCCTGATCGAGGGTGCGTTCAGCCTTTTCCGCCCGGGCCTGGTCCAACGACCTGTCCGCCTTGGTGCGGCCGAAGCGGGCGCGGTTCTCCACGGCGGCCGTTTTGCCGGCCTCCTTCGCCTTGGCCTTGCGGGCCTTGTTGAAGTTGATGACCTGGGCCATCAGCGAGCTCCTGCCGGGCTGATGACCACGGAAGACTCAAGGCGCAGCGGCTGACCCTTGGCGAGCGGGAAGGGTTGGCGGCCCGGGAACACGCAGTTCTGCATCGACAGAGACTTGCGCAGAATCCAGCTCGTGATCGGCTTGCCCTGAGCCTTGCAGCCGAAATGGATGGTCCAGGCGGGATAGGCGGCCTCTCTCGGCCACCCCAGGGCCATGACGCCGCCGGCCTCGACCGCCTCGTTCGTCGGCATCACCGGCTTGCCGTCGGAGACGAAGCTCAGGGCGTCCGGCCTCACGGTGCGGATGGAGAAGCCGCCATAGCCCTTCACATCATCGCTGCCGCCGAGGGCGAAGCCGTCCACGACGGGGGTGATGACCGTGTCGAAGTCGATGCGGCGCGGGCCTTCGGGGGCGAGCTTTTGGGGCGTGACCTTTGTGACCTCGTTGGCGATCACCGCGCCCTTGGCGTCCAGCCAGTCGACCTTCACCGTCAGCACGCCGTCGGCGAAGGCGCGGTCGGTGGTGCGAAAGCCCAGGCCCTGCATGAACCAGCCGTCGCCAACGGAGGCGCCGTTCGCCAGCACCTGATGCCAGCTCCAGAACACGCCGCGGTGGTGGATGTGGTCGGCGGGTTTCTCCTCCGTCAGCACGGTCTTGCCGTCCGGTGCGTAGAGCGGGTGGACGAAGTTCAGGCGGCCAGGATCGGCTAGATCGGCGGCCTTGGTGCGGTAGAACAGCACCGGCTTGCCGCCGTCGGTCACTGCGACGCCGTCGTCCGCCATGGTCGCAGTGATCTGGGCGGAGGCGGGAGCAGCCGAAACGACGGCCGCAGCGGCGAGGAGGGGAAGAAAAGCGCGCATGCGGTGACGATGCCGCCTCGGCCGCTTCAGTTCAACGGCGATTGAACCCGATCTGGCTCAGGCCGTTGGAAAAGCCGACGGGCCGCTGCCGAGGCCCTGCATTAGGAGACGATCCGATGATCACCCCCACCCAGATCCGCGAACATTTCGAAGTCGTCGGCTCGGACGACAAGCATGTGGGCCGTGTGGACCACGTGGTCGGCCAGGAAATCGAGCTGGCCAAGCTGGACCTCGGCGCCGGCTTCAAGCACCACATGATCCCATTGTCGTGGGTCGATTATGTGGATGAGGCCGAAGAGAAGGTTCGCCTAAACCTGACCCAGGACCAGGCCAAGGCCCAGTGGCGCGAGAAGCACTAGGGCTTACCGCCTACAAGAAAGAAGGCCCGCCTTTCGGCGGGCCTTTTGCTTTAGCGGACCGAGGCGCAGAAGCGCTGGATGCGTCCGCAGGCGTCTTCCAGGATCTCGTTCGATGTGGCGTATGAGATGCGGAAGAAGGGCGACAGGCCGAAGGCCGCGCCGTGGACCACCGCCACGCCCTCGGCTTCGAGCAGCTCGACAGCAAAGTCCTCGTCCGAATTGATCACCTTGCCGCTGGGCGCGGTCTTGCCCAGCAGACCGGCGCAGGACGGATAGACATAGAAGGCGCCTTCCGGCGTGGCGCACTGGATGCCGTTGGCCTGGTTCAGCATGGAGACCACCAGATCGCGGCGCTCCTGGAAAAGCTTCTGGTTCGGCTTGATGAAGTCCTGCTGGCCGTTCAGGGCCTCGACAGCAGCGTGCTGCGAGATCGAGCAGGGGTTGGAGGTGGTCTGGCTGATCATCTTGGCCATGGCCTTGATCAGCGGTTCGGGACCGCCAGCGTAGCCGATGCGCCAGCCGGTCATGGCGTAGGCCTTGGAGACCCCATTCATGGTCAGGGTGCGGTCGTAGAGCTTCGGCTCCACCTGGGCGATGGTGAAGAACTTGAAGTCGTCGAACACCAGGTGCTCGTACATGTCGTCGGTGAGCACCCAGACATGCGGGTGGCGCAGCAGGACGTCGGCGATGGCGCGCAGGTCCGCCTCGGTATAGGCGCCGCCCGTCGGGTTCGACGGAGAGTTCAGGATCAGCCACTTGGTCTTGGGCGTGATCGCCGCTTCCAGGGCCGCTGGCTCCAGCTTGAAGCCGTTTTCGGCGCGGGTCTCGACCGAGACGGGCGTGCCGCCGGCCAGCAGGACCATGTCCGGATATGACACCCAGTAGGGGGCGGGAATGACGACCTCGTCGCCCGGGTTCAGAGTGGCGACCAGAGCGTTGTAGATCACCGGCTTGCCGCCCGGGGCGACGTGGATCTGGCTGGTCTTGTAGGTCAGGCCGTTTTCGCGGGCGAACTTGGCGCAGATCGCCTCTTTCAGCGCGGGCATGCCGTCAGGGTCAGTATATTTGGTCTTGCCGTCGTTGATGGCCTTGATAGCCGCCGCCTTGACGTTGTCCGGAGTGTCGAAGTCGGGCTCGCCGGCGGAGAGCGCGATCACATTGCGGCCGGCGGCTTGCAGCGCCCGCGCCTTGGCGCTGATGGCGATGGTGGCCGAGGGCGCGATGCGGCGCAGGGCGGCGGATTCGATGGACATGGCGGGTCAGGGCTCCCCTGGAAGGTTTCAGGATTGCGGCGGTCTTTACGCGCGGTCGTGCTGCGGCGCAACGAATGGAACCCGATCAGCCCCGGCTCTTTTTCGCACAGGGGCATCGGAGGGATCACATGCGACATCTTCCAGGGATCGTATCAGGCTTAGGAGCGGCGATGCTGCTGGCCGCCTGCAACGACACGCCGCCGCAGGACGCGGGGGCGTCCAACGCCACATCTTCGCCGGTGACCTCCGACCAGGGGCCGACCAGCGCGCCGTCAGTGGCGGTGACGCCGCGCTACGTCGGGCGGTGGGCCGCGGCCAAGACGGCCTGTGGCCACGAAGCGTGGCGGTTCGAGGATCGCCGCCTATCGACTCCGGGCGAGGTCGGCTGCGAGTTCAAAGACGTCCGGGAGGCCTCGGGCGGATACGACATCTCCGCCGCCTGCCTAGCGGAGGGCGAGAGCGCCACGGGGGAGCTGCGCCTGAGGTTCACGGACGTGACAGATCGAATGTCGGTGGAGGGCGGGCCGTTCTCCTGGAACGTCGATCTCGTCTATTGCGGGCGGTAGAGCCCGCTTGACCCGCTGGGGCGGATCGGCGAGGCCATGGCCATGCGTCGCCTGATCGATTTCGTCATGAACATGGACGCCCGCGCCTGGCGGGCGCTGGCGGTTTCTTTCGTCCTGTTCGGCGGGGTGGGGGTTGTTTTCCTGTTCGGCGCGTCGGTGCTGGGCTTCTCCGGCGAGGCGACGGTGGAGCGGTGGCTGGGTTCGGCGCACGGCGTGTGGGGTCTGCCGGTGGCGGTGTTCGCCTTCGCGGCCTTGGCGTTCCTGGGCGTGCCGCAGTTCGTGCTGATCGCGGCGGCGGTCGTGGCTTTCGGCGCCTGGACCGGCTTCGCCTACAGCTGGATCGGCACGCTGGTCAGCTCGATCGTCGGGTTCTGGCTGGGGCGGGCGTTCGGCGGCCGGCTGCTGCGAGACATTCCGGGCGACGGGGTGAAGAGCTTCATGCGCCTGATCGGACGCAACGGCTTCACCGCCAGCCTGATCGTGCGGCTGGTGCCGTCGGCGCCGTTCATTGTGGTCAATATGGCGGCTGGGGTGACCCCGATGAAGTTCTGGCATTTCGCGGCCGGAACGGCGATCGGCATCGTTCCGAAGATCGCCCTGACCGCCTTCGCCGGCAATTCCATCGTCCAGGCGATGAAGGGCGGCGGCATGGGCCACATCGGCTTGCTGGTCGGCGTCGCCGCCCTGTGGATCGCCCTGGGCTGGGTCGCCCGCAACTGGCTCAAGCGTCGCGAAGCGGAGTGACAGGGTTCAGGCGGCGCAGGGTTTCGGCCGTCTGGGCGTCAGCCGGAAAGAACGACTCGATCGCCAGCTCCGACAGTGTCACGTCCACGGGCGTGCCAAAGACCGTGATAGTGCTGATGAAGGAGAGCACGCCGGCCTCCGTCTCGATCAGCAGGGGCACCGCGACGCCGCCGAGATCGCTGTGCGGCGGGCGGTGGATGGACGGCGCCGGCGCGGGGTAGGCGGCCAGTTCGTCGTAAAGCTCGGCGAGAATCTGATCGCCGCTGACCTCTATCTGCTGCTTCAGCCGCTCCTGCACATGGGCGCGCCATTCGCCGTAGTTGATGATGCGGGGCGCGACGCCGCGCGGATGCAGGCTCAGCCGCAACACGTTGACCGGCGGCGTCAACAGGCCTGGGTCGTCCACCTGCATCAGCAGGGCTACGGCGGCATTGGCGGAGACCAGGTTCCAGGCGCGGTCGACGGCGACGGCGGGGTAGGGGGCGTGGCCTTCAAGAATACGATCCACCGCGCGACGGGCGGAGGCCATGGCTGGATCATCCAGGCTGCGTTCCGAGAACATCGGAGCAAAGCCAGCGCCGACAAGCAGGGCGTTGCGTTCGCGCATTGGGACCTCAAGGCAGCCGGCCAGGCGCAGGACCATGTCGCGGCTGGGGAGCGAACGGCCGGTCTCCATGAAGCTGAGGTGGCGGGTGGAGATTTCCGCCTCCAGCGCCAGGTCAAGCTGGCTCAGGCGGCGGCGCTGACGCCAGGTTCGAATCTGGTCGCCGATCGAGGGCTGCGTCTGGTTCATGGCGAGACCATAACCTCGCGGCTCGGCTTGCCCATTACCTCAGGCGTAATCGACCCGCGTCGAAGGCGGGGAGAGGCTTGGATCACGGACGCACCGTCCGCCGATCCAAGGAGAACATCATGTCCGCCATTTCCTCTTCCTTCCTGCGCAAGGTCCTGGCCCTGGACGCCGTCGCCAGCGGCGCGACCGGCCTGCTTCTGGCGGCTGGCGCGGGGCCGTTGGAGGGGCTTCTGGGTCTGTCGCCCGCCCTGACGCGGCCCGCCGGTCTGTTCCTGATCCCCTACGCCCTGTTGGTGGCGTGGATGGCGAGCCGCCCCAGCCTGCCGCGCGGGGCCGTGTGGGCCGTGGTGGTGGTCAATGCTCTGTGGGCGGTTGAGAGCGTGACGCTTGTCGGCGCGGGCTGGGTGCATCCGACCCTGCTGGGGGCGCTCTTCATCTGCGCCCAGGCGGCTGTGGTCGCGCTGTTCGGCCTCCTGCAGTTCGCGACATTGCGGCAAGATCGAGTCGCGCGAGCGATTTAGGGAACGATTTTGCTAAGAAGTCAGGTGGAAGCGTCAATTGGCGCATTCTTGTTGCGTGACGCGTGCTGAATCGGTAGATAAAGCCCCATGCGCCGCAATCGCGACAACCTGCTGCTTCTTTCGCTGGGGCTTAGCCGCCCCTGGGCCGCCGTTTAGCCGCGCTTTCTTCGCGGCCGGTCGCTCAGGGGCGTTTCCAGTAACAGACCCAGCAAGCCGACCTCCGCGAAAGACCACTTCCATGACCGCCTCCGTATCCAGCGTGAACCGCAACCACGTCATCATCTTCGACACCACCATGCGTGACGGCGAGCAGTCGCCCGGCGCGTCCATGTCGCTGGAGGAGAAGCTGGAGCTGGCGAAGATCATGGAGGAGATGGGCGTCGATGTGATCGAGGCCGGCTTCCCCATCGCCTCCAACGGCGACTTCGAGGCCACCCGCGAAGTCTCCAAGATCGTCACCGAGAGCATCATCGCCGGCCTGGCCCGCGCCGCCGCCGCCGACATTGAGCGCTGCGCCGAGGCGATCCGTCCGGCCAAGCGCGGCCGCATCCACACCTTCCTGTCCACCAGCCCGCAACACCGCGACCACATCCTGCGGATGTCGGTCGAGGACGTGATCGACGCCACCACCAAGTCGGTGACCATGGCGCGCAACCTGTGCGGCGACGTGGAATGGTCGGCCCAGGACGCCACCCGAACCGAGCGCGACGTGCTGCGCCGCTGCGTCGAGGCGGCGATCAAGGCCGGGGCGACCACGATCAACATCCCCGATACCGTAGGTTACACCTATCCGGACGAGTACGGCGCGATCTTCCGCGACCTGATCGAGAATGTCCCGGGCGCGGACGCCGTGATCTTCTCGGCCCACTGTCACAATGACCTGGGCCTGGCGACGGCGAACAGCCTGGCGGCCCTGGACGGCGGCGCCCGCCAGATCGAGTGCGCCATCAACGGCATCGGCGAGCGCGCCGGCAACACCGCTCTGGAAGAAGTGGTCATGGCCCTGAAGGTCCGGGGCCAGACCTTGCCGTACCAGACACAGATCGACGCGACGCACATCACCCGCGCCAGCCGCTATGTCTCGGCCATCACCGGCTTCCCGGTCCAATTCAACAAGGCCATCGTGGGCAAGAACGCCTTCGCCCACGAGAGCGGCATCCACCAGGACGGGATGCTGAAGAACGCCGAGACCTACGAGATCATGCGCCCGGAGGACGTGGGTCAGGGCGCGACCAACCTGGTCATGGGCAAGCATTCGGGCCGCCACGCCTTCCGCGAGAAGCTGAAGGCCCTGGGCTACGAGCTGGGCCAGAACGCGTTGAACGACGCCTTCACCCGGTTCAAGGAGCTGGCGGACAAGAAGAAGCACGTCTTCGACGACGACATCGTCGCCCTGGTGGATGATGCTCTGGCGCGCGGCTCGGAGAAGATCAAGGTCGAGCGCCTGCGTGTCGTAGCCGGCACCGACGGCCAGTCGGCCGAGCTGACCCTGGACGTGGACGGCGAGGTCAAAACCGCCGAAGCGACCGGCGACGGCCCGGTTGATGCGGTGTTCAACGCCATCCACGAGATCGTGCCGCACAGCGCCGCCCTGCGCCTGTTCCAGGTGCATGCGGTGACCGAGGGCACGGACGCCCAGGCTCAAGTCTCGGTGCGTCTGGAAGAGGACGGTCGGATCGCCACCGGTCAGGCCGCCGACACCGACACCCTGACCGCTTCGGCCAAGGCGTATGTGAACGCGCTCAACAACCTGTTCGCCCGTCGGGAGAAGGCGCGGCCCGAAACGGCCATCGCCAGCGGATTCTAGGTCTGGCCGCGCCTTCCGGCGCAGGCTAAGCCCCGCATCCCATGCTCTGGATTCCCGTGACTATCGGCGCGGCGGCCCTTCAGGTCGCTCGCAACGCCGCGCAGCGCTCGGTCATGACTGGGGCGGGGCCCTGGGGCGCGACCCTGGTGCGGTTCCTGTTCGGCCTGCCGTTCGCGCTGATCTTCGTGGGCGTGCTGTGGCTGCTGACCCCCGGCGCGCGCTTCCATCCGTCCGCGGCGTTCTTCCTCGCCTGCCTGGCGGGGGCGGGACTGCAGATGGCGGCGACGGCGTCGATGCTGACGGCCATGCATCGGTCGTCCTTCGCCCTGGGCACGGCGATGCAGCAGAGCGGCCTGCCGTTCGCCCTGGTCTGGGGCGTGCTGTTCTTCGGCGACCACGTGGGTCCGCTGGTTTGGCTGGGCGGAGGGATCGCCACCCTGGGGCTGACGGCGCTGTCCTGGCCGCAGGCTGGTGCTGTGCATATGCAACGTGGCGCGGTTCTGTTCGGTCTGAGCTCTGGCGCCATGTTCGCGCTCAGCGCCAACTTCTTCCGGCAGGGGGCGTTGGCCCTGGATCCGGCTCATCCGGTGCTGTCGGCGTTCGCCACGGTGGCGGTCGTTCAGGCGATCCAGACGGTGAGCCTCGGCGGCTGGCTGCTGGCCACCAACCGCACGGCGGTGATCGCCGTGGTCGCGGCGTGGCGGCGGTCCCTGGGGGCGGGTTTCTGCGGGGCGGCGGCGTCGGGGCTCTGGTTCACGGCCATGGCCCTAAGTCCCGTGGGGCCGGTAAGGGCGGTGGGCGTGGTCGAGATGCCCATCGCGGCGCTGGTGGGGCGACGCCTGTTCGCGGAACGGCTCAGTTTACGGCAATGGGTGGCTGGCGCCCTGACGGCGGCGGGCGTCGTTCTCGCCGCGACAGGATGATGAACGCCGCTCGCGATAGGCCTTGAAATCAACTCACTAGCAGGGCAAACGAAGCGAGTTCGGCGGGCCTGAGGGTGAGTCTGGCGATGGCGCGGCCGGGGGGCTTGCGCTTCCGCAGCATCTCCCTGGCGTCCGCAGGGCAAAGTTCCGCCCGTCCGCCAAAAAATTCCAAGTTCCAGGGCCCTCGATGTTCTCATCTCTCTTCGGCGTGATCTCCAACGACATCGCCATCGACCTCGGCACCGCCAACACGCTCATCTATCAGAAGGGCAAAGGCATCGTGCTGAACGAGCCCAGCGTCGTGGCGCTGCGCAATGTCGGCGGTCGCAAAACCGTCCATGCGGTCGGTATCGAGGCCAAACAGATGCTGGGCCGTACGCCCGGCCACATGGAAGCCATCCGTCCGATGCGCGACGGGGTCATCGCCGACTTCGAAGTCGCCGAAGAGATGATCAAGTACTTCATCCGCAAGGTTCACAACCGCAAGGGCTTCGTGAATCCGAAGGTGATCGTGTGCGTGCCGTCGGGCGCCACCGCGGTCGAGCGCCGCGCCATCAATGACAGCTGCCTGAACGCCGGCGCCCGCCGTGTCGGCCTGATCGACGAGCCCATGGCCGCCGCCATCGGCGCCGGCCTGCCGATCCACGAGCCGACCGGTTCGATGGTCGTCGACATCGGCGGCGGCACCACCGAAGTGGCCGTGCTGTCGCTGTCGGGCATCGTCTATTCGCGTTCCGTCCGCGTCGGCGGCGACAAGATGGACGAGGCGATCATCAGCTACATGCGTCGCCACCATAACCTTCTGATCGGCGAAACCACCGCCGAGCGCATCAAGAAGGAGATCGGCACCGCCCGCGCCCCGGCCGACGGCGAAGGCCTGTCGATCGACGTGAAGGGCCGCGACCTGATGCAGGGCGTGCCCCGCGAAGTGCGCATCAGCGAGAAACAGGCCGCCGACGCCCTGTCGGAGCCGGTCGGCCAGATCGTCGAAGCCGTGAAGGTGGCCCTCGAAGCCACCCCGCCGGAACTGGCCAGCGACATCGCCGACAAGGGCATCATGCTGACCGGCGGCGGCGCGCTGTTGCGCGGCCTGGACGCCGAGATCCGCGATCACACCGGCCTGCCGGTGACCGTGGCCGACGATCCGCTGTCCTGCGTGGCTCTGGGCTGCGGCAAGGTGCTCGAGCATCCCAAGTGGATGAAGGGCGTCCTGGAATCCACGCTCGCCTAATAAAGAACCGGCGCTGCGCCTGGCTCGCAATGCGGGCTAGACTGGCGACATCATCTGAGTCGGGCGCGGGGGCGCCGGGAGACCCCATCAAGTGGCCTTGAAAGAAGGTCAGTTTGGCGAGTTGAAGGTCCCGCTGACCTGGACGGCGGCGGTGGCCTTGATCGTGGCCGGCATCGTCGCCGTCGCCTTGCTGGTGAATGACCGCCGCGAGACCCTGCAGAACCAGGCCTATGGCGTGACCCGCCAAGCCGTGGACACCGTGGCCGCGCCGGTCAGCGGAGCCGTCGCCGCGCCCGGCCGCTGGACCCGGTCCGCCGTCGATTGGGTCGGGGACTACTTTTTCGCCGTTTCCGAGAACCGCAAGCTGAAGGCCGAGCTGGTCGAGATGCGCCAGTGGCGCGACGTGGCCCTGGCCCAGCGCGACATCAACGAACGCTACCGCACCCTGATGGGCCTGCGCACCGATCCGCCGATCCCGATGGTGGCCGCGCGGGTGATCAGCGACAGCCGCGGGCCCTACGCCAATACGCGTCTGGCCGACGCTGGCCGCGACAAGGGCGTGATCAGCGGCAATCCGGTGATGAGCGAGCACGGCCTGATCGGCCGCGTGGTCGGCGTTGCGGGCAGCATCAGCCGCGTGCTGCTGTTGACCGACACCACCTCGCGCACGCCGGTGATGATCGACCGCACCAACGCCCGCTCGATCCTGACCGGCGACGGCGGTCCGAACCCCCGCCTTGAGTATCTGCGCGGCCGTGATCCGGTGAAGGAGGGCGACCGCATCGTCACCTCAGGTGACGGCGGCGTGCTGCCGCGCGGTCTGCCGGTGGGCGTGGCGGTGAAGGGGATGGACGGCGCTTGGCGCGTTGCGCTGTTCGCGGACTCCACGCCGATCGATTACGTGCGCATTCTGCTGTTCAAGGACTTCGGCCAGCTGGCGGACCAGAAGGGCCTTTCGACGACGCAGCTGCCGACCATCGACACCGAGGATCCGGAAGCCCGCAAGGTGCAGACGATCCTGGGCAATGTCGCGCCGCCGTCCAACGCAGGGACGCCGCCCCCTGCCGCAGTCGCGACCACGCCCCCCGCGACGCCGCAGTCGGCCCCCGCCGCACCTCGGCCTCCGGCCCCGCAGCCGGCCGCGCCCGCGACGACCCCGGGGACGCCGCAGTGAGGCGCGCGGCCGCCGGGCTCAATCCTGTCCAATGGCTGGCCGTGCCGATGCTGATCTGCATCGTCGCGGCGATCCTGTTCGCCATGCCCGCGCGCGCCTTCGGATTCCAGCTGCCCGAGCCCATGTGGGCCATTGTCCCGGCCTTCGCCTGGGGCGTGATCAGGCCGTCGGTGCTGGCGCCGTTCGCCTTGCTGGTGCTGGGCCTGTTCTTCGACGGCTTCTGGGGCGGGCCCATCGGTCTTTGGGCGCTGGCGCTGCTAATTGTCTACGGCGTGGTGATCGCCCTGCGGAATATCCTGAGCGGCCAGGCCGGGTTGGTGACGTTCGCTTGGTACGCGGGCTGTACGGCGCTGGCCATGGGTGTGGGCTACGTCTTCATGATCCTTGGCGAGCTGGGCCGTCCGGGGCCCCTGTCGGTCTTCTGGCAGTTCCTGATCACTGTGGCGCTGTACCCGGCGGCCCACTGGCTGATCGAGCGCTTCGAAGATCAAGACGTGCGTTTCCGCTGATGGGCGAGCCGTCAATCTTCTTCTCCGAAGTGAACGAGCGTCAGGGCACGTTCCATCGGCGCGCCTTCCTGATGGGGGGCCTTACGGGGGTGGGCCTGCTGACCCTGGGCGGGCGCCTGGCGCAGCTGCAGCTGGTCGAGGCGGGGCGGTATCAGAAGCTTTCGGCCGGCAACCAGTTCAACTTCCGGCTGGCTCCGCCGCCGCGCGGGTTGATCTTGGACCGCAGCGGCGTGTCACTGGCGTCCAACCGGCCCAACTTCCGGCTTCTGGTCTCGCGCTCCAAGGACATGGACATCGACAAGACCGTCGCCGAGCTGGCGCTGTTGCTGCCGATGGACGAAGCGCGCCAGAAGCGTGTGATCCGCGACATCAAGAACAGCCCTCGCAACGCGCCGGTGGCTGTCATGGAGGACATGACCTGGGAGGAGTTCAGCCGCATCAATGTGCGCGCGCCTGAACTGCCCGGCGTCACCGCCGACATGGGGGAGGTGCGGGTCTATCCGTTCGGCGGGGCCTTCGCCCATGTGATCGGCTATGTGGCGAAGATCTCCGACCGCGACTTGAAGGAGGCCGGCCCCAATCCGGAGCCGCTGCTCCTTCACCCAGGATTCCGCATCGGCAAGCAGGGGGTGGAGAAGGCTCTCGACGTAGAGCTACGCGGCAAGCCCGGCGCCAACAAGGTCGAGGTGGACGCCCGAGGGCGCGTAGTGCGCGCCGATCCGGAGGGCGACATCCCGTCCGTCCCCGGCAAGGAAGTGCGTCTGACCCTGGATGCGGACATCCAGAACCGCGCCCTGGAGGTCATGGGCGACGAGAGCGGCGCCATCGTGGTGATGGACTGCCGCAGCGGCGACATCCTTTGCATGGTTTCCGCGCCGAGTTTCGACGCCAACCGCTTCGTGCGCGGCCTGTCTGGTCCGGAATACCGGGCTTTGGCGGAGTACGAGCGCAAGCCGCTGCTGGACAAGGCGCTAAGCGGCACCTACCCGCCGGGCTCGACCTTCAAGACCATGACGGCGCTGGCTTGCCTGGAGGCGGGGATCAATCCGGAGGAACGGGTTCACTGCTCAGGCGGCTGGTTTTTCGGCGGGCGGACGTTCCACTGCTGGGGCCGGCACGGCTCGCAGAACGTCCACGATGCGATCAAGAACTCCTGTGACGTCTACTTCTACACCATGTCCCTGCGGGTCGGTCCGGACCGGATCGCCCAGGTGGCGAGGGCGTTCGGCTTCGGCCAGACCTTCGATATCGGCATTCCCGGCCAAAAGAAGGGGACGGTGCCTGATCGCGAATGGAAGAAGCGGGCCTTCAAGCGCAACCCGGCGAACCAGACCTGGTATCCGGGCGAGACGCCCAGCTATGCGATCGGGCAGGGGGCCCTGGCGGTCAACGCCCTGCAGCTTTGCGTGATGACCGCACGGCTGGCGAACGGCAAGAAGGCCCTGAACCCGCGGCTGATCAAATCGGTCGGCGGCGTCGAGCGGCCGCATGGCGACGAAGTGCCGGACCTGCCGTTCAGCCAGGAGCATCTGAACATCGTGCGCGGCGGCATGGCGGCCGTGGCTAACGACACCGGAGGCACGGCCTATCGCCAAAGCCAGCTTGGTCTTGGGGATGTGAAGATGGCCGGCAAGACCGGCACGGCGCAGGTGCGTTCCTACGGCTCCGGTTCGCGGAAGATGACCGGCGTGCCATGGCGGTTCAAGGACCACAACCTGTACGTCGCCTTCGCGCCCTATGATGATCCGCGCTATGCGCTGTCGGTCATTATCCAACACGGCGGCATGGGCGGCGCCACCGCCGGCGCCCCGCGCGCCAGAGAGGTGATGCGCGTGGCCCTGCTGAAAGACCCGGAGGTGAGGGCCCGCATCGAGCGGCCGCTGCCGATGCCGGAGCTGGCGCCTGAGACGACCGTGGATGGCGTGGCGCCCGACGCGCCGATCGAAACGCCCACGCCGCCGGCCGAGGCTGCGCCGACGCCCGCTCCCGCCCCGGAGACGCCTCGATGACCATGAGCGCCCTGACCCGGCCGGGTGAACGCGACCGGCTGATCGTCAAGTTCAAAGAGATCGACTGGGTCTTCTGCCTGGCGCTGTGCCTGATCGCGGGCGCGGGCATCCTGATGCAGTTCTCGATCGCCGGCGGATCGTGGACCCCGTGGGCGCTGTCGACCGCCGGCCGTTTCGCCTTCTGCTTCGCCCTGATGATCTGCCTGGCGATGATCGACCTGCGGGTCTGGTTCGCCTTGTCCTATCCCATCTACGGGCTTGGCCTGATCCTGTTGCTGGCGGTGGAAGTGATGGGGGATATCTCGCTCGGCGCCCAACGCTGGCTTCAGATCGGGCCGGTGCGCCTGCAGCCGTCGGAGATCATGAAGATCGGCGTCGTGCTTGGGCTGGCGCGGTTCTATCACGGCATGTCGGGCGATAGCGCGCGGATGTCCTGGTGGCTGCTGATCCCGGCGGCGATGGTTGGCGTGCCGGTGCTGCTGGTGGCGCACCAGCCGGATCTGGGCACCGCCGTCCTGATCGCAGCCACGGGCGGCGCCATCATGGTGCTGGCCGGGCTGTCCTGGAAGCTGATCGGCGGCGCGGCCCTGGCGGTCGGCATGGCCATTCCGCCGTTTGTGATGTTCGTGCTGCACGACTATCAGCGCAAGCGTGTGCTGACCTTCCTGGACCCCGAGAACGATCCGTCGGGCTCCGGCTATCACATCCTGCAATCGAAGATCGCCCTGGGGTCCGGGGGGCCGCTGGGCAAGGGTTTCGGCCTGGGTTCGCAGAGCCAGCTGAACTTCCTGCCCGAGAAGCATACCGACTTCATCTTCGCGACCCTTGCCGAGGAGTTCGGTTTCGTGGGCTGTATCTCGGTGCTGTTCCTGTACGGCGCCGTGATCTTCATGGCCTTGCGCATGGCGTCGATCACGCACAGCCACTTTGGGCGCCTGGGCGCCGCCGGGGTGACGGCGACCTTCGCGCTCTACGTCCTGATCAACGGTGCGATGGTGATGGGCATGGCGCCGGTCGTGGGCGTGCCCATGGCGATGCTGTCCTACGGCGGCACCGTGATGCTGACCATGATGATCGGCTTCGGCCTGGTGCTGGCCGCGAGGGTGCATCGCTACTCGGAAGTCACCTCCGGCAAGGGCACGCTGCTCTAGGCGGTCTTTCCGCCAAACCCCAGTAGCTAAATTCCACGGCGCGCCGGATCGCGGGCGCTTGACTCAGGCCGGGTTTGAGCGAACACTTAAGCGAATGCTACAGTATCAACCCGCACCGCTCGATCTCGCCTTTCAAGCCCTGTCCGATCCCGGAAGGCGCGCCATGGTGGAGCGTCTCAGCCTTGGTCCAGCCTCGGTCAGCGAGCTGGCCAAGCCGTTGCCGATGACCCTGTCGGCCGTGGTCCAGCATTTGAAGGTGCTGGAGGAGGCGGGACTGGTGACCAGCCAGAAAGTCGGCCGGGTGCGCACCTGCACCCTGGACATCGGGGCGATGACTCAGGTCGAGCGCTGGGTGGCCGAGCGCAAGCGGTTCTGGGAGCAGCAGTACGATCAACTGGAGGCCTATCTGGCCCGAACCGCCCCTCAGGAGGGGGAGCAATGACCGTCACTAACGCCATGTTCACGATCGAGCGGACGCTGAAGGCGTCGCCCGCACGGGTCTTCGCGGCCTATTCCAGCCTTGAGGCCAAGAGCGCCTGGTTCAAGACGCCGTCGGATATCGAGACTCTGAACCGCGACTTCGACTTCCGTGTCGGCGGTGTGGAGCGGTTCCGCGCTCGCTGGCCGAGCGGCATGGTCAGCGACTTCCAGGCCACCTATCACGACATCGTCGAGAATGAGCGGATCATCCTCGTCTACGACCTGTTCCATGACGCCGATAAACTCTCCGTCTCCCTAATGACGCTGGAGTTCAGGGCGGAGGGCGACGGCACCCGGTTGATCCACACCGAGCAGGGCACCTATCTGAGCGGGGGCGTAGAGGCGGTGAAGGGCCGTGAGCATGGCACGACCTGGCACGTGGAGAATCTGGTCGCCCTCATCGAGGGGCGGGAAGCGAAGCCCTTCTCATGACCATCGAATTCTTCGCCCATCCGTTCTCATCATACTGCCAGAAGGCGCTGATCGCCTTCTATGAGAACGACATCGCCTTCACCTACAGGATGCTTGAGGACCCAGGCGTCGGCGAGGAGCTGGCTTCGCTGTGGCCCATGAAGCGTTTCCCCGTTCTGCGCGAGAACGGCCGCGTGGTGCTGGAGACGTCCATTATCATCGAGTACCTGCAGGTGCATCATCCAGGGCCGGTGAAGCTGATCCCGGAAGACCCTGACCTCGCCCTTGAGGCGCGGATGCTGGACCGCTTCTTCGACAACTACGTCATGACGCCCCAGGGGCGTTTTGTGTACGACGCGCTGCGTCCCGCAGAGAGCCGCGATCCTTATGGCGTCGAGGAGGCAGGCAAGATGCTGGACACCAGCTACGTGTGGCTGGACCAGCGCATGGAAGGACGCACCTGGGCGGTGGGCGAGACGTTCACCCTGGCGGACTGCGCTGCGGCGCCGTCGCTGTTCTACGCCGACTGGACCTACAAGATCCCCGAGCGTTACGGGAATCTGCTGGCCTACCGCGAGCGTCTCCTGCAGCGGCCGTCCTTCGCCCGCGCGGTGGATGAGGCAAGGCGATTCCGCCACTACTTCCCGCTGGGGGCGCCGGACCGGGACTAGAGGTTGTGCGAGGTGCGGGCGAGCGCACCTCGCCGACCCAGTGTCAGGCGGCCGCCTTCACCGGCAGGCGGAACGGCGAGCCAAGGCGGTTGAAAGCGTTCATCGTCGCGATGGTGATGGTGAGCTCGACCAGGGCCTTCGGCTCGAACGCGGCGGAAGCCGCCGCATAGGCTGCGTCGGAGGCGTGGGTCTCGCCGATCCGGGTCACTTCCTCCGCCCAGGCCAGAGCTGCGCGCTCCTGATCGGAGAAGAGGAGAGGAACCTCGTCCCAAACAGGTAAGAGCATGACCTTGTCTACCGACATCGTCTTCAGCAGGTCGCGGCTGTGTATGTCTATGCAATGGGCGCAGCCATTGAGCTGCGACACCCTCAGGAACACCAGGTGAATCAACTCCTCCGGCAAGCTGGTGTTCTTAGTCACATAGTGGTGGACGCCGAACAGCGCCTTGGCGCCTTCGGGGGCGACTTCGTACCAGGTCAATCGTTTCATTCGGGCTCTCGCTCTTCCGTGAATTGGATATCGACGAAAGACGAGGCCGGAGCCGCCCATGTGACATGGGCGGCGAAGTTTTCGGTCTCTAGCGCCCCGCCGCGTCGGTGGCGCGGATCAGCGAGTCGATGACGCCCGGCTCGGTGGAGGCATGGCCGGCGTCCCAGATGATGTCGAACTTCGACTTCGGCCAGGCCTTGTGAAGGGCGTAGGCGCTCTCCAGCGGGGTGACCACGTCGAACCTGCCCTGGACGATCCAGCCTGGGATGTGGGCGATCCGGTCGACGTTCTTCAACAGCCAGCCGTCATGCTCGAAGAAGCCGCGGTTGGTGAAGAAATGGCACTCGATCCTGGCGAAGGCGATGGCGAAGTCGATCTCGTTGAACTTCGGCGGGCGCGCCTCGGGTCCACGAATGGAGATGGTGTCGCCTTCCCACTGGCTCCAGGCGGCGGCGGCTTCGGCTTGCACGGCGCGATCTGGGTGGGTGAGGCGCTTGTGGTAGGCGGCCATCAGGTCGCCGCGCTCAGCCTCGGGGATCGGCTTCAAGAAGCGCTCCCAGGCGTCGGGGAACAACATGGAGGCGCCGTCCTGGTAGAACCAGCGCAGCTCGCGCTCGGTCAGTAGGAAGATGCCGCGCAGGACCAGGCCCTCGACCCGATCCGGGTGTGTGATGGCGTAGGCGAGGGCGAGGGTTGAGCCCCAGGAACCGCCGAAAACCGTCCATTTCTCGACGCCGAGCTTTTCACGCAAGCGTTCAATGTCGGCGATCAGCGACCAGGTGGTGTTGTCCTCAAGGCTGGCGTTCGGGCGCGAGCGGCCGCAGCCCCGCTGGTCGAACAGGGCCACGCGCCATTTCGATGGGTCGAAGAAGCGCCGCATCGTCGGGTTGATCGCGCCGCCCGGGCCGCCGTGCAGGACCAAGGCCGGCTTGCCGTTCGGGTTGCCGCACTCTTCGTAATAGATCTCGTGCGGCCCGTCGGTCTGCATCCAGCCGAAGGAATAGGCGTCGATCTCGGGATAGAGGCTGCGGCGGCCGGCGGCGGACATGACGGGGTTGGCGGCGTTGTGATCCATGCCGCCAGCCTAGGGCGCCGCAACGCCGCTCGCCAGCGTCACACCCGCTTCACAGGGGAAAACGTCGGCCGAGCCAGTCGAGGAGCACCTTATTGACCGCCTCGGGCTCTTCCTGCTGTGTCCAGTGCCCGCTGTTGGGAATGAGCACCTTTTCCAGATCAGGGATGAACTGGCCGATGTGGTCGGCGGAGGAGGGCGGCAGCACCGCGTCGCGCTCGGCCATGACCATCAGGCTGGGCACATCCACCTGCGTCGGCAGATCGGCGGAGTTCCGCCAGTTTCGGGTGAAATTTCGATACCAGTTGATGCCGCCGGTGAAGCTGGTGCGCTGGAAGCTTTCAACGAAGACCGCGAACTCCTCGTCGGAGAGGAATGTGTCGCGGGTGTCGAACTTCGGATCATAGGCCTCGACCATCCGAACCAGAGGGAAGGCCGAGCCGTCGCCTTCTTTGCGCTCGGTGGCGAAGCCGGCGGAGGCGCCCTGGTCGGCGGGGGGGCGACGCAGCATGAAGCCCATGGTCTTGGCCACGTCACGACCCAGGATTTCGTCGGCCTCGCCGGGCTTCTGGAAATGGACGATGTACATCTCCTCGCCCAGGCGGGCGCGCATGATAGCGATGGGATCGACTGGCGAGCGGGGGATGAAGGGGGTGTTGAGGCTGATCACCGCCGCCGTCCGGTCGGGGTGGCGCAGGGGCATCTGCCATACGACGATGCCGCCCCAGTCGTGACCAACGAAGATCGCTTTCTTCGCTCCCACGTGATCCAGCAATCCGGCGAGGTCGTCGGTCAGGTTGGCCATGTCATAGGCCTCGACCGCCTCTGGAGCCGAGGTCAGGCCGTAACCGCGCTGATCCGGGGCGATGACCCAGTAGCCGGCCTCTGACAGAGCCTTGATTTGGTGACGCCAGGAGAAGGCCAGCTCCGGAAAGCCGTGGCTGAAGACGACCGGCGCGCCGCCGCGCGGGCCGGCTTCGTAGTAGGCCATGCGCACGCCGTTGACGTCGGCGTACTGGACGGGCGGCATCATCTCTTCGAGAGCGGACATGGCGTTTCCAAACGTTTGTTTGTCTTTGAGGCACGGTGACCTTTCCGGCGCCTTTCGGCAAGCGCGTCCTTGCTTTCATCGCTGGGCCCTTGATCCCAAGGCGTGGGGGCGTAAGGACAGGGCGTGACCTCCTCATCTCCCCCAGAACCGCCGACACGCGTTGCGTGGGGGCTTGTCGTGCTTCTCGGTTCGCTGACCGCGTTCGGGCCCATGTCGATCGACATGTACCTGCCGGCGCTGCCCGATCTGACGAGGGATTTGAGCGCGGCGCCGGAGCGGGCGCAGTTGACCCTCGCCACCTTCTTCGCCGGCATGGCGATCGGCCAATTTTTCTACGGCCCGGCGTCCGACCGTTTCGGCCGGCGCATCGCCCTGCTGATCGGCATCGGTATCTATATCGCCGCCTCGGCGGCCTGCGCCGTGGCCGACAGCATCGATCACCTGATCCTGGCGCGCCTGATGCAGGCCTTGGGGGCCTGCGCCGGCGGGGTGGTGGCGCGGGCCTCGGTGCGTGATCGCTTCAGCCATGTGGACACGGCGCGCGTCCTGTCGCTGCTGACGCTGATCATGGGCCTGGCGCCCATCCTGGCGCCGCTTCTGGGCGGGTGGATGCTGAGCGTCGCCAGCTGGCGGGCGATCTTCTGGACCCAGGCCGCGTTCGGAGTGTTGTGCGGCATCGGGGTCATTCTTCGACTTCAGGAGTCGCGATCGGAGGAAACCGCGGCCCAGGCGCGGGCGGAGAACCCGTTCCGGGCTTTTCAGGCGCTGCTGCGCAATCCGCGGCTGATCGGCTACGCCTTAGCGGGCGCCATGAACGGCGCGGTTTTGTTCACGTACATCTCAGCGTCTCCGCAGCTGGTGATCGGCACCTACGGCTTCTCTCCGCAGGCGTTCGGCTGGGTGTTCGGGGCCAACGCGATTGGAGTGATTGGAGCCAGCCAGGTGAACCGCTTCCTGCTGCGGAGGCTGGCTCCGGACACGGTGCTGGCGCGGGCGTCCATCGCGGCGGTGATCTCCGCCGTGCTTATGACCATCTTTGCCTGGACGGGGATCGGCGGGATGTGGAGCGTGATGGCGACCCTGTTCGCGGCGCTGGCGTCCTATGGCCTGATGGGCGGCAATACCATGGCCGGCGCGCTTAGCGTCGACCCGCGACGGGCGGGCTCGGTGTCGGCCCTGATGGGCGGGGCGTCATTCGGGGCGGGGGCTTTGGCGGCCTGGGCTGGCGGGGCGCTGCACGACGGCACCGCGCGGCCTATGGCCGGGGTGATGCTGCTGTGTCTGGTCGGCTCGATGGCCGCGCTTTATCTGCTGGCGTTCCGCAAGCCTCAGTCGGCCTGAAGCGATAGGCTGGCCCAGGCGAGGATCAGCCAGCCGATCATGAAGGACACGCCGCCGATGGGCGTGATGGCGCCGAACCAGCGCGGGGCTCCCAGAGCCATAGCGTAGAGCGAACCGGAGAAGAGCACGGCGCCGGCCAGGAAGAACCCCGGAGCCCATCGCGCCCTGTGCGCGCCCAGGCTTGCCACCAGGGCGGCGGCGAAGATCGCGAAGCTGTGGACGAAGGCGTAGGTGGATCCGGTGCGCAGCCATTCCGCCGTCTTCAGGTCTTGTACGCCGTGCGCGGCGAAGGCGCCGAAGCCCACGGCCAGCAGGCCGTTGAGCGCGGCAAGGCAAAGCCAGGTGCGGCGGTTCCAGAGAGACATGGGCGCGGCTCCGTTTGTACAGAGCGTGTCTAAACCAGTTCGCGGGAGTCTGCTAAAGGCGCGGCGATGTCCGTCTCCCTTCGCCTCGCCCTGGTCTATTCGGCCCTGTTTCTGGGCACGGGTGTCAGCCTGCCGTTTATCGGCGTGTGGCTGGGCGGCAAGGGGCTGAGCGGCGCGCAGATCGGATTGATCCTGTCGGCGCCGATGCTGGGCCGAGTGCTGACCTCGCCGGTGCTGGCGGTGTGGGCGGATGGGTTCACCCTGCGGCGGACGCCGATCATCCTCCTGGCGAGCGGTTCAGCGGTAGCCTATGGGGCGCTGCTGGCGGTGAACGGCCTGGGCGCATGGATGCTTTGCTGGTTCGTGGCGGCGTCGCTGCTGCCGATGATCACGCCTCTAACCGACGTCATGACCATGCGGCGGGCGCGCAGCGACGGGTTCAACTATGGCTGGCCGCGCGGCATCGGGTCGGTGGCCTATATCGTCGCCAATGTCAGCATGGGCCTGTTGCTAACCCGGCTGGACGCCAGCGTGGTGATCATCTGGTCCGCCGCCGCGGCGGCGTTGACGGCGTGTGCGATTATTGCCGCGCCCAAGGACCCCGTGCATGCGGACGGCGAGAAGGCCAGGCGACGGGATCGCTGGCGCGGGCTGGGCGACTTGCTGAGGAACCGCACCTTCATGCTGATGGTGCTGTCGGTCGGCTGCATCCAGGCGGCGCACGCCTTTTATTACGGGTTCTCCGTGCTGCTATGGCGCAAGCAAGGGATTTCCGAGGCGGTTATCGGCCTGCTGTGGGGCACGGGCGTCGCCATCGAAGTCATCTTCATGTGGTTCGGCGAGCGCTGGCGGCGCGCGACCGGGCCGGAACGGCTCCTTGTGATCGGGGGTCTGGCGGCCGTAGTGCGATGGGGGACCTTCGCCTTCTCGCCGCCGGTGGGCATGCTGTTCGTCCTGCAGACGTTGCACGCCATGACCTTCGCGGCGACCTACATGGCGTCGCTGAGCCTCGTGGAGCGGCTGTCGCCAGCGCAGAGCGCGTCGGCGGGCCAGACGATCAGTTCGGCCCTATCTTCCGGCTTGATGATCGGGCTGGCGACCATCGTCTCCGGCCCAATCTTTGATCACTTCGGCGCGCGCGGCTATCTGGCCATGGCGTTGCTGGCGGCGGTGGGCGTCGCGGGCTCGTTCGCTCTGATCCGGCGATCCAAAGCTTAGATCGCGTAGTCGGCTTCGCGGCCTTCCAGCCAGTCGACAATGCGCTCCGCCGCCTCGACCGCCGAGGTCGAGGTGGTGTCGATGCGGATCTCCGGCTTGTCGGGGGCTTCATAGGGACTGTCGACGCCGGTGAAGTTCTTCAGCACGCCGGAGCGGGCCTTGGCGTAGAGGCCCTTCACGTCGCGGGCCTCGGCCACGCTGATCGGCGTGTCCACATGAACCTCGACGAACTCGTTCTCGGCCAGCAGTTCGCGGGCCAGCTGACGCTCCGCCCGGAAGGGGGAGATGAAGGCGGTGACTACGATCAGGCCGGCGTCGACCATCAGTTTGGCCACCTCGGCGATCCGGCGAATGTTCTCGACGCGATCCTCCTCGGTGAAGCCGAGATCCTTGTTCAAGCCGTGGCGGACATTGTCGCCGTCCAGCAGGTAGGTATGCCGGCCGTTGGCGTGCAGGCGTTTCTCGACCAGATTGGCGATGGTCGATTTGCCGGCGCCGGACAGGCCGGTCAGCCAGACTACGCGGCCCTTCTGGCTTTTCAGTGCGGAGCGAGCGGCCTTGTCGACGTCGGTGTGCTGCCAGTGGATGTTGTCCGAGCGCCGCAGGGCGAAACGGATCAGGCCTGCCCCGACGGTCCGGTTCGACAGCCGGTCGATCAGGATGAAGCCGCCGAGGTCGCGGTTCTCGCCATAAGCCTCGAACGGCACAGCCTGGTCGAGGTTGATATTGCAGACGCCGATCTCGTTCAATTCCAGACGTTTGGCGGCATTTTCCTCAAGCGTGTTGACGTTCACTCTATGCTTGATGTCGGTGACGCTGGCGGTGACCGTTCGCGGGCCGATCTTCAGCAGGTAGGGTCGGCCCGGCGATAGGGCGTGGTCATCCATCCAGACAACCGTCGCCTCGAACTGATTGGCGACGGGCAGGGGATCCTGGGCGGCGGCCAGGATGTCGCCGCGTGAGATATCGACCTCGTCGGCCAGGGTCAGGGTCACGGATTGGCCGGCGACTGCGCTGTCGAGATCGCCCGGCAGGGTGACGATGCGCGCGACGGAGCTTTCGCGACCGGACGGCAGTACCTTAACGCGATCACCAGGACGGACCGTGCCGGCGGCGATTTGGCCGGAGAAGCCGCGGAAGTCGAGGTTGGGGCGATTGACCCATTGAACCGGCATGCGGAACGGGCGGGAGCGCAGGTTGTCCTCGACCTCCAGGCTCTCCAGCCATTGCATGAGGTGTGTTCCAGAATACCACGCAGAGTCAGAGCTTTGTGAGGTGATGTTATCACCACGAAGGCCTGATATCGGGATGGCGGTGAACGCCTCCAGGCCGATCTTGCGCGCGAATTCGGCGTACTCTGCGACAATGGCGTCGAAGGTCGCCTTCTCCCAGCCGACCAGATCCATCTTGTTCACGGCCAAGGCGACGTGGCGGATGCCCAGCAGCTGGACGAGATAGCTGTGGCGACGGGTCTGGGTCAGAACGCCCTTGCGGGCGTCGATCAGGATCACGGCGGCGTCGGCGGTGGAGGCGCCCGTGACCATGTTTCGGGTGTACTGCTCGTGCCCCGGCGTGTCGGCGACGATGAACTTGCGCGTCTCGGTAGAGAAGAAGCGGTAGGCGACGTCGATGGTTATGCCTTGCTCGCGCTCGGCGGCGAGGCCATCGACGAGCAGGGCGAAGTCGATCTCGCCGCCCTGGGTGCCGACTTTTCGGGAGTCGCTTTCGAGGGCCGAAAGCTGGTCCTCAAAGATCATCTTGGAGTCGTAGAGCAGGCGGCCGATCAGGGTCGACTTGCCGTCATCCACCGAACCGCAGGTGATGAAGCGTAACAGCGACTTGTGATGGTGGGCGGTGAGGTACGCCTCGATATCCTCGGCGATGAGAGCGCTCTGGTGAGCCATCAGAAATAGCCCTCCTGCTTCTTTTTCTCCATCGAAGCGGCCTGGTCGTGGTCGATGACCCGCCCCTGGCGCTCCGAGGTAGTGGTCAGCAGCATCTCCTGGATGATCTGGGGCAGGGTCGCGGCCGTGCTCTCAACCGCGCCCGTCAAGGGATAACAGCCCAGGGTGCGGAAGCGGACGCTGCGCATCTGCGGCGTCTCGCCTGGCTTTAGCGGCATGCGGTCATCATCGACCATGATCAGCGCGCCGTCGCGCTCCACCACCGGCCGTTCGGCGGCGAAGTAGAGCTGCGGGATCGGGATGTTTTCCAGATGGATGTATTGCCAGATGTCCAGCTCGGTCCAGTTGGACAGCGGGAAGACCCGGATGCTTTCGCCGCGATGTTTGCGGGCGTTGTAGAGGCTCCACAGCTCGGGCCGCTGGTTCTTGGGGTCCCAGCGGTGCTCGGCCGAGCGGAACGAGAAGACGCGCTCCTTGGCGCGGCTTTTCTCTTCGTCGCGACGCGCGCCGCCGAAGGCCGCGTCGAAGCCGTGGAGGTCGAGGGCCTGCTTAAGAGCCGCCGTCTTCATGATGTCGGTGTGAACCGCCGAACCGTGGCTGAACGGGCCGACGCCCTGGGACAGGCCATCGGGGTTGGTGTGGACCAGCAGCTCCAGGTCCAGCTCGCGAGCCATGCGGTCGCGGAAGCTGATCATCTCCCGGAACTTCCAGGTCGTGTCCACGTGCAGGAAGGGAAAGGGCGGGCGTGAGGGATAGAAGGCCTTCACCGCCAGATGCAGCATCACCGCGCTATCCTTGCCCACGGAGTACAGCATCACGGGGCGATCGGCCTCGGCCGCCACCTCGCGCATGATGTGGATGCTCTCGGCTTCCAGACGCTGCAGGTGTGTGAGGCGCGCGAGGTCGGTCGCCGGTAGGGCGGTCGAGCGGACGGGGGTGGTTTCAATCTCGGACAGGGCCACAGCGGGTTCCATCAACGCACAACAGTCCGCCCACCGCGAGCGCGGCGACGGTTGGGCCCTGCGATTTCAGCTAGAGAAGCCAGCCGGCGGGGGCAAGCCGAACCGGCGGGCGCAGGGGCGATGATTTCTATCGACGCTTTCAGGGGCGGTGACCTTGGCGGCATGACCGAAAGTTCATGTTCGCACACATTGCCTTAAGGTCTCGCTTGCAACATAACCCGGGTTGTCGAACTGGGGATTCTGACTCTTGACCGCGATCGTCGAAATTTTGGCAGCTTTGGTGGTGTCCGCCGCTTGCGCCGCTTTCGCGTCGTTCGGCGTGAATCTCCAGACCCACTCCGATAGCGATCACCTGCGCAAGAACGAGGCCGGCCGCATGGTGGCCCGCACGCCTCAAGGGCAGCGCGTTTCGGTGACCGCGAGTCAAACTCCGGAAGCCATCAAGGTCCGCCGCACCCCGGCCTGACCTGCGTGTTACGCACTTATTTCCACCGGGGATAACCTTCACAGACTGTGCGAAGTGTCTTTGCTGGCGAGGTTTTCGCCGGTAGGCTCGCTGTGCGCGCGAAGTGGGGCCGTCGCGTGCGCATAGACGTGCGGTCCCGAGTTCGCATCGTCGCAGGATTTCGGCAGCCGCATGAAGGCTCGTAAGCGCCAACCGCTCGATTTTTCCGTTCTTCCGACAGAACCGCCGACGGCTGAAACGCCCGTCGCGGCGAGGGCGGAGCCTGCGCCCGAGACCGCGCCTGATCCGGATATGGCCATCGTGGAAGCTCCAGTGGCCGAGACGCCCGTCGTGCAGCCGCAAGCCGAAACACAGCCGACGGCTTCGGCGCCGCCTTCGCCGCCTGTCGAACCCACGTCCGCCGTGCGGCTGGATGTTCGCCCGGAACCTACTTCGGGCGGCGGCATGTTCTGGTTCGCGGCCTGGGCCGTCGCCGCGATCTGGAGCATCACTCCCATCGCCTTCACACTGGGCTGGCGTCAAAGCTCCGGCCCGTTCGCCTTTGACGGCTTCACCCTGGGCCTGCTGCTTCTGCTGGGCGTAGGCTCGGCGGCCTTCGTACTGCTGGGCGCCTATCTGTTACGCCAAGGTATGCGTCTGGCCGCGGAGGCTCGTCGCGCTCGCCTGATGGCGGATCAGTTGCTAAGCCCTGCCGCCCTGGCCGCCAGCGGGGCCAGCGATGTAGTCGCCGCCGTACGCCTGCAGATCGAACACGCCAACGCCGCCGCCGCCGAGGCGCGGGAACGTATGCTGGCCTTGCGTGAGGCCTTGGCGGTCGAAACCGAGCGATTGGCCGAGGCGGCCGCCACGTCCGCTCGCACGGCCAGCCATCTGGCCGAGAACCTGGGGCGCGAACGGGAGTCGATGACCGTGCTCTCGCAGACCCTGGATGGCCAGGCCACTTCGGTCACCGATGCTATCGCCCGTCAGGCCCGCATGGTCGCCGAGGCTTCCGACCTGGCCGAGGCCCAGCTTCGCGAGGCCGAAGCCGCTTTGGCCGCGCGCGCCGCCGACATGGCCGCCGCAGCCGGGGAGGCGAACACCGCTGCTCGGACCACAGCCGACGACCTGTCTCGCCAGATCGCGCGCCTTGAAACGGCCGGCGTGGGGGTTGGAGAACAGCTGCGCGCCGTCGAACTGGCCCTGACCAACCAGCGCACGGCTTTGGTGGATGCGGCCCAAGGGCTGCGCGCCGACCAGGAAGATTTCGCCGCCGAGACGGAGACGCGCACAGCGCAGCTTTCCGAGTTCGTGGGCCACACCCGCCAAAGCGCGGGAGAGCTGAATGACATCTCCACCCGTGCGGCGGAGACCCTGTCGGCGCTCATCGCCAGCACCACAGAGCAGTTCCGTCAGATCGCCGATTCCGCGAAGGAAGAGCGCGAGGCTCTTGGCGTCGAGGCGGGGCGCTCCCTGGGCGCCGTGGCCGAGGCGGCCGCCGCCGAGCGCGCGCGGTTGGAGCAACAGCTCTCCGGCGCTTTCGAGGGGCTTTCCGCCGCCGCCGAACAGGCGCGCCGTGCCGCCGATCAGCACGCCGACGCGGCTATGGCCCGGGTGGATCAGCTTAATGAAGCGGCCTTCGCCGCCGGCCAGAAGGCGGACGCCATCTTCGAGGCGCGCCTGAACGATGCCCGCGAGCTGATCGAGCAGTCGGCCATGATGGTCGAGCAGGCCGGCGCTCGCACGGCCCAGAAGCTGGAAGACGGAGTTGGTCGCGCTCGCCACACGCTCGGCGAGCTGGAGGCCCTGATGGCCGAGGTGGCGGCGCGCGTGCGCGGCCTGCCGGACGACGCCTTGCAGCAGGCTGAAGCGGTGAAGCTGGCGGTGGAGCGCGGCGTGGGCGAGTTGCTCAGCGCCGCCCGTCAGGCGGCCGAGGAGACCCAGGCCATCGACGCGGCCTTTCAGGCCCGCGTTCGCCGCAACTATGACATCCTCAACGAGGCCGCGAGCCGGGTGGCCTCGACTCCCGTCGTCGCGCCCCGCCCGACGGCCGCCGCTCCGCTGCCGACTCCCGTCGCGGCGCCGCCAGCGCCGAAATCCCGGGCCGCTGCTCCCGAAACCGCCGCGCCGGAGGCTGGCGGGCTGCGTCCGCGCCTGCGGCTGACGCCGACGGCCACAGACGAGGAGTTCCGCTCCGTTTTCGGCGCGGCTGGCGGTCCAGCTGAGGAGGCCGCGCCCGAGCCGCCCGCCGATCGTGGCGACTGGTCGTGGAAGGACCTGCTGTCGACCATCGACGACGGCTCGGCTGACGATCAGCGCCTAGGCGAGAAGCTGCACGCCGAGATCACTGGCATGGGTATCGACCCGACGGCTCTGCTGCCGCAATCGCGCCTCGACGACATCGCCGAGGTGCTGAAGACCGGCGACCGGGCCGGCGCGCGCGAAATGGTCAAGAAACTGGCCCCGGCGGCGACCCGCCGTCTGGTGCGTCGCCTGTTCTCCGACACCGCTCTGCGAACCCAGGTCGATCGTTTCCTGCGCCGTCAGGCTGCGATGATCGACGAGGCGGTGGAGCAGGATCGGGGCGGCTTCCTGGTCGGCACACTGGTCGGTTCCGAGGTTGGTCGCGCCTACCTGCTGCTGGAAGCGGCGGCCGGCGACCTGGCCTGATGCGTCTGACCCTACGCGACGAGCGCTGGCCCATCGCCGGCGCCTTCACGATTGCGCGCGGCTCCAAGACCGAAGCGCACGTGGTTGTGGTCGAGATCGAGGATAGCGGCTTCGTCGGGCGAGGGGAGTCCACGCCCTACGCCCGATACGGCGAGACGGTTGAAGGCGTCCTGGCTGAGATCGAGGGCGTGCGTGCCGCGGTCGAGCGCGGCCTGGACCGCACGGGTCTGCAGCCGATGCTGCACGCGGGGGCGGCGCGAAACGCTATTGATTGCGCCCTTTGGGACCTGGAGGCCAAGCAGACAGGGCGACCCGCCTGGGCCTTGGCGGGTCGTGGAGAGCCGGGCCCGGTGGAGACTTGCTACACCATCAGTCTGGGAACGCCGGAGGCCATGGCCGAAGCCGCCGCGAAGGCCGCGCATCGTCCGTGGTTGAAGCTGAAGATCGGCGGGCCGGATGATCTGGCCCGTGTCGAGGCCGTGCGCGGCGCCGCGCCGCGTTCGCATCTGGTGGTGGACGCCAATGAGGGGCTGTCCTTTGATGATCTGCGCCGCCTCGCGCCGGAATTGGCCAAGCTGGACATTCGGCTGATCGAGCAGCCGTTGAAGGCCGGCGAGGATGCGGCGCTGGACGGCTATGACTGCCCGGTCCTGCTCTGCGCAGACGAGAGCCTGCATACCCGGGCCGAGCTTGCGGTCTGCGCGCGCCGCTACGGCTCGGTGAACATCAAGCTGGACAAGACCGGCGGCCTGACCGAGGCGCTGGCCCTGGCGGACGAGGCTCACGCGCTTGGCCTGCAGATCATGGCGGGCTGCATGGTGGCGACGTCGCTGGCCATGGCTCCGGCCATGATGATCGCTCAAGGAGCGACGGTCGTGGACCTGGATGGGCCGCTGTTGCTGGCGCGAGACCGCGAGCCCGGCCTGCGGTTCGAAGGATCGATCATCCATCCGCCAGTCGCGGCGCTGTGGGGCTGAGGTGAAGCGGCTGTTTGACATCGCCGCGGCCGGTGCGGGGCTGCTGGTGCTGTGGCCGGCGCTGCTGGCCGTGTGGACCATCGTGAAGCTGGAGTCGCCTGGACCTGGCCTGCACTGGTCGAAGCGGGTGGGGCGGGGCAATCGCCTGTTCTTCATGCCAAAGTTTCGCACCATGCGGATCGACGCACCGCAGGTGGCTACTCATCTGTTCACAGATGCGGACTCGTTTCTGACGCCCAACGGCAAGGTGCTGCGCCGCTTCAGCATCGACGAACTGCCCCAGCTTTGGAGCGTGCTAATCGGTGACATGAGCCTCGTCGGCCCTAGGCCGGCCCTGTTCAACCAGGACGACCTGGTTGCTCAGCGGACAGAGGCCGGCGTGCATGTCCTGCGGCCTGGCTTGACTGGATGGGCGCAGATCAACGGCCGCGACGAGATTTCCATCGCGGAAAAGGTGCGCCTGGATCGAGAATACATGGTCCGGCAGTCGCTGGCCTTCGATGTGAAGATCCTGGCCGCGACCTTCGTCCCAGTGATCAGCGCCCGTGATTTCTCCCGATAATTCAAAGCGTAGCCGCAACTGTTCGGGATCAAAGGGGTTTCGCGCTCTAGGAGGGAAAACCCCATGTCAGCAGAGCGTTATGTCGTCCTGAAATATCGAGACGGCTGGACAGTGAATATAGGGGCGGACATCGTCAGTCTTCACCCGTCCGAACAGGAGGCTGAAGACGCCGCGCGACTAAAGGTCGAGCAGGCCCTTCAAGCGGGCAGAGAGGCGCAGTTCGTGGGCGTGCTGAACACCCATTCGCACCTCGAACAGGATCGATAGCTGTCGCAGTTCTTCTGCTGTGGACGGTCCGCGAGCAGCAGTTTAAGCGCCAACTGACGAAGCCTTGCCGCAACGGCATTCGCTGAGGTCGCCCGGCCGACAGGCCCGCCGAACGGAGACGCCATGCCATCCCTCGACCTGGGTCGTGAGCCGCACACCGGCCGCCATGTGAAGCAGAACGCCGGGTTTCTGGACGCACTCCTGACGGAGGCGATCCGCTACCTAGACGGCGACGACGCAGCGGATCTGGTGGAACGTGCGCGCAAGGCGGCGTCCCCGGGCGGCGAGGCGGATCTGGAGGCCCTGTTCACAGGTTTGTCGGCGGATCAGGGCCTCTTCCTGGCGCGGGCCTTCGCCTATCACTCCCTGCTCGCCAATATCGGCGAGGACGTGGCCGGCCGGCGTCGCCATGCGGAGGCTGAGGTCATGCCGGGCAGTGAGAAGCCTATGACCTTGGCGGCCGCCATGGCGAGCCTGAGGAAAGATGATCCCGAGCGGCTGGAAACCCTTCTAGGCGGCCTGAATGTGGTGCCGGTCCTGACCGCGCACCCTACCGAGGTTCGCCGTCGCGGGGTGGTGGACCGCGAATTCGAGATCTCCCGTCTGATGGCTCTGCGCCGTCACCACTTGCCGGCGGATCTGGAGGCCCAGATCCGGGGCGACCTTTTCCGCGAGATCGCGCTGCTTTGGCGTACGCGTCAGCACCGGCCCGAGCGGATCACCGTGCGGGACGAGATCCGCAACGCCCTGTCCATCGTCCGCACCTCGATCCTGCCGGCCCTGGTGGAACTGTACGGTTCATGGTCCCTGGCGCTGGGCGACGGCGCGGCCGTGCCGCCTATGCTGAAGCTGGGGACCTGGCTCGGCGGCGACCGCGACGGTCACCCGGGCGTGGACGGCGAGACGCTGAAGGCGGCGCTGAAGTCCCAGGCCCGCATCATCCTCGATTTCTATGCCGGACAGGTCCGCAAGCTCTGGTCCGATCTGGCGATCTCCACCGGCTATACCGAGGTTTCAGCCGATCTTCAGGCCATGGCGGACCTGAGCGAGTCCGCCCAGGACGTCCACCGCATGGACGAGCCGTACCGCCTGGTGCTGTCGGACATTTTCGAGCGGCTGTCGGCCACGGCGCAAAAGCTGGCCGGACAGCACGTGTCCTACGCCTTCGGCCCATCGACCGCCGAGCCGTACGCCAGCCCCGACGCGTTCATCTCCGATCTGGAGACCGTGCGCGACTCGCTGATCGATCACGAAGGCGAAAAGCTGGTCGGATCGACACTGCGCACCCTGCTGGATGTGGCGCGGGCCTGCGGTTTCCATCTCCTGGCCATCGACTTGCGTCAGAACGCGGACGTGCATGAACGCGTCCTGCAGGAGCTGTTCGCCAGGACGGGTTCGGAAGCGGACTATCTGGGTCTGGACGAGAAGTACCGCGTGCCGCTGCTGCTGTCGGAGCTGGCGCATGAGCGGCCGCTTCGCTCCCCCTTCGTCACCTATTCGGAGGAGACGGAGAAGGAGCTGAAGATCCTAGAGAGCGCCGCTGAGGCCGTTCGGGATTTCGGCCCTGCCGCCATCGGCGCCTATGTGGTGTCCAAGGCGGCCACGGTGTCGGACATCCTGGAGCCGCTGGTGCTGCTGAAGCAGGTGGGGATCGTCACGGGGGGCGCAGAGCCGTCCTCGAACATCTTCGTCAGCCCGCTGTTCGAGACCATCGGCGATCTTGAGCGTGGGCCTGACGTGATCCGCGCCTGGCTGGACATGCCGCTCGCAAAATCGCTCCTGGGCGACAAGCCCGTGCAGGAGATCATGCTGGGCTATTCGGACAGCAACAAAGACGGCGGCTATGTCGCGTCACGTCGTGGGGTCGCGGCGGCGGCCTCGGCCCTGGCCGAGGCGGCGCGGAGCCGCGGCGCTGGTGTGCGTTTCTTCCACGGTCGTGGCGGCTCGGTCGGGCGGGGCGGGGGACCGGCGGCCGAGGCCGTTCTGGCCCAGCCGCCAGGCACGGTGCAGGGCCGCATGCGAATGACCGAGCAGGGTGAAATGATCGCTCGTCGCTATGGCGATCAGCCCACCGCGCGACGTAATCTGGACGGCATGGCGGCGGCGGTGCTGTTGGCCAGCGTGGAAGAGGACATCACCCACCCGCCGGCGCCGGTCGAAGAGGCCATGAACGCCCTGGCGCACGCCTCTTTCGAGGCCTATCGCGCCCTGGTCTATGACGACGCCGGGTTCGAGGACTTCTTCTGGTCGGCGACGCCGGTGGGTGAGATCGCCCAGCTGAACATCGGCAGCCGTCCGTCCTCGCGCACCGCGAGCCGCAAGATCGAGGACCTGCGGGCCATTCCGTGGGTGTTCTCCTGGTCGCAGGCGCGCTTCATGCTGCCGGGCTGGTACGGCTTCGCCTCGGGCGTGGAGAAGGCCGGCCTGTCCACTGACCAGCTACGCGGCTTGGTGGAGGAGTACGACTTTTTCTCTGCGCTTCTGTCGAACATGGAGCTGGCGCTGGCGCAGAGCGACATGAGCATGGCCGCTCGATATGCCGAGCTCTCAACGGACCGATATGCGGCCGAACGCATCTTCGGCGCTATCAAGCGCGAGCATGGCGCCGCCGTGAAGCTGGCCCTGGATATCCGGAACGGGGAGGCGCTGCTCGACAACCAGCCGCAGCTGGCGGAGTCGGTGCAGTTGGCCAGCCATTCGGTCGATCCGCTCAATCACCTTCAGCTCGAACTGCTGCGCCGTCGGCGGGCGGGGGATGAGGACCCGCGCATCAAGCTGGCGATCCAGTCTACTGTGGCTGGCATCGCGGCGGGCCTGCGCAACACCGGCTGACCGTCCGTATACGAAAAGACTTGCACAACCCGTAGATCGTGGCATCTTTGACACCGGTGTCACGGCTCCCACCATGGCACACCGGTTTCGTCGGCCTAGCCGACGTCACTTAGCGGCTCTTTCGGGAGCTCGCTCCTGCGCAAACTGGGGCGCCGCGTTGTCGGCGCCCCATTTTTTCATGCGCGGACGGGTTCAAACCCGGGCCCGGCCGTGACATGACAGCGCTCGCAATTCCAACACTGGCTTAGGCGCACTGCGATGACCGACACGATCGAAACCTACATGGATCTGGCCCCGGTCATGGCCGTGGTGACCATCGCCGACGTCGCCCAGGCGGTTCCGATGGCCAAGGCCCTGGTGGCCGGCGGCTGCACCACCATCGAGGTGACCCTGCGCACGCCGGTAGCGCTGGACGCCATGCGCGCCATCGCAGATGCGGTTCCGGAAGCGGTGATCGGCGCCGGTACGGTGCTGAGCGCAAAGGACCTGGAGAATTCGGCCAAGGCCGGCGCCAAGTTCGCCATCTCGCCCGGCGCGACGGCCGCTCTGCTGGCCATGGGCCGTGACGGCGCGATCCCGTACCTGCCGGCGGTGGCGACGGCCTCCGAGTTGATGGCTGGCCTGGAGCACGGCTATCGCGCGTTCAAGTTCTTCCCGGCGGTCGCCGCGGGCGGCGTGGCCATGCTGAAGAGCTTTGGCGGGCCGTTCCCCTATGTCCGCTTCTGCCCGACGGGCGGTGTTACGCTGGAGACCGCTCCGGACTTCCTGAAGCTGCCGAACGTGGCGTGCGTGGGCGGCTCCTGGCTGACCCCCGACGCCGCGATGAAGGACGGCGACTGGGGCAAGATCCAGAGCCTGGCCCAGGCGGCGACGGACGCCTTGGCGGCTTACAAGGCCTAGAACGGAACACCGGCTCCGGTCGGCGGTTCTCTAGGCTCCAAGCGAGCCTGAAGGGGGACCGACCATGGCGCAGTTCGAGATCGACAAGCTGGTCTTCGGGCCGCTCGATGTCGATCTGAGCCGATCACCGCTCCGCAAGAGCCTGAACGCGCCGACCTTCGTGCTCGGCGCGTTCAACCCGGCGCTTTGCCGGTTGCCCAACGGCAATCTGCTGCTGATGGTGCGGGTGGCGGAGGCGTTGCGCGATCCTATTGATGACGAGCACGTCTACAGCATCCGCTGGACGGCGGACGGCTATGTCCGTGACGCTTTTCCCCTGGCCGACGCAAATACGGCTGATCCCAGGGTGTTTCAGCTGACCCATCACCATTCGCGGGTGCTGGGACTGACCTCGCTGTCGTGGCTGTTGCCGCTGGAGCTGACGCCCGACGGGCTCGAGATTATCGCCATCCACTATGATCGGGCCATCGAGCCCGAGGCCTCCTACCAGATGTACGGGGTCGAGGACCCACGCATCACCCTGATCGACGGGACCTATTACATGACCACCTGTTCGGTCAGTCCCGAGCGGCACTCGACCACCCTATACACCTCGGCCGACGGCATGGATTGGACGTTGCGGGGGATCATCCTCGACCACCAGAACAAGGACATGCTGTTCTTCGAGGGCAAGATCGACGGAGCCTTCCATGCTCTGACCCGACCGCAGGGGGAGTGCTATTTCGCCTACCCGCCTGAAAGCGAATGGCTGGGCGGCGCGTCGATCAACCTAGCCCGCTCGCCCGACGCCCTGCATTGGCGGCCGCTACCCGGCACAGGCATCAGGCCGCGCAAGGGGTCGAAGGCCAACATGCGTCTGGGTGGCGGAGCGCAGCCCGTGAAGACCGACAAGGGGTGGCTCGTGCTCTATCACGGGGTTGAGACACGGGAGCTGGTGGGGATTTATCGCACCTTCTGGGCGCTGCTCGACCCGCACGACCCCAGCCGCATTTTGCGGCTGGAGGACGAGGTTCCGCTGCTGGAGGGCAGGGCGGACCTGACGGTCGATCTGGAAGAACATATGTACATACGGGACGTGGTGTTTACGACGGGAATCGTCGATGGCGGCGACGTCTGGATCGTGGCCTCCGGCGAGGCTGATCTGGCCTGCCGCATGACGCATATTCCAAAGGCTGTTTTCGGCTGAGGCTTGCCTTACAGGCGCGGCGACGCCAAAGGCGGAGCGATGATCGTCCCCATCGACGACCCCGCCGACGACCGGATCGCCGCCTATCGTGACGTGCGCGAGCGTGATCTCGTCGGTCGTGAGGGGTTGTTCATCGCCGAGGGCGAGGTGGTCCTGCGCTGCCTGATCCGCAGTGAGCGGTGCGAGACCTTGTCCCTGCTGCTGCTGGATCGGCAAGCGGAGCGGCTGGCGCCGATGCTAGCGGACCTGCCGCCGGAAGTTCCAGTGCATGTGGCCAATCAGGCGGTCATGGACGCTGTGGTCGGGTTTCCTATCCACCGGGGAATATTGGCCCTGGGCCTTCGTCCCGTTCAGGTGGCTCCCGACGCCTTGCTGGTCGGTCTGCCGCCGCGCGCGGTCGTCATGTGCCTGTTCGGCATCGCCAATCACGACAATATGGGCGGCCTGCTGCGCAATGCGGCGGCCTTCGGCGTGGATGCTGTTCTGCTGGATTCCAATTGCTGCGATCCGTTGTATCGCAAGGCGATCCGGGTCTCGGTGGGGGCCGCGCTGCTGACGCCGTTCGTGCGCCTGACGCCGGGAACGGATGTGGTGGAGCTGCTGGAGCGTCACGGCTTTCAGCCGTTGGCGCTCAGCCCAAGCGGCGAACGGACATTGTCGGAGACAACGCGGCCGGATCGAGTCGCCGTTCTGCTGGGTGCGGAGGGGCCGGGATTGTCGCCAGAGCTCATGGCCCGCGCCAAAACGGTTCGCATACCGATGGCAGGCGGCTTCGACTCCCTGAACGTGTCGACGACAGGCGGGATCGTCCTGCACCACCTGACCAGCCAATGAAAAAGGGCCGCCCTGGGGACGGCCCTTCCATCGTCATGGCCGCGGCCACGAAACCGAACTGATCAGCTCAACGAGCTGTCAGGCGGAAACCTCAGTCTTGAGGCTCCAGGTCACGGCTTGAGACCGCGGTTGGAGACAATGAGACACTGGATCACCTCCTTTCAGCTGTTGAACAGGACGGTCAGTATGTGGCCCGTTTTCGTCTCGCGACAAGGGGCGTTTGCGCGCAGGTCAGTTGACCAGAACGGAAGCAAGCAGGAGCGCGCCTGTCCAGACTGCGCCGCAGAAAGCCGTGGCGGCCAACAGGGCCCAGTTCAGCTGGGCGTCTGCGTGAGCAATCCGGCTCTCATCGTGAGCCGGCCAGAGCGTCGGGCGCGGAGCAGTTCTTGGCACGATGGTTTTTCTCCTCGATGCCAAAACTGTTGAGGAGCGGCCGAGGTTCCCTGGCCATGGTCGCGGCGCCCGCGGTCAAATTCGGGCAAACTTAGGCGTCTTGAGTCGTTGACGGAGCAAGCCCCCATGCCGAGCTGGGATCCCGCGCTGTATGACCGGTACAAGCGCTACCGAGACAGGCCGGCGCTGGATCTGATGCTCCAGATGCCGCGTGGAGGCGACCTGAAGGAGATTTGGGATCTCGGCTGCGGCACGGGCGAACACGCGGCCCTACTGGCGCGCCGTTATCCCGAAGCCAAGGTCCATGGGCTGGATTCCAGCCCAGACATGATCGCCAGATGCCGAACGCGGCCTGACGCTGTCGATTGGGTTTTGGGCGACCTGAACAGCTTCGATAGGCCCGCCGATCTGATCTTCACCAATGCGGCGCTACAGTGGGCGCCGGATCACGGGACGCTGTTTCCCCACCTGATCAGCTTGCTGCGTTCCAGCGGGGTCTTCGCCTGCCAGATGCCGCTAGCTTATGAAAGCGTGCATCACGGAATTCTCCGTCGAACCGCGGCGGAAGGGCCTTGGGCAGAGACGCTAAAGCGCGCCGACGCCATACGCGAGATGCCCACAGCGGCGGCTTACTACGACTGGCTCGCGCCACTTGCCGATAGCATCGACATCTGGAGCACCAGGTATCTACATGTGCTGGAAGGCGAGGACGCGGTCGTCGAATGGATGAGCGGGACCGCCCTGCGACCTTATCTCGATGTGCTGGGCGAGACCCCCTTGAAGGCGGCGTTCCTCGACGCCTTCAGGGCCCAGATCGCCAAGGTGTTTCCGATGCGGGCTGACGGGACGATCCTGTTCCCGTTCGAGCGCCTGTTTATCGTGGCGCAGCGCGCTCCTTGACGCTGGGCCGGCGGCGGAGATCCGAGACCGGCTTGTCCAGATCATCCAACACCGCGCGGGCAGCCTGATAACCAGCCTCGACCGCCGGTTCGAAGGCGCGCCAGTCGCGGATATCGACGCCGTCCACCTTTGGCATGATCAGCACGTCCGACGCGGTGCGGGCGGCGGCGAGGTCGCGTCCTGTGGTCACTGTCGCGGCGCGCATCAGCAGGGCTACGATAGGCGGACCCTGACGCCATTCGCCGCTCAGCAGCCAGCGCAGCCAGGACTTGGGTCGGTGCATGTCGGCGGCGTTGATGCTGCGGCCGCGTGTGACGTCGACCCCGACGATGGGGCCGACCTGGAAGGCCCGCATGACGTCGGCCGGGAAGTTCTTCATCACCGCGCCGTCGACCAGCACATCGCCATTGTCGGCGACCGGCGGCAGGACGCCCGGCAGGGAGATGGAGGCGCGAAGCGCGGTCTTCAGCTCGCCCCGTCGGTGCACGTGGTAGGAGCCGGCGGTCAGGTTCGACGAGACGCAGAAGAACGGCAGCCACAGATCGCTGATCTGGACGTCGCCGAAGTGTTCCTCCAGCCGGGCGCGGACCTTGTCTCCGTGAGTGAGGGCCAGGATGGGGAAGGCGATATCGTCCACCGGACTAGAGGCGACGAAGGCCGACCGGATACGTTCCTCCATCTGCGTGTCGTCCCAGCCCATGGCGAGGCCAGCCGCTACGATCCCGCCCATGGAGGCGCCGCCGACGAAATCGATGGGAACGCCAAACTCCCGCAGCGCCCGAATGGCGCCGATGTGGGCGTAGGCGCGGGCGCCGCCGCCGGAGAGGACCAGGCCCACCGATTGTCCAGTAATCAGGCGGGCGATCCGGGCGATGTCGTGAGCGTCCCCGTCGCGAATATGAAACAGGCGCGCCGCCTGAGTGGCGTCGAGCCAGGCTTCTGAGCCCTTGGGACGGACGCAGGTCGCCGTTTGCACCAAGATCAGGTCGACGAGTCGTTGCCGTTGCAGGGGCTCGTAGGCGCGAGTGGCCACAGGCGGCGGCGGCTGATCGCCTCGACCGACGCGGAACAGACGGTCCACCTGACGGCCGACCACGTGCTTCCAGGCGTCTTGACCGCTTTCCACGGCGTAGAGGACGAAGTCGTGGTCGCGCTCGACGTTGGAGAACCACTCCATAGGCGCTTGCAGGGCCTCGGCGCCGGCGACGGCGACCTCATACCCCAGAGCTTCGATAGCGTCGCCCAAGGCCTCCACCAGATTGCGGACCGGCGGACCGGGATTGGTGGCCAGGAAGCCGAACACGGAGGGCTCGCCGATGGAGGCCTGGGTCGCGGCCTGGCGCGAGCGCAGAATCATCAGGCGCGCCAGCTCGGTCATAACCGCCGGATCGCGATCGGCGGCTTCGAAAAACACGTCGCGCGGCACCGCCAGGATTTCGCTGTCTCGCAAGGCGACAACGCGTGCAGAGTGGGGCGTCTCGGCGATGAAGGCCATCTCGCCGGCGGGTTCGCCGGGACGGATGACGCCGAGGAACTGAGGCTCCTGGCCTTCTTCGTGCCGGAAAGCGCCGAGGCGACCGGCGCGAACGAAGTAGAGTTCGTCGGCCGGGCCGCCCGGATCATAGAGTGGCGTGCCGCCGGGCAGGGAGAACCAGCTGGCGTCACCGCGCGACTGTTCCTGCGCAAAAAGACGGCCAAGCGCGGTCTTGGTCAGCGACTCAGGCAAGACGTTTCCCCCGAAGGCCCCGATTATAGCGTGGCTGTCGGTAAGTCGAAGACGACGCGGTGCGACCTGTTCGACTTCCGGCCACTCGTTCAACAGGCTAAGCGTCGGTTCATGCCAAAGCTCAAAAGCGTCATAGATTCCAACGGTGAAGCCTTCCTTCGCAATGCGGAAGCCAACCGTGCACTGGCGGAACAACTTCACGACCGCGTCGCTGCGGCGTCGTTGGGCGGGCCTGAGGCGTCGCGGACGCGGCATGCTTCGCGCGGCAAGCTTTTGCCTCGCGATCGGGTGGAGCGCCTTCTCGATGCCGGCGCTCCGTTCCTGGAAGTCGGTCAGCTAGCCGCCTTCGGACTGTACAATGACGACGCGCCCGGCGCGGGGGTGATTGCTGGCGTTGGGCGGGTGTCCGGCCGTGAGGTGATGATTGTCGCCAATGACCCGACCGTGAAGGGCGGCGCCTATTTTCCGATGACGGTGAAGAAACACCTGCGCGCGCAGGAGATCGCCCAGCAGAACCGTCTGCCTTGCATCTATCTGGTGGACAGCGGCGGGGCCAACCTGCCGCACCAAGCGGAGGTGTTCCCGGACCGGGACCATTTCGGCCGCATCTTCTTCAACCAGGCGCGGATGAGCGCGGAGGGCATCGCTCAGATCGCCTGCGTCATGGGATCATGCACGGCGGGCGGCGCCTATGTGCCGGCCATGTCCGACGAGACGGTGATTGTCCGCAACCAGGGTACCATCTTCCTGGGCGGTCCGCCGCTGGTGAAGGCCGCCACGGGCGAGGTCATCAGCGCCGAGGAGCTAGGCGGAGCCGACACGCACGGGCGCAAGTCCGGGGTAGTGGACCATGTGGCGGAGAACGACGAGCATGCTCTGGAGATCGTGCGCTCGATCGTCGCCAACCTGAACACCACCAAGGTCTTGGACATGGACGTTCGCGAGGCCCGCGATCCGGCGTTCGACCCGGAGGAGCTGTACGGGGTTATACCGACGGATGTTCGGGCTCCTTATGATGTGCGCGAGGTCATCGCCCGGATTGTCGACGGCTCCGAGTTCGACGAGTTCAAGTCGCTGTACGGCACGACCCTGGTCTGCGGCTTCGCTCGCATCTGGGGCTATCCGGTGGCGATCTTGGCCAACAACGGCGTGCTGTTCAGCGAGAGCGCCCTGAAGGGCGCACACTTCATCGAACTGGCCTGCAAGCGTAAAATCCCGCTGGTGTTCCTGCAGAACATCTCGGGCTTCATGGTCGGCGGGAAATATGAGGCCGGCGGCATCGCCAAGGACGGCGCCAAGCTGGTCACCGCCGTGGCGTCGGCCAACGTGCCCAAGTTCACCGTGCTGATCGGCGGCAGCTTCGGCGCCGGCAATTACGGCATGTGCGGCCGAGCCTATTCGCCGCGCTTCCTGTTCACTTGGCCTAACAGCCGCATCAGCGTCATGGGCGGAGAGCAGGCGGCCAGCGTGCTGGCGACCATTAAGCGCGACGGCATGGAAGCCAAGGGTGAAGACTGGCCGGCGGCGGACGAGGAGGCCTTCAAGGATCCGATCCGCGCCCGCTACGAGGCCGAGGGTGATCCATATTTCGCCACCGCGCGGCTGTGGGATGATGGCATCATTGATCCTCCGCAAACCCGGGACGTTTTGGGTCTGGCCATATCGGCCAGTCTGAACGCCCCCGTGCCCGACACGACGTTCGGCATCTTTCGGATGTAAGAGCTAGGAGCCCGCATAGTGACCAACCCCATCGCCGATCCGCTGGTCGAGAATATCGACACCGACGCTACGACCAACCTGGTGCTGATCGAGGGCACGATGGACGGCGCGGTGACGGTCACCATCAACCGGGCGGCGAAGAAGAACGCCTTCGACGCGGCGACTATCGCCGCTCTGCGCGAGGCGTTCGAGACGCTGCATGGCGCCGAGGGCGTGCGTGTGGTTTTCCTGCGGGGCGCGGGCGGCGTGTTCAGCGCCGGGGCCGACCTGGAATGGATGCGGTCGGCCGCCGACTGGAGCGAGGCGGACAATCGGGATGACGCCATGGGCCTGGCGTCCATGCTGAAGGCCCTGCACGACGTACCGGCCCTGACGGTGGCGCTGGTCGAGGGGGCGGCGTTCGGCGGCGGCGCCGGGCTGGTCGCGGCTTGCGACATGGCCATCGCCACCCAGGACGTGAAGTTCTCGTTCTCGGAAGTGAGGCTGGGCCTCACACCGGCCACCATCAGCCCCTATGTGGTGGCCGCCATCGGGCCGCGTGCGGCGAAGGTTCTGTTCGCCACCGGCCGGGTGTTCGGCGCCGGCGATGCACAGGCCTATGGCCTGATTCAAGAAGTGGCGCCGGATGCCGGCACGCTCGAGGCCCTGCAAGCGGCGATCGCCGACGGCATGAAGCCCTGCGCGCCTGGCGCCATCGGCGACAGCAAGGCGTTGGTCGATGCCGTTGTGGGCCGGCCGATCGATCATGGGCTGATGGAGGAGACGGCGCGCCTGATCGCGCGTCGCCGTGTCAGCGACGAAGGGCAGGAGGGCGTCCGCGCCTTCTTGGAGAAGCGCAAGCCGACTTGGGCTGAGTAAGGCTCGGGGCGGGATAACAAGAAGAACCGAATGATCCAGTCTGTCCTGATCGCCAACCGGGGCGAGATCGCGCGCCGGGTGATCCGCACCGCGCGTCGCCTGGGCGTGCGCACCATTGCCGTCTATTCCGAAGCCGACGCCGACGCGCCGCATGTTCACGAAGCGGACGAGGCCGTGCTGATCGGCCCGGCCCCGGCGCGTGATAGCTATCTGCTGCCCGAGAAAATTCTCGCGGCCGCCAAGGCGACCGGAGCGGAGGCGATCCATCCTGGCTACGGTTTCCTGTCGGAGAACGCCGCATTCGCCCAGGCGGTGATTGACGCCGGTCTGGTCTGGATCGGCCCGCCGCCGTCGGCGATCACGGCCATGGGCCTGAAGGACGCGGCCAAGGCCCTGATGATCGAAGCCGGCGTGCCGACCACGCCCGGCTATCTAGGCGATGATCAGTCGGAAGATCGCTTGGCGGCCGAGGCGGCCAAGATCGGCTTCCCGGTCCTGATCAAGGCCGTGGCCGGCGGCGGCGGCAAGGGCATGCGCAAGGTCGAGGCTGCGGCGGATTTCATCGCCGCCTTGGGCTCCTGCCGTCGGGAGGCCTCGGCGAGCTTCGGCGACGATCGGGTTCTGCTGGAGAAGTATGTCACCCGCCCGCGCCATATCGAGGTGCAGGTGTTCGGCGACAGTCATGGGCAGGTCGTCCACCTGTTCGAACGCGACTGTTCCTTGCAGCGCCGCCACCAGAAGGTGATCGAGGAGGCGCCGGCCCCTGGCATGGACACCGCCACCCGCGCCGCCGTCTGCGAAGCGGCGGTGAAGGCGGCCATGGCCGTGAATTATGTCGGCGCCGGGACCGTGGAGTTCATCGCCGATGCGTCGGAAGGTCTGCGCGCCGACCGCATCTGGTTCATGGAGATGAACACCCGCCTGCAGGTGGAGCACCCGGTTACGGAGGCGGTGACCGGTCAGGACCTGGTGGAATGGCAGCTGCGCGTCGCCTCGGGCGAGACGTTGCCGATGAAGCAGGACGAGCTGTCGATCAAGGGATGGGCCATGGAGGCCCGCCTCTATGCCGAGAACCCGGCGACGGGTTTCCTGCCGTCCACCGGTCCCTTGGACCACTTCCGCCTGCCGGAGGGGCTGCGTGTTGACAGCGCGGTGGAGGAGGGCGGCGAGGTCACGCCCTTCTACGACCCGATGATCGCCAAGCTGATCGTCCATGGCGCAACTCGGGAAGCTGCGGCGGCGGAGTTGGCCGAGGCGTGTCGCCAGGTCGAGGTTTGGCCGGTGAAGACCAACGCCGCTTTCCTGGCTCGTTGCGCTGATCACCCGGACTTCGTGACAGGCCGCGTTGATACGGGCTTTATCGAGGCTCGGTTGGAGACGCTGGTTCCAACCATCGAGCCGTCGGAAGAGGCCAAGGCCGTCGCCGTGGCGGCGTTGCTGTCACAGGACGAGGAAGACGCCTCGCCGTGGTCGGCGGCCGAGGGGCTGGCGGGTTTTCGACTGAACCGCCGCCACCGCGCCCCGGTACGACTGGTGTATGACGGTAAGGTCGTTGAGGCCGAAGTTCCCGGAGAGGTCGAGGCCGACATCCTGCTGGGCGAGGACGGCGAGATCGTCCTGTTCGAGGATGGGGAGGCCCTGGTGTTCACCGCCCCCCGCGCGCAGTTCGGCGGCGAGGCGGGCGGCAGCAGCGACGGCGCGGTCCGTTCGCCCATGCCAGGCAAGATCGTCAGCGTGTCGGTGAAGGCCGGGGACGCCGTGACCAAGGGCCAGGCGCTGCTGGTCCTGGAAGCCATGAAGATGGAGCACGCCCTGACCGCGCCCTTCGACGGGGTGGTGGCGGAACTGGCTGCGACGACAGGCGCGCAGGTTTCGGAGGGGATCACCCTGGCGAGACTCGAGCCGGCGGCCTAAGTCACCGGCATGGCTCTGAACATGATCAAGCTCTGCGTCGGTTGCGACACCGTCGAAGAGCTCCTCGAATGGCACAAGGAAGCGGATCGTCCGTGGAT
>CAJYMH010000020.1 GCA_913776195.1 uncultured Caulobacter sp.
ACGCCCTTCCAGCGGGGGATCGGCTGGCCGCAGGTTGGGCCGAACGAACCCACGCAATAGTTCTTGGCTGCCGGCAGCGCCTGCACAGGGGTGGCAGTGAATTCGTCGGTGTAGGTGAAGTTGGCGCCCACATCAAAGCGGCTGTCGCCGAACGGACCCCAGTCCATGCTGAAGCGATAGTTGGCGTCGAAATCGACGCCCGACGTCTTCAGCCCGCCGGTGTTGTTGTTGGTGGTGGTGACGTAGCCCGGCGCGGCGATCTGGCCGGTCATGGGATCACGGGTGATCGCCTGGCAGAACACGCTGCTCGCGTTCTGGACCGTGTTGTAGCAGAGGCTCAGGGTGTTGGCGATGCCGCCGCCCAGAGGGGCGATGGCGCCGTCGAGGTTGATCTTGAAATAGTCGACGCTGAAAGCCAGGCCCGGAACGAAGCGCGGCTGCAGCACCAGGCCAAAGGTGGTGGTGTCGGACTCTTCCGGACCGATGTTCGGGTTACCGCCTGACACCTGGCTGATGAAGGTGTTCGGCTGCACGGCCAGGGTGAACACCGCCGCGGCCGGGACGCCGGTGGCGATGCAGACGGCGCGGACGGCGGCGGTCTGCTGGGCCGTCGGCTGGCGGCTAGAGCACGGATCCACCGCCGACGGCCCGCTGGTGGTGTTGCCGCCGAACAGCTCGCCGACATTAGGCGCGCGGATGGAGTGCTGGAACTGACCGCGCAGGGTCACGTCGGAGACCGGCGCGTACTCGCCGCCCACCGAATAGGTCCACACCCCGCCGACGCCAGACAGATCATAGTCGGAGTAGCGGAAAGCGCCGTTGGCGCTGGCCCGCTTGCCCAGCGAAGAGTCGGCCAGCAGCGGCACGCGCACCTCGCCGAAGATTTCCTTCACCGACTGCGAACCTTCAGTCGGCAGGGCGGCGTTGAAGCCGGACACGTCGCCCGACGCCAGGAAGCTGTCGGCCACGAACTTGGCCGAAGCCTTGCGCCACTCCAGGCCGGTGCTGAAGTCGATTGGACCGGCCCAGGTGTCGAACAGTTCGCCCGCCAGGCTGGCGGCGATCACCTGCTGGTCGGACTCGGTATAGTTGGTCGAGGCCACGGCGATCGAGGCTGCGGCCTGCGGCGACAGGTTGGCGCCGAAGATGTTCAGCACCGGCGCCGCGCCGCCCACGGACAGAAGCCCGTTCTGGAAGCGGCTCAGCGAAGCGGCGCCGCCGGAGACGCTGGTGTCGGTGGTGCGGGTGTAGGTGTAATAGACGTCGTAGGCGAGGTTACGCAGGAAGTCGTCGGAGACATTCCCGATGTTGCCGCGCAGACCGATCGCCGCACGATAGGCGGAGCGGTCAGCGGTGTTGGTGCGGTCGCCCACATCCGTCAGACGGCGGTTGATGTTGAGGACGGCGAGACCGTCGCCCGCCGTAGTCGTCAGCGACGAAGCGCCGTTGGTGACGCGCGTCGTGCCCGTTTCGCGCAGGTCGAGCTGGCGCATCACTTCGCGCAGGGCCGGCGTCAGATACGGGTTGTTGGTGTTGATCAGGAAGTTGCCGCCGATGCCGCTGGGCGGCAGCTGCATGGACACCTTGTTGTTGCTGAAGTTCGCCTCGGCGTAGCCGGTCATGCGGTCGTTGAAGTCGTAGTGGGCGGCCAGGTTGGCCATCCAACGCTTCTGCGGAATGATCAGGTAGGCGGCGGGCCCCAGGTCATAGTCGTCGCCCGGCGTCACAGCCGGACGCGCGATGGTGCCTGCATCGTTGAAGGTGAAGCCGCGCGAGCCGATGCCGCCGAGGCCCGCTGCGATCAGCGCCGCGTCGAGGGCCGGATTGGACGCCGAGGAGCCCACGGTCGGAATATTGGCGAAGCGACCGTTCGGGATGGTGCCGCTGCCGCCGAAGATCAGGCCCGGACGCCCGCCGGCGCTGAGGCAGGTCTGACCGCTTGGCACCGCCAAGGGCGTGCCCGCGCGGGTTTTGCTGAAGGTGCCGGCGGTGACGCAGCCGTCGGCCAGGCTGGGAACGGCCCAGTCGCCGCGGTCGCCGCGGGTGTAGCCGCCGCGGTCCAGATAGCCCAAGGCCACCACGACATTGCCGCGGTCGTCATCGAAGTTGCTGCCGAAGGTAAGATCGGCGGTATAGGTCGGCGTGCCCGTGTGCTGGTCGGCGCGGGCCTGGGCGGTGAGCTCCACCCCCTCAAAGTCGTCCTTCATGATGAAGTTGACGACGCCGGTGATGGCGTCCGAACCGTACACCGCCGACGAGCCGCCGGTGACCGTCTCCACCCGCTTGATGAGCGCCGCGGGGATCGTGTTGATGTCGGTGGTCTGATCCGGCCCCGTGATGGTGAAGCGACGCCCGTTGACCAGCACCAGGTTGCGCTGCGCGCCGAAGCCGCGAAGGTTCAGGGTCGCCGTGCCGCCCGGGACGGTGTTGGCCGTAGGCCCGTTGTTTTGGGAGCCCAGAAACTGCGGCGTATCGTTGAGAAGCGTCTCCACATTCTGGGTGCCAGAGAGCGCAAGTTCTTCCGCACCAACGACGTTGACCGGGGTCGGCGCCTGGAAGCCGCGGGCGGCGAGACGCGAGCCCGTGACGATCACTTCTGTGACCGTTTCGGTGTCAGCAGATGTAGTTTGAGCTTGTGCCAGCGCTGGCACAAGAAAAGCCGTTGCTAGCGCGATAGCCGTATCGCAGCCCATGAAAGTCCGACGCCCCCTGCGGATCATAGTCCTCGTCTCCTGCCTAATGTTACCGCTATCATTTGCGGCTGTTGGCTGAACGCTAGTTCGTAATTTCAACATATGCAATAGCCCCTCAAAGATTGACACCGCTGCTTCAATGGGGCGTCGTTCAACGGCAGCGCATCGTTTTGAGGGAATGTTTGTGGCCTTGAAGAAGCATTACCTGACGCAGATAAGCCCTTCACGCAGAACGATTTTGGCTGCTTTCGCCCTTGCCGGAACGAGCTCTGCCCTGGGCATCGCGGCGGATGATCTATGGGCGCGAGCCGATGCGATCCAGCGCGCGGCCAAGGCGCCGATTTTCCCTTCTCGCCGTTTCAGCATCGTCGATGCCGGCGCGTCGGAAGGCGATTTGGAAGCCACCAGCGCCGCTTTCGCGCGCGCCATCGATGATTGCTCGCGGGCGGGCGGCGGCCGAGTCGTCGTGCCGGCAGGGACCTGGAACACCGGTGCGATCCGCTTAAGAACCGGCGTTGAGTTGCATTTGGAAAAGGGCGCGGTCGTACTCTTCAGCACCGATCCTGCGCGCTACCCGATCGTGGCGACGCGATGGGAGGGCGTTGAGCTGATGAACTACTCCCCTCTCGTCTTCGCCGATGGCGAACGGGATGTGGCGATCACCGGCCAAGGCGTGCTGGACGGCCAGGGCGCGGCCTGGTGGTCATGGAGCAGCGGCCAGCGCTTCGGATGGCGCCCCGGACTGCCCAATCAGCGCCCGGCGCGCGAGCGGCTGTTCCGAATGGCGGAGGAAGGGGCCCCGGTCGCCCAACGGGTCTTTGGTCAAGGCGACTATCTGCGGCCCATGATGGTGCAGTTCCAGAACTGCACGAACGTACTGGTCGAAGGCGTCACCCTCAAGGATTCGCCCTGCTGGACGCTTCACCCCGTACTCTGCCGAAACGTGATCGTGCGCGGCGTCACCGCCATCGGCCACGGCCCTAACACCGACGGCTGCAATCCCGAATCGGTCGACGGCATGCTGATCGAGAACTGCACCTTTGACAGCGGAGACGACTGCATCGCCATCAAGTCGGGGCGCAACGCCGACGGCCGACGTCTGGCGATCCCCAGCCGCAACATTCTCATCCAGGACTGCGTGATGAAAGACGGCCACGGCGGCGTGGTGATCGGCAGCGAGATCTCGGGCGGTGCGCATGACATCTTCGCGCGGCGTTGCCGGATGGACAGCCCCGACCTGTGGTACGCGCTGCGGTTCAAGAACAACGCCATGCGCGGCGGCGTCATCGAGAACATCTTCTTCCGCGACATCGCGGTCGGCCAGGTGTCGCGGGCCGCGGTGATCTGCGACTTCAACTACGAAGAAGGCGCCAAGGGCGGATTCAAGCCCGTATTGCGCGGGGTACGGATCGAACGGCTGCACAGTCGCGCGGCCGGTCAGGTGCTGGACCTCCAGGGTCTGCCGGGCGCGCCCGTTTCCGACATCGTGCTGCGCGACTGCCGGTTCGATGACGTCACCCGACCCAGCGTCATCACGCACACCCAGGGCCTGTCTCTGGAGAACGTGCGGGTGAACGGCCGGCTGATCGACGCCCTCTAGGGCAGCGGGCGCAACCCCTCCGACCGGACGACCCAACCCTCTCGCGGGAAGCCTGGGGCGTGGCCTCTCGATCCGTCCCATCCGCCCGCCATCATGCCCACCGCCAGCAGCAGCGAGCCGTTGGACGGGAAATAGGTTTCGGCCGCCCGGCGATAGCCCGGACCATCGGAGCCCCCCTCCCCCGTATATTGGGAGGGCGACAGGAAATGCTCCAGATGGACGCGCGGAGTCATGCCGCTGACGCCCCACTGGTTGTTCTTCTGCGGATTGAACAGCCAGTCCACCGCCGCCTCAGGTTCGCCCAGGCGGGCGGCCGTCATCGCGACCATGGGATAGTCCCAGCCCCAGGTCTGGCGCAGATCCCAGTCACGCTCCACCGCCCTCAAGGTCGCGCGCATCGTCTCCTGGTCCACCCGGTCTGAGCCGATCAGCCCATAGGACATGAGGAACGATGGGTGGTCGCGGTTAGGGCAATCCTCGAGCGCGTTTCCACGGCATTGGTCGGAGGCCGACTTAGCCCATAGGTCTGGGTCGTTCTCGACCGCCAGATAGAGGCCGTCACGGCGGGCCATGGGCGCCAGCTTGGCGATGACCCGGTCCCAGCCGGCGTCCCGCGCAAGGCCGCGGCGAACCCGCCAGGCCTGGGCGGTGACGAGACCCTGCCGGAAGTATTCCAGCTCGAAGGCGGGGTTCAGAGTGGCCATGGGATCATGGTTCTCCTGCACCGGGATGATCGGCGGCCCCAGGACGAAACGGTCGCCTGTCTCGTCCCACAGGGGCCAACTGGCTAGCAGTTTCGCGGACTCCTCCACCAAAGAGCCATAGCGATCCAGGGTCGCGCGATCAGGATGAGCCCGGAAGGCCAGCTCCGCCATAAGGATCGGGTGCGGCTGCTGCCACATGATGAAAGGGGAGATGCTGCTCGGGCTGTTGCGACCCTCCGGCCCTGACATCTTGGGCCACCACGCACCCTGCACCTGGCGGCGGCGCGCCTCCGCTCGCGCCCGAGGCAGATGCGAGACGTACCAACCGAGGCTGCGCTCCAGCCTTTCAGGCCGCCCCCAGATCGCGAAGTGAGCGGCGTGCCAGGGGTGCATCTCCAGATGGAACTTACCGTTCCAACTATTGGAGAACAGGCCCTCCTCCTGTGGCGGGACTTCGCCAGCGCCGTTCACCGCCATCAGGTACTGTGACAGCACCACTCGGCGCTCCAGCTCAGCGGCGCGCGGATCGGTGCTGCCGGAGAAGTCGATGACGCCGCCCCTGGTCCAGTAGTCGCGCCAATGGGCGTCGGCCGCGGCGGTCGCCCTATCGTAGGTTGGCAGCGGTCCGAAACCGCCGCTTCGGTCGAAGTCGATGGCGGCTTCGAGCCGGTCGCCCGACCGGGCGTTGATGTCGAAAGCATGGGCGCCGGAGCGCATGACCGTCGCGCCGCCAGCCTGGATGGTCGAGCCGTATGTGGTTCCGTCCAAGCGGCGGCTCAGGGTCACCCGTCCGGGTGCCACGGCTTTGATGACTGTCGTATGCAGATCCGGATTGGCCCAATCGCTGGGATCCGGGTTGAGCTTGGCCGCGACGCCGGGATAGCGCACGCTGATGCCCAGCCTCCCCTGCCCCACCAGGCGCGAGCTGACAGCCACCAGCACCGTGTCGCGTCCCGAGGCGACGCGGGTCTGCACCAGCACCGGCTCTCCGTCGTAGCTGAAGCGGCTGGTCAGGACGCCGGTCCATAGGTCGAGACTCTGGAGCGTATCGGACAGGTCGGAGAACTTTGCGGGTCGCCCCGCCTTGTCCTTGATCGCCAGCGCCACGCGTCCCAGGGAGAAGCGGTGCGGGTTCTCTCGCAGCCAAGCGTCCGCCGGGTTCGACTTGGCCTCCAGTCCCTGGTTCATCCAGGCGAAGGGAAGCTCTCCTCGCCCCTTCACCGCCACCGACCGCAGGCTGGACGCCTCGGTGTAGCCGTTCGGATTGGGGAAACTGTGCCAGGCCCACTGAGCCATGGTCAGCAGCGGCGCGAGGTCCGAATACTGCTCCGGAAATGTCTGCAGGCCGGTAATGTCGGCAGTAAAGCCCAGGTCGCCGTTGCCGATCATGAGCGGGGCGTGGGGGTCCACCGCGCTGAGCGTTATGTTATGCCGTGAGACCAAGGCCTGACGGTCGATGGGCTGGGCGACGGCCGCCAGGGGAATGGCCGCCAGCAGGAAGACAAGGAGCAGGCGCAGGTTCACGGTGAGACCTTCACCCAGTCGAAATCGGCCACGCCCTGCTTGGCGCTGGCGGGGTCGCCGTAGGTGAACAGCGCCGGGCGAGCGCCCTTCCACCAGCTGAAGCGCAGCGGCGCGGGGCCGCCGAAATCGACAAAGGTCTCGCCACCGTCGAGACTGTAACTGTAGCGCGCCTTCTGCTCGGCGACCGCTACGCGCAGCGTCACCGCCTTGCCGGTCAGCGCCGGGCCAACCGTCTCGGCGCCCATGGCGGAATAGACCAGATGACGCGCGGCGCCCTTCTGCAGGACGCCGATCCAGCTGATCCCCTGGCCGAACATGGCGAGACCAGCGCGTTGGCCGTCCGCCATATCCCCGACCTCCAGCCGCGTGGTGACGACGGGAGCCTCGCTCTGCATGGCCTGGGTCAGGGTATTGCGTGCGCTGACCAGGTTGATCGCCGGGCTTGCGGCCAGGCGCATGAAGCCGGGACGCTGGGTCAGGCTCCATCGGCGGTCGTCGGGATTGTGGTTCCACTCCCATTGCAGGCCGAGTTCAGCCTTCGAGAAATCATCCGAGGTCTGGGGGCGCACCGGCGCGAAGCTGCGCCCAACATCCGGCATGGCATGTTCAGCCACCGGCTGCCCGCCGTGCGCGTCGGGCGCCGCGCCGGGGATCGGCTCGCCCATGAAGGGCCAGTCGTTCTTCCAGGTCATCGGCTGCAGATGGACGATACGACCGTAGGCGCCGGCGCTGTTGAAATGGATGAACCAGTCCTGTCCCGAAGGCGTCTGAACCCATCCGCCCTGGTGGGGCCCCTTCCATGGGGTATTGCCGGGGACCAGCACCTCACGATGCTCGTAAGGCCCCCAGATGTTTCGGGACCGCAGGACCGCCTGCGGACCAGTCTCCACCCCGCCGATGGGGGCGAAGACATAGTACCAGCCGTTGCGCTTGTAGAGCTTAGGCCCTTCCAGGATCGGCAAGGCCTTGGGGTCCTCGGCGATCACCTTGGCCTCGCCGAAGACGCTTTTGCCGTCGGGCGTCATCCGCCGCAGCACCAAGGGCCCCGCCCCGACCTTTCCGTGCACAAGATAGGCTTGGCCGTCCTCGTCCCAGAAGGGACACGGGTCTTCCAGGCCCGCCTCCGCGACGACCGCGACCGGAGCGCTCCAAGGTCCCTCGGCGGTCTTGGCCGTGGACATGAAGATCCCCTCATAGGGGGTCGCGAAGTAGACGTAGAACAGACCGTTGTGATGCCGGATCGCCGGCGCCCATACCCCGCCGGCGTAGCGCTGTCCGACGACACGCTGCGGCGGCGGCATGCGCGCGCCGGCGTCGTCGGTGGGAACCGGCCCCGGCAGATCGTACTCCGGTGCGAACGTCAGCTTGGGCAGGACATGGCCGACGATCGTCCAGTGAACGAGATCCTTGGACTTCAGGATCGGAACGCCCGGCGAAAAATGAAAGCTGGAGGCGACCATGAAGTAGTCTTCGCCCACGCGGATGACGTCGGGGTCGGAATAGTCGGCCGGCAGGATCGGATTGCGATAGGTCGCCGCTGGCTGCGGCGTTGCGATGGCTGGCGCAGCGAGCATCAAGGCGGTCAGGGCCGTGCTGATGATCGCAGCGGGTCGAAACAGGGAAACAAGCATCAGAAGACTTACCAGCTGCGGCTTTCGGTTCCGTCGAAGCGACGATCCTCCAGCCAGCGGCTGCCGAAGCTGCGGAAGGCGGTGACCTCGTCCAACTTGAAGGTCGGCCCTTTAGGCAGGCGAAGGCGGAAGAGGTCCACCTCCTGAACGTCCTTCATCCAGAAGGCCGGGCGGGCGTCGGGCTTGTCGACCACGATCTCCACATTGCTCATCTCGATGTTGCGAGCGTGGCGGATGAAGAAGCCGGTGGCCGGCAGGTCGCCGAACATGTCGGGGTCGGGATAGGCCTTGTCCGCTTCGGGCGGCTCGCGCTTCGCCAGTTCGGCCGAACCGCCGCCCAGCTGGTGGAAGTAGACGTCCGAAATCTTGACGTCCTCAACCGGATGACCGGCGACGCCCGCGATGATCGAGGGCTGCGGCGTGGCGCCGTAGCTGACGATGTTCTGGATGGCGATGCGGCGCAGCTTGCCCACCGGCACGCCGGCCGGCCCGCGCATGCGGCTACCCAGGCGCAGGAACAGCGGCGGAAAGCCGATGCCGCGCATGGTGATGTTCGAAATGGCGATGTCTTCGGTCAAACCGCCGTCCATCGTCTCCAACGCGATGCCGTAGCAGTGGTCGAACACGCAGTTGGTGACGGTGATATTCTTGAAGCCGCCGTTCGACTCTGTTCCCAGCTTTATGCGGCCATAGCCATGGTGGCCGGGCGGCATGGTCTTCCAGGTCCCGTCGATGACCGATCCGATCTCGTAATTGCCGGTCAGGTAGCAGTCGGAGATCGTCAGGTTCTCGGTGGGCCGCGCATAGCCCAGGGCGAAGGAACTCTTCGGGCAGATGCCGTCGTCGAAGGGCGAATTGATCGTGCAGTTGGTGACCCGCACGTTGCGGCAGCAGTCGATATCCAAGCCGTCGCGGTTGGTGTCGATGACCAGGTTGTCGATGGTCATGTTGTCGACGCCCGTGGCCAGCAGCGCGAACCAACCGGCTTGCAGCATCTTGAAGTCGCGCAGCAGCACGTTGTGGCAGTTCTTCAGGGCGATGGCCTTGTCGCCGACGCCCGGGCCGGAGATGTCAGGCGCGTCGCCCGGGAAACGGTTGCCGCGGGTCAGCCCCCTGCCCCAGATCATGCCCGAACCGATGATGGCGACGTCGTGCAGCCCTTCGCCGAAGAACAGGCTGTTGGACCAATGGCTGTGGCCGTAGTCCTGATAAGCGTTGCCCGCGCCGGGACCTGGATCGTCATAGCCGTTGGGCGCAACGCCGCTGGGCGTCGCCGCCAGGATCACCGCTCCCTCGCCAAGGTGTAGGGTGACATTGCTCTTCAGACGGATGGTGTAGCTGGCGTAGACGCCCGGCGGGAAATGGATCGTGCCGCCCCCGCGAGCGGCGGCATGGTCGATGGCCTTATTGATGGCCGGCGTGTCGATCTTCGCGCCGTCGCCCACCGCGCCGAAGTCGCGAACATTGAACAGGTGCGGTTGGGGAAGAACGGCGGAGCCCGGCTTAGTCGCGGCGACGGCTCCAGCGGTCGGCGCCAATATCGCCGAGCCCATCAGTCCGCCCAGCATCAATCCACGGCGATCCATCGTCATGACATCCTCCCATACGCCTCGTTTTCGAGTTTGGGCGGCATGCAAACAGGCGCCTTCCGGCCATGTCAACAAACTTTGGTACCGGTACCATAATGCGGGATTCAAGCCGCTTCAGCGAATGCCAGAATGGACGGGGACGCACGCGCCACCCGTCCATTTCCGCGGATCTTTCAGGTTTTCAGCTCAGCGTTCGAGCTGGCTGACGTCGCGGACAGCGCCCTTGGCGGCGTTGGTGGTCATGGCCGCATAGGCGCGCAGGGCCGGGCTGACCTCGCGCTTGCGATCCAGCGGCTTCCAGGCCTGAGAGCCGCGCGCCTCCATGGCGGCGCGACGTTCGGCCAGGACGGCGTCGGAGACCTCGAGGGTGATGCCGCGGTTGGGAATGTCGATCAGGATCGAATCGCCGGTCTCCACCAAGGCGATCAGACCGCCCTCCCCCGCCTCGGGCGAGACATGGCCGATGGACAGGCCGGAGGTTCCGCCAGAGAAGCGGCCATCGGTGATAAGGGCGCAGGCCGCGCCCAGACCTTTCGATTTCAGGTAGGTGGTCGGATAGAGCATCTCCTGCATGCCAGGGCCGCCCTTGGGGCCCTCGTAGCGGATGACGACCACCTCACCAGCTTTCACCTGGCCGCCCAGGATGCCGCTGACGGCGGTTTCCTGGCTTTCGAACACGCGGGCCGCGCCGCGGAAGGTCAGGATGGAGTCATCGACCCCTGCCGTCTTCACGATGCACCCCTCAGGGGCGAGGTTGCCGAATAGAACGGCGAGCCCGCCGTCTTTTGAGAAGGGGTGCTCGACCGAGCGGATGACGCCCTTCTCGCGGTCCAGGTCCAGATCCTCCCAGCGGGCGGCCTGACTGAAAGCGACTTGGGTCGGCTTGCCGCCCGGCGCGGCGCGAAAGAACTCATGCGCCGTGGCGCTGTTGGTCCGGCCGATGTCCCAGCGGGCGAGAGCTTCGCCCAGGGTCGTAGCGTGGACGGTAGGCTGGCTGGCGTCGATCAAGCCGCCCCGTTCCAGCTCGCCCAAGATCGCCATGACGCCGCCGGCGCGGTGGACGTCCTCCATATGGACGTCGCTCTTGGCCGGCGCGACCTTCGACAGGCAGGGCACTCGGCGGGATAGGCGGTCGATGTCCGCCATGCCGAAGTCCACGCCGCCCTCACTGGCGGCGGCCAGCAGGTGCAGCACGGTGTTGGTCGAGCCGCCCATGGCGATGTCCAGGCTCATGGCGTTCTCGAACGCCGCGCGCGTGGCGATGCCGCGCGGCAGAGCCGTCGGGTCTTCCTGCTCGTACCAACGCTGGCAGAGGTCGACGACCAGGCGGCCGGCTTCCTTGAACAGAGCCTCGCGATCGGCGTGGGTGGCCAGGACCGAGCCGTTGCCCGGCAGCGACAGGCCCAGCGCCTCAGTCAGGCAGTTCATGGAGTTGGCGGTGAACATACCCGAACAGGAACCGCAGGTCGGACAAGCCGCCTTCTCAATCGCGGCGACTTCCTCGTCCGTGTATTGGTCGTCGGCTGCGACGACCATGGCGTCCACCAGATCCAGAGCGCGGATCGCACCCTTCACCTGCACCTTGCCGGCCTCCATCGGACCACCCGAGACGAAGACCACCGGAATGTTCAGGCGCATGGCGGCCATCAGCATGCCGGGGGTGATCTTGTCGCAGTTGGAGATGCAGACAATGGCGTCAGCGCAGTGGGCGTTGACCATGTACTCAACGCTGTCCGCGATCAGTTCGCGGCTAGGCAGGGAGTACAGCATCCCGCCGTGGCCCATGGCGATGCCGTCGTCGACGGCGATGGTGTTGAATTCCTTGGCCACGCCGCCAGCCGCCTCGATCTCGCGGGCGACCAGCTGACCCAGGTCCTTAAGGTGAACGTGCCCCGGGACGAACTGCGTAAAGCTGTTGGCGACAGCGATGATCGGCTTGCCGAAATCCTCGTCCTTCATGCCCGTGGCGCGCCATAGGCCCCGGGCGCCGGCCATGTTGCGGCCGTGGGTGGAGGTTCTCGAACGGTAGGCAGGCATCAGATGAGTTCCGGCTAGGACAAGCCGGATGCCATGCGCCTTCTCGATCTCTTTGTGAAATATATTATTCTGCTGATATAAGGTCGCCAGACGAATGACGATCGAGACACGCAAGCTCAGACATTTCGCCGCCGTGGCCGACACGCTGCATTTCGGCAGGGCGGCCGAGCGGCTAAACATGACGCAGCCGCCGCTCAGTCAGTCGATCCTGGCTCTGGAACGGACGCTTGGCGCTCCGCTGTTTGTCCGCACCAAGCGCAGCGTCCGGCTGACGCCCTTCGGCGAGCAGTGGCTGCCGCAGGTCCAGGCTGCGCTGGCGGCCTTGGACGCCCTACCCGACAGCGCGCATCGCCTGCGCAGCGGCCTTAGCGGCCACCTGTCGTTGTCCTTCGTCAGCACGGCGGACTACAGCGTTTTGCCGGACCTCGTACGCCGCTACGCCGAGGCTTTCCCGGAGGTGGATATCCGTTTGGTCGAGGCGACCAGCGACGTGCAGATCCCAGCGATCCTGGCAGGTGAGCGGCACGCCGGCATCATCATTCCGCCGCACGACAGGATGCTGCCTGCTCCACTCGCCTATCGCCGGCTGGTGTCCGAACCCTTGATCGCCGCCGTTCCAACCGCCTGGAGCAAAGACGGAACCCCGCCCCAGGAAGCGATCCTGGACGCGCCGCTGATCCTGTTCCCCCGCACTGTCGCACCAGCCTTCCACGATCTGGTGACGAGCTACTTCGCCGCCCATGGCCGGACCGCTCGGATCGTGCAGGAGGCGATCCAGATGCAGACCATCATCAGTCTGGTCTCCGCCGGGTTGGGGATCGCGCTTGTTCCAGCCTCCCTGCGCAACCTGGCGCGGGCCGGAGTACGTTACGTCGAGCTTGAAGCGCCGCCCATGCTTGAAACCGGCGTCGTATGGAGGCGTGACGACGACACCCCCACCCTACAGGAGATGCTTAAGCTTCTGGCCGGACAGACCGTCGTCGGAACCTCGACTTAGGAACGGCTTGCGCCATCCCCCGTTGTGTCCCGGCTGCCGCTGACGGCAGGGCGTAGAATCGGGACGAGCAGATGTTTGGCGGCGAGAAACTTTCCAGGCTTGGCGTCTTCAGCCCTGAGTTTCCGGATGCGGAGACGCTTCATCGGGGCTTGTCCCACTGGAACCACCGCCGCCTGGCGACCGCCTCGCCACGCGAAGACTGGCGACAGGAAATCAGCGAAAACGCTCGCATGCAGCGCTTGGAGGGTGAGTTCGTCGAAGCCTTCCGCGCGATGATCGCCTCGCAGATGGAAGATGTTCCGACAGATCCTGAAGGCTTTATCGCCTGGTTCGAGGCGCTGAAGGATCATGGCCCTGGGCAATGGGACCCGTTGTTCGACTGGCTCGAAGGCGAAGCGTCAGTGGAAGACCTGAAGTGGTTCCTGACCCAGGAAGCGGCCGGGGAGGCCGGCTTCGACGATCTGGTGGCTATGACCCAGGTGAAGGTCCCCGACCGCGCCAAGCTCGAACTGGCCCGCAACTACTGGGACGAGATGGGCCGCGGCAACGCAAGGGGTATGCATGGTCCGATGCTGACCCGCACCACCGACATGCTGGGGCTGACGCCGACCATCGACGCAACTTTGTGGCAGTCGCTGTGCCTAGCGAACACCATGACAGCCTTCGCCACGAACCGCCGCTATGTCTGGCAGTCCATCGGCGCCCTGGGCGTCGTGGAGCTGACGGCGCCGACGCGGGTGGCCTGCGTCGACGCTGGCCTGAAGCGTGTGGGCGCGCCGCCGGAAGCCCGTAAATACTTCGCCTTGCACGCCCAACTGGACATCGAGCACTCGAAGGCCTGGAACGCGGAGGCGCTGATCCCCCTTGTGTCGGAGGACCCTTCGCGCGCCCGCTTCCTGGCCGAAGGAGCCATGATGCGCCTGATCTGCGGCGAGCAGTGCTTCGAGACCTATCGCGCACACTTGTGGGCGCATACGCACCCCGTGGTGTACGCGGCGGAGTGATCGATCAGGCGTTCTTTCGGTCAGCCACCCAGCGGTCCACGCGAGCTTCGAGAACCGACAGAGGCAAGGCGCCGGCGCTGAGGACCGTGTCGTGGAAGCCCTTTAGATCGAAGCGATCGCCCAGGGACTGGCGCGCCTTGGCGCGAAGAGCCAGGATCTTGACCATGCCGACCTTGTACGAGGTCGCTTGCCCCGGATTGACGAAGTAGCGACGGATTTCCGAGCGGATCTTGCCCACCGGCTGCGGCGAGTTGGCGGTGTAGAACTCCAGCGCCTGCGCCTCGCTCCATCCCTTGGCGTGAATGCCTGTATCGACCACCAGGCGGATCGCGCGCCAAATCTCGCGGCCCAGGCGGCCAAAGTCGCTGTAGGGTTCCTTGTAGAAGCCGGCTTCCTTAGCCAGCAGCTCCACATACAGACCCCAGCCCTCGACATAGGCGCCATAGCCCGTCTGGGTGCGGAACACCGGCACGCCGGTCATCTCTTGCGCCAGGGATATCTGCATGTGATGGCCGGGCCAGCCCTCGTGGTAGCTGGTGCCTTCGATCTCGTAGATCGGCGTGGCGCGGATGTCCGACAGGTGGACGTAGAAGACACCCGGACGTGAGCCGTCCGGCGCGCCGGAGCTGTAGTGCGCGGCGCCGCCCGGCTCTTCGCGGAACGACTCCACACGCTTGACGATGAGGTTCGAGCGCGGAATGCGGTTGAAGTACTTAGGCAGCTCCGACTTCATGGCCGCCAGATAGTCCTCGGACATCTTCAGGTACTTCGCGCGGCCCGCATCGTCGTTGCTGACATAGAAGCGGTCGTCGGTGCGCATGAAGACGAAGAACTCCTCAAGCGTTCCCTTGAAGCCGATCTGGGCCTTGAGGGTCTCCATCTCGCCACGGATGCGCTTCACCTCGGCAAGACCCAAGGCGTGGATCTCGTCGGCGGTCATGTCGGTGGTCGTCTGCTGGCGCAGCATGGCGTTGTAGTAGGCCACGCCGTCCGGCAGAGAGACCGCGCCCTTCGGATCCGGCGACGTGTTCGCCACATCCGCGGCCAGCCAGACGGCGAGGCGATCATAGGCCGGCTTCATCTTGGCGGTCATCGCATCGGCGACCGCCTTCTCGAATGCGGCGGCCTGGGCCTCGTCGATCTTGCCGCCCGTCTTCAGCTTGCCGATCTTGGCCTTGGCGTCGGCGAACAGGGCGGTCTCGCCCTCCCCCGCGAACGGCGCGCCCGTCATCAGGCGGCGGACTTCATCCAGGGACTGCTCATAGGCGAAGCGCGGGGCGCGCACCCCAGCGGCGGCCGAACGCTTGGCCCGCTCCAGCTGCACCTCCAGGGCGGGGCCGATCGCGGCGACGCGGGACACATAGGCCTGCATGTCGGCGGGCGAGTCCACGCGGTGCGCATTGATCAGGAAGTTCGGCAGGTTGGCGTGAGGGCCGCCACGGCCGAAGACATAGCTGTGACCGCGCCAGCGATTGGCTTCCTCGGCGCGGGTCAGCTCCAGCTCCCACATCTCGAACGAGGTGCGGGCGTCGTCGCCCAGCTTCTTAGGATCGAAGCGGCGCTTCATCTCGGCGACGCTCTGCTTGCGCCACGCGAGGCGCTTGGCGGCGGCGGCGTCGCTACGGTCGGAAAGCTGATCGTTCAGCGTCTTGCGGCCCAGCCGGGTCAGACGTTCCGGATCCTGCGACAGGTCCTGCTCGAACGCCGCATCGAGATAGGCCGTGAGCTGCTTGTCAAGATCGCTCTGGGCCGCCTGGGCCTTGACCGCCACGGGCGCCAAGGCCGCAGCCGCCACACCAAATCCGAAACCGCGCCGCGAAAGAACCATGTCGTTTCCTCAAGCCACAAACTGTTGGGTCGGGAAGCTAGTCAGGTTCTAAGCGGTGCGATAGCGGTTACGAGATCAAACGGCGATATGCGGCCCGAGATCGGCGATGGACTTGGCGCCGGTGAGCGTCATGGCCACGCGCATCTCCTTCTCCATCAGGTCGAGAAGGTTCGCCACGGCCGCCTGGCCGCCCGCGGCCAGGGCATAGACGAAGGGACGGCCGATCATCACCGCATCGGCGCCGAGCGCGATAGCCCGCACGATGTCCAGCCCGTTGCGTACTCCGGAATCCAAGAGGATACGGATATCCCCCCTCACCGCCTCGGCGATGGGCGGCAGGGCGCGGACCGACGACAGCACGCCGTCGAGCTGTCGGCCCCCGTGGTTGGAGACGACGATGCCGTCGGCGCCGAACGCCACGGCGTCGCGCGCGTCCTTGGGGTCCAGCACGCCCTTGATGATCATCGGACCATCCCAGGAATCACGGATCCACTGCAGATCGCGCCAGGAGATGGACGGATCGAAGTTGGCGCCCAGCCAGCCGATGTAGTCGGCCAGCCCCGTCGCCTTGCCCAGATAGCGGGAGACATTGCCCAGGTCGTGCGGCCTGCCGTTCAGGCCCACGTCCCAGGCCCAGGCTGGATGGGTCGCGGCCTGCAAAAGGCGACGGAAGGAGGCGTTCGGCCCGCTCATGCCCGAATGGGCGTCACGATACCGTGCGCCGGGCACCGGCATATCGACGGTGAAGACCAGGGTCTTCACGCCCGTCGCCTTGGCCCGCTCCAGCGCGCTCTTCATGAAGCCGCGGTCGCGCAAAACGTAGAGCTGGAACCACATCGGCCGGTCAATGGCCGGAGCGACTTCCTCTATCGGACAGACCGAAACGGTGGACAGCGTGAACGGCACACCGCGGGAGGCGGCCGCCTTGGCCGCTTGCACCTCGCCCCGACGAGCGTACATGCCGGTCAGGCCCACGGGCGCTAGGATCACCGGCAGGCGCAGGGTCTCGTCGAACAGCTTCGTCTCGACGCTGAGCGCGCTCATGTCCTGCAGCACGCGCTGACGCAGGGCGACGGCGCGGAAGTCCTCGACGTTCCGCTTCAGCGTCTGCTCGGCATAGGCGCCGCCGTCGATGTAGTGGAACAGGAACGGCGGCAGCTTGCGGCGCGCGGCTTCGCGATAGTCGTCGGGCGAAGAGATGATCACGACGGGCCTACTGGAAGTTGGCGAAGGCGCCGCCGTCGACCAGCAGGGCCGCGCCGGACATGTACCCAGCCATGTCGGAAGCCAGGAAGGCGACAACGCTGGCGATATCTTCCGGACGGCCAAGGCGGCCCAGCGGGATGCGGCCTTCCATGTATTCCCGCTTCTTCGGGTCGGCGAGATCGTCCTTGTTGATGTCGGTGGCGATAGTGCCCGGCAGGACCGAGTTGCAGCGGATGCCGTGCTTGCCGAGCGCCACGGCGCAGGACTGCATCAGGCTGTGCACGCCCGCCTTGGTCGGGGTGTAATGGGTCTGCATCTCGCCGCCCACCAGAGCCGAGATGGAGCTGATGGCGACGATCGAACCGCCCTGCCCCTGCTTCACCATCTGGTTGGCGGCGGCCTGGGTCATGAAGTAGGCGCCGTGGAGATTGACCTCCATGGTCCTTCGCAGGGTCTCGACCGGCATGTCGAGGAAGGCGTGGAACGGGCAGATGCCGGCGTTGGAGACAAAGACGTCCACACGGCCGAACGCCTGCACCGCAGCGTCCACGAAACCCGCTGCGCTTTCCGGCAGGGCCACGTCGGCGTCGAACACGATCGCCTTGCGGCCCAGGGCCTCGATCTCGGCGACCACCTCAGCGGCGACCGCATCGTCGCGGAAGGTGTTAATGGCGACGTCGGCGCCCTGACGCGCCGCCTCGACGGCCGTGGCCCGGCCAATGCCCCGCGATGCGCCCGTGACCAGGACGACCTTATTCTCAAGCAGCATGCGGGCTCCGGATTTTCGTTGAACTCTAGGACTTCGGCGCCCAGCCCATTTCGGCGCTGATAGCGTTGGCGGTGTCGGTGACGACCTTGGTCAGCTCAGCCATGCGGGCGTCGGACATATATTGCGCGGCCGAGGACAGGCTGATGGCGGCTACCGTCTTGCCGTCGACACCACGGATCGGCGCGGCGACACAGCGGATTTGGTCCTCATTCTCTTCAAGGTCGAAGGCATAGCCCTTCTGCGCGTAGCCGCGCATACGCTCCAGCCACACGGCGCGCGAAGCTGTGTCGGCCGGCTGCCCCTCGGGACCGTAGAACTCGATCCACTCCGGCTCGGTCTTGTCGAGGATCAGCGCCTTGCCCAGACCCGTGGAGGCGATGGGATGGCGCTCGCCCAGACGCGAGCCAATATTGACGCGGCGACGGCCCGGCACCTTGTCCAGATAGAGAGCATAACGGCCATCCAGTACGCCCAGGTGCACTGTATCCTCGGTGGCGGCCGATAGCTGTTCCAGCCAGGGACGCGCGAGGCGCGGCAGATGCATCTGCTGGCTGGCGGCGTGGCCGAGCTCCAGAAGCTTCGGGCCCAAGCTGTATCCCTCACGCGGCCGGAAGGACAGCAGACGACGATCCACCAGGGCCGAGGCCAGCCGGTGCGTGGTGCTGCGCGTCAGCTCCAGTTTCTCGGAAAGCTCGGCCAGAGGCATAGGGCCGTCGATCAGCGCATCGATGACGTCCAGGCCACGCAGAAGGGTCTGGCTGCCCGACGCCTTGGCGCCGGCTTCCTCATCCGCTTCGACCTGCGTGGACTTGATTGACGCCGTCCGTCCCATTTCGTAAGCCTCATTCTCAGAATATAGCAAAACGCGCAAGTCACCGCGTTATCGGATAGCGACTTTGGCGCGCCGCTTGGAGGAAAGCCAGTGCTATCCCGATATATGGGAGAAAATTGCCATATGAGGAGCATCTCTCAATGAGCCGGCTACCTAAGATCAAGCATGTCCGCGCCTTCGTCGTGAAAAACGACGGCAAGGGCGGCGGCGCTGACTATCATGATCAGGGCGACGGCCACTGGATCGATGACCACATCGCCACTCCCATGGCGAAGTACCCCGAGTACCGCCAGAGCCGCCGCAGCTTCGGCATCAACGTGCTGGGCACGCTGGTGGTGGAGATCGAGGCCGAGAACGGCGTCGTCGGCTTCGCGGTGACCACCGGCGGCGAGCCCGCCGCCTACATCGTCGAGAAGCACCTGGCCCGCTTCCTCGAGGGACGCGATCCGACCGAGGTCGAGAAGATCTGGGATCAGATGTACTTCTCGACCCAGTACTATGGCCGCAAGGGTCTCGTGGTGAACGCCATCTCGGGCGTCGATCTGGCGCTTTGGGACCTTCTGGGCCGCCTGCGTCAGGAGCCTGTGTTCGCCATGCTCGGCGGCGCGGTGCGCGACGAGCTGCAGTTCTACGCCACCGGCGCCCGGCCGGACCTGGCCAAGAAGATGGGCTTCATCGGGGGCAAGATGCCCCTCCACCACGGCCCGGCCGAAGGTGATGAAGGCCTGAAGAAGAATCTGGCTGAACTCGAAGCCATGCGGAACGCGTGCGGCGACGACTTCTGGCTGATGTTCGACTGCTGGATGGCGCTGGACCTGAACTACGCGACCAAGCTGGCCCACGCCGCCAATAAGTACGGGCTGAAGTGGATCGAGGAATGCCTCAGCCCCGACGACTACTGGGGCTATCAGGCGCTAAAGAAGAACGCGCCCGACGGCATGCTGGTCACCACAGGCGAGCACGAAGCCACCCGCTGGGGCTTCCGCATGCTGCTGGAGATGGAATGCTGCGACATCATCCAGCCCGATGTGGGCTGGTGCGGCGGCGTCACCGAGCTGATCAAGATCTCCGCCATGGCCGACGCCAAGGGCGTGCTGATGATCCCCCACGGCTCCTCGGTCTACAGCTACCACTTCGTGGTGACGCGCCATAACAGCCCGTTCGCCGAGTTTCTGATGATGGCGCCGAAGGCCGACGAGGTCGTGCCGATGTTCCATCCGCAACTGATCGGCGAACCCGTCCCGGTGAACGGTCGCTTGAAGGTTCCCGACACCCCCGGCTTCGGCGTCGAGCTGAACCGCGACATCGCTCTCCATCGCCCTTACGCGCGATAACCAAAAGGCTCCTCCCCTAATGAAGCTTCTACGCTATGGCCCCAAGGGCCAGGAAAAGCCGGGCCTGCTGGATGCGGAAGGCCGCATCCGCGACCTGTCCGGCCACGTGACGGACATCACCCCCGCCCAGCTGTACGGCGAGGAACTCGCCAAGCTGAAGGCGATCGACCCGACCACCCTGCCCGTCGTCGAGGGCGAGCCCCGCTACGGCGTGCCGGTGAACGGCAGCCGCAAGTTCATCGCCATCGGTCTGAACTTCGCCGACCACGCCGCTGAATCGAACCTGCCGGAGCCGTCCGAGCCGGTGGTCTTCATGAAGGCCATCTCCTGCCTGAGCGGCCCGAACGACACCGTCGTCATCCCGCGCGGTTCGCTGAAGACCGACTGGGAAGTCGAACTGGGCATCGTCATCGGCAAGCCCGCCTCCTACGTCGAGCAGGCCGACGCCCTCGACCACGTGGCCGGCTACGTCCTGATCAACGACGTGTCGGAACGCGCCTTCCAGACGGAACGCGGCGGCACCTGGGACAAGGGCAAGGGTTGCGACACCTTCGGCCCCGTCGGCCCCTGGATCGTGACCACCGATGAGGTCGGCGACGTCCAGAAGCTGGACATGTGGCTCGACCTGAACGGCAAGCGCATGCAGACAGGCAACACCAAGACCATGATCTTCGGCGTGGCCGAGATCGTCTCCTACGTCAGCCAGTTCATGACGCTGGAGCCAGGCGACCTGATCACCACCGGCACGCCTCCGGGCGTGGGCCTCGGCCAGAAGCCGGAGCCGTTCTACCTGAAGGCCGGCGACGTCATGACGCTCGGCATCGAAAAGCTCGGCCAGCAGCGCCAAGACGTCGTCGCCTGGTCGAAGGAAGCCGTTTCGTGAGCGTGTACCAAGGACGTTTCACCGGCCGCACCGCGGTCGTGACCGGCGGCGCTTCGGGCCTGGGCAAGGCCGCCGCCGCGCGCATCATCGCCGAGGGCGGCCAGGTCTGCTTGTGGGATCTGAACGCCGAAGCCCTGGCCAAGGCCGCGGAAGAGATCGGCGCCAAGCACGTTGTCGCTCTCGACGTCGCCGATCCGACCGCCGTCGCCGCGGCCGCCAAGGAGTCCAACGAGACCTTGGGCCGCATCGACATCCTGGTCGCTTCGGCCGGCATCACCGGCGCCACCGTGCCGGTGCAGGACTTCCCGATCGACAGCTGGCGGCGCGTCATCGACATCAACCTGAACGGCGTCTTCTACTGCTGCCGCGAAGTGGTGCCCTTCATGCTGGCCAACGGCTACGGCCGCATCGTCAACGTGGCCTCTGTCGCCGGCAAGGAAGGCAACCCGAACGCCAGCGCCTATTCGGCGTCGAAGGCGGGCGTCATCGGCCTGACCAAGTCGCTGGGCAAGGAGCTGGCGGGCAAGGGCGTCATCGCCAACAGCCTGACGCCGGCCACCTTCGAGAGCCCGATCCTGGAGCAGCTTCCGCAAAGTCAGGTCGACTACATGCGCTCGAAGATCCCCATGGGCCGCCTGGGCGAAGTGCACGAAAGCGCCGCCATGGTCTGCTTCATGGCGTCCGAGGAATGCAGCTTCACGACCGCCTCGACCTTCGATACGTCGGGCGGACGGACGACCTATTAGGGGCCTGCTGGTGGACCGCGAACCGCGCATCGTCGATCCGCACGTCCACCTCTGGGACCTGTCGCGCGCCCGCTATGGGTGGCTGCAGGATGATCCCCTGCCGAACAATCCGGCGGGGGACATGTCCCCCATCGCGCATCGCGACTATCTGCTGAAAGACTATCTGGCGGATGTCGGCCCCTGGCGCGTCGAGAAGATCGTCCACGTCGAGGCAGGCATGCCGCGCGGCCTGCAGCTGGGCGAAACCGACTGGCTTCAGGCCATCGCTGATCAGCAGGGCTATCCCATCGGGATTGTCGCCGGGGCGGACATGCTCGATCCCGATCTCGACGCCCTGCTGGAGGCCCACGCCCAGCGCGCCAACGTACGCGGCGTGCGCCAGATCATCTGCTGGCACGCCGATCCGCTGAAGACCTATAACGACCGCGATCTGCTGGACGATCCGGTTTGGGAGGCCGGTTTCGCCCTGCTCGCCAAACACAAGCTATCCTTCGATCTGCAGCTCTATCCCACGCAGATGACCAAGGCCGCCGCGCTCGCCGCACGCCATCCGGACATCCCGATGATCGTCAATCACGCAGGCCTGCCGACGGATCGAGACGAGGCCGGCATGACGGCGTGGCGCGACGGTCTGCGCCTGCTGGCCGCGCATCCGCAGGTGTCGATCAAGATCTCCGGCCTCGGCATCACCGACCGCGCCTGGACGCTCGACTCCATCCGCCCCATCGTCCTGGAATGCATCGACATCTTCGGGGCGGACCGGGCCATGTTCGCCAGCGACTTCCCGGTCGAGAAGGTGCACGGCGGCTTTGACGCCTTCTACGCCGCCTTCCATGCCATCACCGCCGATTTCGGCAACACAGAACGTGACAACCTCTTCGCGGCGAACGCGGAGCGGATCTACCGCATCTGATTTCATCCGCCGACGCCGCACGAAGACGGCCAGGCCCCTGAGGACACCAGGAGACAGCACATGGTCATCGAGACCGACGCCGCGCACACCAAGGGCGGCCTGGCCACGCCCGCGGGGAACCTGAAGGGTCCCCTCGCCTTCGCTATCGCCTGCTTCCTGATCTGGGGGCTCGCCTACGGCCTGCTGGACGTGCTGAACAAGCACTTCCAGGAGACTCTGAGCATTAGCCAGGCCGACAGCGCCTGGCTGCAGATCGCCTATTTCGGCGCCTATCTGTTGCTGTCTATTCCCGCCGGCATGCTGCTTCACGCGCGGGGCTACAAGTTCGGCATCGTCACCGGCCTGATCGTCACGGCCATCGGCGCCCTGCTGTTCATCCCGGCCGCCGGCATGGGCCAGTTCGCGCCTTTCGTCGGCTCAATGTTCGTGCTTGCCGCCGGGCTGTGCGTGCTGGAGACCTCGGCAGACACCTACGTCAACGTGTTGGGCGATCCGGCCAAGGCGCCGCAGCGCCTGAACCTGGCGCAGTCGTTCAACGCTCTGGGCGTGTTCTTCGGCCCCCTGATCGGCGGCGCGGTGTTCTTCAGCCCGACCACCACCGAGGCCCTGGGCGGCGCGACCCGGTCGATCCAGATCGTCTACGGCTTGATCGCCGCCGCCGTCGTCATCTTCGCCTTGGCGGTCTGGCGCGCACGCCTGCCGGAAACGGGTCTGGCCGACCACGGTGAAAGCAGCGGCGACGGCCCCGTCCGCCCGCTGTCGCAACAGCCGCACTTCGTCGCCGGCGTCATCACCCAGGCGCTCTACATCGGCGCCCAGGTCGGCATCGGCGCCTATTTCATCAATCTGGTGACCCACAACTGGCAGGGCCTGTCCTCGCAACAGGGCGCCTTCATGCTGTCCCTCGCCGCCATCGGCTATCTGGTCGGTCGTTTCGCCGCAACGGCCCTGCTGCTGCGTATTCAGCCGCGCGTGCTGCTGACGGCCTACGGGATCATCAATGTGATCCTGACCCTCATCGTCGCCGCCGGCATCGACAAGGTCTCGCCCATCGCCCTGATCGCGGTGTTCTTCTTCATGTCGACCATGTTCGCGACCATCTTCGCCCTGGGCACCACCGGCCTGGGCGCCGCGACCAAGAAGGCCTCGTCCCTGATGGTCATGGCCATCGGCGGCGGCGTCCTGCTGCCCTGGCCCATGGGCAAGGTCGCCGACCTCTACGGCGCCAATATCGCTTTCCTGATGCCGGCCGCCTGCTTCATGGTCGTCGCCTGGTACGGCTGGAAAGGCGCGGGCCTAGGCCGCCAGGAGGCGATCTGATGCGTCTGAGGATCGCCCTGGCCGCCTTCACCCTGCTCGTCGCGCCCGCCGCCGTCATGGCGCAGGCTAATTCCGCCCACGCCGCGGCCGTGGCCCCGGCGGCGAAGATCGACCGCAAGGCCCTGGTGTCGCGGCACAATCCGGTCCTCACCGCCGTCGACCGCCATGCGCCGATCATGCTGGGCAACGGCGATATCGGCTTCACCGCCGACATCACCGGCCTGCAGACGTTTCCCGAGCAATACTCCGAACTGGCGCCGCTGCTGACCATGGCCCAATGGGCCTGGCACAGCTTCCCGAACCCCAAGGGCTACACCGAGCAGAGCGGCCTGGTGAACGTGTCGGTCTCCGGGCGGGGCGAGCAGCCCTACGCCTGGATGAAGTCGTGGAACGACGCGGAGACCAACCCAGCCTTCACCTGGCTGCGCGCCAATCCGCATCGCTTCTCCCTGGGCCGCGTCGGCCTGATCTTCGCCGACGGCCAGGCGCTCGACTTCGCCAAGGTGTCGACGCCGCACCAGACGCTGGACCTGTGGACCGGAACGCTGAGCAGCCGCTTCACCTACGACGGCCAGCCGGTGACGGTGACCACGCGCGTCCATCCCGAACTCGACATGGTGATGGTCGAGGTCGCCTCCCCCCTCGTCGCCAGACGCGGGCTGGGCGTGCAGGTGCGCTATCCGACCGTGAACCCGGCGATCAATCCGGACCCGACCAGCTTCGACAAGCAGGGCGCGCAAAGCCTTGCCGTCCTGTCCGCGAAGGCCGGCAAGACACGCATCCGCCGCACGATCGACGAGACGACCTACTTCTCGACCATCACCGCCAACGGTCGCGTGAGGCCGGCCGGGGAGACCGGTTTCCAGGTGGCCGCTTCGGGCGGCCAACGCCTGAAAGTCATGGTCCGCTTCGACGAGGCCGACAACACCGCCGCCTCGCCGGCCTACGCCGACGGCGTGAAGGCGACAACCGCACGCTGGAACGACTTCTGGAGCAAGGGCGGCGCGGTCGACTTCTCCGGCAGCACCGATCCCCGCGCCAAGGAGTTGGAGCGTCGCGTGGTGCTGTCCCAGTACCTGTCGGCCGTGAACGGCGCCGGCGAACTGCCGCCGCAGGAAGAAGGCCTCTTCTCCAACAGTTGGTACGGCAAGTTCCATCTGGAGATGCACCCCTGGCATTCCGGCTGGCAGGCCATGTGGGGCCACGCCGACCTTCTGGAGCGCAGCCTGCCCTGGTACGTCTCCAACCTGCCGAACGCCCGCGCCGAAGCCGCGCGGCATGGGGTCAAGGGCGCCTGGTGGCCGAAGATGGCCGGGCCGGAGGGCCGCAACAGCCCCAGCCTCGTCTCCCCCTTCATCATGTGGCAGCAGCCGCACCCGATCCTGATGGCCGAACTGGTCTGGCGGGCGGAGAAGAACCCGGCGGTGCTGAAACGCTACGGCGAGGTCGTGGAGTCCACCGCCGACCTGCTGGCCTCCTGGCCGCTGGAGCAGAACGGCCGCCTGAACCTGGGCCCGCCCCTGATCCCGGCGCAGGAGAACTACGATCCCCTGACCACGGTGAACCCGACCTTCGAGGTCGAATACTTCCGCTGGGCGCTGCAGACCGCCCAGGCTTGGCGTGAACGTCAGGGCCAGGCGCGCCGCGCTGATTGGGATGCGGCGCTGGACAAGATCGCCCCGCCTGCGACCAGGGACGGCCTTTACCTGCCGGTGGAGAACGTGCCGGACTTCTGGACCACGGCGATGTCTGACGCTTGCCGCAACCACGCCACAGCGCCGCAATGCAAGAACCGCGACCACCCGTCGTTCCTGATGGCTTATGGCTTCATCCCGGGTGAGCGCATCGACCGCGACGCCATGGCCCGCACCTTGGCGGCCGTCGAGGCGAATTGGGACGTGCGCCAGACCTGGGGCTGGGACTTCCCGATGATGGCAATGACAGCCGCCCGCCTGGGCGAGCCGGAAAAGGCTATCGACTGGTTGTTCGCAGATCTGAGGAACAACCAGTGGGGCGTCACAGGTATGACCCCGCGCGTCCATTTGGACGAGCATGCGGATGATCTGGTGCCCGCCTCCGCCGGCGCTGGCGGTGTGAAGATGACGGTCAAGCCGGACGGCGCGGGATACCGCCGCGCGGCCGAGACCTATTTCCCATCCAATGGCTCGCTGCTGATGGCGGTGGGACTGATGGCCGGCGGCTGGGACGGCTCGACTGGCCACGCGCCCGGCTTCCCCAAGACCGGCTGGACCGTGCGCGTCGAAGGCCTGACGCCCGCGCCCTGACGCGTGCGGCGAGCCTGCGCGACCTGAGTAAGATTGAAAGGACCGCCCGATGACGACCTCCCGCCGCGACGCGCTCAAGGCCCTTCTGGCCGCCCCCGCCGCCGGGGCCGCCCTCGCCTCCGCTCCCGCCGTGCGGGCTCAGGCCGCGGCGTCGACCGCTGAGGGCGGTGAGGCCCGCTGGCCGGCTCCGAACACAGCCCCGCCCTCGACGCAGGAAACGCCCCCTCCCGCCAAGCCAGCGTGGTCCGGCCCTGTGCCGCTGGAATGGGTGGACCCCAAGACCAACCATCGCATCCGCCGTGTCTCGCCCGACGGCGGCGGCGGCAAGCCTTACTTCTACAAGAACATGTTCCTGTCGGGCGGCGACCTGATGGTCATCTCCTCGCCCGAGGGAATCTCGACCGTTGACCTGCGCACCTGGGGGGTGAAGCCGCTGGTGAAGGACCCCAAGGCCGATCTGATGTTCACCGGCCGCAAGACGCGGACGGTCTATTACTCGATCAACGATCCCGTCGAAGGCCAGACGACCGAGCAAGGCCGAACCATACAAGCGATCGACGTGGATAGCGGCAAGACGCGAATGATCTGCAAGCTCGCCAATGGCCGCATCAACTCGGTGAACGCCGACGAGACCCTGCTTCTGGGCTTCGCGGAGTATGGCGCGCAACCGTTGCAGCCCCGCGTCGAGGATCCCCGCAACCGCCGCTTCGACCAGGCCGAATACGCCGCCAACGGCCCGGACGGCAAGCCGCTGAACTTCGCCCGCGCCAAGGGCGTGCGGATGCTGCAGCGCTGGGCCGCGCGCTATCCGATGGAGATTTTCGTCGTCGACGTGAAGACCGGCCAGCGCCGCGTGATCCACAAGACCAACGAATGGATCGGCCACACCCAGTTCTCGCCCACCGACCCGCAGCAGATCATCTTCTGCCATGAGGGGCCGTGGCATCGCGTCGACCGCATGTGGGCCATCCGCGCCGACGGCTCGGGGCTGCGCAAGACACACCAGCGCACGATGAACTTCGAGATCTTCGGCCACGAGTGGTTCAGCCCGGACGGAAAGCAGGTGCACTACGACCTGCAGACCCCGCGTGGTCAGGTGTTCTGGGTCGCTTCAGTCAATCTTGAGACCGGCAAGCGCGTCTGGCGCCGGGTCGAGCAGAACGACTGGTCGGTGCACTATAACGTCTCGCCGGACGGGACCCTGTTCGCGGGCGACGGCGGCGACGCCGACATGGTCGCCCACGCCCAAGACGGCAAATGGCTGAAGCTGCTGCGGCCCGAGGCGGTCGTCGACGCCGACCCGAGCAGCGATCAGGCCGAGTTCATCGACACGCAGTACATGCGCTCCGAACCGCTGGTCGATATGTCGAACCATGACTACCGGCTGGAGCCGAATCTGACCTTCACCCCCGACGGCAAGTGGATCGTGTTCGTGTCCAACATGCACGGCAAGAACCACGTCTACGCGGTCGAGGTCACGCGCGCCGCCTGACATCGCGCTCAGACTCAGCGGCCCAGGATCAGTTCGGGGCCGTGCCCGCAATATCGAAGTTCCGAAATTCGAGATCGAATTTCAACCGAATTGGCCAGGGACGCTTCCGGGCGACGCTCGCGCCCGACCAAGCTAATTGCCTATAAAGCTTTGCCTTTTACAGGATCGCACGGAATTCACCGCAGAGTGGCAGTCGGTGACATCGCGCACGTATTGCAAAAATCGAGAAGCTGTTGCAATAAGTGGAACGCTGTCTTTGCGAATATGCGCGACAGTGTACCAAAAAATGACACCGGTGCCATTCGCGGCTTCGGGAAGGGGAGAAAGAATTTCATGCGTCGCTCCACTCACAATCGGATTCTGTGCGCAGCCAGCGTGTCGGTTCTCGCGCTCATGGCCGCCCCCGCTTTCGCTCAGTCTGACGCCGCCGCGCCTGTCGCGACCGCCCAGACCGGCGATGACGGCGTGACCGAAGTCGAAGACATTGTTGTCACCGGCTTCCGCTCCAGCCTGCAGCAAGCGCTGAACATCAAGCGCGAAGAGGCCGGCGCGGTCGACACCATCCTCGCCGAAGACATCGCCGACTTCCCGGACCTGAACCTCGCCGAGTCGATCCAGCGCCTGCCGGGCGTCACCATCGACCGCGAAGGCGGCCAGGGCCGTACGATCTCGGTCCGTGGTCTGGGCGCCGACTTCACCCGCACCCGCATCAACGGTCTGGAGGCCCAGGCCGCTTACGGCAGCAACCGCAGCCGCGGCTTCGACTTCTCGATGTTCGCCTCGGAGCTCTTCAACAGCATCACCGTCCGCAAGACGCAGTCGGCCGAGATCGAAGAGGGCTCGCTGGGCGCGACCGTCGATCTGCAGACCGCCCGTCCTCTGGACTACAATCGCAGCGGCCTGACCTCGGCCCTGTCGGTCCAGGGCTCGTACAACGACCTGTCGGAAAAGACCGTCCCGCGTCTGGCCGGCCTGCTGAGCTGGGCGAATGAAGACCGCACCTTCGGCGCCCTGATCTCGGTGGCGTACTCGGAGCGTTCGCCGATCAGCGAAAGCTTCAACACCACCCGCTGGCAGTCCGGCGACCCGACAGCCGCCTACGGCGCCGGCAACAACTTCGCCAACTGTATCCCCTGCACCACCACGGCGCAGCGCAACGACGTCCTTCGCGCCTATTATCCGCGGATCCCGCGCTACACCTTCGGCACCTTTGACGAAGATCGCCTGGGCGTGACCAGCTCGCTGCAATGGCGTCCGACCGAGCGCACCGAAGTCGTCGTCGACTTCCTGTGGTCGCGCTTCAACCAGGAAGCCGAAAGCCCGAACATCGAGGCCATCAGCTTCAGCCGCGCGGCCGGCGGCGTTCGTGAGACCATCGTCCGCGACTACGCCATCGACGCGTCCAAGAACATCCTCTCCTACGGCGTGTTCGACCAGGTCGATATTCGTTCGGAGAACGGCTTCACCCGTGACGAGAGCAACTTCTACCAAGGCTCCCTGAACGTGAAGCACGAGTTCAGCGACCGCCTGCGCGGCCGCCTGAAGCTGGGCGCCAACCGCTCTGAAGCCCGCACCCCGTTCAACGTCGCCTACATGTTCGACGCAAACAACCAGAACGGCTTCACCTACGACTTCCGCGGCGACGACCGCCTGCCGATGATCAACTACGGCTTCGACGTCTCGAAGGGTGATCGCTTCACCCTGACCGAATGGCGCCGCAGCACCGGCGGTGCGAACTTCGAGAACCAGGTCGCGGCCGGCGCGCTCGAATACGACCTGAACGAGTCGATAACCTTCAAGGCCGGCGGCGAGTACCGCACCTACGGCTTCGACACCTTCGGCATGCAGCAGGCGGTCTCCGCCCTGTCGGGCGCCGATCGCATCGTCGGCGTTGGTAATGTGGGCAAGGTCGTCAGCATTGACGGCGGCCTGGACATCCCGAATGGCTCGAACCTGAGCTTCATCGTTCCGGACATCCAGAAGCTGAACGGCGTCGTGGGCCAGTTCAACGCCCCGCTGGTGCCGACCTACAACGGCATCCGCGAAGTGGAAGAAACCGACAAGGGCCTGTTCGCCCAGGCGGACTTCAACACCACGTTCCAGGACATGACCGTCCGCGGCAACGTCGGCGTCCGCTACGCTCGCACCGACATCGATTCCTCGGGCTTCCTGGACACCAACTACGTCACCGTCCAGAACAAGTACGACGACATTCTTCCGTCCTTCAACCTGGCCATCGAGCCGCGTGACGACCTGGTCGTACGCATCGGCGCGGCCAAGGTGATGTCGCGTCCGGCCCTCGGCGATCTGACCCCGGGCGGCAGCCTGTCGACCCCGACCCGTCGCGTGTCCTACGGCAACCCGCTGCTGGATCCGTTCCGCGCCACCAACTACGACCTGTCGGTGGAATGGTACTTCCAGAGCGAAGGCCTGCTGGCCGCCGCGGTGTTCTACAAAGACATCGACAGCTTCATCACCACCGTCACCGAAGTGGTGCCGTGGCGCAGCCTGGGCCTGCCGGACAACCTGCTGGCCGGCACCCCGGCCTCGCCGGATGAAGACTTCGAAGTCACCCGCAAGATCAACGGCAATGGCGGTTCCCTGCACGGAATCGAGCTGCAGTACCAGCAGCCCTTCACCTTCCTGCCAGGCATCGGCAAGGACTTCGGCTTCATCGGCAACTTCACCTATGTCGACTCCGAGGTCGACTACGGCGCCTACGGAAAGAACCGTCTGACGGGCCAGTCGAAGTACGCCTTCAACACCACGCTGTACTACGAGAAGGGCCCGATGCAGGCCCGCGTCTCGGGCGCCTACCGCAGCCAGTATCTGCTGGCCTATCCGGGCGGCAACAACAACAGCGAGGAAGGCGTGCGCAGCACGTTCAATCTAGACGCCTCGGCCTCCTATCAGATCACCGACAACCTGACGGCGTCGATCGAGGCCCTGAACCTCACGGACGCCTACAACGACCGTTACGTCGACGAGACGAACCGGGTGTCGAACTACCGCCACTTTGGCCGCGAGGTCATGGTCGGAATGCGCTGGAAGTACTGATCTTCCCCCAGAACTTCCGCGTTTAGACTCGGCCCGGAGCAGCATCTGCACCGGGCCTTTTTCTTTGTGGGACGGGAAAGGTTTGAAAGGGTCGCCGGGACTAGCCCAGGCGACCGCCCAGGCCGACGATGTTCTTGGAGTCGGTGACCTTGGGCGCCTTGCCGTCCAGGCTGTCGATCCGGCAGTCGGTGAAGCGCCAGTTCTCGGCGTTGGCGATGGAGCCGGACTCGCGCACGTCCCAGTCCAGCCGCTCGAAGGTGAAGTCCCGCAGCGGCGCCTCGGGATAGGCGGCGGCTTCGAAGCCGATCTTGGCGCCGACAGCCTTGATGTTCGACATGCTCACATCGCGGATGCGCGGCAGGCCCTTCTCGCGCGGCACCGGCGTGGCCAGGGCGCGCCAGTGATCCGGAATGTCGGCGATCCCCTTGGGGATCTCGGCATAGCTGTAGTTCGGGTACCAGTTCAGGTTCACCCGCACGATCGTAGCCACATCCTGCATCACGATGTCTCGTAGGCGGATATTGGAGATCACTCCGCCGCGCGTGTGGCCTGACTTGAAGAAGACCCCCAGCGGCGTCGGGTACTCGATGCGCAGGCCGGACACCTCGATGTCCTCGAACCCGCCGGAGGTCTCGCTGCCGAAGGTCATGCCTGCCAGAGCGTCGCGGACCACGCAGTCCTTGATCCGCACCTGGCGGCAGGGTCGCGCCACTCGCAGGCCGTCCCAGTCGCGTCCAGCCTTGATGCACAGGGCGTCGTCATTCACCGACAGATCACAACGCTCGACCTGAACCCGCTCGGAGGAGTCGATGTCGATGCCGTCGGTTGACGGTCCCCTGCCCCCGATGTTGTTACGGATGATCAGGTCCGAAACCTTCACGTCGCGCGAATAGCAGACGTGGACCGTCCAGAAGCCGGCGCGGGTCAGGTTAAGGCCCGAGACCTCCACATTGTCGGAGTCATAGACGTGGATCAGGCGCGGACGACGACAGTCATAGTCAGCGGCCCAGCGCAGGCCGCGCGGGTCGTAGTCGCGACGCATGGCGTAATAGCTGTCCCAGAACGCCTTGCCGTCGCCATCGACGACGCCTTCACCGGTTATCTTGGCGCCGCGCTGGCGATAGACGTTCAGCAGGGCCGCCGGCCAGTCCATCTCGATCCCCGCCACACGGGTGCGAATGGTCGGATAGGCCGAGATGGCGGTCAGTCCGCGCACCGTGGCGCCGCGCTCGATCACCAGCGTGACCGCCGACTTCACGAACAGCGAGCCGGTCAGATAGACGCCGGGCTTCAGCAGCACTGCACCGCCGCCCTGGGCCGCAGCTGCGTCGATGGCCGCCTGAATGGCCCGCGTGTCGATGGTACGCCCGTCGCCGACCGCGCCGAAATCGGAGGCCAGGAACGTGCGGCCGCCCGTCTGGGCCAGGGCCGGAGCCGCCGAAGCCAAGGCCCCGCTCAGGCCCAGTTGCAGAAGGGATCGGCGATGCATTGGAAGCCTCCGGTACGCTTGAATGCAGAGGCGCAGGCGCAGGCGCATCGCGGAGCGCGATGGCGCGCATCGAGCGCTTCCCACATTCTGTTCTTTCGTCTCACGATAGCGGACGATATGGTCAAGTCCAAGGCGTCGACGGCCAAACAGTACGTCTCGACATCGACGCGCTCCCCCAGCGTCCCCGGAGGAAGATACATGCCATTGCTCCGCAGCGCCGGTCTCGGCCTGACTCTCGCCCTGACCACGACCGCGTTGCTGTCCAGCCCAGTCCTAGCGCAAACCGCCGCCGGCGCCCTGCCGCCCGGCGTGGAATCGGAATGGCTGAAGGCGCGCCCGCGCCCGTCGCTGAACGTGAACCCTTCCCGCTTGCCCTCTCGCGCCGAGACCCTGGCGGCGATCGAGTACGTGGCTTCATCGCAGATCGCGGCCATGGCCAAGGAGCCGATCGCCCTATCGACCGGCAGCAACCTGACCCAGATGTCCTCCAACTGGGTGGCGGCGACGTTCTATGTGGGCGCCGCGCGCCTGGCGCGGGTGTCGGATGATCCGGAGACCCTGCGCTTCCTGACGGCCGTGGCCGAGCACTACAACTACAGCGTCCGGGGCGCCCGCTCCGGCCCGACCATGCTGAACGCCGACGACATCACCATCGGCGACCTCTACGAAGAGCTCTATTCCCGGCGTGGACAGGAAGGCGTTCTGATGCCCCTGCGCCAGCGTCTGGACTGGCAGGTCCCGCACCTGAACCGCGCGACCGAGACGCCAGCCCTGGTCTGGTGGTGGGCTGACGCGCTCTACATGGCGCCCCCGGTTCTGGCGCGGATGTCGGCCATCACCGGCGATCCCAAATACCTCGCGGCCGCCGACAAGGAATGGCGCCGCACGGCGGCCCGCCTGTGGGTTCCGGAGATAGGCCTCTTCCTGCGTGACGAGCGGTTCAAGGATCGCCGTAGCACCAACGGCCAGCCGATCTACTGGGCCCGCGCCAACGGCTGGGTGATGGGCGGCCTGGCCCGCTGGCTGGAATCCATGCCGGCCGACTATCCGGACCGCGCCTACTACGTGGACATCTTCCAGAAGATGGCCGCCCGCGTCGCCGCCCTGCAGCAGGACGACGGCCTGTGGCGCGCAAGCCTTCTGGATCCCAAGGCGCATCCGGAAGCGGAGACGTCGGGTTCGGTGTTCTTCGTCTACGCCCTGGCCTGGGGCATCAATCACGGCCTGCTGGACCGCCAGACCTACCTGCCGCACGTACAGAAGGGCTGGGCCGCCCTGAACCGCACCGTCCTGCCCAACGGCCTGGTCGGCGCGGCGCAGAAGACCGGCGACCAGCCTGTCTCCACCAGGCCGGAAGAGACAGGCCTCTATGCGTCAGGGACCTATATCCTGGCCGGGCTGGAGGTCATGGACCTGCATGGTCCGGTCCAGAGCCTGCCGGAAGCCGAACCCGCCCGCGACGCGCCGGAGGTCATCGCGGCAACTACGCCAACCCCGCCCGCCCCGGTCACCATCGTTGGTGAGGAGGAGAAGCGTCGTCGCGAAGCGGAAATGAAGGCCACCGCCGCCCTCGCCTACGATCCTGCTGTTCTGAAACGCCCCTCGACCATCGAGCGCCTGACCCCGCCGCCGGCGGACCAGCAGATGCCCCGCGCCGTGGTGCGCTTCGCCCCGGATCGCCTAGATGATCTGCTGTGGGAGAACGACAAGGTCGCGCACCGCATCTACGGCCCGGCGCTGGAAGCGCGCGAGTCCCCGTCGGGCTCCGGCATCGACGTGTGGGCCAAGCGGGTGCGATACTCGTACATGGACCGCCAGCTGAAGTTCCCTAACTACCACATCGACCGTGGCGAGGGCCTGGACTTCTACGACGTCGGGCGCGGCCGGGGCGCCGGCGGCCTGGGCGTCTGGTACGACAACAAGCTGTGGACCAGCCGTAACTTCTCCAAGTACCGCATCGACAAAACCGGCGGCGACGAGGCGAAGTTCAGCGTCGACTACCGCCCCTGGCCGGTGGACGTGACCCGCAAGGTCTGGGAGACGCGCGACTTTTCCCTGCCGCTGGGCTCCAGCTTCACGCGCATGACCTCGACGCTGAGCTCCGACACCAAGGAGCCGCTGGTTGTCGGCATCGGCATCTCCAAGCGCCGCAACGACGCGGGCTCCGGCTTCGTAACCAAGGACGTGAAGGGCGGCCGCCTGATGTTCTGGGAGCCCACCAACCCCGAGCATGGCAGCCTGGGCATCGCCCTCCTGGTTGATCCGGCCACGGTCGAGGGCTTCACCGAGGACGCCGACAATTACTTGATCCTGGTCCGGGTCACGCCCGGCAAGCCGTTCACCTACTACATGGGCTCCAGCTGGGATCGCGGCCTCGACTACCGCAGCCGCGCCGAGTGGGAGACCTTCGTCGCCGGCCAGAAGCTGAGCTTCAAGCCGTAGGGCTGCCCCTCTCATCGCCTGGCGGTTCAAGTGAAATCCGCCAGGCGATTTGAGCGGAATGCCGCTTAGCGAGCGGCAGATTCGCGTCGATCTCGCTCGACAGGCGAGCGATGGGCTGCCGAACATCCCGATCTCGCACGACTTTTTACCAAGACAGCGCTGTCATGGTTTTCGCTCTAGCTCAGGTCGCTATGTTGGCGCCGAAGGCGGGCGTCAGTCCTGCCCAATGAGACGCAGGAAGTTTTATGCAGACACATGGGCTGGAGGCGAACACGCCTCTGACGAAACACGCGCGCCTGCTGGCGTGGGTGCAGGATGTCGCCGCGCTGACCAAGCCGAAGGCGATCCACTGGTGCGACGGCTCCGAAGCCGAGTGGAACGCGCTGACGGACGAGCTTGTCGCCCTCGGCACGTTGAAACGGCTCAACCCCGAACTGCGTCCGAACTCCTTCTACGCCGCCTCCGACCCGCGCGACGTCGCACGGGTCGAGAGCCGCACCTTCATATGCTCGCAAGATCAGGCGGACGCCGGCCCGACCAACAACTGGCGCGATCCGGCGGAAATGCGCGAGATGCTGAACGGCCTGTTCGACGGCTGCATGCGCGGGCGCACCATGTATGTGGTCCCCTTCTCTATGGGTCCGGTCGGTTCGCCGATCAGCGCCCTAGGCGTGGAGATCACCGACAGCGCCTATGTGGCCGCCTCGATGCGGGTGATGACCCGCATGGGCAAGCCGGCCCTCGACGCCATGGGCGATGACGGCTTCTTCGTTCCGGCGGTGCACACCCTGGGCGCCCCCCTGGCCGAGGGCCAGGCTGATGTGCCGTGGCCCTGCAACGACGAAAAGTACATCGTCCATTTCCCGGAAAGCCGCGAGATCTGGTCCTACGGCTCCGGCTACGGCGGCAACGCCCTGTTGGGCAAGAAGTGTTACGCCCTGCGCATCGCCTCGGTCATGGCCCGCGACGAAGGATGGCTGGCCGAGCACATGCTGATCCTCAAGCTGACCTCGCCTCAGAACCAAGTCCGCTACGTGGCGGCGGCGTTCCCCAGCGCCTGCGGCAAGACCAACATGGCCATGCTGCAGCCCACTCTGGACGGTTGGAAGGCCGAGACCGTGGGCGACGACATCTGCTGGATGCGCTTCGGCGACGACGGGCGCCTCTACGCCATCAACCCGGAGGCCGGCTTCTTCGGCGTGGCGCCGGGTACGGGCGTGCACACCAACCGCAACGCGGTCGATACGCTGCACGCCAACTGCATCTATACCAACGTCGCCCTGACCGCTGACGGCGACGTCTGGTGGGAGGGCCTTACCGCCTCTCCGCCCGAGGGTCTGACGGACTGGAAGGGCCGCGCCTGGACGCCGGAGAGCGGCGAGCCCGCGGCGCATCCAAACGCCCGCTTCGCCGTGCCCGCAGGCCAGTGCCCGGTGATCGCCGACGAGTGGGAAGATCCCAAGGGCGTGCCGATCTCCGCGATCCTGTTCGGCGGCCGTCGCGCCTCTGCTGTGCCTCTGGTGACCGAAGCCTTCGACTGGGAGCATGGGGTGTTCCTGGCCTCGAACGTCGCGTCGGAAGGTACGGCGGCGGCGGAGAACAGCATCGGCGAACTGCGCCGGGACCCCTTCGCCATGCTGCCGTTCTGCGGCTACAACATGGGGGATTACTTCAGCCATTGGCTGAAGATCGGGGCCTCGGCCGATCCAGCGAAGCTGCCGCGCATCTATTTCGTCAACTGGTTCCGCAAGGATGAGAACGGCAAGTTCGTCTGGCCGGGCTATGGCGAAAACAGCCGCGTCCTGAAGTGGATCGTCGATCGTCTGGAAGGCCAGGCGGACGCCGTGGACACCCCCATCGGTCGCCTGCCGACGCGAGAGGCTCTGGACCTGTCCGGCCTGGAGCTCAGCCGCACGCAACTCGACCTTCTGCTGACGGTCGATCCGGCCATCTGGCGCGAAGAGGCCGCTCTGATCCCGCCGGCCTACGAGAAGTTCGGTGAGCGCTTGCCTACGGCGCTTTGGGGGCAACTGGACGCTCTCAAGGCCCGCCTGGCGAAGGCGAGCCATAGCCGGGTCCTGGAAAACGCCTGATCAATGAAACGGCGCGCAGCCTTTCGGCCGCGCGCCGTCCTTGAGAGGTGGAAGAGCGGTTAGGGGACCGCCCTTCCTTTCCGCGGCTGGAAGCGGGTACCTCGTCCAGCCGAAGCCGAGAGTGGCGGGATTATCGCTGCGGCCATGGACACCACCATGATCATGCGACCAACGGTGGCGCGGCCGCGACCAACGGCGCCTCCCGCGCAGTCAGCAACGGAAGGATCATGGTGACCACGAACCCTTGCCCCGAAAGGGCTTCGGCGTGCAGCAGGCGCAAAGGCCCGAAGCGTGCGTCCAGGCGCCGACGAACATTTTCGAGGCCCCCGCCCTCGCCAGCCGCCCCGCCGGCGGAGGGTCCATCGTCTCTCACTTGAAGGAAAAGACGGTCAGTTTCACTCCAAGCATGGATGGCGATTAGGGTGTCCCGTTCCGGGTCGTTGATCCCGTGCTTCACGGCGTTTTCGATGATCGGCTGCAGAATCAGGCTGGGCACGCGCGCCGGGAGAAGCGCCGAAGGGATGTCGATCTCGACCCGCAGAGCATCGAAGCGCACCCTTTCAATATCGAGATAGATCCGCTGCAGGGCGATCTCTTCCTCCAAGGAGACATCCTCCAGAGGATCGCGGGCTAGCGCGCTACGGAAGAAGGCGGCGAGGCGCACCACCATCCGCTCGGCGGGCCGCGTTGCGACCGTCCAGGATCAGCGTCGAGATAGCGTTCAGCGTATTGTACAGAAAGTGCGGATTGATCTGATAGTGCAGCGCGCGAATTTCGGCCTCGCGAGCCGCGATCAGCGCATTGGCCAGTTGCCGCTCGCGTCGGCGCGCGACGCGCTCGGGCTCTAAGGTGGTGACGATGGCCACCCAGAGAACGAACCAACTGGAGAAGTAGATGGTGTCCCACATGGCCTGGAGCCAGAGGGTTTCATGCAGCTTGGGCATCATGATCGGGATGAACGACGCGAGAATTCGAAGCGAGCCCGAATAGACCATCGCGAAGGCCAGGACGGTGACTACCGTCGTCAGCCACAGCCGCCAGGCCACATGGCCTGCGTGTAGGCCCAGACATGTCGATGAACGGCCCAGCGGCTCGGCTTTTGCGACGAACGGCCGAATTGCTCGATGAACGCGAATAGACTTGCATTGGACGGAAGTGAGATTTGCGTAAAAACTTAACTTGCAAACTTTCATTGGCGCCGATGTCTGGCCCAACCTATTGGAACAGCAATGCTTTCTGTGGTCGCAGTCGATGATGAAGCCTTGGCGCTGCGCCGGCTTGAGATTGCGGTCTCGCAGATGCCGGACGCGTCCTTGATCGGCAAGGCGCGCAGCGGGCGAGAAGGCCTGGAGCTGATCCGCCAGCTGCGTCCCGACGTTGTGCTGCTCGATATCCAGATGTCCGGCTTCGGCGGCTTTGACCTGCTCGATAGCCTTGAGCCCGAAGAAGTCCCGCTGGTCATCTTCGTGACGGCGTTCGAAAGTTTCGCCGCCAGGGCCTTCGAGGTGAGCGCGGTCGACTACGTTCTCAAGCCGGTCGAATTCGAGCGCCTCAGCGCCGCTCTCAATCGCGCGCGCCGCAATCTGCATCTGGCGACCTCCGAGCAGCGAGCCGCAGAGTTGCGGACCGTGGTGGCGCAACTGCGCGGGCGCAGCGAGGTCGGCGAGGAGCGGGACCAGCCCTATGCGCGGGAATTCTGGGCCCAGCGTCGCGGCGACTTTGTCCGTGTTCCCGTCGATCAGCTGGATTGGGTCGAGGCCGAGCGGGACTATGTCCGCCTGCACGCTCGTGGGCAGTCGTACATGTTGCGCGGCACCCTCGCGACCATGGAGTCCCGTCTGGATCCGGAGGTCTTCGTCCGCATCCGACGCTCCGCCCTCATCCGCGCGGACCGCATCGAGGCGATCCGAAAGCCGAACTATGGCGACTACCGTGTGATCCTGACATCCGGCCAGGAGCTGCGGGTCGGAAAAACCTATCTGCGCAGCATTCGCAACCTGTTGGCGACAACTGTGGGCCTGCGCGCCTGAAGGGCGCCTTGGCGTTTCACGCATGTCAGTCGTCCCTTAGCGACCTGAAGCCGTCAGGGAGACGCGATTGGAGAAACAGGCTCTAGCTTTTCGACGAACGTCGATCACCACGCGATCAATGGAGCGGTGTGGCTAAAGGCGCTGGGGGCGCGAGCTGATAGTTTGCAGACGAAGCAACTTGCCCGCCTGGTGCGGACGTCCATTCGTGGGGTTCCCCTTGCAGATCGTTCGGGACAGATCGTCCGTCCTCATTCAGGAGATGAAGCGTAGGTCGCGTTGGGACATGCGCCGTAGCGTGTTGTTCGTGCTGGGCGTTTCGGGACTTTTCTGGCTTTCCCTGCTGATCACCCTCAGCTGCGCGCACCGCTAGCCCGGGAGCGTTCTCCCGCGCAGAACGATGAATACGACGGGGGGCGAAGGTCGCCCCTCCGCCCGCCACCTCAATCAAGACAGCTTCAACCCGAAACTCGGACGCCACAGGCGTACAAGGAACGGGAATACGAACAGCGCTCCAAACAGGCTTGAGACCATGGTCATCGGCACCAGGGCCGCGATCCAGTGGTGGAGCAAGTAGCCTGGCGACAGCATAAGCACGAGGTAGCCGACCGCCACCGCCGAAGCCACGCACAGCGCCGCGCCGCCCGCCGAGCGGTGGCCATAGAGCACCGCGTCCTCATACGACTGCCCCCGCGCCAACGCCTCTCGGATGCGGAAGGCGACATAGATCAGGTAGTCCAGCCCAACCCCCACCGCGATCGTGGCCACCGCAGCGGTAGCGACGTTCAGGGTCGTGCCGCTCCAGCCCAGATAAGCGAAATTGGTTAGCACCGTCAGGGCGCTGGGGATCGCGAACATCGCCGCCATCTTCAGGCTGCGGAAGGCGATCCCGCCGATCAGGGTGACGATGACGATCAGCAGCAAGGCCTTTTCGATGCTGACCTGAACGATGCCGTCGGCGAGCGCCTTGGCGGCCAGGGCGGAGCCGCCGACCTCGACCTTCACACCACGGGCGATGGCGAATTCGTCAGCCTCGTTGATCAGGCGCGACGCGACGTTGGTCTCGTCCACTGAGACGAAGGCCCGGACACGCAGGTAACGCCCGGTGTCGTCGATCAGGCCCGCCTCACGCCCGCCGCCGAACAGGACGGTCCAGATCTGGTTGGTCTCGTCGGCGGAAGCGGACTGAGCTTCCGGCGATTTGCAGTCTCGCAGATCGGCGAAGCGGCACTTCAGGAAGCCAATGACCGAAGGCGCCGACAGAGTGCTGCGTACGGCGGGGTCGCGGGCGAGGTAGCCTTGAAGCTCGCTTGCCATCTGCAGGGACTGGGGCTCGAACGCCTTACCCGGCGCCCCGGTATCGATCACGACATCCAGAACATAGGGGCCGACGCCGGCGTCCCGCAGACGGGTGACGGTTTTCTGAACCGGCAGATCAGCGTCGGTATAGACCGAGATGCTGTGCGACGGCCGCATCGCGGTGACGCCATAGGCGAGCGCCGCTACAAGCAGCACCAGCCCGCCAATGATGACGGCGCGCGGCCCCTTCAAGGCGAAATTCCCCACAGCGGCGAGACCCCGGCTCCACATCCCACTGAGCTCGCCGAATCCCCTGCGCACCTTGGGCGGCGGCAGGACGGCGCGGATGGCCGGCACGAAGGTCAGCTCAAGGAACAGCGCCGCGATGATGCCGACGCCGGCGAAGACACCGAAACGAGCCAGGGCCGCCACGTCCAGCAGAAGCAGCGCGAACAGGCATGTCGCCGCGCCACCCACCGCCAGGGTCAGGACCGGACCGATCGCGGATATGGTGACGACCAGCGCCTCATCGTTGACGGCCCTAGTGGCGCGCTCACCCTCAGGCACGCGTTGGGCGACCTCTTCCATGTAGCGCTTAAGCAGTTGCACCGAATGCCCGGCACCCACGGCGAGGACCAGGATGGGCGCCAGCACGGCGTAGGTATCGAGCGGATAGCCGATCCAGCCATAAACGCCGATGGCGATCATGGTGGCGGTCCAGCCGGTGAAGATCGGGATCACCACCGCCTGAACGGAACGCAGCGCCTCCCAATGCAACAGCAGTATCAGCAGCATGATGCCCGGGAAGAACAGCGCGATGCGTTTTGAGAACTTGTCGTTCTGCGCCAGGAAGGCAGGCTGGCCGGAATAGGCGATGCTGACGCCGTCCTTGGCGATCTGGCCGATCTTGTCGTCCACCTGGGCGAGCATGTCGCCGTACTCGCCGCTGGGAGCTTCGAGATCGGCATAGATGGTCAGGTCGCCATTCGGCGCACGGACCAGAGGCGCTTGCGGGCCCAGACCTTCCAACACCTCCCGGGTCAGAGATTGGCCCGACGCGCAGAGTTCGGCTAGGCCGACGACCTGCAGCTCCCCGTCCTGGTTCGTTACATATTTCAACGTGTTGGAGCCGACACCGTAGACACGGCCTGGCGCTACGCCGGAGATCTGCTCCAGCGATCCGCTCATCTGGCATGCAGCGCGCATACGTGCCGGCTCGCTGCCGCCAGAGACGAGCAGCGCCAGGGTCGTGCGGCTGCCGAAGCGATCCTGGATCGAGTGGATCTGGGTGGTCAGCGGACTGCGGTTCGGCAGGGTCGCGTCATAGTCGCTGACGAAGCGGGTCCGGCTTATGCCGACAAAGGCGAGGGTCGCGACCAAGGCCGCGAACAGCATGAACTTCCATGGGTGGGCGACGATCGCCCGACCTAGCAACGCAAACATGTGAGCGTCTCCCGGCGGGTCAGAAGCCGACCCGCACTCCCAAGCTGATGAGGTTGTTGTTCTTGAGTCCGCCAAAGAGGGTGGCGGCGTTCCCTTCGAAATGTTCGGCCAGGGCCGTCAGGCGGACCCCGTCGCGAATGGCGTAGCTGGCGCGGACCTGTCCGAAGCGCCCGCCCCCGTCATAGGCGGCGACGGAGCCTTCGATGCTGCCGCGATCGGAAGCGAAGGCCTTGCGCACGCGCATCGTCCCGCCAGCCACGGTGTCACGCCAGGCGATCTGGACGTTTTCGTTGCGCAAGGCGATGGGCGCGCGGCTTGGCGCGACATCCGGCAAGGCTTTGGACATGCGGACAATGGCCTGAAGGTTGACGTTCAGCTGTCCGGGAAAATCCCGGTCGGCGCCGGCCACCAGGGCGAACGCGGGTCGGCGACGGGCCAGACCGGTGAGGTCATCGTCGTCATAGTCATAGAAGGCTGCCTCGGCCCGAAGGCCGTAGGAGCCGACCGTGGTGGCGAGATCGCCGCCGAGCATTCGCATCCTGGGATGGCGCAAGCTGGTGATCGGCCGCCCACCCTGGATATCGACGGCGACCCACGGGTTGCGGTCCGCGACCTGCACGTAGCTCAAAGACCAGTCCAAGGCAGCTCCGACCCGCTCCTAGCGGACCGCGAACTGGCGGCCCGGATCATCCGGCTCCACACCCTCGACACCCGAGGTCGACGCGGTCGGCAGCTTGCTGGCGCGAAACTCCGGCAGCCAATGCAGGCTGACCTCGCCCCCGGCCAGCTCCACATGCGCCCGCACGGTGGCAAGACCTCGGCGGTTGTCGTTCTCGTCATCCACCAGGCGGCGCAGATCGCGAGGGCTGACCACGTCCGTGGGGTTGATGCGGTCCGTCCGCCCCCAGGCATAGACGTCGCGTCCCGCCTCCAGCCGCAACTTCCCCGCCCGCGCGCTGATCAGCGCCTGACGCATCTCGACATCGCCGCCATCGCCCACGGCGTCGGTGCTCGCCCAGCCTTCGGTCCGCAGCTCCAGCGCCTCGCCCATGGCCGTGGTGGAACGGAGCCAAACCTCGGCGCGGGCGAAGGGATCGTCGTCCGGCGTGTTCAGCCGCGCGCCCGACCATGCCGCCGCCCGCAAGGAAGTCTCGATCTCAGCCTGAGCGGTGAGGGGCGTGATGAACGTGCCGAACGCAGCGGCGGCCAGAAGCCGCCTCACGAGCTCAGGGCTCCCGGCGCGACCTCGGAGGCGGACACCGGCGTGTTGATCTTGAAATCCCGGAAGGTGAGCGTTGAGATCGATTTGGAGCGCTCGTTGCGCATGACGATCCGCATCGCCTGTGACTTTCCCTCGCGGGCGTCGAGCAGGCGGATGTCCCCCGCCTCCATGGTTTTCAGCAGACCGCCCGACAGGTCGTGGAAAGCCGCGCGGGCCGCCACGGCGTCGCCGTCACGGACCCAGGTCAGGCGACGGGAGTAGCCGGTCTCCGCCGCAAGGCCCGGGCGATTCGGCAGGCTCTCGATCACCGTGCACTGCGCGCCGCCGACGGCCTCACGCCGCAAAATCGTGTGGCGCCAGTCAGCCACGTCATGGCCGACGATGTCGCCTAGGGAGAAATCAGAACCCAGCCAGGGATCCCGCCGGTTCGACGACACCAGCCGGCGGATACGGCGCAGGGACGGCAAATAGACCCACAGGTCATCGATCGCCGCAGGACGCTCGATGGTCAGGGTGCCGACGCCACGCATGTCCGATGGAGAGCTAATCTTCATCAGCCGCGCCATGGCCGCGCCATCCTCCAGCAGACGCGACGCGCCGTTGAGCTCGCGCGTTCGCGGAGCCCCCTGCCCTGTCAATTGGAGTTGGGCTTGGAACTTTGCGCTGTTGAAGCGCCCGGCCTTGTACGAGGCGATCATCAACGCTTCGGCTGACGGCCCCTTGGCCTGTGCGGCCGCGGCTCCCGGCGTCAGGAAGGCCATGAGCCCCGCCCCCACCAGACGCCTGTCCACGCCCCTATGAATCTTCGTCATGCTAGAACTCCCCAGTCAGCTTCAGGGCATAGGGGAGCCGCAGCGCGCTCCGCTCAGAACGCGCTCCAGGTCGGCTGCCCGCCCACGATAGGTTTGATATTTCGTGCGCTTAGCGCGGTTGGTTACAGAGCCATCGGCGCAATTCCGGCGACGCCCTACTTGCCGCTACGTCATGCAAAGCGCGTTGCGCAGACTCGGCTGGCGGATCGGAAGTCCGTCCAAGACCACCCGATCCCTGAAGCTTGTCGGCACCGCCTGTCGCCGGGCCGCCTTTCTGATCCACGCCAGTTTTCGACTGTCCCAATGCTCAAAGGCTTCGCATAAGAATTCACATATGAATTCACATATGACGCGATTTGGGGGTGCGTCAACTCATGAGGCGTGGCATGTGTCGTACATGGAGAAATCGCACGTCTATCACCTGCTGCAGACCGTCGCTCAGCAACTGCGTAAGCAAGCTGATGAGGCCGGCATGGCGGCAGCCGGCGTGAGCGCGGCGCAAGGCGCGGCGCTGTTCGCGATCGAGCGCTCGCCCGGGCTTTCTCAACGCGAAGTGGCCAAGGCGCTGAAGCAGCAGGAATCGGCCGTCACCACCATGGTGTCGCGCCTTCTGGCGGCGGAACTGATCACCCGGACGCCGCGTAGCGACGATCCAAGAACGCTCTCATTGAACCTGACGGATAAGGGCCGAGACGCCCTGGTGCGTCTACGGGCCGAGCTCGACGCCATCAATCAGGCGATCGAACAGAGCCTCGCGCCGGGTGAGCTTGAAATGCTTGGCCCCGCGCTGGAGCGGTTGGCCTCTAAATAGCCAGACCGCCCGATCAATCGACCAGAGCGGCGAAAATACGGGGAGCCGCGCCTCACGACGCGCGGCTCCCGTCAAACTAGGCGAGCACAACCACCACGACACGGCGGTTCTGGGCGCGGCCTTCACGATTGTCGTTAGGGGCGACCGGAGCTTCGGCGCCGTACGAGATGGACGCCATCCGGTTCAGCGGCACGCCGCTCTTGTTCAAGAACTTGCGGACAGCCTCCGCCCGAGCTTCGCCCAGCTTCTCGTTATAGTCTTCCGCACCCGTGGCGTCGGTGTGGCCCTGGATCTCCAGATAGACGTTCTTGTTGTCTGCCTTCAATTTCTCGGCGAACTCAGCCAAGCGAGACTCGGCTTCCGTCGACAAGGCCGCCTTATCGACGGGGAACTTCACACTGTCGTCGGACAGGACCATCGAATAGACGAACTTGCCTTCAGCCAATTTGCCGGCGGCGGTGGCGCGCTCCAGAGCTTCACGCGAGGTGCGGTCGAGTTCGGCGATCTGGCCGTCATGCGCCGAGACGCGCGTCTCGACCTGACCGACCTGGGTGTTCACGTACTTCTTGGTGGCGCAACCGCTGACCGCGACAGCGCCGGCAAGCATCGCGACGGCGATCATGCCCTTCGATTTGAGCTGCATAAATCTTCTCCCAGTTTTCGAGCTTGAGATCGGGCGTAGCACTGCGACTGGCCCAGCTTCCCAAGAGCTTGATCCCGTCAGTTCAAAACGGCGCTTTAGTGGCGACTTGTTGGCGACAGCCGCTCCTTGGCAGCAAATATCGCCAAGATTTGCGGTCAAGCTTCAGTTGAAATTCGCGCGAACGCGAGAACAACATTCTCGTTCCTTGTGCGTGGTGAATTTTCTTCTCTTAACTGAAAAACGTCCGCTCAAATCCTTCAACGTTGCACTACCATCTCAGCGGCTCACACACACCCTTCCCCGCGCCGTCACACCGTCCAAAACGACGCAGGCTCTCCAATGGCTTGCGGGGCAAGGCTCGGCTTGTTATTGCAAATCGTTCTCATTAGGCCGCGCATCGCCCGGCGTTCCTGGACCTGCCTTCTTCGCGATGAGCCAAGCCAAGACCTCCAGCCAGAATCGATCTTTCTGGCTCAAACAACTGCACAACTGGCACTGGATCAGCTCCGCTATCTGTCTGGTCAGCATGATCCTGTTCGCCGCCACGGGCATCACGCTGAACCACGCCGCCCTGATCGAGGCCAAGCCGAAGGTCGCGACTAAGGAAGCCGTGCTGCCGGAAGAGATGATCACGGCGCTGTCCGTAAATCCTCCCGTCGAGAAGGGCCCACTCCAGGACCCCGTCGCCAAATGGATCGGCAAGACCATGAAGGTCGATGTGACCGGACGCGAAGGTGAGTGGTCAGAGGATGAAGTCTATATCGCCCTCGCCCGCCCGGGCGGGGACGCCTGGCTCAGCATCGACCGCGTCACCGGCGACATTTCCTATGAAAAAACCACGCGCGGCGTGATCAGCTACCTGAACGACCTGCATAAGGGCCGCAACACGGGCACGGCTTGGATGTGGTTCATCGACGCCTTCGCGGTCGCTTGCCTTGTCTTCTGCATCACCGGACTTTGTCTGCTGAAGATGCATGCCGGCGCACGGCCCAGCACCTGGCCGATGGTCGGGCTCGGGATCGTCATCCCCCTGCTTCTCGCCATCCTGTTCATTCATTCCTGACGGAGCACTCGTCCATGCGGAAAGCTTTGCCCGCCCTCGCCCTCGGTAGCCTCGCCGCCAGCCCGGCCGTGGCCGCCGATCTGAACGTAACGGTGGAGATTCCCCGCCTCACCGTAGCCGAGTATCACCGTCCCTACACCGCCATCTGGTTGGAACGTCCCGATCAGACCGCCGTCGGCACCTTCGCGGTCTGGTACGACGTGAAGCTGAAGAACAGCGAAGGCGAAAAGTGGCTGAAGGACATCCGCCAATGGTGGCGTCGCGCTGGTCGCGAGATGTCATTCCCCGTTGACGGCGTCACCAGCCCCACCCGTGCGCCAGGCCGTCACACTGTCAGCTTCAACAGCGCCAAAGGCCCTCTGAAGGGCCTGCCGGCTGGCGAATACACGCTGGTCGTGGAGGCCGCCCGCGAAGTCGGCGGCCGGGAGCTCATCAAGGTTCCGGTCCAATGGCCGCCCAAGGCCGCCAAGACAACCAGCGCCAAGGGCGCGACCGAACTGGGCGCCGTAACCGTCGTCGCCAAACCCTGAGGGAGCCAACAACAATGAAGAACGCCCTGCGCTTGGCGGTCACCGCCGCCATTATCGCCGCCGCTCCGATGGCGGCCCACGCTCACCGCATGTGGATGCTGCCCTCGGCCACCGTGCTGTCGGGCAATGACCCGTGGCTGACGGTGGACGCGGCCGTCTCCAATGACCTGTTCTATTTTGAGCATCAGCCGATGCGCCTGGACGGCGTCAAGGCGATCGCGCCGGACGGTTCGGAAGCCAAGATTGAGAACGCCTCCACCGGCCGTTACCGCTCTACCTTCGACGTCCACCTGACCCAGAGCGGCACCTACAAGGTTGTCAGCGCCGGCGACATGCTGAGCGGCTCATACAAGGTTGGAACCGAAACCAAGCGCTGGCGCGGCGTGCAGCCGGAAATCCCGGCCGACGCGACCGAGGTTCGGGTCAGCCAGAACCAGCGCCGCCTGGAAATCTTCGTGACCAAGGGCGCGCCGACCACCACAGTCCTGGCTCCCACGGGCAAGGGCCTGGAGCTGCTTCCGGTCACCCACCCCAACGACCTGTTCGCGGGAGAGGAGGCCAGCTTCAAGTTGCAACTCGACGGCAAGCCGGCTGGCGACGTTGAGGTCGAGATCGTCCCGGGCGGCATCCGCTATCGCGACAACCTCAACGAGATCAAGGTGAAGACCGCCGCTGACGGCAGCTTCAAGGTGAAGTGGCCGGAACCGGGCATGTACTGGATCGAAGCCGGCGTCCGCGGCGGCCCGTCCAGCATCCCGAACGCCCAGCGCTCGGCCAGCTACATTACCGTGCTCGAAGTCCTGAAGCCCTAAGACGATAGCCGGCGGCGGTCTTGCCGTCGCCGGTCGTCCCTCCCCATGAACCGTGTCCTCGTCCCCCAGATCGCCGTCGCTCCAGAGCGGCCGGCGGGCTCGCTGCTCAGCTTGGGCGGCGAGACGATGGGCACGACATGGTCGGTGAAGCTGATCGCCTCAGACGCCGCGGCGCGCACGACCATCGAAACCCTGATCACGGAACGGCTAGACCAAATCATCGACGAGATGAGCACTTGGGATCACGGCTCCCTCGTCAGCCGCTTCAACCTGGCCGAACCGGGATCCTGGCACGCCCTGCCGCCAGCCTTCGCCAGGGTCCTCTTCTGCGCTCTGGAGGTGGCGGAGGCCAGCGACGGCGCATTCGACCCCACGGTGGGCGGTGCAGTCGATCTGTGGGGTTTCGGCCCGAAGGTGGTGAAGGAGGCGCTGCCCACTCCCGCCGAAAGCCAGGCAGCGGCGGCGACCATCGGCTGGCGACGCGTCGTCGTCGATGCGCTTGGCCGCGTGCAACAGCCTGGAGGCCTGCGACTTGATTTCTCAGGCATCGCCAAGGGCTTTGCGGTTGATCATATCGCCGACGGCCTGAAGGACCTCGAGGTTCGCTCGGCCCTGATCGAGATAGGCGGGGAACTCTACGGCTACGGCGTGAAGCCTGACGCTCAGCCCTGGTGGATCGAGCTGGAGAACGCGCCCGATGTGGAAGGCGGCCGCTTCGTTGTCGCCGCCTGCGGCATCGCTGCGGCGACATCGGGCGACTGGCGCCGTCGTTTCCGCCACGCGGGCGCCTGGTACGGCCACACCCTGGACCCGCGCACGGGCAGGCCAGTCATCGACCCGGCCGCCTCGGTCACCGTGCTGCATGAAAGCTGCATGCGCGCCGACGCCGAGGCCACCGCCATCACCGTTCTCGGCGTACAGGCCGGCCTCGACTATGCCGAGCGCCGGGGACTTGCCGCCGTCATCGTGGCCCGCTCCGCCGCAGGCTACGACGAACACATGACCTCCGCCTTCGCGGCCATGCTCGACGATGAGTGACCTTCCTGTCCTGACCTGGGAACGCCTGTTGTGGGCGGCTGCGGTGGTTCTCGTCTATGTGCTTTTCTGCACCAGCGTCGCGCTGCGCCGCGCGCTGCTACGCCGCCGGGCGCGACAGGAGGCGGACGCCTTGGCCGTGGGTGGCGAGGCGGTGCTGGTTGTCTACGCCAGCCAGACGGGTTTCGCTGAGGACCTCGCCTGGAAGACCGCCAAGACGTTGCAAATGGGCAAGGTCGCCACGCGGGTCCTGTCGATCGCTGATCTGACGGCGGACGATCTGACGAGCACCAAGCGCGTGCTATTCGTGGCCAGCACCACCGGCGAAGGGGATGCGCCCGATCCCGCCGCTCGCTTCGTAGGGCGGGTGATGAAAGCTGAACCCGATCTTGGAGGCCTCAGCTACGGTCTGCTGTCGCTCGGTGACAGCTCCTATGTCCAGTTCTGCGCCTTTGGCCGCCATCTGGACGCCTGGCTGACCGAACGCGGCGCGGCGCCGCTGTTCGACCGGGTGGAGGTCGACGACGGCGACGAGGGCGCCCTGCGCCATTGGCAACACCAGCTCAGCGCCGTCAGCGGCGTGATCGACGCCCCCGACTGGAGCCGTCCGGCCTATGATCGCTGGCGCCTGGTCGAGCGCCGCCTGCTCAACCCCGGCAGCCAGGGTGGCGAAGCCTGGCACGTGGCCCTGGAGCCCGCCGAGGGAACCGCGGCCTGGGCGGCGGGGGATATCGTCGAGATCGGGGCCCGCCATGGGCCGGACGAGCCGGCCGACACGCCTGCCCCGCCCCATCGCGAGTATTCCATCGCCTCCGTGCCGCAGGACGGCCGCATCGAGCTGATCGTCCGCACCATGACCCGGCCCGACGGTCGCTTTGGCGTCGGCTCGGGTTGGCTAACCAAATACGCCGACGTCGGCGGCGACATCGAGCTGCGCATCCGAGCCAACCGCGCCTTCCACGCGCCGGAACCTTCGCGGCCATTGATCCTGATCGGCGCGGGAACGGGACTGGCGGGCCTTCGCGCCCATCTGAAGGCCCGCGCGGCGGCAGGCGCGAACCGAAACTGGCTGGTGTTCGGCGAACGTAGCGCCGCTCAAGACTATTTCCATCAGCACGAGGTCGAAGCTTGGACCGCCGGCGGCGTGCTGGAGCGTGTCAGCCTCGCCTTCTCCCGCGATCAGGCGGAGCGGGTGTACGTCCAGCACCGTCTGGCGGAAGCCGCGGATGATCTGCGGCTTTGGATTTCCCAAGGCGCTGCAATCTATGTCTGCGGCGGGATAGAGATGGGCAAGGCGGTAGGCGCGACCCTAACGGAAATTCTTGGCGCTCAAGCCATGGCGGACCTGACCGAGAACGGTCTCTATCGACGGGACGTCTACTAGTCGTCCACGTGGACCTTGCGGAAGCGCCCCTGCAGATAGACCAGCGGCTCATGCGCCGGGTCGAAGCGGACCCGCAGGATTTCCCCCACGATCACCCGATGGTCGCCCGCGTCGAAGGCCTGGCTAATCCGGCATTCGAAATTGGCCATGCAGTCGTCGAGGATCGGGGCGCCTGTGCCCCAAGTCTCGATCCCGACACCCGCGAAACGATCCTCGTCGCGTTGCACGAACTGGCGCGCCAGATCCTGCTGTCCCGCATGGAGCACATTGACGGCGAATGCGCCGGTGGCCTCCAGCCCCGCGAGGCTGAAGGAGTTGAGGTCCACGCAGATCAGGGCCAACGGCGGATCCAACGACACGGAGGCGAAAGAATTGACCGTGAAGCCCAGCTTGCGCCCTTCGGGGCACAGGGCCGTGACAACGGTCACGCCGGTGGTGAAGCAGCCGAACGCATCGCGCAACGCCCGCGCATTGGCGAGAGCGTCCTGATCAAGTTCGACGCGGGTTCCGGTCATGCCACCCTTTGAGACGAAAGCGTCATCGGTCGCAAGACGTCAGACAGCCTTGCCGAAGGTCGCGGCCAGGATCGTCTCGATCCCTTGCTTATCCACGGCGTCGAAGGCGGCGGGCTGATCGGAGTCCACATCGAACACCGCCAGCAGGTTTCCGGCCGAATCGAACACTGGAACCACGATCTCGCTTTGAGATCGGCCGTCACAGGCGATGTGGCCGGGGAAGGCGTGCACATCTTCCACCAGTTGGGTCTGTCCCGTCTCCGCCGCCGCGCCACAGACGCCGCGTCCGAAGGCGATGCGCAGGCAACCCAGCGTGCCCTGGTACGGGCCGACCACCAGCTCGCGCGGCTTGGCCGGATCGACCACATAAAAGCCGGTCCAGAAGTAGTGATCGAAGCTGTTGGCCAGCATCGAAGCCACCGTGGCCATGCGCGCGGTCAGGTTCGTCTCGCCGTCAAGAACGGAGGCGACCTCGACGGCCACCTCGGCATAGCGGGCGGCCTTGTCGGCGGAGAGGGTGAGTTCGTTGAACGCTTCAGCCATGGCCACGCATATAGGGCGGCCTCAGGCGGACGGCGAGTTCCGAATTTGAATCGGCTGACCGAACCAGGCCACTGATTCTGAAACCAGCTGAATCTCCACGGTGAAGTCAGGACCGAGCTGCCACGGAATCTCCGCCGTCACGGTCACGCGACGGGCCTGACCGCTGTGGGTGACATCCGAGACCACCGGCAGATGGATGGCGTCGGGATAGGCCTTGAGACCTTCCGCGCTGATGGCGTTAAGGCCAAGGTTCACCGCACCGAAGCCTGCGCCTGAAGACAGCCAGGAACCAGGGCCGGTATTTGCGACCTCCAGCGCAGCAGTGAAGATTCTCTTCTCCGGCTCAAAGCCCTGCTCCACCAGCGAGAGGCGTCCATCAATCTGGTCGGCGAAGCGGCTGCTGGCGTCCAGCGTTCCCGCCTTGCGCAGCACGAACACGCGCTTGTCGTAGCTCTGCTGCATCAGCTGTCGGCCAAGCTTGTAATACGTCCAGGGGGCCAATAGCCCGCGAATTCCCCGGTTGAACCCATCTAGGCTCATGGTCAGCGGAAAGTCGCTGAAGATCGCCATTTCGATATCGATGAAGCCGGCCTTTTGGGCGTTGGCCCAAATCTCGTCGATGAAGATGTCATTCTCGATGACGGCGAACTCGCGCATCTCCAGTTGCGACTGCTCAGTCCGCGAATGGCGCGGCCCCGGCTCATGGAAGATCGCCAGACCACCGGGCGCGAGCACGCGGTGGAACTCTTCCAGATAAGCCGCCTGGTCGGAAACGTGGTGGAAGCTGTCGAAGCAGATCAACCGATCGATGGAGGCGTCCTCCAGAGGGACCGACTTCTCCTGGCGGATCGCCTCGAAGCGGATGTCCTGGGTGCGTAGCAGCGGATGCTCATTGACGAAGCGGCGGGCCATCTCCAGCCCCCCCTCCGAGATGTCCAGACCGATGGGCCGGCAGCGCATCATCGACAACGCCGCGCTCAGCCAGCCGGCGCCACAGCCGAAATCGGCGACGGTCAGACCCGGCTTGAACTTGCCGACCTTAAGCACGGCGGCGAAGCCCGAGAGCGTCGCCGCCGTATCGTTCACCTCGTGGAACGGCTTGCGGAAGTGGTGGAGCCACGGATCGTCGATGTTGCGGAAATACTCGTCCGCGCGCCGGACGTGGTCCTCGAAGGGGTAGGCCTCGATCAGCTTCTTCACGTCAATGAAGCCGGACGCATCCGTATAGCGGTGGGCGGCTTCGAAACGGACTGGCTGATTCATCGGGGCTCCATAAGCTTTACTGAAACGACCCACCCCCGCGCCGTCTGCGTGCACAAGCCTGACAAAAGCAGCCGTATGCACGTGCTGAATATCATGATGCGTTCGGGGATTGGTAGGCCTGGAGGGACTCGAACCCCCAACCAGACCGTTATGAGCGGTCGGCTCTAACCATTGAGCTACAGGCCCCCGAAGGCTGCGTCGCCGCAACCGCAAGGCGGGTTACCATGGGCTGCACGCGGGTTAAAGCTCCGGTTCATGTTGCAACGCTCAGGTTGCGCTCGTCGTTACGGCGGACCACCGCCCTTGGAGAGAGATTGATGAAGACCCTGTTCCGCGCCGCCGCCCTTGGGGCGCTGCTTGTCACCGCCGGCGCGGCCTCCGCCGCTAGCGCCCAAACCGTGCTAAGCGCCGCTGATGTGCAGTTCAAGGCTACGACCCTCAACCTGTCGGCCTTCGGCGAAACCCGCGTTGCGCCTGACATGGCCACGATCACGCTGGGCGTGAACGTCGAGGCCCCCACCGCCGCCGAGGCGATGAAGGCGAACGCCGCCCGCATGAGCCAGGTCGTCGCCGCCATCAAGAAGGCCGGGATCGACAGCCGGGACATCCAGACCTCTGGTCTGAATCTGAATCCGCAGTACGCCTACGAGCAGAACCAGCCCCCGAAACTGACGGGCTATCAGGCGGCCAATCAGGTGACGATCCGCGTGCGTGACCTTGCCAAGCTGGGTCAGACGGTCGACGCCACGGTGACCGCCGGCGCCAACACCATCAACGGCATCAGCTTCGGCCTGAGCGACCCGAAGGCCGCCGAGGACGCAGCACGTCGCGAGGCGGTCAAGGCGCTGGAAGCCAAGGCCGCGCTCTACGCCCAGGCCACCGGCTACAAGCTGGTCCGTCTGGTGTCGCTGAACGAGTCCGGCGGCTACATGCCCGAGCCCCCGCGCCCGGTCATGATGATGGCCGCCAAGCGCGAGTTTGCCGACTCCACGCCGATCGAGGGCGGCGAACTGCGCGTGCGCGTGGACGTGTCAGCGACCTACGAGGCCGCCCGCTAAGCTCGAAGTCTAGAGCTTGGCGACCCGGAAGGCGGCCTCGATACGGGTGCGGATCTCCCGACCCGGCAAGGCGCGGTCGCCTTCCATCACCGCAACATAGACCAAGTCCCGGGCCGGTCCGGTCTGGGCAACAGGCCCAGTCGCCCAGCCCACCGTGCGGGCGTCTTCGGGACGAGTGTCGCAGCTCAGCGACAGCACCTCACCCTTGGCGGCGCGCTTCAACATGTCCGCTGCGGTGACACTGGAGCCGTCGCACGATGGTAGGGTCCGGCCACAGGTCAGGTGCGTGCCGTAGCGATGCACCACCGCGCCGTTCCCCCCTGCCTTGGCGAAAAGGACGCAGGTGGAGTCAGAGCCGACGGCGTTGCCGATTTCCTGAGCCAGAAGTTCCGCGTCAACACCCGCCGGCGGCTTGGGCGCGCAAGCGGGAACGGCGAAGGCCGCCGTCAGTGCGGCGACAACATGAAGCGTACGAGTCATTACAGTCGGTACCCGCCTTCGACGATCTTCGTGTGGACAGCCTTGGTGACCTTCACGAAGCCCTTGGCTCCCGCGCGGAAATACAGCGGATCCTTGATCTTGTTCGGATCGAACCCGTCTTGGACCAAGTCGATCTTGCGATACTTGAACGTCCCCGTGGTCTCGATCTGCGGCTGCAGGCGGACGAAAACCGGACGCGCGTAGACGGGTAGATCCTGATCGACGGCTTCGGCCAGGGTCTTGATGTCGAACTCCGGACCGACCACCAGAGACGCCATGCCGGCGCGGCCGTCCGAGCCCGGGACCTCGACACCGTAGACGTTCACTTCCTGCACGCCCGAAATGGCGGAGAGGTGTTCGGCCACCTCGCTGGTCGAAACGTTCTCACCCTTCCAGCGGAAGGTGTCGCCCACCCGATCGACGAAATAGAAATAGCCGTCGCTGTCGACGCGCATCAGGTCGCCGGTGCGGAACCAGGCGTCGCCTTTCTCAAAGACGTCGTGCAGCACCTTCTTCTCGGTGGCCGCCTTGTCGGCGTAGCCGGTGAAGTTGGCGCGAGCGTCCTTGGGGTCGATCCGGCCCAGACATTCGCCGACCTGACCGGGTCCGCACTCGATGCATAGACCCGACGGGCCACGGATAGGTTCTTCGCTTTCGACGTCGAACTGCACCAGGCGGATATTGAATTTCTTCTTCAGGTACTTCGGCACCCGGCCGACCGCGCCGACCTTGCCGTCGAAGTTGAACAGGCTGACGTTGCCTTCGGTCGCGCCGTAGAACTCAAGAATGGCCGGGATGGCGAAGCGCTTCTGCATCTCCTCCCACACATCGGCGCGCAATCCGTTGCCGAAGGCCAAGCGCAGCTTGTGGCCGCGGTCCAAAGGATGCTCGGGCTGATTCACCAGATACCGGCACAGCTCGCCGATATAGACGAACATGGTGCATTGGTTGCTGACGATGTCGTCCCAGAAGTGGGTGGCTGAGAACTTCTTCTTGAGAACTATTGCTCCGCCGTTCAGCAGGCCGGCGCCGACCGCGCAAAGACCTCCGGTGGCGTGATAGAGCGGCAAGCTCATATAGATCCGGTCGGTCTCGCGAGACCCCGTGGAGCCGGCGAAGCCGCGCATGTAGAGCTGGCACCGCATGTGGGTGATCTTGGCCGCCTTGGGCAGGCCCGTCGTGCCGCTGGTGAAGATCAGCAGCGCCGTATCCTTCGCTACTAGGTCGCCGCGGACGTTCTGGCGGTCCGGGCGCAGTTGCGAGCAGCTCTTCAGGGCGTTGACCAGATCGCGCTGATCGCCCTGCGGCGCGGACAGGGTCCACTGCTGCATCGGACGATCAAGTTGCCCCTTGGCCGCATCCACATGGGCTGTCGTTTCATCATCGACGATGATGTGGCTGGCGCCGGAAATGTTCAGACAGTGCGCCAGCGCCTGGCCAGTCAGATTGTTATTGATCAGGGCCGTGACCACCCCGACTTTGGTCAGCCCGTACCAGATCGCCACGTATTCCAGCCGGTTCGGCAGATAGAGCGCCACCACCCGGCCGCGGGTGAGAGACTGGCTCTTGGCCCAATGCGCGTAGCGGTTCGCCAATTGGTCGAACTCGCCATAGGTCAGCGAACGGCCTTCGAAAGTGATCGCCTGACGGTCACGGAACTTGTCGACGGCCGCTTCGATGTCGTCGCAGATCAGATTGCCTGAATCCGGGGCGATCGACTTCACGCGCCCCAGCGTGCGACGCAGCCCCTTGATGAACCGCAACTCACGCTTGATCCGGGCCTTGAGTCTCAAAGGGCACGCCTCCCAAAACAACTGTTCTCAACCTGTCGCGCACTCGACAACGGGGGGTCAAGACCGGGAAGGCTATCTGGAGCGCGGAACCGCGCCCTGCGACATTAACAACACCCAGCGTGGCGCCAAGGGCTCATCCCCTTCGGACGCGGGATCCGACGTACGGCGCAACCCCGTTATCGCGCGGCAGCCGGAAGATCACCTCCCCGCGTCGGAAATCGATCACCACGCTTCTGAAACGACGCAGGATATCAACGCCGAGCACGAAAGCCGGCTCCTCGTGCATATCCCACATGCGGAAGGTGTGCAGGTCCGCGAACACGATGGGCAGGTTGCTGATGTCCATTCCACCGACGCTTACCGAGCGAAGCACCGCCAATTCTCCCGGGATCTGCTGGCCCGTCGGACTGATCAGCGGGGACGGCAGAAACATGTCATTGTAAGCGGCCCGCTTAAGGCGCGTGGACATCAACCCGCGCAGGGCTGGATTCCCCACCGTCCCGTCGGCCCCAGAATCCAGGAAGGCCGTCACCAGCGCGCCGCCGATGCGGGCGTTGACGAGGGTCAGCGGTCCGGAGCGATGCTGCGCCTGTACGACGATGGCTGATGTGTCGCCGAAGGCCGGCGTCCCGCCAAACTTCATGGTGGCGTTGACGAAATCCAGGGTTAGTCGCTGCGAGGCCAGCTGGTCCATACCGATCAAACCCGCCGCGCCCAGCCATCGCCGGGGCAAGGAGGCCATGCGGATATCGCGCGCCACCTTCTTGCCGAGACGAAGCTCCGCCGCCTCGGCTGATCCCGTCGTTTCAGGGCCGACAATGGTGTTCAGCACCACCGGGCCTCGGTCCGGCAAGCCAAGCTCCGCCGCCAATTCGTTCGATATGGCCGAGTAGTTGGCTCCGGTGTCGATCATGAAGGGGAAAGGCCCCTTCCCGTTCACGAAAACGGGCGCCGTCACACGATCGACGGCGTCCTCGTCCGTGCCGATATCGAACTCGGGGCCATGCGGCGGCGCCGGCGGCGTCACGGCCGTACTAGCCTTTGCAAAGCTCGCGGCGCCTGACATGGCCAGACCCCATAGGATGGCGCGGCGGCGACTGATGTCGCGCGGTCCGGCGCCCATGACGCTTCTCCCAATCATCGCTCTCGTCTCTCTTGGACGGATTTGCGACAATGATACCACGGTTCCGCGAAGCACGCTTGTGCTTGAGCGCGGCCCTTCGCCGCCCTAGCTTGCCGGCCTTCAGACGCCCCGAACCCTTGAGTCCCCATGCGCATCGCCACCTGGAACGTAAACTCCATTAACGCCCGTCTGGAGAACGTCCTGGCCTGGTTCGAGCAGGCCCAGCCCGATGTGGCTGTGCTGCAGGAGATCAAGTGCGTCGATGAGAAGTTCCCCACCGAAGCCTTTGAACGCCTTGGCTACAACGTCGCCGTCCATGGCCAGAAGACCTACAACGGCGTCGCCATGCTTTCGAAGACGCCGCTGGAGGATGTGACCCGCGGTCTTCCTGGCGACGACGCCGACGACCACGCCCGCTTCATCGAGGCGGTGACCGGCGGCGCCACGCCCGTGCGGGTAGTCGGCATCTACCTGCCCAACGGCAATCCGATCGGCACCGAGAAGTTCGCCTACAAGCTGGCCTGGATGGATCGCCTGAACCGCCACGCCAAGGCTCTTCTGACGCAGGAAGAGCGGTTGGTGATCCTGGGCGACTACAACGTGATCCCTGAGCCTGAGGACGCTGACAAGCCTGAGGGTTGGCTAGGCGACGCCCTGTTCCAGCCGGAAAGCCGCGGCGCGTTCCGGGCGCTCAAGAACCTCGGCCTCACCGACGCGTACATGCAGGTTGACGGCGCGCCTGGCGGTTACACCTTTTGGGACTATCAGGCCGGCGCCTGGCAGCGGAACCATGGCATCCGTATCGACCACGCCCTGCTGTCGCCCCAGGCCGCCGATCGTCTGAAAAGCTGCGTCATCCACCGTGAAGTGCGCGGCACGGAAAAGCCCTCCGATCACGTTCCGGTCGTCGTGGAGCTAGACCTCTAGCCCCCCTCTTCGCGGCGGACCCGATTCGCCCTTACCCTGCCCGCCATGACGGAGCTCGCCCGCCTTCTCGTGATGTTGGCCGTCGCCGCGACCGCGGTGACGTTCGCCGGCAGTCTGGCGCGATGGCTGCTGGACGAGGAGCGCCGCATCCGACGCGCCCTGGCCAAGGTCCTGGGCGGCGCGCCTGACGCCTTCATCGTCGCCAAGGGGCGTGGTCGTGGCGTCGGCTTCCGACTGGCCAGCGGCCTGATCGCCACGACCTGGGACAAGGGCGGCTGGTGCCTGCTTTACCGCCTTAATGAACTGCTCGGTGCGGAACTTCTGGTCGACGGCCAATCGGTGGGCCGCGTGATCCGCGATGAGCCGAAGCGGTTCCTGGACCGGACCTACGGCGAGGCGCAGAGCGTCGTTCTGCGCCTGGTGTTCGACGATCCCAAGCATGCTGACTTCGAACTCGACCTCTGGATTCCTTCCGACGCCGCTCTGCGCAGCGCACCCACCGCCGCCAAGGCCGCGCAGGAGGCCAATAGCTGGCTCGCCCGCATCGAGGCGATCCTCAAGCGCGCGCCAGGCACGCGAAATCCGCCGCCGCCCACGCCCATCGCCAGACGCGAAGAGGCGGCCCAGGCTCCCAGACCGATGCTCGATCGCTTTGACGCGCCAGACTTCGCCGATGAGCTCGAGGAAACCCCGCCGACGGCCAAATCGGTCCCGCGCAAGGGCCCCAAGGTCCCTGCTCCGGCGAAGGACGCCCTGCCCCTCTTCGCCGACGTGGTGGACGACGATCCCCCGTGGGACGACGAAGAGGCACGGGGCGAGCCTCGCCTTTTCTAGAGCCGGGTCTCCCACGCGAGCCATACAGCGATCAGGGCGATGACAACGCCCATGGCCTTGCGCAATCCCGAGAGGTCGCCACCCTTGCCTGTCTTGGCGAGGAGTTTCGCCGCGCTCGCCGCGCCCAGCACGATCGAACCATGCACAACGACGCTGACCGCGACATGAAGCGAGCCGAGGATCAGGGCTTGGGTCCTGGGTTCGGCATGATCGACCTGGATGAAGCCGGGAAGCAGGGTGACGTAGAATATCGCCGCCTTGGGATTCAGGATGTTGGCGACGAAGCCCTTCAGAAATAGCCGCCGCTTTGATCGCCTGTTCTGATCAGCGGCGCCGACTTCAGAGCCGCCCTTCCAGGCGTCCCAGGCCAGCCAGAGCAGAAAGGCCACCCCCGCCCATCGCAGCGCCTCATAGAGCGGTCGGCTGACCAGAAATATCTCCGTCAGGCCAAAGGCGGCGGCCAGCATGTAGACCGCCAGCCCGACCGTGACGCCAGCCACGGCGGCGAACCCCGCCCGACGCCCCTGCCCCGCCGACAATGCGGCCAGATAGCCCATATTGGGACCTGGCGTCAGTTCGACCAGCACAACCGCCAGCAGAAAAGGCCCTATGATTCCAGGGTCAACGAGCCAGTCGCCATGTGCGAGCATCGCCAGCCCCCTCGACGCGTCAGTCTTCGGCGGCCTGCTCCACCGCCAGGGCGAGATCGAGAGCGCGGGCGGCTTCCTCGCCGGTCACACCGGGACGCGGGCTTTCGCCCCGGACGGCGGACAGGAATTCGGCCACGCTGCGGCCCAGAGGGTCCTTGCCGGCCGGGGTGTTGTTGAAGTCCTCGATCAGCGGGAACGGCGTGGTGTTGCGGAAGGTCCGCGCCAGGAAGTCGATCTCCACTTCGCCCGAGGGATAGACGATCTTCATGGTCCGCTCACGGGCGTCGGCGACACGGGAAGCGTCGAAGGTGGCGACGAAGCCGTTTTCGAACGTCGCTTCAGCTTTCACCCAGTCGAACAGGTCGTTGCGGGTCGCCTCACCCTCGGCTTCAACGGCGACGGGGTCGGCTTCGCAAACCGTCAGGGCCAGATCGATGTCATGGATCATCAGGTCCAGCACCACCGACACGTCCAGGCTTCGGTCCGACGGCGGGCCGCGGCGCACGGCCTCGAGACGCAGCGGCTGCTCGGGAATATCCAGCAGGCCCATGGCCTGGAACACCACGCGCTCCTGATGGCCCACAGCCAGGGGCAGGTTCCGGACGAGTGCGGCGGCGATCAGTTCGTCCGCGTCCTCCGGCTCCACCGCGACCGGCTTCTCCACATAGACCGGCTTGCCTTGTTCCAGCGCGGCCAGTGCCAGACCGGCATGATGGACGGCGGGAGTGGCGACGGTCACCACATCAACAGCGGCGATGAAGGCGGCCAGATCGTCGGTCGCCTGCGCGCCCAGCGGCTCGGCCAAGGCCTTGGCCCGAGCCAGATCCACGTCGAACACCAGGGCCAGTTCAACGCCATCGAGTTCGGCGTACTTCTTGGCGTGGTAGCCGCCGAATACGCCTGCTCCGGCCACGCCGGCTTTGAGAATTTTCGTCATGGGCGCCTCTTAGCGGATTTCGCTCGCGCCGCGAACCGCTGGCGGCCCATCGGCGTACGCGGTAAACAATCGTTTGAACAAGAACAGCCTCTGGGAGAGCGCCATGACCACGTCGCGTGAAATCCGCCTGAAGAGCCGCCCGGTCGGCATGCCCGCCGCCGAACATTTCGAACTGGCGACGGTCGAATTGCCCGCGCCCGCCGCCGGCGAGGTTCAGATCCGGAACCACTGGATGTCGGTGGACCCCTACATGCGCGGCCGCATGTACGACCGTCCCAGCTATGTCCCGCCGTTCGAGCTGGGCAAGGCGTTGCAGGGCGGCGCTGTGGGCGAAGTGATCGCCTCCAACGACCCGAGCCTGAAGGTCGGCGACACGGTGATGTCGATGTTCGGCTGGCGCGAGGCTTTCAACGCACCGGCTGGATCTGTGCAGAAAATCGATACGAACGGACTTCCCCTGCAAGCCTTCCTTGGCGTGGCGGGCATGCCGGGCCTGACCGCCTATGCCGGCCTGCTGCGAGTCGCGGCGCTTAAGGAAGGCGACGTGGTGTTCGTCTCGGCCGCGGCGGGCGCGGTGGGTTCGGTCGTCTGCCAGATCGCCAAGATCAAGGGTCATACGGTGATCGGCTCGGCCGGCGGACCGGAGAAGGCGGCCTTTCTCAAGGAGATCGGCGTCGATCACGTCATCGATTACAAGGCTGAGCCAGACCTGAAAAAGGCCCTCCGCGAGGCTGCGCCCAAGGGCATTGACGTCTATTTCGACAACGTCGGCGGCGACCACCTGGAGGCGGCGCTGGACGCGGCCCGCCCCTTCGCCCGGTTCGCCGAGTGCGGAATGATCTCGCAGTACAACGAGACCGGCGAGCCCAAGGGGCCGTCCAACATCATGTTCGTGGTCGGCAAGAGCCTGCGGATGGAGGGCTTCATTGTCTCCAATCACTACGACCTGCAGGGAGCGTTCCTGAAGGACATGGCCGAGTGGATCGGGTCCGGAAAACTGAAATGGAAGGAGACAGTCGAGCACGGCGTCGAGAATGCGCCCGAGGCTTTCGTGAAGCTGTTCAAGGGCGAGAACATGGGCAAGATGCTGGTGAAGCTCAGCTAGCAATCGATTCAAACCCGCCTCGCAGCGGATCACGCCTTTCGTGATGCGGCGTGATCACGCTGTAGAGGTCGAATTTCCGCTGAAATTACGGGCGTTAGCGATTTTTTTGCGCTGCAAAGCCCAAAAATCTCAACCAAACAGGTAGCGATTTCGTGATCGAGGTTTTACTGTAGGAGCGTTGGGGTTCGTGAGCCCTGGGAAGACGTCCAGCGGAGTTGAACATCGTGCGTTACACTCGGTGCGTGACCCAGGCTTGGACCGCCTTCCCCCACACCCCTTCCCGCCAAGCCTAACGGACCGCAACCGATCATGGACCAACTGAGCGATCGCGCGGTTTTCGTGAGCCCCGAGTCGGGAAACGACACCTCGAACAAGGACGCCCAGCCGCGCATCCAAGACATGCCGGTTGAGACCCCGCTGGCCATGCCGGTCCGCGACCTGACAGACTGGCAGGGCGAGGCCGCCGGCAAGCCGGAATGCTCGCCAACGGACATCACCGTCCGCCGGACCGCGATCTTCGTGCTGACCGCCCTGATGGCCGCGGCCGGCTGGAAGGCGACCTATGACACCATGGCCCTGGGCGGCATCACCCGCCTGGAAGCCATCTGCCTGACCCTGCTGGCGCCCCTGTTCCTGGCGCTGTCGCTGTGGTTCTGCACGGCGGTCGCCGGCTTCGTGATCCTGTTGCGCAGTCCGAAGGACCCGCTGGACATCGACGAGGCGGCGCCCATGCCCCGCCTGCGCGACAAGACCGCGATCCTGATGCCGATCCACAACGAGGACGCCCAGGCGGTCTTCGCGCGTTTGCGCGCCATGGACGAATCCTTGGGTGAAGCCGGCGCCAACGACCGATTCGACTTCTTCATCCTCAGCGACACCCGCGAAGCGGCCATCGTCCTCGCCGAGCAGGCCGCCTTCGCGCATTTCCGCCGCGAAGCGTCCAGCAACGCCTATTACCGCCTGCGCACCCAGAACACGGGCCGTAAGGCCGGCAACGTGGCCGATTGGGTCCGTCGCCACGGGGCCGCCTATGAGCACATGATCGTGCTCGACGCCGACAGCCTGATGACCGGCGAAGCCATGGTGCGCATCGCCGACGCCATGGAGCGTCACCCCTCCATCGGTCTGATCCAGACCATGCCGGTGGTGATCAACAGCCAGACGATCTTCGCCCGCTGCCTGCAGTTCGCTACGCGCCTGTATGGCCGCGTCGCCTGGACGGGCCTGGCCTGGTGGTCGGGTTCGGAGAGCTCCTTCTGGGGCCATAACGCGATTATCCGCACCCGCGCCTTCGCCGAGACCTGCGGCTTGCCCAACCTGCCCGGCCCGAAGCCGTTCGGCGGTCAGGTCATGAGCCACGACGCCCTGGAATCCGCCCTGCTGCGCCGTGGCGGCTGGGGCGTTCATCTGGCGCCTTACCTGACGGGCTCGTACGAGGAATCGCCGCCCAACCTGCTCGACTTCGCCTCGCGCGACCGTCGCTGGTGCCAGGGCAACGTGCAGCACATCCCGCTGATCGGCACGCCGGGCCTGAACTGGCTGAGCCGCCTGCATCTGGTGATCGGCTGCCTGTCCTACATCCTGTCGCCCTTGTGGTTCGCGGCCCTGAGCGTGGGCATCGTCTCGCGCCTGCTGATGCCCGACCTGAAGAAGGCGGTTTTCCAGTGGGCCGACGTGCAGGCCGCGGCGGAGGCGCTGATCAACTGGAAGGAAATCCAGGCGACGGCTTGGGCCATCATCATCACCGGGGTGCTGCTGTTCGGACCGAAGATCCTTGGCCTGATCCTGGTCCTGCGCTCCAAGGTCGAGCGACGCGCATTCGGCGGCGGCAAGGCGATCGTGAAGAGCCTGGCCGTGGAGATGGTCCTGTCGGCACTCGTCGCACCGATGCTGATGTTCACCCAGACCCGCGCCCTGGTGGAGATTCTGCTGGGCCGCGACAGCGGCTGGGCCCGCCAGCGCCGTGAGGCCGACCGCATCAGCTGGGACGAATCCATGCGCGCCATGGGCTGGATCAGCGCCGCCGGCGCCATCCTGGCCTGCGCCTTCTGGTTCACGCCGGACCTGCTGACCGCCACCGCCCCGATCGTGGCGGGCCTGATCCTGGCCGCGCCGCTGGCGGTCCTGGGCGGCCATCGCGGCGTCGGCCTGAAGGTTCGCGACGCCGGCTTCTTCATGACGCCGGAAGAGCGCCGCCCGCCAATGATCGCCCGCAAGGCGCTCGGCCTGAAGCCGCTGGCGCCCGAGCCGTTCCGCCTCCCGGCCACGGAACCGGCTCGCGGCGCGCTGGAGCAGGCGTCCTAAAGCAGCTTTCGAGGGCTTGGCCGCATTGGCCCGCAAGGCGTTCGGGGATAGAACCGCGCCTTGCCTCCCGGAGTGTCTGTCGTGTCCCGCCTGTTCAACGCCTATGTGATCGTCGACTGGAGCGCTTCGGCCAAGCCGAAGACTGGCAAGGACTCCATCTGGATCGGCGTGCTGAAACGCGATGTGCGCTTTCGCCTGACGTTCGAAGCCCATAATCCCTCCACCCGCGCCGAGGCGATGACCGTTCTGGCCGATGTGCTGGCCGACCTGCGCCGTCGCAGCGAGCGGGTGCTGATCGGCTTCGACTTCCCGCTGGGCTATCCGGCCGGGACGGCGAAGATGCTGGACCTGAAGCCCGCCGACTGGCGCGGCCAGTGGGCGTTCATGATCAAGAACGTGGTCGACAAGCCCAACAACACCAACAACCGCTTCGCCGTGGCCGCGAAGATGAACCGGCTGATGACCGACGAGGCGCAGCCGTTCTGGGGCTGCCCGGTCAATGACGCCCAGCGCTGGCTGACCACCACCAAACCCACCGCCCGCCGCGATGACCTGCCGGCCGAGCTGCGTCACGCGGACAAGGCGGCCAAGGGCGCCAAGAGCATCTGGCAGATCTTCGGCAACGGCACCGTGGGCAGCCAGGCCATCGTCGGCATCCCGCATGTGGCCGAACTGAAGAAGGTCCTGGGCGACAAGGCGAAGATCTGGCCGTTCGAAACCGGCTGGCGCGCCCAGACCCCCGCCGATTTCGAAGGGCTGGAGGCGGTCGTCGCCGAAATCTATCCCGCCCTGGCCGAGGTGAAGCCGGAGGGCGACGAGATCATCGACCGCGCCCAGGTCCGCGCCTTATGCGAGCAGTTCGCTCGCCTGGACGAAGCCGGCAAGCTGGGCGCCGCCTTTGGTACGCAGAGCGCGGTCTCAACCGAGGTGCTGGAGGCCGTCGAGCAGGAAGAAGGCTGGATCCTGGGGGTGTAGTTGTCTCCTGAGTATCCGGGGCGCGCGTTCCGGCCTCAGAATGCGATTTCGACGACCTCAGAGCAATAGAGTACGCCCCTCCAGACCGGTGGGGATAAGCCCCCCGTCCCGCTTCCCTCGCCCCTGTGGCGAAGGTCCCTGGCAGCGGCCAGCCCGGCGCTCTCGGGTCCAAGTCGAGGGATGCGGATACAGGGTTCCTCGCCACAAGGGCGAGGAAGGCGGTGGTTAGCCGGCTACGCTCGAAGAATGTCTCCAAAGTCCCCTGAAAGGGTCTCAGCGTCTCCAGAGTATTAGTCTCCAGAGTCTCCTAGAAGCTGTCGCGGCGGGTGAGCATCTCGAAGCGGGTGCAGAGGAAGACCATGGCCGCGAGGCTGGCGACGATGACGCCCCAGACGATGCCGTTCAGGCCCATGCCCAGGGGCGCAGCCAGGAACCAGGCCAGGGGGGTCATGATCAATGCGTAGCTGATGACGTGCGTGATGGTCGGCACCAGCACGTCGCCGCGGGCGCGCAGGGCCTGGGCCGCCACCACCTGCACCGCGTCGGCGGTGAAGAACAGGCAGGCCAGGACGATGGCGGGCGCCGTGAGCGTCAGGAGCGCGGCGTCCGTGGTGTAGGCGCGAGCGATCGGACCGGCCGTCGGCCAGACGATGAGCGAAATCAATGTCCCGGCCAGCAGCGCCACGCCGCCGCCCAGGAGGCCCGCCCGCTCCACCCCGGCCCGGTCGCGCGCGCCATAGGCCGTGCCCACCAGGACGCCGGTGGCGGTGGCCAGGCCCAGGGGCACCATGAAGATCAGGGCGGCGACATTGAGCACGATGGCCCAGGCCGCCACGGCGGCGGCGCCGACCATGCCGGCGATGACGCTCATGGCGGCGAAGGCCCCGGATTCGACGAAGTAGGACGCCCCGGCGCCGTAGCCGACCTGGCGCTGTTCAGCGTCGGCCGCAGGGTCGCGAGGCGCGCGCTGGAAGACGCCAAGCGCCCTCGCCTCCTTCATGCCGAAGACGCAGATCAGCATGGCGACCATCAGGAACAAGCGGGAACCGAAGGTGGCCCAGGCCGAGCCCACCGCGCCCATGGCCGGGATGCCCAGCACGCCGGGCACCAGCAGCAGGTTGAGGATCAGGTTCAGGCCGTTGGCGATCCACATGATCGCCAGGCCCGGTCCGGGGCGCGACAGCGCCTCCATGTAGTAGGTGGCCGCCACCGAGATCAGGTACGGCGTCAGGGACAGGGCGAAGACCAGCAGCGCCTTGCTGGCGCCGTCGGCCAGACCCGTCTCCAGCTTCAGGGCGTGGAGCATGGGCGGGCCGGCCAGGGCCAGGCCGATGGTTGAGATGATCCCGACCCAAAAGGCGTAGACGATGCCTCGCCGCAGAATGGCGCCCGTCTCAGCGCGGCGCCCCTCGCCCAGGCGGCGGGCGGTCATGATCTGGACGCCAGCCAGCAGGCCGACGCCGGTGGTGACGATGGCGGCGGACGGCGCCCAGCCGAGGGCGTGGAAGGCGAGCTGTTCGGCGGAGTGGCGGCCGACGACGATGGCGTCGGTCAGGCCCATGACCATGATGCCCAGGCGCGCCAGGATCACCGGGCCGGCCAGCCGCAGCAAGGCCGACAGATCGGCGCGCATCAGGGAATTCAACATGGGTCGCCCCGCAGACAAGGGGGCGGAAGGTGGCCGAGGCCGACAGCCTTGGCAACACCCGGAAGGGGCGCTGCGGCCGCCCGGTCCGAAGACACGCGGCGGCCGCCTCCCCTCAGGAGGAAGTCAGTTGGAGGCCGGTTTGGTCGAGGCCTCGGCCCTTTCAACGACGGCGTCGGCGTCGGAGATCTTGCCGTTCTTGTCCTTGTCCTGCTGGGCGAAGGCGCGGGCGCCCGAGGCGTCGTATTCCGCCTTGGTCATCTTGCCGTCCTTGTCCTTGTCCAAGACGCCGAAGCGGACGTGCGTCTGGCGCACTTCACGCTGGCGGTCGGATAGCTTGTCCTCGGCCGACTTGGTCGATTTCGCCAAGCGGGCGTCGAGACGAGGTTCGAATTCGGCCAGGTATTCGGCGTCGGAGAGCCAGCCGTCGCCGTTGGCGTCGGTGGCCTTGAAGCGGGCTGTGCGGCCGGCGTCGAATTCGGCCTGGGTGACCTCGCCGTCGTGGTTGGCGTCGTAGTCGTGGATGAAGGCGTTGCGCTCATGCGGCGCGGCGAAGGCCGGTGCGGCCATCACGGTCAGCAGAGCGGCGGACAGAAGCGTGTTGCGAATGATCATATCTTTTCCCTGCCTTACTGGGCGGCTTCGAAGCTGAGGGTGTGGGTGTAGGAGCGGTACGGCGTCTCGGCGCCGGCCGGAGCGACCGTGCGATAACGGACGATGGTCATGTAGAGGCCGGCGTCCGGCGCGGTCAGGATGAAAGAGCCGTCGGCGGCGGTCTTGGCCTCGCCCGCGACCTTCTTGCCGTCGAACACGCCGGCGGCGCGGTAGAGGCGGATCAGCGCGCCGGCCAGCGGCTTGCCGTCGAACAGCAGCTGGAACTTGGCGGCCTGGCCGGCGCCGATGTCGCTGGGATGGGTGACCGGCTTCAGCTCAAGGCCCTGGCCCTTGGCTTCCAGGGCGGCCGTTGAGGGCTTGCCCTTGGTGACATAGGCTTCGGCGGTGGTGACGCTGGTCACCTCGACCAGCTGGGCGCCGGCGGGGGCGCCTTCGGCCTCCTCGCCGACCATCAGCCACTCGCCCCTGGCGTCCTTGTACATTTTGCCCTTGCGGCCCTGACGGGGGCCGGTGGAGAAGCGATAGGTGCCTTCAGCCGGGGTCGCCGCCTCCAGCACCGCCAGGTCACGCAGATAGGTGGGCGCGGCGATGGGCGTCTCGGCGCCCTGCGGGCTCTTTGCGAAGAAGAAGGCCGACTTCAGCACCACCTCGGGGACGAACGGATCCTCGGTGAAGGACGACTGCAGGGTCACGTGGTCGGCCTTGCCGCCCAGGGTGAAAACAGTAGGCAGCAGGTAGGGCATGTGCGCCGAAGCGGCCCCCGCCGCGGCCAGGACGACGATGGCCGCGCCTGCCGACAAGGTTGATCTGAAAGCTCTCATAGTCGCCCCGAAAGGTTAGGTCCGTCGGCATCGCGCCGGCTCAGCCCCGATAATGCACTTGAGACTCACTTGCAATTGAATCGTTGCTGAGGCAGTTAAGCGACGCCGTCGGGGCCAAGACGCGCAGACATGGAAGCCGCGAATGCGGCTCGTACGCACCTCTTGGGGATCAGAATGAAGTTTCTTTCGCAGCGGTCCAGGACCGCTCTACTGGCCGGCGCATCCACCCTGCTTTTGGCCGCAGCCGCTCACGCACAGGACGATTCGACCGCCAAGCTGTCGCTGGGCCGCGTCATTGTCTCGGCCGGCGCCGAGAAGGTCGCCATCGACACGCCGCAAGCGGTGACGTCGCTGAACCAGGACGACATCGACGACACCCAGGCCTCCACTATTGGCGACATTCTTGAAGGCATTCCGGGCGTCAGCGTCCAGGGCGGCGTCAGCGCGCTGGGCCAGGGCTTCAACATCCGCGGCCTGGGCACGGGCGTCGCCGACTCCGACAGCCGCATCCTTATGCAGGTCGACGGCGTCTCGAAGTTCTTCGAGCAATACCGCATGGGCGCCTTCTTCTCGGAACCCGAGCTGTACAAGCGCGTCGAGGTCCTGCGCGGCCCCGCCTCCTCCACTCTGTACGGCGCGGGCGCGCTGGCCGGCGTGGTCAACTTCGAGACCAAGGACGCCTCGGACTTCCTAAAGGGCGACGACCGGTTCGCGGTTCGCGTGCGCGGCGGCTACGAGACCAACGCCAACGCCCGCTTCGGCTCGATGATCTTCGCCGCCAAGCCGGTCGAGAACCTCGACATTCTGGCCATGTACACGGCCCGCAAGAGCGACCACTACGAGAACGGCGACGGCGTCGAGGTCAATCCGTCGAACGTAGACAGCAGCTCCTATCTGCTGAAGGGCCGCTACTACATCGGCGGCGACAAGGGTCACAACATCTGGGCCAGCTACCAGAACTGGCTGAGCGACAGCACCCAGATCTACGACCAGGCCGAAGCCTTCGGCACGACGCCGGTCCGCCGCAAGGTCGACGACGACACCGCCGTCATCGGCTACGAGAACGACTTCAACGGCTCGAACCTATTCAACATCTCGGCGCAGGGCTCCTACGCCATGTCGAAGGTCGAACAGCGCGACACCACCTTCCTGTCGGGCGTGACCTATTCGGAGTTCTCCTACGAAACCCTGCAGGGTCGCCTGGAGAACCAGTCCAAGTTCACCCTGAGCCCGGACTGGAGCGCTTTCCTGTTCGTGGGCGCGCAAGCCTACAAGCAAGAGCGCCGCAACCCACGCACCACGGCGACGGGAACGGTCAATCCGGGGGCCGCGACGCATCCGGAAGGCGACATGGAGAAGTACGGCCTGTACGCCCAGGCGGAGTTCGTCTGGTCCGACAAGCTGACCATCATCCCCGGCGTGCGCGTCGACTGGACCAAGCTTGAGCCGGGCGCCGGCGTGACCACCCGCAGCGTCGTTAAGGACGACGCAGTGTCGCCGAAGATCGCGGCGCTCTATTCGTTCAACGACAACGTCTCGGTCTTCGGCTCGATCGCCCACACCGTGCGCATGCCGGTGCTGGACGAAATCTACAGCCGCACCAACGCCACGGCGAACAACTTCGCCCTGAACCTGGAGCCGGAAGAGTCCGACAACTACGAAGTCGGCTTCACCCTGTCCTTCGACGGCGTGGCCCTGCCGGGCGATGCGGTGCGCCTGAAGACCACGGCGTTCCGCAACGACGTGTCCAACCTGATCACCCGCGGCACGGCGAACGCCCCGTACTTCATCAATCTGGGTGAAAGCCGCTTCGAAGGCGTCGAGATCGAGGCGGAGTACGCCTCGCGCGGCGTGTTCGCGCGCGCCGGCCTGGCTTTCATCGAAGGTGAGGACCGCATCCGCAACGTGCCGCTGAACACCATTCCGGCCGACGAGCTGAACCTGACGGTCGGCTATCATTGGGCCGAAAAGGGCGTCACCGCCGGCTGGCGCGGCGAGTTCGCCTCCGACCAGAGCGAAGTCTCCGTCGCTTCGGAGCGCACCGCCGGCTACGGCATCCATAACCTGTTCGTCACCTGGAAGCCGCGCGAGGGATTCCTGGAAGGCATGGATGTCCGCGCATCGGTCGACAACCTCGGCGACAAGCAGTTCCGCCGCCACCTGTCGTCCCTGGACGCGGAAGGCCGGACCTTCAAGCTGTCGATCGGCAAGACCTTCTAAGGTCGATGGCGTCGGCTTCGAACATCCGCTGGATCGCCTGGACGGGCGCGGCCGGGGCTCATGGCCTGGTCGCCCTATCCATGGCGATGGGCCTGCAGCCCGCCACGCGAATGATGCAGGAGCCAGTCTTCATGTCAGCGGAGCTGGCGGAAGTGCGCGGCGGCGAAGTCGTCTCTCGCTCCGCCTCAGCTCCGTCCCCGGCTCCGGCCTCCGAACAGGCGCCCGCACCCGCGGAGCCTGAGACGAAGGCCGAACCTTTGAAACCGCCGCCGCCGCCCGAGGTTGTCCCCCTTTCCTCGGCGATCCGGGAGTCATCCGCCCGGACGGAAGCAGCGTCGGCGGCTTCGCAACCCACCCGGCAGGCCGTCGCTGACGTCGCGCCGCCGAGTTCCGGCCCGATCGCGTCGACGCCCGTCGCCGCGCCGGCCCGTCGGGTGGGAAATGCGACCGGCATGGACATCGACGCCCCGCATGGCGCGGGCAAGGACTACGCCTCCAAGCTGCGCACATGGCTGGAAACTCACAAGACATACCCCCGCAAGGCGCGCATGCGCCGCGAGGAAGGCGTCGTCGAAATCCGTTTCGTGGTGGATCGCAGCGGCCATGTGCTGGACGGCGACATCGTGCGCGGCTCTGGGCACGCCACGCTGGACACTGAGGTCCTGGCCATGCTGGCGCGGGCTGACCCGTTTCCGCCCGCCCCGCGTCATCTACGAGGCGAGCGGATCGAGATCTCGGCGCCGGTCGAGTTCTTCCTCCACCGGTAGGCGTGGGTCTAGCCCGCCTTGCGCAGGCCGCCTTCACGGGAGGCCTTCAGCTTTTCAGCCATCAGGAAGGCCAGCTCCAGCGCCTGCTCGCCGTTCAGGCGCGGGTCGCAGTGGGTATGGTAGCGGTCGGCCAGGTCGCCTTCCGACAGGGCGCGGGCCCCGCCGAGGCATTCGGTGACGTTCTGGCCGGTCATCTCCAGATGGACGCCGCCGGGGTGGACGCCCTCGGCCTCGGCCACTTCCACAAAGCCGCGCACCTCGGCCAGGATCCGGTCGAAGGGCCTGGTCTTATAGCCGTTGGCGGCCTTCAGCGTGTTGCCATGCATCGGATCAGTGGACCACACCACGGTGCGGCCGGCGCGCTTGGTGGCCTCCATCAGGCGCGGCAGGCGGTCGTGGATCTTGTCGGCGCCGAAGCGGCCGATCAGGGTCAGACGGCCCGGCTCGTCAGCGGGGTTCAGCACGTCGATCAGCCGCAGCAGGTCGTCCGGCTCCATGGTCGGGCCGCACTTTACGCCGATGGGGTTCTTCACGCCGCGCATGAATTCGATATGGGCGCCGTCCAGCTGGCGGGTGCGCTCGCCGATCCACAGCATATGGGCGCTGGTGTCGTACCAGTCGCCCGAGGTGGAATCGACGCGGGTCATGGCTTCCTCAAAGCCCAGCAGCAGGGCTTCGTGGCTGGTGAAGAAGTCCACCTGATGCAGGCCCGGATAGGTCTCCGGCGTAACCCCTATAGCGGCCATGAAGGCCAGGGATTCGCTGATCTTCTCGGACAACTCGCGGTAGCGCGCGCCCTGCGGGCTGCCGTCCACGAAGCCAAGGGTCCAGCGGTGGATGTTGTACAGGTCCGCATAGCCGCCGGTGGCGAAGGCGCGCAGCAGGTTCAGGGTCGAGGCCGACTGGGCGTAGGCCTTGAGCAGGCGATCCGGATCCGGGATGCGCTCTTCCGGGTTGAAGCCCATGCCGTTGATGTTGTCGCCTCGGTAGGACGGCAAGGTCACGCCATCGATGGTCTCGATCGGCTCGGAGCGCGGCTTGGCGAACTGGCCGGCGATGCGGCCGACCTTCACCACGGGCTTGCCCCCGGCGAAGGTCATCACCACCGCCATCTGCAGGATCAGGCGGAAGGTGTCGCGGATGTTGTCCGCGTGGAATTCCTTGAAGCTTTCGGCGCAGTCGCCGCCCTGCAGCAGGAAGGCGCGACCCTGGGCCACGTCGCCGAGCAGGCTCTTGAGACGACGGGCCTCGCCCGCAAACACGAGCGGCGGCATCTGACGAAGCGTGCCTTCAACCCGATCCACGGCGGCCGCGTCCGGATAGTCCGTCGGCACGTGCTTGGCGGGTTTGGCTCTCCAGGACTGCGGGGTCCAGCGTTGGGTCGTCATGGCGGCTACTCAGGAACACAAGAAAGGCGAGGCTTCTACCCTAAACGAAACCGCAAAGCAAAAAATCTGGCAAATTGTCTCGTTTCATCCGAAACTAAGGAATAAATTTGCCGCCTAGCCACGCGATTTCCGCAGCACCAGGCATGAACATGCCGCCAGCGCACCTAGGCCGAGCCACCACTCCTGCCAGACGCCGAAACTGATCGCGCCGATAGCGAGATAGGCGATCAGCGCCCCGAAACCAGCCCCAGCCTCCGCCCGGTTCTCCTCGACCTGATTGGCCAGGTTGAAGGCGGTCCAGCAGAAGAACACGGCGACCAGGGCCGCCCCGGCGGCGCCCAGCTCCAACCATAGCTGCAGGGCTGCATTGTGGGGGTGGAGTGGGATGGCGGGATCGAAGGTGCGGCTGGCGTCGAAGCCCCAGCCCCGCAGCGGGTTCTCCAGCACCTTTGCAGCGGAAAAGGCCCAGATGTCCAAGCGCGCGTCCCAGGACTGGCCCACCAAGCGGTGCAGCCAAGCGAACAGGCCGTTGCGGGCCGCCTCCAGAGTCAGGACTGGAGTGAGGACGAAATAGACTGCGATGGGCGGGATGAAGGCCAGCCCCGCCATGCGGCCGCCGAAACGGATCGCCGCGAAAGCGAGGCCGCCCAGCGCCAGGGCCAGGATCGGGGCGTCGGCGCCGAGCAGGCCGGATGCGCCGATGAGCAGCAGACCGGCGGCCGGCGCCGCGAGTTTCCAGCCGCTGCGCCAAGCGGCCACGGCGGCGGGCCAGAACAGCACCGCCAGGACATAGAGTCCCTGGGCGATGTTGCGTCGAGCAAGGTCGGGGCGGATCGGCTCGCCGATCGCCTGCTTCGCAGCCTGGTACAGAGCCGCGCCCAGCAGGCCGTCAATGAAGAGGATCAGGGCCAGGACCCCTGCCCCGCCCGCCAGAACGGCCTGGGCGCGCCGAGCCGAGCGGGCGGCGAGCTGGGCGAAGGCGAGGACGGCGGAGCCGTACAGCGCCAGCTGCAGCGGCAGCTTCATCGCGTTCTCGAGCGCCGCCTTGGGCTTGAGCGCCATATAGGGGCTCCAGTCCAGGGTGATCAGCGCCCAGACGGCCAGCAGCACCAACGGCGTCACCGGCAGGATCGAACCCCACCGCCGACGTAGCAGCGGCAAGGCCATCAAGCCCCCGAGCCCCATCAGCGGCGCAAAGGCCAAGGGCGCCAGGTAGCCGAGGAGCGGCGTCAGGACGAGGACGAAGCCGGCGGTGAAGCCCAGCCAGGCCTCACCCCGCGTCGGACGCACGACGGCTTCTGCGGAGACTTCGGTCAAGCGGCGCCCAGCTCCGGGGGCACGTACTTCTCGCGCATGGTCACCAGCTCCTCGGCGGCCGTGGGGTGGACGGCGCAGGTGGAATCCCACTGGGCCTTGGTGGCGCCCATCTTCACGGCGATGGCCGCGAGCTGGATCATCTCCGGCGCGTCGGGTCCGACAATGTGGACGCCGACCACCTTCTGGGTTTCAGCCTCGACGACCAGCTTCATCAGACAACGCTCCTCGGCGCCCGCGAAGGCGTACTTCATCGGACGGAAGACGGTCCGATAGATATCGACCTTGCCGAATTTGCGGCGGGCGTCGGCCTCGCTCAAGCCTACCGAGCCGATGGGCGGCTGAGAGAAGACGGCGCTGGCGACGTTGTCGTGATCGAAGGTGGTGAGGTTGTCGTAGAATTCGGTCTGGGCGAAGGCCGCGCCCTCGCGGATCGCCACGGGGGTCAGGTTGATGCGGTCGGTCACGTCGCCGACGGCCCAGATGTCCTTGGCGGTGGTGCGCGACTGTTCGTCGACCTTCACGGCGCCCTTCTCGTTCAGCTCCACCCCGACGGTGTCGAGACCGAGCCCGTCCACGTGCGGCTTGCGGCCGGTGGCGTAGAGGATCTGGTCGCTCTCGCAGATGATGCCGTTGCCCAGGTGGGCGACGAGGCCGCCGGCGGTCTTCTCGATCTTGGTGGGGGAGCAGCCGAGGACGACGCGAATGCCGCGCTTCTCCAGCTCGCCCGCCAGGTGCGCCCGGATGTCGTCGTCGAAGCCGCGCAGGACGTTGGTGCCGCGATAGACCAGGGTCACGTCGGAGCCGAGTCCGGCGAAGATGCCGGCGAACTCCACGGCGATGTAGCCGCCGCCGACGATCACGATCCGCTTGGGCAGCTCTTCCAGATGAAAAGCCTCGTCCGAGGTGATGACATGCTCGATGCCCGGCACGTCCTCCGGCACGGACGGACGACCGCCCACGGCGATCAGGATTTTCTTGGCGGTCACCGTGCGGGCGTCGTTGCCGGTGATCTCGATGGTGTTAGGGCCTTTGATGGCGGCGCGGCCGTGAACGATCTCGACGCCGGCGTTGTGCAGGTTGCGCACATAGATGCCGGACAGGCGGGCGATCTCGACGTCCTTGGCCTCGATGAAGGTCTTCCAGTCGAACTTGGCGTCCGACTTCGACCAGCCGTAGCTCTCGGCGACCTTGAAGTGGTGGGCGAACTCCGAGGCGTAGACCATGAACTTCTTGGGCACGCAGCCGCGGATGACGCAGGTGCCGCCGACCCGATACTCCTCCGCTACGGCGACCTTGGCGCCGCTCATGGCCGCGAGGCGCGAGGCCCGAACGCCGCCCGAACCGGCGCCAATGACGAAGAGATCGTAGTCGTAGTCAGCCATCGATGGCTCCCGATGCAATCACGCGTGAACGCACAGATAGGGCGTCAGGGTTGAAGGCGCACTATGCCGTCGTCGGTTCCCAGCAGCGCCTCTTCCGCCAGATCGAGGAACAGGCCGTGCTCGACCACGCCCGTGACGCTCTTCAGCGCCGCCGCCAGGGCCGAGGAATCCTCGATCCGACCGCAGGCCACATCGTAGATGTAGTTGCCGCCGTCGGTCTTCACCGGAACGCCGTCTTTCACACGAAGGCGCGGCGGCATGCCGATTTCGCATTCCGACAGGGCGTCGCAGATGCGGCGGCTGGTGGAGATGTGGCCGAAGGCGACCACCTCGATCGGCAGGGGAAACTTGCCGAGAGTCGCGACCTTCTTGGCGGCGTCGGCGATGACCACGCAACGCTTCGACGCCTCCCAGACCAACTTTTCGCGCAGCAGAGCCGCGCCGCCGCCCTTGATCAGGGACAGGCCCGGGCCGATCTCGTCGGCGCCGTCGACGGTCAGATCGATCTCGGTCACCTCGTTG
>CAJYMH010000021.1 GCA_913776195.1 uncultured Caulobacter sp.
GACGACAACAACTCCGCCAAGGGACGCTCTAGGCTTCCCCCTAAGGAGTTCGAAGCGAGTCGATTGAGGCCGTGGAAACTAGTGCCCATAACCCCGGAAATCAAGAGCCTTTCAGCAACTCAAATCCAGAACCAAGAACGCCCGTCTCCCGGCGAGCCGCGGCTTGTAGAGACCCGTGCCGCGACTCGCAAGCCGGTTTGACGCTTCGATGACATTTCTGGCGCTTGCCTACCGACAGCCGCCCCACCTAGAGAGAGTTCCATGCTTTCCCAGAAGGCCAGATACGCGCTGAGGGCGCTCGTGGAACTGGCGCGCGACGATTCCCGCCAGATGACCTCCGCCGCGTTGGCGCAACAGGCCGACGCACCGCGCAAGTTCCTGGAAGCCATCCTTCTGCAGCTCTCCCGCGAGGGCGTTATCATCAGCCGTCGGGGCAAGTTTGGCGGCTACGTGCTGGCCCGGGCTGCGGACGCGATCAGCTTCGCAGAGATCATCCGCATCATAGACGGCCCCCTGGCGCTGGCGCCTTGCGTCAGCCGCACGGCGTTCGCGCCCTGCGACGGCTGCGTCCAATTGCACGCCTGCCCCCTGCGCGAAGCCCTGCTGAAGGCGCGCGACGCCACCGCCGCCGTTCTGGAAGGTTACAGCCTGGCCCAGGCGGCCCGCAGCAACAGCGCCGACATCTTCGTCCTGCCGCCGGTCGCCTGATCCTCGCCTAGCCGGCGGCTATATAGGCCTTAAGCCCCGCAGCTTCCGCCTCGCTCTCTGCGATCTTCGCCTTCACCAGGTCGCCGATGGAGACGATTCCCGACAACTTTCCTCCATCCACGACCGGCAGGTGGCGGATACGGCGGTCGGTCATACGGGTCAGAAGAGAATCGACCGTCTCCGACGGCTTGGCGAAAAGCACGTCGCGGGTCATGCAACTGCTTACCGGGCGCTGCAGGGCGTCGGCGCCCTCCTGGGCCAGCAGCCGGACGATGTCTCTTTCAGAGAGAATGCCGGCCACGTCGCCTGCCTGGTCGACAACCACCACCGCCCCGATGCGGCGCTCATGAAGCAGCGATGCTGCGACCGCGACCGTGTTGTCCTGATTGGCCGCGAAAACCTCCGCGCCCTTGGTCTTCAAAATCTGGCTGACGAGCATGTTCTGTTTTTCCTCCCTCGTTCCAGAAGAGGAAGGGTCCCGCAAACAGCCTGATGAATCAACGTTCCGTTTACGCTTTGCGGATGCCGGCCATGGCCGCCACCGGACCGATCAACAGCAGGCCCACGGCGAATCCGGCCAGGTGCGCCTCCCACGCGACGCCCGCTCCGTCGGCGCCAGGGCTCAGCCCGAACAGCGCCACCAGCAGATTGACGATGATCCAGGCCGCGCCGGTGGATACGACCGAGGGACTGAGGATCGGCCCCAGCACGCCGCGCCGGTCCATCAGGCGCGCGGCGGCGCCCATCATCCCCGAGACCGCGCCGGACGCACCGATCACCGCGCCCATCGAGCCTTGGTGGATCAGGGCGTAGATCGCGCCGGAGCCCATTCCGCACAGGAGGAAGAAGGCCCACAGCAGGACGGCTCCTTTGAGGCTAACGCCCAGCAGGCGCGCGATCGGCGTGCCGAAGGCCAGGGCGAAGGCGCTGTTGAGCAGGACATGGACCCAGCCGCCGTGAAGGAAGATGGAGGTGATGAGGCCAAGCCAGTCGCCGGCCGCCAGCCGCGCCGGCACCAGGGCGAAGACGTAGACGCCGGCGTCGTCCAGGAACCGGGTCTGCAGGACATAGCTGCCCAAGATGGCGAGGGTCAGGACGAGCGCGGGCCACGGAGCGTTGAACGCGGGCTCGCGCGGCGGAGGGGCCGGATCGTTAATCTCGTACATTCCGCTTCATATGGGTGATCGCAAGCGGCGAAGCCACGCAAATCATAGTGGCCAAACGACGCCTTGCTTGCGCCGCATCCGGCGGCGAAGGTGCGCGCCCCTATAAATGTCCAGGCGACTTATGCTGCGTACGTTCCGGCCGCTCCTGATCACGGCCTCCGTCCTCGCCCTTTCGGTCTCCGCGATCAGCGGCGCATCGGCCCTTCCCTTCCTTGGCGGCGACAAGCCTGCAGCGACCCAGTCGCAGAGGCCCGGCGAGTGGCCCCAGGCGGCCTCGGACATCGCGGCCGATCCGGCGATCCGCTTCGGCGCCCTGCCCAACGGCATGCGCTACGCCATCCGCCGCAACGCCACCCCGCCCGGCCAGGCTTCGATCCGCCTGCGCTTCGACGCTGGCTCGCTCATGGAGACCGACGCTCAGCAGGGTCTCGCCCACTTCCTCGAGCATATGGCGTTCAATGGCTCCAAGACCGTGCCCGAAGGCGAGATGATCAAGACCCTGGAACGCCATGGGCTAGCCTTCGGCGCCGACACCAACGCGTCCACCTCCTGGAACGAGACGATCTACAAGCTGGACCTGCCGAAGACCGACGACGAGACGGTCAAGGTGAGCCTGGATCTGATGCGTGACGTGGCCAGCGAGCTGACCATCTCGGGCGAGGCGGTCGATCGAGAACGCGGCGTCATCCTGTCGGAAGAACGCGATCGCGACACCCCGGCCTACCGCGTCTTCAAGGAAGGGATCGCCTTTGTCCTGAAGGGGCAGCGGCCGCCGCAGCGCCTGCCGATCGGCCAGGTCGAGGTCATCAAGACAGCGCCGCGTGAGCAGCTGGTGGATTATTACCAGCGTTTCTATCGCCCCGAGCGGGCGGTGCTGGTGGTGGTCGGCGACTTCGACGTCGATGTCATGGAAGCCAAGATCAGGGCCCGGTTCTCCGATTGGCAGGGCGTGGGCCCGGCCGGCGTCGATCCGGACCTGGGGCCGATCGCCAAGCGCGGCGTCGAGGCCAAGGTCATCGTTCAACCGGGCGCGGCGACGTCGCTTCAACTGTCGTGGCTGAGCGCGCCGGACCTGGCGCCGGACACCAGCGCCCATCGCAAGCGCGACCTGGTGGAACGGCTGGGCTTCGCCGTGCTGAACAGGCGGCTTGGAGCCCTGAGCCGTGGGGCCGATCCGCAATTCATCGCCGCCGGCGCGTTCTCGTTCGACCAGTTCCACGCGGCCAAGGCGACGACGATCAGCGCCACCGCACAACCGACAGGCTGGCGCCAGGCGCTGGCCACCATCGACCTGGAGCAGCGCCGGGTCGCCAAGTACGGCGTGCGGCAGGACGAGCTGGACCGCGAAATCGCCGAGATTCGCACCTTGATGGAGGCGCGCGTCGCCGGGGCCGCGACACAGCGCACGCCCAACCTCGCAAACGCCATTGTCGGCAGCCTGGATGACCACGAGGTCGTGACCAGCCCCGAGCAGGACCTTGCCTGGTTCAATACGGCGGTGAAGGACCTGAAGGCGGAAGCGGTGTCTGACGCCATGAAGAAGGCGTTCGAGGGCGCCGGCCCGGTGGTGATCCTTTCAACTGGTTCGCCAGTGCAGGGCGGCGACAAGGCGCTGGCCGACGAACTGGCGTCCGCCCGCAAGGTGGAGGTGACGCCCCAGGCCGCGAACGCAGCCATCGAGTGGCCGTACCAGAGCTTCGGTACGCCGGGTACGGTCGCCGACCAGCGGGACGTCACCGACCTGGACACGACCTTCATCAGCTTCAGCAATGGCGTGCGGCTGACGGTGAAGCCCACCAAGTTCCGTGACGACCAGGTGCTGGTGCGGGTGCGGATCGGCGACGGATATCTGAGCCTGCCCAAGGATAGGCAGAGCATCGGCTGGGCGGGGAGCGCCTTCGCCGAGGGCGGCCTGGCGAAGATCAACGCCCAGGATATAGAGCGGGTGCTGGCCTCGAAGGTCTGGGGCGCGCAGCTGACCATGGACGACGATGCGTTCGTCCTTAGCGGTTCGACCCGCACCGCCGATCTGCCGACGGAACTGCAGGTCCTCGCCGCCTACGCCACCGAGCCCGGTTGGCGGCCGGAGGCTTTCCAGCGGATCAAAACCTTCGGCCAGACCCTGCACGACCAGTACGAAGCCACGGACAACGGCGTCCTGGCCCGCGACCTGGCCGGCCTGCTGCGCAGCGGAGACCGCCGCTTCACCTTCCCTAGCCGCGAGGAGATGGCGGCCGCAAAGATCGAGGATCTGAAGGCGCAGCTGGCGCCTCTTTCCATCGGCGAGATCGAGGTGATCATCGTGGGCGACATCACGGTGGAGAAGGCGACCCAGGCGGTGGCCGAGACCTTCGGCGCCCTTCCCGCTCGGCCCGCAAAGCCGGCTCCCGGCCCGCAGACCCGCGTCACGGCTTTCCCCAAGCCGACAGCGACGCCGGTGCGTTTGACCCACAAGGGCCGCGACGACCAGGGGATGGCCTATATCGCTTGGCGGACCGGCGACTTCTTCTCCAACCCGCAACAGGCGCGGAACATCACGATCCTGGCCGACATCTTCCGGCTGCGCCTGCAGGACGAGCTGCGCGAGAAGCAGGGAGCGACCTATTCGCCCTCGGCCGGTTCGACGGCGTCGTTCACCTGGACCGACTTCGGCTATTTGGCCGTCAGCGTCGAGGCGCCGCCGGCGACTTTGGATTCGATCTTCAAGACCGTGTCCGAGATCGCCGCCGACCTGCGCGCCAAGCCGCCGTCCGCGGACGAGTTGGCGCGGGCCAAGAAGCCGCGCCTGGAAAGCCTGGAGAAGGCGCGCGTCACCAACGAGTACTGGATCGGCCAGCTTTCCGGCGCCCAGGCCGATTCCCGCAGGCTGGATGCGACCCGCTCGGTCCAGGCCGGCGTCGAACGCGTGTCGCCGGAGGATGTCCAGAAGGCGGCGCAAGCGTTCCTGGGCGATGATCGCGCCTGGAAGCTGGTGATCGTTCCGGAGAAATAGCCTCCTTCTGTGCCGCAATGGGACAGGTGGCCCCTGGCCCGGAATTCGCAAGCAAGGCCTGTGCGGTCGCAGAAGACCGCGGCAGGAGCGCACCGATGTTCCATCCCGGCACGCAAAAGCTGATCGACTGCTGGACCACCGCGCGCATCGGCGCGGGCGCGCCGTCACGCAGGGATATCGATCCGGCGAACTTCGCCAAGCTGCTGCCGCAGGTGTTCATCCTGGGGCGCGACGGACCTGGACTTTACCCCTTCCGACTGGCGGGGGGATTTCTCAACGCCGTCCACGGCGGCGCGCTGAACCGCAAGAACGGGCTGCGGCTCTGGTCGGTGGGCGATCGGCCCAAGGTCCAGGCCGCGCTGGAATCGATCCGCCGCGTGGCCGAACCCGTGGTCATCACCACCGAACTGACCGCCGAGGGCATGCAGCCGGCCAGCATGGAGGTGCTTTTAGCGCCGCTGGTCGGGCCGGGCGGCGAGGTCGACCGCTATCTGGGCCTCTATCAGCCGACCGCCCCGCTGCAGCGGAACAATGACGAAGTGGTCGGCCCCATGGCGATGCACTCCATTCACTGGGCCGACCCGGCGGTGGCGAACACGCCGGCCCTGAGGCTGGCGACCCTGGACGGGCGGCGGATCGCCTAAAGCGCGCTGGCCGTATCCAGGCGCAGCACCTGCTCGGCCGACAGCTTGAGTCGCGCGGCGCCCATCAGATCGTTCAGCTGTGAGACGCTGGTGGCGCTGGCGATGGGGGCGGTGATCGACGGGCGGGCCATGAGCCAGGCGAGCGCGACCTGGGCCTGGGTCGCGCCCAGTTCCGCCGAGACCACATCCAGCGCATCAAGGATTCGCAGGCCCCGGGCGTCGAGATACTTCTTCACCCCACGGCCGCGCGGGCTTTTGCCCAGGTCCTCTTCGGTGCGGTACTTGCCGGTCAGGAAGCCGCTGGCCAGGCCGTAGTAGCAGACCACGCCGACCTCGTTCTCCAGCACCGCCGCCTCCAGACCCGACTCGAATTCGACGCGGTCATAGAGGTTGTAGCCGGGCTGCAGGGTCTCGTAGCGCGGCAGGCCTCTGTCGCCGGCGACCTTGAGCGACTCGGTCAGGCGCGGCGCGGTGAAGTTGGAGGCCCCGATGGCCCTCACCTTCCCGGCCTTGATCAGCCGGTCATAGGCCTCGAGCGTCTCGTCGATGGGCGTCTTCTCATCGTCCTCGTGCGATTGATAGAGGTCGATGACATCGGTCTGCAGGCGCTGGAGCGATTCCTCGGCCGCCGCGATGATGTTGGCGGCGGACAGGCCGGGGCGCTTCGGCCACTTGGCGACCTTTGTGGCGATGATCACGTCGTCACGGCGACCGCGATTCTTCAGCCACTTGCCGATGATCGTCTCCGACTCGCCGCCCACGTGGCCCGGAACCCAGGCCGAATAGACATCGGCGCTGTCGATGGCGTCGAATCCCCCATCCACGAAGGCGTCGAGCAGAGCAAAGGACGTCGCCTCGTCCGCCGTCCAGCCGAACACGTTGCCGCCGAACATCAGCGGCGCGATGGACAGGCCCGATCGGCCAAGGGGACGTTTTTGCATCAGGAGACTCCGTACTGGGGGATTCGACTCACAACGTCAGGCCGCGGCCATCCGTTCGTCGCCGAACACCGGAACATCGGTAGGCGCCAGCATAGGACGTCCCCGCAGCAGGTCAGCCGCCTTTTCCGCGATCATGATCGTCGGGGCGTTGGTGTTGCCCCCGACCAGATTCGGCATGACCGAGGCGTCGATCACGCGAAGGCCGGCGATTCCCTGCACGCGCAGCTGATCATCGACCACCGCCATGGCGTCGCCCGCCACGCCCATGCGGCAGGTGCCGACAGGATGATAGATCGTCTCGGCGGTGCGGCGGATCCAATCGTCGATGTCCGCGTCGCTCTTCACATCCGCTCCCGGCGCGTGCTCGGCCCCGCGATAGGGGTCGAGGGCGGCCTGGGACGCCACGTCGCGGGCGATCTTGATTCCCTCGCGCATGGCCCGGCGGTCTTCCTCGGCCGAGAGGTAGTTGGCGAAGATGGCCGGGTCGGCGAACGGGTCGGCCGAGGACAGGCCGATGCGGCCACGGCTTTCGGGGCGCAGCTGACAGACGTGCTGCGTGAAGCCGTCCTTTTCCACCTGCACCTTGCCGTGCTCCTGCATGATGGCGAGGACCACGTGAATCTGCAGGTCGGGACGATCCAGCTCGGGTCGCGACTTCAGGAAGGCGCCCGATTCCAGGAAGTTCTGCCGTCCGACGCCCTGGCCGAACAGCATGTAGTTCAGGCCCGTGGCCAGCTTCTTCAGCCCCTTGTTATAAGAGTAGGCCGTGATCGGCTGGGTGACGTCCCAGCTAAGGCAGACGTCCAGGTGGTCCTGGAGGTTGGCGCCGACGCCCTTTGATTCATGGGCCGTGGCGATTCCGTGCTTCGCCAGCTCGGCCGGATCGCCGATTCCGGACAGCTGCAGGATCTGCGGCGACTGCACCGCGCCCGCGCAGAGGAGAACCTCGGCGTCGGCCCAGGCGGTCTTCGCCTCGGCGTTCTTGCCCTGGATATAGTCCACGCCGACGGCCCGACCGTTCTCGACACGGATCTTGCTGGTCCGCGCCTCGATCTCCACCGTCAGATTCGGGCGCTTCAGCGCGGGGCGAAGATAGCCGGCCGAGGCGCTCCAGCGCTGGCCGTCATGGATGGTCAGGTCGTAGGGACCCCAGCCTTCCTGCTGGTGGCCGTTAAAGTCGCTGGTCACCGGATGGCCGGCCTGACGGCCCGCCTCGATGACGCTGGAATAGATCGGGTTGGGCGACTTGCCGCGAGACACCTTCAGCGGGCCTTCGCCGCCGTGATAGTCGCAGCCGCCCTTCTCGAAGCACTCGGACTTCTTGAAGTAGGGCAGCACCTCCGAATAGGACCAGCCGGCAAGGCCCATCTGCCGCCACTGGTCGTAGTCGCGGGCGTGGCCGCGGATGTAGATCATGCCGTTGATCGAGGACGAACCGCCCAGACCCTTGCCGCGCGGCCACCACAGGCGCCGGTCATTGAGGTGGGGCTCGGGCTCCGTCCAGAAGCCCCAGTTGTAGTCCCCCTTGGCCTTGATCAGTTCGCCCACCCCGGCGGGCATCTTCACCAGGATGGAATTGTCCTTGCCACCGGCCTCGAGCAGCAGGACCTTGGTGTCGGGGTCTTCCGTCAGGCGGGCGGCCAGCACGCAGCCGGCGGAGCCCGCCCCGATGATGATGTAGTCGTAGCGTCCGGCCATGACCGCCGCCTCCCTAACTTATCGTTGTTAGGTTGAGATTGAGGTCGTGTGCGGTGCGGTGGCAAGGGCGCCGTTGGGGAAGCGGTGCGCTCCGGCCCCACTGTCCCTCGATGGGAGAAGGGTCAGGGACGAGGGTGCGTGTTTTGTCTCCTAAGTCTTCAGGATGCGGGAGCCAGGACGATTTGGGTGACGACCAGACGAATTCAGCGACAAAGGGCCGGTGCGGTGGAGCCTTCGCCAGACCATTGTCGCTCGGCTGGAGGCAGCGGGGATAGGTGAGCCGGCCGTTCACTTCCATCCCATGCGACGAGGGAATTAAGTGTGGGGATAGCCGCCGCCATGATGCGCCTTTTGAGGATGCGCAGCGCTCTCGGATCAACCGACCGCGCGGCGAGCGGGATAGAGGCGCAAATGTCTCCGGTGTCTCCGGGGAGTGGTCGAGAGTAGCCAGAGTATCGGTCTCCAGAGTCTCTCTCCTGTCCCCTTGCGCCTCTCCCGGCAAGGGAGCGGGGTTCCAGGTCAGATTCCGATCTCCGACGCCTCGATCACGTCTGTCTCCGCAGCGCCGGCGGCCAGCCATTCGACCATCAGGGGATGGTTCAGCAAGGCCTGCTGATAGGCCAGCGGCCGGCCGGTGAGTTGGACGCCGAAGCTCTGGAAACGGGTGGCGACGGGAGCGAACATGGCGTCCACGCCGCCGAGCGCGCCGAACAGCCACGGCGAGCCATGGCGGCCGGCGGTCTCCCAGATTTGCAGGACGCGGGCGATGTCGGCCTCGACCGCCGGGGTGATGACGGCCCGCCGGTTTCGCGCGCGAGTGTTGCAGGGCATGGCGGCGCGCAGGTCGTTGAAGCCGGCGTGGACCTCGGCGGCGTAGCTGCGGGCCCTGGCCCGGTGAGCCGGATCGGCGGGCCAGACACCGGGGAATCGCTCCGCCAGATATTCGAAGATCGCCAGGGTGTCCCAGATGGCCAGGTCGCCCTCCTTGAGCAGCGGGACCATTCCGGTCTCGCCGCCGAGGGCGCGAACTTGGTCGCGGGCGCCGTCGCGATAGAGAAGCACCATCTCCTCGTCGAAGGCCGCGCCCACCGCCTTCAGCAGCAGCCAGACCCGCAGGGACCAGGATGAGTAGTTCTTGTTGCCGAGGACGAGGGTCAGGGACATGGGGCGCTCCGGATGAATGGTGCGGCCTCGTATGGGCCGAACCGAAGGCCGAGGAAAACGACGTTCTCTCACGCCTCTTGTGACCCCATCTCACAAGGCTCGTCAGACCGGCGTCATCTCGCGCACGTAGCGCTTCCAGTTCTCCACGTAGTGAAGCGCCGATCCGGTGAGGATCTGGGCCTGATGTTCGCTGACCTCGCGGATCACCTTGCCGGGCGCGCCCATGACCAGGCTGTTGTCGGGAATCGCCTTGCCCTCGGGAATCAGGGCGCCGGCGCCGATCAGGCAGTTGCGGCCGATCCTGGCGCCGTTGAGGACGATCGCGCCGATGCCGATCAGGCTGTTGTCACCGATGGTGCAGCCATGAAGCATGACCATGTGTCCGATGGTGCAGTTCGCGCCGATGGTCAGCGGAACGCCGGCATCGGTGTGAAGAACAGAGCCGTCCTGGACGTTGCTGTTCTCGCCGATCGTTATGGGGTCATTGTCACCGCGCACGGTGACGCCGAACCAGATGCTGGCGTTTTTCTTGAGAACGGCGTTGCCCATCACGCAAGCGTTCGGAGCGATCCAGTATTCGCCCTGTGGGGGGAGAGTGGGTTGGACGGCGCCCAGCTTGTAGACACTCATATGACACGCCTTCTTAATTTAAGCGTCGCGCTTGCTTAATGGATCGGAAACCACGTTACCCTCATTCTAGTGAGGCGATTCGAGGGGCGAAAACCTCTTTGATCCCGCCACGGGCGACTGTCCGTCCGTGGTCTCCTTGAGACGGAGTTTCGGGTGTCGCGTATGGGTCCATGGCGGGGTTTGGAACCGCCTTCAATCGGAAGCGTCTACGGACCGCCGGGCCCTGCTCGCCCCTCTGTCTCATCCCTCCCCACTGACCACCCCAAGGGCGCATCCACGCGGACGCGTCCTTTTTTCATGCCCCAACGGAGGCTTTGATGACCAAGCGTGCTCTGAAGCGGATGGTGCGCGAAGGCGCGTTCGACTCGGCGCAGTTCGAGGATGACGGAAAGGTTCGCCGCCTGCCGGTGGACCGCGGCGGCTGGTCGCCCGTCAACCAACACGGTCACCGCGACGATGATCGCGAGCAGGGGTACGTAAAAACAATAAAACCGAAATCAGCGGGCCAGGCCCAGCTGATTGAGGCCATCGACAGCAAAAACCTGGTCATGGCGCTTGGGCCGGCAGGCACCGGCAAGACCTATCTGGCCATCGCCAAGGCGGTGGAGGCCCTGGAGGCCGGCAAGGTCGGGCGCATCGTCCTGTCGCGTCCGGCGGTCGAGGCCGGCGAATCCATCGGCTACCTGCCCGGCGACATGGAGGACAAGCTGGCTCCGTATCTGCGGCCGCTCTACGACGCCCTTTCGGACCGGCTGAGCATGAAGCGGGTGCGAGCCCTGATGGCCGAAGGCGCCATCGAGATCGCGCCGGTCGGCTATATGCGGGGCCGCACGCTGAACAACGCCTTCGTGGTCATCGACGAGGCTCAGAACTGCACCTACGTGCAGCTGAAAATGCTGCTGACCCGCCTGGGCTGGCACTCGACCATGGTGGTCACCGGCGATCCGCACCAGTCGGACCTGCTGCCGGGCGTCTCGGGCCTGGCCGAAGTGGCCGACAAGTTCGAGCCGGTCGACAACATCGCCGTCGTCCGCCTGGCTGACCGCGACATCGTCCGCCACCCGCTGGTGGCCGAGATGCTCGGCGTGCTGACCTGATCTGAGCTACCCGCCGAGGCGTCTCGCGATGAGCGCCTCGGCGGCCTCGCCCGCGCGTTGGGCTGGACCGTCGGGTCCGTGGACCTGGCGGGTCACGTAGATGCCTTCCAGAATGAGCAGCAATTCATCGGCGAGGGCCTGGGGATCGTCCGCGCCCATGGCGGCCGCCATGTCGGTGAGCCGCTCGCGCTGGCGGCGCTTGAAGCCCAGGGCCTCAACCCGCACGGCGCTCTCCTCGGGATATTCCACCGCCGCGTTGGAATGGGCGCAGCCGCGATAGCCAGGCTGCTTAGACCGCTCGGCGGCGCCGTGAAAATAGGCGGTGAGCGCGGCGCGCGGATCCCCGGGGTAGGCGGCCACCGCCTCGTCCAGCCGGCTCCAGAACCCGCCCTCCTGCCGCTGCAGCACGGCCACTATCAGGTCGTCCTTGGAGCCGAAGGCGCGGTAGAGGCTGGGCTTGCCGACCCCCGCGACATTGACGATCTCCTCCACCCCCACGGCGCGGATTCCCTGCGCGTAGAAAAGGGTCTCGGCGGCGTCGAGCACCTTGTCTCCCGCGCGGCGGGGGGCGATTTCGTCTGGCTTAGGGGCGATCGGAACGGTGTCGGACATCAGCTTCACTTGACAATGTAACCGATCGGTACGCCTATGGCGCAAACAACGTACCGATCGGTTACATGACCCTACGCCTTCCCAGGGCCCTTGGCCAGAACTACGCCTTCGTCGTCGCCGGCGTCATCTTCCTTTCGCTCCTGTCGGCGGCGGCCCTGCGCTCGGCGCCCGGGGTGCTGATGAAGCCGCTGGAGACGGCGTTCGGCTGGGATCGCGGGACGATCTCTCTGGCCGCGGGGCTCGGCATCTTCCTTTACGGAATGACCGGTCCCTTCGCCGCGGCGCTGATGTCGAGCTTCGGCCTGAGGCGGGTGGTTGTGGTCGCCCTGGCGGTAATGGCGCTGTCCACCGGCGCCTCGGCGTTCATGAGCGAGCCGTGGCACTACATCGCCACCTGGGGCGTGATCAGCGGGGTCGGCAGCGGCGCGGTGGCCATGGTGCTGGGCGCGACCGTGGTGAACCGCTGGTTCGTGCATCGGCGCGGCCTGATGATCGGGCTGCTGACCGCCAGCACGGCGACAGGCACCCTGCTCTTCCTGCCCCTGATGGCGTGGGTGTCGCAGCAGGGCGGCTGGCGGCCCGTAGTGATCGGCATCGCGGCGGTGATGGCCCTGCTCGTCCCCCTGGCGGCGCTGCTTGTTCCCGACCGTCCGTCGAGCGTGGGGCTGAAGCCTTATGGCGCAGGAGAGGACTATGTGGAGCCGGAGGCCATTCCGGCGCGGCAGGCCCTGACCTACGCCTTCGACGCTCTGTTCCGGGCGGCGCGGACGCGGACCTTCTGGCTACTGTTCATCGGATTCTTCGTCTGCGGCCTGACGACCAACGGCCTGGTCGGCACGCACATGATCGCCCTGTGCGCCGACTACGGAATGCTGCCGGTGCAGGCGGCGGGACTGATGGCGCTGATGGGGCTGTTCGACCTGGTCGGCACCACCGCGTCGGGGTGGGCCACGGACCGGTACGATCCGCGCAAGCTGCTGTTCGCCTACTACGCCCTGCGTGGACTGAGCCTGATCTACCTGCCCTTCTCGGACTTCTCGATCGTGTCGCTGGGCGTGTTCGCGGTGTTCTATGGGCTGGACTGGATCGCCACCGTACCCCCGACCGTGAAACTGGCCAGCGAGGCGTTCGGCGACCGTGACGGTCCTATCGTCTTTGGATGGATCGCCGCCGGCCACCAGATCGGGGCGGCGACGGCGGCCATCGGGGCCGGCGTGTTGCGCGCGGCCCAAGGGCGCTATCTGGAAGCTTTCGTCCTGGCCGGCGCCGCGGCCATGATCGCGGCCGCCGCATCCGTCATGATCCGGCGGCCGGTGTCGGCGGGGGTCTAGTCGAGGTCTTCGGCCAGGATCGCCATCTGGAAGGTGAACGAGCCGTCCTCGTCCTCGTCCTCGTAGATGACGCCGATGAATTCGCCCTTCAGCTCGACCTCAGCGCTGTCCTTCTGCTTGGGACGGGCCTTGAGGGCGATGTGCGGGTTGCCGAACGTGCGCTTCATGTGCGCTTCGATCCGGGAGATGTCCTTGTCGTCCACGGGGGTGGCTCCTTGATTGCTCCGCGCCGTGGCGCTTGGGCGCGAACCTAACGGCCTGAGCCGAAGCCGCAACCCGCTAAACGCCTTCTCCTGTGGGCGGCGGCGTCTGGGCGCCCTGTGCGACCAGCCAATCCCTGAACAGGCGCACGGGGCGGCTCAGGCCGCCACGAGGCGTGATGGCGGTGATCTGCGCCTCGCCATCGACGAATCCCAGCGGGGCGACCAGGCGCCCCACCGCCAGGTCGCGCTGCACGAAGGCCCAGGGGCCCATGGCCACGCCAAGGCCCGCCGCGGCGGCCTCCAGCATGTAGAAGTAGTGATCGAACTCGCGATCCACGGGCGGACGCGGCAAGGCGATTCCCGCGCGGCGCTCCCATTCGGCCCAAGCCGGCGCAAAGGTCTTGGTGTGAAGGCGCGGCAAGGCGGCCACCGCATCGATTGAAGGCGCGCCCTTAAGAAGGCCCGGCGCCATGACCGGCCCCTGATAGTGCTGCATGAAAGGTGTCGCCTCGGCGCCCGCCGGAATCCCCGTGCCCGCCGCGCCCAGCCGGATCGCGAGATCCGTTTCGGCGAAATCGACCGGGCCGTTGGTTTCATGCAGGCTGACCGGCACGTCGGGATGGGCGTCGACGAAGTCCGGCAGGCGCGGGATCAGCCATTTCATGGCGAAGGTGGGCTGCACAGTGACGCGCAGACCTTCGACCTTGTCAGGCCGCTTGGGCAGGCCCTGCTCCACCAGATCAAAGGCCTGGGTCAGCGACTGGGCCAGTTTCAGCCCGGCCTCGGTGAGGCGCAGGCGATTCTTCGGCCCCTCGATCAGGCGGACGCCCACCTGATCCTCCAGACTGCGGACCTGGCGGCTGACAGCGCCGTGGGTGACGAACAGCTCGTCCGCCGCCGTGGTCATCCGCCCGTGCCGGCCGAACGCCTCGAAGGCGCGCAGGGCGTTGAGGGGCGGCAGCGGTCGTCGGGCCATTGTGCGAAAACCTCACAGATGGCTGCTGATAAGTCGTTTGCGCGCCCGCGGCAACGACGGCATCACCCTGATCGATGAAGCAAGCCGCACGGAAGCCCCGCCGCCTGACCCTGAACGACGTCCTGGCCGTCACCCTGATCTGGGCGGCGGTGATCTATGGATTGAGCACCAAGCCGATCGAGGCGCGGACCCAAGCCCGCGCCGCCGCCAGCTGCGGCTAGATCGAGTAGTCGTAGACCGCGTCGGCCAGGGTGTGGTCCATGGTCTTGGCCGGTTCCTCGCAGGTCGGGCAGTTGACCAGGCGGGCCGGGACGCCCGCGGCGGTGCAGTGCGCCGGAACAGGCTTCAGCACCACCGAGCCTGAGGCGATCTTGGCGTAGTCGCCGATAGTGATGTTGCCCAGCACCTTGGCCCCCGCCCCGAGCAGGACGCCCTTGCCGATCTTGGGGTGACGATCGCCGCGTTCGGCGCCGGTGCCCCCCAGGGTCACCCCGTGCAGCATGGAGACGTCGTCGCCGACCACCGCCGTCTCGCCGATTACGATGCCGGTGCCGTGGTCCATGAACACGCCCGAGCCGATGCGGGCGGCCGGATTTATGTCGATCTGGAAGAGCTCGCTGACCCGGCTTTGCATGTACCAGGCCATGGTCTCGCGGCCCTGGCTCCACAGCCAGTGACTGACCCGATGGGTCTGCAAGGCGAGGAAGCCCTTGAAGAACAGGAACGGCTGGACGTAGCCCTTGCAGGCGGGATCGCGCTCGAACACCGCCTTCAAATCGGCCTCGGCGGCGGCGATCAGGGACGGGTCGGTTCGGAAGGCTTCCTCGGCGACCTCGCGGGCGCTCATGGCTCGCAGTTCCTGATCACCGACCTTTCGGGCGATCTGGTAGGACAAAGCGGCGCCCAGATCGGCGTGCGACAGGATCACGGCGTTGAGCAGGGAGGCCAGGGCCGGTTCGGCCTGGGCCGCGCGTTGAGCTTCGGCGCGCAGGGCGGCCCAGACAGGCGGCGCGGCCGCGGGCTCGACGACTTCCAGATGCTTGGCCATGGCTTCCCTCTTCGCCGCTAGCCTAGCACAAGTCGCGCCAGACCGTGCGGCAGCTCTCCCTGAGAAGCCATATGGTGGACGCGGAGCAGCATCGCCAGGGTCAGCATATCGGGCATGTGGCCGGCCACGGCGGCGTTCAGGGCCTCGCGGAACGGAACGCGGGCTATTGCGAGGTCCTCTGTCTCGTCCGGCGAGGGCTTTCCGGCGCTGAGGCCGGTGGCGAGGTAGCCGAAGGCGACCTCGTCGGTCACCGAGTTGGACAGCTGGGTGTTGAGGATCAGGGTCCAGTCCTTCGCGACCAACCCGGTCTCCTCGCGCAGCTCCCGCTTGGCGCCTACCATCGGGTCCTCGCCGAGCGGCGCGCCGCCTTCGGGCAACTCCCAGGAGTAGTCCCGATGAGCGAAGCGATTCTGTCCCACCAGAGTGATGGTGCCGTCGTCGTGCAGCGGGACCACCGCCGTGGCGACGTTCTTGAAGCCGACCACGCCATAGCGCGCGGAACGGCCGGTGGGCGAGGTCGCGTCATGTTCGCGAACCGCCAGCCAGGGGTTCTCGTAGACGACCTTCTCGCTGTTGCTTACCCAGGGCTTTCCATGCGCACGGAGCCAGCTTGGTTTCTGCGACATATTCTCAACTAGACCTTGTCCACCCGTGGCCCCCGCCATAGGTCTGCATCGCGCTTAACCCGTTCGCCGGAGGCCGTCTTGCGACATTCCATCCCACCCGCGCCGGAATTCGGCGAACCGCTGCCCATCCAGCCCGTCCCGGCGGTGCTGGATTTTCTGGCCCGGCGACGCTCCGGCTCGGCGGTGAACCTGACTGAACCGGGCCCCGACGCCGGTCAACTGGCCGACATACTCACCTTGAGCGCCCGCGTGCCCGACCACGGCAAACTGTCCCCCTGGCGGTTCGTGCTTCTGCGTGGCGAGGCCAAGGCCGCCTACGCGGCGAAGCTGGAGACCCTGGCCCAGGCGCGGGACGATGCGCCGAAGAAGACCGCCGCCCTGGCCAAGCTGAAGATCCCGCCCCTGGCGATCGTCGTCATCTCCAGCCCGCAGGCCGGAAAGATTCCTGAATGGGAACAGGTGATGTCGGCGGGCGCGGTCTGCACGCAGATGCTGCTGGCGGCCTCGGCCATGGGTTTCGGCGCCAACTGGATCACCGACTGGTACGCCTTCGACGCCGAAGCGCTTGGGCTGCTGGGCCTGAAGGACGGCGAGCGCGTCGCCGGCTTCCTCTATCTGGGCACGAGCATCGAAGCGCCGCTGGAGCGCGTGCGCCCTGATGTGGCGGCGCTCACCATGGAGTGGACGGGCTGATTTCTAGTGAGCTCAAAACCCGCTCACCGCGGCGAAGGCCGGGGCCCAGGTTGAAGCCCTGCTGAGGCTTTGGATGAATCTGGGTCCCGGCCTTCGCCGGGATGAGCGGTTGTTAAAGCCGGCCCCCTCCCCCGCTTCGCATGGGAGGAGAAGAAAGCTCTACCGCCCGCGATAGGCCGGGACGCCCTGTTCGGGGACCCACAGGCCCTTGGGCGCTTCGCCGGTCTGCCAGAAGACGTCGATGGGGATGCCGCCGCGGGGGTACCAATAGCCGCCGATGCGCAGCCAGCGCGGGGCGGCGATCTCGACGATCTTGCGGCCGATGGCGACGGTGCAGTCCTCGTGGAAGGCGCCGTGGTTACGGAAGGAGCCCAGATAGAGCTTCAGGGACTTGGATTCGATCAGCCAGTCGCCCGGCGCGTAGTCGATGACCAGATGCGCGAAGTCGGGTTGGCCTGTGACCGGGCACAAGGAGGTGAACTCCGGCGCCACGAAGCGGGCCAGGTACAGCACGTCGCTCTGCGGGTTCGGCACGCGCTCGAGGACCGCCTCGGAAGGGTCCTTGGGATAGGCCACATCGCGGCCAAGCTGGGTCAGGTGCGTCTCGTCCATCCGCGCCACTTAACATCGCCCGGCCTCAAGACAAGGGCCGCCCTCGCCGCTAGGCTTTCCCAAAGCAAGCGGAGGACGACATGGCGGGACGCGATTTCGACGGCTGGACAGTGGTTGTGACCGGCGCCTCGACAGGGCTGGGCCGGGCGATCGCGGTGGAGGTCGCCAGCCGCGGCGCCGCCACCGTGGTGGTCAACTACGCCCGCAGCGAAGCCGAGGCCGCCCAGACCGTGGGCCTGGTCGAGGCGCAGGGCGCGCGAGCCGTCCTGATCCAGGGCGATGTGGCCGACGACGCCGACTGCCGCCGGATCGCCGAGGCGGCCAGCTCGACCGGGCGTATCGACGCCCTGTTCAACAACGCCGGAATCACTGTGTTCGCGCCGGACCATTCGGACCTGGACGCGGTGTCGGCCGACGACTTCCTGAACCTGTACAAGGTCAATGTGGTGGGGGCGTATCAGATGGTCCGCGCCGCGAGGTCCCTGCTGGAGGCCGCGCCGCAGCCGGGCGCCGTGGTCAACACCGCCTCAATCGCGGGCGTTACGGGCATCGGCTCCTCCCTGCCCTACGCTGCGTCCAAAGGCGCGATGAACACCATGACCCTGTCGCTGGCCCGCGCCCTGGCGCCGAAGATCCGGGTCAACGCCATTTGCCCCGGCTTTATCGACACCCCCTGGTTCGGCAAGGCCATGGAGGAGGAGCGCATCGCTCGCATGCGTCAAGGCGTCATCGCCTCGACCCCGTTGAAGGCGGCCTCCACCGCCGAGGACATCGCCGGGGCGGCGGTGTTCCTGGCCTCGCCCGCCTCGCGCCATGTCACGGGCGAGACACTTTTGGTCGATGCCGGCACGCACTTGGGTTTCGCTTCGTTTTCAATGCGATAGACCGGCGGCGCCCGATCCTCGCGCACTCCGACGCCTAAATTTTGGGCGTTTATCCACAGCTTCGCTTAACTATGCGACAGCCGGATGGCAGGGCGCGCCCAGGGTCCGCCGAACATTGCTTCCCCACGAAGGTGTCACTGAAGCTGCGCTCAGGGCCACTCAGCACCTACCCCCGACTCTGGAGGGGCCTGCGTCGGGGAAACAATAAGGGGATACAAATTGAAGACCTTGAAGCTTGCGCTCTGCGCCGCCGCTGCGTCCGTGCTCATGGGCGGCGTCGCCGCCGCACAGGACAGCGGTCCGAGCATCGCGTTCAATGTCGGCGCCGCGACCGACTACATCTTCCGCGGCGTCAGCCAGAGCGACCAGGAGCCGGTCGTGTTCGGCGGCGCTGACGTCACCGCCGGCAAGTTCTATGCGGGCGTCTGGGCGTCCAGCCTGGACTACCTGGACTCCACCGACGCCGAGATCGACTACTACTTCGGGGTCAAGCCGACCTTCGGCCCGATCTCGGCCGACTTCGCCGCGATCTATTACACCTACATCGATCAGCCGTCGGGGGCTGACTACAACTACTGGGAGTTCAAGGCCGCAGCCTCCGTGCCGGCCGGCGCGGGCTCCATCGGCACCGCCCTCTACGTCTCGCCCGACTACTTCGGCGCCGGCGTGAAGGAGACGGCCTATTACGAGATCAACGGCGCCTATCCGGTGATGGACAAGCTGTCCGTCTCGGCCACGCTCGGCCGCCTCGATTACAAGGGCAACGGCGACTACACGACCTGGAACATCGGCGGCACCTACGCCCTGACCGATAACCTGGCCGTCGACGTGCGCTACGCCGACACCAGCCGCCACGAGTTCGGCGACTACTACGAGGAATCCTTCGTCGCCACGATCAAGGCGACCTTCTAGGCCGCAGCCTCGACCAAAAAGGAAAGCCGCCGCGAGGGACCGCGGCGGCTTTTTCTTTGCGCCGAGGCGCGATCCGCCCGAGAGAGGAGCCGCTAAAACTCTGGCCCGCCGCTGCGAGCGCGGCTATGTCTTGCAACGGTTCTCGCGGGCGTGGCGAAACTGGTAGACGCAACGGACTTGAACCAACTGTTGAGTGCGCCTGGGGAAACCCAGGACGTAGAACTGCTCAAATTCGGGGAACCCTGTCAGATGGCGATCCCGAGCCAAGCCCTGGTCCGCCAGGGAAGGTGTAGAGACTAGACGGGCAGCGCCTAAGGCCGGACGGCTACGGTGAAGGGATAGTCCAGACCACGAACGCCATCCGGCGGCGGCGAAAGCCGAAGTGGTACGAAAATCCGTCGGGCTATGCCCTTGCCGGTTCGACCCCGGCCGCCCGCACCAACCTACAGCTTCAGTTCGTGACTCATGGCCTCAGCGCCCAGACGGACGTGCTCGACGATGCGCCCCTCCGCCTTGCGCTCGCTGTAGCGATCAACGAGGTAGTCGGCCCGGTCCCGCGTCAGCAGCGTGAACTTCACCAGCTCCTCCATGACGTCCACGACGCGGTCGTAATAGTCCGACCGCTTCATCCGGCCCTCCTCGTCGAACTCCTGAAACGCCTTGGCGACGGACGACTGGTTCGGGATGGTGATCATGCGCATCCAGCGTCCAAGGAGGCGCAAGGTGTTGACCGCATTAAACGACTGCGAACCGCCGCTGACCTGCATGACCGCCAGGGTCCGGCCTTGGGTGGGCCGAACGCTCCCCAGCGCCAGGGGAATCCAGTCGATCTGCGCCTTGATCACGGCGGTGATCGCCCCATGCCGTTCAGGGCTGCACCAGACCTGCCCCTCCGACCAAAGCGATAGCTCGCGAAGCTCCTGCACCTTGGGATGGTCGGGGCTTGCGCCGTCCGGCATCGGCAGGTCACGCGGATCGAAGATGCGTACCTCGGCGCCCAGGCGCTCAAGGATGCGCGCCGCCTCGAAGGTGAGCAGCCGGCTATAGGATCGCTCCCGCAAGGAGCCGTAGAGCATGAGGATACGCGGCGGATGCGCCTTGCGCCCCGAGGGCTCCAGCGCCTCCAGGGAAGGCGACGCGAGGAAGGCGGCTTCGAGGGCGGGCAGATCGGACATGATGAGATGGGCTCTTGCTGACGAACTATTATTTCGACTATACGCGAACTATGGAAATCTCAACCGCCGTCAGCCGGCTCTCCGCTTTGGCGCACCCTACCCGCCTCGAGACCTACCGCCTCCTGATCAAGGCCGGGCCCGAGGGCCTGCCCGCCGGACGGATCGCTGAGTTGACCGGCAGCTTGCCCAACACGCTGTCGTCGAACCTGTCGTCCTTGAGCGGCGCCGGGCTCGTGCAGAGCCGCCGCGAAGGACGCTCGATCATCTACTCGGCCAACTTCGGCGCCATGAGCGAACTGCTCGCCTTCCTCGTCGAGGACTGCTGCAACGGCGCACCGGAAATCTGCGCGCCGATCAGCGACACCCTGAGCCGCGTCGCCTGTTGCCATCCTGAGCCCGCCTGATGTCAGTCTTCGAACGCTATCTGACCGTTTGGGTCCTGCTCTGCATCGTGGCCGGTGTGGGTCTGGGATGGGCCACGCCAGACCTCTTCGCCCTGATCGCCTCCGCCGAGATCGCCAAGGTCAATCTGCCGGTCGCCGGACTGATTTGGCTGATGATCGTGCCGATGCTTCTGCGGATCGACTTTGGAGCCCTGAAGGGCGTCCGTCGGCACTGGCGCGGCATCGCCGTCACGGTCGGCGTGAACTGGCTGATCAAGCCGTTCTCCATGGCTCTCCTGGGCTGGCTGTTCGTGGGCTGGCTGTTCCGCCCGCTGCTTCCGGCAGATCAGATCGAAAGCTACATCGCCGGCCTGGTCATCCTTGCCGCCGCGCCCTGCACGGCCATGGTCTTCGTCTGGAGCAACCTGACCAAGGGCGAGCCGCATTTCACGCTCAGTCAGGTGGCGCTCAATGACCTTGTGATGGTGTTCGCCTTCGCGCCCATCGTGGGCCTGCTGCTGGGGCTGGCGGCGATCACCGTGCCGTGGAGCACTTTGCTGCTGTCAGTGGCGCTCTACATCGTCGCCCCGGTGATCTTCTCCCAACTCGTCCGCCGCGTCGTGCTGTCGAAGGGCGGGCCAGCCGCCCTGGACGGCCTGCTGAAGACGCTTCAGCCGGCTTCTCTGGTGGCGCTGCTTGCGACCCTGGTGCTGCTGTTCGCCTTTCAGGGCGAGCAGATCATCCGACAGCCGGCGGTGATCCTGCTGCTCGCCATCCCGATCCTGATCCAGGTCTATCTGAACGCGGGGGCGGCCTATCTGCTGAACCGCGCCGTGGGCGAAGCGCATTCGGTGGCCGGCCCTTCGGCGCTGATCGGGGCGAGCAACTTCTTCGAACTGGCCGTGGCCGCCGCGATCAGCCTGTTTGGGCTCAAGAGCGGCGCGGCCCTGGCGACCGTGGTCGGCGTGCTGGTGGAAGTACCGGTGATGCTGTCGGTCGTCGCCATCGTGAACCAGACCAAGTCCTGGTACGAGGCGGGCGCCGCTGTGCGTCGCCTCGGCCTTGCCAAGTGAGGCGACTGAGCATGACTGACGCAGACTTCCCCGTGACCATCTTCCACAACCCCGCCTGCGGCACATCACGCAACACCTTGGCGATGATCGAGGCTTCAGGCGAGACGCCGACCGTAGTCGAGTACCTGATCCAGGGTTGGACGCGACCTCAGCTCGAGGCCCTGCTGAGCGAGATGGGCGCCAAGCCGCGAGACATCCTGCGGACCAGCGGCACGCCTGCCGAGGAACTGGGCCTGACGAATGAAGCCACCAGCGACGAGACGATCCTTGAGGCGATGCTTGCGCATCCCATCCTCGTCAATCGACCCATCGTGCAGACATCGAAGGGCACGCGTCTTTGCCGTCCGTCCGAGGCTGTCTTCGACCTCCTTCGGCGTCCGGTTGAGGTTTTCAGGAAGGAAGACGGGGGCGTGGTTCGCCCTAGCTAGAGCCCGCGCGGTCCCACCGTCCCGACCAGCGTCCGCAAGGGGGCCAGCGCATCCGCTGTCACCCCTCCTCAGGGGCGGGGAAGCCACGCTGGCTGATTTCCCGCCAGCTCTCCAGCAGCAGGTTGTTGACGCCGACGATGCGGACCTGCCCCTCGGCATGGTGCAGGATCGTGTCGTCGCCGATCACTTCCATCTCGGTGAAGTTGGTTCCGGCCTGCAACTGGATGCGATCCTCGATGACGTCGAAGTCGATGATCGTGTCCGAGCCGGTCCCGGCCGGATGGCCGGGCGAGACAAAGAACATGAACAGGTCACGCCCCTCGCCCCCGGTCAGGAGGTCGTCGCCGCCACCGCCCTTCAGTTCGTCGTCACCGCCCCCGCCATCAAGCACGTCATCGCCCATGCCGCCGATCATCCAGTCCTTCTGGTCATTACCCGTGCGCACGATGACGTCGTCGGACGGGTAGTAGATCCCGTACTGGGACATCTCTTTCAGTTCGGCCAAGGACCGTGTGACCCCGAGAAGTTTGACCGTTCCCCGCGCGTAGGTGAGCACGGTGTCAGAACCGATCACCACGGCCTGGGTGAAGTCCTGAAGATCTAGGCGGTCCCAGGCGAAATCAAAATCGGTGATGACATCGTCGCCGCCATCGTTGGCGCCGAAGAAGAAGATGTCGCCGCCGGCGCCGCCCGTGAGGATATCGTCGCCAAGGCCGCCGCTGAGCATGTCATTGCCCGCGCCGCCGTCGAGGCGGTCGGCGCCTGCACCGCCGTCGAGGCTGTCACCGCCGGCGCCGCCGCTCAGGACGTCGGCGCCTTCGCCACCCCACAAGGCGTCCTTGCCGGTCCCGCCCGAGAGCACATCGTTCCCCGCCAAGCCCGAGATGCGATCATTCCCGCCGCCGCCGGAGAGGGTGTCATCGCCGGCGCCGCCCTCGATATCGTCGGGGCCTGCATCGCCGTCGAGGAGAAGACCACCCACGCCGGTAGCGTAGACATTCCATTGGGCGAGCGTCAGGTGATTGATCCCTTTCATCAGGATCGTGCCGTCCGACCAAGTCAGCAGGGTGTCGGCGCCCCGGACTTCAAGCGCAGTGAAGGCCGAGTCCATGGCCAGCCTGTCCTGCAGCGGATTGAAGTCTGTGATGACGTCGTTGCCGATAGTATTACGCGCCCAATAGGGCGACGTGCCGAATAGGAAGGTATCGCCACCTGCGCCGCCGGTCAGGACATCGTCGCCCTGCCAGCCATGCAGGTGATCGACGCCCGCACCGCCGGTCAGCACATCATCGCTGTTGCCGCCGAACAGACGCTGGATCTGAAGCGGCTCGCCGGGGACAGGGTCCTTGCCGGTGATGACCAGCGGCGCGTCAAGGCCCGCCAGCCTGTTCCAGTCGCTGAGCGACAGGGTGTTGACCCCCGCCACCCGGATCGTGCCGCCAGCCCAGGCCAACACCGTGTCGGCGCCGTCGATCGCGGCCGCCGTGAACCGACGCATGTTGAGTTCGAAGCGATCAACCATCGGATCGAAATCCGTGATCAGGTCAGCGCCGTCGAACCCGTCCGCCACCGTGAGAGGCTGGCTGAAAGTGAAGATGTCAGCGCCCGCCCCGCCGGTCAGGGTGTCCGCCCCCGAGCCGCCGTAGAGCCGGTCGGCTCCATCGCCACCGTTAAGGGTGTCCTTGCCGAAGCCGCCATTGAGATAGTCGTCGCCGCCAAGCCCTGACAACGTGTCATCCCCGTCGCCGCCGATGACGCGGTCCGCGCCAGCCGTGCCGATGAAGGTTATTGGAACACCGCCCTCGGGCGCTTTGCGCAGGGCGTTCCACTGATCCAGCGTGAGCGTGTTGATCCCAACGACGCGCACGGCGCCGCCGTCATGAGTGAGGATTGTGTCGCCGCCCACGACCTGCGCGGCGGTGAAGGCCTTTTGCAGGACATAGAAGCGATCTTCGGCGAGGTTGAAGTCGGTGATGACGTCATCACCCATGCCGGCGAGCTCGGCGAAGAAGAAGGTGTCGGCGCCCGCGCCGCCGGTCAGGATGTCGTCGCCCGTCCAGCCGTCGAGCGTGTCGGCGCCGCCCGCTCCATTCAGGATGTCGGCGCCGGCGCCCCCCTGAGCGGTTTCATTGGCGTCCGACCCCGTCCAGGTATCCGCGCTGCTCGTGCCGGTGAAGTTGGCCATGTCACGTCCAATCCAAACAATCTGACGGACCGGATCGAACAAAGGCGGATAAGGTCTAGCTTAATGCGGCAAACGACCGGCTAGACACGACGAACGACCTAATTCGCGGCCAAGGCATGGTGAATTTAGTTTAAATATTTCAAAGCGTTGGCGAGCTTCACCGCAAGGATACGGGCCAAGCTCCGGTGAAGCTTGGCCCATATTTCACTTGTCGATCTGGCGCACTAGGACGCTGGGCCGCCCATGCCGCCCTGGCCGGCGCGGCCGCCGGCGTCGTTATCGCCAAACAGGGTGTCGCTCAGCGGCTTGTCCTTGTTGGTCTTGGCGCAGAGCTTCTCTGCGTGGCTCCGATCGGCGCCGAGCAGGCGCTTGGCCGGGTCGAACGAGCGCTCTTCGGTCTTGTCTTCAAACGGGCGGGTCATCACGGACCTCCTTTTTCCTCCCCGGAACGGGCTGATAAGGAAATCCTCGAATCAGAGTGCTGGTTCCGCCTTTCAGGCCTCGACGGCCCAGACCTTGGCGGCGCCCGCCGCCTTGAGCGCCTCAACCAGCTCCTCGACCGCCACATCGACTTCGGCCGCATCGCGTCCGCGCAGGACCAGATTGGCGCCGTAGCCGTCCGGCGGGGTGAAGAAGGGGTAGCTGCCCAGCGACATGTTCGGGTGAAGCTTGGCCACCGCTTCCAAGGGGGCGGCGATCAGGCCTTCGCCCGAACCCTCGACCCGCACGGTGCGGGCGATGACCACCGCTCCGGTGCGCAGACGCGGCCCCACGTCATCGAGCATGCCGCGCATGATCGCCGGCACGCCGGCCAGAACGAAGACGTTGCCGATCTGGAAGCCGGGAGGTCCCTGCACCGGGTTCTTCACCAGAATTCCGCCTTCCGGCACATGGGCCATGCGGCGGCGGGCGGCGTTCACCTCGCCCCAGCGGGCCTCCAGCATGGCCATAATCTCGGGATGCTCGTGGACCGGCAGGCCGAACGCCTTGCCCACCGAGTCGGCGGTGATGTCGTCATGGGTGGGGCCAATCCCGCCGGTGGTGATCACGTAGTCGTACTTGGTCCGCAGCGCGTTGACCGCGTCGACGATCTCCTGCTCCCCGTCCGGCACGACGCGGGCCTCGCAAAGATCGACGCCGTAGGTGGCCAGGTACTTGGCGATGGCGTTGAGGTTCACGTCCTGGGTTCGGCCCGAAAGAATCTCGTCGCCGATGATCAGGACCGCCGCGGTCACCCGTTCAGCGCTGGTGGTCATCGCCCGTCTTCCCTAAATGTCGCGCCTTGCTTCCCCGGACTTAGACCTCGCATGCTTTTGCCGCAACCGATGGCGCACGGCCGTCTTGTCAGTCGCTACAAGCGCTTCTTCGCGGACGTGGTGCTCGACGACGGCGCGGCGATCACAGCTCACTGCCCCAACCCCGGAGCCATGCTGGGTCTGAAGGATGAGGGGCTGGGCGCGTGGGTGTCCTACGACCCCAATCCCAAGCGCAAGCTGCCCTGGACCCTGCAACTGGTGGAGGTCGACGGCGGGCTGGTGGGAATCAACACCATGCTTCCCAACAGGCTGGTCGCTGAGGCTCTGGCGGCTGACGCGATCCCAGAGCTGTCCGGCTACGCCACCATCCGGCCCGAGGTGCGCTACAGCGAGGCCAGCCGCGTGGACTTTCTGCTGGAGCATCCGGACCGCCCGCCCTGCTGGCTGGAGGTGAAGAACTGCCACCTCATGCGCGAGCCGGGCCTGGCGGAGTTTCCTGATTGCGTGGCGGCGCGGTCCACCAAGCACCTGCGCGACCTGGCCGGCCGGACGGCGCTGGGGGACCGCGCCGTGGTGCTGTGGGTGGTTCAGCGCACCGATTGCGAGCGGTTCAAGACCTGTGAGGACCTGGACCCCGCCTTCTCCGCCGCCCTGGCCGAGGTCACCCGGACGGGGGTTGAGGTCCTTATCTACGCCTGCGACATCTCGCAGGAGGCGATCACGCTTCGCCGTCCGCTGGAGTGGCTGGGCCGATGACCTTTCTTGTCTATGCGGGCGCGGCCCTGGCGGAGATCGCGGGCTGTTTCGCCTTCTGGGCCTGGCTGCGGACCGGCAAGTCGGCGCTTTGGGTGCTGCCGGGGCTCGTGTCCCTGGCGCTGTTCGCGTGGCTCCTGACCCTGGTGGAGAGCAGCGCGGCTGGGCGGGCCTACGCGGCCTATGGCGGGGTCTATATCTGCGCGTCGCTGCTGTGGCTGTGGCTGGTGGAGAAGACCCGGCCGGACATCTGGGACCTGGCCGGGGCCGGCCTTTGCCTTGCGGGCGCAGCGATCATCCTGTTCGGACCACGCGCCGCAGCCGTCTGAGGCGGCGGACGTTGAACTTTTGTGGTAGATTACGACATAAGCCCTGAAGCGAGCCGCCCATCACGCCAATCCTGTGGCGCGATACGCCCTGACGGCGCGGCGGTCTGGAGTTGAGAAGCATGGCGTCTGGCGAAGAGATTCTTGAGACCGAAGTCCGCGACGGGACCATCAAGATCCACAAGCCCGAGGATTTCGAGGGCATGCGCAAGGCCGGCCGTCTGGCCGCCGAGTGCCTGGACATGCTGGTTCCCCATGTCCAGCCCGGTGTCTCCAGCGAGCATCTCGACACCCTGGCGCGCGAGTTCATTCTCGATCACGGCGCCCTGCCGGCCTGCCTGTTCTACAAAGGCTACAGCCACACGGTGTGCATCTCGCGCAATCACGTGGTCTGCCATGGCATCCCGGGCGACTGGACCTTGCGTGAAGGCGACATCGCCAACATCGACGTGACCGTCATCGTCGACGGTTGGCACGGCGATCACTCGCGCATGTACGGCGTCGGCAAGGTGCCGGCCCGCGCGCGTCGCCTGGTGGACATCACCTATGAGGCCCTTGCCCGCGGACTGGCGGTCATCAAGCCGGGAGCGACCCTGGGCGACGTCGGCCACGCCATTCAGGCCTATGCCGAGGCGCAGCGCTGCTCGATGGTGCAGGACTTCTGCGGCCACGGCCTGGGCCGCGTCTTCCATGACGAGCCTAACGTGCTGCACCTGGGTCGTCCGGGTACGGGTCCAGAGCTGAAGACCGGCATGTTCTTCACCGTCGAGCCGATGGTGAACCTGGGCAAGCCGCACGTGAAGGTGCTGTCGGACGGCTGGACCGCGGTGACCCGCGACAAATCGCTGTCGGCGCAGTGCGAACACTCCGTCGGGGTGACCGAGACGGGCGTGGAGATCTTCACCGCGTCTCCGGCCGGGCTGTTCCAGCCCCCGATCCTGGGTGAGTAGCGCCGCCCCGTACGCTAGCGCTTCCCAACGCAACCGGAACGGTTATCATACCACCGGTACGCGAAATTCGGAGCGGGCGTGGACGACGTTTCTGACAGCGCCAGAAGCCGCTTCGCGGACCAGAATCAGGGGCACCGCGAGCGCTTGAGAGAGCGCGTCCGGCTGGGCGGCTTCGATCCCCTGCCCGACTACGAGCTTCTGGAGCTACAGCTGTTCCGCACCTTCCCGCGAGGGGATGTGAAGCCCGCGGCGCGCGCCCTGCTGGCGCGGTTCGGCTCCTTTGGCGGGGTTCTGGGCGCCTCGGTGGATGAACTTAAGACCGTGCCCGGCATCGGACTGAACGCCGCCATGGATCTGAAGCTTCTGCACGAAGCCGCGTTGCGGCTCGGCCGGGAGTCGATCAGCAAGCGGCCGGTGATCTCGTCCTGGAGCGCCCTGCTCGGCTATGTCCGCGTGGCCCTGGCCAACGAGACGCGGGAGCAGTTTCGGGTCCTGTTCCTGGACAAGAAGAACCAGCTGATCGTTGATGAGCGGATGAACCAAGGGACGGTGGACCATGCGCCCGTCTATCCGCGCGAGGTGATGCGCCGGGCCCTGGAGCTGTCGGCCAGCGCCCTGATCCTCGTCCACAACCATCCGTCAGGCGACCCGACCCCGTCGGGCTCGGACATCGACATGACCCGACAGATCATCGAGGCCGGCCGATCGCTGAAGATCGCCATTCACGACCATCTGGTGGTGGGGCGCGAGGGCGTGGCCAGCTTCAAGGCGCTGGGCCTGATATAGAAAGGTCTTGAAAGCGGAACATACTGCTCCGGTTGCTGTTCTATCAGCCGAAGACAAGGGCTGTATCCATGCGCTCCGCGACCATTCTCCGTTCCGCCGCCATGACGGCGCTGCTGCTCAGCGTGGCCGCGTGCGCCAGCGCTCCGTTGAAGCCAGGCGGCAACCTGGCGTCGTATGAGGGGCTGACCAAGGCGGAGGGCCCACGCACCAAGGCTCGTATCCGCTATGACGCCGGCGCCCTGGCGCAGGCGCGCACGGCGCGGATCGCCCCCGCCGCCTTTTCGCCGGAAGTCGCCGCCGAGCTGAACGAAGAGCAGAAGGCGCTGGTCGCGGCGGCCCTGAACCGCACCTTGTGCGATCGGGTGGCTGAGCGCTACGACATCGTTTCGGACGGCGCGCCCGCCGACCTGACCGTCACCTCGACCATCACCCACCTGGAGAAGACGGAGGGCGGCCTGGCCGGCGCCTCCATCGCCGCCTCCGCTCTTTCGCCGATCCCGTTCACGCCGCGCCTGCCGATCGGCATGGGGTCGCTGGCTGGCGAGTCTGAAGTGAAGGACGCCTCCGGCAGGCAGGTGGCGGCGATGATGTGGGCGCGCGGCGCCGACGCCTTCACCACTGATCCTCGCCTCTCCAAGATCGGCGACGCCTATGAGCTGTCGGAAGCTTTCGGCCGTGACATGGGCCGGATGGTGATCCGTCACTCGGACCCCTTCAAGTCCGCGCCGAAGAAGACCTGGGAAGAACGCAAGGGCGACGACCCGCAGTGCGCGGTCTTCGGCGAAAAGCCGGGCCTGGCCGGCTTCATCGGCGAACGCCTAGGCGCCCCTCCCGGGTGGACCGACAAGGCCAACGACAAGAAGCCGGAGAAGAAGCCGCATAGCGTGGCTAGGAACGAAGGTTCCTGAGCCTTTCGGCCACGCGCCAGCCCAGCAGCACGAACACGATCGCCCCATAGACCAGGGGCGGCCGGTGGTCCGCCTTCACCAGCAGGTAGTAGTGGACCACGCCCAGCGGGACGATGGCGTAGATCAGCCAATGCAGCCGCCGCCAGGCTTGAGGCCCCAAGCGGCGGATCATGCCGTTGGTCGAGGTCGCCGCCAGCGGCACGAGCAGCACGAACGCCATCATGCCGAGGGTGATGAAGGGCCGCTTGAGAATGTCGCGCCAGACGGCGCCGAAGTCGAAATACTGGTCCACGCCCACATAGGTCAGCAGGTGCGCCGAAACGTAGGCGAAGGCGAAGAGGCCAACGGTGCGGCGAAAACGGATCAGCCGAGGCTGCTTCAGGATGCGGGCCAGCGGCGTGATCGCCAGGCCGACGATCAGCAGGCGCAGACCCCAGACACCAAGCTGCCTGATCAACCGCTCGATCGGGTTGGCTCCAAGTTCGGCGAGGAACGCCTGCGCCGCCAGCCAGACGAACGGGGCAAGGCAGGCCAGCCAGACCGCCCCATAGACGATCCGCTCACGCGTCTTTCGGTCCATCAATAGAACTTCCGCAGGTCCATGCCGCGGTACATGCCGGCGACCTGATCGCCATAGCCGTTGAACAGCAGGGTCTCGCGCCGGCGGAATTCGCCGATCCGCCGCTCGTTCGCCTGCGACCAGCGCGGATGGTCCACCGCTGGATTGACGTTGGAATAGAAGCCATACTCCCGGGCGTTCAGCATCTGCCAGGTGGTCTTGGGCTGGGTCTCCTGCAGGCGGATCCTCACCACCGACTTGATGCTCTTGAACCCATATTTCCACGGCACGACCAGGCGGATCGGCGCGCCGTTCTGGTTGGGCAGCGTCTGGCCGTAGAGACCGACCGCCAGGAGGGTCAGCGGATTGACCACTTCGTCGATACGCAGGCCCTCGCGATAGGGCCAATCGAGATAGGGGCTGCGTTGGCCGATCATCTGGTCCGGACGCATCAGGGTTTCAAACGAAACGAACTTGGCCTTCGACGTCGGCTGAACCCGACCGATCAGAGCAGCCAGGGGCAGCCCGATCCAGGGGATGACCATCGACCAGCCCTCGACGCAGCGCAGGCGATAGATGCGCTCCTCCAGCGGGGCGGTCTTGAGGATGTCCTCCAGGGCGTAGCGCCCGGGCTTGGCGCATTCGCCCTCGATGACGACCGACCATGGGCTGGTCTTCAAGCGGCCCGCGTTCTTGGCGGGGTCGTCCTTGTCGACGCCGAACTCATAGAAGTTGTTGTAGCTGGTGATGTCCTCCAGCTTCGTGCGCTTCTCGTCCGTCGACCACTTGGACGGCTTGAACGCCAGGGGCGCGGCGGCCGCCCCGCCCGCCAGGCCAAGGCCCGCCGCGAGGCCGGCGGCCATGAACTCGCGCCGGCGCAGATAAACCTCGTGGGGGGTGACGTCATTTTCGGTCAGGCCGGCGGCGTTCCGGATCAGCATCACAATCTCCGCTTCGACCTAGTTACGAACGAACCTGCCGTTTGGTTACACGTGGTTGCTCACGATCTCGATAAAAGAAGCACATCGTGCATATGCCCCTCGCTCGTGGTGGGCGGGCACCACTGGCCGCGGATCAGGCCGTCCACCTTCAGGCCCAGTGAAGTCAGGCGTTCGCGAACCACCGATTCATCATGGGCTATGCACTGCTCTGGCGAGGCGGGATCGGCCACCATCGCCGCATCCCGCCACGGATGCAGCGCAAAGCGGGACTGGCCGTCGGCGATGCCGGCGCGGCGCGGCTCGTTCAGCAACAGAATGGTGATGAAAGCCCGCCCACCCGGCGCCAGGCTGCGCGCGCATTCAGCCAAATAGCGATCCGACGCCTCCGGCGTCAGGTGGGTGAAGACCGAGATGGCGAACAGAAAGTCGATCTGGCCGTCCTCGCATGGGAAGGTCAGCTCGGCGTCGGAGAGGCGTCCGCCGGGATTGTATTCGGTGTTGCGCACGTCGAGGTGATGGAATGCGAAGCGGCCGTCGCCGGCATGCTGGGTCCGACAGGCTCTGATCGCTCCGGCGGCGATGTCGAAGCCTGTATAACGGCCTGAGGAAAGAAAGGTCGCGGCCGGACGGGCGATACGTCCGTTGCCGCAGCCGATATCGAGAACGCGATCCGTCGCTTTCATCCCCCAGATGTCGATGAGCTCCTTCAGCACCATCGCACCCGAGGTGTGAAAGTCGGCGTTGCTGCCGTCATTGTGCAGCGTCTGCCAGGGATCGCGACGGCGTTGCGGATCCGTAAAGCGGCGCGGCAGGCCGCGGGCGTCGGCGAGGGCGCCGCGCAGCATCAACCGCACGCGCGGCGGCAGGTGCGCCATGACGGGCGACAGAAAACGTCTGACCTGACTCACGCTGGCCCCCATCCGCCTGCCGACTGTGTGCCGGGACGCCTTGCAGCGCAATAGGCCGCAGAACACCGGTTCCTTACGGGAAAGGGGGTGGCGCTTCCGCGCGGCTTGGGTCTAGGGTGCGAGCAACGATTAGAACAAGCGTTTTAAAGGGAGGAGTATGGAATGGCGGACTCCGTGGCCGGGGGCCCAGCCCCCGCATCGACCCAGCCTGTCCCGTCGCCGCTGGGCGCCGTTTCCAAAGGCTATCGCCGCTACGCTCTGAGCCTTCTCCTCGTCATCTACACCTTGAATTTCCTGGACCGGCAGGTGGTCAACATCCTGGCGGAGCCGATCAAGCGCGACCTTGGCCTGGCGGACTGGCAGCTGGGCATGATGACCGGCCTGGCCTTCGCGATCTTCTACACGATCCTGGGCATTCCGATCGCCCGGTATGCCGAGAAGGCCAACCGGCCGCTGATCATCGCCGCGTCGGTCGGCGCCTGGAGCGCCTTCACCATGGCGTGCGGCGCCGCGCAGAACTTCTGGCAGCTGGTGCTGGCCCGTATCGGGGTCGGGATCGGGGAAGCCGGCTGCTCGCCCCCCGCCCACTCGCTGATCACCGACTATGTGCCCAAGGAAAACCGCGCCTCGGCCATCGCCTTTTATTCCATCGGCACGCCGCTGGGCGCGCTGCTGGGCATGGCCATGGGCGGGCTGGTGGCCGACCATTACGGATGGCGCGCGGCGTTCCTGGTGGCCGGCGCTCCGGGTGTGCTGATGGCGCTGGTCGCCGCCTTCACCCTGGTGGAGCCGCGCAAGAAGCTGACCGCTGAGCTGGCGGCGCGCGCGGCGGCCCAGATCAGCACCAAGGCGGCGCTGGCCGTGCTGATGGGCAAGAAGACCTTCTGGCTGGTGGCCTTCGCCGCCTCGATCAAGGCGTTCGTGGGCTATGGCCACGCGCCGTTCACCGCCTCGTTCTTCTTTCGCAACCACACCCAGGAGATCGCGGAACTGGCCGCTGGCTTCGGCTTGAAGTCGGCGGGGTTCCTGGGTCTGGCGCTGGGTCTGATCGCGGGCACGGCCGGCGTGTTCGGCGCATGGTTCGGGGGGGTGTTGGCCGACAAGCTGGGGGCCAAGGACCTACGCGCCTATGTGGTGGTTCCAGCCGTCGCCAGCCTCATCACCATTCCAGTCTATATCTTCGGGGTGCTGGTCGACAGCGCGGCGGCGGCCATCATGATCCTGGCTGTTCCGGCGGTGCTGGGCACGCTTTGGTATGGCCCGGTCTACGCCACGGCCCAGAGCATCGTGGAGCCGCACATGCGGGCCACGGCGTCGGCGGTGCTGCTGTTCATCATCAACCTGGTCGGCCTGGGACTGGGGCCGGTGGCGGTAGGCGTCCTGAGCGACGTCCTGGCCGGCCCGATGGGCCTGGGCGAGGCCGAGGGCGTGCGATGGGCGCTGATCATCTCGACGCTGTTCGGCCTGATCGCCTTCGTGCTGTTCTGGCAGGCGCGCAAGACCATCCGCGAAGAGATGGTCGGCTAGAACCGGAAACGACAAAAGGGAGTGACGGGCTTGGCGATTGAGGCGACGACGCGGGACCGGCCGCAGTACTCCGGAAGCTACCGCGGGACGGTCCTGGCCCTGCTGCTGCTGGTCTACACGGTCAACTTCATCGACCGGACGATCATCGGCACCATCGGCCAGGCCATCAAGACGGACCTGAACCTGTCCGATACGCAGCTTGGCCTGCTGCAGGGCTTCGCCTTCGCCATCCTCTACACCACCCTTGGCATCCCCATCGCGCGCCTGGCGGAGCGGAGGAACCGGGTGACGATCATCAGCGTCTGCCTGGTGATCTGGTCGGGGTTCACCGCCCTTTGCGGCACGGCCAACAGCTTTATCCAACTGTTGCTGTTCCGCGTCGGGGTCGGGGTCGGGGAAGCCGGCTGTTCGCCGCCCGCCCACTCGCTGATCAGCGACTACTATCCGGCGCAGAAGCGGTCTTCCGCCCTGGCGATCTATTCGTTCGGCATTCCGTTGGGGACCATGTTCGGGGCCATGGCTGGCGGTTGGATCGCCGAGAACCTGTCCTGGCGGCTGGCCTTCGTGATCGTCGGCTTGCCGGGAATTTTGCTCGCCCTGGTGGTGAAGCTGGCGATCAAGGAGCCGCCGCGCGGCTGGTCGGAACAGACCACCGAGCCCTCCTCGCCCGAGGACGTGGTGGTGGACACCACCCCGCCCCCGTCCATCGGGACGGTGGCCAAGCGCCTGTTCACCAAGTGGTCGTTCGTCAACATGACCATCGGCGTGACGATCGCCTCCTTCGCCGCCTATGGCTCTGGGGCGTTCGCGGTTCCCTATTTCCTGCGCAACTTTGGTCTGAGCTTCGCCCAGGCGGGGCTGATCTTCGGCGCCATCGGCGGGGTTTCGGCAGGCATCGGCACTCTGCTGGGCGGCTTCCTCACCGACTGGGCGGGCAAGCGCAACGGCGGCTGGTACGGCCTGGTGCCGGCCATCGGCCTGGCGATCTCCGCCCCGCTCTATGTGGCGGGATATTCGGCGGCGGCCTGGACCACGGCGGCGATGATCCTGATCGTGCCGGGCATCTTCCACTACACCTATCTCGCCCCGACCTTCGGAGTGATGCACAATCTGGTCGAGCCGCGCATGCGGGCGACGGCCACGGCGTTGCTCTTCTTCGTACTAAACCTGATCGCCCTGGGCGGCGGACCGGTCTTCACCGGCTGGATCATCGACCTGTTCAGCACCCAGCAGTTCGCCGCCCTGAACATCGGCGACTTCAAGGCACTGTGCCCTGGCGGCAAGGCGGCCGAAGGCGCGGCGGCCGCGCTGGACGCGGCGTGCAAGGCCTCGGTGGCCAAGGGCACGCAGCATGGGCAGGTGGCCACCGTGCTGCTCTATGCCTGGGCGGCGCTGCATTACGGCCTTGGCGCCATCGGCCTGGCCCGGGACCTCAAGGCGGCCCGCGGCGAGGCGTGAACTTGACTCGGGGGCGCCCACGGCTGAAGTGGGCGCCCTTGAGTTTGGGGGAACAATGATGGCCGACGTGAAGCCGCGCATGCGCGCAGACCTCGACGCGGCGCCCTATGCGGCGGCGTTCGAACGCGACGGCTATGTCCAGATCGCCGACTTCTTGCCGGCCGAGGTGGCCGAGGAGGTCGCCCAGATCCTGGAGACCAAGGTCCAGTGGTCGATCATGGTCACCGACCCGAACGGCAAGACCCACATCATCGACCGCGCGCAGTACGAGCAGGTCGGCCAGCAGAAGATCAACGAGTACCTGCGCCAGATGACCCAACGCGGGGCCGAGGGCTTCGCCTTCCTGCACATGACCTATTCGCTGCTGGACGAGTATCCGCGCGACCCCGGCCACCCGATCGCCAAGGTGACGGAGTTCCTGAACAGCGAGCCGTTCCTCGATTTCGGCCGCAAGGTGATCAATGCGCCGACGGTGAAGAGCAGCTCGATCATGGCCTCGCGCTATGGCCCCGGCGACTTCCTGACCGTTCACGACGACAGCCACACCAGCGACACCCGCCGGGCCGCCATGACCCTGGGCTTCACGCGCCGCTGGCGTCCGGACTGGGGCGGCCAGCTGCTGTTCCACGATGGGGCAGGTGATGTGGAGCGCGGCCTGGCCCCCGGCTTCAACGTGCTGACGCTGTTCAAGGTGCCCAAGGCCCACTCGGTCGCCTATGTGGCGCCTTACGCCAAGGCGCCGCGGATTTCGATCACCGGCTGGCTGCGCGATGACCCGTCGCTGGTGAACTTCCCAGCCTGACGGGGTTGACTCAGGGGCGCTCGCGGACGAAGCGGACGCCATGATCCCTCGCTATTCACGCCCCCAAGCCGCCGACATCTGGTCTCCGCAGACGAAGTATCAGATCTGGTTCGAGATCGAGGCCCACGCGGCCGACGCCATGGCCGAACTGGGGACCATCCCCAAGGCGGCGGCGCAAGCCATCTGGGCCGGCGGCAAGGATGCGGTCTGGGACAGCGACCGCATCGACGAGATCGAGCGCACCACCAAGCACGACGTCATCGCCTTCCTGACCCACGTGTCCGAGATCGTGGGCCCGGAAGCGCGCTTCCTGCACCAAGGCATGACTAGCTCTGACGTGCTGGACACCTGCTTCGCGGTGCAGCTGTCGCGCGCCACCGACCTTTTGATCGAGGATGTGGACCTGGTCCTGGCCGCGCTGAAGCGCCGCGCCATGGAGCACAAGATGACCGTCTGCGTGGGCCGCAGCCACGGCATCCACGCCGAACCGATCACCTTTGGCCTGAAGTTGGCTGGCTACTACGCCGAGTTCCAGCGCGCCAAGGAGCGCCTGGCTATGGCCAAGTTCGAGATCGCCACCTGCGCGATCAGCGGCGCCGTCGGCACCTTCGCCAATGTCGATCCGCGCGTCGAACAGCACGTGGCCGACAAGATGGGCCTGGCGGTGGAGCCGGTCTCCACCCAGGTCATCCCGCGTGACCGTCACGCGGCCTATTTCGCGGCCCTTGGCGTCGTCGCCTCGTCCGTCGAGCGTCTGGCCACGGAAATCCGCCACCTGCAGCGCACCGAGGTGCTGGAGGCCGAAGAGCCGTTCGATCCGGGCCAGAAGGGCTCGTCGGCCATGCCGCACAAGCGCAATCCGATTCTGACCGAAAACCTGACCGGTCTGGCCCGCCTGGTGCGCTCGGCCGTGACCCCGGCCATGGAGAACGTGGCGCTGTGGCACGAACGCGACATCAGCCACTCGTCCGTGGAGCGCGGCATCGGACCTGACGCCACCATCCACCTCGACTTCGCCCTGCGTCGTCTTGCGGGCGTGATCGAGCGCTTCAACATCTATCCCGACAACATGGCCAAGAACCTCGACAAACTCGGGGGCCTGGTCTTCTCGCAGCGGGTCATGCTGGCCCTGACGCAGGAAGGCGTCAGCCGCGAGGACGCCTATGCGGCGGTCCAGGGCAACGCCATGAAGGTCTGGCGCGGCGAGGGCCGCTTCATCGACTTCCTGAAGGCCGACCCCGTGGTCTCCAAGGCGTTGTCGGACAGCGTTCTGGAGGAGCTGTTCGACTACGGCTACCACACCAAGAACGTCGATGTGATTTTCGACCGGGTGTTTGGGAAGGAATAGGGCCCATGGCCGTCGATCTGCGCCTCAACCCGGCACTCGACTGGCGGCCATTCGCCGAAACCTTCGCCCGCGAGGGCGTGGTGCAAATTCCCAACGTCCTGACGCCGCAAGCGGCGGAGGCGGTGACCCAGGTTCTGGAGCGGGGCACGCCCTGGCGCCTGGCCCTGTCCAACGAGCGCGGGACCGAGGAAGTTCTGGACCAGCCCACCCTCGCCCGCATGCCGCGCGAGACCCTGAGCGCCAAGGTGCAGGCCACGGTCCAACGGGCGACCGACAACTTCGCCTATGTCTATTTGTGCTACCCGATGATCAGCGGGCTGCTGGAGGGCAAGGAGCCTGACCTTCCGATCCACGACGTGACCGAATGGCTGAATTCTCGCGAATTCCTCGATTTCGGACAGAGCATCATCGGCCGCGCCGACATCACCAAGGCCGACGCCCAGGCCAGCTTCTATCGCCAGGGCGACTTCCTCTCCCTGCATGACGACACCGGCCAGGGCGAGCGGCGCGCCGCCTACACCCTGGGTTTCACCCGCCGTTGGCGGCCTGACTGGGGCGGCCAGCTGCTGTTCCATGACGCGCAGGGGCAGGTGGAGCGCGGCCTCACCCCCGGCTTCAACGTCCTTACGATCTTCAATGTGCCGCGCCCGCACTCGGTGGCGCCGGTGGCGGCCTATGCCGGGGCGCCGCGCCATTCAATCGTCGGCTGGCTGCGCAACGATCCGCCCTTCAAGCCGGCCTCGTAGGCGAATCGATCCTGGAATCGAAACGGCCGGCGCTGGGTGCGCCGGCCGTTTCCATATTCAGGGTCGCCTGAAGTTTACTCGCCGCGGATCTGCTCGCGGGCGACGGCCATGAGCTCGTCCATCTTCTGGCGAACCTCGCCTTCCGAGACGGCCAGGCCGGCGCCCTTCAGGTCCTCGAACACCTTGCGCAGGACATCGTCATCCCCCGGCTGCTCGAAGTCCGACTTCACGACAGCCTTGGCGTATTCCTCGACAGTCGCCAGGCCCATCAGACCGGCGGCCCATTCACCAAGCAGGCGATTGCGGCGAGCGCTGGCCTTGAACTCCTGCTCGGCGTCCAGGGCGAACTTGCGCTCAAAAGCCTGTTCGCGGTCGTCAAAGGTGGTCATGGGTATTCCGTAAAGCCTTGTTAAGGCGGCTCCATAGCCCGCGCCGAGGCGGGGAGCAATCGTAACCCTTGCTCCCATTTCGTCGCGGTTTGCGCCGGACGCGCCATTCGGGTAATTTCCGCGCCGAAAATCGACCTGAGCGGCCTTGAGTCGGAGCCGCGCGCGCAGCAATTCCCGCCGCGCGCGCTTTTTATTTCCGCGAAGCGCCGCAGAACCCCCGTGGGGACCAAATGACCACCCGCCGCAAGAAAATCTACGAAGGCAAGGCCAAGATCCTCTACGAGGGGCCCGAGCCTGGCACCCTGATCCAGTACTTCAAGGACGACGCCACTGCGTTCAACGCCCAGAAGAAGGCCATTCTCGAGGGCAAGGGCGTCATCAACAACCGCATCAGCGAGTATGTGATGACGCGCCTGAACTCGATCGGCGTACAGAACCACTTCATCCGCCGCCTGAACCTGCGCGAGCAGCTGATCAAGGAAGTCGAGATCATCCCGCTGGAGGTGGTGGTCCGCAACGTGGCGGCCGGCAGTCTGTCCACGCGCCTGGGCCTGGCGGAAGGCACCGCCCTGCCCCGCTCGATCATCGAGTTCTACCTGAAGGACGACAAGCTGGGCGATCCGATGGTCGCCGAGGAGCACATCACGGCGTTCAATTGGGCCGCGACCCAGGAGATCGACGACATGATGGCCATGGCCCTTCGGGTGAACGACTACCTGTCGGGCATGTTCGGTGCGGTCGGCATCACGCTGGTGGACTTCAAGATCGAGTTCGGCCGTGTCTATGAAGGCGACTTCAGCCGGGTGATCCTGGCCGACGAGATCAGCCCGGACAGCTGCCGCCTCTGGGACACCGCCACCAACGAAAAGCTGGACAAGGATCGCTTCCGCCGCGATCTGGGCAACGTCATCGAAAGCTACACCGAAGTCGCCCGTCGCCTTGGCATCATGAAAGAGATGCCTACGGTGATCCAGGGCGGCGTCCACTAGGGAAACTGAGCGTACTCATGAAAGCCAAGGTCCACGTCTTCCTGAAGCCCGGCGTCCTGGACGTCCAGGGCAAGGCCGTCGAAGGCGCCCTGCACGGTCTGGGCTGGGCGGACGTCAAGAACGTGCGCGTCGGCAAGACCATCGAGTTCGACGTGGCCGACGGCGCGAACGCCGAGGCCGACGTGAAGGCCATGTGCGAGAAGCTGCTGGCCAACACGGTCATCGAAAGCTACCGCATCGAACTGGCCTAACGCTCCGAGGGCGGCCCTTGAGGCCGCTCCATCCGCCTTCGCCTGTTTGCGACGGCCATTCCCATCGCCCGCGCCTGAACCATCACGACTTCGCGCGCCCGCAAGCTTCGCCGTGAACGCACGGCGCTGATCTGCGTTTGCAGCCTCGTCGGCGGCATGCCGACGTATGGGAGGCTGCATTGCGATGAGCGTGGCGCGTCGAGATTTTCTGTTCGGGGCGGGTGTCGCCATGGCCGCCGGCGCGGCCGTCGCACAAGAAACAACGGCGCCCGCCGCCTCTCCCAGCACGTCGCCGACGGCCGCACCGGACTGGACGGCCGTGCGCGGCCAGTTCCAGACCGCGCCCGACCAGATCAACATGAGCGCCATGCTGATCGCCACGCATCCCAAGCCGGTGCGGGCGGCGATCGACCAGTTCCGTCGCGAACTGGACTGGCGGCCCGTCACCTATCTTGAAGACAACAACCGCCGACTTCAGGGGTACAGCCGGGCGGCGGCGGGACGTTATCTGGGCGTCGAGGGCCGGCAGATCGCCCTTACCGACAGCACCACCATGGGCGCGGCCCTGGTCTATTCGGGCCTGAAGCTGCGTCCTGGCGACGAGATCCTGACCACGCACCAGGATTACTATGTCACGCACGAGTCCCTTCGCCACGCCGCGGTGCGCAACGGCGCCCAGATCAAGCGCATCTCGCTCTATGACGATATCAACGCGGTGTCGGAGCCCCAAATGGTCGGGCGGCTGATGGGCGCCATCACGCCGCGCACCCGCGTCCTGGCCCTGACCTGGGTGCATTCAAGCACCGGCCTGAAGATTCCCGTGGCGGCGATCTCCAACGCGCTGAAATCGGTGAACGCCGGGCGGCAGGAGGCCGATCAGATCATCCTCGTCCTGGACGGGGTGCATGGCTTCGGCAACCAGGACGCCGACATGAACAGCCTGGGCTGCGATATCTTTGTGGCCGGCTGCCACAAATGGCTGTTCGGTCCGCGTGGCACCGGCGTAATCGCGGCGAACGACAAGGGTTGGGCCGCCCTTCGGCCGACCATCCCCAGCTTCGTGGACAGCAGCGCCTGGGGCGCCTGGATCAACAACGGCCCGCTGCCCGAACAGACCAATGGAGTCCTGATGTCGCCTGGCGGGTTCAAGGCGTTCGAACACATCTGGGCGATCCCCGCGGCTGTCGATTTCCACGACAAGATCGGCAAGGCCAACGTCGCCGCCCGCACGACCCAGCTGGCGAGCCAGCTGAAAGAGGGGCTGGCCGCCATGCCGCACGTGCGTCTCGTCACGCCGCGCCAGCCGGGCCTGTCGGCGGGCATCGTCTCTTTCGATGTGGCCGGCCAGTCGGCGAGCGAGACGGTCCACGCGCTGCGCCAGCGCCGGGTGATCGCGTCCGCCGCGCCTTATGCGGTGCAGCACGTGCGCCTGACGCCCAGCATCATGAACACGCCGGCCGACGTGGACGCGGTGCTGGCGCAGGTGCGGGAACTGAAAGCAGCCTAGACGGTCCTGACAGGCGGCGAGAACGGTGCTAAACGCCCGCGCCATGAAAGCCGCCGTCGTCGTCTTCCCCGGATCCAACTGTGATCGCGACTGCAAGGTCGCCGTCGAACGCTCCACCGGAGCGCAGGTGGACATGGTCTGGCACAAGGATACGTCCCTGCCGGATGATCTGGACCTGATCGTCCTGCCCGGCGGGTTCTCCTATGGCGACTACCTGCGCTGCGGGGCCATGGCGGTGCAGAGCCCGGTGATGCGCGAAGTGATCGCCGCCGCTGACCGCGGCGTGGCCGTGGTGGGCATCTGCAACGGCTTCCAGATGCTGACCGAGGCGGGGCTGCTTCCTGGCGCACTGCTGCGAAACGAAAAGCTGAAGTACATCTGCAAGCCGGTCGGCCTCGACATCGTCAACGCCCAGACCCGTTTCACCGCCGCCTTCCAGGGCCAGCGGGACGCGACCATGACCATCGGCAACGGTGAGGGCAACTACTTCGCCGACGAGGAGACCCTTGATCGCCTGGAGGGCGAGGGTCTGGTGGTTTTCAAGTATCAGGACAATCCCAACGGTTCGGCCCGCGACATAGCCGCCATCATGAACCCGAAGGGCAATGTCCTTGGCATCATGCCCCACCCCGACCGGGCCTTTGAACCCGAGCTCGGCTCCGCCGACGGCGCGCTGCTGTTCCAGAGCGTGATGAACAGCGCCTGATCCAGACCGGCGGACCGGTTGACAGAAAGGGGCCGGAGCGTCTGCTCCGGCCCCTTCCTTTTGAAACATCCCGATCCGCGTCTAGCGGTTGGCGTCGTCGCCCTGGCTTGTCTTGCCAGGCTGGATCGCGCCCGTGTCGAGGCCTTGGTTTAGGCCCTGTTCGGGCTGCTGGCCGTGCTGATTCTGCTGATTCTGCTGACCGGGGTTGGACCGCTGCTGATCGTTCCGCTGCTGGTCCGGACGACGGTTCTGGTCATTGTTGTTCTGCATCTTCGGCGTCCCTTTGATGAGCGCCCTCTCTACGGACGCATAGGGCTAACGGACCCGACTCCCGACTGTTCCTAATGCGCAGCTGGCTTTCTTACGGAATGGCGCAATCGCGCGACCCGCGATAGAAGGCGCCCATGACCGCGACCGCCCAAAAATCCATGGCCGACACGGCCCTCGAATTCGGCCTCAAGCGCGAGGAGTACGAACTCGTCCTCAAGCGCCTTGGCCGGGAGCCCAACCTCGTCGAGCTGGGCGTCTTCTCGGTGATGTGGAGCGAGCACTGCTCCTACAAATCCTCGCGCAAGCACCTGGGCAAGTTCCCGACCACGGGTCCCAAGGTGATCTGCGGGCCGGGCGAGAACGCCGGCGTCGTCGATATCGGCGATGGTCAGGCTGTGATCTTCAAGATGGAGAGCCACAACCACCCGTCCTACATCGAGCCCTATCAAGGGGCGGCCACGGGCGTGGGCGGCATCATGCGCGACGTGTTCACCATGGGCGCGCGTCCGATCGCCCTGCTGAACGCCCTGCGCTTTGGCGATCCGAGCCACCCCAAGACCAAGCGCCTCGTGCAGGGCGTGGTCGCCGGCATTGGCGGTTACGGCAACTGCGTGGGCGTGCCGACCGTGGCGGGTGAGACCAATTTCCACCCCGGCTACAACGGCAACATCCTGGTCAACGCGATGTGCGTGGGCCTGGCCGACGCCGACAAGATCTTCTACTCGGCCGCTCCAGCCGCCGGTCTGCCAGTGGTCTATTTCGGCTCGAAGACCGGCCGCGACGGCATCCACGGCGCGACCATGTCCTCGGCCGAGTTCACCGAGGATTCCGAAGAGAAGCGCCCCACCGTCCAGGTCGGCGATCCCTTCGCCGAGAAGCTGCTGATCGAGGCGACGCTGGAGCTGATGGCCAGCGGCGCGGTCGCCGCCATTCAGGACATGGGTGCAGCGGGCCTGACCTCGTCGTCGGTCGAGATGGCCGGCAAGGGCGGCGTCGGCATCGAGCTGAACATGGACGCCGTGCCCCAGCGCGAAGAAGGCATGACCGCATACGAAATGATGCTGTCGGAAAGCCAGGAACGCATGCTGGCCGTCCTGAAGCCGGGGCGCGAGGCCGACGGCTACGCCATCTTCGAAAAGTGGGGCCTGGACGCCGCCGTCATCGGCGTGACCACCGACACCGGCCGAATGATCCTGAAGCATCACGGCGAAGTGGTCTGCGACCTGCCGCTGGCTCCGCTGTTCGACGACGCGCCCCTGTATGATCGCCCATGGGTCCAGCCCGAGGTCGGCGCCTTCATCGACCCGGCCAGCGTCTCGGCCCCGGCGAATTGGGAAGAGGCCGTCCTGAAGATCATGTCGTGCCCAGACGTGGCCTCCAAGCGCTGGCTTTGGGAGCAGTACGACCGCCACGTCATGGCCGACACCATCGAAGACAGCGCCACGGGCGCGGATTCGGGCGTGGTGCGCGTGCATGGCTCGGACAAGGGCCTGGCGGTCACCTCCGACTGCACGCCGCGCTATGTGCAGGCCGACCCGTTCGAGGGAGGCAAGCAGGCGGTGGCGGAGGCCTGGCGCAACCTGACCGCGGTCGGGGCCGATCCCATCGCCATCACCGACAACCTCAACTTCGGCAATCCGGAGCGGCCCGAGATCATGGGCCAGATCGTCCGCGCCATCGAGGGCATGGCCGAAGCCTGCCGCGAACTGGACTTCCCGGTCGTGAGCGGGAACGTGTCGCTCTACAACGAGACCAACGGGGTCGCCATTCCGCCGACCCCGACGGTCGGCGCGGTGGGCCTGCTGGCCAATTACGACCTGGCCGCCAACTTCGCCTCCATGGGCGACGGCGACACCCTGATCGTCATCGGTCAGAACAACGGCCACTTGGGCGCAAGCCTGTACCTGCGCGAAATCCTCGGCCGCGAAGAGGGCTCGCCGCCCCCGGTCGATCTTCAGCTGGAGCGCCGCACCGGGGACTTCGTGCGCGACCTGATCCAGGAAGGCGCCTTCACCTGCGTGCACGATCTGTCCGATGGCGGACTGGTGGTCGGCGCGGCGGAGATGGCCCTGGCTTCGGACGTCGGCGTGACCCTGAAGGCCACTTCGGCGGCTCACGCCCATCCGTTCCTGTTCGGCGAGGACCAGGCCCGCTACCTGATCGCCACGCCCGATCCGCAGGACATCCTGACCCGCGCCGAGGCCGCCGGCCTGCACGCCAGCATCGTCGGCAAGGCGGGCGGCTACGACTTCGCGTCGGAAGGCCTGTTCTCGATCCCGCTGCCCAAGCTGCGCGACACGCACGAAGGCTGGATGCCGAAATACATGGGCGCCTAACGGTTGCAGCTGCTGGTCAACATCGACGTCCCCGATCTGGAGGCCGCCACGGCCTTCTACCGCGACGGCCTCGGCCTGACGGTCGCGCGGCGGTTCGGGAAGATAGCGGTGGAGATGGCCGGCGGCTCGTCGCCCATCTATTTGCTGAAGAAGGCCGCCGGCAGCGTCGGCGCGGCGGATGACCGCCGGCGCTATGAGCGTCACTGGTCGCCGGTGCACCTGGATTTCATCGTCGATGACGTGGACGCCGCCAGCGCCCGCGTGGTGGCGGCCGGCGCCAAGGTCGAGCAGGCGGCCGAAGACACGCCCTATGGCCGGCTGGCCCTTTTCGCCGATCCGTTCGGCCACGGCTTTTGCCTGCTGCAGTTCACCGGCGCCGGCTACGACGCCATCGCGGACTAAGGAGAGTTCGATGCCCATGCCCGAAAATGTTCTCGAGGCTCGCCTGCGCGCCGCCTTTCCCGACGCCGAGATCGTGATCACCGATCTGGCCGGCGACGGCGACCACTACAAGGCGCGCATCGTCTCGGAGCAGTTCAAGGGGCTGCCGCGCGTTCGTCAGCACCAACTGGTCAACAAGGCCCTGGCCGATGTGCTGGGCGGTGAGCTGCACGCTCTGGCGCTTGAGACCTCCGCACCCGCGCAATAGCGCCGCGGCGTCTTGACCCGAGGCCTCGCGGCTCCTAGCTGAGGGGCTTGGAATTCAAGGATATTTTTCGATGACCGACGTCGCCGACAACGCCGTTCACGCTTTCATCGCCAAGACCGTGGCTGACAACCAGGTCGTGCTGTTCATGAAAGGCGTTCCGGAGCAGCCGCGCTGCGGCTTCTCGTCGGTGGTGGTGCAGATTCTCGATCACCTCGGCGTCGATTTCGTTGGCGTGGACGTGCTGCAGAGCGACGAACTGCGCGACGGCATCAAGAGCTTCACCGACTGGCCGACCATCCCGCAGCTCTATGTGAAGGGCGAGTTCGTCGGCGGCGCCGATATCGTCCGCGAGATGTTCCAGACGGGCGAGCTTCGTCCCTTCCTGACCGAACAGGGCGTGCTGGCGGCGTGAGCCGGGCGTTCGAGGCGCCCCCCGGCGCCTTCCCCCTCTCCGTCACGGCCGACGCGGCCGACATCGACGCCAACGGCCATGTGAACAACGTGGTCTATCTGCGCTGGGCGCAGGACATCGCCATCGCCCACTGGGAAGCCCACACCACGGCCGAAGAGCGCGCGCCCTGGACCTGGGTCGCGCGCCGGCACGAGATCGACTATCGCCGCGAGCTGCTGCCCGGTGAGACCGCCACGGTCCGCACCTGGGTCGGCGAACTGAAGGGCCCACGCTTCGAGCGCTATGTCCGCATCGACGGCCCCGACGGCGAGATGTGCGCCCAAAGCCGCACCGACTGGGCCCTGGTCAATATCGAGACCCGCCGCCCGGCGCGCGTGCCGGAATGGATGGTGGAGCGGTTTTCGCTCTAGAGGCGGCGACGGGATTTAGCAGGAAGATCGGCGTTGCGGCGCGAAGACCCAGCTCCTCCAAGGTGAAGACCACGTCCGCCGCCTCAGCCGCGCCGAAGCAATCTCTCACGGTCCGTCGCGCGAACGCCACATAGGCTGCGCCGTTACGCATCTCCACGTGGAAAGCGATGCCGGCCTTGGGGGCGCAGCCGCCGGACGCCATGCGGATCGACAAACCTTCGGGGCCGCTGCGGGCGGCCAGGAGCGGCTCGAGGGCCTGGAAGATGATGTCCGATGTGCTGATCTGCGACACGGGCTCCACGCGCTGCGTGGTCGCGCAGCCGGCGAGCGTTAGTGCGCCCAGAAAGATCAGGCTGCGGCGGTCCATCAACTCCATCTCACGACCCGTGGGAGTTTAGTTTGCTCGTTCGCGGCGCCGCCAGCATCCTCGCGACCATGCGCACGATTCTTTTCGCCCTCGGCCTGCTGGCCGCCGCCTCGACCACGGCCCAGGCCCAGACCGTCAAGGGCGGCATGGCCATCGCCGAAATCCACAAGAACAGGACGGATATCATCGTGTCCGGCAAGCGGGATGAGGAGAAGAACCTCCCCCTGACGGCCGATACCGTCATGTACGGCGCATCCCTGACGAAGTTCGCCTTCGCCTACATGGTCATGCAGCTGGTCGACGAGGGCGTGGTTCAGCTGGACTGGCCCATCGACCGCTATCTGAAGAAGCCCCTGCCCGACTACGAGAAATACGCCGATCTGGCGGGAGACGAGCGGTGGCGCAAGCTGACCTTGCGCATCCTGCTCAGCCACACCAGCGGCTTCGCCAATTTCCGTTTTGTGGAGCCGGACGAGAAGCTGCGCTTCCACTGGGATCCGGGGACCCGCTACGGCTATTCCGGAGAAGGGATCAACCTCGCTCAGTTCGTGCTGGAAGAAGGCGTGGGTCTGGACGTCGGCAAGGAGATGCAGCGACGGGTGTTCGACCGTTTCGGCATGACCCGCACCAGCATGACCTGGCGCGCCGACTTCGCCGACAACCTGGCCCAGGGCTATACGCGCGACGGGACGATGATCCCCCACCGCAAACGCGGCTCGACCCGCGCGGCGGGGTCCATGGACACCACGCTCAACGACTATTCGCGCTTCGTGGCCGGCTTCATGCGCGGCGAGGGCCTGTCCCCCCACGCCCGGGCCGAGATGCTGAAGCCTCAGATCGCCATCACCTCACGCAGTCAGTTCCCCACCCTTTCGGACGAGAAGGCGCCCGCCGGCACGGCGAGCCTGGGCCTGGCTGCGGGACTGGGCGTGGTGGTCTATGACGGGCCCAGGGGCCGCGTGTTCTTCAAGGGCGGACACGACGACGGCACGGACAACACGCTGATCTGCGACGAGGCGGCCAGGCGCTGCTTCCTGGGCCTGGGCAACACCAACGAGGCGGCGATCCACTACCCGGTGCTGTCGGAGAAGGCGCTGAAGCTGAAGACTTTCCCCTGGTGGTGGGAGTACAGCGCCAAGCCGCAGGGGTTCAACTAAGCGCGTCAGGCGAAAGTGTGAGCGGTTTGGCCGCCCGGACGCGCGACCATATGGGCTCAGCGCCCCGCAAAGGGGTTCATGACCCGCACCTCCCCGCCGCTCTCAAGGCCCAGCTCGGCGAAGGTCCAGGTGAGGTCGGCCGTGGTGGCGGCGGCGCGGCAGCGGTCGGGGGTCTTGCGAGCGAAGCCGATGGTCGCGCGACCGCCGCTCTTGCTGACCGTCGTGGTGAAGCCGTCCTTGTTGGTGCAGCCATGCGAATTGACGCGCGCCATCACCGAGTCCCGCGTGACGACCACAGCCATCAGGCGCTCCATCTCGCCATCGGCGCCCACCGAGAGGCGGACATTGGGATTGTCCTTGGCGTCTATCATCACGCAGCCGGCGGCCATCGGGGCGATCGCCAGGACCGCGGCGAAGGCGGCGAGCAGCTTGGTGTTCATCGGGCAGGCCATCCCCTGAGACTGTAACGAGAGTCGTTCGCAAGAGCCGCCTTGTCCAGTGAACAAGCCGCAATCTGTGTGAACAACCGCCTTTTTTGGCCGCGGACAGGGCAATGAAAAAGGGCCCCGGTTTCCCGAAGCCCTTTCGCATTTCGAAGTTCGAGGTCGGCTTCTTACGAAGCGTAGAATTCGACCACGAGGTTCGGCTCCATCTTCACCGGATACGGCACTTCGGCCAGTTCCGGAGCGCGGACGAACGTGGCGGACATCGCCTTGGCGTCCAGCGTGATGTAGTCGGGGGTGTCGCGCTCGCTCGATTGCAGGGCTTCCAGCACTAGGGCCATGTTGCGCGAACGCTCGCGCACCGACACGACGTCGCCGGCCTTCACGCGGTAGGATGCGATGTTCACGCGCTTGCCGTTCACCAGGACGTGGCCGTGGTTCACGAACTGGCGGGCGGCGAACACGGTCGGCACGAACTTGGCGCGGTAGACGATGGCGTCCAGGCGCGATTCCAGCAGGCCGATCAGGTTTTCCGAGGTGTTGCCCTTGCGGCGGGCGGCTTCCTCATAAGTGCGGGCGAACTGCTTTTCAGTCAGGTTGCCGTAGTAGCCCTTCAGCTTCTGCTTGGCGCGCAGCTGCAGGCCGAAATCGGAGATCTTGGACTTACGACGCTGGCCGTGCTGGCCGGGGCCGTACTGGCGCTGGTTCACCGGGGACTTCGGACGGCCCCAGATGTTTTCGCCCATACGGCGGTCGATTTTGTACTTGGCGCTATGGCGCTTGGACATGGTCGTCTCTTCTACTCGACGCGGGCCGGCGCACTTCACTATTGAAGGCGCGATCGCAACGGCGGCTTCGCATCATCCGTCATACGTTTCTCCACGCCGTCCGGCAGGCCGGCGGCGGGAAAGCGGGGTGTATGACGTAGGGGGTGCCGGGAGTCAACCTGGCCCTAGATCCGCGCCGCGTGCCAGGCCAGGTGGTCGCCGACAAAGGTCGAGATGAAGAAGTAGCTGTGGTCGTAGCCTTCCTGGCGGCGGACGGTGACCTTCGCCCCGGCCCTGGCGGCGGCAGCCTCCAGCATTTCGGGCTTCAGCTGGCTCTCCAGGAAATTGTCGGCCAGGCCCTGGTCCACAAGGATGTCGTCGAAAGACGAGCCCTGATCCTCGATCAGGGCGGTGGCGTCATGGGCCCGCCAGGCCGCGCGGTCGGCGCCGAGATAGGCGGTCAGCGCCTTGTCGCCCCAGGGGCAGTTCAGCGGCGAGACGATGGGCGAGAAAGCGGAGACGGACTTGAACAGGTCCGGGTTCTTCAGGGCGATGGTCAAGGCGCCGTGGCCGCCCATGGAGTGGCCGAAAATCCCCCGCCGCGACGGGTCCAGCGGGAACGCGCCGTCGACGGCGGCGAGCAGATCGTTCGTCACATACGAGTACATGCTGAAGTGCGGCGCCCACGGCGCCTGGGTGGCGTCCACATAGAAGCCCGCCCCCTGCCCCAGGTCGTAGGCCGCGTCGTCGGCGACGCCATCGCCCCGGGGGCTGGTGTCCGGTGCGACGATGGCCAGGCCGTGCTTGGCCGCATGGGCGTAGGCGCCGGCCTTGGTGGTGAAGTTGTCTTCCGTGCAGGTCAGGCCCGATAGCCAGACGAGGTAGGGAAACGGCCCCTCCCCATCCGGCGTCCAGATCGAGAACTTCATGGGCGTGCCGGTCGCGGCGCTGTCGTGGCGGCAGTAGCGCAGGGTCCCGCCCTGGGTGCGATGGGTGTTGAGGATCTCGACCACGGCTCGCTCCTTTAGAACACCACCACCGACCGAATGCTCTCGCCCGCGTGCATCAGGTCGAAGGCCTTGTTGATGTCGTCCAGCGGCAGGACGTGGGTGATCATCGGGTCGATCTCGATCTTGCCGTCCATGTACCAGTCGACGATTTTCGGCACGTCGGTGCGGCCGCGGGCGCCGCCGAAGGCGCTGCCCTTCCAGACGCGACCCGTGACCAGTTGGAACGGGCGGGTGCTGATCTCGCGGCCCGCCTCGGCCACGCCGATGATGATGCTCTCGCCCCAGCCGCGATGGCAGGCTTCCAGCGCGGTGCGCATGACGCCGGTGTTGCCGGTGCAGTCGAAGGTGTAGTCGGCGCCGCCGTCGGTCAGGGCGACGAGGTGGGCGACCAGATCGCCCTCCACCTTGTTCGGGTTGACGAAATGGGTCATGCCGAAGCGGCGGCCCCACTCCTCCTTGGTGTCATTGATGTCGACGCCGATGATCTTGTCGGCCCCGACCATCTTCAGGCCCTGGATGACGTTCAGGCCGATGCCGCCCAGGCCGAAGACGATGGCGTTTGCGCCGGGCTCGACCTTGGCGGTGTTGGTCACCGCGCCTACGCCCGTGGTCACGCCGCAGCCGATGTAGCAGGCCTTGTCGAAGGGGGCGTCGGGCCGGATCTTGGCCAGGGCGATCTCGGGCAGGACGGTGTAGTTCGAGAAGGTCGAGCAGCCCATGTAGTGGGCGATGGCCTGGCCCTTATAGGAGAAGCGGCTGGTGCCGTCCGGCATCAGCCCCTTGCCCTGGGTGGCGCGGATCGAGGTGCAGAGGTTGGTCTTGCGGCTCAGGCAGCTTTTGCACTGGCGGCATTCGGGCGTGTAGAGCGGGATCACGTGATCGCCCACCGCGACGCTGGTCACGCCCGGCCCGACCTCGGCCACCACGCCCGCGCCTTCGTGGCCCAGGATCGAGGGGAAGATGCCCTCGCTGTCCAGACCGTCCAGCGTATAGGCGTCGGTGTGGCAGATGCCGGTGGCCTTGATCTCCACCAGGACCTCGAAGGCCTTCGGCCCCTCCAGGTCGACCTCCACGATCTCCAGCGGCTTCTTGGCCTCGAAGGCGACGGCGGCGCGGGTCTTCATGGGACGGTCTCCGGTTCTGGTCTGCTGCAGACGAATTCGGGGACCCGGCCGCCGAGGTCAAGCGGCCTTTGGCGTACCGCCGGTCAGACGGTCTATTCTTCGCCCCCGCCGGCCGCCTTCTTCTCCGCCAGTTTGGCCAGGACGCGACCGCGCCCCTTGGACAGGGCGGTGACGACCCCCCGGAAGGTGCGCACTTCCTGATCCGTCAGTCGCGCGCGGGCCAGCGGCGCGCGCAGGTTGCGGATCATCGAGGGCTTCTTCTCCGGCGGATGGTAAAAGCCCGCGGCCTCCAGCTCCGTCTCCAGATGTTCGTACAGGCCCATGAGCATGGCCTGGTCGGCGGGCGGCTCGACATTCTGCTCGAACTTCGACCACGGGCGGTCATCGACCGTCATCTTCCACTCGTAGGCGTTGATCGACACCGCCTGGGCGAGATTGAGCGACCGGAAGCGCTCGTCGATGGGGATGGAGATGATCGCCTGGCAAAGGGCAATGTCGTCGGTCTCCAGGCCCGCGCGTTCGCCGCCGAACAGCAGGCCGGCGGACTGGCCGGCGGCGATCTCGGTCGAAAGCTGACCGGCGGCCTCGCGAGGCGTCAGCACCGGCAGGCGGGTTTCGCGTGGGCGGGCCGTGGTGGCGAACACCAGCTGCAGGTCGGCGATGGCGTCCTCGAGCCGTTCGAACACCTTGGCGTCGTCCAGCGGCCAGTTGGCGCCGGAGGCGCTGGCCCAGGCGCGCTCCTGCGGCCAGCCGTCGCGTGGGTTCACGAGACGCAGGTCCGTCAGGCCGAAATTGGCCATCACCCGCGCCACCGAGCCGATGTTCTCGGCCAGCTGCGGCGCATTGAGGATGACGCAGGGCGCCCTTCCTTCGGAACCAGTCACGCTTTTCTCCGCTCTTCTCGCACGCGGCGAGGCTTTGGGACTGTCCTATGGCGACAAGGGCGCGGGATCGACAACCCCGATGATGAGCTTTTCCCGACGTGCTGTGCTGCTGGCGCCGCTACTGGCCGGAGCCTGCGCCAAGTCCGTGGTCATGGAAGTGTCCGGCGACGGCATGGATCTGAAGCAGCTCGACCGCGAGGTCGGCGCCGCCGCGCAGCGCGCCGCACCTGGGGTCCTGGGCGTTGCGATCACCGACCTGGGCAATGCCGATATGTGGCTGCACAACGGCGACCGTCCCTTTCCCCTCGACGGCGCGGCGGCGCTGCTGATCGTCGCCGCGGTCCTGGACGAAGCCGGCGCAGGGAGGGTTTCGCTCGATGAGCGGATCTCCGTCCGCGACGTAGATCTGTCGCCGCCGCCCAGCGCCGTCGCGACCGCCTGGCCCCAACGCGCCGCCTACACGGTGCGGCGGTTGCTCCCTCTCGCCCTCGACGGAGACCGCACCGCCTGCGATCTGCTGATGAAGCGCATCGGCGGGCCGGGCGTGGTGACAGCCTGGATCCAGCAGAAGCGGCTGAAAGGCATCCGCGTCGATCGCTACTTCCGGGAACTGGAGGTGGAGCGGGTCGGCCTGCCTTCCTTCCGCGCCGACTGGCGCAGCGAGCAGGCCTTCACCGCGGCGATCAACGCGGTCTCAGAACGCCGCCGCAACGCCGCGGCCGAAGCCTATCTGCGTGACCCGCGTGACACCGCCACGCCGCGCGCGGCCATGGATTTCCTCGTCGCCCTGCACAACGCCGAACTGATTGCGCGCCCCGCGACCAATCAGCTGCTGGAGCTTATGCGCGCCAACGGCCATGGCGCCTCGCTGCTGCGCGCCGGCCTGCGGCGCGACGCAGATTTGGCCCACGTTTCGGGGATGGGGCGCCGCGATCTTGGACGCACCTCGGCGGTCAATGACGTCGGCCTCTATCGCCAGGCTGGCGGCTCAGGACTGGCGGTGGCCGTCTTTCTATCGGGCTCGCCGCAAGCGACGGAAGCGCAGGCGGCGGTCGTGGCCGACGTGGGCAGAGCCGCCCTCGCCTCCCGCGCCTAGGCGCTGCGGCTGGCGCTGGCCTGCGGGGCATGATCGACGCCCGACAGCGCCTCGATCAGCTCAGCAGGACGCACTGGCTTGGAGACGTGCAGGTCGGCGCCGGCGCGGCGGGCCTGGACCACGTGCTCATCCATCGCCGCGGCGGTCAGCATGACGATGCGGGTGCGACGGCGGCCGTCGCGGGCCTCCCGCTCGCGGATCATGCGGGTTGCGGTCAGGCCGTCCATCACCGGCATCTGCATGTCCATCAGGATCACGTCGAAATTGGCATGGGCGAAGGCCTCGACCGCATCGGCGCCGTTGTCGACCACGGTCAGGTCGATGCCGAACGGCTCCAGCACGATCTGAACCACCTTGCGGTTGGTGGGATGGTCTTCGGCGACCAGCACGCGCAGGCCGGCAAGCGACCCGCCGATATCCACGCTGCTCGGCTCGGCGACGGGCGTCTTCATGCCGACCGGCGGCAGCGGCAGGATGACCTCGAAAACGGCGCCCTTGTCGGCGGCGGAACGCGCTTCAATGCGCCCGCCCATCATCTCCGTCAGGGCCGCGCAGATCGACAGGCCAAGGCCGGTGCCGCCGAAGCGGCGTGTGATCGAGGCGTCGGCCTGCTCGAAGCGGCGGAAAAGACGCTGACGCGTCTCCTCATCGAAGCCGACGCCGGTATCGCGAACGCAGAAGCAGACCGCCCCGTCCTCGGTGCGGTCGACCGTCAGGGTGACCCCGCCCTTCTCCGTGAACTTCACGGCGTTGGCCAACAGGTTGGACAACACCTGGGCGATCCGCCCGGCGTCGCCTAGATAGCCGCCGCCGGCGTCCGGCGAGACACTCCAGCCGTAGTCCAGGCCCTTGGCCTCGGCGGAGGCGCGGTGGAGCTCGGCGATGGCCCCGACCTCGCAGGTCAGGTCGAAGGGCACGGGGGTCAGGCTGAACTGACCCGCCTCGATCTTGGAGACGTCGAGGATGTCGCTGAGCACCTGCTCCAGTAGGCGGCCGGAGGATGCGACCAGACCCGCCAGCTCGCGGCGGCGCTCCTGCCCGCGCTCCTCGGCCAGTTGGTCGGCGATGGCGATCACGCCGTTCAGGGGCGTGCGAAGTTCATGGCTCATATTGGCCAGGAAAACGGACTTGGCCTTGTTGGCGCGCTCCAGCTCGGCGGTGCGCTCCGCCACGCGATCCTCGAGGGAGCGAAGCAGGTCGTCGTTCTTGGCGCGCTGCCAGGACAGGGCTCGGGCCAGAACGCCGATTTCGTCCTGCCGGTGCTCCAGGTATTCGGTGTCGCCGCCGTCGCTCCAGCCGGCCTGGGCCAGGCGTCCGAGCGGATCGAGCACAGCGGTACGGGTGAATCGGTAGAGCAGCAGCGTCTGGGCGACCACGCCCACCAGACCGAACAGCAGGATCCACGCCGCCGACTTCACCGCCGACCAAAGGATGTCGGTTGGCGAGAAGCTCATAAGGAAATACCAGCCTGGCTCCTTCATCAGGCCGTAGGCGATCACCTTGCCGGTGATCTCGCTGCGCAGGACGCCGACGTCCTGTCCCTGCTTGCGGATTTCCTTGATGACGTCGGCGATGCGGTGCTCCTGTTGCGCCTTGCGTAGCACGCCGCTGTTGACGATGCCGTCGCGGCTCATCCCCGGATAGGAGATCAGCTCCCCGTCGGGCGAGGCGATCATGTTGACGCCGCCCGGCAGCGCGTCCTGCACGGCGCGCAGCAGGTAGGAGTCCAGCATAATGGTGGTGCCCCACGAGGCCACGTGCTTTCCGCCCACATCGATGGGCGTCATGCAGGCGGAGGTCAGGGCCTGACCGGTGGGGTCCGAGATCAACTTGCGCAGCTTGGTGCAGCGCATGGTGCGTTCGGGATTGCTCCGCGGCCGGGTCAGCTCGACCATCTCCTCGCCCCGGAAGTCCAGGGTCGGCGGCGCGTCGCGGCGGTAGTAGATCAGTCGGTCGTCGCGATGGGGCCCAAAGACGATGAAGCGGTTGGTCTCCGGCGTGAACAGATAGAAGTTGTCGTAACGCTCCAGCTCAGCCTCGCCGGTGTGGGCGACGACCTGCAAGGCGCTGACCAGCAGTCGGCGTTCTTCGGGGGATACGTCGTCGCCGTTGGCGATGAAGCCGCCCAGACCGTAGGACCACGGATTGCCGTCAAACAGTTCGGCGGCGGTGCGGCGGGTGCCGTCGGCCTGCAGCGGGAAGGCCTTCTCGAACTCGGCGTCGATCAGAGCCTGGGGCATCTTCTCCATCCGCCGGCGTAGGGACAGGCTGGCGGCGCGGTGCAGCAGCACCAGGTCTGAGAACAGGCGGTCCTCGGATTTCACGCGCTCGGCGACATATTCCTCCAGGCGTGCGGTCTCACGCGCCGCCACGTCCTTCTGGACGAAGGCGAACGTCGCCATGGTGGCCGCTCCCGTCACCAGAATGGACAGGACCGCCACGATCGTCAGAAGCCGTCTTGCGAGCGGCGAGGTGACAGACAGCATGCGCGTAAAAGACCCCCTGGCGCTAATGATACGCATCAGAGGTTGAACAGGGGGTTTATCGCCGCCGCTGGCGTGGCTTCGCCTTAACGGCTATAGGCTTCGACCGTCCCTGCGACGCGTTCGCGGCCCTGTGCGCCGCCTCGCCGAGCGCACACCAACCGAAGGAAATTCCCCGGAATGGCCAAGATTAAAGTCGCCAACCCCGTCGTCGACATGGACGGGGACGAGATGACCCGGATCATCTGGAAGCTCATCAAGGAAAAGCTGATCTTCCCGTATCTGGACCTCGAACTCGACTACTTCGACCTGTCGGTTGAAAACCGCGACGCCACCAACGACCAGGTGACGATCGACGCGGCCGAGGCCACGAAGAAGCACGGCGTGGCCGTCAAATGCGCCACCATCACCCCGGATGAAGCCCGGGTGACCGAGTTCAACCTCAAGAAGATGTGGAAGTCGCCGAACGGCACCATCCGCAACATCCTGGGCGGCGTGATCTTCCGCGAGCCCATCATCTGCCAGAACGTTCCGCGCCTGGTGCCGGGCTGGACCCAGCCGATCATCGTCGGCCGTCACGCCTTCGGCGACCAGTACCGCGCCACCGACTTCCTGTTCCCCGGCAAGGGCACGCTGTCGATCAAGTTCGTCGGCGAAGACGGCCAGACCATCGAGCATGAAGTGTTCAAGGCCCCGAGCGCCGGCGTCGCCATGGCCATGTACAACCTGGACGACTCGATCCGCGAGTTCGCCCACGCTTCGTTCGCCTATGGCCTGAACCGCAACTACCCGGTCTACCTGTCGACCAAGAACACGATCCTGAAAGCCTATGACGGCCGCTTCAAGGACCTGTTCCAGGAAGTGTTCGACGAGCACTACGCCGACAAGTTCAAGGCCGCGGGCATCCACTATGAGCACCGCCTGATCGACGACATGGTCGCGTCGGCCCTGAAGTGGTCCGGCGGCTACGTCTGGGCGTGCAAGAACTACGACGGCGACGTGCAGTCGGACATCGTCGCCCAGGGCTTCGGCTCGCTGGGCCTGATGACCTCGGTTCTGATGACCCCGGACGGCAAGACGGTGGAAGCCGAAGCCGCCCACGGCACCGTGACCCGTCACTACCGCCAGCATCAGAAGGGCGAAAGCACCTCGACCAACTCGATCGCCTCGATCTTCGCCTGGACGCGTGGCCTGGCCCACCGCGCCAAGCTGGACAACAACGCCGAGCTGGCGGCCTTCGCCGCGACCCTGGAGAAGGTCTGCATCGACACCGTCGAAAGCGGCTTCATGACCAAGGATCTGGCCCTGCTGGTCGGCGACAAGCAAGGCTGGCTGACGACCGAAGGCTTCCTCGACAAGATCGACGAGAACCTGAAGAAGGCGATGGCGGCGTAAGCTCCAGACCTTCCCGAGCTTTAAGGAGCCCGCGCCGTCCCGTACGGCGCGGGCTTTTTGCCGCCTCGACGACCAATGTTCTTGCTTTGTTCGACCACAGTGATAGGTTTCCGCTATCTACCTGGGAGGAACGGGCATGATCGGATATGTGACGATCGGCGTGGCCGACAGCGAGGCGTCCGGACGCTTTTACGACGCGGTGATGACCGCCATCGGCAGTGAGCGCAAGCTCGCGGGCGGCAGCTGGATCGGTTACGGCGTGGTCGGGCCGGGCAAGGATATCACCGACTGCCATACGGCGCTCTGCCCGCCCTTCGACGGTGAGGCGGCCAGGCCGGGCAACGGCATCATGATCGGCTATCAGGCCCAATCGCCGGAACAGGTGAAGGCGGCCCACGCCGCGGGCCTGAACGCCGGCGGCAGCTGCGAGGGAAAACCGGGCTTCCGCCCCGCTGAAGCTCAATCGGGCTTCTACGGCGCCTATCTGCGCGACCCGGTGGGCAACAAGATCAGCATCTTCGCCGGGGTCCCGGCGGTCTAGCGCCCCGCGAGGGCCTGGGCGGCGGCCAGGGTCGAGATGGCCAGAGGCTGCGGCAGGGCGTCGAGGGCGAACCAGCCAAAGCCAGCGTGCTTGTGCGGCTCCAGCAGCTTTGGCTCGCCCTCGAAGCTCTCGGCCAGATAGACGGGTGCGATCCAGTGCTCGCCGTCGCCGCGGTCGATAATCTGGGCCATGCAGAGCAGGGACAGAGCCTGCGCCCGCACGTCGAGCTCTTCGGTGAGTTCGCGCGCAGCGGCGGTTTCCGCCGCCTCACCCCAATCGACCTTGCCGCCGGGCAGGCTCCAGCAGCCTGCCTCCGGCTCCCGCAGGCGCTGGATCAGCAGGATCGCGCCGTCCTTCAGCAGGGCGATGCCGCAGCCGACGCGCGGTTCGCGGCTCACCCGGCCAACGCCGCCTTGACCGCGGCCACGCCCTCGGCGGCCCTGGAGTCGTCCGGGGCGCCGCCTTGCGCGAAGTCCGGCTTGCCGCCCGCGCCCTGGCCGCCCATGGCGATCACGGCGGCGCGGGCCAACTCGGCCGCGTTGAACTTGCCGGTCAGGTCGGCGGTCACGGCCACGGCCACGGCGGCCTTGCCGTCGGACGTGCCGACCAGGGCGACCACGCCCGAGCCGATGGACTTCTTGAAGTCCTCGACCACGCCGCGCAGATCCTTGCCGCCGACGCCGTCCAGCACACGGCCGATGAAGGCCGTGCCGGCGACGTCTTCGGGACCGGACGCGCCGCCCGAACCGCCGCCAAGGGCCAGGGCCTTCTTGGCCTCGGCCAGCTCCTTCTCCAGACGCTTGCGGTCGGCGATCAGGCCCTCGACACGGGCGGCGACGCCCTCGACCGGAACCTTGAATTGCTCGGCCAGCCCCTTGGCCACGCCGGCCTGATCCAGCAGGAAGCGTCGGGCCGCCTCGCCGGTCAGGGCCTCGATGCGGCGGACGCCGGCGGCGACGCCCTGCTCCGAGACGATCTTGAACAGAGCGATGTCGCCGGTGCGGGCCACGTGGGTGCCGCCGCACAGTTCGACCGAATAGCCCTTGTCCTCGCCCGTGAGCGCCTGGCCCAGGGTCAGGACGCGGACGCTGTCGCCATACTTCTCGCCGAACAGGGCGACGGCCCCAGCCTCGATAGCTTCCTGCGGGGCCATCACCTCGATCTTGGCGGGGGCGTTCTGACGAATGACCGCGTTTACCTCGGCCTCGATGCGCTCGATCTCGTCGGGCGTCAGCGGGCCGCCGTGGCTGAAGTCGAAGCGCATGCGGTCGCCGTCGACCAGCTGGCCTTTCTGGGCGACATGGGCGCCCAGCACATGGTGCAGGGCGGCGTGCACCAGGTGCGCCGCCGAGTGGTTGGATCGGGTGGTGTGGCGACGCTCGGCGTCGACCGAGGCCACCACCTTGTCGCCCACGGCCAGCGGACCAGTGAGTTCGACAGTGTGGACGTGCAGTTCGCCGGCCTGCTTCTGGGTGTCGAGCACGCGGCTGGCGGCGCCGTTGGCGTCGATGACGCCCTGGTCGCCAGCCTGGCCGCCGCTTTCGGCATAGAACGGGGTGCGGTCGAGGACGACCTGCACGGTCTGGCCCGCCGAAGCGGCCTGGACCTCGGCGCCCTCGGCCACGATCGCCTTCACCACGCCGGTCGCTTCGGTGACATCGTAGCCGACGAAGTCGGTGGCGCCGTAACGCTCCTTTACGGCGAACCACTCGGCGCCGGTGCCTTGCTGGCCCGAGCCGGTCCAGTTCTCGCGCGCCATCTGGCGCTGCTTGTCCATGGCGGTGTCGAAGGCTTCGGTGTCGACGGTCAGACCCTTGGCGCGCACGGCGTCCTGGGTCAGGTCGAGAGGGAAGCCGTAGGTGTCGTAGAGCTTGAACGCCACGTCGCCCGACAGCACGCCGCCGTCGGCGAGGTCGGCGGTCGCCTCGTCCAGCAGGGTCATGCCGCGGCCCAGGGTGCGGCGGAAGCGCTCTTCCTCCTGGCGCAGGGTCTCGGTGATCAGCGCCTCGGCGCGGCGTAGCTCCGGATAGGCGCCGCCCATCTGCTCGATCAGGGTCGGAGCCAGGCGGTGCATCAGCGGCTCCTGCGCGCCCAGCAGATAGGCGTGGCGCATGGCGCGGCGCATGATGCGGCGCAGAACGTAGCCGCGGCCTTCGTTCGAGGGCGACACGCCGTCGGCCAGCAGGAACGAGGACGAACGCAGGTGATCGGCGATGACCCGGTGGCTGGCCTGGCATTCGCCCTCGGCCTTCACGCCGGTCGCCTCGACCGAGGCGGCGATCAGGGCCTTGAACAGGTCCACGTCGTAGTTGTCGTGCACGCCCTGCAGGACGGCGGCGATACGCTCCAGGCCCATGCCGGTGTCGATCGAGGGCTTGGGCAGGTTGACGCGTTCGCCGCCCGCCTGCTGCTCGAACTGCATGAAGACGAGGTTCCAGATCTCGATGAACCGGTCGCCGTCCTCGTCCGGGCTCCCGGGAGGCCCACCGGGGATGTGATCGCCGTGATCGAAGAAGATTTCCGAGCAAGGGCCGCATGGGCCGGTGTCGCCCATGGACCAGAAGTTGTCCGAGGTGCCGATGCGGATGATCTTGCGGTCATCGAGGCCCGCGATCTTCTTCCACAGGTCTGCGGCCTCGTCGTCCGAGGCGTAGACTGTGACCAGGAGCTTCTCGACCGGGAGTTTGTACTCCTTGGTCAGCAGGTTCCAGGCGAGCGTGATCGCACGCTCCTTGAAGTAGTCGCCGAAGGAGAAGTTCCCCAGCATTTCGAAGAAGGTGTGGTGGCGCGCGGTGTAGCCGACGTTGTCCAGGTCGTTGTGCTTGCCGCCGGCGCGGACGCACTTCTGCGACGAGGTGGCGCGCGGCGCGACCGGGGTCTCGGCGCCGGTGAAGGCGTTCTTGAACGGCACCATGCCCGCATTGACGAACAGCAGGGTCGGATCGTTCTGCGGCACCAGCGGAGCGGACGGAACCACGGCGTGGTCGTTGCTCCCGAAGTAGTCGAGGAAGGTGCTGCGGATGTCGTTCAGGCTCGGCATGGTCGTCCGGGGTCTGGAAAGCGCGAAATGCGGAGATAGGAAGTGCAGCGCTCCTTAGCCAAGCGCGCCTGATCTCCCAAGGAAATTCGTGGCATGGCCGGTGAGCGGCCGCGGGCGTTCGACGCGAAAAAGGACGCTCGGTCCGGCGCTTGGGGCGCAGGTCCGAACGTCCTCGGCTCGCGAGGCGGCGGGTGGGGGTCACGCGCCGGAGGGTTTGGCGGGGTCGCCGGCGGGTGAAGACCGCCTCGCGAGAGCCTTTGAAGGATCAGCCCGGCCGGGACTTCAGCCTTCGGTGTCTTCCTGGGCGTCAGGCCCGCCGACCAGCAGCTCTTCCTCGATCTTGCTGGACGAAGCGCGAACGGCCTTTTCAATGCTGGCGGCGATGTCCGGGTTGTTCTTCAGGAACTCGCGCACATTGTCGCGCCCCTGCCCGATCCGCTGGCTGCTGTAGGAGAACCAGGAGCCGGACTTCTCGACGATCCCGGCCTTCACGCCCAGATCGATGATCTCGCCCAGCTTGGAGATCCCTTCGCCGTACATGATGTCGAATTCGACCTCACGGAACGGCGGGGCGACCTTGTTCTTGACCACCTTCACGCGGACGTTGTTGCCGATGATCTCGTCACGGACCTTCACCGAGCCGGTGCGACGGATGTCCAGGCGGACGGAGGCGTAGAACTTCAGGGCGTTTCCGCCCGTGGTCGTCTCAGGCGAGCCGTACATGACGCCGATCTTGTGGCGGATCTGGTTGATGAAGATCACCAGGGTCTTGGCCTTGTTGATCGAGGCGGTGAGCTTGCGCAGGGCCTGGCTCATCAGACGGGCCTGGAGGCCCGGCAGGCTGTCGCCCATCTCGCCCTCGATTTCGGCGCGCGGCGTCAGGGCCGCCACCGAGTCGACCACGATCACGTCCACCGCGCCGGAACGCACCAGGGTGTCGGTGATTTCGAGGGCCTGCTCTCCGGTGTCCGGCTGCGAAACCAGCAGTTCGTCCAGATTCACCTTCAGCTTGTGAGCGTAAGACGGATCCAGCGCGTGCTCGGCGTCGACGAAGGCGGCGGTGCCGCCAGCCTTCTGGACTTCCGCCACCACGTGCAGGGCCAGGGTCGTCTTGCCCGAGCTTTCGGGACCGTAGATTTCGATGATCCGCCCCTTGGGCAGACCGCCGATGCCCAGGGCGATATCAAGACCGAGCGAGCCGGTCGACACCGACTCCATCTCCACCTTGCCCTTATCGCCGAGCTTCATCACCGAGCCCTTGCCGAACGCCCGGTCAATCTGAGCCAGGGCGGCCTCAAGTGCTTTTTGCTTATCGCCTTCTTCGCGTGCCACGAGCCTCAACGCCGCTTGGTTCATCTAGGCGTCCCTTATTCCATGATTCCGCCAACCCGACCGGCCCTGCCGCAATCTCCCCGCAGCGCCGGCTCTCTTGGTGGCGAATGTGCATGGTTTGTTCTTTGTTCGCAAGATGTTCTTTTTCGGTGGCGCGGGTCACTACGACCGAAAGTGACGCAGGCGAGAAAGGGCGTGCCCGACGCCTTAGGGGAGGCGTCGGGCCGCCGGTCTTCAGACGGGATCTGAAATCAGATCCGCCCGCGTCCCGGCGAGGCGTTCGGCGATCTCCGGCGACCAGCGCGTGATGAGACCGGCTTCGAATTCATGATGTGATTTGGACCAGGCCTGCAGCGACCGCATGCGCTCCAGCCAGGCGGCGACATTGGGATAGTCGGCCAGGCTGAAGCCGACCCAATCGCCCACGGCCACATAGGTCGCCCCCAGATAGTCGGCGATGGTCAGCTCCTCGCCACAGACGTAGGGCGAGCCGCCAAGGATGTAGCGATCCAGGACACACAGCCAGCGATGGGAGGCGGCAAGATGACGGCGCAGGGCGGTCTGGTGTTCGGCCAGGGCGTAGCGGCGCGCCGGAAACATCTGCGGGTAAATGAAGCCATGCAGGAAATCGCGGGCGAAGCCGGCGGCGAACCACGCCATCCGCTCATTGACGCGCATGCGCGGATGGAAGGCGTGCGGATAGGTCTGCGACCCCGTCAGTTCGGCCAGGTACTGCAGGATCGCCGTCGGCTCGGCCAGACGCAGGTTGCGGTCCACCAGCATCGGAACCGAGCGACTCGGATTTATGCCGGCGAAGGCTTCGGACAGGTGCGCGCCGTCCCAGAGGCTAACGATCTCCTCGTCGAACTTCACGCGGTGCTCGTGCGCGAACAGCAGCACGGCTCGCGACTCGGTCGATAGGGGGTCGTAGTAAAGTTTCATGTCGGCGCCAGTCGGGCGCCGGATGCGCCCACAATTCCGGGGCCGCTCATCTAGAAGCGCGGCGAACGCCGATCAATCAACAGTCCTGCACAACCGCTATTCAAAATTGAATAGCGCAGCTTGACCCTCAGACCGCCGAGACGGCCGTGGCGTCCAGTTCACCCCCGCCCTCGCCGCTGAGCAGAGGTCGCAGGCGGCGCATGTGGTTGGCGAGGCAATCCATGAAGGCGCGCACGTGTGGCATCCCGCGCAGCTCGGCGCGAGTGACCAGCCAAAGCTCGGCGCTCAGTTCCGCAACCGGGAAGCAGCGGACAAGGCCCGCCTGCGTGCCGGCCAGGCTGGGTAGCACTGAAACGCCCAGTCCGCCGGCGATGGCCGTGCAGAGGTTGGTGAGCGTGTTGCAGCGCCAGACCACCTGACCGCTCGGCGCGATTTGGTCCAGCCAGCGCAGCCCCGGCAGGGCGGAGATGATCCCCTCCCCGCCCACCAGCAGATGGCCGGCGACCTCCTCGGCATTGGTGGGCACGCCATGCTGGGCGGCGTAGACCGGGCTGCAATAAACGCCCCAGGCAAGGTCCGGCAGGCGCCGGGCGATCAACGTCGGATCGTCAGGTGTCGAACCCGCGCGCAGGGCCACATCGGCCTCACCCTTGTTGAGGTCAAGCCGGCGGTCGTCGGTGATCAACTGGACCTGCACGCTGGGATGGCTGCGGTGGAACTCGTGCATGATCGCCGGGATGACCAGATTGGCCATGTTCTCGGGCGCGGTGACGCGGATCACCTGCGTCTGGACCCGGGCCGCCGCCGCGCTGGCGTAACCGAAGCCCATGACCGCCGCTTCGACCTTCTCGGCGTGAGGGCGAAGCTCGCGGCCGACTTCCGTCAGTTCGTAGCCCGTGGGCCGACGCTCGAAGAGAGCCGAACCCAGGGCCTCCTCCAGGGTGGCGATACGGCGCACCACCGTGGGCTGGCTGACACGCAGCTGCTTGGCGGCGCCCAGGGTCGATCCGCTGCGCGCTACGGCCAGGAAGTGGCACAAGTCATTCCAGTCAAAGCGAAATTGGGTCGGATCGGCCTCGCCGGCCGCAGCCGGCGGGGGCATGGGCGGCGGCATGAGGGCCGACTCGGTCATGGCCTCGCGATCAGGTTCGATGCAGCGCAGAGGCGACTTCAGCTTCAACCGCATGGCCGCCGGCACGTCATCCGGCGCGAACATGATCGGCAGGCTCTTGAGCGCCTCGAACCTGACCGTATCGGCCTGCGGATCGTCGGTCAGGTCGCTCATCCGCTCGCAGATGGCGGCCATGGAGGTGGCGACGGCGGCGGCGTCCGCGGAGACGCTGCCCATCACGCCTTCGATGCGCTCCACCTTGGGGGCGCTGGCCCCGTTGAACACCGCGAACAGCAGCGAGTCGTCATGGGCGTCGGCGGCCACGCCATAGAGTTGCCCCTGCAGGATGAGGATATGGCCGCGTGTCTCGTGCGCGCCGCCGACGATCCGAAGGGCGAGACCTTCGCCCTCCCGCCGGATCATCATGTGCTCCTTCACGTACATCCCCGGCTGGGTCGAGGACGGACGGGTGATGCGCCAGATGCCCTCGTAGGACGCGCCCTTGCGTTCGATCTCCCGGCGCGAGGCCTCCTCGATCCCGAACGGCATCTGGGGGAACAACGGCATAATCGACGAGCCGCCGCCCATGGCTGCGGCCGCGGCGGAGCCGCTCCCCGAGGGCGGCTCGACCCCCATCAGGGCGGCCAGGCTGTCGAGGTCCCGCTCCCAGTCGAGCAGGGTGAAGCCTTCCTTGCGGGACGCCACCAGACCGGTCAGCAGCATCAGGTTATGAGCGGACGGCGCCACCACGCCGGAGCCCCATCGGCTGACCGCCGACTTATCGACCCCCAGGTCGGCTGCGAGGCGGCCGCGGCTGAGGCTGAGCGCCTTCAGCACGAGGTCGAATTTCGCCGCGAATGATGCCGGATCCATGGTGTTCTCTATGCATCAAAAAGCGTGAGGATTTGCAACGTGCATACCGTTGCATGGTTACCGCCCGCGACGACCTGACGCCGGGCGTGACAACACCTGCTTAACCATAGCCGTGCACGCTCGAGGCTCAGATTCGGACCTCTCGCGCGCCTTGACCCTCGATCCCTATCGCCTGCTCGGACTGGCCTTCGCCAGTTCCGACCTCCTGCTGGAGCTGGACGACTACGGACGCATCACGTTCGTGGCGGGGGCTGAGCATGAGCTGTTCGGCCACGGGGCGCCCATCACGGGCATGCTTTTGCATGATCTGCTGGCCCCGCAGGAGTGGGAACGCCTGCACCAGCTGTTGCTGAGCCTGGCCGACGGCGCACGACATGGCCCGATCATCCTGGCCCCCGCGCACGACCCGCATAGTCCCGTCAGCCTGTCGGCCCGACGCCTCGCGGAAAACGCCGGCCGCATCTGCTGCGCCCTGACCGCGGCGCCCGCCTTGCCGCGCTTCGAGACCGGACCGGTGAACGTCGCGCCCTACGCCCCGCCGCCGGTGGTCTCCGCCGCGCCGCGCCCCCTGGCCCCGGCGCCGGTCGAAGTTCAGGCTCCGGTCGCTCCGCCGCGGTCCGCCTCGATGGCCGATCTGCCGCCTGACATCATGCCTCCGCCCCCGGTCGGGGGGGCGCCCATGGAGGTGGTGGAGCCCCTGGTCCAGGCCGCCGCCTCGCAGAACACCCGAGCCATGCATCGCGCCCTGGCCCGGGCGGAGGCCCTGGCGGCGGCAGTCAGTCAGCGCCGCTTCAACTTCGCTTTCCAGCCGGTCGTCCGCCTGGCCGACGACACCGTCCATCATCACGAGGTGCTGGCCCGGTTCGACAACGGCGCCGATCCTTTGCAGATGATCCGCACCGCCCAGGCGTTCGACCTGATGGAGGAGCTGGATCACGCGGTGGTCGAACAGGCGGTCCGCCGCCTGGCCTCGGATGTTCCCACCCTGCGTCTGGCGGTGAAGGTGACCGGCCGCACCCTGTGCGACGAGACTTACGCCCAGCACGTCGAGCGGCTGCTGCGCAGGCACGAAAGCGCGCGCGGACGCCTGATCTTCGAACTGACCGAGAGCAACACCATCGGCGACATGGTGCTGGCCGACCGCTACGCCCAGGCCCTGCGCGGCATGGGGTCGCTGGTTTGCCTCGGCGATTTCGGGGCCGGAGCGGACTCCATGGCCCACCTGCAGCGCCTGCAGCTGGATCTGGCCAAGATCGACGGCCGCTATGTGCGCGAGCTGACCGGCGGACGCGAGGAAGCGGCCCTGGTGCGCCATCTGGTGCAGGCCTTCAGCGAACTGGGCCTGCGGACCGTCGCCGCCATGGTCGAGAACACAGGCGTCGAGGAGGCCGCGCGCTATGCCGGCGTAGACTTCGCTCAGGGCTATCTCTACGGCCGCCCCACCGAGCGCCCCGAGACGCCGCAAATGCGAAGGGCGGCGCCGGTGGCGCCGCCCTTGCTCAGACTGGCCTGATCGTCCGGCGGCCTCAGGCCGTGCGGGTGACGTAGGCGTTGATCTGCTTCTCAAGCACCGTCAGCGGCATCGGCCCCGACAGCAGGGCCGCGTCGTGGAACTGGCGGATGTCGAACTTCGTACCCAGCTTGGCCTTGGCCCCTTCGCGCAGGCGCGCCCATTGGGTGTGGCCGACCTTGTAGCTGAGCGCCTGACCCGGCCACACGCAGTAGCGGTCGATCTCGCGCTGAACGCGGCCATGGGTGTAGCCGGTGGCGCCGACCATGTAGGCCGTGGCCTGATCACGGGTCCAGCGCTTGTGATGGATGCCGGTGTCGACCACCAGGCGGATGGCGCGGAACAGCAGCGACTGCCAGTAGCCGAGCTCGCCGTTCGGATCGCCCTTGTAGACGTCCATCTCATAGGCGAGCTGCTCGGCGTAGAGCGCCCAGCCTTCCGAAAAGGCGGAGAACCCGCCGGTGCGCCGGATCAGCGGCACGTCGGCGTTCTCCATCTGCAAGCCGATCTGCAGGTGATGGCCCGGGCTGGCTTCGTGATAGGTCAGGGTCGCCAGGCTGAACTTCGGCCAGTCAGCGCTGTCCTTCAGGTTAATGTAGAAGGCGCCCGGACGCGAGCCGTCCAGGGTCGGACGCTGGTAGTAGCCGTTGGACGCGCCATCCTGGATGTTCACCGGCACGCGGCGCACCTCGACCTTGGTCTTGGGCAGGCGGCCGAACACCTCCGGCAGACGCGGGTCGAGCGCCGCGATCTGGGCGTTCAGGACCTTGATCATCTCTTCCTTGCCGGCGTCGGTGTTCGGATAGAGCTGATCGGGGCGCTTGCCGAGCTCGGTCATGCGGTCGGCGACCGAGCCCTGGGTCAGGCCCATGCCCTTCAGCAGCACGTCCATGCGGGCGGTGATCTCGGCCGCCTGGCTGAGGCCCAGTTGGTGAACCTCTTCGGGGGTCATGTTGGTGGTCGTGGCCGCCGCCACGGCGCCGGCGTAGTAGCCGGGGTCCGCCGGCAGGGTCCAGGCGCCGGCCTTGTCGGTGGCCTTGGCGCGCAGGGCCTCGACCGCCGCGATCTGGCGATCCAGCGCCGGCCAGACCTGGGCGTCCACCACGCCAGCGACCTGGGCGCCGTAGTCGGCGGTCAGTCCGGCGGCCTTGGCCCGGCGGGTGATGGACTTCACCAGCACCGTGTCTGTGGTCGCCTGGCCACGCAGGGCGTGCATCTGGTCCAGGGTGGTGGCGAGGATGAAGTTGGGCGCGATGACGCCCATCGCCGCCTCCGCGTTCATCCGCTCGGTTTCCTGATCGAGGACCTTGGCGAAGGCCTTCACCCGGGCGACATAGGCGTCCGCGTCCGCGGTGTTGGCGATACCATGCTGGTTGTCGAGGAAGTCAGGGACCGACTGGTAGGCGCCTGAGCGTTGATCGAGCGCGTAGGGCGAGTAGCCGCCGTTGCCGCCCTCGCCGAACTTCACGCGGCTCAGAGCCGTGACCGAGACTTCGTTCTGATACGCGACGACATCGTAGTCGATGGCCGCCGAGGGGCTGAGCGCGGCGCGGTTGATCGTCTTCAGGTCGACCAGGCGCTGCTTGGCGTCCGCCAGACGGCGGGCGCGGTCGGCCAGCGAGGCGTCGCCGAGCTCGCTCTTCAGGTGCGCGCGGGCGCCCTTGTCCAGACCCAGCGAGGTGGCGCGGGTCGGGCTCTTGTCGATGCCGTCGTAGAAGAACTTGTCGAGCATCGCATGGAGACGCTGGTCTTCAGCGCCCCCCTTGGCTTGTGCGAAGGCCGGCGCGGCGACGGCCGACGCAGCCGCCGTGGCGAGGAAAGTTCTGCGGTCCATGTGGTGTCCCCCTTGGGTAGGCTTGGGTCTTACGCGGTCTTCGCCGCGGCGATGTAGTTGTCGACGGCGGTCTCCAGCACCGTCAGCGGCGTGCTGCCCGACAGCAGGCCGGCGTTGTGGAAGGCCTTCAGGTCGAACTTCGATCCGAGGGCGGCCTTGGCCTTCTCGCGCGTACGCAGCCAGACGATCTTGCCGACCATGTAGCTGGACGCCTGTCCAGGCCACACGGAATAGCGCTCGATCTCTGTGATCCCGCGCGCCTGGGTCCAGCCCAGGGTATCGACGAAGTACTTCACCGCCTGCTCGCGGCTCCAGCGCTTGTGGTGCATGCCGCTGTCGACGACCATGCGGACGGCGCGGAACAGGGCGCCCTGAAGTTGGCCGACGTGACCGAGCGGGTCCTTTTCATACATGCCCATCTCGACCGCCAGCTGTTCCGAATAGAGCGCCCAGCCCTCCGAGTAGCCGGAGAAGCCGGTGGCCTTGCGAATAAGGGGGATGGCGTCGCTCTCGTTGCTGAGGGCCAGCTGCAGGTGATGGCCCGGAATGCTCTCGTGATAGGTCAGCGAGGTCAGGGTGAAGGTCGGCGACTCGGCCGTATTGCGCAGGTTGATCCAGTAGATGCCGGGACGCGAGCCATCGAGGGTGGGCGAGTTGTAGTAGCCGCGCGGAGCGCCGGCCTCGATCGTCTTGGGCACGCGGCGGATCTCCACCGGAGCCTTGGGCAGTTGGCCGAAGTACGGCGGCAGCTTGCCGCGGATCTCCTCGACCTTGCCGTTCAGCATGGCCAGCAGTTGTTCCTTGCCCTCGTCGGTGTTCGGATAGTGCTGCTTGGGATCGTCGCCCAAGGCCTTCAGGCGCTCGCCGACCGAGCCTTGGGTCATGCCCTGACCCTTCAGCAGCACATCGATCTCAGCCGAGATGCTCTTCACCAGCTCAAGGCCCGTCTGGTGGACGTCCTCGGGCGTGATGCCCGAGGTCGTCGCGCCCTTCAGGGAGACGGCGTAGTACTCGTCGCCCTTCGGAAGGCGCCAGCAGCCCGCGTCGTGCACCGCCTGGGCGCGGTTCGCCTTCAGGAATTCGATCTGGCGATTAAGGGCCGGGACAACTTCGCCCTCATAGATTTTAGTCGCACGGGCCGACCAGTCGCCGGCCAGGTTCTTGGCCGCCGTGCGACGCACCACCGACTGGACGAGCACCGACTTGTCGGCCCCCTCCCCGGCGATCTGGCCCATGGAGGCCAGGGTGCGGTCGATGGCGAAGTCAGGCGGCAGGACACCCAGACCCAGGTCGTGGCGCGCGATCTCCAGCTCACCGTCGAGGTTGCGGGCGAAGGCCTGCAAACGCGACAGATAGGCCTCGGCGTCGGCGGCGGTCTCGATGGAATGCTGGGTGTCGAGGAAGTCCGGCGTCTGCTGGTAGGAGCCGGTCAGCTGGCTGAGCACATAGGGCTCGCCGGCCGAGTCCGCGCCGTAGTTGAACTTGCTGTAGCCGTCTGCGTCGACCGCCAGGGTGAACTCGATGGTGTCGTAGTTCACCGCGTCCATGCCGCTGAGAGCCTTGCGGTCGATGGCGCGAAGATCCGCCAGTTCGCGGGTGACGCGGGCCTTATTGCGGGCGCGGGCGGCCAGCGAAATCTCGTTCAGCTTGCCCTTCAGATCGGCCATCGGGCCTTTGTCCAGACCCAGGCGCGTGGCGAAGCCCGGAGAGTTCTGGAACCGCTCCTGCATGATCCGGTCGAAGAGCGCGTTCATCTTGGCCGCTTCGCCCGAGGATGAAGCCTGGGCCAGGGCCGGGCCGGCGAAGGCGGTTGCGGCGGCACTGGTCAGAAAGGCGCGACGATCCATCAGATACTCTCCCCATTTGGTCACGCGGACGGACGGCTTGCTTAGCAGCACGCCCGGCCAGTTTGATTTCATCGGCGTCACGAGCCCGCGACGGCGCCGGTCTGATTTTGAGTGAATGCGGATAGCGGGCGTACCGCCGGCCAGCACAGGCCGGACCGGCGGAGCGACCCTATCGTCAGGCCGACTTGGCGCCGGCGATATAGCCGTCGATGGCGTTCTCCAGCACCGTCAGCGGCGTGCCGCCGGACAGCAGGCCGACATCGTGGAACTTGCGGTAGTCGAACTTGGCGCCGAGGCTCGTGCGGGCCTTGTCGCGCAGGCGCAGCCAGGTGAGCTTGCCCACCATGTAGCTGCAGGCCTGACCCGGCCACACGCAGTAGCGCTCGATCTCGGTGATCGCCGTGGCCTCTTCCTGGCCCAGGTGATCCACGAAGTACTTCACCGCCTGTTCTCGGCTCCACTTCTTGTGGTGCATGCCGCTGTCCACCACGAGACGGACGGCGCGGAACAGGGCGGCCTGAAGCTGGCCGACGTGGCCGAACGGGTCGTCCTTGTACATGCCCATCTCGACGGCCAGCTCTTCGGAATAGAGCGCCCAACCCTCGGAATAGCCAGAGAAGCCGATGGCCTTGCGGATCAACGGAATGCCCTGGCTCTCGTTGTTCAGCGCCAGCTGCAGGTGGTGGCCCGGAATCCCCTCGTGATAGGTCAGGGTCTTGAGGCCGAACTTGGGGTTCTCGGCGCTGTTGCGCAGATTGATCCAGTAGATGCCCGGACGCGAGCCATCCAGGGTCGGGATGTTGTAGTAGCCGCCCGGAGCCCCCGCCTCGATGGACTTGGGCACGCGGCGAATCTCCAGCGGCGCCTTGGGCAGCTGGCCGAAGTACGGGGCCAGCTTGACCTCGATCTCCTTCACCAGCTTGTTCAGGTCGTTGATCAGCTCGACCTTCGCCTCGTCGGTGTCGGCGTAGAGCTGGTCGGGGCGCTTGGACAGCTGCTGCAGGCGCGCGCCCACCGAGCCTTCGCTCATGCCCTGCGACTTGAAGATCGCGTCCATCTCCTTGGAGATGCTGTCCACAAGGCGCAGGCCCGTGGCGTGAATCTCGTCGGGGGTGATGGTCGCGGTCGTGTAGTTCAGCAGGGAGACGGTGTAGTACTCGCCGCCCTTGGGTAGACGCCACACGCCGGCGTCGTGGACGGCCGACTTGCGGATATCCTCCATGAAGGCGATCTGGCGGCCCAGGGCCGGCAGGACTTCGGCCTCATAGATCTTTGTCGCGCGGGCTTCCCAATCGCCGGCGATAGTCTTTGCCTTGGTGCGGCGGACCACCGACTGGACCAGCGACGACTTCGACGCCGGCTCCCCATGGATGTTGCGCATGGTAGTCAGGGCGCGGTCGATGGCGAAGTCGGGCGGGATCACGCCGATGCCGACGTCGTGGCGGGCGATCTCGACCTCCCCATCCAAGACCTTGGCGAAGGCCGACAGGCGCGAAAGGTAGGCTTCGGCGTCGGCCGCCGTCTCGATGCCGTGCTGGGTGTCGAGGAAATCCGGCGTCTGCTGATACGAGCCGGTCAGCTGGCTGAGCACGTACGGCGCGCCGGAAGCGCTGTTGCCGTAGTTGAAGGCCTTGTTGCCCTTGTCCGAAGTCTCAAGCGTGAAGAGCACGGTGTCATAGTTGATGACGTCCATGCCCGACAGCTTGGAGCGGTCGATGGCCTTCAGCTCCGTGACGTAGCGGCTGTTGTCGGCCTTGTCCTTGGCCAGCGCTTGCAGCGAGACCTCGCCCAGTCGGCTCTTGAGGCCGGCCATCGCGCCCTTATCGAGGCCCAGCGAGGTGGCGTACTCCGGATAGCGCTGCAGGGTCTCCTGCATGATGCGGTCGAAAAGGGCGTTCATCTTCGCCGCTTCCGACCCGGCCTGCGCCTGGGCGAGCGCCGGTGTGGCGAGGGCGCTCGCAAGCGCCCCCAAAAGCAGTTGTCTACGATCCATGATCCACCCCTCTCCTACGCCGCCTTGGCGGACGCGATGTAGCTGTCGATGACGTTCTCCAGCGTGGTCAGGGGCGTGCCCCCGGCGAGCAGGCCGGCGTCGTGGAACTTGCGGATGTCGAACATTGGTCCAAGAGCGGCCTTGGCCTTCTCGCGCAGACGCATCCAGGTGATCTTTCCGACCATGTAGCTGCAGGCCTGACCGGGCCAGACGCAATAGCGTTCGACCTCGCGGGTGGCCGCGCCTTCCTCGTCGCCGATCTGGGCGACGTAGTACTTGATCGCCTCTTCGCGGCTCCAGCCCTTGTGGTGCAGGCCGGTATCGACGACGAGGCGCACGGCGCGGAACAGAGCGTCGTGCAGCATGCCGATCTGCCCCATCTTGTCGGTGTCGTACATGCCCATCTCGACCGCCAGTTCCTCGGCGTAGAGACCCCAGCCCTCGGAGTATCCGGAGAAACCGATGGCCTTGCGGATCAGCGGAATGCCCTGGCTTTCGCCGCTAAGAGCGAGCTGCAGGTGATGGCCCGGCAGCGCCTCGTGATAGGTCAGGGTCGGCAGGGTGAAGCGCGGCTGGGCGGCCGTGTTCACCAGGTTGATCCAGTAGATGCCGGGGCGCGAGTTATCGAGCGGCGGCGAGTTGTAGGAGCCGCCCGGAGCGCCGGCCTCGATGGCGGGCGGCACGCGGCGGACCTCCACCGGAGCCTTGGGCAGTTGGCCGAAATAGGCCGGCAGCTTCTTCTCGATGACCTTGATCTGGGCGTTCAGGTCGTTGATGAGCTGGACCTTGCCCTCGTCGGTGTTCGGATAGTGCTGCTTGGGATCGTCATAGAGCGACCGGAAGCGCTCGCCCACCGTGCCCTGGGTCAGGCCCTGGCTGCGCATAAGCGTATCGGTCTGCGCCGACAGCTTCGCCACCAGGTCGAGGCCCAGTTGGTGGATCTCGTCCGGCGTCAGGTTGGAGGTGGTGTAGCTCTTCAGCGAGGCGGCGTAGATCGCCGGTCCGTTCGGAAGCTTGCCGATGCCGGCGTCGTGGCGCGCCGTCTTGCGCAGGCGCTCCATGTGGGCGATCTGGCGGCCGAGGGCCGGCAGCACGCTGTCGGTATAGATCTTGGCCGCGCGCTGGCCGTACTCGGGCGACAGGCCCTTTTCCTTCGTGCGGCGCACGATGGATTCGACCAGGGTCGCCTTCTCCAGAGGCTGGTCGCGCAGAGATTTCATCTGCACCAGCGCCTTGTCGATGACGAAATCGGGCGGGGTGATGCCCAGCTTTTCGTCATGAACAGCGACCTCGAGCTCCTGATCGAGCGCTTTGCCCAGGGCGGACAAGCGCGACAGATACGCCTCCGCGTCGGCGGCGTTCTCGATGGAGTGCATGTTGTCCATGAAGTCCGGCGCCTGCTGGTACAGACCGCTCAGCTGGCTGAGCACGTAGACTGAACCCTGGCCGCGCAGGGCGGGGCTGGACTTGGACACTTCGTCCGCCACCGCCAAGGTGAACTCGACGGTGTCGTAGTTGACGACATCCATGCCGGTGAGCTTCGCGCGGTCGATGGTGCGCAGACGCTTCAGGCGCTCGGCGTTCTGAAGGGCGTCCTCGCGCTGGGCGGCGGGCGACAGGTCGCTGATGCGGCTCTTCAGCGCCGCCATCGGTCCCTTGTCCAGGCCCAGGTACGACGAGTACTCGGGGAAGCGTTCGAGCTGCTCCTTCATGAAGGCGTCGAACATGGCGTTCATCTTGGCCGCCTCGGGCGAGGCGGCGGCCATGGCCATGCGGGGCGCGACGGCGACGAGGCCGGCGATGGCGGTGAATTGAAGCAATTGGCGGCGGCTTTGCACGATCCGCTCTCCCTATCGTTTTATCGAGGACGGAAGCGGTACCACTTACCTGTCCGTCGTCGAGGGGAGAGGTATTAATTCCGCGTAATAAACACCTCGAACAGCCCCGATGACAGAGGTCTCGCCATGGCCTGGCGAGCCGCGCTTCAGCGAGCCGAGAAGAATCAAGCCGCCTGGAGCTGCTGCTTCACCCGCTCCGCCAGGACCTTAATGTCCAGTGGCTTGGGCAGGAACGTCACGCCCGTCTCGCCTTCGAGAAGGTCGGAAAACTCCGCTTCTGCGTAGCCGGAGATGAACATCACCGGCGCGGCGCCAAGATAGCCCCGCGCCTTCTTGAGAAGCGTCGGCCCATCCATGCCCGGCATGATGACATCGGAGATCAGCAGGTCGATCGAGCCGGCGTTCTCCTCCGCCAGGACCAGGGCCTCCTCGCCGTCGGCCGCCTCGATCACCTCGTAACCCCGGGCGCGCAGCAGGCGCGCGGCGACGCCGCGCACGGCGTCCTCGTCCTCAACGAACAGGATGCGGCCGGCGCCGGACAGGTCGCGCGCCACGGTACGGGTCTTCACCGGCTCCACTGGAGCGGGCGCGGCGGCCATCTCCGGCGCATGGAAAACCGGAAGGAAGATGCGGAACGCCGCACCCGAGCCGGCCTTGGACTCCACGTGGATCCAGCCGTCCGACTGCTTGACGATGCCGTAGACGGTGGCCAGGCCCAGCCCTGTCCCCTCGCCCACCGGCTTGGTGGTGAAGAACGGGTCGAAGATCTTGCCCATCACTTCGCGCGGGATGCCCGGACCGTCGTCCGAAACCTCGATCAGCGCCAGTTCGGCGGGCGGGCCGTTGTAGCCGAGCTTCACCGCCTCGGCGTGGCCCAGGCGGGCGGTGCGGATCTTGACCAGACCGCCGCCCTTGGCCGCGCGAACGGCGTCGCGGGCGTTGACGGCGAGGTTCATCACAGCGGTTTCGAGCTGGCTCTTGTCGGCGCGGACCTTGGGCAGGTCGCGGCCGTAGTCGGTGACCAGCTTCACGTCCTCGCGCAACAGTCGGCGCAGCAGCACCTCGAACTCGCTGATCAGCTCGCCCAGATCGAGCGTCTCACGCTGGACGGTCTGCTTGCGCGAGAAGGCCAGCAGCTTGCGCACCAGGTCTGCGGCGCGAACGCCCGTCTGGCGGATCTCGTTCAGGCCTTCATAAGAGGGGTCGCCCACCGGGTGGCGGTGCAGAAGTTCGTCCAGGCGAAGTTGGATGGCGGTCAGCAGGTTGTTGAAGTCGTGCGCCACGCCGCCGGCCAGCTGGCCGATCGCCTGCATCTTCTGCGACTGGGCGAGCTGAAGCTCCATCTGCTTCTGCTCGGAGACATCCACCAGATAGGCGGTGAGGCGCTTGCCGATACGGGCCATATAGAGGTGAGCGATCCGCGCAGGGTCGTGCGCCAGGCGCACCTCGACCGGACCGGCGCGGCCCTCGGCCACGCCAAGCGCGGCGTCCAGGTGGCTGTTCTTGTCGATCAGGTCGCCGAAGGTCACGCCTTCCACCGCCTTGCCGCCGGTCATAGCGGCCAGGGCGCCGTTGGCCTCGACGATCTTTGCGCCGAACACATCGGAGCCTTCCAGCAGAGCCGCGCCGAAGGGCGACGAGGCGGCCAGGGCGTCCAGTGAGGCGGGACCAGTCTGCGCCGGCTCCGGCATGGCGAACAGGGCGGCGGCCGCCGCCGGCGCCTGCACGGTCTCGACCGGCAGGCGAAGCTGCTCGGCGGGTTGCTCCTGCAGGCGGATCAGGAAGCGGCCACGTCCCAGCGGAGAAACGGAGGCGGGACGATCCACGCCGTCGATGCGCAGCGTGGCTTTGGCGGCTTCGCCCCGCCGCGCCTTGACCAGGGCGGTGAAAAGGCCGGACGCCGCGCCGTTGCGCGGCAGGCGGCGGGATTCGCCAAGACCCGTGCGCCAGGCCAGATTGGCGCTGAGGATGCGGCCGTCCGGCGCCGCCGTTGCGGCGGCTTCCGGCAGGGCTTCCAGGAACGCCTCGCCCTCGACGTCGGTAACCGGCTGCGCGGAGCTGCGGAACGCGACGAGGCCCAGGCAGGCCACGCCGATCAGACCGGCAAGCAACAGCAGGCCGGCGAGGGTCGCAGGCCCAGCCTTCATCGCCGGCACGGCGGCGAAGCCGACAGCCAGAGCGAAGAACGCTCCGGCCATGATGACCAGGGGGTCGAAGCGCCGTTTGCGCGTCGCCTTTTCGGTCTTCTCAGACATGGGGCCGTTTCCTGAAATCCTGAGGCGAATCAGCCATGTGACAAATTACAGGATACGCGTTTAAAGCGGTCGCGCGCGCTGCCCGCTCTTCTTGCCCTTGTTCAGGATGAAGCTGATGATCTTGGCCACGGCCTCGAACTGCTCGGGCGGGATTTCGTCGTCCACCTCGACGCTGGCGTAGAGCGAGCGGGCCAGGGGCGGATCCTCCACCACCGTCACGCCGTGCTCCTCGGCCACGCCGCGGATCTTCAGCGCCAGTTCGTCCACACCCTTGGCGACGCATATCGGCGCGGCGGTCTCTCCGGGCTCGTAGCGCAGCGCCACGGCGTAGTGGGTCGGGTTCATCACCACGACCGTCGCCTTTGGGACGTTCTGCATCATGCGTCGGCGCGACTGCTGCATGCGGATCTGGCGCTGGCGAGCCTTGACGTGCGGGTCGCCGTCCGTCTGCTTGTGTTCCTCCTTCACTTCTTCTTTGGACATGCGCATGCGCTGGGCGAAGCGTATGCGCTGGAAGAACCAGTCGAAGGCGGCGGTGGCGACCAGCAGGATCAGCACCGCCCAGATCAGTGACTTCAGCAGCTTGATCGCCAGGGGCATCATGGCGCTGGGGCCCAGCCAGGCGAGATTCTGCAACTCCGGAATATGCGGCCGCACCGTCACCCAGGCGACGATCGCGGTCGCCACGAGCTTCACGAAGGTCTTGGCGAACTGCACCAGGCCGTCGGGCCCGTAGATCCGCTTGAACGCGGACAGCGGGTTCAACTTCTTGAAGTCCGGCTTCAGCTTGTCCGGCGTGAACATGAAGCCGCTCTGGAACAGGTGGCTGCACGCCCCGGCCAGGGCCGCCACCATGGTCACTGTGGCGATCATCGGCAGCGCGGCGCGCACCGCCTGCAGGCTGACCTCCATGACGCCCGCCTCATCCATTGGAAACTCGTTCGGATGGGCGACGAAGGGCAGAAGGTCGTTCATCAGCCGCTGGGCGAAAAAGCCGCCCATGGACATCAGCACCGCCACCCCGCCGACCAGGGTGGCCAGCTGGGAGACGTCCTGGGATTTGGGAACGTCGCCCTTCTCCCGCGCCTGCGAGAGTTTTCGCGGGGTTGCTTCTTCTGTCTTGTCCTCTGAGTCCGCCAAGGCCCGCTCCTAGTTGAAGATCTGGAGCAGGGCCCGATATCGGTCGGCCCAGACGACGCCGATGATCCCGAGGCCCAGGGCCAGGATCGACAGGCCCATGAGGACGCTGAGCGGCGAGGTCACGAAGAAGATCTGGAACTGCGGCATCACCCGGCTGATCAGGCCGACGGAGACATTGAGCACCAGTGAGAAGACGATGATCGGCGCCGCCAGTTGCACCCCCAGGGCGAAGGCGTCGGCCACGGTGCGGATCATCAGGGTGACGCCGTCGTTCACATCCACCGGCTGGGTGAAGGGAAACAGGCTGTAGGACCTCACGATCGCGCCCAAGAACAGATGGTGCAGGTCGGTGGTCATGATGATCATCAGACCCAGAAGGCCGAGGAAGCTGCTGATGGCGTTGCCGTTCATCCCCTGGGCCGGATCGACCGTCTGGGCGAAGGACAGGGTGGTCTGGATGGCGATGATCTCGCCCGCCACGTTCAGCGCCGCGGTCAGGACGCGCAGGATCGTCCCGATCATCAGTCCGACCAGAACCTCCTTGATAATCGCGCCGCCCATCTCGCCCACCGTGCCAGGCGGGCCGCCGACGTTGCTGGCGACAATGGGCGTGATCAGCAGGGCCATGAGGAAGGCGAAGGCCAGGCGGATGCGCGGCGGCACCGCGTCGTCGCCGAACCCCGGGATCAGCATGACCATCGCCCCGAGCCGGGCGAAGACGAGACCGCAGGCGTAAACCTGGGCTGCGGTCGCGTAGTACTCCACCGCCGCCTACATCCCCGCGATGCGCGCGGCGATCTGGCGCATGAAGCCCGACATCAGGGCTCCCATCAGCGGCAGGGCCAGCAGCAGGGTGAGGAAGACGGCGACGATCTTGGGAGCGAAGACCAGGGTGGCTTCCTGAATCTGGGTCAGGGCCTGCAGCAGGCCGATGCCGACGCCGACGATCAGGCCGACGATCAGGGCCGGCGCGCACAGCTGCAGCGTCAGCCAGATGGCGTCACGCCCGATATCGATGACTTCGGGGCCGGTCATGCGGGGCCTCAAGCAAACTGCGTCGGCTGCTTTTCTTAGAGAGAGTCGGCGCCGCCGTCAGATCGGCATGCGCATGATCTCCTGATAGGCGCTGATCACCTGGTCGCGGACGGCCATGACCGTCTCCAGGCTGGCCTCGGCGGAGGAGATGGCGGTGACCACGTCCAACAGCTCGGCCTTGCCCGCGGCCTGCTTGGCGATCTGGCCTTCGGCGGCGCGCGACGCCTGAACCGCGTCGCCCATCACCGATTCCAGCATGTCGCCGAAAGTCTTCTGACGCGTGTTGGACAGGCTGGCCACGCCGTCGGACAAGCTGCCGATCGGCGAGATGCCTTGGGTGCTGGCGTAGGCCTTGGCGGCGCTGAGCGGAGTGATCATGGGTCAGCCTAGCGCTTGAGGATGTCGAGGGTCTTGCTGTCCATCGAACGCGCGGTCTCGATGACGTTCAGGTTCGCCTCGTAGGCGCGCTGGGCGGCGCGCATGTCGAGGGACTCCACCAGGGTCTCGACGTTCGGCATCTTCACGTAGCCGGTGGCGTCGGCGCCCGGGTGACCGGGATTGTATTCCTGCTTGAACGCCTTTTGATCGGGCTCGACCCGGGACAGACGGACCCCCTCCCCGCCGCCGACGGCGTGCGGTTCGAAGATCGGGTTTTGGCGACGGTACGGATCTCCCCCCGGGGTGCGGGCGGAAGAATCGGCGTTGGCGATGTTTTCGGCGATGATCCGCATGCGCGCCTGCTGGGCGCGGAGACCCGAGGCGGCGACGGCCTGGGCGGTTGCGGTCTGCGAATTGATCTGGGGCATCTAGCGCTCGTCCCTTACCGCGGCTTCTGGGCGGCCATGCGAAGCAGGCCGAGCGACCGCTGGTAGAAACCGATGGCCGCGTCGTAGTTCATCTTGGCGTCCGCCATCTTCAGCATCTGGTCTTCGAGCGAGACCGCGTTGCCGTCGAGCGTGACGTCGGAATCAGGCGCTTCCTGAGGACGCAGCTCCCGCTGCTGCGCGGAGATCTGACGTTTGGGCGGCGACAGGTGCATCGCGGAGGTGTGCGTCGTCGACACCGGCGGCCGCATGCCCGAAGAGCCCAGCGCCGCGTCGAAGGTGAACGACCGCAAATCCTTGGCCTTGTAGGCGGGCGTGTCGGCGTTCGCGACATTCTGGGAGATCACGCGCTCGCGCTGGCTCAGATAGCCAAGGCGGCTCTTGAGCATCGCGAAGACGGGAATCTCTAGCGGGTTCATGACCCAGAAGGTGAAAGAACAAGGTTAACGACGCATTAACCACGTCCGCCCCGCGCCCGCCCCATCGCCTGACAGCCCCGACTCGGCGCATTGAGCGATCATGGGATTTGTCGACTTCATCCGCGCCGTCGCGGCCTTGGGACTGACGCTGGGCCTGATCGGCCTGGCGGCTTGGGCCATGCGCAAATACGGCCCGGAATGGATGCTGAAAATCCAGCTTGAGAAGAAACAGCGGCGAATGACGCTGGTGGAGACCCTGCCCCTCGATCCGACCCGCCGGCTGGTGCTGGTGCGGCTCGACGGCGAGGAGCGCCTGATCATGCTGGGCGAGGGACGGCTGCTCGCCACCCAGCCAGCGCCGCCGGATATCCCGACCACCCCGGAGACCCACGCGTGACCGGCCCCTGGAACATCGACCGCGACGATCTGAAGCGCGCCCTGCTGGTCGCCGGAGTCGCGGGCGCGGCGTCCTTCGTCTGGCCGGCCATCGCCCTGGCCCAGACCCTGAACGTCAACCTGGGCACCGGCGCCGGCCTGACCGAGCGGGTCGTCCAGTTGATGGGCCTGCTGACGGTGCTGTCGCTGGCGCCGTCCATCGTCATCATGACCACCTCCTTCGTGCGGATCACGGTGGTGCTCTCCCTGCTGCGCACGGCGCTAGGCACCCAGCAGGCGCCGCCGAACTCCGTGCTGGTCAGCCTGGCTCTCTTCCTTACCGCCATCGTCATGCAGCCGACCTTCCAGCGGTCCTATGACGAGGGCATCCGCCCCCTGCTCGACAACCAGATGGAGCTGCCGCAGGCCTTCGACGCCGCGGCCGATCCGGTAAAGAGCTTCATGCTCGGTCAGGTGGACCGCGAGGACCTGGCCCTGTTCGTGCGCCTGTCCAAGATTCCGCGCCCGGCGACGGCGCAGGACACGCCTCTGCGCGTGGTCACGCCCGCCTTCATGATCAGCGAGCTGAAGCGCGCCTTCGAGATTGGCTTCCTGCTGTTCATTCCGTTCCTGGTCATCGACCTGGTGGTGGCCAGCGTGCTGATGAGCATGGGCATGATGATGCTGCCGCCGGCGGCGATCTCTTTGCCGTTCAAGCTGATCTTCTTCGTGCTGGTGGACGGCTGGCGGCTGGTCTGCGGCAGCCTCGTGGAAAGCTTCACCCGCGGTCCGCCCGCGCCGGGGGGCTAGGCCTTCTTGGCGGCCGGGGCTTTCGGCGCCGCCGGCTTGGCGCGGAAGCGCTCCTTCATCTTCGTCACCCAGCCGGAGAATGCGTCGCTGTCGGCGGCGATCCGGCTGAAATCGCTGGCGGCGGTCACGTCCCCTTCCGGTCCGGCGAGCGCCACGCGCAACGCCTCCGGATTGCGAGCCTGCTCCAGCAGCGGACTGTAGCGCCCGCGCAGACGGCCAAGCGCCGCCTCGTCCCCGGCCAGGCTGTAGGCGACCGCGGCGCGAAGCAGCTTGCCCTCCTCATCTGCGCCGAGGGCGGCTTCGCCTTTCCACCGCTCGCCCAGCGAAGCTTCCAGCATCTGGCCGGCGGTCGGCCAGTCCCGCTGCTTCCAGGCGGCTTCGGCGCGGATGTCGGACGCCTCGCGCGACTTGTCGTTCTCGATGATCTCCAGCCCCGCGTCCGTGCGGCCCAGCATGACCATGGCCCGGGCGGTGATCAGACGGCGGTCGGCGTTGAGCGGGCCCGGCAGGACCGTGGTCCGCGTCTCGTTGATGGTGCGCAGCGCCTCCTCGGGCTTGCGGTTCATCAGGTAGATGACCGCCAGATCGGTGGCGATCTGGGACCTGGCGACGCCGTCCAGGCGGTTGTCCACCTGGTACTTCAGCAGCTCGGCAGCCTGGTCCAGCAGATCCACGTCCACCAGACGGCGAACGAGGTTGCGCACCATCAGGTCGCCGTCGGCGCCGATAGGGGTCAGGTCCTTAAAGTCGTAGAACAGCGCCAGGGCTTGGACCGGCTGCAGGCCGTCGGCCATTCCGTCCAGGAACAGGGCTCTGAAGGCGCCCGACAAATCCGTCTGCAGCAGGCGCGCCTCCGGATGGTCCGGCAGCTTCTGGCCGGCCGAGCGCAGCGCCTCCAGCGCATCGCGATAGCGGCCCTGCCCCAGATAGAGCGCGCCCAGGGTCCGGATGGTCTTCAGCTCGGTGGAGTCGCCGCGCCAGCGATAGCGCAGCTGGTCGTAGGTGGCGGCGGCCTTGTCGGCCGGCAGCTTGCCGTCCTCGTACTGGATACGGGTGGCGTTCAGCATGGCCGGCGCGGCCAGGCCGTCCAGCGGCGCGGTCGCCACGGCCTTGAAGACATTGAGGGCCCGGCGGCGGTCGCCCTCGGCCTCGAACAGGCGCGCCTGGACCAGGCGAACCTTCAATTGCTCTTCGGCGGGAATGGTGTTGGCCAACGCGGCGGCGATCCCCTCGCGCGCCGAAACCAGATCGCCCTGCTCCAGGGCCGCCTCGGCGTCGGCAGCTGCGAAACGCGCCTTCCAGACCGGCGAAAAGTGCTCGAAGGCGGGCGTGCCCTGCTCGAACATCTTGCGGGCGGTGGACCAGTCGCCCGCCTTGGCGGCGGCGTAACCGCGCCACATGGCCGAGGAAGCCTCGCCCAGCAGGACCGGCGACGACAGGTCCGCCTCGCCCTCGGCGTAGCGGCCGACCATGATGCGAGCTAAGCCACGCAGCCCACGAAACTCCGCGTCGCCCATCAGGCTTTGACGGCTACGGGCGGCGGCGTTGAGCACCCCTATCGCCTCGTAGCCCAGTTCATTTCCGATCAGGAACCGCGCCAGGGCCATGCGCGCCGCAACGGGGGCGTCCTTGCCCGGCGCGCGCCCGAGGGCGACTTCCTCGGCGGCCGCGTCCTGCAGCGCGTTATAGCGCGCCAGGAACTTGCCCTTGTCCGAACGGCCCCAGGTCTCGTCGATCAGGGCCGGCATGCCCGCCGGCTGCGGAACCTCAAGGCTCGCCTCGGCCTGCGGTTGGGCGGTGGATGGCGACAGGGCCAGACCACGGGGGCGGCCGATGCGGACGAGGTCGCCTTCGACCGCGAAGTTCAGGTCGCCCGCATAGGGCTCCACCGCCAGTCCTTGGCTGGAAGGCAGCACGGCCAGTTGGACGAACTCACGACGGGCGGCGACGCCCTTGGCCGGAGCCATGGCCGGGATCACCGCCAGGCGGTCGCCCACGGCGGGATCATCGATCCAGATGGCGCGGCTGGCGCCGGAGAGCTCGGCCTTAAGGCCGGCGGGCGCCGCCTCCAGGTCGCGCTCGACCGAGATGCCGCCGGCGCTGGCCCTCTGGGGCCCCAAGGCGATGGTCCAGCGCGGACCTTCGCCGCTGGCTTGGGCGGTGACGGTCTCGGGCGCGATGATGCGCAGGGCGGCGAAGCCTTCGCCCTGCAGGGTCTCCAGCCGCGCATACTGCGATGTACTGCGCGCCGCGCCGGACACGTCCAGACGCGCGGGCGCATCGAACACCACCCAGATCGCCTCGCCGCGACGAAAGACAGCGGCCGGCGTTGGCGCGTTCCAGTCGACGACCAGACGAGTCTGCAGACCAGCCACTTCCGACCGCACGCGGACCACGCCGCCGGCGGGGACCGGATCGACCTTGGGCGTCTCGACCGGCTTGGCCGCTTCGGCGACCTTCGGCGGAGCCGCGAACAGGTTGACGAAGGTCTGGCCGTCGCTCTGCCCGACCTTGGCCTCGGCGTCGTCTGCCAGGGTCAGGGCGATCTCCAACCGCCCGCCCACGTCGCGGCTTTCAACCTTCTTCAGCCATTTGGGCGGAAACGCCTTCAGCGAGGCGATGTCCGGCTTGGCGCCGCGGCTGAACCGCAGGGTCAGGACCTGCCCTTCGCGCTTGGTCGAGACGCTGGCGCGACCGTTCCAGTGGAACTCCAGCCGGGTGAAGTCCTTGGCCTGGGCCACCCGCACGTCCAGGGGCTGGCGCGCATCGGTCTTGGCCGGCGCCGCGGCGCCGGCTGGAACGACAGTGGCGGCGATGCAGACCGCCGCCACTCCGCCGCGCAGAACCGTGCGCAGGCTCATATCCTAGCCCCGCGCGGGTCGGCGCTTGGCCGGGGCGGCCTTGGCGGGAGCCTTCTTGGCGGCTTCCTCGGCGGCGGCGGCGTCCACGGCGGCCTGATCGCCGCCCGGCGCCAGCGCAGCGCGGCCCTTGTCCATGGCTTCGCTGTTGTAGCGCTTGGAAAGGCTTTCGGTCAGCTGCTTGGCTTCCGCCGGCGGCATGGCGGCCAGCACCATGGACAGCGACCGCTCCTTCATCTTGGCGGCGATGGGCAGGCGCACGGAGTCATCCAGCACCGCAAGGCGGGCGGCGGCGTCCTTGGCCTTCATGGAGGAGAACACCGTCACCATGCGGTCGGTCTCGGCGTTAGTCTTGGTGTCGCCCTGCTTGACGACATCCTCCATCTTGTACTTCAGCGCGGTCAGCGTGTTGATCTTGGCGTCGAGCTTGGCCTCGGCGGCGGCCAGCAACTTTAGCTGCACATCCATGTCCTGCTCGCGGGCGTCCAGCTGACCGCTGCGGGCGCGCAGGCTTTGCAGGATGTTCAGTTCGGCGGGCGACAGGCCGGCTTCCTTGGCCAGCGCCGCGGCGCTGGGACCGCAGGCGGCGACCGGAGCGGGCTTGGCCGCGACCTTCTCCGCCGGCTTCTCGGCTTGAGCGGCCTCGTCCTTCTTGTCCTTCGGCGCGACCTTGGAGGCCGCTTCCTCGGCGAAGGCGCGGGCGCCGGACGTCATGTCCGAAACGGTTTTCGCCCCCGAAAGGGCGTTGAGGGCGAGCACACCGACGGCGGCGACGCCGACCAGCGGCAGAATGCGGGGAATGTTCTTCATCGCCGGCCTCCTGGTCGGACTCCGAACCCGCCGGAGCCTGCCGGCGGGTCGAACAGATCGTCATCATCGCCCCGAGGGCGTGAACGCGGGGTTTCCGCCGGCGGTGCGGGCGGCGGCCGGTCCGTCGCGGCGAAGGCGGCGCGCGCCCGCGTCATCGGCGGGGCTGGCGGGGGACGATTGCTCGCCACCCGGGCGCTTTCGCCGCGCGTGGCCTGGGCCATGGACTTGTCCAGCTTGGCGGTCAGGGCGCGGGCCTTGTCGATGCGGTCGGCCAGCTGCTCGGCGGCTTCGTCGGTGGCGGCGCGCAGATCGGCGAGGCCCTGTTCGGCGCGCTGGGCGGCGGCGTCCAGGTCGATGACCGCCTTGGCGAACCCCTCATGGCTCTCCTTCAGCGCCTTCAGTCGACGCTCCAGGCGCATGCCGAACACCAGCGCCACGACCAAAAGTACGGCGAGAAGAATCTGAAGAGCGATGCCGGCGAGGGTCATGACCGGCCCATCACCTGATCTTCTGCACGGCCTTGCGGGCCGAGGGGCCAAGCGCCGCCTCGCAGCGCACGGCGATGTTGTGGTTGCGGCGGCCCATGCGGCCGCGCGTCAGCGGAATGGAGCCGGAACGTAGCTCAACCAGGCTGTCGGGCGTGGCGTTGAGCATGATGGTGTCGCCCACCTTCATGTCGAGCACCTTGCGCAGATCGACCTGCTGTTCGTCCAGCACCGCGCGGACCTCCATCTGGGTGGTCCAGAGCTCGGTGGCCAAGTGGCCTTCCCAGATGTTGTCGCGGCCGAACTTTTCACCCATGAACTGCTGCAGCAGCATCTTCCGGATGGGTTCCAGCGTGGCGTAGGGCAGCAGCAGCTCGATGCGGCCGCCGCGGTCTTCCATGTCGATGCGCAGCTTCACCAGGATGGCGGCGTTGGCCGGCCGGGCGATGGCGGCGAAGCGCGGGTTGGTCTCCAGGCGGTCGAGGGTGAAGTTCACGGGATGCAGCGGCTCGAACGCGGTCTTGGCGTCCTGCAGCACGACCTCGACCATCCGCTGGACCAGCACGCGCTCGATGGTGGTGTAGGGGCGGCCTTCGATGCGCATGGCGGCGGTGCCGCGACGGCCGCCCAGCAGCACGTCCACGATCGAGTAGATCAGGTTGGAGTCGACCGTCAGCAGACCGTAGTTGTCCAGCTCCTCGGCCCGAAACACCGACAGGATGGCCGGCAGAGGGATCGAGTTCAGATAGTCGCCGAAACGGATAGAGCTGATGTTGTCGAGGCTGACCTCGACGTTGTCGCTGGTGAAATTGCGCAGGGACGTCGTCATCAACCGCACCAGGCGGTCGAAGACGATCTCAAGCATCGGCAGACGCTCGTAGGAGACCAGGGCCGAATTGATGATCGCCCGGATGCCGGTGCGATCGTCGTCGTTATCGGTGGAGAAGTCGAAGCCCAGAAGGCTGTCGATCTCATCCTGGTTCAGGATGCGCTCGGCGCCCATCATCCCGTCGCCGCCACCGCCGCCCAGATCGTCCAGACCCGTCCAGCCGTCATCGCCCCCCGGCAATTCGCCGGTGGCGTTGTCAGCGGCCCACTGGGCCATGGCGTCGTCGTCGATCTCGTCAGCCATCGGGTGAATGCCAGCCAGGGCGAGCCCTAGTTGATCAGCATCTCCTCGATCAGGACGGCCTTCACCTGCGCCGGAGCGATGACCAGGTTCACGCGCCGCTGGATCTCCATGCGGAGCTGATAGCTGCCTTGGCTGCCGGAAAGGTCTTCAGGGCGCAGCTCGCGCAGGAACGACTGGAACATGTCCTGGAGTCTCGGCAGATTCGGCGTCAGCGTCTCGGCTGTCGCGGCGTCCGCGAGCTCAAGAGTCAGCTTCAGCTTCAGGAAGGAGGGCCGCCCTTCCGCCGACTGCATGTTCACGATGACTGTGGGCAGGGTGTAATAGACCACGCCATCCGGTCCTTCGCGGATCGTGCCGACCTGGCCGCCTTCAGCCCCCTCAGCCTTGGCGCCCTCTTCGCCCTCGGCCTTCTTTTCTTCTTTCTTCTTTTCCTCCTTCTTCGGCTCCTTGCCCTGGGCGTGTTCGCCCTCGGGCTTGGGCTTCAACAGCAAGAACGCGGCCGCGCCGCCGCCGCCGAGCACCAGGACGGCGGCCACGATGATGATGATCAGAAGCGGGAGCTTTTTCTTGGGCTTCGCGCCCTCAGCCCCTTCTTCGCCATCCTCGATAGCGTCTTCGGGCTCCTCGCCCTTGTCCTTGGCCACGCGCGGCTCCTTGGCATCGTCTCACTCTCTATTCACGCAGCTTGGTTAACGATCTGTTTTTCCTCACCGGAATAGCCGGTCGGCAAGTTTGTCGCAGCGTGCGCTGTTAACTATTTTTATCGCTGATTTCATTCAGCTTTTAGAACTGGCCCGGCATTTGCATGGTCGACGACGAGTGAAAAGCGCATTCCCGCGCCGGGTCGGAGGCTTCGATGGACAACACGATGTATCTCAGCCTGTCGCGTCAGATGACGCTGCGGCGAGAACTCGACATCGTGGCGAACAACATCGCCAACGCGGACACGGCCGGCTTCAAGGTCGAGGAACTGCTGGTCAAGACCGAGGCCGTCGGCAAGGCGCGCACCGCGCAGGTCCAAGGTCCGGTGAAGTTCGTCATCGACGACGGCATCACCCGCGACTTCGGCCAGGGCCCGCTGCGCAAGACCGGCGGCACCTTCGATGTCGCCATCGACGGTCAGGGCTTCTTCTCGGTCGAGGGCCCGGGCGGTGAAGCGCGCTACACCCGCGACGGCCGCTTCACCCTCAATCCGCAAGGGATTCTGGTCACCCAGCAGGGCCATCCGGTCACAGGTCCGGGCAACGCCCAGATCAATATCGACCCCGCACAGGGCGAGATCACGATCGGCAAGGACGGCACCATCAGCCAGACCAATGCGGTCACCGGCCAGGCCGTCAATGTCGGCCGTCTGGCGGTGGTGCAGTTCGAGGACCGCTCGGCCCTCTCCAAGGAAGGGGACAACCTCTTCCGCAACACCTCCAACGCCCAGCCCATCGCCGCCGCCGACGCGCTCGTGCAGCAGGGCATGGTGGAAGGCTCCAACGTCCAGCAGGTCGTGGAGATCACCCGCCTAATCGAAGTGACGCGCGCCTACGAGCGGTCGTCCAAGCTCGTCGGCGACAATCACGACCTGTCCCGGCGCTCGATCGAGCGCCTGGGCCGCACGAACTAAGGGAAGACGTAGATGCAAGCGCTCCGCACCGCAGCCACGGGCATGGCCGCCCAGCAGCTGAACGTCGAGGTCATCTCGAACAACATCGCCAACATGAACACGATCGGCTTCAAGCGTCAGCGAGCCGAATTTCAGGACCTGCTCTACCAGACGATCGAACGCGCCGGCACGCAGTCGTCCGACCAGGGCAACATCGTTCCGACCGGCGTTCAGGTCGGCGCCGGCGTCAAGGCCGGCTCGGTCTACCGCATCACCCAACAGGGCACGATGACCCAGACCCAGAAGCCGCTCGACATGGCTGTCCAAGGCCGCGGCTACTTCCAGGTCCTGCTGCCCTCGGGCGAGACCGCCTACACCCGCGCCGGCAACTTCTCGACCGACGATCAGGGCCGCCTGGTGACCGAGGACGGCTATCAGGTGCAGCCGGGGATCACGATCCCGGAAGACGCCAAGGACATCCAAATCTCCAAGGCCGGCCAGGTGCAGGTGATCCGCGGCGACAACGCCGCCGAGCCCGAGGTGGTGGGTCAGCTGGAACTGGCGACGTTCGTCAACGACGCGGGCCTCGACGCCATCGGCGACAACCTGTTCATGGAGACCGCCGCCTCGGGCCAGGCGGTGGTCGGCCAGCCCAACTCGGTCGGCGTCGGGTCGCTGCTGCAGGGCTACACCGAAGCCTCGAACGTGGACTCGGTGAGCGAGATCACCGCCCTTATCGTGGCGCAGCGGGCCTATGAGATGAACTCCAAGGTCATCAGCTCCGCCGACCAGATGCTGCAAGCCACCTCGCAGCTGAAGTCGTAAGCTCATGACCCGCACCCTGCTCATCGGCCTCGCCGCCGCACTCATCGCCGGCCCCGCCCTCGCCGCCCCCGTCCTCCTGCGCGAACAGGTTGTCGACCTCGACGGTCAGATCACCCTTGGCGATCTGTTCGAGGACGCCGGCCAAGCGGCCGACGTCGTCGTGGCCAAGCGGGTTGGTCCCAGCGCCGTGCTGGAAGCTGGCTTCGTCCAGGTCGCCGCCCATCGCGCGGGCCTTCAGTGGGCGAACGACCGCGGCCTGCGCCGCGTCATCGTCCGCTCCGTCCACCCCGACGCCGAAGCCGCCCCCGGTCAGGCCATGGCCCGCCAGGTCGCCGTCCAGCAGGTGATCCGCACAGGCGACGTGGTCGATCTGGCCTGGTCCGACGGCCAGATCACCCTGTCCATGCAGACCAAGGCCATGAACGCCGCGGGCGAGGGCCAGTGGGTGAAGCTGCAGAACCCAGCCTCCAAGAAGATCATCGAAGCCGTGGTCGTCGGCCCCGGTCAGGCCGCGATCGGGCCCACCGTCCGCCAAGCCGTCGCCTCCAACCGCTATGCCGCCCGTTAAGAGAGCCATTCCGATGCGTCTGTCGCCGATCGCCGCCCTCGCCCTCATCGCTCCCCTCGCCGCCTGTTCCACGGTCGTGGACACGGTGAAGGGGCCGAGCCTCAGCCAGATCGGCTACCCCGCCGCCCTGGTGCCTCAGCAGCAGGAAGTCATGGCCCTGGCCCCGCCGCGCTTCGCCCCCCAGGCGGCGTCGGCCAACTCCCTGTGGCGCGTCGGCGCGCGCAGCTTCTTCAACGACCAGCGCGCCAGCCGCGTCGGCGACATCCTGACGGTGAACATCCAGATCGCCGACAGCGCTCGCACCCAGAACCAGACGAGCGCCTCGCGCGGCTCGACGTCGAAGGTGGGCGTACCCAATTTCCTGGGCCTGGAATCCAGCCTGGGCCGCATCCTGCCGGGCGGCTACGACCCGGCCAACGCGGTCAACACCAACTCGGCCACCAGCACGCAGGGTCAGGGCGCGGTGAACCGGGCCGAGCAGATCAACCTGACGGTGGCCGCAACGGTCACCGCCCTTCTGCCCAACGGCAACATGGTGATCCAGGGCACCCAGGAGGTGCGCACCAACGCCGAACTGCGCCAGCTGACCGTGGCCGGCATCGTGCGGCCGGAGGACATCTCCAGCACCAACACCATCAAGCACACCCAGATCGCCGAAGCGCGGATCAGCTATGGCGGCCGCGGCGACATCAGCCGCGTCCAGCGCACGCCGGCCGGCCAGGCGCTGGTGGAGAAGTTCTCACCGTTCTGATCCAAGCCAGAACCGACCCTTTCATGATGCGTTCTCCTCTTCGAAGGGAGGCGCGTCATGAAGCGACGGCTTTCGGAATTGACGATTCTGGCCCTGTTGGGCCTTGGCGCCTGCGCACACGATCGCGGAGAGGTCGCGCCCGGCTATAGCTGGGTCTATCTCGAGAACCAGAGCGAGGGCGCCAAGCTGGCCTATGGTCTGCCCCACAGCGACGCCATTCTGTTGATGATGACCTGCAAGCCAGGCTCGCGGAATGTTGGCCTTTCCATGATCTCGGCTGACAAGAAACCCGAGTTCACGCTGATCTCGCGCCGGACGCAGGAGCGGGTCGTAGGGCGCTCCGTGCCGGACATGATGAGCGGCGCCCAGTTGATCGAGGCGTCCAGCCGCGCCGACGGCGCCGCCCTGGCCAGCTTCGATCGCACGGGCGACCTGGCGGTCGTCAGCCAGGGCCGCAGGTTCAACCTCAAGGCCGGCAAAAATGACCGAGCTGAAGTGACCCAGTTTTTCCGTAGCTGCGGGCGAAGGGCCTAGGCCCGTCGGCCCGCCGTCGCGCTGTTGCTGACGCCCAGCGCGGCCAGGGCTCCGGCGGCGATGCCGGCGGCGTCGAGCCCGGCCTCGGCGTACATCAGGTCAGGCTTGTCCTGATCTTGGAAAACGTCAGGCAGGACAAGCGTCCTCACCTTCAGGCCGCGATCGAACGCGCCATGCTCGGCCAAGGCCTGCAGCACGAAGGCGCCGAAGCCGCCCATGGCGCCTTCCTCGACGGTGATCAGCGCCTCGTGCTCCCGCGCCAGACGCAGGATCAGGTCGATATCCAACGGCTTGGCGAACCGGGCGTCGGCCACGGTGGCCGACAGGCCGCGGGCGGCCAACAGGTCGGCGGCCTTCAGCGCCTCCTCCAGACGCGTGCCGAAGGACAGGATGGCGACGGCCGTGCCCTCACGGACGATACGGCCCTTGCCGATCTCCAGCGGCTCCACCGTGGCCGGCATCTCCAGACCCCAGCCCTCGCCGCGCGGATAGCGGAAGGCGCTCGGGCGATCGTCGATGGCGGCGGCGGTGGCGACCATGCGGGCCAGCTCAACCTCGTCGGCGGCGGCCATCAGCACCATGCCGGGCAAGGCCCCCATGAAACCGATGTCGAAGGTCCCGGCGTGCGTGGGGCCGTCGGCGCCGACCAGACCGGCGCGGTCCATGGCGAAACGCACGGGCAGACGCTGAATCGCCACGTCGTGGACGACCTGATCATAGCCGCGCTGCAGGAAGGTCGAATAGATCGCCGTGAACGGCTTCATGCCGTCAGCGGCCAGACCGGCGGCGAAGGTCACCGCGTGCTGCTCGGCGATGCCGACGTCGAAGGTCCGCTGAGGGAAGTGCTTGCCGAACAGGTCCAGGCCCGTGCCCGAAGGCATGGCGGCGGTTATGGCGACGATCTTGTCGTCCTTCTCCGCTTCCTTGATCAGGGCTTCGGCGAAGACCTTGGTGTAGCTGGGCGCGACGGCGGCGGCCTTGGCCTGCTGGCCGGTGACCACGTCGAACTTGACCACGCCGTGATACTTGTCGGCGGCGTTCTCGGCCGGAGCGTAACCCTTGCCCTTTTGGGTCACGACGTGGACCAGGACCGGCTTGTCCTGAAATTCCTTGGCGTTCTTCAGCACCGGCACCAGGGCGTCGAGGTCGTGACCGTCGATAGGGCCGACATAGTAGAAACCGAGTTCCTCGAAGAAGGTGCCGCCGGTGACCATGCCCCGGGCGTATTCCTCAGCCTTGCGGGCGGCGGCCTGGAGCGGGCGCGGCAGGTGCTCGGCCACGCTCTTGCCCAGTTGGCGGACCCGGCGATAGGCGCCGCCGCTGACAAGCTTGGCCAGGTAGGCGCTCATGCCGCCCACTGGCGGCGCGATCGACATGTCGTTGTCGTTCAGCACCACGATGAGGCGCTTGGTGGTGTCGCAGGCGGCGTTCATGGCCTCGTAGGCCATGCCCGCGCTCATGGAACCGTCGCCGATCACGGCGATGACGTTGTTGTTCTCGCCCTTGGCGTCACGGGCGGCGCAGAAACCGAGCGCGGCGGAGATCGAGGTGGCCGCGTGGGCCGCCCCGAACGGGTCGTATTCGCTCTCGGCCCGCTTGGTGAAACCGGACAGCCCGCCGCCCTGGCGCAGCGTCTTGATGCGATCGCGGCGGCCAGTGAGAATCTTGTGCGGATAGGCTTGGTGGCCGACGTCCCAGATCAGGATGTCCTTGGGCGTCTCGAACACATGGTGCAGGGCCACAGTGAGTTCGACGACGCCAAGGCCTGCGCCCAGGTGCCCTCCGGTCACGGAGACGGCGTCGATGGTCTGGCTGCGCACCTCGTCGGCGAGCTGTCGCAGCTCAACCAGGGAAAGCCCGCGGGTGACGGCAGGCGAGGAGACGCGATCAAGAAGCGGCGTGGATGACATTTGAACTATCTAATCCGTCCGAAAGCGCGAAGCGAGCGCTGACGCAGCGTCAGCGACGGCGATCCAGTACGAAATCAACGCTTTCGCGCAGGGTTTCGGCCGCGGAGCCGAACAGATCAAGGTGCGCCTTGGTCTGTGCGGCCAATAGCTCCACCCGCTCCTTGGCGGCGTCGACGCCCAGCAGCGTGACGTAATTGGCCTTGCCCTTGGCGGCGTCCTTGCCGCCAGCAGCCTTGCCCAGCAGGTCCTGGTCGCCTTCGACGTCCAGCAGGTCATCGACAATCTGGTAGGCGAGGCCCAGGTCCTGCGCGAAGGCCATAAGGGCCGAGCGTTCGGCGTCCTTGGCGCGGGCCAGGATCAGCGGGATTTCGAAGGCGTAGGCGATCAGGGCGCCCGTCTTCAGACGCTGCATGCGCGCCACGGCGCCCAGGTCGTCACGCACGCCCAGCAGGTCGATCATCTGCCCGCCGCACATACCCTTGGCTCCCGACGCGATCGCCAGGCGGCTGATCAGCTGGGTGCGGATATTGGCGTCGTCGTGCGTATCGGGGTGCGCAAGAATCTCGAACGCCGCCGTCTGCAGCGCGTCCCCGGCAAGAACCGCCGTCGCCTCGTCATAGGCCTTGTGCACCGTGGGGCGGCCACGGCGCATGTCGTCGTCGTCCATGCTGGGCAGGTCGTCATGCACCAGGCTGTAGGCGTGGATGCACTCCAAGGCGCAGGCGGAGCGCAGCACCGGGCGCTCCTCCAGATCGAACATCTTCGCCGTCTCCAGGGCGAAGAAAGGGCGCAGACGCTTGCCCGGCCCCAGCGCGGCGTAGCGCATGGCCTCGGTCAGACGCGATTCCGGACCGTCGGCGCGCGGCAGCAGGGCGTCCAGCGCCACAGTGACGAGATCGGCGGCTTCGACGAGCCGATGCTCCAGGGTCTTGCCGTTCAGCACGCTCAAAACAGCCTCCCGCCGTTGGGAGCGTCACGATCCACGTCCAGCAACACCACCGCGCCGTCCTTGTCCGGGAAGCCCAGGCAAAGGACTTCCGACATCATCGGGCCGATCTGGCGCGGCGGAAAGTTGACGACGGCGGCCACGCGACGGCCCGCCAGTTGTTCCGGCGTATAGAGCTGAGTGACCTGGGCGGAGGACTTCTTGATTCCGATGTCGGGGCCGAAATCGATGGTCAGCTTGAAGGCCGGTTTGCGCGCCTCAGGGAACGGCTCGGCGTTGACGATGGTGCCCAGGCGGATATCGACCTTGGTGAAGTCATCGAAGGTGATTTCCGGCGAAAGCCCCCGCATCAGGCGAACTCCGCCGGCTCGACGCCCGTCGCGCCGCCGGCGCCAAGGACGATCTTTTCCACGCGCAGACGGGCCGCTTCCAGCTTCTTCTCGCAGTGGGCCTTCAGGGCGGCGCCGCGCTCGTAGATCTCGATCGAGCGCTCAAGGGGAGCCTGGCCGGATTCCAGCTCGGAGACGATCTTCTCCAGCTCGGCGAGGGCTTGCTCGAAGGACAGGCCCGACAGATCTGCGGCGTCGGTCATGGGGTCTCTGGTGTTCGAAAGGAGCGGCCACCCTAGTCAGGCGGGGCGGACGGGGCAACGCCGGAAGGCGCCTACCGCTCGTAGCGCTTGGCGTTCCAGTAGCGGAAGCCCCCGTCGCTGACCTTGCGCCAGCGGCGCTTGGCCAGGGCGCGGCCGATCATGACGTTGAAGAAGCCATGCGCCACCAGAAGCACGTCCTGGCCGGCGTCGGCGAACCCCTCCAGCACGGCGGCCGCCTCGTCCGCGCGCTGCTCGGCCTGCTTTCGGGTCTCCTGTCCGCCGTGGTGGTCGAGAAACCACCACCAGAAGCGGGACCAGAAGCCCCACATCTTCGGCGACAGCTTGACCCATGAAGGCCAGGGCGGTCCGGGAAGCGGCGCCTCGATGAACAGGGGATCCTGCGCGAAGGCGCGGCCGCCCGCTAGCATCGTGGCGCTCTCGATGGAGCGGATGCGGGTGGAGGCGATGATCGTGCCGGCGCGACTCGCCGCCTCGATCAGGTCGGCGGGCGGCTTCTGGCCCGCGCGCAGACTGCCTGGCTCGTAGGACTCGGTCCACCACTTGCCATAGCTGACAGCGTCGAACCGCACCTTGCGCGAGATGGCGGGCTCGCCGTGACGGACGAGGGTGATGCTCCCCGATCGGGCGGGGACGCGCCCGGGTTCGGCGGTCGAAGCGTCAGCCATAATCACCGGAAAGATTAGCCGCCGAGGCGGCTTCGCCCTTCCTCACCCCTCCTGAAGCGCCCGAACATGGGCCAGGGCGGAACGCCCCAGAGCCTCTAGGTCGTAACCGCCCTCGAGCGATGAGACAATACGTCGCCGCGAACGGCTCGCAGCAACGGACATGATCGCCCGCGTCGCCCAGGCGAAATCGGCCTCTTCCAGCGACTGACTGGCCAGCGGATCACGGGCGTGGGCGTCGAATCCGGCCGAGACGATGATCAGCTCCGGCGCGAAGGCGTCGAGCTGGTCCATCAGCGCCTCGAATCTGCTGCGCCAGATTTCGCGCGGGGCGTGGGGCGGCACCACGGCGTTGGCGATGTTGCCGATCCCCCGCTCGGACGGATCGCCGGTGCCCGGATAGAGCGGCGACTGGTGGATGGAGGCCATGAAGAGGCTCGGATCGTGTTCGAACGCCGCCTGGGTTCCGTTGCCGTGATGGACGTCGAAGTCCACCACCGCCACCCTGCCCAGCCCCGCCGCCTGAGCCGCGCGCGCCGCCACCGCGACATTCGAGAAGACGCAGAACCCCATGGCCGTTTCGGGCTCCGCGTGGTGGCCGGGCGGGCGCACGGCGCAAAAGGCCCGATCGATCCGTCCCGCCGCTACATCCCGCACCGCCTCGACGACCGCGCCAGCAGCCCGCCGGGCGGCGTTCAGGCTCCCGGGCGCCAGGATGGTGTCCGGATCCAGGATATGCTGACCAGAGCCGGAGCCAGCGGCGAAAATGTCGTCCACGTACCGGCAAGGATGGACACGTTTGAGGTCCGCGCGCTCCACCAGGGGCGCCTCATTGATCTCAAGATCGAGATTGGCGTCGTCCTGCAGGGCGTCGATCACCGCCCGCAGGCGCTCCGGCCGCTCCGCGTGACCATGGCCCGGCTGGTGGTCGAGCATGTCCAGGTGGGTGAACAGCGCGACGGTCATGCGATCAGCCCGCCGCCTTCATCTGACCTGCGAGCACATTCTCGTCGCCCCAGGCCTTCAACGCCAGGATCACCGGCTCCAGACTCCTGCCCCGCGAGGACAGCGCATATTCCACCCGCGGCGGCACCTCGGCATAGACGGTGCGGACGATCAACCCGTCAGCTTCGAGCTCCCGCAATTGCTTGGTGAGCATCCGCTGGGTGATTGCGCCCAGATATCGGCTGAGCGCGTTGAAGCGCATGCGCCCCCCTTTCAGGAGATGGAAAAGGATCACGCCCTTCCACTTGCCGCCGATGAGGTCCAGCGTCGCCTCGACACCGCATTCCTTGGGATCGTTCATGGGTCCAGGCATGCCAATAGTATCCAAAGAGGTACTACATACAGAAAAGTACCGTACTTGCGCATAGCGTAGCGCGGGGCGATCTGTCCGTCGACGGCGATGAACCCGCCCGAAGGAGAACACCAAGATGAAAGCCGTCGGCTTCCGCGCGCCTTCCCCTATCGATACCCCAGAGGCCCTGTTGGACCTGGAGCTACCCGCGCCCGTCGCGGCCGGCCATGACATCCTGGTTCGGGTGAAGGCCGTTTCGGTGAACCCCGTGGATACCAAGGTCCGCCGCAGCGCCCAACCGCCAGAGGGTGAGGCCCGCATCCTGGGCTACGACGCCGCCGGCGTCGTTGAGGCTGTCGGAGATCAGGTCACCCTGTTCAAGGCGGGCGACGAGGTGTTCTACGCCGGCGCCATCGGCCGCCCAGGCACCAACGCCGAACTGCATCTGGTCGACGAGCGCATTGTCGGCCGCAAGCCGAAGACTCTGTCGTTCGCAGAGGCCGCGGCCATGCCGCTGACCTTCATCACCGCGTGGGAACTGTTGTTCGACCGCTTTGGCGTCAAGCCGGGCGGCGGCGACGGGCAGGCCCTGATCATCATCGGCGGCGCGGGCGGTGTCGGCTCGGCCATGATCCAGATCGCCCGCCAGCTAACCAAGCTGACCATCGCCGCCAGCGCCTCGCGGCCGCAGACGCAAGCCTGGGTTCGAGAGCTTGGCGCCCATCATGTGTTCGATCACACCAAGCCCCTGGCCGACGAGCTGAAGCGCCTGGGCCTGGAGAACCCGCCCTACATCGCCTCGCTCACCCACACCGCCGACCACTTCGAGTCCGTCGCGGCGGCCATCGGCCTGCAGGGCAAGATCGGGGTGATCGAGGCCGACCGCGCCATCGACCCCCGCCCGCTGCATCACAAGGCCGCGTCTCTTCACTGGGAGTTCATGTTCGCCCGCCCGATGGGCACGCCGGACATGATCGAGCAGCACAGGCTGCTGAACGCCGTCGCCGATCTTGTCGACGAAGGCCGCATCCGCACGACCCTGGCCGAGGTGGCCGGCGGCATCAACGCCGTCGACCTGATCAAGGCCCACGCCCAGGTCGAAAGCGCCCGCACTATCGGCAAGGTGGTTCTGGAAGGCTTCTAGACGCGAGGACGGCGCGGCGGGTATCTGGCCTCATGAGCCTGATCATCCGCCGCGCCATCACCGCTGACGCCGACGCCCTTTGCGCGGTCGGCAGGGACACATTCATAGAGACCTTCGGTCATCTCTATCCGGCGCGAGATCTGACGGACTACCTGGCTCATGCCTATGGTCCGGCCCGCATCACCAGCGACCTAGCCGATCCCGACAAGGCCATGTGGGTGGTCGAAACCGCGGACGGCGCGGTGGTCGGATACGCCCTGGCGGGTCCCTGCGACCTGCCGCACGAAGAGGTCACGCCAGGCTGCGGCGAGCTGAAGCGCATCTACATCCTGAAGGCCCATCAGGGCGGCGGGGTCGGATCGCGTCTGATGAAGACGGTGTTCGACTGGCTGGAACGGCCGGGGCGCCGTATCTGGATCGGCGTCTGGTCCGAGAACTTCGGCGCTCAGCGCTTCTATGAGCGGGCCGGCTTCGCCAAGGTCGGCGAATACATCTTCCTGGTCGGCCAGACCAAAGACCTGGAGTTCATCCTCAGCCGGGGATGACGGCGGGCGCTCCTTGAGCCTATCCTGCGCGTTCAAACGCTCGTTGGACGCCGCCCATGTTTCTGAACTTCTTCTCCGAGCTTCGCCAAGCCAAGGTGCCGGTGACGCTTAAGGAGTACCTGCTGTTGATGGAGGCGTTGGACAAGGATGTCATCAACCGGTCGGTTGAAGACTTCTACTACCTGTCCCGCGCCGCCTTGGTGAAGGACGAGAAGAACCTCGACAAGTTCGACCGGGTGTTCGGCCACGTCTTCAAGGGGCTGGAGAACGCCGCCGAGGGCTTGACCGCCGACATTCCGGCCGAGTGGCTGAAGGCCCTGACCGAGAAGTTCCTCACCGAGGAGGAGAAGGCCGAGATCGAGGCCATGGGCGGCTTCGAGAAGCTGATGGAGACCCTCCAGGAACGTCTGCGCGAGCAGAAAGAACGCCACGAGGGCGGCAACAAGTGGATCGGCACCGGCGGCACGTCGCCTTTCGGCGCCAATGGCTACAATCCTGAAGGCGTCCGCATCGGCCAGGACAAGGGCCGGCATGGCCGGGCCGTGAAGGTCTGGGACAAGCGCGAGTACAAGAACCTCGACGACAGCGTCGAGCTGGGCACCCGCAACATCAAGGTCGCCCTGCGCCGCCTGCGTAAGTTCGCCCGCCAGGGTGCGCCGGAAGAGCTGGATCTGGACGGCACCATCCGGGGCACCGCCGAGAAGGGCTATCTCGATATTCAGCTGCGGCCGGAGCGGCGCAACAGCATCAAGGTGCTGCTGTTCTTCGACATCGGCGGCTCGATGGACAGCCATATCAAGCTTTGCGAAGAGCTCTTCAGCGCGGCCAAGACCGAGTTCAAGAACCTGGAGTTCTTCTACTTCCACAACTGCCTCTACGAGAGTGTCTGGAAGGACAACCGCCGCCGCCAGACCGAGAAGACGGCCACCTGGGACGTGCTTCACAAATACCCCAGCGACTACAAGGTCATCTTCGTCGGCGACGCGACCATGAGCCCGTATGAGATCACCTATCCCGGCGGCTCGGTGGAGCACTGGAATGAAGAGCCAGGCGCCATGTGGATCGACCGCGTGACCCAAATCTACGAAAGCGCTGTGTGGCTGAACCCGACGCCGGAACGGCACTGGGACTACACCCAGTCCATCGGCGTCATGAAGCAGCTGATGAACGACCGCATGTATCCGCTGACCCTGGAGGGTCTGGACAAGGCCATGCGTGAGTTGGTGCGGGGGTAACTTACGGGCGTTCAGTAACCGCTTGTTTTACTGGACGCTTGCGTCAGTTTCATACGGCCGTAAGACTGCCCTTGCGTAATGGGGATTACCGCCTGTGAGTCTGGAAGTTGAAGGCGCCGACGAGGCGCAAACCGAAGCCGTCACCAAGAACCTGGTGTTCATGGCCGCCGAGCGGCTCTTCGCCCTGCATGGCTTCCAGAATGTCTCGGTGCGCGACATCACCGCCGAAGCCGGCGTGAATCTCGCCTCGGTGAACTATCACTTCGGCTCCAAGGACGCCCTGCTGTTCGAGATCTTCCGTCGCCGCACGACGGAGCTGAACCGCGAACGCGCCCGGCTGCTGCACGAGGCCAACGACCGCCACGGCGGCAAGCCGCCGGTGCGCGAAATCCTGGCCGCCCTGTTCATCCCGCCCCTGCGCTGGATGGCGCCGGAGAACGACCGCCGCATCTCGCTGCAGTTCCTGATCCGCGCCCGCAGCGAGGGTACGGAGGAAATCCGCACCATCCTGCGCACGGACGTGACGCACTTGCGCCGGTTCTCCGACGCCCTGACCGCCGCCCGTCCGGACCTGCCGGACGTGGAGGTTTACTGGCGCCTGCACTTCGTGCTCGGCATGCTGCATAACAACCGCTTCTCCGAATTCGATCGGATGAACGCCCTGGCCGAGGGCCGCATGGGCGAAGGCGACACCGCGGCGTTGCTCGAGCGGATGCTGGACTTCGCCGAGGCGGGATTCATTCGCTAGGCCGCCAGACTCCAGGCGAGTTTCAGGTCTTCCACGAACTCGGCATACGCCTTGGCCTTCGCCGCCTCATCAGGCACGCGCAGCAGGAATGACGGGTGGTAGGTCACCACCGCCTGAGCCTGATCGGGAAGTTGCAAGGCCTGTCCGCGATTGGCGGCGATGGGCGTCGCCTTTCCGAAGACCGACAGGGCCGCTGTGGCGCCGAGGGCGACGATCACGTGTGGGCGGACGATGCGACGCTCCGCATCCAGCCACCAGCGACAGGCCTGGACCTCGCCACGGTCCGGCGTCTTGTGCAGCCGTCGCTTGCCGCGCGGCTCATGCTTGAAGTGCTTCACGGCGTTGGTGACGTAGGTCTCCGACCGAGGAACCCCGGCTTCGGCGAGGGCGCGGTCCAGCACCTTGCCGGCGGGGCCCACGAAGGGGTGGCCGGCGAGGTCTTCCTGATCGCCCGGCTGCTCGCCCACGAACATTAGCCTGGCCCGCCCTGGGCCCTCGCCGGCCACGCCCTGCGTCGCATCGCGCCACAGGTCGCAGCGGCGGCAGACATCGACGCCGGCGGCGACCTCTTCGAGATTGCTGGGCGCACCGCCTTCGGCCGGCCTGTCGCGGGCCATGCGCAAAGCGACTTTCATGGTTCGCCTGGACGGCGTCGTCGGGGCGCTTTGGACCATGGCGGCGGTCCTTTCCTGAGCCGTGGCTATCAGGTTCGGAATGAGCCGCGTTTCTGGAAGGTTGCGCCAGTAGCGCTTGGGCATGTGCTGCTGCATGGCCGAGGCGTTCAGCCTTGCCGGGTTGAAGATCGAGGCGAAATAGGTGGCCCAAGCCTCCTCCAACGCATCGTCAGCCGGAGCTTGGGAACGGTCCGCGCCGGGCGAGAAGCTGAGTTGCGCGCCGTCCCAATGGGCGCAGGTGTCCGGTGTCAGAAGTGACCACGCCATGCCGCTGAACCGCCGCGCGAAGAAAGGTGCGGTCGCCTCGGTCACGCGGTGCGGCGGCTCGAACCAGGCGGCGTAGGCCTCCGTTTCGCCGGGGACTTCTCGAAAGCGAACGAAAGCCTTCATCTTATGGCTGGCGCGATGAACCGCCTGATCGAAATGACTGGCCTTCAACACATCGGGGTCGGTCACGACCGACAGCAAATTGGGTTCTTCCCGAAGACGCCACAGCAAGCGGTAGAGGAGCGGCAGCCGCTCCGGCGACCGATGCTGGATCACAGACTGCGCCAGCGCGACGAACTCGCGGGACACCGTGAAGGTGGGCTCCACCACCGGCGCGGCCGTCTCCTCGCCGAACAGGTCGCCCTCTCCTTCCACTGTCCAGATCACATGCTCCGGCGCCACGCCCTGGGCGCGCAGGGTGCGGGCCTGCCGCCGCCAGCCGTCGAAGTCAATCTCGCTGGAAAGCCGCGCCACGCGCATCAGAACAAGCTCAGCTGCTGGGGCGCGGCGTCACACGGCAGGTGCGGCGTCAGATTGTCGGCGTCACCAAGCGGGCCCGGCGTCCAGTCGTCGGCGATGACGAAAGGGCGCAGCTTCTTCTCTGACCCGCAAAGCTTCTTCAGGTCATCGAGGCGCACACGCTTCTGTCGCCGCAGGATGACGAGACCATCCACCGATTTGACGCCGAGACCCGGGATGCGCAGCAGCATCTCGCGGTCGGCCTTGTTCACATCGATGGGGAAGCGGTCGCGATTGGCCAGAGCCCAGGCCAGCTTCGGATCGACGGCCAGGTCCAGATTTTGTCCCGGCGCGGCGATTTCCGCCCGCTCGAACCCGTAATAGCGCATCAACCAGTCGGCCTGGTACAGCCGGTGCTCGCGCATCAGGGGCGGCTTCTGCGGCGGCAGACGGCTGGAGCTGTCGGGGATCGGACTAAAGGCGGAATAGTAGACCCGCTTGAGGCCATAGCTGCCATACAGGCTTTCGCTGCGCGCCAGGATATCGCCGTCCGCCGCCTCGTCCGCCCCGACGATCAGCTGGGTCGATTGGCCGGTGACGTACTTCTTCGGCTGTGCGGTGCCATTGCCGGAAGGCGCGTGCTCCTCGATGGCGAGACGCACGCCGCCCATGGCCTTCTTGATGACTCCGACATCCTTTTCGGGCGCCAGGGCGGTGAGGCTCTCGTCCTTGGGAAGCTCGATATTGATCGACACGCGGTCGGCGTAGAGGCCGGCCTCCAGCACAAGGGCGGGCGACGCCTCCGGGATCAGCTTCAGGTGGATATAGCCGCGAAAGTCGTGGACCTCGCGCAGCGTCTTCGCCACCCGCACCATCTCCTCCATGGTGTAGTCGCCGCTGCGGATGATGCCGGACGAGAGGAACAGGCCCTCGATGTAGTTGCGCTTGTAGAAGCCGAGGGTGAGGTCGACGACCTCCTCCAGCGTGAACCGCGCCCGCTTCACGTTCGAGGACGACCGGTTGATGCAGTAGGCGCAATCGTAGATGCAGAAGTTGGTCAGAAGGATTTTCAGCAGGCTGATGCATCGACCATCCGGCGCATAGGCGTGGCAGATGCCCATGCCCTCGGTGGAGCCCACGCCCTTGCCGCCCAGCGAGTCGCGCTTCCGCCCGCCGGAAGAGGCGCAGGAAGCGTCGTACTTGGCCGCATCGGACAGGATGGCGAGCTTGGACTTAAGATCGAGGACGGCCATGGGCGCACCTTAATGTTCCACTTTTGTTCTGTCGATACACTGGAACGTGGAAGGCGGTGCGGCGTTTCCCCGCGGACATGACTCGCCTGCGAATTCGCCACGAAACCCGCTATTCCTATGAGCGTCCCGTGCGCTTCGGCCCACAGCGGCTAATGCTGCGTCCGCGCGACAGCCATGCTGCGCGGATCGTCGAGGCGACGCTGGAGCTATCGCCCTTCGGATCGTCGCGATGGGTCTATGACGCGCTGGGCAATTGCGTGTGCTGGTACACGCCGGAGCATGAAGCGACCGAGCTGCTGATCGTCAGCCACTTGGTGATCGACCGCTTTCCTGCCCCGCTGTCGCCGCTGGAAATCGGCGACCCGCACACCGCCACGCCGATCGTCTATGACCGCGAGGATCGCACGGCTCTGGAGCCGTTCATGGCCCCCGCGACGGATGACGAGGCGGCTGGCCTGTTGACCTGGTTACGCGGTCACATGGGCCGCGCCGATGAGCCGGCGTTGGAGTTTTTGCTTCGGTTGAACTCCGCCATCCACGACGAGTTCGAGTACGGCCGCCGAGATGAGGAAGGCACGCAAACCCCCGCCGAGACCCTGCGTCGTGGCGCGGGCACCTGCCGCGACTTCGCCTGGCTAATGGTCGAGGGCCTGCGCCGACTGGGCTACGCCTCGCGGTTCGTCACCGGCTACTTGTATAGTGAGAAGGCCAGCAAGGTGCGCGGCGCCGGAGCCACCCACGCCTGGGTTGAGGTATTTCTGCCCGGCCTCGGCTGGATGGAGTTCGACCCCACCAACGGCCTGGCGGAGTCGCCCGACCTGATCGCGGTCGCCTCGGCGCGCACCCCGGCCCAGGCCGCCCCTGTCTCGGGCTCGATCTTCGGCGACCCCGGCGCCTGTCACCTGGATGTGAAGGTCGACGTGGGGCTCGACACAACACTGTCGGAGGCTGCGTGATAGCATGAGCGAAACACGGGAGCGCCAGGCCATGCCGCGAGGGTTCCAACAGCAAGACGATCCGCTGAAGACCACGCCGATAACCCACGTCGCCGCCAAACCGCAGCACGGCCAGAAAGCCAGCAAACTGGCCCTGAAGGTCAACCCGCCACGCTCTTTCGACCCGAAGCCGGGCCACTAAAGCTCGATTGACTTATCAGCGTTCACCTTCAGGATGAGGTTACGCCGCGTCAGACGGCGACCGCATTAGGTGAGACATGAACGCGCCATTCAAGCCGACGGGACAGGCGCCCGCCAAGCCGGACGTGGACGTCGCCATCATCGGCTCGGGGTTTTCCGGGCTGGGTATGGCCATCGCCCTGCTCAAGGACGGACGAGAAGACTTCGTCATCCTGGAAAAGGCGAACGGGGTCGGCGGAACCTGGCGCGACAACACCTATCCTGGCTGCGCGTGCGACGTGCCCAGCCATCTCTATTCCTTCTCGTTCGAGCCCAACCCGGACTGGTCGCGGGTCTATTCGAGCCAACCGGAAATCCGCGCCTATCTTGAGCGGGTGGCCGACAAGTACGGCTTGCGCCCCTACCTTCGCTTCGGCCGAACAGTGACCAAGATGGTCTTCGACGAGGTCGGCGGCCTGTGGCGCGTAACCACCGACGACGGCCAGGTGATCACCGCGCGCGTCGTGGTGTCGGGCACGGGCGGGCTGTCGCGCCCGATGCTTCCGAACATCAAGGGGATGGACCGCTTCAAGGGCAAGACGTTCCACTCCGCCTGGTGGGATCATGGCTATGACCTGACCGGCAAGAGCGTCGCGGTGATCGGCACGGGCGCCAGCGCCATCCAGTTCGTCCCCCAGATCGCGCCGAAGGTGAAGTCGCTGACCTTGTTCCAGCGCACCCCCCCCTGGATCGTGCCCAAGATGGACCGGCCGATGCATGGCTGGGAGCGCGCGCTGTTCCGCGCCGCCCCGGTGTTCCAAAAGCTTCTGCGCGGCGTCATCTACACGCAGATGGAGAGCCGGGCCGGGGCCTTCGTCTTCAAGCCCGACGCCATGGCCACGGCCGAGAAGCAGGCGCGCCAGTTCATCGCCGCCACCATCTCGGACCCCGTTCTGCGCGAAAAGGTGACTCCGACCTACCGCATGGGATGCAAGCGGATTCTGATCTCAAATGACTACTACCCTGCCCTGGCGCGGCCGAATGTGAATCTGGTCACCGACGGGATCGCCGAGATCACCGCCAGTGGCGTGCGCACCGCGGACGGGATGGAGCATGAGGTCGACGCCATCATCTACAGCACCGGCTTCGCCGCCACCGACGCCCTGTCGCCGACCCAGGTTTACGGCCGCGGCGGGCGGCACCTGAACGCCGAATGGGAGGCCGGCGCCCAGGCCTATCTGGGCGTGACAGTGAGCGGCTATCCCAACTTCTTCATGCTGATGGGCCCCAACACCGGACTGGGCCACAACTCGATCGTCTACATGATCGAGAGCCAGATCCGGCACGTCATGGACGGCTTGCGCCGCATGGACGCCGCCGGGGCCACATGGATGGATCCCAAGCGCGAGGCGCAGAACCAGTTCAACGCCTTTGTCCAGGAGCGGGTCGGCAAGACCGTCTGGAATTCTGGCGGCTGCAAGAGCTGGTATCTGACCGAGGACGGACGCAACACGACCATCTGGCCTGGCTTCACCTTCGACTACCGCCGCCGGGTGAAGGCGGTCGACCCGGCGGCTTACGACATGGAGCGGGTGAAGACCGAGGCCTAGGCCCGCCCCGCCGCGATCCGCGCCTTGGCCATTTCGTTGGCGACTTCGTGGGTCGGACGCATTTCGGCGGCTGAGCGGTCCAGGACCTCGCCCAGGGTCAGCATCAGGGTCGACAGCTTGCCCGCAACCCAGTCGGGGTCGAAGGCCGTGTCGGCTTCCAGGGCGCGGATTTCGCCGGCCACGTTAATGATGCCGCCGCCGTTGATGACGTAGTCCGGCGCGTAAAGCATGCCCTTCTCGAACAGCACGCGGCCGATCTCCGGCGTGGCCAGCTGGTTGTTGGCGCCGCCGGCTATCACCTTGCCTTTCAGGCGCGGCAGGGTGTCGGCGTTGATGGCGCCGCCCAGGGCGCAGGGAGCGAAGACCTCGGCGTCGACGTCGAAGATGGCGTCGGTGGAGACGATCTTGGCGCCGGTCTTGGCGGCCACTTCATCCAGGGCCGGCTGATTGACGTCGGCGATCACCAGCTTGGCGCCGGCGGCGTGCAACTTCTCGGCCAGGTAGGCGCCCACATGGCCGACACCCTGGATTGCGACGGTGACGCCGTTCAGGTCACGGTCATAGGCGCGCTCCACGCACAGCTTCACGCCGCGGAACACGCCCTCGGCGGTCACCGGGCTGGGGTCGCCCGAAGCGGCCGCATGGCCTTCCAGACCGGCGACGTAGCGGGTCTGCTTGCGGGCGTTCTGCAGGTCGGTCGGCGAGACGCCCACGTCCTCGGCGGTCCAGTAGCGGCCGCCCACGGCGTCCACCGCGCGGCCGAAAGCCTCGAACAGCTCCGGGGTCTTCTGGGTGCGGCTGTCGCCGATGATCACGGCCTTGCCGCCGCCCAGGCCGATATCGGCCATGGCGTTCTTGTAGGACATGGCGCGCGACAGCTTCAGGGCGTCGGTCAGGGCCGCCTCGGCGTCCGGATAGGCCCACATGCGGCAACCGCCGGCGGCTGGGCCGAGGGCCGTGGAGTGCACGGAAATGATCGTCTTGAGGCCGGTCTTTTCGTCGAAGAAGGTATGAACGCCTTCATGGCCCTCAAAGGCCGGGGAATCGAAAAGAGTCATGCCTGCAAGTCCGTCCTGCTGCGGAAATTATGTGCGGGCCGTCTACGCCTCCGGGGCGCGACTCACAACCCCCGTTTCGACAGGCGAACCGATCGGCGGAACGCCGGAAGGGAACGCCGCCGCCGGGTCTTTCAGGAAGGCGACCATGTCGGCGAAGACGGTCTCACGCTGATGATCCACCAGCAGCAGGTGATACCCCTTGTCGTAAAAGGCGCTGCGCGCGCCGGGCGGCAGACGGCGAGCCGCCTTCTGCGCCGCCTTGTCGGGGATGATCTCGTCATTGGCGCCGTAGAAAAAGGCCACCGGCCCCTTCACCGCGTCGATCCGCTCCTGCCCCCGGTCCATGGTCTCCACCAGACCGTACAGCGTATCGGAGCGGGCGCCCCAGATCATCTGAGGGTCGGAGCCCATGCGGTAGAGCTCGTCGATGTTGTCGGTGGGCTTCACCTTGCGGGTCAGCCACGCCGGGGGGGTCCAGACCTTGGACCGGAAGGTATGGGCGCTGAGCCACAAGGCCGCGCGGTTGAGCAGGGGTTGCTCGGACCAGCCCCACACCGCGGGCGCCAGGAGCAGGGTGCGATCGGCGTCCGGCGCGGGGTCCGAGGCCATGGCGTCGATCGCCACGGCGCCGCCCATGCTGATCCCCGCCAATGCGATGATCGCACTGGGATGCTTGGCCCGCAGAACGGCGCATAGGGCCCGCGCGTCATCCACCATCAGGTCTTCGCCGCCCCAGACGCCCCGCTCGGGCGAACGGCCGAAGCCGCGCTGGTCGATGGCGTAGGTCGCGATCCCCCTCGCCTTGCCCCACTCGCCCCACAGGTGGAAGGCGTTGGCGTAGTCGTTCATGCCGTGCAGGCCGGCGATCACCGCCCACGGCTCTTCGTTAGGAATCCATTGCGACAAGCCCAACCGCGCGCCGTCGATGCTGACGAAGGCGTCGGCCGTCAAGTGAGGGCCGGAAAAACCCACGCCGGGAACGCCGCGCGACTGCACCATCGGCGCACAGGCCGTGGCGGTGATGGCGGCGGAACTGAGGAGGAATGCGCGGCGGTTCATGACTTCAGGATTTTCTGCACCCGCGCCTGAAGATAGGGAACCACCTGCGCCTCGAACCAGGGGTTCTTCTTCAGCCACGCGGTATTGCGCCAAGAGGGGTGAGGCATGGGCAGGAAGTCTGGGACATAGCGCTCCCACTCCCGCACCGTCTCGGTCATGTTCGGCATGGACCGAGGCCCCAGCGCCCAGGCCTGGGCATGCCAGCCGACCAGCAGGGTCAGCTCCATCCTCGGCAGATTGTCGAGAAGCTTGCGCCGCCAGAGCTGGGCGCAGCGGGTGGGCGGCGGATAGTCGCCGCCTTTGGGATTGGTGCCGGGAAAGCAGAAGGCCATGGCGGCCACGCCGACCTGACTGTTGCTGTAGAAGGTCTCGCGGTCGATCCCCATCCAGCCGCGCAGACGATTGCCGGAGGGGTCGTTGAACGGCAAGCCGGTCTCGTGGACCAGCCGGCCGGGCGCCTGGCCGCAGATCAGGATGCGGGTCTGGGGCGAGACGCGCACCACCGGCCGAGGCTCATGCGCCAGTTCCCCGGCGCAGGCCCGGCACGCGGCGATGTCGGCAAGAACGGCCTCGAGCGATCTCATGCCGTCCTAATCGAGGTCGTCCTCGTCGGTTCCGCCGTAAGCCTGGACGAAGGTCGGGCCGCCGGCCGCGACTTCCTCGGCGGTCAGGGCCCGGAATCGCCAGACGCCCTTGAACTTGCCCGGATCGGCGGGCTTGTTGTGGCGCAGTATCACCAGCTTGTTCTCGCGCGCCAGGCCGATGGCGACGTTGCGCACGTGCGGCAGGATGCGGCGCCAGCGCTCAGGTTCGATGGCCTGGGCGACCTTGGCGGGGTCGGCGGACTTGCCCTCGGGCAAGCCGGCGATGGCGGACAGCAGGGCGTCTTCGATCGGGGAGCTCATCAGACGCTTGCTAATGCAAGCGCGCCCCCTTGGCCAACCCCGATGCACATGCTGGCCAGCGCCCGCTTGCCGCCGCGCGCCTTCATGGCCCGCGCCGCGGTGATCGCCAGACGCGCCCCGCTGGCGCCCAGCGGGTGGCCCAGGGCGATGGCGCCGCCGTGCGGATTCACATGCTCGGCGTCGTCCGCCAGGCCCCAGGCGCGGGTGCAGGCCAGGGCCTGGGCGGCGAAGGCCTCGTTCAGCTCGATGACGTCGAAGTCCTTGGGGGTGATCCCCAGCCGCCTGGTCAGGGTCTCCACCGCCGGGATCGGGCCCACGCCCATGATGCGGGGCGCGACGCCGCCCGCGGCACCGCCCTCGACCCGTGCGATGGGCTCCAGCCCGAATTCCCGGGCGATCTCTTCGGTCGCCAGGATCATGGCCGCCGCCCCGTCGTTGATGCCCGAGGCGTTGCCGGCGGTGACGGTGCCGTTCTCGCGCACGATGGGTTTGAGGGCTTTCAGCGCCTCCAGCGTGGTGTCGGGGCGCGGGTGCTCGTCGGCGGCGAGCACGGTCTCCTTCTTCTTGTTGACGACGGTGATCGGCGCGATCTCGCCTTCGAAATAGCCGGCCTTGATAGCGGCGGCGGCGCGCTGCTGGCTGCGGAAGGCGAAGAGATCCTGGTCGACGCGGGCGATCTGGTAGTCCTCGGCCACGTTCTCAGCCGTCTCGGGCATGGCGTCGACGCCATAGGCCTTGCGCATGGCCGGGTTAATGAAGCGCCAGCCGATGGTGGTGTCGAAGATTTCGTTGCTGCGCTGGAAGGCGGTCTCGGCCTTGCCCATGACGAAGGGCGAGCGGGTCATGTGCTCCACCCCGCCGGCGATCACGAACTGGGCGTCGCCCGTGGCGATCATGCGCGCGCCCTGGATGACGGACTCAAGACCCGAGGCGCAGAGCCGGTTCACGGTCACCGCGGGGGTCCGAACCGGCAGGCCGGCCAGCAGCAGGGCCATGCGTGCGACGTTGCGGTTGTCCTCACCGGCCTGATTGACGCAGCCGTAGATCACCTCGTCGACGCGGTCCCAATCGACCTTGGGGTGGGCGGCCATCAAGGCCTTCAACGGATGGGCCGCCATGTCGTCGGCCCGCACCTTGGAAAGCCCGCCGCCGAACCGGCCTATGGGCGTCCGAAACCCGCTGCACAGATAGACCGTCCGCCCTTGCATCTCCGCCTCCGCCTTTTCATTTGGCCTCAGGTTAGGCAGACAGGGCGCAGCAATCAAACAATCGTTCGAGGGAGATGGGCATGGACGGCGGCAACGAGATCATGAGCGGCCCGCAACGCGTCACCGAGGGCGAGTGGGCGGGCTGGAGCACATGGCGCGGTTCCGATCCGTTCGAGGACCAGTCCGGCCCGTTCTATTTCCGTGACGAGGACGACGGGACGGTGCGCTGCGCCTTCCGCGCTGAGAAGAAGCACATGAATGGCGGCGGATTCATGCACGGCGGCTGCATGATGACCTTCGCGGATTTCTGCCTGTTCGCCATCGGCTGGAAGGCTCTGAAGGACACCCGCGCCGTGACCGTCAGCCTGAACGGCGAGTTCGTGGGCCCGGCGTCGGTGGGCGATCTCATCCAGGGTACGGGCGAGATCGTTCGTGACGGAGGCTCGCTGTTGTTCGTGCGCGGCACGCTAAGCACGGGCGGCAAGGCCATGCTGTCCTTCTCAGGCGTGGTGAAGAAAATCCGCTCGCGCTGATCGCGGGATCGTTCAAGACGGAACACGAACGGCCGAAGAACTTTCTGATGACCGGGGTCTAGCGCTCCGCCAGAACTGCAACCTATACAGTTCCCATTAATCGGAAGGAGCATCTCCCCATGCCCAAGGTTCTCGTCCTTTACTACTCCGCCTACGGTCACATCGAGCAGATGGCGGAAGCCGTCGCCGAAGGCGCCCGCTCGGCCGGCGCGACGGTCGATATCAAGCGCGTTCCTGAGCTGGTCCCGGAGGAGATCGCCAAGAACGCCCACTACAAGCTCGACCAGAACGCGCCGGTGGCCAAGATCGACGACCTGGCCGAATACGACGCCATCGTCATCGGCGTCGGCACCCGCTTTGGCCGGATGGCCTCGCAGATGGCCAATTTCCTGGATCAGGCCGGCGGCCTGTGGGCCCGCGGCGCCCTGAATGGCAAGGTCGGCTCGGCCTTCACCTCGACCGCCACCCAGCACGGCGGGCAGGAAACGACGCTGATGTCGATGATCACCAACATGCTGCACTTCGGCCTCGTCGTGGTCGGCCTGCCCTACAGCTTCCAGGGCCAGATGAAGCTGGACGAGGTTACGGGCGGCTCGCCCTACGGCGCGACCACCATCGCCGGCGGCGACGGTTCGCGTCAGCCCAGCGCCAACGAGCTGGACGGCGCCCGCTTCCAGGGCCGCCTGGTGGCGGAGACCGCCGCCAAGCTGTTCGGCTAGACCCCCGCTGTCGCCGCTGGCCGGGCCATCATCGCGCCCAGCCAGCGGTGGACATGCTCGAACTCTTCGCCGGGCCTGAACTGAACCATGCGGGCGAAGTCGATGCTGGTGGCGGCCAGGATGTCGGCCATGGTCACGCGGTCGCAGGCGATGAACGCGCTCTTGGACAGCTGGCGGTTCAGCATCTTCATCGCGCGCTCGGCCCAGCCGCGATTGGCCTCCGCGATCTGCGGCACCTGCTTCTCCAGCGCCGCCAGAGCAGGATGCGCGTGACGCACGGCCATCATCAGCGGCATGGCCACCATCAGCTCCACCCGGCGGAACCACATCTCGATGACCGCCGTCTCGCGCGGATCGCGGCCGAACATGTTGGGCTCGGGATACAGGGTCTCCAGATAACGGCAGATCGCCACCGACTCGGTGATGGTCAGCTCGTCGTCGACTTCCAGGGCGGGAACGTTGGCGACCCCCGCCCGGGCCAGATAGTCAGGCGTGCGGTGCTCGCCCTTGAACAGATCGACATTGACGACCTCGATGTCCTCGATCCCCTTCTCCGCCATGAACCAGCGGACCCGACGCGGGTTCGGCGCGCGCCGGCTGTCGTAAAGCTTCATGTGACATCTCCTCCTTACGCCACCTTTTCACGGGTGACGCGAGGGACGCAAAGCCTCTAGATCGAGAACAGCTCGTTGGGCATGGCGCCGACGACGGCGGCGGTCAGGCAGGTCGCCAGGAACCCAGCCAACAAGGCCTTCCAGACGAGATTGATCACCTCGCCGCGACGCTCGGGCATCAGCACGCCCATGCCAGAGACCGTGATGCCGACCGAACCCACATTGGCGAAGCCGCACAGGGCGTAGGTCAGGATGGTGCGGGTGCGCTCGCTCATCTCCGTCGCCGGGATCGAACCCAGTTGGATGAAGGCGATGAACTCGGTGAGCATAAGCTTCACGCCCAGAAGGTACCCGGCCTTGAAGGCCTCATCCCAATGGATGCCCAAAGCCCAGGCGAGCGGAGCGAAGACCACGCTAAGCACCCGCTCGATGGTCACCGGCCCGCCGAACATGTCGGGTAGAACCCAGCCCAGCAGCGAGTTGGCGATGGCGACGAAAGCCACATAGACGATCAGCACGCCGGAGATGTTCAGCACGACCATCAGGCCGTCCGACACGCCCTTGGAGATGGCGTCCACCGCCGAGTCGTACTTCAGCAGGCTGGTGTAATCGACCGATACCCCGCCGACGTTCGGCTTCTCAGGGATCATGATCCGCGCCAGCAGCACGCCGGCCGGGGCCGAGACCACCGAAGCGGCAAGGACGTGGGCGGCGGCGTTGGGCAGCACGGTCTTCAGCACCGTGGCGTAGGCCACCATGGTCGAGCCGGCGACGGTGGCGAGACCAACCACCATCATCATGAAAAGTTCGGAGCGCGACAGCTTGTCGAGATAGCCGCGGATGATGATCGGCGTCTCGACCATGCCAAGGAAGATGTTGGAGGCCGTCGCCGTCGCCGAGGCGCCGCCCATGCCCATGGTTTTTTCAAAGACGAAGCCGAAACCGCGGATGATCCACTTGAGAACCTTCCAGTGCCACAGCAGGGCCGACAGCGACGAGATCACCAGGATCACCGGCAGCACCTGGAAGGCGAAGACGAACAGGGCGCTGGGATTCTCGATCGCATAGGGCTGAGTCCCGCCGCCCATGTAGCCGAAGACGAACTGGGTGCCCTGGGCCGTGGCGGCCGCCAGACCGTCCACCGCGTCGTTGATTCCATGGATCACCGCGCGGGCGGCCGGCAGGCCGAAGATCAGGGCGACAAGGCCGGCCTGCAGGGCGATGGCGCCCAGCGCCAGGCGCCAAGGAAAGCGCTTCCTGTCTTCCGACAGCGCCCAGCAGACGCCGAGGGTGAAGACCACGCCGACGAGGCTCTGGGCGTTCTCAGGACGAAACATGAATGGAAACCGGCCTTTGGGCGGCCGCCCCCTTGGCGCCGCGCAGGCCTTTTGACACCGCCCTAGGGCCGCATTGCAAGGGCGCGCATGTCGCAAGCACGAATTGCATGACCAATTTGTAAGGCGGACAAGGCCTGCCTTACCCCGATTTAACTTGGTTCCAAGGCCCCTCGCGCACATTGCTGGGCACAATCTTTGGGGGAGTTGAGCCGGCCCATGTCCCTGGCCCTTGCGACTTTGATCTACGAATGGCGGCGATACCTCGCGGCCATTATCGCGCTCGCCTTCTCAGGCCTGCTCATCCTGGCGCAGGTCGGGATGTTCATGGGCATGGGCAAGGCGTTCACCGCCAATATCGACCGCGCCCGCGGCGACATCATGGTGCTGGGCCCGAAGGCGGAAAGCCTTATGAACGGCGGGGCCGGCCTGCCGGCGCGGGTCAAGCCCGCCCTCTACACCAACCCCGCTGTCGTCGATGTGGGCGACGTGATGGTGAACGGCGGCATGTGGCAGAACGACCCCGGGCCGGGAAAGAAGCGCAAGCGCGAATTCGCCCAGGCGTATGCGGTCGACACCTGGCCCAACGCCGTCACCCTGCCGGTCGACTTTTCTGAGGACCTGCGCGTGGCCCTGCTGGAGCCTTATGGCGTGGCGGTCGACAAGACCGCCCTGGCCCGCCTGGGCGTCAAGCTGGGCGACAAGGGCTCGCTGAACGGCAAGACCGTCCGCATCGTCGCGGTGCTCGACAACTATCCCAACATGAACGCGCCAATGGTGTTCATGTCCCGCGACACCATGCGCAAGCTGGGGATGACCGGCCGCGCCGACCGCACCGGCGCCCTCATTGTACGGATCGCGGACCCCGCCCAAGCGCTCGCCGTCCGCGACCAGTTGAACGCCTCCAGCGGCGGCGCCTACCGCGCCTGGACGCGTGCAGAGCTTTCCGAAGCCAACCAGGGCGCCCTGCTGAAGGAGCAGATCATCGGCATCATGCTCGTCTTCTCGCTGTTCGTGGGGATGCTGATCGGGATCGGCATCACGTCTCAGACCCTGCGCGGCGCGATCCTGGCCAATATCAAGGAGTTCGCCTCCCTGCGGGCCCTGGGTGTCGGCATGGGATCCCTGCGGCTGATCGTGCTGGAGCTGTCGTTCTGGGTCGGTATCGCCGGCCTGGGCGCCACGGGCCTGATGACGGCGGGCATCGCCATGCTGGCCAACGCCGGCGGCCTGCCGATGTCCTTCCCGCTCGGCATCGTCAGCATGGTCGGGATCTTCCTCGTCACCATCTCGATGCTGTCCGGCCTGATGGCCCTGGGCATCCTCAAGAAAAGCCAACCTGCGGACCTGCTGCGATGAGCGCTTCCAACTACGCGATCAAGGCCACCGGACTGCGCAAGCGGTTCAAGACCGGCCGCACCCACATCGAAGTCCTCAAGGGCGTGAACTTCGACGCTCTGCTGGGCGAGGTGACCATGGTCATGGGTCCGTCGGGCTCGGGCAAGTCCACCCTGGTGGCCAACCTGTCGGGCCTGCTGAAGCCGGACGGCGGCAAGGTCGAGGCCCTGGGCGTCAACATGTGGGGACCGGCCGAGAAGTGGGTCGAGGAACGCGACGGTCCGAACTCCGGCGCCGCCAAGGGCCTTACCCCCGGCAAGCTGGACAAGTTCCGCCTCGATAACTGCGGCTTCATCTTCCAGGGCTTCAACCTGTTCTCGGCCCTGTCGGCCCTGCAGCAGGTGACCACGGTCCTGAAGTACCAGGGGGTCGAGTCGGGCGAAGCCCATGCCCGCGCAAAGGAAGCCCTGACCGAGGTTGGTCTGGGCCATCGCTTGAACCAGCGCCCGTCCGAACTGTCGGGCGGCGAAAAACAGCGGGTGGCCATCGCGCGCGCCCTGGCCAAGCGACCCCGCCTCCTGTTCGCCGATGAGCCGACCTCCGCCCTCGACGGCGAGAACGGCCAGATCGTCACCAAGCTGCTGCAGCGGGCGGCGAAGGAGCACGGAGCCGCGGTCATCTGCGTCACGCACGACCCGCGTCTCGAAGCCTTCGCCGACCGCGTCATCCACATCGAGGACGGCCTGATCCTGAGCGACAGCCGCCCCTCTCCCGCCGAAGCGCCGAAATCCGGCCACGGCGCCGCACTTATCGGAGCCTAAGACCATGCCCGCGTTCTTCCGTCGCCGTTCGTTCTGGCTTGTCACCGCCGCCGTGGTTCTTGTCGGTGGGGGCGGCGCCTTCATGATGGCCAACGCCAACGCCAAGAAGGAAAAGGCCGCCGCCGAGGCCAAGCAGGCCCCCGAGAGCCCCTACGCCGCAATCGCCAACGGCAAGGCGGACGTGGAAGGCGGCATCATTCAGGTGGCCGCCCGCCGCCAGGGCATCGTCAGCGAGGTTCTGGTCCAGGAGGGCGAGCGCGTCACCAAGGGGCAGATCCTGGCCCGCCAGCAGGACGACGACTCCGTCCTAGCCGTGAACCGCGCCCGCGCCCAGGTCGCGCAGGTCCGCGCCCAGATCGCGCTTTTGGACGTCCAGCTACGCACCGCCCGCCGCGAGCATCAGCGCCTGCAGAATCTGTCGGCGTCCAACTTCGTCGCCGGCCAGCGCCTGGACACGGCCCGCGACGCCATCGCCACGGCGGAAGCCAGCCTCGCCGCGCAACGCGCCAACATCGGCGCCTCGGAAGCCGCGCTGCGCGAAGCCGAGTTCGTCCTGGAGATGACCAATATCCGCGCCCCCGCGGACGGCGTCATCGTCCGCCGCTACGCCAATCCCGGCGCCGGCGCCTCGACCCTGAACGTCACGCCGATGTTCGACTTGGAGCCGAAGGCTCCGCGCATCATCCGCGCGGAGATCGCCGAAGCCTCGGTGACCGGCGTCTATGTCGGCCAGCCGGTCGAGATCAGCATGGAGTCCGACCCAAGCAAGGTCTTCACCGGCAAGGTGATCCGCCGCTCCGCCATGTTCGGCGCCCGCAAGCTGCAGTCCGACGATCCGTCTGAGCGCACCGACGAGCGCGTGGTTGAGACGGTGGTCACCGCCGACGGCGCCCCGTTCCTGATCGGCCAACGCGTGCTGGTTAAATTCATGAAGCCGGGCAAGGTCGCGGGCGCCAAGCATCCGACCGCCGCGCCGGCCGAGGATCAAAAGAAGAGCTAGACGCTCCGCCTAATCAGAAGCTCGAACGCCGCCTGGCCCTCCAGGCGGCGTTTTTCTTATGCCTCGCAGCGCTTGACGGCCTTCGCGCCGCGCCGCACAACGCCTACGCAAAACAAGTGTTTGAGAGGAGCGACGGGCATGGCGGACATCCGCTTCGACGGCAAGGTGGCGATCGTGACGGGGGCCGGCGGTGGTCTGGGCCGTCAGCACGCGCTGGAGCTGGCGCGCCGCGGCGCCAAGGTCGTGGTCAACGATCTCGGCGGCTCGATGGATGGTTCGGGCGGCTCGTCCGACGCCGCCAACAAGGTCGTCGAGGAGATCAAGGCCTTCGGCGGCGAAGCGATCGCCAACGGCTCGTCGGTCACCGACGACGCCGGTGTCGCCCTGATGGTCAAACAGGCCATGGACCAGTGGGGCCGCATCGACATCCTGATCGCCAACGCCGGGGTGCTGCGGGACAAGTCGTTCTCGAAGATGGACATTCCGGACTTCGAGTTCGTGCTGAACGTCCACCTGATGGGTACGGTCAAGCCGGTGAAGGCGGTGTGGGAGATCATGAAGGCCCAGAACTACGGGCGCATCGTGGTCACCACCTCGTCGTCGGGCCTCTACGGCAACTTCGGCCAATCCAACTATGGCGCCGCCAAGCTGGCCATCGTCGGCTTCATGAACACCATCAAGCTGGAAGGCCAGAAGAACGGCGTCCACGTCAACGCCATCAGCCCCGTGGCCGCCACTCGCATGACCGAGGGCCTGATGCCGCCGGAAGTGCTGGAGAAGCTGAAGCCGGAGTACGTGACCCCGGGCGTGGTCTACCTGGCCTCGGAGGAAGCGCCGACCGGCGCGATCCTGGCCGCCGGCGCCGGGGCATTCGCCCTCTCGCGCATCTATGAGACCGAGGGCGTCTATCTGGGCGAAGGCGGCCTGTCGGCCGAAGAGGTCCGCGACAACTGGGGTCAGATCAGCGACGACGCCGGGCAGAAGGCTTATTTCGCCGGCGGCGAACAAGGCCAGAAATTCTTCCGCAAGATGGCTGGCGGCTGAGCACAAAGAACCTCGGCTTCGACGATCGAGGGTTTTTGACCCCAACGCATTTGTGACGTTTAGGCAACGCTCCGTCGGTCAGTCGACGGAGCGTTTCTTTCAAACGCAACAGTGAGCACCAACATACGTTAGAGGCCCGTCCCCGCCGTCTCCCCCACGGCCGTTGCAAGGTTCTCTCGTTATGTCCTCCCCCAAGATTCTTCTCGCGCTCGGCGTCGCCAGCGCAGCCCTTGTCGTCGCCAGCCAGGCCTCGGCCGCCGGCTTCTATCTTCAGGAACAATCGGTTCGCGGCACCGGCCGCGCCTATTCGGGTGAAGTCGCCGACCGCGGCGCCGCCAGCCTGTGGTGGAACCCGGCCGCCATCGCCGGCATCCAGTCCAACGAAGTCTATGGCGGCATGAGCCTGGTCATGGTCGATTCCGAAGTGTCGAACACCGGCTCGACCATCGACCGCGTCGCCCCGGGCGTTCCGGTCCTGCCCGTGGGCGGCGACCAGCGCGCCTATGACCCGATCAAGGGCGGCATCGTGCCGAACCTGTCGGGCGCCTTCCGCGTCACCGACCGTCTGGCCGTCGGCGTGTCGACCTACGCCCCCTACAACTTCACCACCGCCTATTCGGGCGACAGCTTCACCCGCTACGACGCGCTGAAGTCCCGCCTGATGACGGCCAACATCCAGGGCACGGCCGCGTATCGCGTCACCGACTGGCTGGACGTGGGCGTGGGCGTCAACGCCATCTATGCCGACGCGACCCTGACCTCGGCCTATCCGAACGTGTCGCCGCTGCAGCCCGATGGCCGCTCGGAGCTGACCGGCGACGGCTGGGACTTCGGCTGGAACGCCGGCGTGCAACTGCACCCGACCAACACCCTGACCATCGGCGTCTCCTACCGTTCGGAAGTAAAGCACACCCTGGACGGCTCGGTGGTCGTCAGCGGCCTGCTGGCTCCGGCTGCGGCCGCCAACATGGACGTGGACGGCAAGGCCAAGATCACCACCCCGTGGATCGCCACCCTGGGCGCCCGCTGGGCCGTGACTGACAAGCTGACCCTGAACGCCCAGGCCCAGCGCATCGGCTGGGGCGAGTTCGACGCCATCCGCGTCAGCTACGCCGGCGGCGGTTTTGAATCCGACCAGAACTACAAGGACGTTACCAGCGGCGGCGTCGGCTTCGACTACGCGGTCAACGAAAAGCTGACCGTCCGCGCCGGCGTGCAGTACGACCCGACCCCGACGCCGGACATCGGCCGCACCGCCCGCGTGCCGGACGGCGACCGCTGGCTGTACGGCGCGGGCGCGACCATCAACCTGAAGCCCAACCTGGCTCTGGATATCGCCGGCGCCTACATCGCCTTCGACGAGGCCGAGATCGTCCGCGACGACGTGATCTTCGGCGGCACCCCGCTGGCCACCCCGGTCGCCCTGCGCGGCAAGGCCGAGGGCAGCGGCGTGATCATGGCCGCCGGCGCGCGCTGGACGTTCTAGGCGTCTAGTCCAGCTTCGCAGCGAGCGTTTGCGCCGCCGTCAGGAACACCCTGGCGGCGGCGCTTTCGCTTCCCCCAGCCGTGAGAGGCACGCCGATATCGCCCGCTTCGCGCAGGGCGATCTCGATGGGGATCTGGCCCAGCAGCGGCACGCCCAGGCGATCCGCCTCCGCCTGCCCGCCGCCGGTTCCAAAGATCGGGATCGGGACGCCGGTGGACGGATCGGCGAAGAAGGCCATGTTCTCCACCACGCCGAGGATCGGGGTGGCGGTCTTGCGGAACATTTCGGCGGCGCGACGGGCGTCGATCAAGGCGATCTCCTGCGGGGTGGAGACGATCACCACCCCGTCGATCGACAGCTTCTGGATCAAGGTCAGCTGGATGTCGCCCGTACCCGGCGGCAGGTCCACCACGAGCACATCCAGCAGCTCATCCTCCGAGCCCCAGGCGACATCCTGGATCATCTGACGAACGGCGGACGAGGCCATGGGCCCGCGCCAGATCATCGCCTGGCCCGGATCGACCATGAAGCCGATCGACATAAGCTTCACCCCGTGCGCCTCAAGCGGCTGCAGCTTCTTGTCCACGAACACCGGCTCGCCATCGACGCCCATCATGGTGGGGGCCGACGGACCATAGACGTCCGCATCCAGCAGGCCGGTGCGCAGGCCAAGGCGCGCGAAGGCGCAGGCCAGGTTCACCGACACGGTGGACTTGCCCACCCCGCCCTTGCCGCTGGCCACGGCGATGACGTGACGCACGTGGGCGGGCTTTTCAGCGGAGGGGGGCGGCGCGGCCTGGGCCTGCGGATCGGCGGACACGCGGGCCGCGCCCTTGCGCACGCGTTCGGTGTCGCCGCTGGCGGCGGCGGTCAGGACGACCTGCGCCCGCTCCACGCCCGGCAGGCCCGCCAGCAGGGCTTCCGCAGCCTCGCGGACAGGGGCGTAGGCGGCCGCGTCGGCGGCGGCGACCTCCAGCACGAAGCCCGCGCGGCCGTCGCGCACCACCAGTCCCTGCACCCGTCCGGCGTCGGCCAGGCCCTGGCCGGTCTTGGGATCCAGGATGCCGTTCAGCGCGGCGAACGCTGTGTCGCGAGTGGTGGTTTGAGAGTGATCCATACCTGATCGGCTTGCTTTGCGGCGTTGGGGGTCTCATATCCGCAGGACAGCGCCGGTTTACAAGCCCGCCCCGGGCTTACCAGCGGCCGCGCCGAATAACGAAAGAGACGACGCGACCTTATGCCTTGGAATGACAATTCGAGTTCGGGTTCCGGAAACTCCGGTTCCGGCAAGCCCGGTCCCTGGGGCGCGCCCCCGCCCGAAGACGGCAATGGCGGCCGCGAGGACAAGGCCCAGCGCCCCTCCGGCGGACGGAGCGGCGGCCCAAAGGGTCCGCGCAAACCGCCGCCCACAGGGCCGGATCTGAATGACACCCTCGATCGTCTGAACGCGCGCCTGCGCGAATTCTTCACGGACGGTCAGGGCAAGGTTCGTCCCAGGGCCGTCGGTACGGTCATCGCCGGCGCGGCGGCGCTTTACCTCGCCACCGGCGTCTACTTCGTGCAGCCGGACGAGCAGGCCGTGGTCACCACCTTCGGCGCCTATTCGCGCACCACAGGTTCGGGCGCGGGCTATCACCTGCCCTGGCCGGTCGAGGCGGTGGAGAAGGTGTCGGTCACCACCCTGAACCGCATCGACGTGGGCGGTATGGACGGCGCCGACGTTCCGGAAGAGAGCCTGATGCTCACCGGCGATGAGAACATCATCGATTTGGACTTCTCTGTTCAGTGGCGCGTCGCCGACGCGTCCAAGTACCTGTTCAACGTCCGCGACCCCGACGCCACGGTGAAGGCCGTGGCCGAAAGCGCCATGCGTGAAGTCGTCGGCCGCACGCCCCTGCAACCCGTCCTGACCACGGCCCGTGGCCAGGTCCAGGAACAGGTCGCCCAATTGATGCAGTCGGTCCTCGACCGCTATGACGCCGGGGTGTTCATCGACGGCGTGCAGATCCGAAACGCCAACCCGCCCACAGACGTCATCGACGCCTTCCGCGACGTGGCCGCCGCCGGCCAGAACGCCGAGTCCGCCGCCAACGTCGCCCGCGGTGAAGCGGCCAAGGTGATCCAGGCCGCCATCGGCTACCGCGAGCAGGTGGTCCGTGAGGCCGCCGGTGAGGCCGCCCGCTTCAACCAGGTGTACGAACAATACCGCCTGGCCCCGGGGGTGACCCGCGAACGCCTCTACATCGAGACGATGCAGCGCGTACTCGCCAACTCCAACAAGGTGATCCTGGACACCAAGGGCAGCGGCCCGGTGGTCCTGCCGCCTGACGTCTTCCGCCCCAAGGCCAGCGCGCCGACCGCGAGGAGCGGCCAATGAACCGCAATCTCTTCGCCGTAACGGCCATCCTCGTCGTCGCCCTGGTGGTGCTGGGCAACAGCATCTTCCAGATCGACCAGCGCCAGCAGGCCCTGGTCATCCGCTTCGGCGAGCCGGTCCGCGTGGTCACGACACCGGGCCTGAAGCTGAAGGCGCCGTTCCTCGAGAACGTCGTCATGTTCGACAAGCGCAACCTGTCGCTGGACGCCGAACAGGGCGAGGTCATCACCGCCGACCAGGAGCGCCTGGTGGTGGACGCCTACATCCGCTACCGCATCAATGATCCGCTGCAGTTCTACCGCACCCTGCGGGATGAGCGAGTGGCCGCGGACCGTCTGGAACGGCTGGTCAACGCCACCCTGCGCCAGACCCTCGGTTCGGCCACCTCGGAGGACGTCATCTCCCGCCGCCGGCCGGAGCTGACCCGCGTGACCCGCGACATCGTCATCCGCCGCGCCGCAGCGTCGAAGCTCGGCCTGGAAGTCGTCGATGTCCGCATCAAGCGCGCCGACTTGCCTGAAGCCAACCAGAAGGCGGTCTACGAGCGGATGCAGACCGCCCGTCAGCAGGAAGCGGCCCAGATCCGCGCCGTCGGCGAGCAGCAGAAGCGCGAGATCATCGCCACCGCCACCGAGGAGTCCGAGAAGATCCGCGGTGAAGGCGACGCCCGCCGCGCCGAGCTCTTCGCCTCCAGTTTCGGCCGGGACGCCAGCTTCGCGGCCTTCTACCGGTCTATGCAGGCCTACGAGGCGTCGCTGGCCAATGGCGATGCGACCTTGGTCCTCTCGCCGGACAGCGCCTTCTTCAAGTATTTCGAACGCGGGCCGAGCGGCCAGTAGGCGCTTCGCACATATCGATCAAAAGAGCCCTCCTCCGCCTCGCGCGGGGGAGGGCTTTCTCCATCAGGCCGCCCGTTTCAGCAGGTCGAGGACGTGGTGCAGGCTGTCAGCGATGTGGACACACTTGGACCGGGCGTCCTCGCTGGCGTCCAGCAGGTCGGGGACCATCACCGTCATCATCCCCGCGCCGTGGGCGGCGGTGACGCCGGCGTGGGAATCCTCCAGCGCCAGGCAGTGTAACGGATTCACGCCCAGGCGCGCGGCGGCCGTCAGGTACGGCTCCGGATGCGGCTTCTTGTTGGTGACTTCCGGTCCGGTGACAGCGGCGTGGAAACGATCGCGGACGCCCAGGCGGCCAAGATAGCCCTCGACCTGGGTCGGACCGTTGGAGGTGGCGATGGCGCGCGGCAGATTCAGCTCGTCCAGATGGTCAAGCAGTTCGATCACGCCGGCCTTGAGTCTCAGCTGCACCTTCAGCATGCCCTCGATTTCGCTCCATGCGCGCGCCCAGAAGGCGTCGGTGGCGAAGCTGCGGCCATAGCGGTCCAGCAGGATTTCCGTGCACACCGCGTGGGTATGGCCGATCATCGAGCAGTAGACCTCCCGCCCAAGATCGACGCCGAATTCGCGACCGACAGTCTCCATGCCGGCGGCGTAGACGGTTTCGGTATCGACCAGCAGGCCGTCCATGTCGAACACGACGGCTTCGATGCGGCGGGGGAAGGCCATCAGCGAGCAAACTCCTCGGCGCGGTAGCCCTGGAAGTAGAGCATGGCGGTCAGGTCGCCATGGTTCACGCGGGCGTCAGCCTGGGCGGAGACCACGGGCTTGGCGCGATAGGCGACGCCAAGACCGGCCGCCTCGATCATGGCCAGGTCGTTAGCGCCGTCGCCGATGGCGATGGCCGCCTCCGGCGTCAGGCCCAGGGCGGCGGCCTCTTCCTGCAAGGCGATCAGCTTGGCCTCCCGTCCCAGGATCGGCTCGCCCACCAGACCGGACAGGGCGTCGCCCTCTTCCAGCAGGGTGTTGGCCCGGTTGTCGTGGAAGCCGGCGGCGGCGGCCACGCGGCTGGTGAAGAAGGTGAAGCCGCCGCTGACCAGCACGCAGCGCGCGCCATGGGCCGCCATGGTCTTCACCAGCACCTCGGCGCCGGGGTTGAGCCGCACCCGCTCGTCGTAGCAGGTCTGCAGGGCGGCGCGGTTCAGCCCCTTCAGGCGGCCGACACGTTCACGCAAGGCCCCCTCGAAGGCCAGTTCGCCGCGCATGGCGCGCTCGGTGATCTCGGCGATCTCGTTTTTCACCCCGGCATAGTCGGCCAGTTCATCGATGCATTCGCAGCCGATGATGGTGGAATCCATATCCGCCACCAGCAGGCGTTTGCGCCGGCCCTCGGCGGGTTGGACGCAGACGTCCACCGGCAGGGCGGCGAGGACGTCCTCGGCGGCGGCGCGCACGGCGGCTCGATCCCCTTGCGCCACGAGATCGAAGGCCTCTCCGCCGAGCCGGACGGCCTGGTCGATGCGGGCGACGTCGCGCAAGGCGTCGAGACCCGCCGCGAGCGCGGTGGAGTCAGAGCTGACGATGGTGAGGCTGAGCATGACGCGGCGGCTATTGGACCTTAGCGCCCACGTCAACCCGTCAGTCCTTCGGCGCGGCCATCTGCATGCAGTAGCCGGTGAGCGCCATGCCGCGCTCCTTGAACTCGTCGCCGCCAGGCCGCACGCCGTTGAAGGCGGCCATCACGCTGGCGACCCCAGTCTGATAGACGGTCGAAGGGTTCTTTCCCTGCGCCGCCCCTTCCGCCATGGCCTGGTCGAAGAGCGTCTTTCCGCCCTGACCCGCCATCCGGAAGAAAGCCTGTCCCATCTCGGCGTTGGAGCTTCTGCCGAGGATCTGCGGGTGACGGCTCGCGACCTCGTTGAAGACCATCAGCAGAACGCCGCAACCGGCTTTGTCCGTTGTGCCGGCCACCGCAGCTCCCGCGCCCACCTGCGCGGGCGGGCTGATCTTCGCCGCCGGAGCGGCGAGGGCGGACGCCGATGATGCGAGTAGGAGCGTTGCGGCGAGGGCGGCGATACGCGACATGATCATTCCTGAACTTCTGGAGCCTCGTGGGTGGCCTCTCCACCCGAGATTGACGACCCGCATGATCACACTCATCGCCGGCCCCACCGCAAGCGGCAAGTCCGCCCTGGCCTTGCGTCTGGCGCGTGAGACGGGCGCGGAGATCGTCAACGCCGACTCCATGCAGATCTATGACGGCCTGCGCGTCCTGACAGCCGGCCCGCCGCCGGAGGAGACCGCCCAGGCGCCCCATCACCTGTTCGGCGTCGTCGATGCGGCGGAAAGCTGGTCGGTGGGCCGCTGGCAGACGGCGGCCCTTGAGACTCTGGAACAGATCAGCCGACGCGGTCGGCCCGCCGTGGTGGTGGGCGGCACCGGCCTCTATTTCCGCGCCCTCACCCACGGCCTCGCCGACGTGCCGCCCGTACCGGAAACTGCGCGCGACGAGGCCGGAGCACGCTTTGACGCCGTCGGAGAGGCGGCCTTCCGCGAGGCTTTGCGCACGCTCGACCCGCAGGCCGAAGCCCGCATCGAATCCGGCGACCGCCAGCGCCTCGTTCGGGCCTGGGCGGTGGCGACCATCACCGGCCGCGCCCTCACCGACTGGCAGGCCGACACAAAGCCTCCGATCGCCGCCGACGTCTGGCGCGGCGTGATCCTGGAGCCGGATCGCGAGACGCTCTACGCCCGCTGCGACCTGCGGCTGGAGAAGATGCTGTACGACGGAGCCTTGGACGAGGTGCGCGCCATGGAGGCGCGCGGGCTGGATCCTGCGTTGCCGGCCCTGAAAGCGGTCGGTTATCGCGAGCTGGCCGGTCATGTGAGGGGAGAAATCTCCCTCCCAGAGGCCCTGGCCGCCGCGCAGATGGAGACCCGCCGCTACGCCAAGCGCCAGTTGACTTGGTTCCGCAATCAGACCCCAGGCTGGCGGCGCATCGACGCCGTCACACAAAATGACCAATGGGGGCAGTTTATTGCGCGCATCGGCGCTTGACGCCCATTAAAGGGCATGGCATTCCTCGCTCGTGGATTTGGAGCAACAACTCGTGCGCGACCTGAAGATCGTACTTATAAGGCGACCGACGTCGACGTGATCCCCTCAAAAGGGTCGCGACGAAGTTAGGTCGCGCGCACAAGGGCCCCTCTGGGGCCTTTTTCTTTTTTCCCGATCCCCAGCCCAGTTTTCCGCCCGGACCGCCCCCATGAACGCCCCGACGACGACCATGACAGCCTCCAAACCGACCGACACGACCGACCGCTCCATGACCGGCGCCGAAATCGTGGTCCGCGCCCTGGTCGATCAGGGGGTGACGACGCTGTTCGGCTATCCGGGCGGCGCGGTCCTGCCGATCTACGACGCCCTGTTCCATGAGCCGCGCCTGCAGCACGTTCTGGTCCGCCATGAGCAGGGCGCGACCCACGCGGCGGAGGGCTACGCCCGCTCGTCCGGCAAGCCCGGCGTCTGCCTGGTCACCTCCGGCCCCGGCGCGACCAACGCGGTCACCGGCATCCTGGACGCGCTGATGGACTCCATTCCAATGGTGGTCATCACAGGGCAAGTCCCCACGCACCTGATCGGCACCGACGCCTTCCAGGAGGCCGACACGGTCGGCATCACCCGCTCGATCACCAAGCACAACTATCTGGTCAAGAACGCGGCCGAACTGCCGCGCGTAATCCACGAGGCCTTCACCATCGCCACCACCGGCCGCCCGGGCCCGGTGTTGATCGACATCCCCAAGGACGTTCAGTTCTCGCGCGCCGACTATTACGGCCCTGAGGAGGTCGAACCCGTCCACGGGTATGAGCCACGTGTCCGCGCCGACGCCGGCCGCATCGCCGAGGCTGTCCGCATGATCGCCGGCGCCCGGCGCCCGATACTCTACACCGGCGGCGGCGTCATCAACGCCGGTCCGAAGGCCAGCACGTTGCTGCGCGAGTTCGCGGCCATCACCGGCGCGCCCGTCACCTCGACCCTGATGGGCCTGGGCGCGTTTCCCGCCTCCGACCCGGCTTGGCTGGGTATGCTCGGCATGCACGGCACATTTGAAGCCAACAACGCCATGCACGACTGCGACGTCATGGTCTGCATCGGCGCGCGGTTCGACGACCGTGTCACCGGGCGGCTGGACGCCTTCTCGCCGGGTTCGAAGAAAATCCACATCGATATCGACCCGTCATCGATCAACAAGAACGTCCGCGTCGATGTCCCGGTCATCGGCGACTGCGCCGCGGTGCTCGAAGACATGATCGCCGCCTGGAAGGCCGCTGGCCACGAGGCCAATCGCGGGCCTCTGGACGACTGGTGGCGCCAGATCGACGGCTGGCGCGCCCGCCAGTGCCTGCGCTATCGCCCGTCGGAGACCACCATCAAGCCGCAACAGGCCGTCGAGCGTCTGTACGAGCTGACCAGGAATCGCAGCGTGCGCATCACCACGGAGGTCGGCCAGCACCAGATGTGGGCCGCCCAGTACTTCCGCTTCCAGGAGCCGAACCGCTGGATGACCTCCGGCGGCGCCGGCACCATGGGTTATGGCCTGCCCGCCGCCATCGGCGTGCAACTGGCTTATCCCGATGATCTGGTCATAGACATCGCGGGCGAAGCCTCGATCCAGATGTGCATCCAGGAGATGTCCACGGCGATCCAGTACGGCACGCCGGTTAAGATCTTCGTCCTGAACAACGAGTGGATGGGCATGGTCCGCCAGTGGCAGCAGCTGCTGCACGGCGAGCGCTACAGCCACTCCTATTCCGACAGCCTGCCCGACTTCGTGAAACTGGCCGAGGCCTATGGCGCCACCGGCATCCGGGTCGAGGACCCGGCGGAGCTGGACGCCGCCATCCAGCGGATGATCGACACCCCCGGTCCGGTGATCGTCGATTGCCGCGTGGAAAAGGCCGAGAACTGCCTGCCGATGATCCCGTCGGGCAAGGCGCACAACGAGATGATCCTGCCCGATGACGCTGACCTGGACATCACCAAGGTCATCGACGAAGCCGGCCGTCGTCTGGTTTAAGGGAACACATGCCCAGCGACCTTACGCCCGCCTCCGCCTACGACCTCGTGATCAGCGACGCGTCCGAATACACCGCCACCTTCGCCCTGCTCGTGGATAACGAGCCGGGGGTGCTGCATCGCGTGGTCGGCCTGTTCGCGGCCCGGGGCTACAACATCGAAAGCCTCACCGTCGCCGAGACGGACCGCAAGGCGCACACCAGCCGCATCACCGTGGTGACCCGCGGCACGCGCCACGTGATCGAGCAGATCGAGCAACAGCTGAAGAAGGTCGTCGCCGTGCGCCGCGTCCATGACGTGACCCGCGACCCCAATGGCGTCGAGCGCGAACTGGCTCTGGTCAAGGTGCGCGGCGTCGGGCCCGAGCGGGTCGAGGCTCTGCGTGTCTCCGACATCTTCCGCGCCAAGGTGATCGACACCACCGCCGAGTCCTTCGTGTTCGAGCTGACCGGCGCCCCGACCAAGATCGACAGTTTCGTGGAGCTGATGCGGCCCCTGGGCCTGGTCGAGTTGTCTCGCACCGGCGTCCTCTCCATCGAGCGCGGCGCCGAGGGCATGTAGGCGTCATGAGCCTGACAGCAGCCGCCCTCGCGCTTCTGCTTCAGGCCCAAGCGGCCCCTACGCCTGATCCCAAGGACTGGTGGGACGCCAAGATCGCACGTCCCTCGCCTACCCTCGAACCGTTGGCGGGACGCCGCCTGGGCTCCGGCGATACCGTGCAGATCGACAACGGCGTCGATCCCCTGCTCTACCGTCTGTGGGGCCTGCAGCCCCTGCAGAGCCAGATCATCGAGCCCGGCGAGATGGTGTTCGAACTCTGGCGACGTCCCTCGCTCAGCGTGCGGCAGGCCGTCATTCGCGTCACCGTGCGCCGCGACGGGCGAGCCTTCGTTCAAGCGCGCGCCGGACTCGGCTGTTGCTCGCCGGAGATAGGGCGCCGGGTGGACGTGAACGCGGAGCTGCCCTCCGTACAGCCGTTCAAGGATCTCGCCGCACTATCGGTATGGGACAGCCCGCGGCGGGTGACCGTACTGGACGGCGCGGGTTCAATCGCCAGCCTGTGCCTCGACGGCGTCTCCTGGGACGTCACCCTGCTGACCCATGAGCGCTCCCGGCATCTGCGCCGCGCCTGCGACGGAGCGGAGATCGGCCAGATCGCCCCCATCCTGAAACCGATGGTCACCGCCGCTCTCGGCCGCGATCCGCGAATCGACGTGCTGTTTTCCCGAGGACCGGACTTTGAGGCCGATCACCGCGCCTACCAGGCGCTTATCGCCGCCGGCGGCCGGCTGGAGGCGTCGAAAATCCCTTAGGGGGTGCAATTTCCACCGACGCGCCCTATATTGAGAAGGTCCGGGTTCGCCCGGACTATGGAGATAAACGCGCACGTAATAAGCGGACTGGACCCGGGTGCGATTCCCGGCGGCTCCACCAAAACCTTCCGGAGTTATCGCCGGATTGATGCGGGGCCGATCAGCATCGACAGACGTGTAAAGGTGTATGCCTTCTCTCGGCATGGTTCCGCCGCATCGGGCCATTTTCTAAATGCGAACGATAACTTCGCTGAAGAAGTCCGCCTGGCTGCGTAAGCGCTAGGTTGATTTCGACCTTAAAGTCCTAGGGGTTCAGATCCCTAGGCGGGGCTCGGGGAGGGCCTGCCAACAGAACCTCCCCACTCACCTTTTCCCTCACGATTCCGGAAACTTCCGGCACGGCCGGCGCTTTTGCTAAAGCGGCCTTGCGCGCCCATCCCGACGCGTTAGTTTCGCCGCTGCTTTCAACTTCTGTTCGTGATTTGAGAATGGCCCAGGAAAAGCCGCCCGAAGACCTCATGCACTATGAGGCCATGGCCCAGGAGGCGCTGCGCGGCGTCATCCGCAGCGCCATGGAACGCGCCGCTCATCCCAGCGGCCTTCCCGGCCATCACCACTTCTACATCACCTTCAAGACCCGGGCTCCCGGCGTCGAGGGGCCCGTTGATCTGCTGGGCAAGTACCCGGACGAGATGACCATCGTCCTGCAGCATCAATACTGGGACCTGGAGGTCACGCCCGAGCTGTTCTCGGTGACGCTGAAGTTCGGCGGTCAGCCCAAGAACCTCGTCATCCCCTACGCGGCGGTGACGCGCTTCTATGATCCCAGCTGCCAGTTCGTGCTGCAGTTCGAAGTTGACGACGTTCCCAAGGCGCCCGTCGCCGAAGCCGCCGCGCCGCCGCGCGCCGGCGGCGATGACGACGGTCCCAAGGTCGTCTCCCTGGACCAGTTCCGAAAGAAGTGAACGACGTCGCCTCCGACACGCCTGAGAGCTTGACCGACGAGGCGATCCTCGAGCGGTTTGCGCGATCCGCCAACCAGCCTTCGGGTTCGAAGACGGTGGGTTTCAGGCTTGTCCGGGTCAGCCAGGCCGACCGTGAGGTGGAGGTGATCTTCGACGCCCGCGCTGACCTGCTGGCCAATCCCATGGGCCAGGTCCAGGGCGGCTATGTCTGCGTGATGCTGGACGAATGCATGTCGGTGGCCTGCTTGGTCACGTCTGGCATGACCTGCGTTGCCCCCACGCTCGAGATGAAGACGAGCTTCCTGCGCCCCGCCATGCCTGGCCAACTGCGCGGGGTCGGGCGGGTCGTCAAATGGGGCAAGACCATCGCCTTCACCGAGGGCGAGCTGTTCGACCCCGAGGGCCGCCTGGTGGCCAAGGCGACCGGAACGGCGATGCCGACCCCCTTCGCGAAGTTTAGGAAGTAGAGCCCATGCGGTGGCTGGCGAGTGTCTTTGTGGCGTTCGCACTGGCCCTGCCGGGCTTGGCCCTCGCTGGCCCGTTCTCAAACTGGGCGGCGGTCGTCGTCGCCGCCGACAACGCCGCCCACGAAGGCGGGTCCACCGAGGCCTTCGACAATGCCCGCCGCGACGTCTCCAGCCGCCTTGTCGCCATGGGCTTCGCCGCCGAGAACATCAGCCAGTTCTCGACCCAGCCCGAGAAGTATGCGGCGCCCAAGCCGGGGAAGGCCGATCTGCGCGGCGTCTATGAGCAGCTGAAGACGCTCAGCGGCACGGCGAGGGCCGGCTGCCTGCTCTATTTCACCTCGCATGGAGAGCCCCGCGGCATCACCTTCGGCGAAGGACGTCTGTCACCCGCCCTGCTGGCGGCGATGATCGAGGGAGCCTGTCCTGGCCGCCCGGTGATCGCGGTGATCTCGGCCTGCTTCTCCGGCGTGTTCGTGGACCCGCTGGCCGGTCCCCAGCGCATGGTGATGACCGCCGCCCGCCCTGACCGTTCGTCCTTTGGCTGCGGTGAGAGCGACAAGTACCCCTATTTCGACGAGTGCTTCCTGCGCACGACCGAAACCGCCCGCGACTTCATCGCCCTGGCCAACGGCACCAAGGCCTGTGTGGCCGCCAAGGAGATTGAGACCAAGGCCAAGCCGCCGTCGGAGCCTCAGATCTGGATCGGCGGCGCGCTGCGGCCAATTCTGCCGCTCTACGCCTTCACGCGCTCGGTTAGCCCTTAGGGCTTCTTCCTCAGCGTCATCTCGAAGATCGGCGTCCAGGTCTTGCCGTCAAGGCTGTAGCGGCCGGTCTCATGCCAGGTGTCGGCCGTGAAGGCGGTGACGTACTCAACTTTGCCGCCATTTCCCACGGTCATGCCCCAGGTGAACTTGCCGGGCTCCACCGTCATAGCGTGATCGCCGTACATCCCGGTCGAAAGGTTGGTGCGGAACCGGTAGGCCTTGTCGCGCGGCGACCAGACGATCACCCCCATGGCGTCATGCACCACGGCATGCGGCGCGGCCGAACTCTTGTGCAGGCCCTCCACCAGCATGGCGGCCCCGCCGACGCGCTCGCTGACGATCTCTTGAGATAGGAAAGTCTGGCGGCCAGCGGCCGGCGTGCTCATCCACCCCTCGCCTTCCCACCGACCGACCAGCGACTTCAGCGGCCCCATCGCCTCCTGCGGAGTCGTCGGCTCGGCGGCCTGCGCCCCGACGGCCAGAAGCAGCGAAAAGGCGGCGGCGGTCATATGGCGCATCGATATCTCCCCTTGATGGGCCGCAACTTAACCAACCGCCGGTCCCCGATCTTGAAACTTTCGGCCATCAGCCGACGAAACGATGGTCGATGCGGCGCAGGTAGCGGGCCACGCGCCTGGGAGTCTGGTCGAAGACCGCTCGGACTTCGCGGCTGAGATGCGCCTGGTCGGCGTAGTCCGCCTCGACGGCGGCGGCGGCCCAGGTGTCATGCTCCGCCACTGCGCGGATGCAGGCCTCGCGCAGACGGCGGACACCGGCGAACTCCTTGGGCGTAAGCCCCACCACGTCGAAGAACCGGCGGCGCAGTTGCCGCTCGCTGAGGCCCGCTCCGGCGGCGAGGTCGGCGATGCGGCCGCGTCCACCGCTTTCGATCAGGGCCTGGGCCGCGCAACTTGCCGCTTGGTCGATACGCAGGTCTCGTGCGCGGTCCAGCAGCACCTCGTCGGCCGCATCCGACACTTTCGTCCGCGCCAGCTTGACCAAAGCCGCCGCCAATTCAGCCAAGCGATTGTCCCCGCCCCGCCATGGACCGATATGGCCGCGCAGATCGGGCCCGCCGACCTCAAGCAACGCCGCCGCCGCCGCCGGCGCGAGGCGGACGCCAGCATAAACCACACCGCCGTGCACCTGCACCGAATGGGCGATGCGCGTCGGGCCGGCGCACAATAGGGGCGAGGCCCCCGCCTCGGAGACAGCCACGCTGAGCGAGGTCACGCCGTCCGGCACGATCACATGCTCCACAGGTCCGCCGATCCCCGGCCCCAGTTGGAAACGCCAATAACAGACGGCCAGACCGCGAGCGGCGGCGGGCGTATCGCGCTCTTCGTAGAGCATGTCTGCATTCATTGCGGATTCCCCCCGCGGCGCCGCTACCCATGACCGCCGACTGTCCCTATCAAGGGGTCAGGTCAGCAGTGAATCAATACGAGGTCGAGCCGGTGTCGGTGAGCATGAACGCCAAGGTTTTCCTCGCCGCCGCCATCGGCGCGCTCGGTTTCGCGCCGATGTCCCTGGCGCAGATCGAGCCTGCGATTCCCGCTTCCCCCGCGCCGCGCCCGGCCCCTGCCGTCACCCGACCGGCGACGCCCGCTCCCACGGCGCAAACGACAGCAACCCCGCCAGGCCTGAACCCGCTCCAGCTGGAAGCCTATGTGGACGGCGTCGTCGGCCGCGCCATGGCCGAAGACCACATCGCCGGCGTGACCGTCTCTGTGGTGCAGGGCGGCCAGGTGGTGCTGAAGAAGGGCTACGGCCTTTCCAATATCGACCAGGGCAAGCCGGTCGATCCCGACCGCACCCTGTTTCGCATCGGCTCCATCTCCAAGACCTTCACCTGGATCGCCCTGATGAAGGAGGTGGAGGCCGGACGCATGCGTCTGGACGCGCCGCTGAACCTCTATCTGCCCGAACGCCTGCACATCCGCGACCAAGGCTTCAAGCAACAGGTCCTCGTCCGCCACACCATGAACCACACCGGCGGCTTCGAGGATCGCGCCTTGGGCCAGCTATTCGAGCGCGACCCCAACCGCGTGCGCCCGCTGGAGCTCTATCTCCAGAAGGAGCGGATGCGCCGCGTCCGGGAGCCGGGCATGATCCCGTCCTACTCAAACTACGCCGTAGGTCTGGCCGGCGAAGCGGTGTCCAATGTCGTGGGCAAGCCGTTCGAGCAACTCGCCGAAGAGGAGATTTTCCGCCCGCTCGGCATGTGGCGGACCACCTTCCGAGAAGTGCGCGATGTCCGCGACGGCCTGCCGGCGCCTATGCCGGCGGAACTGGCGGCCGACGCCTCGCAAGGCTTCCGCTGGGTCGGCGGCGGCTATCAGGCGCGTCCTTACGAGTTCGTCGGCCAGATCGCCCCGGCGGGCGGCGCCTCATCCACGGCGGGCGACATGGCGAAATACATGCTGGTCCTGCTGAACAACGGCTCGCTCGGCGCCGACCGCGCGCCGCTGTACAGCCCGCGCACCGCAGCGGCCTTCGCGGGCCAGACCTGGCGCCCCGCGCCCAGCGTCGCGGGCACCAACCACGGCTTCATGGACATCGCCCTGCCCGGCGGGCGTCGCGGCTATGGTCACGGCGGCGCCACCATCGCCTTCTTCTCGATGATGGTGGTGGTTCCCGAGCTGAACCTCGGCGTCTTCGTGTCCACCAACACCGAGGGCGGCGGCTCCTTGTCCAGCACCCTGCCGGACATGATCGTCAAGCGCTTCTACGGCCCGGCCGACGCCCCGCCTTCCGCCGTTCCCATGATCAAGGCCGATCCGGCGATCTATGCCGGGACCTACCTGACCACCCGCCGCGCCTATGGCGGGCTGGAAGGCTTCGTCAGCCACCTCATGGGTCAGAGCAAGGTGAAGGTGAACGACAAGGGCGAGGTCATCACGGGCGGCTCCCGCGCCTGGCGCGCCACCGATCAGGAGGGCGTCTTCCAGTCGGTCAACGGCTCCCAGACCCTGGTCTTCGTGATCGAGAATGGCCGCGCGGTCCGCTACTTCGCGTCCAACGGACTGTCGACCTTTGAACGCGTTGGTCCGTTCAACTGGATCAGCACCCTGATCGCCCTGACCGTCGCGGCGCTGATCGCCTCCCTAGCGACCCTGATCGGACTGTTCACCCGCGACCACCGCGAACTGCGCCAGACCTCGATCCAGCGCCAGGCCAGCCTTATGCAGACAACCCAGTCCATCCTGTGGCTGACGGCGGCCGGCCTGTTCGCCGCCTGGGGCCAATCGGCCAGCGACATCGTCAAGATCTTCTACAGCTGGCCCTCGCCGCCGGTCATCATAGCTTCAGCCTGCGCCCTGGTGGCGGCTATCCTGTCGGTGGCGACACTGCTGATCCTGCCCATCGTCTGGCGCGGCGGCCGACGGGTCGACAGCTGGACGCCGTGGCGCAAGCTGCGCTTCTCGGTGACGACGGTGATCTTCACCGCCTTCTCGCTGCTGCTGGCCTATTGGGGTGCGCTATTCCCCTGGAGCGTCTGAGGACGCTCAAAGTAAGAGTGGAGCGTCTAGGGCAGCTTCCAGCACCTGATGGTAATGCGCTCGCGCTCACCTGCCTGGCGCTGGACCAGCAGGCGGGCCACCTGGGCGTCGTCGTGGAAGGCGTAGCCCTTGATGGAGTCGAGCAGCGCCTTGGCCAGATTGTCGAGGTCGAGCCACGGCGGCTCACCCACATAGTCCATGCCGATCTCGACGGAGAACTCGCCCCAGGCCGGACGCGAGCCGCGCCATGCCTTGCGGAAGAACTCGTAGATCAGCGGCTTGTAGTACTTGGCCTGCGTGGTCAGGCCGTCGACGACCAGCTCCAGCACGCCGTCGATCTCGCGCGCGCGCACCTTCCCGTGATGTGTCCAGCCGTCATCCATGAGGCTCCATAGAGCCTTACGGCTTTGCAGTCGCCCCCCGGCCCGTTAAACCGCCCCCAACACGCGTTCAGGGGATTGAGCACATGACCGCCAACCGCACCGAAACCGACACCTTTGGCCCGATCGAAGTCGCCGCCGACCGCTACTGGGGCGCCCAGGCGCAACGCAGCCTCGGCAACTTCAAGATCGGCTGGGAAAAGCAGCCCCTGCCCGTCGTCCGCGCCCTGGGCGTGGTCAAGCGCGCCGCCGCCGAGACTAACCACAAGCTGGGCAAGCTGGACGCCGAGCTGACCAAGGCCATCGTCACCGCCGCCAACGAAGTCATCGAAGGCAAGCTGAACGACCATTTCCCGCTGGTCGTCTGGCAGACCGGGTCGGGCACCCAGTCGAACATGAACGCCAATGAGGTGATCTCGAACCGCGCCATCGAGATCCTGGGCGGCGAGATGGGTTCCAAGAAACCCGTCCACCCCAACGACCATGTCAATATGAGCCAGTCGTCGAACGACACCTATCCGACGGCCATGCACGTGGCCTGCGCGGAACAGATCGTCCACGACCTGCTGCCGGCCCTGAAACACCTGCACGCCGCCCTGGCCGCAAAGGCCGAGGCGTGGAAGGACATCATCAAGATCGGCCGCACCCACACCCAGGACGCCACCCCGCTGACGCTGGGCCAGGAGTTCGGCGGCTACACCCAACAGGTCGCCAACGGCATCGAGCGCATCGAGCAGACCCTGCCCAAGCTGATGCAGCTTGCCCAGGGCGGCACCGCCGTCGGCACCGGCCTGAACGCCCCCATCGGCTTCGCCGAGGGCGTGGCCGAAGCGATCGCGGCCATCACCGGACTGCCCTTCACCACCGCCCCGAACAAGTTCGAGGCCCTGGCCGCCCATGACGCCATGGTGTTCAGCCACGGCGCCATCAACACGGTGGCCGCCTCGCTGTTCAAGATCGCCAACGACATCCGCTTCCTGGGCTCGGGGCCGCGCGCGGGTCTGGGCGAACTGGCCCTCCCGGAGAACGAGCCGGGCTCGTCGATCATGCCGGGCAAGGTCAATCCGACCCAGTGTGAAGCCCTGACCCAGGTCTGCGTGCAGGTGTTCGGCAACCACGCCGCCGTCACCTTCGCCGGCAGCCAGGGCCACTTCGAGCTGAACGTCTTCAACCCGGTGATGGCCTACAACTTCCTGCAGTCGGTTCGTCTGCTGGCCGACGCCGCGATCAGCTTCACCGACAACTGCGTGGTCGGCATCGAGCCCCGCATCGACAACATCAAGAAGGGCGTCGAGAACAGCCTGATGCTGGTCACGGCCCTCAACGGCCGCCTCGGCTACGACAACTGCGCCAAGATCGCCAAGACCGCCCACAAGAACGGCACGACCCTGCGCGAAGAGACCGTTGGCGGCGGTTATCTGACCAACGAAGAGTTCGACGAACTGGTCCGCCCGGAAAAGATGGTCAGCCCAGGCTGATCAGCTTTTCAGGGCCGAAGAATGGAAAGGGCGGCTCTTCGGAGCCGCCCTTTTCTTATTTGCGCACCACCGCTGTCCCAATCGGGGCGAGGGCGATGCGGGCCAGTTGCAAATCCTTCAGGGCGAAGGGGATGCCGATAATGCTGATGAATTCCGCCACGGCGATCACCAGGTGCGCCAGGGCGATGTACCAGCCGCCCAGCACGAACCAGATCACATTCAGCAGGAAACCTAGCGGCCCGGTGCCGATGTCCCCGCCGCTGATCGCTGAACGCGACACCACGTCCTTGCCGAATGGCCAAAAGGCGAAGCCCGCGATGCGCCAGGCCGCGCCGGTATAGGGCAGGCCTACGATGGTGAGGGCGAGCAGCAGCCCCCCCAGCAGCCAAAGCAGGCCCGCGAGCCAACCGCCGAGAAAGAACCAGAGCACATTGAGGATGAAACGGATCATCCCCGCACTCTGTCAGAGCTTTGGCGCAGACTCTAGGCTCGACGGCTGACGGAGAAGTCAGCCAGTTGCTCCAGGGCGTCGCGCCAGTCGTTGGCGGGGAAGCCTTTCAGAGCCGCCTTGGCGGCCTCGGCGTAGTCGGCGGCGAGGTCCAGGGTCGCCTCGATGGCGCCCGTCCCGACCATCAGTTCGCGCACGCGGGCGAAGTCGGCGTCGGTCTGCTCGCGGCGGCCGACGGTGCGCTCCCAGAACTCGGTCTCCTTGGTCCCGCTGCGGGCGATGGCCAGCAGCAGCGGAAGGGTCGCCTTGCCTTCGCGGAAGTCGTCGCCGGCGTTCTTGCCCAACGCCTCGGTCGTACCGCCATAGTCGAGAGCGTCGTCCACCAGCTGGAACGCCAGGCCCAGGTTCATGCCATAGGCGCGCAGGGCGGCGGTCTTCACCGTGTCCGCTCCAGCCGACACGGCGCCAGCCTCGGCGGCGGCGGCGAATAGCTCGGCCGTCTTGGCGCCGATGATCTCGATATAGACGTCCTGCGACAGGTTCAGGTCGTGGCTGCGCGTCAGCTGCAGCACCTCGCCCTCGGCGATGACGCGGCTGGCGCGGGCCAGGATCTCCAGCGCCTTGATGGAGCCGGTCTCGACCATGAGTTCGAAGGCGCGGGCGAACAGGAAGTCGCCGACGAGCACGCTCTGAGCGCCGCCCCAGATCAGATGGGCGGCGACCTTGCCCCGGCGCAGCTGGCTGCCGTCCACGACGTCGTCATGGAGAAGGGTGGCGGTGTGGATGAACTCCACGGCGGCGGCGAGCTTTAGGCAATTGTCGTCGGGCGCGCCGGCCAGGCGGGCGGCGGCGACGGTGATCAGCGGACGCAGGCGCTTGCCGCCGGCCGCGATCAGGTGATCGGCCAGGGCGGGGATGATGGCGACGTCGCTCTGCATGCGGTCGGTGATGAGGGCGTTCACCTTCACCATGTCGTCCGCCGAAAGGCGGACGATGGGATCGACCGAACCGGGCCGGCGTGCCTGAGCCGTGACGGCTGCGTCCAAAACTTAGCGCTCCACAAATTCCCCGAACATCGCTCGACGTTGCGGGTGGCCTACTGGTCGGGATAGGTCAGGGGGGAACCGAGGGCAAGGCTTGAAAATACGCCGTGGATGACGTCGCCGAAGATAGTGTGCTTAACGGCCGGGTCCGCCTTAGACAGCCGACTGGCGGCTATCGAGCGGGTCTCGACGCCGCACTTCTTGCCGCAGCTTGCGATGCGACGAATGGAGCGCGGGTCGTCGAACCCGGATGCGGCGCGGGCGGGGCCTTGCTGGCCGCGGCGGTGCGGCGATCCGGCGCAAGCTTCGTCGGGATCGAGCGTGATCGCGCCGCCGCCGCCCTCGCCCGTGAGAACACCACGCTTAACGGCCTGACGGATCGGGTCGAGGTCCTGGAGGGCGACGTCCTGGCTGGCTTTCGCCCCCTGGCGCTGCCGACCTTCGACGCGGCCATGGCCAATCCGCCCTTTTTTGACGATCCTAAGGCTTTGCGGGCGCCGGCGACGGCCAAGACGGGCGCCTGGATGGCCGATGGGGGCCTGGAGGCCTGGGCGGCCTTCCTGCTGAAGGCGGTGCGTGAAGGGGGGACGATCACCATCGTCCATCGCGCCGACCGGCTGGCGGATATCCTGGCCTTGCTGTCGCCCAAGGCGGGCTCGTTCAGGATCCGTCCCGTGCATCCCTTCGCCGACGAGCCCGCCAAGCGCGTGCTGGTGCGGGCGATCAAGACCGGCAAGGCGCCGCTTGTCCTGCTGCCGCCCCTGGTGCTGCACGAGCGCGGCGGGGCCAAACACACCGCCAAGGCCGAAGCGATCTTGCGCGGAGAAGCGGCCCTGCCCTGGGCCTAGCCCGCGTACTGGCGGATCGCCTCAAGGCACAGCTGCAAACCGGTGAGGTCGCGCAACGGGTCTTCCGTGACAACGATGAACAGCCGCCGCGCCTCGGCCCAGAGCATCAAGGTTTCCGGCAGGCCGAAATCCTCGATCAGGCAGCCGTCCTGGTCATAGGCCGCGCCGTCCTCGCCGATCTCGACGCCCACATAGCCCGACAGGCGCGTCGCCAGGTCGGCGTCATCCTCGACGGTGATGTTCATGTAGGCGAAGACCGGCTTGCCCAGCCCCGACAGCGCCCCCGCCTCGAAGGCCGCGCCCGGATCGGCGCTCGGCCCCCGCCACGGGGTCAGGTCGATCACACCCGCGTCAGCCTGGCGCATGGCGGCCATGCGGGCGGCGTAGATCTGACGGGCGAGAAGTTCCGATGGCTCCTGGGCCAGCAGGCCGCCCTCGTCGGGCAACAGGGCGATCAGACCCGCGGCGTCGCACAGGGCCCGCTGCAGCCCCATCTGGCGCACGGCGTCGGGAAGCCAGGGCTGGGGGCCGGCCAGGTAGAGGGAACGGATTGAACGCATGGCTCATCTACGCCCGTGAAGGCGGCAAGAAAAAGCCCCCCGCCGTCGAACGGCGAGGGGCCTTGGCCTTCGGATGGGTCGGGCCTTAGTTCTTGGTGACGTCGACCAGCTTGTTCTTGGCGATCCAGGGCATCATGTCGCGCAGACGACCGCCGACTTCCTCGATCTGGTGTTCGGCCGAGCGGCGACGGGTCGCCTTGAAGCTCGGCTGACCCACCTGGTTCTCCAGCATGAAGTCGCGGACGAACTTGCCCGACTGGATGTCTTCCAGCACGCGCTTCATCTCGGCCTTGGTCTCCGGCGTGATGATGCGCGGACCGGTGACATACTCGCCGTACTCGGCCGTGTTGGAGATCGAGTAGTTCATGTTGGCGATGCCGCCTTCGTACATGAGGTCCACGATCAGCTTCAGTTCGTGCAGGCACTCGAAGTAGGCCATTTCCGGCGCGTAGCCGGCTTCAACCAGCACTTCGAAGCCGGCGCGGACCAACTCGACAGTGCCGCCGCACAGGACGGCCTGCTCGCCGAACAGGTCAGTTTCGCACTCTTCACGGAAGTTGGTCTCGATGATGCCCGAACGGCCGCCGCCGATGGCCGAGGCGTAGGCCAGGCCCAGGTCCAGGGCGTTGCCGGTGGCGTTGTGGTGCACCGCGATGAGACACGGCACGCCGCCGCCCTTCTGGTACTCGCCGCGCACGGTGTGGCCAGGCCCCTTCGGCGCGACCATCAGCACGTCGATGGTGTCCTTGGGCTCGATCAGGCCGAAGTGGACGTTCAGGCCGTGGGCGAACAGCAGGGCCGCGCCGTCACGGATGTTGGGGGCGATGTCGTTCTTGTAGATCGCGGCCTGATGCTCGTCGGGAGCCAGGATCATGATCAGGTCGGCCCAGGCGGCGGCTTCGGCCACGGTCATGACTTTCAGGCCCTCGCCTTCCGCCTTCTTGGCGGTCGGGGAGCCGGCGCGCAGGGCGACGGCCACGTTCTTGGCGCCGGAGTCACGAAGGTTCAGCGCGTGGGCGTGGCCTTGCGAACCATAGCCTACGATCGCGATCTTCCTGTCCAGGATGCGGGCGAGGTCGGCGTCGCGATCATAATAGACGCGCATGTTTATTCTCCTGACAGGTCGTTAGAAGCCGGATCACGCAATGTCTGCCCGGCGAAAGCGGGGCTATCCAGCGTTTTTTTGCGCCGTCGTCAAGGGTGGCGGCGATCTGGCGAAAGAAAAAACCCCGGCCTGACAGCCGGGGTTGATCCTGCTCTTACCAGAAGAGTCCGTAGTAGACGCTGAGCACGCGCCCGGTCCAGATGTCCACCAGCAGGGCGTCAGGCCCCACCCGGACCCATTCCGTGCCGATAGGCGGCAGGCCCAGTCCGTAGGTTCCCCAGTTCAGGTAGTAGCTCGACCCGAACCAGCCGCGCGGCAAGAAGTCGCCATAACCCCAGTTGCGGGCGTACCATCCGGAAGGCGGACGATAGGCCGGCGCGCGGAACCGGCGGGGCGCGTGATAGCTGCGCTGCCAACGGCGCTCGTCGTACCAGCCGCGACCGCGATCGCGGTCGCGCATCTGCGACGGTCGGCGATAATCGCGGTCGAAGCGCTGGTCGCCCCGGCGGTCATTGTCCCACCGGCGATTGTCATCGCCCCGACGGTTGTCGCCGCGCCGGTCATTGTCGTTCCAACGATAGTCGTTTCGGTTCCAGTCGCGGTTCTGGTCTCCGCGGCGTTCATTGTCGTTCCGGCCATCGGGGTGGCCGTTGTTGCGACCGTCATTGCGGTTGTCGTCGCGGCGTTCGCCGCCGCGGTTCCAGTCGCGGTCGCCCCGGTTCTGCGGCGCGGCCTGCGGCTGGGTATAGGCGGGCGGAGAGGTCGGAGCCGCCTGGGTCGGGGTGTAGTTCCGGGGGCTGCCGGCGTCAGGGCGTTGACGCTGGCCGCGATCGCCGCCCCAGTCGCCACGGCCGCCGCCGCGATCACCACGATCGCCGCCGCGCTCCATACGTTGCTCCTGGCGGCCGCCACGGTCTTCGCGCGGACCGCCGCCACGCTCGCGCCCGCCGCGTTCCTGGGCGAGCGCCGCGGTCGCGGTCGTCGCCATCAGGGCGAGGGTCAAAGCGGTCGTCATCAAACGCTTCATGGTCTAACTCCAGGGGCTTGGGCTGTTCCATGATCGGAACTCGGCCCGCGCCCGTTGCCCTGATCTAATGGGGCCTGGCGCATGAACCGCGCTTGAATGTGACGTGCAGGAGAAATGAGGCCATGGCGACGCCCCAGGACGTGATCGGCTTCTGGACCCAGGCAGGTCCGGAGAAGTGGTTCGCCAAGAGCGACGCCTTCGACCAGGCCATCCGCCTGCGCTTCGAGCCCACCCACTTCGCCGCCGCGCGCGGAGAGTACGACGCCTGGACCGCGAACGTCGAGGGCGTCCTGGCCCTGCTGCTGCTTCTCGACCAGTTCCCGCGCAATTTGTTCCGCAATTCCGGCCATGCCTTCGCCACCGATCCCCTCGCCCGCAACGTGGCGCGTGAAGCGCTGGCCGCAGGCTTCGACAAGCAGCTGGCCCCGAAGCTGCGCCCTTTCCTCTATCTGCCGCTGCAGCATTCCGAAGCCATGGCCGATCAGGATCAGGCCCTCGCACACTTCAACGCCTTGGCTGACGAGCAGGGTGATCCGGAAATCGCCAAGTGGGCCCGTCACCACCACGCGATCATCGCCCGCTTCGGCCGTTTCCCCCACCGCAACCGCCAGCTTGGCCGCAAGACCACCGCCGAGGAGCGGGCGTTTCTGGAAGAGGACGGATTCACGGGCTGACGAATCAAGTTGTGGATGGCCTGGGGACGGGTCCGAAAACCACGCGAATCAGCCGACCTTCGTCCTGTAGACAGAGAGGCGAATGCCAATGACCGCCATCACCCTCCTGAACCCGCCCGCCGCTGCTTGGGATCATCCCGAGCGCCAGTACCTGAACCTGCTTCAGGACATCCTCGACAACGGGGTGCAGCGCGGCGACCGCACGGGCACCGGCACGCTGGGCGTGTTCGGCCGGCAGATGCGCTTCGACCTGTCCAAAGGCTTCCCGGTCCTGACCACCAAGAAGCTGCACCTGCGCTCCATCATTGTTGAGCTGCTGTGGTTCCTGCGCGGCGAGACCAACATCGCCTGGCTGAAAGAGAACGGCTGCTCGATCTGGGACGAGTGGGCGGACGAGGACGGCGAGCTTGGCCCCGTCTATGGCAAGCAGTGGCGCTCCTGGGCTACGCCGAACGGCGAGAGCATCGACCAGATCGAACGCCTGATCGAAGGCCTGAGGACCAATCCCAACAGCCGCCGCCACATCGTCTCCGCCTGGAACCCGGCGGATGTCGAGGACATGGCCCTGCCGCCCTGCCACTGCCTATTCCAGTTCTTCGTGGCGGACGGAAAGCTGTCCTGCCAGCTCTACCAGCGCAGCGCCGACGTGTTCCTGGGCGTGCCGTTCAACATCGCGTCGTACGCCCTGCTGACCCTGATGGTCGCCAAGGTCGTCGGCCTGCAGCCGGGCGAGTTCGTCCATACCCTGGGCGACGCGCACCTCTATCTGAACCATCTCGACCAGGCCCGCACCCAGCTGACGCGCGAGCCCCTGGCTCTGCCGACCATGAACGTGGCCGACAAGCGCGACCTGTTCGCCTTCACCTACGAGGACTTCCAGCTGGAAGGCTACGAGGCCCACGCCCACATCAAGGCCGCCGTCTCGGTCTGATGTCCCGTCCCCTCGCCGCCCTCACCGACAAGGTCATGGCCGTGTCGGACATCTACGCCGCCAATTACGGCATCGACCGTGATCGCGACTGGGCGCTGATCAAACTGCAGGAAGAACTGGGCGAGCTGTCCCAGGCGCACCTGCGCCTCACCGGCCGCGGCCGGGGCGAGGCCAGCGAAGCCGACCGAGCGGCCGAAGCCGCCGACGTGCTGTGCATGCTGCTGATCTACTGCCGTCAGGCCGGTGTCGATCTGGACGCCGCCGTGGACGCCAAGTGGCTGGCCTGGCTAAGAGAGCCAGCATGAGCGTCATCCTCACCGTCGGCCCCGTGGCCCGCGCCCTCAACGGCGTGATCGGCCGCGACAACGACCTGCCCTGGCGGCTGAAGTCGGACCTGGCGATCTTCAAGCAGACCACGCTCGGCAAGCCGGTGATCATGGGCCGCAAGACCTGGGACAGCCTGCCCCGCAAGCCCCTGCCCGGCCGTACCAACATCGTCCTGTCCCGCGACGGCTCGTTCGAGCCGCACGGCGCCATCGTCTGCGAGAGCTTCCTGGAGGCGACCCAGATCGCCCGCGAGCAGGCCGAGGAGGACGGCGTCGACGAGGTCTGCGTCATCGGCGGCGCCGCCCTGTTCGAAATGGCCTTGCCCAAGGCCCGCCGCCTTTATGTCACGGAGGTGCAGGCCGAGATCGAGGGCGACGTCTTCTTACCCGCCTTCGACGAAAGCGCCTGGACCGAGGTTCGCCGCGAGGAGCATCCCGCCGGCGAGGGGGATGACCACCCCTTCATTTTTCGGGTGCTGGAGCGGCGCTGATCGGTTGACGCGGCGGCAGCCTCGCCATCCCCATCCATCTACGCTCATAGTCTCCCCATCGCCCGGCAGAGGCGGACAGGGAGCGCATCATGGACATCCAACTCGTCGCCGAGGGACTTGAGTTTCCCGAAGGCCCCATCGCCATGGCCGACGGATCGGTCCTGCTGGTGGAGATTCAGCGCCAGACCCTGACCCGTGTCACGCCCGACGGGAAGCGCGAGACCGTGGCGAACCTGCCCGGCGGCCCCAACGGCGCGGCCCTGGGCCCTGACGGCGCGGTCTACATCACCAACAATGGCGGGGCCTTCAACTTCCACGATATGGGCGGGCTGAATATTCCTGGTCCCACACCGACAACCCATGTGGGCGGCTCGATCCAGCGCGTGGACCTTAAGACCGGTCATGTGGAGACTATGTACGACGCCTGCGACGGCGTGCGGTTGGTCGGTCCCAACGATCTGGTCTTCGACCGCCAGGGCGGCATCTGGTTCACCGACCACGGCTGCACCACGCCCGAGGGCCGCAAGTTCGGCGCGCTCTACTACGCCAAGGCCGACGGCTCGCGGATCGAGCAGGTGCGGGGACAGTTCGTCTCGCCCAACGGCGTCGGCCTCTCCCCGGACGAGGACGTGGTCTATATGGCCGACACGACGCTGGGCCGCCTTTGGGCCTTCGACCTGGCGGCGCCGGGCGTGCTGGCCGAACCGCCGATGTTTCAGCCCGCCCGGGTGGTCTGCACCCTGCCCGGTTATCAGCTGCTCGACAGCCTGGCGGTGGAGGCTGGCGGCAAGGTCTGCGTGGCGACGATCATCAACGGCGGGATCACCGCCTTCGACCCCGACGGCTCCACCGAGCACTTCGCCTTCCCCGACCCGATCGTGACCAACATCTGCTTCGGCGGCGCGGACATGCGCGACGCCTGGATCACCGCATCCGGGACCGGCAAGCTCTACAAAGCCCGCTGGCCCCGGCCGGGGCTGAAGCTGAATTTCGGCTAGTAAAGAACCCCCATCGCCTTACGCTCGAAGGCCTTGAGTTCGCTGGTGCGGCCTTCGCGGATCTTGTTCACCCATTCGGGATCCTGCAGCAGAGCGCGGCCCACGGCGACCATGTCGAACTCGCCGCGTTCCAGGCGCTCCAGCAGGCCGTCGATGGAGGCCGGCTGGCTGCCCTCCCCGGCGAAGGCCGCGATGAATTCGCCCGACAGACCCACCGAACCCACGGTGATGGTCGGCACGCCGGTGACCTTCTTGGTCCATCCGGCGAAGTTCAGGTCGCTGCCCTCGAACTCCGGCTCCCAGAACCGGCGCTGCGAGCAGTGGAAGACGTCCGCGCCGGCGTCGGCGAGCGGCTGCAGCCAGGCGGCCAGTTCGTCCGGCGACTTGGCCAGCTTCACGTCGTAGTCCTGCTGTTTCCACTGCGACACGCGGATTATGACCGGATAGTCCGGCCCCACCGCCGCTCGCACGGCCTTCAGGATATCGGCCGCGAACCGCGCCCGTTCCGGCAGAGTCGCGCCGCCATAGCCATCGGCGCGAGCGTTGGTGCCTTCCCAGAAGAACTGGTCGATCAGATAGCCGTGGGCGCCGTGCAACTCGACGGCGTCGAAGCCCAGGCGCTTCGCCTCGCCCGCCGCGCGGCCGAAGGCGTCGATGGCGTCGGCCACCTCCGCGTCGGTCATGCCGACGCCGAAGGTCTTGCCGGGCCGCGACAGGCCCGACGGGCTGTCATAGGGCCCAGGCGGGGTCCAGGTTTCCGAACGGGTGCGCACCGCGCCCACGTGCCAAAGCTGCGGGGCGATCTTGCCGCCCGCGCCATGGACGGCCTCGACCACCTTGCCCCAGGCCGCCAGCTCGGGATCGCCGTGGAAGCGCGGCACGTCGGGGTCGTTCAACGAGGCCGGACGCGCGACGCCCGTCCCCTCGGTGACGATCAGGCCCACCCCGCCCTCGGCGCGGCGGCGGTAATAGTCGGCCACCTCGCCGGTCGCCACGCCGCCCGGCGAGAAGGAACGGGTCATGGGGGCCATGACCACCCGGTTCGGGACGGTCAGGGATTTGACGGAAAACGGCTGGAACAGAGCGTCGAGGGACATGCGCTACTCCACCACGTCCAGATATTCGATCTCGGGGCGACCGGCCATGAACGGCGCCAGACTGGCGCCGCCCGCCTTGAAGTGCTCGCTGGCGCCGTGGGCCTTCATCGCCTCTTCCGAGGCGTACAGCTCGAGCACCTTGTAGGTGTTGGGCTCGGTCCGGCTCTTGGTCAGCTGATAGATGACGTTGCCGGGCTCATTGCCGCGCACCTGGGCGGCCAGGTTCAGGAAGGCCTTCTCAAAGCCTTCGGTCTTGCCGTCCTGGACCCTCAGGGTCGCCACAACGCCGATCATACGCACCTCCAAACATTTGTTTGAGGCACGTTAGACTTAGTCAGTTGCGATTGAAAAGTAGTTCTTGGAAGGCGCGGCTATCGCGGGCTCTCGTTCCAGCCGTAGGCGACCCATGAATGGCCGCCGGTCTGGCGCGCCTCAATAATCTGCGGGTCGGCGGCGGTCGCCTTGCGGGCCCGGGCCGTGCGGCGGGCGCGGGTGGCCATGCCGGCCAGGGTCAGCAGCGCGGTGGCCATGACCGCGATCACCACCACGGTGGCGGCGGCGAACACGGCGAGGACGGCGCCGACAGCGGCCGCAGCGAGAGTCGCCAGCGCCCCGGCCAGCCAGAACAGGCCCCGGAATGCCGAACCCTTACCCGTCGTCGCAGACAACCGTTCCATCGTCATCGCCTTCAGCGGGCGCTTTCCGCGCCCCTCCACCCATAATTTGGGTCACAGTATCTTCACGTCAACTGAACAAGCCGTAATCGAGCGCAAAAGCCGCGCCCCGCCTGATCAAGCGGCGCCGGCCAGGGACAGTTCCCGCCGTTCGCGCATGATGGTGTCGAAGGCTCCGTTGATCGCCGCCGATTTGGCATGGGCGACCTCGATGAACTCCTGCGGCAGGCCCCGGCCTTGCACCTTGTCCGGGTGCGCCAGGGTCAGGGCGGCCTTCCACGCCGCACGCACGATATTGTCGGGCGCGTCTGCTGGGACACCCAGGATTTCGTACGGGTCGTCGGGCCCCGCGCCCAGGTGCGTGGCCTTCAGGCGGCGGAACGCCAGGGGCGACATGCCGAACAGGTGCGCCACCTGCTCCAGATAGGTCAGCTCGTCATGGCTGACGACGCCGTCGGCGCGGGCGATGTGGAACAGCCCGTCCAGCACATTTTCCAGCAGGTCCGGGCAGCGGCGGTAACGTTTGGCCAGCCGCTTGGCGTAGCTTTCGAAGCCGCGCGTGGTCTGGCTCGCCAAGCCATAGAGACGATGGACGTTGCGTTCCGACCCGGCATCAGGTTGGAAGACCTCCGAGAAGATGGCGAACTCGTCCTCGCCCGCACGACCGTCAGCGCTGGCCAGCTTGGCGCCGAGCGCGGTCACCGCGGTCGAGAACGCCGGGTCCTCGCCCGGACGACCGGCGGGACAGTCCGTGCAGTCGGCGAAGTCCACCTTGCGGGCGGCGAGGCTTGCTATGTTGCGCCAGAAGCTCATGGGAGGACTTGAAGTTTATGATGGTGGCGTTCGCATGACAACAGATACGGCCGGCTGGACTTTCTGGATCGACCGCGGCGGCACCTTCACCGACGTCATCGGGCGCGATCCGATGGGGATCGAGCACACCCGCAAGCTGCTGTCGGCCTCGCCCGCCTATGCGGATTCCGCCGTCGAGGCCATGCGCCGCTTGTTGGACGCCAAGCCCGGCGAACCTTTCCCCGCTGATCGCGTGGCCGCCATCAAGATGGGCACCACCGTCGCCACCAACGCCCTTTTGGAGCGCAAGGGGGCCAAGACCCTGCTGGTGATCACCAAGGGCTTCGCCGACGCCCTTATGATCGGTGACCAGTCGCGGCCCGACCTGTTCGCCCTCGACCTGACCCGCCCGGCGCCGCTCTATTCCGGCGTGGTCGAGGCGAATGAACGGCGCGGCGCGGGCGGCGCCGTGGTCGAGGCCCTGGACGCCGACGCTCTGCGCGCCGCGCTGGCCGCCAAGAAGGCCGAAGGGTTCGAAAGCGTCGCCATCGCCTTCCTGCATTCCGACCTTGATCCCGCCCACGAGTTGGCCGCAGGCCGCCTCGCCGAGGAGATCGGCTTCGGCTACGTGGCCCTCAGCCACGAGGTCTCGCCCCTGCCCCGCTTCATCCCGCGCGCCGAGACGGCGGTTGCGGACGCCTATCTGACCCCCATCCTGCGCGCCTATGTCCGCCAGGTCGCCGACGCCGTGAACGGCGCGCCCCTGTGGTTCATGACCTCGGCGGGCGGCCTGGTCCGGGCGACCGACTTCCGGGGCAAGGACGCCGTGGTCAGCGGCCCTGCTGGCGGTGTCGTCGGCGTCGCTCGCACATCAGAAGCGTCCGGCGGCAAGGCGGCCCTGGGCTTCGACGTGGGCGGCACGTCCACTGACGTGTGCCGCTACGCCGGGGTGCTGGAGCGCCGCGACAAGGCGACCGTGGCCGGCGCTAAGCTGCGCGCGCCCATGCTGGACGTGGAGACCGTGGCCGCGGGCGGCGGCTCGGTCCTGTCCTTTGACGGCTTCCGCGCCCGGGTCGGGCCGGACAGCGCCGGCGCCATGCCGGGCCCCGCCGCCTATGGGCGCGGTGGGCCCGCCGCCCTGACGGACGCCAACCTCGTCCTGGGCCGGCTCGATCCGCGCTTCTTCCCTTCCGTCTTCGGTCCCAATGGCGACGCGCCGCTGGACGCCGACGCCGCTCGCGCCCGCCTGAGCGAACTGGCCAAGGCCATGGGCGCCGCCAGCCCCGAAGCGGCGGCCGAGGGTTTTGTCGCCGTCGCCGTGGAGCAGACAGCCCAGGCCGTGCGCCGCATCTCCACCGAGCGCGGCTTCGACCCTCGCGACCACGCGCTGGTCGCTTTCGGGGGCGCCGGCGGCCAGATCGCCTGCGCGGTGGCCGAGGCCCTTGGCGTGACCGAGGTGCTTAGCCCCAAATACGCCTCCCTGCTGTCGGCCTGGGGCATCGGCCAGGCCCGCGTGCGTGTCCTGCGTCAGGCGGGACTAGAAAAGACGCTGGAAGCCGGTCTAGGCGAGACCCAGACTCTTGCTGACCGCCTGGAGAGCGAGGCCCAGTCCGCCATGGCCGCCCAGGGCGCTGAGGCCGGCAAGGCCGAACGCCGCCTCCTGCTGCGCTACGACGGCGCCGACGCCGCCCTGCCCGTCCCCCTGTCGGACGCGAAGACAGCCAAGAAGGCCTTCGAGGACGCCCACCAGCGCCTGTTCGGCTTCATCGAACCTGCGCGGGCGGTGGTGATCGCGAGTGTCGAGGTCGAGATCGAGGAGTTCTCAGCCGCTCATCACCGCGAAGGCGGGGACTCAAGCGCAGCCAGCCCACTCACTGACGTCAGCTTGGATCCCCGCCTTCGTGGGGATGAGCGGATTGTCTTTGCGGAGGATCTAGGGGTTGCGGAAGGCCCCTGCCTGATCATTCGCGGCGACACCCAGATCGCCGTGCTAGAAGGCTGGACCGCCAAGGGCGAAGCCGACGGCCTCGTCCGCCTGACCCGCACCGGCGCGGCCAAGGCGACCCAACTCGCCGCCGACAAACCCGATCCCGTGACCCTGGAGCTGTTCAACCGCCGCTTCATGGGCGTGGCCGAGGCCATGGGCGCCGCTCTGGAACGCACGGCCCAGTCGGTGAACATCAAGGAGCGGCTGGACTTCTCCTGCGCCCTGTTCGACGCCGACGGCGGCCTCGTGGCCAACGCGCCTCACATGCCGGTCCACCTCGGCTCCATGGGCGCAAGCGTGCGTGCGGTGCGTGACCGTCATCCGGTGCTCAAGGCCGGCGACGCCTTCGCCCTGAACAATCCTTATGCCGGCGGCACCCACCTGCCGGACATCACCGTCGTCATGCCGATCTTCGTCGGCGATGCGGACAAGCCCACCTTCTACGTCGCCGCACGGGGCCATCATGCCGACGTGGGCGGGGTGCAGCCCGGCTCCATGCCGCCCTTCTCCAAAACCATCGGCGAGGAAGGCGTCATGCTCGACGCCCTGCCGATCATGCGCGACGGCGTCTTCCTTGAGTCCGACGTTCGGGCCGTGCTTCTGGCCGGCGAACACCCGGCCCGCCGTCCGGACCAGAACCTCGCCGATCTGAAGGCGCAGATCGCCGCCTGTCAGGCCGGCGCCGGCGCGGTGTCGGGCATGATCGAAGCCTATGGCGGCGAGACCGTAGGTCGCTACATGGTCTTCGTGCAGAAAAACGCTGAGGCCGCGGTCAAACGCGCGGTCGGCAAGCTGACGGACGGCGAGGCGCGCGTGCCCATGGACGGCGGCGGCGAGATCGTCGTGAAGATCACCGTGGATCAAGCCCGAGGCGAGGCCGCCCTCGACTTCACCGCCTCGGCCGGCCAGCTGCCCAGCAACTTCAACGCCCCGGCGGCCATCGTCGACGCCGCGGCGCTGTACGTCTTCCGCACCCTGGTAGACGACGAGATTCCACTGAACGCCGGTTGCCTGCACCCGCTGAACATCACCACCACGCCGGGCTCCATGCTGGATCCAGCGCCGCCGGCCGCCGTGGTCGCCGGTAATGTGGAGACCAGCCAGCACGTGGTCGACGCGCTCTACGCCGCCTGCGGGGTCATGGCCAACAGCCAGGGCTCGATGAACAACTTCACCTTCGGCGACGAGACCCGGCAGTATTACGAGACTCTCTGCGGCGGCGCCGGCGCCACGGCGAGCACGCCGGGGACCAGCGCCATCCACACTCACATGACCAACTCGCGCCTGACCGATCCGGAAATCCTGGAGCGGCGCTATCCCGTGCGGCTGGAGCACTTCGGCGTGCGTCAGGGCTCGGGCGGCGCAGGGGCCATGCCTGGCGGCGACGGGGCGCTCCGCCGCGTCCGCTTTCTGGCCAAAATGGAGGCCGCCCTGCTGTCCACGCGCCGTGATCACGCGCCCCAGGGTCTTGCCGGCGGATCGCCCGGAAAACCCGGCGCCCAACGATTGCTGCAATCTGATGGAACCGTGCGGGAGCTTTCCGGCTGCTTCTCCGTTATGGTCAAGTCTGGCGACGCCATCGAGATCGAGACCCCGGGGGGCGGGGGATACGGTCCGGCGCCCGGCATCGCCCCCAGAAATTAGATTTTGTCCAAGGGACCCCTTATGGCGCCTGCCTTCCTGCTTGCTCTCTCGCTCTTCGCTCAAGGTGCGCCCGCCGCGGCCGCGAACCCGGCCGAAGCGCCCTTCCCCGTCGGCGCGCCGACCGACGACTACGGCTTCACCGCCTGGTGCTACGGCGCCGTGGGCGGCTACATCGACTTGTATGACAAGGTCATGCCCGAGGTGGAGCGCATCGAGCGCGCTTGGCCCTCGCCCAGCGGCGTCGACGCTTCGCTGAAGGTCTATCCGCAGCTGCGCGACCAGGGCGCCAAGGACATGAAGCTGTTCGCCGGCGCCATCGAGGCGGCCGAACGCGCCAGCCCCACGGTCATCGCTGAGCAAGGCAAGTCCGCCATCAGCAAGGGTCGCGGCATCTGGACCGGCGCAGCGACCAGCGATAAGGCCAAGCTCGCCCAGGCCTGGATGGGCTGGACCCCGCCGGCCCGCTGCGCGCCGACGGCCCAGCGCCTGCAGGCCAAGGCCAGCCTGTTCGGCAAGGCGCTGAACGCCAACAACCCCGGAACCCAATGAAACTCGGAACGCCGCTCTCGCCCAACGCCCTTCGGGTGATGCTTCTCGGCTCGGGCGAGCTTGGCAAGGAGGTGGCGATCGAGCTCCAGCGCCTGGGCGCGGAGGTCATCGCCGTCGACCGTTATCCGAACGCGCCCGCTCATCAGGTGGCCCACCGCGGCCATGTGGTCGCCATGACCGACGCCGCCGCGATCCGCGCCCTGGTGGAGCAGGAAAAGCCGCACCTGATCGTGCCCGAGATCGAGGCCATCGCCACCGACGAGCTGGCGCGCATTGAGGCGGAGGGTTTGGCCACGGTGATCCCCACCGCCCGCGCCGCCCAGCTGACCATGAACCGCGAGGGCATCCGCCGCCTGGCGGCCGAGGAGCTGGGCCTGCCCACCTCGCCCTACGCTTTCGCTTCCACGGCGGACGACCTGGCGGCAGGCGCTGAAAAGGTCGGCTACCCTTGCTTCGTCAAGCCGGTCATGTCCTCGTCGGGCAAGGGCCAGAGTTATGTGGAGAGCCCCGCCGACATCGCCGCCGCCTGGGATTACGCCCTGGCCGCAGGGCGGGTCGAACAGGCGCTGGTCATCGTCGAGGGTCGCATCGCCTTCGACTACGAGATCACCCTGCTGACCGTCCGCTCGCTCAAGGACGGCCAGACGATCACCTCCTTCTGCGCGCCCATCGGCCACCGTCAGGTGAAGGGCGACTATGTGGAGAGCTGGCAGCCCCAGGCCATGAGCCCCGCCGCCCTCGCCAAGGCCCAGGACATCGCCGGCAAGGTCACCGCCGCGCTGGGCGGCCTCGGCCTGTTCGGCGTCGAGCTGTTCGTCAAGGGCGACGAGGTCTGGTTCTCGGAAGTCAGCCCGCGCCCGCACGATACTGGCCTGGTGACCCTGGGCAGCCAACGTCTCAGCGAGTTCGCCCTGCACGCGCGCGCCATCCTGGGCCTGCCGATCGACACCACCCTGCGCGAACCCGCGGCCAGCGCCGTGATCTACGGCGGCATGGAGGCGATGGGCGTCGCCTATGAAGGCGTCGACGACGCCCTGGCCGTTCCGGGCGCCGACCTGCGCCTGTTCGGCAAGCCGGAAGCCTTCGAACGCCGCCGAATGGGCGTCGTCGTGGCGACCGGCGTTGATACCGACCAGGCCCGCGAGCGGGCTCGGGAAGCCGCCGGCAATGTGCGCGTGGTCGAGGGCTGATCCTCAATCCTTCGGCCGCGTCTCGCGCAGGGTGAGCAGCACGGGCAGGACGAGCATAGCCACCAGGGCGATCATAGCTCCGGGGACCATGGGCCACCCGGTGCGGTCGGTCAGCTTCTGAGCGGCATAGGGCGTCAGGCCGCCGAATATCGCGGTGGCCGCCGTGGCGCCCAGCGCCAGGCCGCTCAGCCGCCCCTCTCCCGGAAACTGTTCGGCCGTGGCGACCGCGCCGACGGCGCTCACCCCGCCAGCCACCGCCGCCAGCACTATCGCGCCCAACAGAGCGGACGCCGCCGAGCCCGAGGCCATCAACGAGAACATGGTCATCGGCAAGATGGCGCCGAGCCCCGCCAGGGCCAGCAGCATCGGCTTACGCCCCCATCGGTCCGAAAGCAGCCCGATGAAGGGCGTCACCAGGATGACGACCACAGCCGCCGCCGTCGCCAGCCACAGCGACAGCCCCTCTCCCATCGCGCCGACCGAGGTCAGGAAGGCCGGCACATAGGTGATCCCCACATAATAGGTGATCGAGCCCAAGGCGGAGATGGCGAACGATCGGAGTATGCCCGCCTTGTGATGGCGAAGCGTATGCCGCAGAGGCCGGTCAGGGATCGTGCCGAAAGCCTGCTGGCGTTCGAAGTCCGGCGACTCCTGCATCGTCGAGCGCGCCAGCCACACGCTGGCGGCCAGCCCCGCCCCCACTAGGAACGGGATGCGCCAGCCCCATCCGTCGAGGTCCGCTTGGCTCATCAGGTGGACCGTCAGCGCCGAGACGGCGACGGCCAGCAGGGCTCCGACCTCGCTGGCGGCCGACGCCAGGGACGCCACCAGACCACGCTTCCCGCGCGGCGCGCCCTCCATCAGATAGGCGACGACCCCGGTATATTCGCCGCCGACCGAGAACCCCATCACGCATCGCAGCAGCAAGACCTGCACACCCGCGGCCGGGCCAATCTGGGCGTAGGTCGGCAGCAGGGCGGTGGCGAGCATGGCCCCCGTCATGAGCAGCATGGACAGCAGCATCATCCTGCGGCGGCCGTAGCGGTCGCCGATGTGTCCGAACACCGCCGCCCCCAGGGGCCGCATCAGATAGGCGACCGCGAACCCGGCCAGGGCGGCGGCTAGCGACGCCTCGCCGCCGCCGAAGAACACCCGCGACATCACCGTCGCCAGATAGAGGTACAGGGTGAAGTCGTACCACTCGACCACGGTCGAGAACGCCGCCACCGCCATCGACCGGCGCGAGATTCCTGGATGCGACACGGCGCCGGCGCAGGGTGTCATTCGCCGGGCCGCGCCTTACGCCGCCGCGCGGGCGTTAGGATCGTAGTTCAGGATCGGCGACAGCCAGCGTTCGGCCTTGGACAGCTCCCAGCCCTTGCGGCGGGCGTAATCCTCGACCTGGTCGCGATCGATCTTGCCGACCCCGAAATAGTGCGCCTGCGGATGGCTGAAATAGAGGCCCGACACCGCCGCCCCCGGCATCATGGCGAAGCTCTCCGTCAGCTGCATGCCGGTCCGCGCCTCGGCTTCCAGCAGCTTGAACAGCAGCTCCTTTTCGGTGTGGTCAGGCTGGGCGGGATAGCCGGCGGCCGGGCGGATACCCTGGTACTTCTCGGCGATCAGACGCTCGGCCTCGAACGGCTCGTCAGGCGCGTAACCCCACAGCTCGACCCGGGTCTTGTAGTGCAGCCACTCGGCGAACGCCTCGGCCAGACGGTCGGCCAGGGCGCTGGCCATGATCGCCGAATAGTCGTCGCCGGCCGCCTTGAACTTGGCGACCATCTCGTCTTCGCCATGGCCGGCGGTGACCGCGAAGCCGCCGATGTAGTCGGCGCCCGCGCCCGACGGGGCCACGAAGTCGGACAGGGCCACGTTGGACTTGCCCTCGCTCTTGGCCATCTGCTGGCGAAGGGTGTGCAACCGGCCCAGCTCCATCGTGCGGTTCTCGTCGGCATAGACGACCACATCGTCGCCATCGGTGTTGGCCGGCCAGAAGCCGGCGACGCCCTTGGCGGTGAACCACTTCTCGGCGGTGATCTTCTCCAGCATCGCGCGCGCGTCGCGATAGAGGTCGGTGGCCGCCTGGCCGACCACGTCGTCCTCGAGGATCTGCGGATAGCGGCCAATCAGCTCCCAGCTGGCGAAGAACGGCGACCAGTCGATATAGGGAACCAACTCGTCCAGGCTTGGCTCGAAGGTGCGCAGGCCGATAAACGACGGTTTGGGCGGCGTGTAGTTCGCCCAGTCGATCGCAAGCTTCTTGGCCCGAGCGTCGGCAATGGACGTCCTGGCCTTCACCTCCTGGCCGCGCGCGAACTGCTCGCGAATGCGGACATACTCGTCGCGCGTCTCGGCCATCACCCGATCCTTCTCGGTCGGCGACAGCAGGCTGGAGACCACGCCCACGGCGCGCGAGGCGTCAAGGACATAGGTGGTCGGGCCACGGCGATAGGCCGGTTCGATCTTCACCGCCGTGTGGGTGCGGCTGGTGGTGGCGCCGCCGATCAGCAGCGGGATGTCGAAGCCGAGGCGCTCCATCTCGGAAGCCACGAACACCATCTCGTCCAGGGACGGCGTGATCAGGCCCGACAGGCCGATCATGTCCACCTGATGCGCCTTGGCCTCGTCCAGGATGCGGTCGGCCGGCACCATCACGCCGAGGTCCACAACCTCGTAATTGTTGCACTGCAGGACCACGCCGACGATGTTCTTGCCGATGTCGTGGACGTCGCCCTTCACGGTGGCCATCAGGACCTTGCCGGCCGACTGACGTGCGCCGCCCTCCTTTTCGGCCTCCATGAACGGCATCAGCCAGGCCACCGCCTGCTTCATCACGCGGGCGGATTTCACCACCTGCGGCAGGAACATCTTACCCGCGCCGAACAGGTCGCCGACCACGTTCATGCCGTCCATCAACGGCCCTTCGATGACGTGCAGCGGCCGCTCGGCCTGCAGGCGCGCCTCCTCGGTGTCGGCGTCGATGAATTCGGTGATGCCGTTGACCAGGGCGTGGGTCAGGCGCTCGCCCACCGGGGCGTTGCGCCAGGCCAGGTCGACGACCTTGGCCGCGCCCTTCTCTCCCTTGTAGCGGGGCGCCATGTCCACCAGGCGCTCCGTCGGGTCGGCCCCGTCGGCGCGCTTGCGGTTGAGGATCACGTCCTCGACGGCCTCGCGCAGTTCGGCGTCGATGTCGTCATAGACCGGAAGGTCGCCGGCGTTGACGATGCCCATGTCCATGCCGGCGTTGATGGCATGGTACAGAAACACCGAGTGGATCGCCCGGCGCACGGGCTCATTGCCGCGGAAGCTGAACGAGACGTTCGACACCCCGCCCGACACCCGGGCGTAGGGCAGCAGTTGCTTGATCCGACGCGTCGCCTCGATGAAATCGACGGCGTAGTTGGCGTGCTCCTCGATCCCCGTCGCCACGGCGAAGATATTGGGGTCGAAGATGATGTCTTCGGCGGGGAAGCCGACCTTGTCGACCAGGACGTTGTAGGCGCGTTCGCAGATCTCGACCTTGCGGGCCTCAGTATCGGCCTGTCCGACCTCGTCGAAGGCCATGACCACGACAGCCGCGCCGTAGCGCAGGCAAAGTGTCGCCTGCTCGATGAACTTGGCCTCGCCTTCCTTCAGCGAGATCGAATTGACGATCGCCTTACCCTGGACGCACTTCAGTCCGGCCTCAATCACCTCCCACTTGGAGCTGTCGATCATGATCGGCACGCGGGCGATGTCCGGCTCGGCCGCGATCAGATTCAGGAAGGTGACCATGGCGGCCTGCGAATCCAGCAGGCCCTCGTCCATGTTGATGTCGATGATCTGGGCGCCGGCCTCGACCTGCTGGCGCGCCACGCTCAGGGCTTCGCCATACTGACCTTCGACGATCAGCTTCTTGAACTTGGCGGACCCGGTGACGTTGGTCCGCTCGCCGATGTTTACGAAGGTCGGTCTCATACGCGTTGCAATAGACTGATTGGGGAAGCTTGTCCGCTCATGTCGGCTAACGCCGGCATGAGCGGAACTGAAGCAATTACGGCTACTTGGGCGCCTTGGCGGCGGTGACTTCGACCTCGATGAGGAAGCCTGGCCCCGCCAGGGCCGAGACCTGCACCGTCGAGCGGGTCGGACGGTTCGGCTGCTCCGGCGTTCCGAAGTACTTGTTGTAGGACTTCATCATGCCGGCGAAGTCCATCTTGCCGCCCAGGGCCGGATCGCCCACCAGGTAGATGGTCATGGAGACCACGTCGCCCATGGTCAGGCCCTGGCTCTTCAGGATGCCCTCGATCTTGGCGAAGGTGCTGGCGGCCTGAACCTCGGTGTTGCCGAAGGCGGCGATGGTGTTCGCCGGGGCGGAGGCGTCAGCCACCGCCGGCAGCTGGCCCGACAGATAGATGGTCTCCGAACCGGCCGGCACGCGGATCACCTGGGCGATGAAGGCCTGCGGGTTCGGATAGGTGCGGGTGATCTCGGCCGCCTGCGAGCCCGTGAGGGCGGCGAATGAGGCCAGGGCGCCGGCGGCGGATGCGGTCAGAAGCTTGCGGATCATTCAGTCTCCAGTTCTGGCTCAGGCCGCGGCTGCGGCGGTGTTGACGAGGGCGGCGTGCTTTTGCCGCTCCGCCAGGGCGCGGATGGTGCGGTGGGCCGACAGAATCGCCCCCTCCTGCCATCCGGGAGTCTGCGACAGGTGCGCCCCGGCGAAATAGACGTTGCCGGCGGCCTGGTTCAGCAGGCGGTATTCGGGACCGTCGATGTGTCCTTCCTGCCCCTGCTGGCCCGACCAGCGCGGCCACGGTCCCATGTTGTAGGGAATCTTGCTCCAGTTCACGACGACGCCGCGCGACAGCGCCGCCTCCTGGCCCGGATGCAGCTTGCCCACGGTCGCCCGGGCGATCGCGATCTGCTCGGCCAGGGGCCGCTTGGCGAAGGCCGCCGCGCGCGGCCCAGAGCCGTAGCAGGCCAGCAGCATCCCGCGTTCGGAGAAGATGTTGGCGCTTGGGTACCAGACCAGCGAGGTCTCGCCGCCCACGAAGGAGATGCCGCCATAGATGCCCTGCTTCTCCCAGAAGCGCGGCGCGTCGAAGCCGATCTTGTTGGAATAGTCGTTAGGCACGCTGGCGACGGCCTTGGTCACCTGCGGGTCGAAGTCGGTCTTCATCTTGGCCACCAGGGCCAGAGGGATGGTGACCACCGCATAGTCGGCCGCCACGGTCTTCACGGCCCCCGACCTGGTGTCCTTGTAGACCACCTGAACCCCGTTTCGGCTCTTGATCTCGACCACCTCGGCCCCGCGCACGATGGGGCTGCGGATGGCCTTGGCGAAGGCGTTGGGGATCGCGTCCATGCCGCCAACAGGCTGGAACATGGCCGCCTGCTGGTGGATGTTTTCCTCGAAAAGGGTGGCGCGCATCTGCTCGTGGGCCAGCAGGTCCTTCATCGGCAGGGGCGCGCGGTGCTTGCCGAACTGATCGGCGGCGCCGGGGAAGGTCTCGAAACCCGACCGTTCCGTCCCCTTGAAGGTCATGTCCTCGGACAGGTCGCCGTACATCTTCAGGAACGGCAGCAGGCGTTCCTTGTCGTCTGCGGTCAGTTCCTGGTCCAGCGCCCCGCGGTTCACCGCCTTGGCCAGCATCTCGGCCACATAGCCCCGGGTGTCGTTCAGCCCCTGGCGCATCTCGACGGGTTTGCCGCCGCAGCCCTTCTCCGACCAGATGTAGGCGCTGCGACTGGAATTCACCTCCACCTCCAGCGGCACGCCCAACATCTGGCAGTAGCTCAGGATCGCCTTGTGATGGCTAGGCAACCGTGCGGGACCGGCATTGAGATAGAGGCCGTCCGAGAAGCTGCAGACTTGCGTCTCCTCCCCCACCATCTCGATCTTGTCGCCTCCGCGCACAGTCCAGTTGCGGCCCCCGACCCGATCGCGTGCTTCCAGCACGACCACGTCGAAACCGGCCTTTTCCAGTTCGAAGGCGGTCACCAGTCCGGCGATCCCCGCGCCGAGAATGACCACCTTCTTGCCCGCCCCCGCCGTCCTCGGCAGATCAGGCATCCCGGCGAAGGTCTCCGTGGGCATGAGGCCCAAGGCGGTCATCGCCGAAAACGCGGCTCCGGCTCCGCCGACCCCGCCGATACGCTTTAGAAAACTCCTCCTACTCGTAGCCATTGGTGCCTCTCCCCTTCGAGATCGATGATCGGGGAGAGGCTGACTCCGGCAGGTTGCGTCAGGCGAGTTCGAACGGCTCCAGCCCGGCCAGTCTAAGGGCTTTCGCCCGTTCGGCAGGCTGGCGTGGCGCGATTCCGCGCACTTCGTCGGCCACATGGCGGATATGATCTGGGGTTGTGCCGCAGCAGCCGCCCAGCAAGTTCACCAGACCGTCCTTGGCCCACTCGTGCAGCATGTGAGAGGTCTCGTGCGGCTCCTCGTCATATTGGCCCATGGCGTTGGGCAGGCCGGCGTTCGGATAGGCCCCCACAAGGGTGTCGGCGATCCGCGCCAGCTCGGCGATGTGCGGCCGCATCAGGTCGGCGCCAAGCGCGCAGTTGAAGCCGATGGCGAAGGGCTTCACATGCTTCACCGAATTCCAAAACGCCTCGACCGTCTGCCCTGACAGGGTGCGGCCCGAGCGGTCGGTGATGGTCCCGCTGATCCAAATCGGCAGGGGCTCGCGCCCCTCGTCCTCAAGGTCCTTGATCGCCTTCAGCGCGGCCTTGCAGTTCAGCGTGTCGGTGATGGTCTCGATCAGGAACAGGTCAACCCCGCCCTCATGCAGGGCGGCGACCTGCTGGCGATAGGCCTCGTACACCTGGTCGAAGGTCACCTTGCGCGCGCCTGGATCGTTCACGTCGGACGACATGGACAGCATGACGTTCAGCGGCCCGATTGAGCCCGCGGCGAAGCGCGGCTTGTGCGGCTCCTTGGCGGTCCAACGGTCGGCAGCCTCACGCGCCAACTTGGCGCCTTGCAGGTTGATATCGCGCACGGCCTGGGCGTCGAGCTTGTAGTCCTCCTGCGCGATGGTCGTGGCGCTGAAGGTGTTGGTCTCGGAGATGTCGGCGCCCGCGGCGTAATACTGATCGTGCAGGTCGGCGATGATGTCCGGGCGGGTGATGCAGAGGATGTCGTTGTTCCCCTTCATCTGACCATTGTGGTCAGTGAAGCGGTCGCCGCGGAAATCCGCCTCGTCCAGGCCGCGGCGCTGGATCATCACGCCCCAAGACCCGTCGAGGATCAGGATGCGTTCCTTGGCGGCGGCCTTCAGGGCTTCGATGCGCTCGGCGCGGGTCATCGGCGGGTCTCCTGCTTGGCGACTTCCCTGTCGAACGCCGCCTGGGAGGCGTCGATGAAGCGGCCCATCTCCGCCGGGTCGACGAAGGGTGTCGGCTCGCCGCGCGTCTGCCGCTGGCGCTTGCCGGCCAGATCGGCGAACTCGGGATGGTTCGGCAGGAAAACGTCGGTCGGGATCGCCCGCAGCTTGGCGAAGCTGGCCTGATAATCGGCCAGGATCTGCGGATAGGCCCGGTTGCCGAACAGCACGTTCCCAGCCACCGACGTGGAGCAGTAGAAGGTCACGTTCAGCGGACGGTCCCGCTCCACCACCGGCAGGGTCCAGGTGGTGCAGCCGCGCGTGTGGCCCGGCGTGATGTGGGCGGTGATGGCGATCTCGCCCAGCTTCACCGTCTGCAGGTCCTTGACGGTGCGGTCCACCTTCACCGGCGGGAAGGCCGCGCCGCCATAGTCGCTGTCGCCGACATGGACGCCCTTCTCCAGGCCTTCCTCGTCGCCCTTGGCGGCGTAGAGCCTGGCCTTGGTGTCCGCCTTCAGCTGCGCCAGACCGCCCGCGTGATCGATATGGGCGTGGGTGTTCAGCAGGATCTTCACGTCCTCGACCTTGAAGCCCAGCTTGCGGATGTTCGCCTCGACCAGGGGCGCGCCCTCCGGCATGCCGCCGTCGATGACGATGTGTCCCTGCGAGCCCGAGATCAGGTAGGAGGCGATGCCCTCCGTACCGACGAACCAGACATTGCCGACGATGCGATAGGGCGCGGCCGGCTTGGTCCATTCGGCGGGCCAGCCTTGCGCCGAGGCGGCTCCAGCCATCGTCGCGGCCGACAGGGCTAGGATCAGGGTCGTCTTGACGTTCATTGCGGGTCTCCCTTTCGGCGAGAGACATGAGCGCCCGCGAAGCTCGGCCGCAAACGACCTTTCCTCGCCGGAGCCATGAGCTGAACTTGCATCACGCCGCAGCCTCCGAGGGGGACGGCGCGGGCTCGCGCACGCCCAGCACCCGGCACAGGGCGTAGACCAGGTCGGCGCGGTTCAGGGTGTAGAAGTGGAAGTCCTTGAACCCCTGTTCCTCCAGCTTGGCGCACATCTCGGCGGCTACCGAACAGGCGATCAGGCGGCGGGTGTCCGGATCATCGTCCAGGCCATCGAACAGGTTGGCCAGCCAAACGGGCACCGTCGCCTCGCAGGCCGCGGCCATGCGCTTCAGACCCTTGAAGTTGGTCACCGGCATAATCGCCGGGATGATCGGAATGGCGATGCCCGCGTCGCGCGCCTTGTCCACGAAGCGCAGGAACGCGTCGATGTCGAAGAAGAACTGGCTGATCGCCTGCGTCGCGCCGGCGTCCACCTTGGCCTTCAGCACGTCGATGTCGTGCGCCAGGGACGGGCTTTCCGGATGCTTTTCCGGATAGGCGCCGACCAGCACCTCGAACGGCGCGATGCGGCGGATGGCGGCGGTTAGTTCGGTGGCGTTCTGATAGCCGTCGGGCCGCGGAACATAGACGCCGCCCACGCCGCTGACGCCGCTCTCATCCGGCGGCGGATCGCCGCGCAAGGCGACGATATGGCGAACCCCGGCTTCCCAATACTCGCGGATCACCTCGTCAACCTCGTCACGGCTAGCCCCGACGCAGGTTAGGTGCGCGGCCGGCAGCAGACCCGTCTCGTCCAGGATGCGGCGCACCGTGCGGTGGGTCCGCTCGCGGGTCGAGCCGCCGGCGCCATATGTCACCGACACGAACGACGGGCCCAGCGGCTCCAGCCGGCGGATGGACGACCACAGGGTCTCCTCCATGGCTTCGGTCTTGGGGGGAAAGAACTCGAAGGAGACGTTCAGGCGCGACTGCGCGCGCTCGGCGGCGCGGGCCACAGGGCCGATGACGCGGCGGGGTTCGGCGGCGCTCATGCGGCGCTCCTTTGTACTGAGGCCGGGCGTCGGCCCGTCCAGATCTTGACGGTCAGGCCACCGACCTTGGCGGGCGGCAGGTCGGCTTCCACGCGGCCCTCAAGGCCGGCCGCGGACAGCCAGCGCAGCATTTCGGCGTCCGAGAAACCGAGGCGGCGGTGCTGATGCGCCTCGCGCAGGAACTCCAGGCGGTGCGGGGCGAAATCGACGATCAGCAGGCGTCCGCCCGGCGCCACCAGCCGCGCGGCCTCGGCCACGGCGGCGGCGGGATCGCCCAGATAGTGCAGCACCTGATGCACCGTCACCAAGTCGGCGGACGCGTCCGGCAGGCGGGTGAAGAAGATGTCCCCGTGCCGCAGCTCGCAGTGATCCAGCCCCGCCTTGGCCGTCTCCGCTCGGGCGATGTTGAGCATGTGCTGCGACAGGTCCAGGCCGAGCGCGCTCGACGCCTTGCGGCCCAGCAGGGTCAGCATCCGGCCCGTCCCGGCGCCCAGATCCACCAGACCCCGGAATGGCCCAGGCCCGGCGGCGGCGATGATCGCTTTCTCCACGTCCGCTTCGGCTACGTAGAGCGAGCGGATTTCATCCCATCGGGCGGCGTTGCGGGCGAAATAGGCGCTGGCCTCGGCCGCGCGCTCGGCTCGCACCTCACCCAGGCGCTCGGCGTCGGCCCGCGCTTCGGGATCGGCGGGATCGATGGGGGCCAGCGCCGCATCCACCATGGCCCGTCCCGGCCCATGGGCGGCAAGGCGGTAGAACACCCACGCGCCATCGGGAAACCGCTCTACAAGCCCCGCTTCCGCCAGCAGTTTCAGGTGGCGCGAGACGCGCGGCTGGCTCTGGTCGAGGATGCGGCAAAGCTCGAGAACCGACAGTTCCTCCTGGGCGAGCAGGGCCAGAACCCGCATGCGGGTGTCCTCGCCCGCCGCGCGCAAGATCTCCACCGCCTGGGCCATGCTGATCGACATAAAGACATAAAGATATCTTTATGTGATTTTGGCAAGCGGTTTGTGCGTTGAACCCTATTCCTGCACGGGGCTTGGCAAGGGCTCACCGTGGAAGAACGCCCGCAGGTTCTCCACCGTCAGGCCCACCATCTGCGGAATGGCGTCCACCGTCGCCCCCGCCAGATGCGGGGTCAGAACCGTATGCGGCACGCCTTCCCAGCGCGCGGGCGGCGTCGGCTCTTCGTCGAATACGTCTAGGGCGGCCATGCCCAGCTTGCCGTCCTTCAGGGCGGCGATCATCGCGTCCTCGTCGATCACCGACCCGCGCGCCACGTTCACCAGGCAGCCCTGCGGCCCCAAGGCCTCAATCACGCCGGCGGAGATCAGCCCCTTATTCTCGGGCGTGGCGCGACAGGCGACGATCAGCACGTCGCTGTCCCGCGCCAGGGCCATGAGGCTCTCGGCGCGGGGCCAGCGGCCCTCCTTCGGATTAGGGCCCCACCAGGAGACCGTCATGCCGAAGGCCTCCAGCCGGCGGGCCGTGGCCTCGCCGATGTGGCCTAGGCCGACCACCCCTGCCTTGCGTCCGCGCAAGGAGCGCCGCGAATGCATGCGGTCGCCCGGTCCCCACCGTCCTTCGCGCACTCGGCGGTCGCCCTCGACGATCCCGCGCCAGGCGCCGATCAACAGTCCCACGGCCACGTCGGCCACGTCCTCTGCGTTGACACCGGTGGAATGGGTCACGGCGATCCCGTGCTGACGGCACCAGGCCATGGGCACGCCGTCATAGCCGGCGCTGACACAGGCGATCAGGCCCAGGCGCGGCATCTCGGCCAGCAGGTCGATGGGCAACGGCATCTCGCCGGCATGGACGATGGCCTCGACCTTCAGGCCCGGCCCCGACAGGAAACCCAAGGTGTCCGCATGATCCCACAGGCGCACGACCTCATAGGTCGACTCCAGCATGGCCTGCAGGGGCATCAGCATCTCATGCGAAAGCAGGATGCAGGGCTTCTCGGTCGTCTCGGCCATGGGCGCTCCTCGTTGCGTCTTCTTATAGCGCAACGCTAGAGCCTTGGATGGGTGTCAGCCAATATCCGAATGGATGAACGCAGAGCTGCCGTAGGCGCCGACCAGGTTCACCCCGAACGCCGCGCCGTCCGCCAGGTCTAGAAGATAGGCGTCCAGCGCCTTGGCGTAGATGCCGACGCCGGCCTTCTCGGCCTCGGTCAGCAGCCATCCCACCATCGCCGCCTTGGCGCCTATGCCGCGATCGCCCCCATAGGATGCGAAGTAGTCCAGGCGGGTCATGCCGCCGCCCACATCCGAGTCCAAGATCAGATCGATCCGCGCCGCCGACGGCGCTCCGCCGAAGATCGTCGCATAGGCCTTGGACACCGCGTCGTCGAAGCTCAGCGCGCCATAGGTCGCCTGGAAGGCGGCCTTGCCCTCGCCCTGCTTGCCCAGGTTCACCGCGAAGTTGATGTATCGGTTCTCGACGTTGAACGCGGTGTAATAGGCGCTGTTCAGGTGGTTGGCGTTGCCGCCGGCGTTGGTCAGCAGATAGTCCATGCCGCCTTCGCTCGGCGTGACGCCGACGAAGAACTGATAGGCCAGGGCCGCGACCTTCGTCGTGCCGGCCGCCGCATCGACGATCTGTTCATAGGCCTGCGCCTGGCTCATCGCCCCCGTGGCGACCTGCGCGGTCAGGCTGTTCAGCAGCGCCTTCTGCGCCTCGTTTGCGGGCGCATGGCGCATGATGTTTGCGAAGGCCACGTCCAGCGAGACGCTGGGCGCAACGCTGCCGCCGCCCGCCAGGGTGATGGTCACGTCGGTGAACTGCAACTTCTCGACGAACTTCAGCGTGTCGGTCCCGTCGGGGGAGCCGCTGCGTAGGTCGCGGATGGTGATCGTGCCGTCGGCGGCCGTGGTCCAGCTGTAGTTGGCCCGCGCGCCGGAATAGACCGCTGTGTCGGTCCCCGCGCCACCGTCGATGACGTCATTGCCGCCGCGGCCTTCCAGCCTGTTGTCGGACGCGTTGCCGGTGATGGAGTCATTGCCCCCGCCGCCGCGCGCGTTCTCGACCGTCACGCCATAGGCGATGGAGATGTTCTTGGTCATCGACAGGGCGTCGCTGAACGCGCCCGCGTTCAGATCGATGCGGGAGACCAGGCTCGTGCCCGAAAGGTCCAGGGTGTCATTGCCGCCGCCGTCCCAGATCGTGACGATCGGCTGCTTGGTGACGGTGAAGTCGTACGACGCCCGACCCGCCGTGCTGTTGAAGCCATAGACGGTGTCGCCGGCGCGGGTGCTCGTGTTCGCGCCGTACATGGCCTGTAGCCCGGCCACGTCGTGCAAAAGCAGGGTCGAGCCCGAATAGATCGCGTTGTCCGCGTCGAACAGGAAATCGGCGCCAGTCTCGGACGCCTGGAAGTACGACATGATCGTGTACTGCCGGCTGTCCTGCATGAAGGTGGCGTGCTCGGCATAGGTGATCTTGCCGCCGTTGGCGTTGTAGTCGCCCGGATGCAGCGCCCCCAGACCGTGCACGATCTCGTGCATCAGGGCCATGAAGTTGTAGCCGCCGTAAAACCACTTGCGCTCGGCCACTGCGTCGGGGTTCAGCCAGACCTCGACGGAGCGAAGATTGCTGCCCGAACTGCGCCAGCTGGCGTGGCCCCATTCGTAGTCCGGCGCACTGTTGTCGGCGCCAAGGCGGATGCGGCCGGTGCTCGTGCCGTCATCCGTCGTCTCCACGAACTTCAGGTTGATGACGTCGGAGATCAGGTCGAACGCCGCGCGGGTATAGTTGCGCTCTTCGGCGGTCAGGGCCTTGAAGTCGGCGCCGACCGACAGCGGCCCGCTGGTCATGAAGCTGTAGAGCACAGGACCGCTCGACCAGCTCAGGTTGTTGCGGTCGTAGTTGTTGATGATCTGATTGGTTGACCAGATCGGCTTGCTCTGCGCCGCCGCGGATAGAGTTCCGTCGCCCGCCGACATGGTCTCATGCGCGGTCAGGCCGGCCGCGCACGCCGCGCAACCGCAGGATTGCCACTCAGATTCGAAAGCCACTGGCTGCTCCGGACGCCCCTAAGCGTGTCTCACAGGAGCACGCCGAAATCGATCGTGCCTCTACCAAGGTTTACACAAGTTTTCACAGCGACCGGATGTAGCAGTCGCAACCAACCATCAGAAGTAGTGACGGTTGCCAGAGTAAAAACACTATCGCAATGGTTGCCAAGATAGCTTCTGCAACCCTTCTGCCAATCAGGGGTAGAATCCCTTGCGCGATAACGGTTAGCGAGAGTCACTATTCGCAACCCCAGCGCGCGTTCGCTTCGAAAGGCGCGGATGGGGTCAGCAATGCGGCATTTTGACCGCGCCCGGCGCTGCGTCGGGCGCTCGTATAAATACTACCCGCCAAAAACGAACTCGGGCCTCCAGTAGCCGTGGGCGACGTCCAGCAGGTCGATGCCGTAAGGCGCCCCGCCGTCCGCCAAATCCTCAAGCCAGGCATTGTTGGCCCGCGCCAGCCCGCCTGCTTCCGCCTTGACCGCCTCCGCCAGAAGCCACCCCGCCATCGCCGCCTTCGCACCCAGCCCGTCGCCGCCCAGGGCGGAGAAGTAGTCGAGCCGTCCCTCGATGACGACGCGGACCTCAGCCGCAGGCCTCGCGCCGAAGATCGTCTTGTACGCCTCTTCCCCCGCCTCGATGAAACTGAGGCCCGCGTACCTGGCCGCGAAGGCGGCCTTTCCCTCGCCGTCGCGGCCAAGGTTCACGGCGAAATTGATGTAGCGGTTCTCCATCGAGAACGATTGGAAATAGGCGCTGTTGAGGCTGCGTTCATTCCCCCCGGTCGAGGCGACCAGATAGTCCAGTCCACCGCTCTCGGGTATTTTGCTGGTGAAGAACTGATAGGTCAGGGTGGCGACGGAGGTGGTGTCCCCCGCGGCTTCGATAACCCCTCGAACCGCCTGCCCTTCCGACAGAACGCCGTCGCGGACCTTGGAGGACAGCGCCACCACGAGGGCGGACGAGGCGTCCCGCAGAACGGACGCCGCCGCCGTAGCCACAACCGCCAACGGCTCGTCCAGCAGCATCGTCCCGTCCGCGAACCGCAGCACTTCGATGGAGACCAGAGTGTCGGTCCCATCGCGCGCGTTCGGCCGCCTGTCGATGACGGTCCACGTCCCATCCGCGCTCCGCCGGGCCTCGTAGTCGGCGCGCAGGCCGGAATAGACCACGGTGTCCACCCCGGCGCCGCCGTCGAGATGATTGTCGGCGCTGTTTCCCGTCAGGCTGTCGTCGCCGGAGCTCCCGTGGGCGTTCTCGATCACCGCGCCATAAGCGATCGAAATGTTGCTCGTCATGCTCAGAGCGTCGCTGAACGCCCCCGGCGTCAGATCCAGGCGCGCCGCAAGGCTCGACCCCGAGAGATCCAGAGTATCATCGCCGCCGCCGTCCCAAATCGTCACGACCGGGCGGATATTGGCGGTGAAGTCATAAGCGACGCGTCCCGCCGTGCTGTTGTAGCCATAGACCGTATCGCCCGAGCGCGTGCTCATGTCGGCGCCATACATCGCCTGCAGTCCGGCGACATCGTGCAAGAGCAAGGTGGCCGCCGACCCGATCAGGTTGGTGGCGTCGAAGAGGTGATCGGCACCCGTCTCGGCCGCCCTGAGGTAGGACATCACGGTGTATTGCCAGCTATCCTGGAAGAAGCTGGCGTCTGTAGCGTAAGTGATCTCACGGCCGTCGGCGTTGTAGTTCCCCGGGTGGTCCACGCCGAGGCTGTGCACCGCCTCGTGCATCATCAGCATGAAGTTGTAGCCGCCGACGAACCAGCTCCTGGCGGCCACCGCATCGGGATTGAGGATGACATCCGCGGACTGGATATAGCCGCCCGGGCCCAGCCGCCAATTGGCGTGTCCCCAAGCATAGTCCGGCGCATTGTTGTCGGCGCCGAAGCGGATGCCCCCCGCAGCCGCCCCCCTGTCCGGAGCCTCCATGAAGCTGAGGTTCACGACGTCGGCGATGGATTCCAGCGCCAGCCGCGCAAAGGTCTTCTCCTCTTCGGACAAGGGCTGAAATCCCGACGGACCATTGGTCGCGAAGCTGAATGTGACGACGCCGGACGCCCACCGGCTCCCCGTACGCACGTAGTTGTCGATGATCTGTTGAAGAGTGAGGACCGGCTTGGCGCGGCCATGGTCAATGATCTGATCGCCGCTCACGCCTCGCCTCCGCCGCCGATGGCGCATTCGCCGGCGATCGGCTGGCCCCGGTCAACGTCACGTCGATGAGCGGCCTAAAACCCGCGTCGGCCGACGCAAGGCCTCCCCCCCGCCATCGGCTGCGCGCGTCCTCAGAACCGTCTCTTGCCGCTCACCGTCTCGAAGAACAGGCGGAAATCCCCCATCAGCGACCACAGAGGGTAGGTGAAGGTCGCCGGCTTGTTCTTCTCGAAGAAGAAGTGCCCCACCCAGGCGAAGGCGTAGCCGCAGACCAGCGCCGCCAGGCCCAACCGCCAGTCACGCAGCGCCACCGCCGAGATCGCCAGGGCGATGGAGCAGCCCGTGCCGACGATGTGCAGCCGCCGGCTGGTGCGGTTGGAGTGCTCATGCACATAGAAGGGATAGAACTCGCCAAAGCTGCGATAGCGCTCGCCGTCGGCGGGAGTCGGGGCCGCGCCCATGGATCGTTTCCTCGGTCTTGTTTAGACCAAGGATCGGACATCACCCGCTGATCGGCAAGACATGACGACCGCTTCCAACAACGCCCTGCCGACCATCGGTCTGATCGGCGGCATGAGCTGGGAAAGCTCGGCGGAGTACTACCGCATCATCAACCAGCGTACCCGCTGCGCCCTGGGAGAGACCGCCTCCGCCCAATGCCTGATGTGGTCCTTCGATTTCTCGCGGATCGAGGCCCTGCAGCACGACGGCCGCTGGGACGAGCTCACCGACCTGATGATCGACGCCGCGCGGCGGCTGGAGGCCGGCGGCGCCGACTTCCTTGTCATCTGCACCAACACCATGCACCGCATGGCCCCGGCCATCGAGGCGGCGGTCTCCGCGCCCCTGCTGCACATCGCCGACGCAACGGGCGCACGCATCGTCGCCGACGGCCATCGCAAGGTGGGCCTGCTGGGCACCGCTTTCACCATGGAGCAGGACTTCTACAAGGGCCGCCTGGCGGAGCGTTTCGGCCTGGAGGTGATCGTCCCCTGGCCCGAGGACCGCAAGGTCGTCCACGACGTCATCTACCAGGAGCTGATCTCCGGCCGCATCGAGCCGGCGTCGCGCGAAGCCTACCGCCAGATCATCGCCCGCCTGGTCGAGGCGGGCGCCGAGGCGATCATCCTCGGCTGCACCGAGATCATGCTGCTGGTGGGACAAGAAGACAGCGCCGTCCCCGTCTACGACACCACCAGCATCCACGCCCACGCGGCGTGTGACCGGGCGCTGGGGATGAGGGGCTGAAACGCCCTGCGTCCTTCGACAAGCTCAGGATGACGAATTCAGAATCGGCACCTCCACCTTCGTCATGCTGAGCGGTCGCGCAGCGACCAGTCGAAGCACGCGACCACGCCCTACCGCCGCTTCAATCCCCCCAGCACGCCGCGGATCAGTTCGCGCCCCAGCTGGCTGCCGATGGTGCGCAGCATGGACTTGGTGAAGGCCTCGCCCGCCGACTGGCGGTTGGAGCGGCGCGGCGCGGCGCGCGGCCGCTCCTCGCGCTCCTCCACGCGGGCCTTGGGCTTCTGGCTCTTGGCCGCCGCCCCGGCGCGATCCTGCAACATCTCGTACGCCGACATCCGGTTCATGGGCGCGTCGTATATGCCTCGCACAGGGCTGCTGGCCTGAACCGCGTCGCGCTCAAAGGGCGTCGCAGGCCCGATGCGGGAATTGGGCGGCCGCACCTTCGTCCGCGCCACCACGGTCGGCGCCCCCTTCTCGTCCAGCACCGAAACCAGCGCCTCGCCCACCCCCAGGTTCTGGATCGCCTCAGCGGTGTCGAAGGCCGGGTTGGGCCGGAAGCTTTCGGCCGCCGCCTTCAGTCCCTTCTGCTCCGAAGGCGTGTAGGCGCGCAGGGCGTGCTGCACCCGGTTGCCGAGCTGCGCCAGCACGCTGTCGGGCACGTCCGCCGGGTTCTGGGTGACGAAATAGATGCCGACGCCCTTGGACCGGATCAGGCGAACCACCTGCTCGATCTTCTGCAACAGAGGCTTGGGCGCGTCGCGGAACAGCAGGTGCGCCTCGTCGAAGAAGAAGACCAGCTTCGGCTTCTCCGGGTCGCCCACCTCGGGCAACTCCTCGAACAGCTCGCTCATCAGCCACAGCAGAAAGGTGGCGTAGAGCTGCGGGCTGGCGATCAGCCGGTCGGCGGCCAGCACGTTCACATAGCCGCGGCCCTGGGCGTCGGTCCGCATCAAGTCCATCAGACGCAACGCCGGCTCGCCGAAGAACGCCTCACCGCCCTGGTTGCGCAGGGTCAGCAATTGCCGCTGCAACGCGCCCACCGTGGCGGGGGCGACATTGCCGTACATCTGACCGATCTCCTTGGCGTTCTCCGCCAGATAGGCCAGCACCGACTGAAGGTCGTCCAGGTCCAGCAGCAGCAGCCCCTCGCGATCAGCCACCTCGAAGGCGATGTGCAGCACGCCCTCCTGCACCTCGTTCAGGTCGAACAGCCGCGCCAGCAGGGTCGGCCCCATCTCGGAGATGGTCGCCCGGATCGGATGACCCTTCTCCCCGAACAGGTCCCAGAACACCACCGGCGCGGCGGCGGGCGACAGGGTCAGGCCCATCTCGGCGGCCCGCGCCTGCATCTTCTCGTTCGGCGCCGCGACGGCGGCCACGCCCGACAGGTCGCCCTTCACGTCGGCGGTGAACACCGGCACTCCGGCGTCGGAAAAGCCCTGCGCCAGCACCTGCAGGGTGACCGTCTTCCCCGTCCCGGTAGCCCCGGCGATGATCCCGTGGCGATTGGCGCGGTCGAGGCGCAAGCCCTCCGGCTTGTCCGAAAAGCCGATCATGAGCTCGGTCATACGCAAAGCCTCCGTGGCGTCTGGGCGCCAGCTTAAACGCCCAGAACGGTAAGGCGAACCAGGATCGCGTCTCAACCTCGCACGAACGCCATCACCCAGTTGGTCTCCCAGGTCTGGCCTCCGTCCAGGGAATAGGCCTGGCTCCAGCGCGCGCTGTCGGCCTCGATATGCGACCAGGTATAGCGGGCGCGGATCGGACGCCCTTCATCGACGTCGTCGCCCTCGAAGACGCCGACGCCGTTCTCGAAGCGCCCATGCACCGGCGGCTGCAGCAGGCCGTCCGCCGGATTCACCCAATAGATCGACCACCGTCCCGCCGCCGGATCGAACGTCCGCAGTGCGAAGCCGAACGGCACGCCGTCCGTGCGATGCTCCTCCACATTGACCAGCCCATCCAGGCGCGGCTCGCAGGTGACGACGGTCTCGAAGCCGCTCCAGTCGTCGACCCCCACATGGCGCTGCTTCAGGCGCCGGTGGCTCACGTCCCAGCGGCCGAACAGGAAGTCGAAATCGGATGTCATGAAACAGCCCCCATGGATTGATGGGATGTTCTATCCGCGCTTGCTGTCAGCTGATGTCAGCAGCCGTAGCCGCCATTCAGTAAACCTTGCAAACCACCGGCGGCAGAGCGGAGACTTCGTCACTCAAATAGTGCGCCGCAAGCCTAACAGTCCGACTTGGACAGTTCCGCCTCGCGCCTTCGCCGCTCAATCTCCATGTACTTGCGCCATTTGGTGCGCAGCACGGCGGGTCTTTCGGGGAAGCGCTCATTGAGGAATTCGGCGCCCGCAACCCGGTCGGTGCGGAAGGTGCGAAAATCCCTACGCAGCTCGCACCAGGCGATCAGCAGCCGCACCGTCTCCATGTAACCCACCGTCACCGGCCAGATGGTCCGCAGGCTCGGCCGCCCCTGCTCGTCGCGATAGTCCAGTACGATCTTGCAGCCGGTGCGGATCGAAGCGCGCACCTGGCCCATGTCGATGGAATCCGGCTGCACGTTCCAGGAATTGAACGCCCGCCCGGCCGGCTCCAGCACGTGGGGTCGCAAGGTCTCGGGGACGGCGCTGGCGATCTTGGCGATCAGGTCCTCAGCGGCCCGCGCCAGGGCGGGGTCGCCCCGCCCTGCGACCCATTGCGCGCCCAGCACGGCGGCTTCGATCTCGTCGGGGGTCAGCATCAAAGGCGGCATGTCGTATCCGTCCTCCAGCACGTAGCCCAGGCCGGCCTCGCCCCGGATCGGAGCGCGCTGACCCATCAGGGCCGCGATGTCGCGATAGACGCTGCGTTTGGACGTCTCCAGCTCCACCGCGATCGCATCCGCCGTGATCGGCCCTCGGGCCCGGCGAAGGATCTGGATGATCTGGAAAAGGCGTTCGGCGCGTCGCATGGCGGACCTCTAGCTGAGCCATGCTGACAGCATGCTGGCAGCAGCGTGGCGGTAGCAAGTCCATGTCGGCCGCCGCATCGGGGCCGCGACAATGGAGGGACAGCGATGATCAAGCTCTATGGCGCCGGCGAAGGCTTCGGCCTGCCCGAATACAGCCCCTACGCCTGCAAGACCGAGGTGCAGCTGCAGATGGCGGGTCTGGCCTATGTGAAGGACCGCGCCCCGCCTCACTTGTCGCCCAAGGGCCAGCTGCCCTTCATCGACGACAACGGAAAGATCGTCGCCGACTCCACCTTCATCCGCGTCCACATCGAAGAAACCTACGGCGTCGATCTCGACGCCGGCCTCAGCAACGCCCAGCGTGGTCAGGCCTGGGCCGTCGAGCGAATGATCGAGAACCACTTCGGCTGGGTGTCGGCCTGGACCCGCTTCATGATTCCCGAGAATTACGAGAAGGGTCCCGCCCGCTGGTTCGATCACCTTCCCGCCGATCAGGCAGAGCAGATGCGCGCCGTGGTCATGGACAAGGTGCAGGCCAACCTGATGTCCGTCGGGATCGGCCGCCACACGCCCAACGAGATCCTCGCCATGGGCGACTGGTCGCTGCAGTCCCTGTCGGCGATCCTGGAGTGCAAGCCCTACCTGATGGGCGACCGCCCCGCCGGGGTCGACGCTGTCGCCTTCGCCATGCTCGCCGGACTTATGACGCCCTTCTTCGACAGCCCCCTGCGCCGCCGGGCCGAGCGCTACGGCAATCTCGTCGCCTATGTGGACCGTATGATGGCCCGCTGCTATCCGGACCACCCCTGGGGCGAACTTCAGATCGCCGCCTAGTCGGTCAATGCGGCCAGACCTCCTTTAGCACCGAGACCTGGCCGTTCTTGACCATGATCTCCAGCGAGGGATCCTTCGGAACGCCCGCCGCGAACAGCTCGTAGATCACCGAGCCGTCGGTCTGCTTGCTTTCGATCACCCGCACGGGCTCGACCTTCTTCTCGGCCTTGGCCGCTGCGGCCCGAACCTCGGCGGGGGCGGCGGTCCAGGCGATATCGCGCTGGATCTCCACCACGCTGTAGGCGCCATCGCCGGTTTGCATGACGTCCAGCTCGATCTCACCGTCCGGCGTCGTGCCCTCCACATCGAAGTAGATGCGGCCTTCGCGCTCCTTCTTCTGCGCCTCGGTGATGGTGATGCCGGGCGCCGTTCCCTTGACCAGGGCGGTGACCGCCGACGGCAGCTCGGCCGGCTTCAGCTCGGTGATCTTGGTGATCGGCTGAGCGTGAGCGGCGGCCGTGAGGGCGGCGCTGGCGCTCATCGCCAGAAGAAAGGGGCGTGCTTTGGACATAGGCGCTCCTCGAATTGAGGCCCGCACAATGGCCCAAGCCGGACGCGCGCAAAAGGCCCGGCGCGCGAACGCCGGGCCTTCGACCTCATGCGACGAGGATCAGAATCGGTAGCTTGCGGTCATACGGACCGAATGCAGCTGCGTCAGGTCCTTGGACCGGCGCATATCCGTGCCCGCGCTGTTGACCAGCAGGAACGGGTTGCCGGCCGGGGCCGGACCGCCGGCCCGAGCCGTCGCGCCCTCATTGTCGAAGTTGCTGTACAGGTACTCGACGCCCAGGGAGACGTCGTCGGTCAGCTTGCGCTCGTAGCCGCCGCCGACCTGATAGCCGTTCACCCACTTGTCGTCGTTCGTGACGGTGAAGGTGTTGGCGCGATTGCTGGTGGTGAAACGGTCGCGCATCTCGGCCCGCGCGACGCCGCCCGTGGCGTACAGCAGGTTGTCGCCCATCGCGTAACCGGCCCGGGCCCGCAGGGCGCCCCAGCCGTTCAGCTCACGGCTGAAGGTGTAGAAGGCCGGCGTGGTCGAGAAGCTGGTGACGTCGTCGTCCAGGTTCAGGCGGGTGACCTCGGCGACGCCGCCGACCACCCAGTTTCCGAACTGCCAGTCATAGCCGGCCCGGGCGCCGAACTCGAAGTTGCTATCCTTGTCGCCGGTACAGCCGGCTCCACGGGCCGCGCCGCGCGCGATCCCGTCGCACGACCCGGGCGAGAACGCGTCGGCCCCGGCGCCCGTACGCACCGTGTCGTTGAACTGACCGTCCAGATTGGTGTCGAACACCAGGCGCTCGCCGTCGGCGTTGGCGCGCTGTCCCCATCCCATCTGGGCGCCCACATAGCCCCCGGACCAGTCGCGGGTGGTTTGGGCGGAGGCGGCCGAACCGGCGGCGACAGCCGCCACGGCGGCGGCGGTGAGGAGCAGATGCTTCATGCGTAATCCATTCACTGACGGCGACCCCCGCCGATCGGAGGCGTCGAATGAGGTACGCAACGCACCGGCGCCCGGATGCGGCGTAGCCAAAATGACACAGACGACGATATGCGGACCAAGCTTGAGCGCGACGGAAAAGCCTTGCCTTTCAACGCATGGTGAAGCTCAAACCTTGCAACGGCGGGCCTGCTGGCCCGTTGAACAGACCTGCCAGGCGCATCCTGTCGCGCCGGAATCAAAGTGAGTAAAAATGAGCGTCGCCTTCACCCGGGAAGAGGATCACGAAGCCACTGCCGCGGATCTGCCGGACCGGCCGATCTCGACCCACGCCAATCTGGTCACGCCCGAGGGCCTGGCCATGATCGAGGCTGAACTGGCCGAGGCCCGCGCCGCCTACGCCGCCGCCCAGGCGGCCGGCGACGTCAGCGCCGACCGCACCGCCATGGCCCGCGCCACCCGCGATCTGCGCTACTGGTCCGCCCGCCGCGCCAGCGCCCAGCTGGTCGAGCCGACGCCCGACGCCCAGGTCGTCACTTTCGGCGGTCAGGTCACCTTCGACCGCGAGGACGGCCGTCGCCAGACCTTCCGCATCGTTGGCGAGGACGAGGCCGATCCGGCCAAGGGCGCGGTCTCCTACGTCTCGCCCCTGGCCCAGGCGGTCCTCGGCAAGGCCGTGGGCGACGAGGCGATGGTGGCGGGGTCGGAAGTGGAGATCGTAGCGCTGGGGTGAGGCCCTCCGCCCTATCCCCCCAGGAACATCCGCACGTTCTTGGCCAGGAACTTGGGATCGAAGGGCTTGGTCACCGCCCCCTTGCCGCCCATGGCCCGCAGCTCCTGCAGAGTCACCGCGTGCGAGTGGCCGGTGACGAACACCACCGGCGTCTCGCCATGCCCCGGCAGCTTGCGCATCTCCTGCAGCACGGTCAGGCCGTCCATCCCCGGCATCACCAGGTCCAGCAGCACCGCGTCCGGATGATGTCGCTCCAAGATCGACAGCGCCTCCTCGCCCGACGACGCATAGGTCACCTTCATCTGCGGATCGAGCGACAGGGCGGCGTCCGCCAGGTCATGCATGTCGGGGTCGTCATCGACATAGAGCAGGTCCAGGGGGCGCATGGGCATCCTCACACAACGCGGAGCGGCGGATTGAGTATTCACCGCCCCGCCTGCGGCGCCTAGCCGCTGCGGCAGTCCGGCGTCTGCTCATCTTGCGTTCATCATGCTGTCGTAACCTCGTCGTGCAAGTGCAACAGCAAGGCCAGACTCTCATGCGACAGCGTCAACTCCTCGACGCCTTCGTGCTCGAACTCAACAACACCGCGGCGGCCCGCGAGGCGTTTGAAAGCCTCCCCACGCCCCTGAAGTCCGGTGCGGAACTGCTGATCCGCCACGACAGCGCCCAGATCGCCACCCCGTCGGCGGACGCGGTGGAATGGCTGAAAACCTACTACGCCAGCCATGGCGGCGAGGTCCTCGCCGCTTAGAGGCAAGAAGAGCCGGCGAGGCCCTCGCCGCTTGAGCGCAAAATCCGCTCATCCCCGCGAAGGCGGGGACCCAAGCTGAGATGCGTATGGATCCCCGCCTTCGCGGGGATGAGCGGCGGTGGGTGCGATGCCCCCAATTTGATCCCACCTTCGACCATGCGAAAAGGGCGACGCCTTTCGGCGCCGCCCTCGTCGGTCGTCACGCAGCTGTAGGGGGATCAACTGCTGCAAGAGCTCAACAAGTCTCCGACTCCTGCAGACTGCGTGATCTCAAAACGAAAAACAACCTATAATTGTTTGAAGCGGATGATCCTATTGGAACGGCCAAGCTTGGAGCCGGACCGGCCCGCCAGGGGTTTCTAAGGTTCCAGCCGCCGTTCAAGGAGCGCCGTCCGCCATGGCTCAGTCGCAGCCACCCAAACATGCCCGCGCCCTGGCCATCCACGCTGTCCAGCCGCAAATGACCGGCGCGCTCGTCCTGACCTCCCCCGCCGTCGGCGCCGACGGCCGCATCGACCCGCTCTACAGCGCCGACCTGGACAACCTCTCCCCGCCCCTGGCCTGGACCCGCGTGCTGGAGGCCGAAAGCTTCGCCCTGATCGTCGAGGACCCCGACGCCCCCGGCGACGAGCCCTTCGTCCACTGGATGATCTGGGACATCCCCGGCACGGCGACCGAGCTGCATCGCGGCGTGATGGAAGGCCCCTATCCGCAAAGCCCCGTCGGCCCGGTCCAGGGCAAGAACGGCCACGGCCACCACGCCTGGTTCGGCCCCAGACCGCCCGCCGGCCACGGCCTCCACCGCTACCACTTCCAGCTCTTCGCCCTCGGCAAGCGCCTCGGCATGGGCCCCAACACCGCACTCCCCGACCTCCTCAACGCCCTGAAAGCGAACACCATCGCCTGCGGGGAGTTGGTGGGCACGTTCGAGACGAAAGACCCCGCCGACCTCTCCCCGCCCCGAACCTTCGCCGGCCATGACGCCGGGCGGGGAGGGCTGGATGACGACGACGTGGACCGGCACGCGGCGCATGACGGGGATGGGGTGGTGAGGCCCTAAGCTGGCGCTGCTCGAAGGTGACCGCCTCGGACGGCGGCCTCGCGCCCAATGGAAGTCCAAATCCGACTGATCGCCCCCCTCACCACCTGATCGCCGGTTTGGCGCGAGACGCCTCCGGGCTGGCTTTAGGCTCGGCCAGACCCAAGGTCCGCATCTTCGCTCCCCCCTCCGGAGTGGGTCGAAAAGAAAAAAGGGCGGCTCCTTCGAACCGCCCTTCCGATCGTGCTTAGCTGTCCAGGAAGCTGCGCAGCTTCCGGCTCCGTGACGGGTGCTTCAGCTTCCGCAGGGCTTTCGCCTCGATCTGACGGATGCGTTCGCGAGTCACGCTGAACTGCTGGCCCACCTCTTCCAAGGTGTGGTCGGTGTTCATGCCGATGCCGAAGCGCATGCGCAGCACACGTTCCTCGCGCGGCGTCAGGGACGCCAGGACGCGGGTGGTGGTCTCGCGCAGATTGCTCTGGATCGCCGCGTCGATGGGCAGGACGGCGTTCTTGTCCTCGATGAAGTCGCCCAGGTGCGAATCTTCCTCGTCCCCGATCGGGGTTTCGAGCGAGATCGGCTCCTTGGCGATCTTCAGGACCTTGCGCACCTTCTCCAGCGGCATGGCCAGCTTTTCGGCCAGTTCTTCCGGGGTCGGCTCGCGGCCGATCTCGTGCAGCATCTGGCGGCTGGTGCGGACGATCTTGTTGATCGTCTCGATCATGTGGACCGGGATACGGATGGTCCGCGCCTGGTCGGCGATCGAGCGGGTGATCGCCTGACGGATCCACCAGGTGGCGTAGGTCGAGAACTTGTAGCCGCGGCGGTACTCGAACTTGTCGACGGCCTTCATCAGGCCGATGTTGCCTTCCTGGATCAGGTCCAGGAACTGCAGGCCGCGGTTGGTGTACTTCTTGGCGATGGAGATCACGAGGCGCAAGTTGGCCTCGACCATCTCCTTCTTGGCCTGACGGGCCTCGCGCTCGCCCTTCTGGACGGTCTGGACGATGCGGCGATAGTCGTCGATCGGCACGCCGGTCTCGGTGGCCAGGGCCGCGATCTCCTGGCGGATGTCGCCGATCTGGCCGCTGTCGTTCTCGCTGAACTTGGTCCAGCGCACGCCCATGGTCTTGACGGTCTCGGACCAGTTGGGGTTCAGCTCCTGGCCGAAATAGGCTTTCAGGAACTCCGAGCGGCTGATGCCGTAGCTGTCGGCCAGGCGCAGCAGGCGGCCTTCCAGGCCCACCAGACGCTTGTTGATCGCATAGAGCTGGTCGACCAGGGCCTCGATGCGGTTGTTGTTCAGCTTCAGCGTCTTTAGCTTGGTGACGATGGCGCCGTTGGCGGCCTCGTACGCCTTTCGGTCGGAGGCCGACAGGTCCTCGCCGCGCAGGCGCTGTTCGACCAGCTTCTCCTGCAGGCGGCGGAAGCCATCGAAGTCGGCGGCGATGGCGTCCAGGGTCGCCATGACCCCTTCGCGCAGCTCGCCTTCCATGGCGCTGACGGTCGGGCCGGCGCCATCGTCGAAGTCGTCCTCATCCTCGGCCCCTTCGGCCGCCGGTTCAGCGCCTTCCTCGGCGGGCTCGGCCTGCTCGCCGCCTTCGCCGACGGCCGGCGCGCCCTCGGGCGGGCCGCCGTTGAGGGCCACATAGGTGCCGTCCAGGTCGATCACTTCACGCAGCAGGATGCGGCCGCTGCCCAACTCCTCGCGCCACACCATGATGGCTTCGAAGGTCAGGGCGCTTTCGCACAGGCCGCGGATCATGGTGTCACGGCCGGCCTCGATGCGCTTGGCGATGGCGATTTCGCCCTCGCGCGACAGCAACTCCACCGAACCCATCTCGCGCAGGTACATGCGCACGGGGTCGTCGGTGCGGTCGTAGGCGGGCTTGTCGTCTGTGGTGACGACGGCGCTTTCCTCGCGGTTGGCGACCTCGCCGCCTTCCTGCGTCTCGGCGTCTTCCTCGGCCTCGACCACGTTGACGCCCATTTCGCTCAGCATGGCGAGGGTGTCTTCAATAGCCTCGGAGGTGACTTCCTCGGAAGGCAGCACCTTGTTCAGCTCGTCCATCGTGACGTAGCCGCGGGCTTTCGCCTGCTTGATGAACTTCTTTACGCCAGCGTCCGTGAGGTCGAGAAGCGGGCCGTCCTTTTCCGGGGCGTCCGCAGTTTCCGTCTCGGCCGTTTGAGCAGTCATCTAGGTCTCCGAATCCGTCGCCGCGCATATGTGCAATTGCGGCGCCGAAAAAATCTCTGTGAGGCGTTAGGTCGCGTCGTTCCGGGCTAGATCGCTTCAGACCACAAGGTTCCCGAGCGGACAGCGCGCTTCAGATTGTCCCGTTCCATCTTCAAGCGCTCGAAGGCCTCCATGTCGGAACGTCCCCCAAGGCGACCCTTGGCGGAGCTGACGGCTTCCTCGAGCGCAGCCAGACGGTTCAAAACCGAAAAAGCGTGCGACCACTGGGACCTGGCGGCCTCGAGCGTGACATCCTGTTTCAGGAAGGGCGCGCCCGATGCGGCGGCGGCCCGGTCGATGTCAGTCAAAAGCGCGGCAAACCCACGTGAGCGCAGATGGCGTGCGAGTCCCTCTGAGTCAAGGCCTTCTGCCTCCAAACGCACGCTTGTCAGTTCGTTTGCGAGACCTTTCAAGGCCGGATCGCCAAACCCCTTGGTCGGAAGATCCTCCAGATGGTCGTCCAGACGGTGCGGATCTTCCAGGGCGCCCTTGGCCAGGGCGGCGGCGAGGGGATCGAGAGAATTGGCCAGCCGCTCGGCGGCCGCCAAACCTTGCGGGGTGGGCGGAAGCAGCGGCGGCGCTCCCCTTTTCCAGCCCCCGCCCCGTCCGCCGTCATAGGGGGCGCGGGGCTGCCAGGCCGGACGAGCCTGCGGCGCATCCCGGCCAAGCAGCGTGTCCAGACGCGCCAGAAGGTCGTCGCGATAGGCCTGGGCCAGATCCTTGTCGGCGATGGTCTGGCCCGCCGCGCGCAGGCGCTGCTTCAGCCCCGCCTTGCGTTCCGGGGTGTCGAGCGGCTCGGCGTCCTTCTCGCGGGTGAACAGGGCCTCGACGAAGGGGGTGGTGTTGGCCAGCTGGCTTTTCAGCGCCGCCGGCCCCTGCTCGCGCAACACGTCGTCGGGGTCCTTGCCGCCTTCCACCACTGAGAATCGGAAACTTCTGCCGGGCTTCAGCAGCGGCAGGGCCCGGTCGATCGCCCGGCTGGCGGCCCGCTGGCCGGCCTTGTCGCCGTCGAAGGACAGGGTGGGCTCGGGATGCAGGCGCCACAGCACCTCCATTTGTTCCTCGGTCAGAGCCGTGCCCAGCGGCGCCACGGCCGCGATCCCCGCCCGTTGGCAGGCGATCACGTCCATATAGCCCTCAACGACCACCAAGGCGGCGTCGCCGCCGCCCGCCTGGCCGGCGTGCAGGATCTTGCGGGCCTCGGGCAGGCCATACAGCAGCCGCCCCTTGTGGAAGAGACTGGTCTCCGGCCCGTTCAGGTACTTGGCCCGCGCTTCGGGATCCATGGCCCGGCCGCCGAAGCTGACGATCTTCCCCCGCGCGTCGGCGATCGGGAAGATGATCCGGTCGCGGAACCGGTCGTAGGGCGCGCCGCCGTCCTCCGGCGCGATCAGCAGGCCCGCGTCCACCAGATCCGCCGGCTTGGCGCCCTTGGCGATCAGATAGTCCTTCAGCGCCGTGCGGCCGGCCGGCGAGAAGCCGAGCCCGAAGCGCTTCCACTCGCTCTCGGGTAGGCCGCGCTTCTCCAGATACGCCCGCGCGGCGGCCCCCACAGGACGGCGTAGCTCGGCCTCGAACCACTTGGCCGCATGGTCCATCCAGTCGGTGAGGCTTTTGCGCTTCTCCTCCTGCTGGGCGGACTGCGCGTCCGGCTCGGGCATGGGCACGCCGGCCTCGGCGGCCAAGCGTTCGACCGCCTCCACGAAGGTCAGGCGCTCGGTTTCCTGGAAGAAGGCGATGAGGTCGCCGTGTTTGCCGGAGCTGAAGTCGTGAAAGAAGCCCTTGTCATCGTTCACGAAAAACGACGGACTCTTCTCCTTGGAGAACGGCGACAGGCCGACGAATTCCCGCCCCTGACGCTTCAGCTTCACGGACTTGCCGATCACGTCCGACAAACGGACGCGCGACTTTATCTCCTCAAGGAAGCGGTCGTCGAAGCGCATCAGAGGTGAAGGCGGGCTGGTTTCACAGCCCACCTTATGGGTGAGCGTTCAGCCAGCCAAGCCCTACGCCTTGGCCCGGTCCATGTTCTGCGCAAACCGTTCGAACAGGTAGAGGCTGTCCGTCGGTCCGGGGCTGGCTTCCGGGTGGTGCTGGACGCTGAACACCGGTTTGCCCGAAAGTTCGATGCCGGCGTTGGTGCCGTCAAAGAGCGAGACGTGGGTTTCCTTGACGGGGGCCGGCAGGGTCTCGCGCTCCACGGTGAAGCCGTGGTTCATGGAGACAATCTCCACCTTGCCCGTGGTCAGGTCCTTCACCGGGTGGTTGGCCCCGTGGTGGCCCTGCTCCATCTTCACCGTCTTGGCCCCCAGGGCCAGAGCCAGCATCTGGTGGCCAAGACAGATGCCGAACACCGGCTTGCCGCTTTCCACCAGCTTCTGGATTTGCGGCACCGCGTACTCGCCGGTCGCCGCCGGGTCGCCCGGACCGTTGGACAGCAGCACGCCGTCCGGGTTGCGGGCCAGGATGTCCTCGGCCGAGGTGTCGGCGGGGACCACCGTCACGCGGGCGCCGACCTGGGCGAGCGAGCGCAGGATGTTGCGCTTCACGCCGAAGTCCATGACAACCACGTCGTATTTCGGCGCTTCCAGCTTGCCGTAGCCTTCCGGCCACGACCATTCGGTTTCGGTCCAGTCGAACGACTGGCGCGTGGAGGCGTCCTTGGCCAGGTCCAGACCCACCAGGCCGGTCCATTCGGCGGCCTTCTTCCGCAGGGCCGGAATATCGAACTCGCCGGTCGGGCTGTGGGCGATGACGCCGTGCGGCATGCCCTTCTCGCGGATCAGGCGGGTCAGGGCGCGGGTGTCGACGCCGGCCAGGCCCACCACGCCGCGGCGCTCCATCCAGGCGGTCAGGGTCGCGTTGGAGCGCCAGTTGGCCGGGTCGGTCGGAGCGTCGCGGAAGATCGCGCCGCGGGCGGAGGTGTCCGACGAGCCGCCGATCTGCTCGATGTCTTCGCTGTTGGTCCCGACATTGCCGATGTGCGGGAAGGTGAAGGCCACGATCTGCGACATGTAGGACGGGTCGGTCAGAATTTCCTGATAGCCCGACATGGCGGTGTTGAAGCAAACCTCGCCGAGGGCCTCGCCCGCCGCGCCGACGCCGATCCCCTGCAGGACCGTGCCGTCCGCCAGAACCAGCACCCCCGTCACCCCAGGCAGCAGCTCGATCGACATTTGACATTCTCCTGTGGGGCCATGGTCGCAAAACGGCGGGCGAAGGGCCACCCCTCGCCCGCCGGCAAACGGCCGCGTCATTACGGGCTGGGACCGGCGGGGTCAACCAGCCCAGTCCCCTCAGCAGGTCTTTTCGCTGTAGAGCTTGTTCAGGTGCTCCAGGCGGGCGTTCTGCGGCGACGGGCCCATGGCCTCCATCTGCGCCGCCGCCATGGCCTCGGCGTTGGCCTGCATCTCTTCCATGGCCTTGTTCATGTCAGCCTGAGCCTTGGCCTGGGCGCCGGCCGCCATAGCCTGGCTGGCGGCCGAACCGGCGAGGCTGGCAGCGATACCCACACCCGGGACCATGCTGGCTAGGCCCATGCCCATGCTCATGGCCCCGCTGGCCATGCCCATTCCGCCGCCACCCATGCTCGGACGCGCCATCGCCATGCTGGAGCGGGTCATTTCGGTCATCAGTTGATTGGCGCGCGCCTGCTTAGCGAATTGCTCGGTCTGCAGGGCATTGATCTCGTTAATCAGGGTCTCGCAGCTCATCTGGCGGTCGCCGGGACGGATCACCTGATACTGCCCGGCGGGCTGCGCCATCGAGGCGGCCGGCGAAAGCATGGCCGTTCCGAGCGCAGCCGCAACGGCGGTCCTAAACACGGTCGAATCTCCTAGCTGAAATGCCTACGATCGGCCCTGCTATGAGGTCTCGCTACGCGGATCGCGCGCGGAACGTCGAACAGCCCGTTTTCGTCGACGAGCGGTCGGTGACGCCGCAGGTGACCGCGGTTTGCGCCGATGCTAATCAGCCGCTCCGTTTTCTGAAGGCCGCGACGATGCCGATCACCACTGTCGGTTTGGACGCCGACGACACCCTCTGGCACAACGAGACGCTGTTCCGTCTGACCCACAAGCGGTTCGTGGAGCTGATGGGCGACTGCGCCGAGGAAGCTGCCCTCGAGTCGCGCCTTGCCGAAGTCGAGAAACGCAACCTTCGCCTCTATGGCTACGGCGCCAAGGGCTTCACCTTGTCAATGATCGAGACCGCCCTCGAACTCAGCGAGGGCAAGGTCTCCACTCGCGTAATCGCCGAGATTCTCGCCGCCGGCCGCGATCTTCTGGCACACCCCATGGAGCCCCTTTCGGGGGTCGAGGCCGCCGTCGCCGCGTTGGCGGATCAGTACCGCCTAGTCCTGATCACCAAGGGCGACCTGCTGCACCAGGAGCAGAAACTGGCCGCCTCTGGGCTCGGCGACCATTTCGCCGCCGTCGAGATCGTCAGCGAAAAGGACGCCGACACCTATCGCCGCGTCTTCACCCGCCACGGCACCGGCCCGGAACAGGCCGCCATGGCCGGCAACTCCGTGCGCTCGGACATCATCCCCGCCCTGGACGCCGGCTGTTACGCCGCGCTGATTCCCTATCCGCTGGTCTGGGCCCATGAAGCGGCCGAGGCTCCGGCGGACCATCCCCGCTACGCCCAGCTAGAAACCCTTGCCGACATGCCGGCCTGGCTGGCCCAGCTGGGGGACTAACCTCTCCTGCCCCGCTTGCGGGGGCGCCGAGGCAAAGTCTCCTCGCGCCCATAGGGGAAGAGGGTAAGGGTGAGGAGCGCTGCAGCAGGCAAGGCTGGGCAAGCGGAACCGCAGCAAGTCCTCACCCAATCTCTGCCCACACGTGGGCGAAGGAGGTCTACGGGTCTGATCCAGCCCCTAGCCCGTCCCCTGAGCCGCGCAGGCAGCATGCTTCTTCACCACCCGCTCGGTGGAGGCCGGAAATCGCGTCAGCTTCGCCGCCGGCCGCACGGGCCGCCTCACCAGTTCCCCCGAACATCCCGGACAAGCCCCGCCCAGTCGATTGTCCACGCAGTCGGCGCAGAAGGTGCACTCGAACGTGCAGATGCGCGCCTCCAGGCTTTCGGGCGGCAGGTCACGGTCGCAGCATTCGCAGTTGGGACGCAGGCTGAGCATGGGTAGGGTCTCCTTCCCGCTCCCGATGGCAGAGGTCCGCGACAGCCCAAATGACGAAGTTCCCTCATTTTCCGACATTGGCTGCCATTGCCGTCTCTGCATTGATCTCCACCGCCGCCCTCGCAGCGCCTGCTTATGACCTCGTGATCCGAGGCGGCTCGGTTATCGACGGCTCCGGCGCCGAGCCCTTCACGGGCGATATCGGCATTAATGGTGAACGGATCGTCTATGTCGGCCCCAAGGCGCCGGGCTCGGGGGCCAGGGAGATCGACGCCAAGGGCCTGGCTGTCTCACCTGGCTTCATCAACATGCTCAGCTGGGCCACGGACAGCCTGATCGCTGACGGCCGCGGCCTATCGGATCTGAAGCAGGGCGTGACGCTGGAGGTCATGGGCGAGGGCTCCTCCATGGGCCCGCTCACCCCGGTCATGAAGGCGGCGGAGCAATCGCGCCAGGGCGACATCAAGTACGACATCTGGTGGAACAGCCTGGACGAATACCTCGTCGGCCTGACCAAGCGCGGGATCGCCCCCAACGTCGCCTCCATGCTGGGAGCCGAGCAGCCCCGCGTCATGATCCTGGGCGAGGGCGACGTGGACCCCACGCCGGAACAGTTGACCCAGATGCGCCGGATCGTGGTCCAGGCCATGGAAGATGGCGCTTTGGGTATCGGCTCGTCCCTGATCTACGCGCCCGGGACCTACGCCGAGACCGACGAGCTGGTCGCCCTGGTCACCGAGGCCGGCCGCTGCGGCGGCGTCTACCTGTCCCACATGCGCAGCGAAGGGGACCGCCTGGTCGAGGCGGTGGACGAGCTAATCGAGATCAGCCGCCGCTCTGGCGCGCCCGCCGAGATCTGGCACCTGAAGGCAGCCGGCCGCGAGAACTGGTCGAAGCTCGACACCGTCATCGCCCGTATCGAGGCCGCCCGCGCCAAGGGCCAACGCATCACCGCCAACATGTACAACTACACTGCCGGATCCACCGGCTTCGACGCCGCCATGCCTACCTGGGTCCAGGCCGGCGGCCGCGAGGCGTGGATCGAGCGCCTCAAGAAGCCCGAAGTCCGCGCCCGCGTGCTCAACGAGATGCGGGCGGAAAAGCCGGACTTCGAAAGCCTCTACCGCCACGCCGGCGCCGAAGGGACCTTGCTGGTCGGCTTCCGGTCTGAAGGGCTCAAGCCGCTCACCGGCAAAACCCTGGCCGAGGTGGCCAAGGAACGCGGCGTCAGCCCCGAGGACGCGATCATCGACCTGATCATCGCCGACGGCAGCCGCGTCCAGGTCGTCTACTTCCTGATGAGCGAGGACAATGTCCGCCGCCAGACCGCCCTGCCCTGGATGAGCTTCGGCTCCGACGCCGCCGCCTTAGCGCCGGAGGGCGTCTTCCTGAAATCCTCCACCCACCCCCGCGCCTACGGCAACGTCGCCCGCCTGCTGGGCAAGTATGTGCGGGAGGACAAAGCCCTCACCCTGACCGACGCAGTCCGCAAGATGACCAGCCTGCCCGCTCACAACCTTGGCCTTCGCGACCGGGGCCTGCTGAAGACCGGCTACTACGCCGACGTGGTGGTGTTCGATCCGGCCACCGTCGCCGACAAGGCCACCTACGAGAAGCCGCAGCAGTTCGCCGTCGGCGTCCGCGACGTGGTGGTCAACGGCGGCCTCGCCCTCTCGAACGGCCAGCCCACCGGCGCCGCCACCGGCCAGGTCGTCCGCGGCCGGGGCTGGAAGGGATGGAATGACGGCGGCTGCAAGGCGAGCGCTAGCGACTGGAGCTGGTGAGACCCGCGTTCGGCGACCTTTCCGAAAGTTCACTGGATTCGTGCTTTTGGTCGGGCGATCAGATGCGCATGAACCTGACCTACCGCACGAAACGACTGATCGCCTGCGCCCTGGCCGGCTGGTTTTCCGGCGCCGCCCTGGCCGCCATGACCCTGCCCGTTCATGCGGCCGAACCGGCGCGAAAGCCAATCGAGGTGATGGTCGTGGGCGCGTTCCATATGGCGAACCCCGGCGCGGACATCTCCAACGCCAAATATGAGGACGTCCTGTCGCCCAAGCAGCAGGCGGGCGTGGCCAAAGCCGTGGACGCCCTGGCGAAGTTCAAGCCGACCCGCATCGCGGTGGAATGGCCTCAGAAGGTCACGGCCGAACGCTACGCCCAGTACCAGCAGGACGGCCTGAAAGGCCACCGCAGCGAGCGCAACGAAGTGGTTCAGCTCGGCTACCGCCTGGCCAAGCAGACCGGCGCCACAATCGAAGGCGTCGATGTGGACGGAAACTTCCCCTACGGCCCGGTCATGGCCTACGCCGAGGCCCACGGCCAAAAGCCCATGCTCGACGCTCACCGCGCCGAACTCGACGCCGAGATGAAGGCGCAGGAGGCCCTGTTCTCCCAGGGCGGAACCCCGGCCGTTCTGCGCAAGCTCAACAGCTCCGCCTACATCAAGGCCGGCCAGGATTTCTATCGCCAGATCGGCATGATCGGCGGCGGCGACGAGCAACCCGGCGCGGCCCTGCTGACCGGCTGGTACGACCGCAACTTCCAGATCTGCGCCCGCATCCTTCAGTCGGCGAGGCCCGGCGACCGCATCGTCGTCCTCTACGGCGCCGGCCATGCCTTCCTGCTGCGCCAGTGCGTGACCGAGACCCCAGGCTTCAAACTGGTCGAACCCAACGCCTGGCTGCCGAAGTAGAGCGGCCCGAACGGGCGTTCATCATCTTTCCTGATTTTGCATTCTTGCGCCCAGGGTCACACGTCTCTAAACGACCCCCTTAACCTGCAATCTGACCTAGGGGACGGGCGCGCCGCCGCGCGACCGCCCTTGCGCGCGAGACCGACATGCCCAAACGCACAGACATCAAGTCCATCCTGATCATCGGCGCGGGCCCGATCGTCATCGGCCAGGCGTGCGAGTTCGACTACTCCGGCGTCCAGGCGTGCAAGGCCCTGCGCGCCGAGGGCTATCGCATCATCCTGGTCAACTCGAACCCGGCCACGATCATGACCGATCCGGACGTGGCCGACGCGACATATATCGAGCCGATCACGCCCGACATCGTGGCCAAGATCATCGAGAAGGAGCGCCCCGACGCGCTTCTGCCCACCATGGGCGGCCAGACGGCTCTGAACACCGCCCTGGCTCTCGAAGAGCAGGGCGTGCTCAAGACGTTCAACGTCGAGATGATCGGCGCCAAGGCCGAGGTCATCGACAAGGCCGAGGACCGCCAGAAATTCCGCGACGCCATGGACAAGCTGGGTCTGGAAAGCCCCCGCTCCAAGGCCGCCCACACGATGGACGAAGCCATGGAAGGCCTCGACTTCGTGGGCCTGCCGGCGATCATCCGCCCGTCCTTCACCCTGGCCGGCACCGGCGGCGGCATCGCCTACAACGTCGAGGAGTTCAAGGAGATCGTCGAGCGCGGCCTCGACCTGTCGCCGACCACCGAGGTGCTCATCGAAGAGAGCGTCCTGGGCTGGAAGGAGTATGAGATGGAGGTCGTCCGCGACAAGGCGGACAACTGCATCATAGTCTGCTCCATCGAGAACATCGACCCGATGGGCGTCCACACGGGCGACTCCATCACCGTCGCCCCCGCCCTGACGCTGACCGACAAGGAATATCAGCGGATGCGCAAGGGCAGCATCGACGTGCTGCGCGAGATCGGCGTGGAGACCGGCGGCTCCAACGTCCAGTGGGCCCTGAACCCCAAGGACGGCCGCATGGTCGTCATCGAAATGAACCCGCGCGTGTCGCGCTCCTCGGCCCTGGCGTCGAAGGCCACCGGCTTCCCGATCGCCAAGGTCGCCGCCCGTCTGGCCGTCGGCTACACCCTGGACGAGCTGGCCAACGACATCACCGGCGGCGCCATGCCCGCCTCGTTCGAGCCGTCCATCGACTACGTCGTCACCAAGATCCCGCGCTTCGCCTTCGAGAAGTACCCGGGCTCGGAACCCTACCTGACCACCTCCATGAAGTCGGTGGGCGAGGTCATGGCCATCGGCCGCACCTTCGCCGAAAGCCTGCAAAAGGCCCTGCGCGGCCTGGAGACCGGCCTGACCGGCCTGGACGACATCGAGATCGAGGGCGCCGAGGACCCCGACACCGGCAAGGCCGCCGTGGTCCGCGCCCTGGGCAACCCCACCCCGGACCGCCTGCGCGTCATCGCCCAGGCCTTCCGCCACGGCCTGACCGCCGAAGAGATCAACGCCGCTTGTTCGTATGAGCCCTGGTTCCTGGAGCAGCTGGCCGAGATCGTGCGCCAGGAGGGCCTGGTCCGCGCCGGCGGCCTGCCGCACAACGCCGCCGACTTCCGCCGCCTCAAGGCCATGGGCTTCTCCGACGCCCGTCTGGCCAAGCTGACCAACCTCACGGAAAACGAGGTGCGCAGGCAGCGCCACGCCCACGGCGTGCGCCCGGTGTTCAAGCGCATCGACACCTGCGCCGGCGAGTTCCGCGCCGACACCCCCTACATGTACTCGACCTACGAGACGGGGGCCCTGGGCCAGCTGCCGGACTGCGAGAGCGAGCCGTCGGACGCCAAGAAGGCCGTCATCCTCGGCGGCGGTCCCAACCGGATCGGCCAGGGTATCGAGTTCGACTACTGCTGCTGCCATGCGGCCTTCGCCCTGGACCAGGTCGGCATCGAGTCGATCATGGTCAACTGCAACCCCGAGACCGTCTCCACCGACTACGACACCTCCGACCGCCTGTACTTCGAGCCCCTGACGGCCGAGGACGTGCTGGAGCTGCTGGCGGTGGAGCAGTCGCGCGGGACCCTACTGGGCGTCATCGTCCAGTTCGGCGGCCAGACCCCGCTGAAACTGGCCAACGCGCTGGAGCAGGCCGGCATCCCGATCCTGGGCACCAGCCCCGACGCCATCGACTTGGCCGAGGACCGCGAGCGCTTCCAGCAACTGCTCCACGACCTGAAGATCGCCCAGCCCAACAACGCCATCGCCCGCAGCGCCGAGGAAGCTTTCGCCGGCGCGCATAAGGTCGGCTACCCCGTGGTCATTCGCCCCTCCTACGTGCTGGGCGGCCGCGCCATGGAGATCGTCTATGACGACGAGCAGCTGGACCGCTACATCCGCACCGCCGTGCAGGTGTCGGGCGACAGCCCCGTCCTCATCGACCAGTACCTGAACCGCGCCACCGAGGTGGACGTCGACGCCCTGTGCGACGGCGAGACCGTCTTCGTGGCCGGCGTCATGGAGCACATCGAGGAAGCCGGCGTGCACTCCGGCGACAGCGCCTGTTCCCTGCCGCCCTTCTCGCTGAAGCCGGAGACCATCGCCGAGCTGAAGCGCCAGACCGAGGCCATGGCCTTCGCCCTCAAGGTCCGCGGCCTGATGAACGTGCAGTTCGCGATCGAAGAGCCGCACAGCGAAAACCCGCGCATCTACGTGCTGGAAGTGAATCCGCGCGCCTCGCGCACCGTGCCCTTCGTGGCCAAGACCATCGGCCAACCGGTGGCCTCCATCGCCGCCAAGGTGATGGCCGGCGCCAAGCTCGCCAGCTTCGGCCTGACCGACAAGCCGTACGACCACATCGCGGTGAAGGAGGCGGTCTTCCCGTTCGCCCGCTTCCCCGGCGTCGACACGGTGCTTGGTCCCGAGATGCGCTCCACCGGCGAGGTCATGGGCCTGGACTGGCGCCGCGAGGGCGAGGACTTCATGCCCGCCTTCGCCCGCGCGTTCGCCAAGAGCCAGCTGGGCGGCGGCGTCACCCTGCCCCGCTCGGGCTGCGCCTTCGTCTCCGTGCGCGAGGCCGACAAGCCGTGGATCCTCGAGCCGACCCGCTTGCTGATCCAGGCCGGCTTCCGCATCCTCGCCACCACAGGCACCGCCGCCTATCTTGCCGAGCAGGGCCTCCAGGTCGAGGTGGTCAAGAAGGTGCTGGAGGGCCGCCCCCATATCGTCGACGCCATGAAGAACGGCGAGGTCCAGCTTGTCTTCAACACCACCGAAGGCAAGCAGTCCCTGGCCGACAGCTTCGAGATCCGCCGCTCGGCCCTGATGTCGAAGATCCCCTACTACACCACCGCGGCCGGCGCCCTGGCCGCCGCCCAGGCCATCGCCTCGCCCATGGCCGAGACGAGCGCCCTGGAAGTCCGCGCCTTGCAGACCTACGCCTAGGGGGATCGAGAGCATGGCGGTGCGTCGGATCATTCTGGCCACCGCCGGCTCCCTGGGCGACCTGCATCCCTTCCTCGCGCTGGGCAAGGCCCTCCACGTCCTTGGCGCGACCGTCGAAATCGCCACATCCGTCGAGTATCGCGCCAAGATTGAGGCCGAGGGCCTGACCTTCCGCGACGCCGGCGTCAGCCTCGCTGACTTCGAGGCTGCGCTGGGCCTCGACCTCGCCGGCATCACCGAAAAGATCGCCGCCTCCGACGTTTGGTTCTACGAGCACGTCGTGCTGCCCAATATGGCCGCCGGCGCCCGCCGCATGGTCGATCTCGCGCGGGGCTCTGACGACCGGCCCCAGGCGGACGTCATCGTCGGCTCATCCTTCGCCATGGGCGCCGCCCTGGCCGCCGAGTCGCTGGGCGTCCCCTTCGTCAGCGTCGCCCTGTCGCCCATGCTGTTCATGTCGCCGCACGAGCCGCCGCCTGTCACTCCGTGGCTAAAGACGCCGAACGGCCCCGCCGCTCTCGCCCTCAACCGCGTCACTCTGGGCGTCGGCCGCCTGATGACAAACCGTTTCACCCGACGCCTCAACGCCGCCCGGGCGGAACTGGGCCTGCCCCTGACCCGGGACAATGCAATCTACGACGCCCCCTGGCGCGCCGACCTGATCCTGGGTCTGTTCTCGCCGCAGCTGGGCGGCCCGCTGCCGGATCATCCAAAGACCACCCGCATCACCGGCTACGCCGCCTATGACAGCGAGGCCGGCGGCCCTGCGACTTTGCCGCCCGAACTGACCGCCTTCCTCGACGCGGGCGAGCCGCCCATCGTCTTCACACTGGGCAGCGCCGCCGTGAACATCCCCGGATCTTTCTACGCCCAGGGCCTGGCCGCCGCCCGCGCCCTGGGCCGCCGCGCCGTCCTGCTTGTCGGCCCTGATGGAGACATGAGCCTCGCCGACGGCCCGGACGCCATCGCCGTCCCCTACGCGCCCTATTCCCTCCTCTTCCCGCGCGCCGCCGCCAACGTCCATCAGGGCGGCGTCGGCACGACTCAGCAAGCCCTGCGGGCCGGCCGGCCCCAACTCGTTATCCCCCACCTCGGCGACCAGTTCGACAACGGCGCCCGCGTCGGCGCCCGCAGGGTCGGCGCGGTGCTCAGACGCGAGCGGTTCAGAGCGCAGGCGGCGGCGAACGTACTGGACCGAGTGCTGGGGGACGCGGCGTTGCTTCAGCGCGCGGAGGAAGTGGGCAAGCTCAGCGCCGCCGAAGATGGCGCGAGGCTTGGGGCAGGATTGGTGAAAGGCCTATGCAAGCCCAAGTAGCTCTGCCTTCAGGCAAGGCTTCGCGGGCCTGTGTCAGCGTTCAAGCGGTGTAGAGTTATCCGGCCGCATCTCGATCGGTGCGACTGTCTCCTTGTCCGTGGAAAAGCGCGGCCGGCCCGAGAGCGCGCGCCCGATCGCGGCGGACTCAGTCCGCCTGTTTCATGCGGCGGGCCAGGTCGATGTGCTCGGTGGAGACCCCGGCGGCGTTGAACTCCGTCGTCAGGGCCGACAGTTCGCTGGCCGTGCAGGTGTCCTTGATGGTGCGCCAGCCGTCCTGGGTGTAGGCGGCCAAGCCGACGGCGTCGCGGCACCGGCCGCTGACGGTCGCCTCGCCTCGTCCCCAGTTGGCGGTCAGCAGGAAGAGGATGACGAACAGCAGCGACCCGGCCGCGGCGAAGACGGCGATCTGCTTGAAACGGCGGGCGCGGTGCGAGGGAGCGTCGGGCATCCGACATGGCTACAAAACCGCCCCCCAGCTTGACCATGCGGCCAAGCGCCGCCGCCTTCACCGGCCGGTAACCAAATCGACGCGTGATGACGCCATGGACCGGATCTACAACCTGCGCACCACCGAGGACGGCTGGAAGACGGTCGATCCCAAGCCGACCGCCGAAGAGCTTCAGGACTTCTACGCCCAGAAGTACTTCCAGGAGGAGCACGGCCCCTACACCGCCAAGCCCAGCGCCGACGACCTGGCGCACCGGGACCTGCAGTCGCGCATCCTGCTGCACGCGGTGGAGAAGGCGCGGGGCGCGCCGGCGCCGGGGACGACCTTGCTGGACATCGGCTGCGGCGAGGGCTTCCTGCTGAAGGCGGCCAGCGAGGCGGGCTACGCCGTGCGCGGGTTCGACTTCTCCGACTACGCCATCAACGCCTTCAACCCGGACTTCGCCAAGTTCGTGACCTTCGGCGACGCCTTCGCCTCCCTGGACGCCGCCATCGAGGCCCGCGAGCAGGTGGATGTGTGCGTCATGGAGCACGTGATGGAGCACGTGGCCGATCCGGAGGAGCTGATGACCCGCCTGCCCGGCGTGCTGAAACCCGGCGGCGTGGTGGCCATCAGCGTGCCCAACGACTTCAACCCCGTGCAGGCCAAGGCCATGGCCGAGGGGCATATCGACAAGGCGTTCTGGGTCGTCCCGCCGGAGCACCTCAGCTACTTCAACAGCGGCAATCTTCGCGCCTTCTTCGAGCGCAAGGGCTTCGAGATCCTGGGCGCCTACGGCGATTTTCCCATCGACTGGTACCTCTTCCACCCGGGCTCGAACTACATCGCCGACCGTTCGCGGGGAAAGGCGGCGCACCTGGCGCGGATGCAGCTCAGCCTGACCCTCGCCCAGAACGGTCTCGACGCCTATTACGACCTGCTGAAGGCCTTCCACGGGGTCGGCGTCGGGCGCAGCAACACCATCATCGCCCGCCATCGCGGCTAGGCCTTGCGCGGCGCTCCGCCTGAGGCACAGTGACCTGAACACTGATCAGGGAAACGCCATGCTCACCGTCCACCACCTCAACAACTCCCGCTCCCAGCGCGTGCTCTGGCTGCTGGAGGAGCTGGGCGTCCCCTACGAGATCAAGCACTACCAGCGCGACGCCAAGACCATGCTGGCTCCGCCGGAGCTGAAGGCGGTGCACCCCCTGGGCAAGTCGCCTGTGATCACCGACCGCGACATCACCGTGGCCGAGACCGGCGCCATCGTCGAATACATCCTGGAGACCTACGGGAACGGCCGCCTGGTCCCGCCGGCCGGCACGCCCGAAAAGCGCGCCTATACCCACTGGCTCCATTTCGCGGAGGGTTCGGCCATGCCGCCCCTGCTGATGAAGCTGGTCTTCGGCGTCCTGCCCGAGCGGGCGCCGGGCCTGCTGAAGCCCATCGTCAAGGGAATCTCGGCCAAGGCCCAGTCCGGTTTCATCGACCCGCAGCTAGCCGCCCAGCAGGCCTATTGGGAGAACACCCTGGCCCAGTCCGAATGGTTCGCCGGGCCGCAGTTCACCGTCGCCGACGTGATGATGAGCTTCCCGCTTGAGGCCGCCTCCTCCCGCTCGCCCTTCGGCGCCGACAAGCCCAAACTGAAGGCGTTCCTGGCCAAAATTCACGCCCGGCCGGCCTATAAGAAGGCGCTGGAGCGCGGCGGGCCCTACGCCTACGCCTGACGGCGAACCTTCGCCGTCGCGGCGCGTTGAGGGGCCCATGAAACGCACGCCCCTCGCCGGCGGCCTTATACTGGCCGTTCTCGCCGCCATCGCCATCGTCGTGGTCCTCGGCCTGTTCTATGTGCTGGGGGCCGCGATCGGGGTGGCGATTTTTGTGGCCCTGGGGGTCGGGCTGATCGGACTGATTCTCTATGGCTACGCCCGTTTGGGGCGCCGTCCGAAAGTCGAGGAAAATCAACCGCCGGTGAAGCTTCCCTGATCAACTCTTGATCCGGGGGGAATGCCCCCCTATCCTCTCAGCCCCCGGACGTCCGCGCCCGCGGCCGGAAATCAAACCCAGGGCGACCCGAGCTAAATCCGCAATGGAAAAAGTCCCGATGACCGCCGGGGGCTATACCGCCCTCGACGAAGAACTGAAGCGTTTGAAAACTGTGGAGCGGCCCAATGTGATCGCCGCCATCGCAGAGGCGCGCTCGCATGGCGACCTCAGCGAGAACGCCGAGTACCACGCCGCCAAGGAGCGCCAGGGCTGGATCGAAGGCCGTATCGCCGAGATCGAGGACAAGATCGCCCGCGCTCAGGTCATCGACGTCTCCAAACTCTCGGGCACCCAGGTGAAGTTCGGCGCGACCGTCAGCGTCGTCGACGAGGACACCGAGGAAGAGGCCCGCTACCAGATCGTCGGCGAGCATGAGGCCGACGTGAAGTCCGGCCGCGTCTCGGTCGCCTCGCCCATCGCTCGCGCGATGATCGGCAAGGAGACCGGCGACGTCGTGGAGGTGAACACCCCCGGCGGCGTGAAGGCCTACGAAATCCTCAAGGTCGAGTGGGTCTAGAGTCCGCAACGCCGTCCGAACCGCTCGTCATCTGGGCGGTTTCGGACGGACGCGCGGGGATCGAGGCACAGGCCGTCGGCCTGGCGGAAGCGATCGCACGCCTCACCCGCGCCCGCATCGTGCTCAAACGCATCGCCTATCGCGGCAAGTGGGGCCGTCTGCCCTGGCGCCTGCACCCTTTCCCGCGCGCGACCCTGACGCCGGAAAGCGACATCACCGGCCCCTGGCCCGACATCTGGATCGGCTGCGGCCGCGCCAGCATCCCCCTCTCGATCCGGGTGAAACGCTGGTCGAAGGGCAAGACCTTCGTGGCCCAGCTGCAGGACCCCAAGGCTCCTTCCCGCCTGTTCGACCTGGTCGCGCCGCCGAAGCACGACCGCCTTTCCGGCGACAACGTCTTCCCGATCGTCGGCTCCCCGCACCGCGTGACCGCCGCCCGCCTGGCCGCCGAGCACAAGGCCTTCGCCCGCAAGCTGAACCGCCTGCCGCACCCTCGCGTGGCGGTGCTGATCGGCGGCCGCTCCAAGGCCTTCGACCTCAGCCAGACCCGCGCCGCCGGCATCGCCCGAGACCTCGTCCTGCCGCTGGAGCACGACGGCGGCTCGCTGATGATGACCTTCTCGCGCCGCACCCCGGACGAGGCCAAGACCCTGATGAAGGCGCGGCTGAAGCACCTGCCCGGCATGATCTGGGATGGCGAGGGGCCCAACCCTTACTTCGCCTTCCTCGCCGCCGCCGACTACATCTGCGTCACCGAGGACAGCACCAACATGGCCGTCGAGGCCGCCGGCACCGGCAAGCCGGTCTTCGTGCTGAAGATGGACGGGGAAAGCCGGAAATTCCGCGCCTTCCACCAATCCCTTGAAGACCACGGCGCCGCCCGCCCCTTCGGCGGCCATTTCCACGGCTGGACATACGAACCCCTGGCCGAAACCGAACGCTTGGCGGCGGAGGTGCTGGCGCGGATGGGCAGGCGTCGCTGACGCTTGCACACGGTTAACGACTGACGCCTAAAATCCGGTCATGCGCGTCGCCGCCATCATCCAGGCTCGAATGGGATCCACCCGTCTACCGGGTAAGATCCTGCTCCCCCTCGCCGGGCGCCCGGTCCTTTCCCGCGTGTTGGAACGCGCCGTCGCCATTCCCCGGATAGATCAGGTTGTCTGCGCCACGCCCGCAGACCCCGAAGACGACGCGGTGGCGGACGAGGCGGCGAGAGCCGGCGTGATGGTGACCCGGGGCTCCCGCGACGACGTCCTCGACCGCTATCACGCGGCGGCCAAGGCGGCCGACGCCGACATCATTCTGCGCATCACCAGCGACTGTCCGTTGATCGATCCTGCCATCTGCGGCGAGGTCGTCGACCTCCTTCAGCGTGAAGGCGCCGATTTCGCCTGCATGAATGCGCCGGTCCTCACCTGGCCGCATGGGTTGGAGTGCGAAGCCTTCTCCTTCGCCTGGCTCGACCGCGCCCGGCGCGAAGCGTTCAAGCCCTCCGAACGGGAGCACGTCTCGACCTATATCCGGGGGCATCCCGAAACCAGGCTCGCCAATCTGAACGGGCCCGGCGTCGAAACCGCCCGCCACCGCTGGACCCTGGATCACCCGGAGGACCTGACCTATCTGCGCGCCATATTCGAGCGCCTGCCGGACGGCCCCGCCGGATGGTCCTGGCGTGTTCCCTTCGCCATCGCCGAGGCCGATCCTCGCCTGAGCGCCATGAACGCCGGCCATGACCACCTTGAGGGTCTGCGCAAGTCGCAGGCTCAAGACCGTGCGGCAGGCTTCGCATGAAGAAAGTTCTGATCCTCAGCGCCGCGGCGAAGGTCCTTCTGGTTCAGGCCTTCCAGAGCGCCGGCGCCCATGTCATCGCCGCCGACCTGACCCCCGACGCGGCTGCGCTCAGGTTCGCTGACCAAGCGGTGATCCTTCCGCGTAGCGACGAGGCGGACTTCGCCAACGCCCTTCTTGATCTGGTCCAGGCGCAAGGAATCCATCTCGTCGTCCCGACCCGCGACGCGGAACTGGCGGTCATCGCCTCCCTGGAGACCCGGCTTCAAGCCGCCGGCGCGACACCGCTCGTCCCCCGCGCCGAAAGCCTGGCGATCTGTCAGGACAAGCGTCAGTTCGTGGCCTTCTGCCTGGCGGAAGGATTCCCCGTCCCGACGCCGTTCACCCTGGAGGAGAAGCCGAGCTTTCCCGTCTTCGCCCGCGCCGCGACCGGGGCCGGCGGGCGCGGGACCGGCCGGGCCGACGACGCCGTCGGCCTCGCCGCCTTCGGGCCGCGATCAGGCCTCGTCGTCCAGCCGTTGATCGAGGCTCCGGAGTACACCATCGACGTGCTCATGGACCTTGCAGGCTCCCCCTTGCAGGCCGTGGCCCGTCGCCGCCTGGCGGTTCATGCGGGAGAAGCCTGGAAGTCCCGCGTCGAGGACGCCCCTGATCTCACCGGCCCGGCGCTGGCCCTGGCCGCGCGGCTCGGCCTGGTCGGGCACAACGTCATCCAGGCCTTCCGCACAGACGACGGCCCACTGTTCATCGAGTGCAACCCCCGCTTCGGCGGCGCGTCGAACCTGTCCATCGAGGCCGGCCTCGACAGTCCGGCCCGTATCCTGGCCCTGCTGGACGGCGACGCCTCGGCCCGGGCGGCCCGCCCGATCCGCCATGGCCTGACGGCCCTGCGCTACGCCCGAGACATCCTCATCGAGCCAGACGCCTGATGCGCCCGGTCCTGCTCTTCGATCTTGATGAAACCCTCTACCCCGAGCGGGACTATGTGCTCTCCGGGTTCGCCGCCGTGGCCGAACGCCTGGCGCACGATTACAATCTCGACCCGATCGCCGCCTATACCGACATGGTCCGGCGGCTGGATGCTGAAGGCCGCGGAGCGATCTTCGACGGCGTCCTGATGGGGGCGGGCGTGGAGCCGTCACCCGAGCGCGTGCGCGGTCTCGTGGAAACCTATCGCGAACATCGCCCCGCGATCGCGTTCTATCCAGGCGTCGAATCCATGCTCCGCCGCCTGCGCCAGGACTACGCCCTGGCGGTCGTCACCGATGGACTCGCCCTCATGCAGCGACGCAAGGTCGAGGCGCTGGGCGTTCCTGAACTGGTCGATACCGTCGTCCTCTGTGACGAATGCGGCGCCGCCAAGCCCGATCCCGCCGGCTTCAGGATCGCGCACGATCGCCTCGGCGGCGGTCCCGCCCTGGTGGTGGGCGACAATCCTGGCCATGACATGGCCGCAGCCGCCGCCCTTTGCCTGCCGGCCGTCCGCGTCCTCAGCGGGCGTTTCGCCGCAACCGCGACGCCGCCGCAGTGGCCCGCCGTGGAAATCTCCGGTCTAGATGAACTGGAGCCCCTGATCGCCCGACTGTTGCCCCCGCAAGGAGCGCGCCCATGACCGAGCCTCTGGTGACCATCGCCGGCCGCCCCATCGGCCCCGCCCATCCGCCCTATGTGATCGCGGAGATGTCGGGCAACCATAACGGCGACATCGAGCGCGCCATCGCCCTGATCGACGCAGCCAAGGCCGCCGGGGCCGATGCGGTCAAGCTGCAGACCTACACCGCCGACACCATCACGCTGGACCATGACGGTCCGGGTTTCACGGTCGAGGGCGGCCTTTGGGACGGCCGCCGTCTCTATGAGCTCTACGAAGAGGCCCACACACCCTGGGATTGGCACGAGCGCCTCTTCGCCCATGCGCGCAGCATCGAGATCACGGTCTTCTCCTCCCCCTTCGATCCGACGGCCGTCGATCTGCTCGAGGGTCTGAACGCCCCCGCCTACAAGGTCGCTTCCTTCGAGATCGTCGATCTGCCGCTGATCGAGCGCATGGCGCGCACCGGCAAGCCGCTGATCATCTCGACCGGCCTGTCGACGCCGCAAGACATCGAGGAGGCCGTCGCCGCTGCCCGCGGCGCCGGCGCGACCGAGCTTGTGCTCTTGCACTGCACCAGCGGCTATCCTACGCCGGCCTCGCAGATGCACCTGCGCACCTTGCAGCATCTGGCTGGCGCACATGCCGTCGTGCCGGGCCTGTCGGACCACAGCATGGGAACCGCTGTCTCCGTGGCCGCCGTGGCGCTAGGCGCCTGCGTGATCGAAAAGCACTTCTGCCTGTCCCGGGCCGAGGGTGGGGTCGACAGCGCCTTTTCGTTGGAGCCCGAGGAACTCAAGCGCCTCGTCGATGACTGTCGCGACGCCTGGGCGGCCCTCGGCTCGGTGCACTACGAGGAGGTCGACGCAGAAGCCTCCAGCCGTGATCATCGCCGCTCGCTCTATGTGGTGGCGGACATCGTCGCCGGCGCGGCGCTGACCGAACAGAACGTCCGCTCGATCCGCCCCGGCTTCGGTCTTCCCCCCAAGCACCTGCCCGACGTGATCGGCCGTCTCGCCGCGCGCGACCTGAAGCGAGGCGAGCCGCTCGCCTGGGACCAACTCGTCTAGATCAGCCGCAGGATGGCGTCCGCCGCCCTTTGCGCGCCCAGCCCGTCGCACAAGGACATCGAGGCTTGCGACAACGCCATTCGGGCGTCCGCCTCGCGCAAGCTCGCCCAGGCCGCAGGCAGGTCCGTCTCCAGAGCCTCAAACTCCAGGGCGATCAGAGCGCCGGCCTTGTTCAGCGCCTGGGTCGTCGGTCGCTGGTTGTCCGCCAGGATCAGGGTGATCGACGGCAGGCCCAGGCAGGCGCGCTCCCAGACGCTTGAGCCTCCGGCGCCCACCGCCAAATCCGCCGAAGCGGTCAGCTCATCCATATGACGCGCGTCCACATGCAGATCGATGAGGCCGTCCGCCGCCTGCGTCTTCAGCCAAGCCAGGCTCGGCGCGCCCGATCCCGTCACCGCGACGACGCGCATCCCATCGGTGAGCTCGCCCAGAGTTTCAATGACACGTCGTGTTACGCCGCCGACATCCGTCAGCCCCAAGGAGACCAAAACCGTCTCTGGCGCCCGGCGACGCGAGGGCGTCTCCCCTCGGCGTCCCACAAACCCTTCGCTCACCAGGGCGTACTGCGCGCCCGCAAGCACCACAGGGGCCTCATAGTCCCGCGGCGAGCGCCCATAGGAGGGGTCCAGGATCAGGTCGGCGGCGCCGTGCGGTCGACCCATGTCCTCCAGCACGGCCAGGCGTCCAAAGCGCCGCAGGGCCTGCTCGTCTTCCGCGCCGAGCCGGTAGTGATCGACCACCAGGACATCCGCGGCCTCCGGCGCCGCCGCGCGAGGCATGTCGCGCCCGAAGACATCCAGCACCTTGGCCGTTTCAGAGGTCTCCACGAAGCGGCACTCGGCGCCCTTGGCGCGCAGCGCCCGCGCCAGGGTGAGGCTGCGCATCACATGCCCCCCGCCGACCTGCGGGCCGGCGTCGGCGATGAACAAAATTCGAGGCGTGACGGTCACGTGCAGGACTCACCTGGAGCGGAATCGTTGCTACATAGACCCCATGTCCGACCCTCGCACCACTCGCTGCCTGATCATTGGTTCAGGCCCCGCCGGCTACACTGCGGCGATCTACGCCGCCCGCGCCCTGCTGAAGCCTGTTCTGATCGCCGGCATCCAGCCTGGCGGCCAGCTGACCATCACCACCGACGTGGAGAACTATCCGGGCTTCGCCGACGTCATCCAGGGTCCGTGGCTGATGGATCAGATGCGCGCCCAGGCCGAGCACGTGGGCACGGAGATGGTCAATGACATCGTCCTGTCCGTGGACCTGTCCAAGCGTCCCTTCCATGTGAAGTGCGACAGCGGCGCCGAATGGCTGGCCGAAACACTGATCATCGCCACCGGCGCCCAGGCCAAGTGGCTGGGCATCGAGAGCGAGTCCAAGTTCCAGGGCTTTGGCGTCAGCGCCTGCGCCACCTGCGACGGCTTCTTCTATCGCGGCAAGGAAGTGGTCGTGGTCGGCGGCGGCAACACCGCCGTTGAAGAGGCGCTATTCCTCACCAACTTCGCCAGCAAGGTCACCCTGGTCCACCGAAAGGACGAACTGCGCGCCGAACGCATCCTGCAGGAGCGCCTGTTGGCCCACCCGAAAATCGAAGTGGTCTGGGACAGCGTGCTCGACGAGGTCAAGGGCGACACCGACCCCATGGGCGTGACCGGCGTCCGCCTGAAGAACGTCAAGACCGGCGAGACCCGCGACCTGTCCTGCGACGGCGTATTCATCGCCATCGGCCATGCCCCGGCCTCGCAACTGTTCGCCGGCCAGCTGGAGATGGATTCCAGCGGCTATCTGAAGGTGAAGGCGGGCACGGCCTCGACGGCCGTTCAGGGCGTCTACGCCGCCGGCGACGTGACGGACGACGTCTATCGCCAGGCGGTCACCGCCGCCGGCATGGGCTGCATGGCCGCTCTGGAGGCGGTGCGTTTCCTCGCCGAGGAAGATCACGCCAAGGCCCACAACCCGATCAGCCACCACGAAGCGGAGAAGATCGGGGCCTGGTAGACCTACTGCGGCTTTGGCGGCGCCGTGCTGACCGGCGCGTCCGGGTCAGCCGGCGCCGGCCGCATGCGCTCCTCCAGCGCCTTGAGCCGTGAGTTGATCTGCTCCATCTCCTCCGGCGTCGCCTGGCGCCGTCCGGCCAGGGTGGTGCGCACGCGGGTGCGCATGCCGTCGGGCGCATTGGCGTCCGGAACCTGCACCACCTCGACGCGGCCGGTCGGACCAGGGATGGTGACGGTCTTGGCGGCCACCACCTTGCCGTCCACCACCAGGGCGTCCGGCGTCGGGTTCTGGATGCGGGGATCAAAGCCGGTCAGCACCGCTTGGGTCAGCTTCAGCTCACCGCCGGCGTAGCGTCCCGTGAAAGCCGCCGGCTCGCCGGAAGGCCCTGTCCAGCGATAGAAGATGTGCGCCCCGATCTGGCGCAGCTTGACCAGGGTCGGCGCCCAGTACGGCGCCACATAGTCTGCGTGATAGTGCGTCGCCGTCCCCACGCTCTTCAGCACGAAGCCATTCAGGGCTCTGCGGGCAACGGCCTGCGCCTGGGCGTAGATGGCCGGGTTCAGGGGACGCGCCAGCGAGCCGTCGCAGGTGAAGCTGAACTGGCAACCCGTGACGCGCTGCGAGCCCTCGAACACCACGCCGCAGACGGACTTGGGATAGCCCGGATGCCGCATGCGGTTCAGCACCGTCTGCGCCACCGCCTGCTGTCCCTCAAGCGGCTCATAGGCCGCCTCGAAGTAGACGGCCTGCGACAGGCACTGCAGCGCCCGCTCCCGCTCCGCCCCCCTGGCCTTCAGCACGAAGGGGCGAGCCGGCGCCGGCGGCAAGGGCGAGGCCGCCTTGAAGGCGTTGATCTTGCGGGCGGTGTCGAAGTCGACCGTCGTCAGGGACAGCGTCGGCAAGGTCTTCAGGTCCAGCCGCTCCCAGCCGGGAACGCGACCCCAGTAGTCCAGACGCGGGACCGGATCATGCCGCCGCGCCAGCGCCAGGGCGGCATCGTCCATGTCGGCGGTCAGGCGGCCGAAGGCTCGGTCGGACAGTCCCTGCGCGGTGGCGGCGACGCCCTCCGCCTTACCCGAGCCCCGGGCCAGATAGTAACGGCTCGCGCACGCGCTCAACCCCGCCACGGCGACGATCGCCGCGACAAGGACGAGCCCCCTGGCCAGGCGCGCGCGCAGAAGCCTACTTCCCGTCGAGGGTCGAGCGGATCATCCAGGCGTGCTTTTCATGGGCCGCCAGGCGTTGGGTGATCAGATCCACAGTGGCCTCGTCGCCGGCTTCCTCCGCCGGCTCGACGGCCGCGCGCAGGGTGGCGATCAGGGTTTCGTTGTCCTTGAGCAGCTCGGTCAGCATCGCTTCCCAGCCATTCTCCGGGTCACCATCACGGATGGCCGACAGGTTGCCGAAGGCGCCGTAGCCCATGGGCGCCGCGACAGCCAAGGCGCGCAGGCGCTCGGCGATCTGGTCCAGGGCCGTCCACTCCTCGGTGTACTGGCCTTCCAGAAGGACGTGCAGCGACTGGAAATACGGTCCGCGGACGTTCCAGTGATAGCCATGGGTCTTCAGATAGACGCCGTAGCTGTCGGCCAGCACCTTGGACAGGGCTTCTCCGATCGCCTTGCGTTGAGCGTCGGTGAAACCGGTGTTGATCTTGGCCGGCATGGCTATCTCCTCTGTTGCATCGCTAACGTATGGTCGTCCATCTTGGTGACAAGATGTAGCAGGGCGGAAGCTGCGCTTTCGAAGGTACAAAGGCGGAATGTCCAGCGACGGCGCCCGCAAGCCCGCTTTCCGACCAGAACTCCTGGCGATGCGGCTGGCTCCCATCAGATCGCCGGGTTTCCTGGGCGGCTTCGCCGTAACCGCAGCCTCGATCGGCGGCGCTATCCTCCTCTATCTGATGGTCGCCGGCATCTCCGCCGACATCAGTCCCACCCAGGCCTTCTTTCCAGCGCTGATCGTCGCCACCCTCTATGGCGGCTGGCGCTGGGGCGCGGTGTGCATCGCGGCTGGGGCGGCGGTCACCTGGTTGCAGTGGGGCGGTGCCTCCGGCCTGCCGCTCGCCCCGATCCAGCAGGGCGCCCTGGTTCTCTATCTGCTGGCCGCGACGCTCACCGCTGGAGCGGCCGAAGCCCTCCGCGCCATGATCATCCGCCTGGATGAGACCGACCGCGCCCGCACCAACGCCGAACAGGCCCTGACCGCCAGCGAGACACGGCTCCAGCTGGCCCAGGCCGCCGTGGGCCTCGGCGTCTGGGAGTGGAACCTCGCCACCCAGGAAATTCACTGGTCCGCTGGCTTCCGCCGCAATTTGGGCATCGCCCCGCAGGTGTCGCCCAGTTTCGAGACCTTCCTCGCCCATATCAGCGAGGCGGATCGCGACCGGGTGCGGGAGGGCGTGCTCGCCGCCATTGATCGAGGCGGCGTTTACGAGGTGGAATATCGCCTCGCCGGCGCGGGTGACGGCGGCGAGCGCTGGCTCCACAGCCGCGGCGAAATCCTCGATGATCCGGAAGCCGGCCCGCGCCTGATCGGCGTGAATTTCGACGTCACCGACCGCCGCGCCGCCGAGGCGGGCGTGCGCGAAAGCGAGGCGCGCTTCCGCGCCCTGGCCGACAGCGCCCCCGCCCTGATGTGGGTCTCGCGACTTGGCGGGCGGCGCGAGTTCGTCAATCGGGCTTATGTGGAGTTCTCGGGGCTTGAGGAAGAGGCCGCGCTCGACCTCGACTGGCGCGACGTGCTGCATCCAGAAGACCTCCCTCGGGTCCTGAAGGAGCAGGTCGCCGGCGAAACCTCCATGAAGCCGTTCTCGCTGGAGGCCCGCTATCGCCGCGCCGATGGATCGTGGCGTTGGCTAAAATCTTACTCCCAGCCGCGTTACGGCCCCGGCGGCGAATTCATCGGCTTCATCGGCATCGGCTTCGACATCACCGAGGCCAAGCAGGCCCAGCTTCAGCTGGCGCAGGTCAACCTCTCGCTCACCGAGCGGACCGAAGTCGCCCTGGCCGAGCGGGACGCCGCCGAGGCCGCCCTGCTCCAGTCGCAAAAGCTCGAGGCCGTGGGCCAACTCACCGGCGGGGTGGCCCACGACTTCAACAACCTGCTCACCGTCGTCATCGGCGCTCTCGACATCGTCCTCAGGAACCCTGACGACCCGCGCCGCCGCGAACGTCTGGTCGAGGCTGCGATGTCGGCGGCGCGCCGGGGCGAACGCCTGACCCAGCAACTCCTCGCCTTCTCTCGCCGCCAGCCCCTGCGGCCTGAAGTGCTGCATGCGGACGCCCTGATCGTGGAGTTGGAGCCCCTGCTGCGCCGGGCGATTGGCGAAGCGGTGACGCTGGAACTGAGCCTGGACGCCCCCGACTGCGCCACCCGCATCGACGCGAGCCAGTTCGAAGCCGCCCTGCTGAACCTGTCGGTCAATGCTCGCGACGCGGCGCCCAACGGCCGTATCGTCATCTCCACAGCCTGCATCGATGAGCCGCCCACAAGCGATCTGCCCGCCGGCCAGTATGTCCGGGTCTCGGTCCGGGACAACGGCGAGGGCATGGACGCCGACACCGCTACACGGGTGTTCGAACCATTCTTCACCACCAAGCCCGTGGGCCGGGGCACGGGCCTTGGCCTGTCTCAGGTCTACGGTTTCGCCAAGCAGAGCGGCGGCGGCGTAGCGATCGAAAGCGCTCCGGGCGAAGGGGCCGTCGTCTCGATGCTCTTGCCCGTGGTGAGCGAACCCGTCCGCGTGGCCGAACCCGCCGCGCCCGACGTCGAGCCGCCCGCCGTCGCCGCCAGCCTCACCGTTCTGCTGGTGGAGGACGACCAGGACGTGGGCGATCTGGTGGAGACCATGTTGGTTGAACTTGGCCACCGGGTGATCCGCGCGCCTCAGGCCGACGCCGCGCTGCGGATCGCCGCCACGGACCTCGAGATCAACCTCGTCCTCACCGACGTCATCATGCCGGGCGGCGCGAGCGGGGTGGATCTGGCCCGCACCTTGGCCAGCACCCGACCCGGCCTGCCCGTCGTGCTGTCCTCAGGCTATACGGGCGAGACTCTGGCCCTGGCGGAGGCCGCGCCCTGGCCCCTGCTGCGCAAGCCTTACGCCATGGACGCCCTGGCCGCCGCGCTCGCACAGGCGGCGGAGACAGCTTCGGCCTAGGCGCTCCGCAGCCTTTTTGATTCGCCCCTCTTTCCGGAACCCGGTTTGACGGTTATATGTCTTGGACGACTTTTGCTCACTTTCAGCATAAGTCGGGCGTCGGCGCTCTCGGCCCGGCGTTTTTTCAGGCTCCACTAATGCTCACTTTGAGCATAAGGAGGATCGAGATGGCAGACGGCTCCGCTCACCTGACCTTCACCCCCGAGGTCGAGGCCCTTACCGCGCCCCTGTGGGAAAAGGTGAAGGCTCACGTCAGCCCGCTGGAATGGCGCCTTCACGCGCCGCTGATCGCCGAGATCAACCGGCTGAAGCGCGAGAAGAACGCCGCGATCCTGGCTCACAACTACATGACGCCCGAGATTTTCCACGGAGTCGGAGACTTCGTGGGGGACAGCCTGGCCCTCGCCAAGGAAGCGGCCAAGTCCGACGCGGCCGTGATCATCCAGGCCGGCGTCCACTTCATGGCCGAGACCTCCAAGGTTCTGTCGCCGAACAAGAAGGTGCTGATCCCGAACCTGGAGGCCGGCTGCTCGCTCGCCTCGTCGATCACCGGCGCCGACGTGGCCCTGATCAAGCAGCGCTATCCGGGCATCCCGGTGGTCACCTATGTGAACACCACCGCCGACGTGAAGGCGCAGACCGACATCTGCTGCACCAGCGCCAACGCCGTGCAGGTGGTCGAATGGGCGGCCAAGGAATGGGGTACGGATCGCGTGATCCTGATCCCTGACGAGTTTCTGGCCCGCAACGTCGCCCGTCAGACGGACGTGAAGATCATCGCCTGGGCGGGCCGCTGCGAGGTGCACGAGCGCTTCACCGCCGAGGACATCCTGGAGATCAAGGCCGCCTATCCGGGCGCCGAGGTCCTGGCCCACCCCGAATGCCCGGCCGAGGTGCTGGAGGTGTCGGACTTCGCCGGCTCCACCGCCGCCATGAACGATTACGTGATCAACCGCAAGCCCAAGCAGGTGGTCCTGATCACCGAATGCTCCATGGCCGACAACGTCGCCGCCGACGCGCCGGACACCGAGTTCGTCCGGCCCTGCAACCTGTGCCCGCACATGAAGCGGATCACCCTGCAGAACATCTATGACGCCCTGGTCAACGAGCAGTTCGAGGTGACGGTGGATCCCGCCATCGCCGACCGCGCGCGCCTGGCCGTGCAGCGCATGATCGACCTGCCGCCCCCGGCCCAGCCGGCCCGCTATGACCTGGTCAAGGCCCGCCACCACGTGGACGTGGAGCTGATCTAGCTCCTGCTTATTGGATGGAGGTCCCCATGGACCGCATCACGATCGACGGCCCGCTGATCCTGGGCGCGGGCCTCGCCGGCCTGACCGCGGCGCTGAAGGCGGCGCCGCGCCAAACCCTCGTGCTCAGCGCTTCGCCGCTGAACGAAGGCTGCTCCTCAGCCTGGGCGCAGGGCGGCATGGCCGCCGCCCTGTCGGGGGGCGACACGCCCCAGCAGCACGCCGCCGACACCCTGGCTGCGGGGGCAGGCCTTTGCGATCCCGCCGCCGTCGATCTCCTGACCCGCGCGGGGCCGGAGGCGGTCCGCCGCCTCGCCGCCCTCGGCGCGCCCTTCGACCGCACTCCCGACGGCGGCTTCGCCCAGAGCCTGGAGGCCGCCCACGGCCGCGCCCGCGTCGCCCGCGTCGGCGGCGACGGCGCCGGCCGCGCCATCATGGCCTCGGTCATCGCCGCCGCCCAGGCCGCCGCCCACATCGAAATCCGCGAGAACGCCCGCGCCGTCGCCCTGCTGCAGGACGCCACCGGACGGGTGCGCGGCGCCCTAGTTCAACAGGCTGGGGTCGAACAGGCCGGCGCCCTGGTCGAGATCCGCGCCGCCGCCGTGGTCCTCGCCACCGGCGGGCTCGGCGGCCTCTATGCGGTGACCACCAATCCGCGAGCCGTTCGCGGCGAAGGGCTGGGCCTTGCCGCCTTGGCTGGCGCTCGGATCGGCGATCCCGAGTTCGTGCAGTTTCACCCCACGGCCATCGACATCGGCGCCGATCCCGCCCCCCTCGCCACCGAGGCGCTGCGCGGCGAAGGCGCCTTCCTGGTCGATGTGTTCGGCGAGCCGTTCATGACGCGCTACGACCCGCGCGGCGACTTGGCGCCCCGCGACGTTGTCGCGCGCGGCCTTCATGCGGAGCGGGCCGCCGGCCGCATGACCTTCCTCAACGCCATCGAGGCGGTCGGTCCGGCCTTCCCCCACGAGTTCCCGGCGGTGTTCGAGGCCTGCCGCGCCGGCGGCATCGATCCGCGCCGCGAGCTGATCCCCGTCGCCCCGGCCGCCCATTACCACATGGGCGGGGTCTGGACGGACCTGGACGGCCGCACCTCCCTGCCCGGTCTGTTCGCGGCGGGTGAAGCCGCCTGCACGGGCGTCCATGGCGCCAATCGCCTGGCCTCGAACTCCCTGCTGGAAGCCGCTGTGTTCGGCGTCCGCGCGGGCGAGGCCGCTAGGGACGAAGCTCAGCCCACAACCGCGATTGTGGCCGCCGCCCCGAGCCCGGACCTGCCGGCGGCGGCGCTGAACCAACTGCGCATCGCCATGAGCCGCGACGCCGGCGTGGTCCGCGACGCCGACGGCCTCGCCCGCCTGTCCGGCCTGATCGAGGGGCTGGAACAGGCCCACGGCGCCGCCCCGGCCCTGATCGCCGCGCGTCTTGTCGCTACCGCCGCCCTGCAACGCCGGGAAAGCCGAGGCGGTCACTTCCGCGCCGACTTCCCCCTGGCGGCCGAGCCCGCCCGAACCATCATCCAGGGCGTATCCGCCCGCAGCCTGATCGCCGCCGAATGATCGCTCCGCTTCCCGACGTCTTGATCGACCCCATCGTCCGCGCCGCCCTGGCCGAGGACCTGGGGCGCGCCGGGGATGTCACCGCCATGGCGACCATCGACGCCGACGCCCGCCTGTCGGCCATCTTCGGCCTGCGCGCGGACGGCCACATCGCCGGCATGGCCTGCGCCCGCCTTGCCGTCCTGGCCATGGATCCGACGGCCCGCTTTGAGGCGCTCGTCGGGGACGGGACCGCCGCCAAGGCCGGAACAATCCTCGCCCGCGTCGAAGCCAACGCCCGCGCTCTGCTGTCGGCTGAACGCACGGCCCTGAATCTGCTGTGCCGCCTATCCGGCGTCGCCACCCTGACGGCGGCCTATGTGGCGGCGGTAGAGGGTGCTGGGGCCCGCATTGTCGACACCCGCAAAACCACGCCGGGCCTGCGCGCCCTGGAGAAGTATGCCGTGCGCTGCGGCGGCGGGGTCAACCACCGCTTCGGCCTGGATGACGCCATCCTCATAAAGGACAACCACATCGCCGCTTGCGGCTCTGTGGGCGAGGCCGTCCGGCGCGCCCGCGCCTTCGCCGGCCACCTGATGAAGGTGGAGGTGGAGATCGACCGCCTGGATCAGCTGGAAGACGCGCTGGCACACGGGCCGGATGTGGTCATGCTCGACAACTTCAGCCTCGCCGACCTGCGCGCGGCGGTCGCCCAGACCAAGGGACGCGCCGTTCTGGAAGCCTCCGGCGGCGTGAACCTGTCCACCGTGCGCGACATCGCGGCGACCGGCGTAGACGTGATCAGCGTCGGCGCCCTGACCCACTCGGCGCCCGTACTGGATATCGGCCTGGACGCCTAGGGGCGCGCCTCAGATCGGGGTCGGATCCTGCGGTTTGGCCTTCGGCTTGCCGCGCAGCCAAGGGGCCAGTCGGTCCTGAATCGGCTGGTCCACGTACTTGTGGAACAGCCAGGCCACATACATCGAAACGGGAAAGGCCAGCCACCACAGGGCCCACTGCACGCCGAGCCAGATCGGCATCGCCCGCACCGCCGCATGCTGGGCGGTGAACCACAGGAAGCCGGTGAAGGTGTGGGTGATGAACAGGGCGAAGGACAGCTTCGCGGCCTCCTCGATGGCCTTCGAGGGCTTGGTCACCGGTAGGCGCCCCGCCCCCAGCACGATGGCCGCGATGCACAGGATCGACGCGAAATCGAACCGGCCGAACACCTGCAGGATCACCAGAATTCCAGCCCCGCCCCACAGCAGGGCGCGGGCCACGGGAATCGACGGCCAGCCCAGCTCCACCGCTCGCGCCAGGCATGCGCCCAGGGCGAACAGCGGCGCGGCGCGGAACAGCCCGTCATTGAATGGAAGATCATAGAGCGGTCGCCCCCACAGGCGCCACGCCAGCGTATTGAACGCCAGCACCCCCGCCAGGCCGAGCACCGGCAGCAGGAACGCCCAGCGCACGCTGGCCACGCCCCGCCACAGGAACGGGAACGCCGCGTAGCAGACGATCAAGGCCGACAGCGACCAGCTCGGGAGGTTCCAGCCGTCGCCGCCCTCGAACAGATGCCAGGCGTGGACCAGGAAGAATTGCAGGGGCAGGTCGTTCCAGACGAAGCGGGTCGGACTGTGGGCGTCCGTGCCCGTCCAGTTGAACACCGCCACCGTGCCCGCCAGGACGATCAGCACGATCGCGTGGGCGGGCCAGACGCGCATCACCCGCCGCAGCCAGAACCGCACCGCCGTCACCCGTCCGGCCAGCACCTGCGGGCCATAGGCGCGGCCCAGCACGTAGCCGGACAAGAGCAGAAAGAAATCGGTGGCCAGGAAGCCCCGCGCGAATACCGGATGCACCCGCCACAGCTTCCACGGACCTTCCGACCCGAAGTGGTAGAGAACGATCAGCAAGGCGGCCAGAAAACGCAGGGCGTCCAGCGCGCCGCCGCGGACGGCGGGGGAGACCTTGGAGTCGCTGGACGAAGACGCGTTCACGGCGCGTGCATGGCACAGGTCGCCCGGCGGCGAAACAGGCGAGAGGTCGCGACGGCGTCGGTGTGGCCGATATGGAACGGCCCACGCGCTCCGTCCCTGCGGAGTTGGGCTTGCGGCCGGGCGGCGGGCGCTCCATCTGTTACTGAAACAGTGTCAGATTGAGGTTTGTCGCTTATGCCCCGCATGCCCGTTCTCTTCCTCGGCCATGGTTCGCCCATGAACGCGATCGAGGACAACGCCTGGTCGCGCGGTTGGACGAAGATCGGCGAAGCGCTTCCACGCCCCAAGGCGATCCTGATGATCTCCGCCCACTGGGAGACGCGCGGCGTCGCGGTCACCTCCGGGACCGCGCCCCACACCATCCATGACTTCTTCGGCTTTCCGCAGGCCCTGTTCGACGTACGCTATCCCGCGCCGGGCGATCCGGCCCTGGCCGCGCGCGTGGCCGAGCTGCTGTCGCCGGAGCCTGTGATCTTCGACGCCCAGCGCGGCTTTGACCACGGCAATTGGGGCGTGCTGATCGCCGCCTATCCGAAGGCCGACATCCCCGTGGTCCAGCTCAGCCTCGACCGCACCCGAACGCCGCAGGAGCACTACGATCTGGCCCGCCGCCTGGCGCCCCTGCGCGACGAGGGCGTGCTGATCATCGGCAGCGGCGACATCGTCCACAACCTGCGCGCCGCTGATTTCCGAAAGCCCGAGGCCCCCGCCTGGGCCGCCCGCTTCAACGAGACCGCCAAGCGACTGATCGGGGCGGGCGAGCACGGCCCGCTGATCGACTACGCCAGCCTGGGCGAGGACGCGCTCGCCTCGATCAACAGCGCCGAGCACTACCTGCCCCTGCTCTACGTGGTGGCCGCCCAGCAGCCCGGCGATTCCGTCTCGTTCTTCAACGACGACGTCTTCGCGGCGATCTCGATGACGAGCGTAAGGATAGGCTAGACCGCCTCCTTCAACCGCCGGGCCGCCTCCTCCGCGGCGGCCCGGCGCTCTTCCATCCCGTCCTCATAGATCGCCTTCACCCGCGCCAGCACCTTCGCCAGCGCCTTGTCTGGAGAACCGCTGTCGAAAGGCGGCTGCGGATCGTACTCCACGCCCAGCTGCACCGCCTGAGCCACGCCGTCGCCGGCGATCTCGGCGATCAGGGTCAGGCCGAAATCGATGCCTGCCGTCACCCCGCCGCCGGTGATGAACCGCCCGTCGCGCACCACACGCTCCGCCGTCGGAAACGCCCCGAACAGGGCAAGCTGATCCCGCCACGCCCAGTGACAACCCGCCCTCTTGCCGGTCAGCAGCCCCGCCGCCGCCAGGACCAGCGAGCCGGTGCAGACGGAGGTCACATATCTCGCGCCCCAGGCCAGACGCTTGATCTCGCCAAGGAAGGCGTCGTCGAGCATGGCCTGCGTCACGCCGAACCCGCCCGGCACGCACAGCACGTCGCAGGTCTCGATCTCGGTCAGCTTGCCCAAATTGCAGAAGGTCAGCCCTTCCGCGTCCACCGGCTTCCCGTCCAGAGAGGCTACCGTGACCTTCGCCCCTGGCAGGCGGCTGAGCACCTGATGCGGGCCGGTGAAATCCAGATGCGTGACACCGGGAAAGATCGCGAACACGATGTGGGTCTGCGGCAGCGGCATAACGGCCTCCTTGGTCGGGATTTGACGCCTCATTCTCCCTCGCATACCGTCGGTCCGAAATGACATAGTTCCCTCGGATACGGTCATGACACGGCGGCTCGGCTTCCTCATCTTCCCGAACTTCCAGATCCTCGACGCCACGGGACCCGTGGCCGCGTTCGAGATCGCCGCCCGCTTCAGGCCCGGCGCCTACAGCCTGAAGATGGTATCGCGGGACGGCGGCCTGATCCCCTCCTCCGCCGGGGTGATGATGGCCTCCGACCGGTTCGACGAGGTCGGCCCGCTGGACACCCTGATCGTCGCCGGCGGCGAAGGCACGCGATCCCCCGCCATCTGCGAGCGCACCCTGGACTATGTGCGCGCCAGCGCCGCGGCGGCCCCACGCATCGCCAGCATCTGCTCTGGCGCTTACATCCTGGCCGCCGCCGGGCTGCTGGACGGCCGCCGCGCCACAACCCACTGGCGCCGGACGCCGGATTTCCAGAAGCGCTTCCCCAATGTGAAGCTGCTGCCCGACCGCATCTTCGTGCAGGACGGCCCCATCTGGACCAGCGCCGGCATCACCGCCGGCATCGACCTGGCCCTGGCCCTGATCGCTGCGGACCTTGGCGAGGAGGTCGCCCGCCAGACGGCGCAGGAGCTCGTCGTCTATCATCGCCGCCCCGGCGGCCAGTCGCAGTTTTCGGCCCTGCAAAGCCTCAAGGGCGGCGGCCGCTTCGACGGCCTGCTGGCCTGGGCGCGCGAGAACCTGACCGAGACCCTGTCGGTGGAGCAGCTGGCCGACCAGGCCGCCATGAGCCCTCGCCACTTCGCCCGCACCTTCACCAGCGCGGTGGGCGCCACACCGGCCAAGGCCATAGAGCGCCTACGGGTCGAAGCGGCCCGCGCGCTCCTCGACAGCGCGCCGCTGCAGGTGGAGGACGTGGCCCTGGAGACCGGCTTCGGCGATTCCGAGCGCATGCGCCGCGCCTTCATCCGCGCCTTCGGGCAGCCGCCGCAGTCCCTGCGCCGCGCCGCCCGCGCTTGAGGCCTTTCCACCGAACGCAGCGCGGCTAATCTCCCCTCGGGGATTGGGGGAGCATGTTCATGATCGGAACCGAGAAGACCGAGGCTGATGCGGCCAAGCGGCTGGACGCCTTTGTCGACGCGGCCTTCGCCTTCGCCCTGACGCTGCTGATCATCACCGGCGGCTTGCCGCCCGCCACCATGGCCGATCTCGCCACGGCACTTGGGCGAATCCCGGCCTTCGCCGCCAGCTTCGCCCTGATCGTCCTGTTCTGGATGCAGCATCGGGCGTTCGGCCGGATCACCGCCCGCCGCGACGGCTGGGCCACGGGATTCAGCCTGGGCATCGTCTTCGTGATGCTGATCTACGTCTTCCCTCTGCGCCTGCTGGCCGAGGGGACGTTCCACTTCGTGTTCGGCCAGCGCCTGCCCGGGCGAGGCCTGATCACGTCCTTCGCCGACCTGCGGACGCTGTATGTGGTCTATGGCCTGGGCTTTGGCCTGCTGGCGGGGCTGTTCGCCGGCCTCTTCGCCGCCGCCCTGCGCGCGCCGGATCTCACCGACGCCGGCCAGGTCGAGGCGCGCCTGACGGTGCGCATCTGGAGCGTGATCGCGGTCATCGGCCTGCTGTCGATCCTCGCCGCCGCCTTCGTGCCGATCCAGCTCGCCCCGTGGCTGCCTGGGTCGATCTACGGGGTCATCCCCCTCGCCGTCTGGCTCCTGGCCTCGCGCCAGTCGAAAACGGTCGCAAGAGCCCAGGCAGGAGCCGAAGCGTGAGCCGCCATATCGCCCTGCTGCGCGGGATCAACGTGGGCGGACGCGGCCTGCTCTCCATGGCCGACCTGCGCGCCCTGGCGGAAGGCCTCGGCTTCACGGAAGTGAGGACCCTGCTCCAGAGCGGCAACATGGTGTTCAACGCCCCCGGCGCCCCGATCGAGCTGGAGGACAAGCTCGAAGCGGCGATCAAGGCGCATGTCGGCCGCGAGGTGCTGGTGATGGTCCGCACGCCGGTGGAGTGGGCGGCGATGATTGACGCCAATCCCATGCCCGAGTTCGCCGCTGAACGGCCCAACCACTTCCAGATGTTCTTCATGAAGGCGCCGCTGGCCCAGTCGGCCTTCGACGCGTTCAGCGCCGCCCACGACGGTCCGGAAGACCTGCGCCTCGCCGGCCGGGAGATCTACGCGAGCTTCCCGGACGGGATCGCGGATTCAAAACTGATGTCCAAGCCGCTGGACAAGCGGATCGGCGTCGCCACCACGGCGCGAAACTGGAACACCGTGCTCAAGCTGCGCGACGCCGCGGCGGCTTAAGCCGCGCCCAGCCGCTCCACCTTGGCCTCGACCCGTTCGACCATGCCCGCCAGCTCCTCCGCCCGCAGGGCGTCCAGCCGGTCGTGCAGGCGCAAGATCTCCAGCTCCGCCCGCAGGTTGACCACGTAGTCGTGCTCAGCCGCCGACCGATCCCGCGCCGCCTGACGGTTCTGGCTCATCATGATGATCGGCGCCTGCAGCGCCGCCAGTGTCGACAGGATCAGGTTAAGGAAGATGAAAGGATAGGGATCGAAGGCGTGACCCAACGGCTTCAGCAGCAGGTTGGCGCCCATCCACAGCAACAGTGCCGTCCCGAAGCCGAAGATGAAGCTCCAGGAGCCTCCCACGGCCGCCACCTTGTCGGCGAGGCCGTCCCAGAAGGCGGGCTTGTCCTGAACAAGGCGCGTCGGGGCCTCGTCGGCGATCAGGTCGATCACGCTGCGCTTCAGCGGCGACAGCTCGGTATAGGGCACGCTCAACAGTTCGCGGGAAAGGCGGTCTCGGATGGCGTCGGTCATGCAGGTCTCCTGGCGGATGGGTCATGGAGACACCACCCGCCAGGGGAAGCAATCGGCCTCTAGTCTTCAGAGGCGGCCGTCTTGATGGCCGCCTCGGCGACCTTTTCGACGGCCGGAGCCGCGCTTTTCGCCGGCTTGTCTGCGGCGGGCGCCGTCTTGGCGGCGATCGGCAGGACCTTGGCGTTGGCCGGAGCGACCTTCACATCCACCGCCGGGCCGGCGGTCAGGGTCGCGGTGTCGACCGCTTCCGCGAGGGCGGAGCCGGCCATGTAAAGCCCGCCCTGCGGCAGGTTGGGCGCGGTCGGCGCGGGCGCCAGGCTGGCCAGGACCGTCGGGGCCACGTCGGTGGCCTTGGCCAGGGTCACCTGCGGGCGCTCCATATAGGTGGCGGGACGGGCGCGGCCGTTGAACTTGTAGAAGACATGCAGCCCCACCTGGGCGACGCGCATCATGCGCGGCCCCCAGTTCGGCGCCACCGCCGTGGTGTGGAAGTGCGTGGCCGAGCCGACCTCACCCATCACCGCGCCGGACAGGGCGCGGGCGGCGATCTTCTCGGCGCGGGTCCAGGCTCCGCCCTCTCGACCCCGACGCATGGAGCCGTCGCAGGCGAAGCTGAACTGACAGCCGCCGCGCGCGCTGGCGCGCTGGAAGACGACCCCGCAGACGCTCTTGGGGAAAGCGGGGTGGCGCACGCGGTTCAGAACCACTTGGGCCACCGCCTGCTGGCCGCGCGGGCCTTCGCCGCGGGCTTCGTAATAGACGGCCTGAGACAGGCACTCCAGCTCGCGGGCCTGATCCAGGGCGCCAGCCATATGGAAGGGCTGAGCCGCCGGATTGAAGCCGCCATTGAGGCTGGCGCGAAGGACGAAGTTGCGGTCGAGGTTGGAACCGGTCGCCCGAGCCTTGCGCTCTAGACGTGCGGCCAGAATGGAAGACTGACGGTCGCGGGCGGCGTCGCCGGCGACGGTGAACGGATCATGGCGGCGGGCGACGGACTGAGCGCCGGCGTCCATCCGCAGGACGGCCTCTTTGAGGGCCGTCTCGGAGAACCCTTCGGCCGCGGCTGCGGCCAGGCGGGTGGAGCGTGCATGCTGCGTGGCGGTCTGGGCCATGCCCCCCGCCAGGTAGGCGCCGCCGAGGATCAGGCCGACGGCCGTTCCAATCAACGCAGCGCCGAACAGCGCACGCGCGTCCGCGCGTGTCTGGGTCTTAAGAGACAAAAGATCGTGTCCTATGCGGCAAGGGCAGGATGCGCCCTCTGTCGTACGCCGCGTCAGAGCCGTTAACCTTGGTAACGCTTAGCCCTGACGAGGCGGAGCAGGCCGGTTCACGTCAGCCCAGCTCCAAGTCGTGAAAACGTCTTATGGCGAAATCCGCCCGGATTCGCAAGCACGCTCCGCTGGCCTCACCATGAGTCGCTTCGCCAGCGACTGCAAGATGCCCCGTTAAGCGTTGCTGCAAAAAAGATTTTTCCCCGACGCGAAGGCCTCGAAAATCGCCTTCGGAACCCGTTCGCAAGCGTCGCCGTTGATAGGCCGACACCGATCTGGAGGGTTCAAATGGTTAAGCTCGTAACGATTCTTGCCGCCTCTGCCGCAACCCTGGCCGTGGCCGCCTGCGGCCACAACGTCGAACAGCGCGCCGCGACGGGCGCAGCCACCGGCGCCGTCGTCGCCGGTCCCGTGGGCGCCGTCGCCGGCGCGGCGGTAGGCACGGTGGTCAGCAAGGGCGTCGACAAGGAATAGCCTTAGCCGCATGGGCGCGGACGGCGAGTTCACGACGCCGCCCGCGCTCCACGCCTCAGTTGCGCGCCAGACGCCAGATTTCGCGGCCCGCTCCCGCCACGGCGATCGCCGCGGTGATCATAAGGCCGACGCTCACGCTGAGATGAATGGTCGTCATCCAGTCGGGACGCGACGTCGTCTCCACATGGAAGAGAGGCCGTGCGTTCCACAGCACCCAGGTCAGACCCAGCACGATCAGGTGGCTGGCGAGGAAGAGCCCTGCCCGGACCCTGACCGCAGCCGCCAGCAGCAGGTCGGAGAGGTTGGCTGCGATCTGCACGACCAGTAGGCCAGCGATAGGCCAATGCAGCTCTGCCCATATCGGGGCGGGCATGATCCTCAGATCGTCGCCGGCCTGGCCGAACGGCAGGGGCGTCCACCCCAGCCACCAGACCAGCACCCATAGCGTGACCACCAGTTCGAAGATGCTCTCGAACCGCGACTTACCGCGTTGCTTCAGCGCCTTGTCCGTCGTCGTCCCTATGGAGCCAAGGCTGCTCAGGGCCGAAAGCCCCGGCAGGTCCGGCATGGCCGGCGCCACGGTCGGCAAGCGGGATGGCTTCCAGTCATCGAGGAAGTTCAGCTTCACGACGCCCCGCTCCGCCAGCCAGCCAGCGATGGTCAGCAGGCCGACGACCGTGATCGTCAGGCTGACATAGTTGTGGACGCCCTGGATGATGACCTGGGCGGAATTGGCCTGGGTCATGAGGGCGATAACCGTCAGCACCGCCGTCACCAGCGCCCCGATCGCCAGCGAGACCTTCACCGCCTGCATGTAGAGCGGATAGACGGCGGGCCCGATCAGCGGTCCTTGCGCACCATAACGACCGGCCACGATCAGGGGATGGCCGTTGGCCTTGATGATCGCCTCCTGCTCGGCGGCGGTCAGCGGGCGGCCCAGCTCCGCCTCCTTCTCCTCCATGCGATTCATCAGCAGGTCGCGCAGTTCGGCGGCGATGTCGTCGCGCTGGGCGCTGGGCAACAGGGCGGCCACGGCCGCGAGATAACGCTCGAGCAGGTCCATCTTGGTCCCCCTTCCTAGAGCAGCTTGTCGAGAGATGAGTTGATCGCCCGCCATTCGGCAGCCAGGCGGGCGAGCACGCCAACGCCTTCAGGCGACAGGCGGTAGAAGCGCTTCTTGCGCTTGTCCTCCTCGCGCCATTCGCTGGTCAGCAGGCCCTGGCCTTCCAGGCGGCGGAGCATAGGATAGAGCGCCCCTTCGTCGATATCGACGCCCACCTCAGCGAGGGCTCGACGCAGGGTGTAGCCGTACCGCTCCTCCTGAAGCTGAGCGAGAACGGCCAGGATAAGGCTCCCCCGCCGCAGCTCCTGGCGAAGCGTTTCAAAGATGTCCGTATCGCTGGGCATAAGGTGTGCGCCAAATGGTGTGCATCACATGGTGTGTGACAAACACTGTATGTCACACAGTATTAGGGCGCGCAAGCGCCGCTTCCTCGCCCGTATAAACTCGCGATGGATGTATCAACCGCCGAAAGCGCCCCATGGTTGACAACGGATTAACGACGAAACACGGTGAAGCTTGGAATCCGGCACCCAGGACCAGCCATGGCGCTCCCGCCCTTCCGCCGACGTCGCCAGGACAAGACCCCCGCCAAGGAGACGGCGGATGCGGCGAAGATGATCGCCACCACACTCGGCATCATCGTCGGCGTCGTAGGGCTATTCAAAACCAGCGTCGATCTCATCTCGGCGCAGCACAAGGACCTGAGAGACCGGGTCGCCGTCGAGACCGCCTTCTATGAAAAGCGCTACGAGTACGCGGTCGAGCATTTCAACGGCGCCCAGGCCGAGGATCAGATCAAGCAGGCGCTCAGCCTCATCTATGATCGCGACGAGCCGGACCTGAGCCTGGGCTGGCTTCTGGACAAGATTTACGACGACAAGGTTCGGCAGGCTCGCCTGCAGGTCTGCGGCGCGCGCCGTCTGGCGGAAAGCCCCTATCGGCAATCCGCCGTCTTCATAAGACTGGAACGCGCGCGGGAGCGGTTGCTGACCGAGAAGCCCAAGGCGCCGGAAGCTCAGAGCTATGCCTTCGACACACGCTGCCGGGAAGCCCGAAAGGAGGCCGTGCTCCCCTTGCCTGAATCCGTGACCATCGCGCAGGCGGCGCCGACCGCTCCCGCCCCGGAAGTCCCCGCCGCGGTCGCAAAAGCCGCCGAGCAGAACACCGCCGCCGTCGCCATCGGCGAGAACGCTCAGCTCGACTGCGACACCGCCCCCTCGGCGCCCTACTCAAAGGCCGGGGCCAAGGGGGGATGGGACGTCGATGTCTTCTGGTGTCGGCGGGCCGATGGGGACGCGGATCGCCTCAATTTCGCGGCCGCCTGCCGAGCCTATAACCGCCTTGCTGGCGCCCCATCTGTCGGAACCCCGCCCCAGGCGCTCGGCCGCCTCCGCCTACGCCCCCTCGACGCCGCAGCTCAGCGTAAGGTGGGGCCGCCTTCCGGTCTGGAGTCTCGGTATGACGCGCAGAGCTTCGACGAGCAGGCCTTCAGCGACCAGCTGGCCCAGACCGCCTGGGGAGGCGCCGGCTACAAGCTGCGCGCCTCAAACAGCGACACCCGCTGGTACGTCAGCCTGTTCTCCTGCATTTCCTGATCGCGCTGCCCACCTTGCGGTCACTTATCCACATTTCGCATAACAATGTGATCTTGACAGTGTGCATACGCACGGCCATTTGAGCGTCATGGCCAAGCCTCAGCGCATAAACACCTGCAACGCCTTCGCCCTTCGTCAGGCGACGCGGTACGTCTCACAGCTCTACGAACAGCATCTGGCGCCGGTCGGCTTGACCGGGCCGCAGTTCAGTCTGCTGGCGCAGCTGGAGGGCGACGGCCTGACCATGGCCGAGCTGGCCCGCCTGCTGGTCACCGACCGCACCACCCTGGTCCGCACCCTGCAGCCTCTCCAGCGCGACGGCCTGGTCGCCGCCGCGCCTAAAGCCAAGGGATCGCGCCAGCTTATCTTCAGCCTGACCGCCGAGGGCCGCGACCGGCTGAAGGCCGCCATGCCCTTATGGCGCGACGCCCAGGACGCCTTCGAGGGCCGCGTCGGCCTGACCGAGGCCGAGAACCTGCGCCGCCAGCTTCTGAAGCTGACCCAGCACATCTGACGTCGGATCCGTACAAGCCGTCCGGCCGTCTCTTGCGCACCATATAGTGCATATACACATAACAAGCTCCACTGGAGAGATCGTTATGCAAATCCAAGGTTCCGTCGCCCTCGTCACCGGCGCCAATCGCGGCATCGGCCGCGCCTATGTCCAGGGCCTGCTCGATCGCGGGGCGGCCAAGGTCTACGCCGCCGCCCGCGACACCGCCTCGCTGAGCTTTAACGACCCGCGCATCGTCCCCCTCGCCCTCGACGTGTCCGACGCCGCCCAGGTGGCCGCCGCCGCCAAGGCCGCCCCGGACGTCACCCTGCTGATCAACAATGCGGGCGTGATCTTCGGCGGGGACCTGCTGCGCGACGGGGTGGTCGAGGACGCCCGCAAGGAGATCGAGGTCAACTACCTCGCCCCCCTCGCCCTGGCCCAGGCCTTCGCCCCAGCGCTCAAGGCGTCCAGGGGCGGGCTGGTCAATGTCCTGTCCATGCTGGCCAAGGTGGTGGCGAAGGGCGCGGCGACCTATTCGGCCTCCAAGGCCGCCGGCCTGATGCTGAACACCGCCCTGCGCGCCGAGTTCGCCCCGCACGGCGTCGCCGTGGTCGCCGTCCTGCCGGTGCAGGTTGAGACCGACATGGGCAAGGGCCTGCCCGAGCCGCGCCTGACGCCGGAGGAAGTGGTGTCCGAGAGCCTTGACGCCCTGGCCGACGGGACGGGGGAGGTCTTCCCCGGCGTCCTCACCAGGAACGCCCTGGCCGGCTTCACCGCCGATCCGAAGGGGTTCCAGGCGATGATGCTGGGTGGCGGGAACCACTGACACCTCCCGCCAGTTGCTGACACTCACCGTCAGCAGCCGCGCTGGCGTTCGGGGCGGGGAGAACCTACTTTCGCATCATGCCTCCCGCCCCGACTTCCGGCGTCGCCGACGCCTCCGCCTCCTTCGTCCATGACGTCGCCGCCGAGGCGATGCCGATGCTGTGGACCCCGCACCGCCCCGCGCGGCCGGAGAAGTCCGAGGGCGGCAAGCGCTTTCGCCTGGCGTCGGAGTACGAGCCCGCCGGCGATCAGCCCACCGCCATCCGCGAGCTTGTCGCCGGCCTGAAGGAGCGCGAGCACGACCAGGTCCTGCTGGGCGTCACCGGCTCGGGCAAGACCTTCACCATGGCCAAGATCATCGAGGAGACCCAGCGTCCCGCCCTGATCCTGGCGCACAATAAGACCCTGGCCGCCCAGCTCTATTCCGAGTTCAAGAGCTTCTTCCCCGACAACGCGGTCGAGTATTTCGTCAGCTACTACGACTACTACCAGCCCGAGGCCTACGTCCCCCGGACCGACACCTACATCGAGAAGGACAGCTCGATTAACGAGCAGATCGACCGGATGCGCCACTCGGCCACCCGGGCGATCCTGGAGCGGGACGACGTCATCGTCGTCGCCTCGGTCAGCTGCATCTACGGCATCGGCTCGGTGGAGACCTACACCGCCATGACCTTCAGCCTGGAGGTCGGCCAGACGGTCAACGAAAAGCAGCTCCTCGCCGACCTGGTGGCCCAGCAGTACAAGCGCAACGACGCATCGTTCGAGCGCGGCAGCTTCCGCAAGCGCGGCGACACCCTGGAGATCTTCCCCGCCCACTACGAGGACCGCGCCTGGCGCGTCAGCTTCTTCGGCGACGAGGTGGAGGCGATCAGCGAGTTCGACCCCCTCACCGGCAGGAAGGTCGCCGACCTGCCGGGCGTGAAGATCTACGCCAACAGCCACTACGTCACCCCGCGCCCGACCCTCAAGCAGGCCATCGTCTCCATCAAGGCCGAGCTGAAGGAGCGCCTCGACTGGCTGGTCGCCAACGGCAAGCTGCTGGAGGCCCAGCGCCTGGAGCAGCGCACCACCTTCGATCTTGAGATGATGGAGACCACCGGCTCCTGCGCCGGGATCGAGAACTACAGCCGCTATCTGACGGGCCGAAAGGCCGGCGAGCCGCCGCCGACCTTCTTCGAATACATCCCCGACAACGCCATGCTGTTCATCGACGAGAGCCACGTCACGGTTCCGCAGATCGGCGCCATGTACAAGGGCGACCGCAGCCGCAAGACCACCCTGGCCGAGTACGGCTTCCGCCTGCCCAGCGCCATGGACAACCGCCCCCTCAAGTTCGAGGAATGGGAGGCCATGCGCCCGCAGACCCTGCACGTCTCGGCCACCCCCGGCCCGTGGGAGATGGAGAAGGCCGGCGGCGTCTTCGCCGAGCAGGTGATCCGCCCCACCGGCCTGATCGACCCCCCGGTCGAGGTCCGCCCCGTCTCCACCGGCGGCTTCTCCCAGGTGGACGACGTCATCGACCAGATCCGCCAGACCAACGCTAAGGGCTATCGCACCCTGTGCACCGTCCTGACCAAGAAGATGGCCGAGGACCTGACCGAGTACATGCACGAGCAGGGCCTGCGCGTGCGCTACATGCACTCCGACATCGACACGCTTGAGCGGATCGAGATCATCCGCGACCTGCGCCTGGGCGCCTATGACGTGCTGGTCGGCATCAACCTGCTGCGCGAGGGCCTCGACATCCCCGAATGCGGCCTGGTCGCCATCCTCGACGCGGACAAGGAAGGCTTCCTGCGCTCGGAGACCAGCCTGATCCAGACCATCGGCCGCGCCGCCCGCAACGTGGACGGCCGGGTCATCCTCTACGCCGACCGCATCACCGGCTCCATGGAACGCGCCATGGCCGAGACCACGCGCCGCCGCGAGAAGCAGGAGGCCTACAACGCCGAGCACGGCATCACGCCCGAAAGCGTGAAGCGCGACATCAAGGACATCCTCAACAGCCCCTACGAAAAGGACCGCGTCACCATCCCTGCGGGCCTGGCCGACGGCGACGCCAAGCCGTTCATGGGCGACAACTTCAAGGCCACCCTGCGCGACCTGGAGGCCAAGATGCGCGAAGCCGCCTCCAACCTCGAATTCGAAACCGCCGCCCGCCTCCGGGACGAGATCAAGCGCCTCAAGCTGATGGACCTAGAGTTCGCCAAGGACCAGCTGGGGTCCAACTAGTCCCAGCTTCGAGCCTGCCCAAACTCCGCTCACCCCGGCGAAGGCCGGGGCCCCGGTGAAGCCCTGCTGAGGCTCTGGATGATTCTGCGTCCCGGCCTTCGCCGGGATGAGCGGTTGAAGGATTGGAGCTCAGCCCCTCCCCGCTTCGCAAGGGAGGAGTAGAATTTGCCCGCCCCCCGTCGGCTTCCCCCCGCCCCATTCGTCGTTCCACCATCAACCCCCAACGACGGAGACGGACAATGCGCGTGATGGTGCTGGTGAAGGCCACCGGGGACAGCGAGACGGACTTCGTCCGCACGCCTGAAACCGACGCGATGATGCAGGCCATGGGCCGCTTCAACGACGAGCTTCAGGCCGCCGGAATCCTGGTCATGGCCGACGGCCTCAAGCCCACGTCCCACGGCAAGCGCGTCGCCTTCGACGGCGCCGGCCGCACGGTGATCGACGGCCCCTTCGCCCCGGCCCGCGACCAGGTCGCCGGCTTCTGGCTGTGGGACGTCAAGGACATGGACGAAGCCGTCGCCTGGGTGAAACGCTGCCCGAACCCCATGCCCGGCCAGAGCGAGATCGAAATCCGACCAGCGTACGAGGCGGGTGATCTGGCCTGAACCCCTTTCCTCTCGTGGGAATGGACGGCGAAGCGGGGGGCGAACGGGCGTCCGTCGACCGGCTCGGGATGACGACGGCAGCATTCCCCATCGTCATGCGGACGGCGGCGCCGGCGGCCGGTCGAAGCACGCAAGAGCCGTGCTCCCAGGACCGCAACATCACGCCTTGCGGCGACGCTTGTTTTGGATAACGTCGATACGCGTATGAAGTGTGAGGGATGTCCCGGCCTTGAAGATCGTTCTCTACGTCGCCGCCTGGACCTGGGCCGCCTGGGTCACGGTGACGCTCTACGCCTGCGCCTCCCGCCTGCATCAGATGCTTCAGCTGCTCAGGCGGATGACCCCGATGGAGCCGCGGCCTCCGGCAGGGTGAAACCGAACACCGCGCCGCGTCCGGTCGGTTTGTTCCGCGCCCAGATGCGCCCGCCGTGGGCCTCGATGATTGATTTGCAGATCGACAGGCCCATGCCCATGCCGGTCGCCTTGGTGGTGAAGAAGGCGTTGAACAGCTGGTCGGCCTTGTCGGGCTCGATCCCCGGGCCGGCGTCCTCCACCTCCACCCGCACGCCGGCGATCTCGGCGTCGGGCCGGGTGCGGACGGTGAGCCGGCGGCCCACCTCCTGGCAGGCCTCGCAGGCGGCCATGGCCTGGATGGCGTTGACCAGCAGGTTCATCACCACCTGCTGCACCTGGACCAGATCGGCCGTCACCGGCGGCAGGCCCGCGGCCAGGTCGAGGATCAGCTTGACGTCGTGGGTCTCGATCTCGCGCTGGACCAGCAGGCTGGCGTCGCTGACCAGGGTGTTGGGATCGTGATGGGCCGGGTCCGGCGCGGTCTTTGTCGACATGGCGCGGATGCGGGCGATGATGCCGCTGGCGCGCTGGCCGTCGGCGATCATGCGGTTGATGGCGGCCCTGGCCTCGTCCAGATCCGGCTGCGCCCGGTTCAGCCAGCGCAGGCTGGCCTCGCCGTTGGTGACGATGGCGGCCAGCGGCTGGTTCACCTCGTGGGCGATGGAGGCGGTCAGCTCGCCCAGGGTCGAGACCCGCGCGGCGTGGGCCAGGTCCGCCTGCACCCGGGCCAGCTCGTCCTGGGCGCGCTTGGTGTCGGTCAGGTCCACCAGGCCGATCAGCAGGATGCCGCGCTCCACCGAGTCGCGCGGGAAGCTGGCGGTGAACAGCACGTCGAACTCGCTGCCGTCCAGGCGGCGCAGCCGAGTGACCTGTTCGAAGTACGGCTTGCCGCCGAGGGCCGCGATGACGCTTTCGGCGAAGACGTTCTCGCTGGCCACCGGCCAGTACCGATCCACCGGCCCGAGCAGGACTTCGCGGCCGGCGGCGCCGAACTGGCTGACCGATTTGTCGTTAACGTCCAGCACGATGCTGGCCTTCATCAGGTCGCGCACCACGCCGGGATGCTCGACAAAATGCCGGCGAAGGTCGCTGACCCCCTGCTTGCGCAGGCCATAGATGATCCGCCCGGCGCCGCTGAAGTCGAGCTCCCAGAACGACACGGTCATGGCCGCGAACATGTTGCGGTAGCGGTATTCGCTGGCCCGCAGCTGTTCGACCGCGTCGGTCCCCTCGCTCTGCATTGCGCCCCCGTTAAGCTTGATGGGGCGGCTACTTTCTCCACCCGCGCGCTCTCGACTTGTACGATACCGCGCAAAGGCGACATTCCGCCACGCCTTCTAAACCTCCGTATGATTTCGCCGGGGCCAGGAAACGGGCATCTGTGGCCCCGACGAAGGCGCCTCGCCTCCGCCGGGGAGCTTTGAGGATCAGGTTTTTGACCACGGGTTTGATTATTTCGGTCGTCGACGACGACGATTCGGTCCGCGTCTCCACCGAAGGTCTGCTCCGCTCGTTGGGCTACGCCGTGCGCGGCTTCGCCTCCGCCGAGGCGTTCCTGGCCTCGGACGCCGCCGGCGGCAGCGCCTGCATCGTCTCCGACGTCCATATGCCGGGCATGAGCGGGGTGGAGCTGAAGGCGGCCCTGTCGGCCCGCGGCGTCGCCACGCCGGTGATCCTGATGACCGCTTTCCCCAATGACGCCACGCGCCAGAAGGCCAGCGCCCTCGGCGTCGCCTGCTTCCTGCACAAGCCGTTCCAGGCGCAGGCGCTCATCGATTGTATTGAAACGGCCCTGGCGGCCTAAAGCGGGCCTGAGACGAGAAGCGCCCGCGAGATGGGGGAAGGTCTCGCGGGCGCCGGGCTCTCTCACGACGGCGGGTCCGGCAGGCTGGGGGAGGGGGACATCCACCGGGCTGCGCCGTCCTCATTAAGATGGTGGACGGATCGGGCGGCGCAAGGGCGCGATAAAGGTCTCTTTGAGGCGCTTTGTGTGGCCGTTGAAACACAGGGTTACGCCAAACGATAGCAATCGCTCCAGCGACGCTTGCGCCGATCTCTTAACGCCCTGACTGTCCCCTCCAGCAGCCGGTGTCGGGGGACGCCTGGCGCTGATCAAGAAAGAAGCGCTCCCGGTCTTCGCCGGGGGCGCTTCGTCTTTCTAGGCTCAGCAATCCCTTGCTAGCCAAGGAATTCGGTCAGCCAAGGAAACTGACCTTGGCCCCCTTCTCCACCGCCTTGGCCAACGCCTGGGCGTCCCAGTTGGTCAGGCGCACGCAACCGTTGCTGGCCACCTTGCCCACCTTGGCCGGTTCGGGCGTACCGTGAATGCCGTAGGTGTCCTTGGTCAGGTCGATCCAGGCGGCCCCCACCGGGTTGTTAGGCCCTGCGGCGATGGTCAGCTTGCCCGCCTCCCGCGCCTTCTTGGAGCCGAACTTCAGCCGGCTGGCGTCAAAGGTGTAGGTCGGCTCGGGCGCCACAGTGCGCACCGCCCACTCGCCGTCCGGCGCCGGGCGGTCGGTTGAGCCGACAGTAGCCGGATAGACCGCCACCAGCTTGCCGCCCCCGTCATAGGCGCGGACCTGGCGGCTGGCCTTGTCGACCTCGATCTTCTGCACGCGCGGCAGATCGGCGGTCGACACCGCCGCCACGACGATCTTCGTGCCGGCCTTGCTGAAGTCCGCGCCGGGATTGAGGGCCTGCAACAGCCCCTCGCCCATGTGGAACTTCTCGGCCAGGGCCTCCAGCGGGGAGGTATAGGCCAAGGCCTTCATCTCGGCCTGCTCGGTCAGATCGACAGGAATCTTCTCCACGAACGGCCCCGCCACGTCGGCTTCGGTGATCTCATAGGACGTGACCGCCGAGCCGGTGTCGCGCACCAGGGCGGCCCAGGTGTCGGCGTCCAGCTGGCCGCTGGCGTTCAGGTTGTTGGCCTTCTGGAAGGCGGCGATCGCCTTGTTGACGTTCTCTCCGCCCTGGCCGTCCACCACGCCGGGCGAGAACCGGGCCCGGTCCAGCAGCACCTGGGCGCGGATCAGCATGTCGCGCTTGGCGATCGGATCGCTCTGAACGGCCGCGAACTCGGCGGCGTTCACCGCCTTGCCCTGTTCGGCCAGATCGTCCGGCGCGATGATGGGACCCAAGGGCGGCGTGGGGGCCGCCGCAGGCGTCACCGCCGGCGGCAGTTGGCCGCTCGCCATCTCCGTCGAAGCGTCGCTTTGGCTCTCTCGTGCGTTAGGGTCCGAACAGGCGGCCAACGCGAGGGCGCAAACGCCCGCCATCAGGATTTTGCGACCCAACACCATGCCGACTCCTCTGCCGAAACTGAGCAAGAAAAAGTCGCGGATTCAGCGATGGTTCCTCCCGCTGGCGGTCGGATGCGCCATCGGCTTTGGCCTCGTGGTGGCCAGGAACATGACGCAGCCTCCCGCCTCGCCTTCGGCGGCGACTGAACCGCAAGGCGCCATCGGCGGCCCCGCCGCCCCCTCGCCGGCCCCGGCTTCCGCCGGCCACATACTCTCGGCCTCGCCAGATCCAAGCGGCTGCCTTGACCCGGCCTTCGAGGCGGCGGCCCGCGACAACGCCCGCACCCTGACCACCCTGGCCTGGTCGCCGTTCGGCCGGGCCGAGACCGGCTGGGCGATCTACGAGACCCTGACCGCGCACGAGATCGGGACCGACTGCCCGGCCGTCTCCCCCGGCTTCGCCGCCGCCCTGGCCCAATGGCAGAAACGCCAGCGCCTGGCCGGCGACGGCCGCTTCACCACCGCGAGTTTCGACACCCTGAAGACGCAGATGCACTCGCGCCGCCCCTATGTCGGCGTCCGCGCCAAAGGCGTCTGCCCCAATCCGCCCTCGCCCGCCCAACTGGCCGACGCGACCAAGGACGAGGGCTTTGGCGGCAAGGCGATCCAGCTGCGCACCGCCGCCATGGCCGCCTATCGCCAGATGGTCGCCGAGGCCCGACGTGACGCCGGGGTCGCCGCCGACCCGCGCCACCTGCAGATCTTCAGCGGCTATCGCAGCCCTGAGTACGACGCCGCCCGCTGCGCCAGGGACAACAACTGCGACGGCGTGGTGCGGGCGACCTGCTCGCCCCACCGCACGGGTCTGGCCATGGACCTCTATGTGGGCGGCAAGCGGCCGGATTCGACCGAGGACGCCAACCGCCTGATCCAGTCCCGCAACCCCGCCTATCGCTGGCTGGTGGCCAATGCGGAGCGCTTCGGCTTTCGCAACTATCCGTTCGAGCCTTGGCACTGGGAGTATGTAAAGGAAGCCCCTTAGTCAGCCTTGCTGGAATTTAAGCGGACTCGTGACACGCTCCCCGCTAGGAGCTTGACCATGATCCGCCCCCTCGCCGCCGCCCTCCTTCTGTCCGCTTCGGCTCCGGCCGCTCAGGCCGCGTGTCTGATGACGCCGGAGGACGCCAACTTCGCCAACCGCGCCATCGGCGCCTGGAGCACGACGGCCCGCCAGGACCTGCGCCTGCCGACGGGGGAGCGGCCGACCATCGTGCTTTTCGACCAGACCTGCGCCTACACCGCCGGACCGGCCGGCCCTGTCGTCTGGAACGGCGTCGCCCACGGCGGGCAGGTGAAGCTGCCGGACGGCCAGGCCATCCCCTCCCGCGTCGCCTCCTTCGCCGCGCCGTTCGACGACAACCGCAAGGCCTTCTTCGTCATGGCCCTGCCCTCCATCTGGCAGGGCGCGGGGGTGGACAGCGCCCTGGGTCTGGAGGGACTGATGCAGGGCGTGCTCATCCACGAGATGACCCACACCCGGCAGTTCTATTATGTCAGCCCGCGCCTGGCCGAACTGACAGCCCAATACGGCCTGCCGGATGACCTGTCCGACGACAGCCTGCAGGCGGCCTTCGCCAAGGACGAGGCCTATGTGGCCGCCTACGAGGACGAACTGGGCGCCCTGTTTCAGGCTCTGAACGCACGCAGCGACACCCAGGCCCGCGCCTATGCCCGCCAGGCTCTGGCCAAGATGCGCGCCCGCCGCGCCCAATTTTTCACCGGCGACAACGCCAAGTGGGCGCCGCTGGACGACCTGTTCCTGACCATGGAAGGCCTGGGCCAATGGGCCGCCTTCGCCTGGACCACCCGGGGCCGCGGGATCGACACCGGCACGGCTGTGCGTGAGCTGCGCCGAGGCGGCCGCTTCTGGAGCCAGGACGAGGGGTTGGTGCTGTTCCTGCTGGTGGACCGCCTGGTTCCCGACTGGCAGTCGCGGGCGTTCGACCCGGTGAAGCCGGCGCTGGCGGAAGAACTGCTGGCGTTGGCGGCTGAAGGGTAGAACAACAGCCGCTCGTAAGAGCGGGGCCCGAACGGAGGACCTGACGATGATCTCGGTGTGGGGCGGACAGACCTCGCGGTCGCTCCGGGTGGTGTGGCTGTTGGAGGAGATGGGCCTGTCCTACCGCGTGCGGCATGTGGACATGCTCGCCGCAGAGAAGGATCCGGCCTGGCTCGCCATCAATCCCGGCGACTTCCTGCCCGCGATACAGGACGGCGACATCACCATGGTCGAGTCCGTCGCCATCATGCAGTACCTGATGGGTCGCTACGGACCGACGCCGCTTCAGCCAGCGCCCGACGATCCGACCTTCCCCCCCTACCAGCAGTTCCTGCACATGGGTGAAGCGGGCTTGGCGACGTTGATCATGGTCCCGCTGGTGAGCGGCTTCATCGCTCCTGCGGCGGAACGGGACAACTGGGGCGCTCGCTGGGCGCGCGAGTGCGTAGAGCGGCGGCGGTTGCTGGTGAGACGTCAGCTAGCCAATGCGCCTTACATGGCGGGTGACAGCTTTACGGCTGCGGACATCTCGGTGGCCTACGCCCTGAGGCTGGCCGCGAACCATGCCGGCTTCACGCTCACCGACGCTGAACAGGCCTATCTTGACCGCACTACGGCTCGCGACGGCTACAAGCGCGCCTTCGATCGCTCACATGAGGGCCTGTAAGGCTGACGGCTGGCAGGCCCGCGCCTCTACCCGTCAGACCCTGGCCAGATGCGCGCCCGCCGCGCCCTGTGCTTTACCGGCGACAACGCCAAGTGGGCGCCGCTGGACGACCTGTTCCTGACCATGGAAGGCCTGGGCCAATGGGCCGCCTTCGCCTGGACCACCCGGGGCCGTGGGATCGACACCGGCACGGCTGTGCGTGAGCTGCGCCGAGGCGGCCGCCTCTGGAGCCAGGACGAGGGGTTGGTGCTGTTCCTGCTGGTGGACCGCCTGGTCCCCGACTGGCAGTCGCGGGCGTTCACCCGGTGAAGCCGGCGCTGGCGGAAGAGCTGCTGGCGCTGGCCGGGGAAGGCTAGGCGACGACTATCGCCGCTGCGGCTGGCGCTGCGGGCGCCGCTGCGCCACCATCGGATGCAGCTGCCCGCCGTGATAGGCGACAATGCCGCACATCCGGTCGCCCACCCCCGACAGTGTAGCGTCGAAGATGACGTCCCCCTCAAGCGAACCGACAACCATCCGGACCTTTCGGTCATTGACGGTGAGACTTCGCAACACAACGGGCGCGGTCCGCACGGGCGTCAACGTTCCGCCGTACCGCCCATCGAGACGGCCTACGGAGAGGAGGCCGAAACTCGGGACGCCGCCGACATCCATATAGAAGTCCCAAAGCCCCGCCAGGTCCGGGTCTGCGGCAGCGTCCGCGGCCGTAGGCGCAGGCGCGCAGGCGGTCTTGAATGCAATATCGTCCTGAGCAAAACCCGCGGCCGGCATCGCGGCGGCGAGCAGCAGGATGCTAGCGAAAAGGCGTTGAGGCATCTCGTCTCCAGTGGAGCTGGTTGGTGTTCGCCGCCCTCTCACCCAGCTCGCCCGCCCGGACAACCGCCCAATCCGCCAACGCCATTGGCGCGCTTTGAATTTTCGGCAACGCCGCAGGCGGCGCGACGCTCGGCGATCTCCTCTCAGGCTTCATTCGCCTTGAGACCTGCGCGGACCGCCGCCAGATAGGTCCGACCGACCGGCACGCTCATCCCGCCGACAAGCTCGATGAGCGTTTGATGACCGTCGCGACGCGTACCGACCACCGCCTTTCGCGCCACCCACCACCGCCGGTGCGCTTGAAAGCCGAGCTGGGCGGGAAGAATCCGAGCCGCCTCGCCCAACGGCATGTGGATCAAGGCGGAACCCTTGAGTGTATGGACCAGGAGGTAATGGTCCTGCGCCTCTAGCGCGACCAGATCGCGCCCCAGTCGATCAGGAACGCGACCGAAGAACTGTTCGGCGTCCCCATCGACACGGTGCGGTTTGGACGCTTTGGACAGGAAGAACGGCCAGGTCGCGATCCCCGCGATGATCACCTGGACCGCGGCGACGGAAAAATACAGCGACACCAGCCGATCGGGCGGCGTCGAACGCCCGGGAAGAGCGACTTCAAGCGCCCAGGCCACGACGAACATCATCGGAAGGGTCGAAGCAAACCCCACGAAGCTGATCGCGGCCAGCTTGGGCAACCGGGCGAAAGCCGGGGCGGAACGAAGGATCGGGATAGTAGCGACGGCCAGCCCGTAACCGGTCGCCACGCAACCGAACCAAAAGGCGTATCGGGGAAGCGGCGCAAGAGATCGGAAAGAACCGAACGGCCCTGCGAACCCCAGAAATGCTCCCAACGCCACCGCCCCATAGAGACTGACAAGAAGCGGAGAGGTCCAGGTGCGGGAAGAGATCGAGAACATCTTGAGGCGTTCGTTGAAGGGCGAACGCTATTCGCGCCCGCCTGTGTTGTCGAGCCGCGCGAACTGACTTGGCTTGCTGCTCGTCAGGGCTAGATATGCAGGTCTGCATCACACCTAGACCCCGCCCCGTCGGCGCCGCATCCTCCCCGCCAAACAAATGTTCGAACGGGAGGATTGCGTATGTTGAAGCCGCTTGCCGCCGCGTTGCTGTTCGCCTCGTGCCTGGCCGTGTTCGCGCCGGCCGTCGCCGCGCCCAACGACTATTCTAAGGACGAGAAATGGCTGTGCCGCCCCGGGCGCGCCGACGCCTGCGCGGTGGATCAGTCGAGCACCATCGTCGCCGCGAACGGCGGGCTGACGCGCGAGGCGTTCAAGGCCGATCCCAAGGCGGCGATCGACTGCTTCTACGTCTATCCCACCGTCTCCACCGATCCCGGCGGCAACAGCGACATGACCATCGACCACGCTGAGCGGCGGGTGGTGGAGCAGCAGTTCGCCCGCTTCGCCTCGGTCTGCCGCACCTTCGCGCCGATGTACCGCCAGATCACCCTGGCGGGCCTGCGGTCCAACATGCTGGGCAAGCCGATCCCGATGGATCCGCAGCTCGGCTACAATGATGTCCGCGACGCCTGGGCCGACTATCTGAAGCGCGACAACGGCGGGCGCGGCGTGGTCCTGATCGGCCACAGCCAGGGCGCGCGGGTGCTGCAGAACCTGCTCAAGGACGAGGCGGCCATGGCGCCGGCCAAGGGGCGGATCGTCTCGGCCCTGATCCTGGGCATGAACACGCCGGTGGGGCCGGACAAGACCTATGCCGGCATGGCGCCCTGCACGGCCGCGTCGCAGACCGGCTGCTACATCTCGTACGTCTCGTTCCGCGAGGTCGCCCCGCCGCCGGCCGTCAGCCGCTTCGGCCGCGCGGTCGAGCCCGGCATGACCGCCGCCTGCGTGAACCCGGCGGCCCTGGGCGGAGGCTCCGCCCCGCTGCATTCCTACCTGACCAATGGCTCGACAACCGCGCCCAATGTCTGGGTGAAGCCCCAGAAGAAGATCGACACGCCGTTCGTCTCCACGCCCGGCCTGCTGACGGCCACCTGTGTGCAGAAAGAAGGCGCGTCTTATCTATCGATCCGCGTGAACGCCGACCCGGCCGATCCGCGCACCGACGTGCTGACCGGCGACGTGGTGGTCGACGGCAAGACGCTGGACGACTGGGGCCTGCACCTGATCGACGTGAACCTGGCCATGGGCGACCTGATCCGTGTGGTCGGCGAGCAAGCGAAGGCCTGGGCCAGACGCTAGACATGACAAAGGCCGCGCCGGTCACCCGGCGCGGCCCTCATTCGATCAGGACGGATCGGCTCAGCCGCCGCTGATCTTCTTACCGGCGAAGATGCCCAGCGCCAGGAAGATCAGGAAGCCGACGACGAACAGGAAGAACAGAATCTTGGCGATGCCGGCCGCCGCGCCCGCGACGCCGCCGAAACCAAGAGCGCCGGCGATCAGAGCGATCACGGCGAAGATCAGAGCCCACTTCAACATTTGAACCACTCCCTTGTGGATAAGCTTCGAATGGAAAACGGGGCCTTCGCCTTATTTGTTCCGGCGTCCTGACAGAGTATGACCGTTCCCATGGCCGGAAAGCCCGAAAGCCCCGTCGAACCCTTCAAGCGCGCCCTGGCGCACGCCGCCCGTTCGCTCGCCGAAACGCCCGACCTTGAGGTGGTGTTTTCCGGCGACGGACCCCAGCTGTCGGGCAACCGCGCCGTCCTGCCCCATCCGCCCCGTGACCTCTCGTCGAGGGAAGCCGCCCGCATCCGCGGCCTGGCTGATCAGATGGCCCTGCGTCTGGCGCACCACGACGCGTCCTCGCACATGCGCAACCGGCCGATCTCACCGGACGCCATGGCCGCCTTCGAGGCGGTGGAGCAGGCTCGGATCGAGGCCATCGGCGCCAATGCGCTTGGCGGCGTGCGCGCCAATCTGACCGCGGCCCTGGAAGACAAGATCGAACGTCAGGGCCTGACGCGGATGGATCGCACGGTTGCGCCCATGGCCGACATCCTGGGCCTGATCGTGCGCGAACGCCTGACCGGCGACGCCCCGCCGGACGGCGGCAAGACCTTAGTCGACCAGTTCCGCGCCGAGGTGGAGCAGAAGGCGGGGCCGGCGCTTGACCGTCTCACCGGCTCGATCGCCGACCAGGGCGCGTTCGCCAAGATCACCCGCGAAATCCTGCGCGACCTCGGCCTGGACGAAAGCGAGGCGGACGCCACCGAAGCCTCCGACGATGACGAGGGCGACGAGAACGAGGGCCCCACCGAGGGCGAGGACGAAAACGACGACGACGGCGAGGGCCAGCAGCCTGAAGGCTCCGCCCAGCAGGAGACAGAAGCCTCCGATCAGGACGCCGAGGCCGGCGACGAGCAATCCGTCCAGGTCGAGGACGACGGAGACGCCGAGGCCACGGACGAGGCGCCGGAGATGGGCGATGGCGCAAAGCCCGCCCGCCCCGACATCCGCGACAACGGCCAGGCCGAGCCGCCCTACAAGATCTTCACCGCCATGCACGACGAGGTCGTCGGCGCCGAGGACCTGTGCGACGGCGAGGAGCTGAACCGACTGCGCAGCTATCTCGACCAGCAGTTGTCCAGCCTGTCGTCGGTGGTCTCGCGCCTGGCCAACAAGCTTCAGCGCCGCCTGCTGGCGCAGCAGAACCGCGCCTGGACCTTCGACCTCGAGGAAGGGATGCTCGATGTCGCGCGACTGACCCGCGTGATCATCGACCCCACCGCGCCGCTGTCTTTCAAGCAGGAGGAAGACGTCGAGTTCCGCGACACGGTGGTCACCATTCTGATCGACAACTCCGGCTCGATGCGCGGCCGTCCGATCATGGTCGCCGCCGTCTGCGCCGACATCCTGGCCCGCACCTTGGAGCGCTGCGGCGTGAAGACCGAGATCCTCGGCTTCACCACCAAGGCCTGGAAGGGCGGCGCCAGCCGTGACGAGTGGATCAAGGCCGGCAAGCCGCCCGCCCCCGGGCGTCTGAACGACCTGCGCCACATCGTCTACAAGGCCGCCGACGCCCCCTGGCGTCGCGCTCGACGCAACCTGGGCCTGATGATGCGCGAAGGGCTGTTGAAGGAGAACATCGACGGCGAGGCGCTGATGTGGGCGCACCAGCGCCTGGTCAATCGACCGGAGCAGCGCCGCATCCTGATGGTCATCTCCGACGGCGCGCCCGTGGACGACAGCACCCTGTCGGTGAATTCCGGTCACTACCTTGAACGCCACCTGCGCCAGGTGATTGGTGAGATCGAGGGCAAGAGTCCGGTTGAGCTGCTGGCCATCGGCATCGGGCACGATGTGACGCGCTACTATCGCCGCGCCGTGACCATCGTCGATGTGGAGCAGTTGGGCGGCGTGCTGGTCGAACAGCTCGCCGCTCTGTTTGAAGAAGAGCCCAAGGCCGTCGGTCGCGCCAAGGGCCTGTTGCCGCCGCCGCCCGTCGTACAGGGATCGGCGCCGAAGTCGCGTCGCGTTGGAGCGCCTGCATGAACCGGCTAGCCCGCCTGATCGTCGCGACCGCGCTTTGTGGAACGATGCTGGCGGGCTGCGCGCCCAAGGAGGCGCCGCCGGTCCTGCCCGTCGCTCCCGTCCCGGCCGGGCCGGAGATCAGTGTCCAGAGCGCGTCGGTCCCGCTCAATCCGAACGACCCGGCCCAGACCAGAATCGGCAACTTCACCTATGCCGGCGGGATCGCCATTACTTCCAGCGACTCGACCCGCCTGCACGGCCTGTCGACCCTGACGGTGCTGGGCGATCACCGGATCGTCTCGGCCAGCGACGACGGCGACGTTTTCGAAGCCAAGCTTGTGCTCGACGATCAGGATCGGCTCGTCGGCCTTAAGGACGGCAAGATCGAGCCGCTGCTCGGCCTCGACGGCAAGCCGTTGTCGGGTAAAGAATGGGCCGACGCCGAGGGAATGACCTTTCTGCCCAACGGCGACCGCCTGGTCAGCTTCGAGCGCAACCATCGCATCTGGCGCTATCCGGCCGGCGGCGGCGCGCCGGTCGTCGCCCCGTCGCCAAAGACCATCTTCCCCGAGAACGAGGGCATGGAGGCGTTGGCTTACTATCCGGCCGCCGGCCCCGACGCCTACATCGTGGGCGGCGAGGAAGGGGAGGTCTGGGTCTGCAAGCTGTCGGCGGGGTGCGAGTCGGCCCCGCCCCAGATGGGCCCGGACATCGCCTATGGCCTGGTGTCGTTCAGCGCCTTCAACGGCCCTGCCATCGCCATGATGCACCGTGCCTTCGATCCCATTCAGGGCAACCGTATTCAGGTCAGCATCGTCAACGACCCGCTGACCAAGCGGCGCTTCCCGCTGGTGGTCGACCGCTTCACGCTGCAGGCCCCGCTGACGCGCGACAATTTTGAAGGCCTGGCCGTCAGCAGCAACCGGGCCGGCGGGCTGCGACTCTACATTCTCTCCGACGACAACTTCTCGAGCCGCCAGCAGACCCTGCTCATGGCGTTCGACTGGAGTCCCCCGCCGCCGCAACCAATCGCGCCCAAGCCGGCTCCCAAAAGGCGCGCGCCGGTGCGCCGATGATCAAGAATGCAGCGAAGACACATAACGCTGCTTAAGCATGTTGCACCGCGCAAAACCCCAAACGCACCGCAACATTTGCCTTGAAGGTTTTTAGGCTTCGACGTACAAAAACCTATCGACGGAATAACAAATCAGAACGTCGGCTTTGGGGAAAACGTGCCGGGAGGCGGTTGTCATCAACCTCCTCTTGGAGTCTTCAAAATGCGTAAGATCAACACTCTGGCCCTCGTTGTGTCTCTTGGGGCCGCCTTCGTCGCTGGCAACGCCGGCGCCGCCGAACTCCGCGTCTCCCTGGCCGGCAAGACCGCCAAGGAAGCTCACGCCGAGATCCTGAAAGCCGCCAGCACGGTCTGCTGGCAGGACGTCCGCAGCGAATCCCTGGCCGTTTACCTGTACCCGGCCTGCGTTCGCGCCAGCGTCAAGGACGCCGTCTCCAAGGTGAACAACCCGGAGCTGGCCGCCTACACCAAGACCGCTTCCGTGAACTACTACGCCCTGCAGCGCTAAGCGCGCCGCAAGGCGAAAAGGGACAAGGCCCGCGAGCTCTCTCGCGGGCCTTTTTCTATGCGCCGTTGAGTAAATCTGCGGGCGGCGCCCACGAAACTGCATACGCCGAACACACCCCGCGAGGCATAGAAGCGCCGGCCGCCTCACCGCGGCGCTGGGGGCGTATTTCCCAGAGGCCACGGCCCCCAACCGGGTTCGCAAGACCCGTCCAGCCGTGGCCCACTCCGCGACCAGGCATGCGAAAAGGCCCGCAGGATTGCTCCTGCGGGCCTTTTGCTTATCTCGGTAAGCAAAGGGTCGCTTAGGCGGCGGCTTGCGTCGCGACCTTGGCCTTCACCTGGCGCTTGATCTTCAGCGCGCGCGGCGACAGCAGCTCGTCCTTCGAGCCCAGCAGGAACACGTCCAGGCCGCCCTTGTAGTCCAGGGTGCGCAGGGCGGCGTTGCTGATGCGCAGCTTGAAGCTTTGGCCCAGCGAGTCGGACTGCAGCGTGACGGGCGCCAGAGCCGGGAGGAAGCGGCGCTTGGTCTTGATGTTGGAGTGGCTCACGTTGTGGCCAACGATCGGGCCCTTACCGGTGAGTTCGCAACGACGCGACATGACGGACAACCTTGCTGGGCGAAGCGGGCTTCGCAAAAGAATATCGAACACGCCAAGGACTCTCCCGGCGCGAGAGGGGGCGATATAGGCGACGGCGGCGTTGAGAGTCAAGCCGGGCGCGGGATGAGCGCGCCTTTCAAGCGCGGTTCATCGCCGCTCCTATATGTAAGAAGCCATGATGAAGCTCAAAGACGCCGTCCGCCCCCTCGCCATCGCCTTGACCGCCGCGGTTCTGGCCGTGCTGGGCGTCGCCACGGTCGCGCCGGCTGTATTCGCCCAGGAGAAGACGCCGGAGACGATTCTGCCTGGCCACTGGCAGTACAGCTACAAGATCGGCGGCATCCTGCCGGTGGGCAAGGAGATGAAGTGCCTGACCGCCAAGGATGTCGCGCAGTTCTCCGACGGCATCTGCACGCGGCGCTTCAAGTGCGTCTATGAGCGCAAGGTGGTCGGCGACGGGAACATCGACCTGAAGGGCGTCTGGTACGACAAGAAGAATCGCCCGGCCCCGGTGAAGGGCAAGGGGACATACACGCCCGAGAGCTTCAAGATCGACGTCAACGTCACCACCATCCACGGCCTGCCGCTGGCCGGGGTGATGGAGGCCAAGCGCGTGGCCGCCGCCTGCCCTGCCGCCACGGAATAGATGCGTGCCACGCCGGAAAGGCGTTTGTGGTTAACCACGCTTAAGCTACAATATCTCGTAGGGAACAAATCCCGAATCGGCAGACGTCGCTGATTCGGTCATGATTCGTTTCGCTCGTGTTCGGCTAAGGCCGCGCTTACGTTAACACCCGCCTTTTCTCCACCAGCTCAATCCGCCCCTGAATGCCTCGGCTGCGCCAGGTTCGCCGCGTCGCTGGCCGGAAAGCTTTCCTCCAGCGCCTCGTCCAGCTCGTCCTCAGTGTAGGAGACCGGCGCAACCACAGCGGCCACAGGATCAGCCAGGGTGGTGTCGATGTCGGCGCCGTTGCGAAGGGTCAGCGTCACAGGCGTCCGTTCGGCGATGTCGGCCAGGCGCGCGCGCTGCTCGTCGTTGAGGTCGCCCTCCAGGTGCAAGGTCCGCTCGATCTTGCTGCGGTCGCCATCCTTGAAGTGGTGCAGTTCCACATGCGCGGCCGTCATCGGCCAACCCTTGCGGTCGGCGTACATCTTCAGGGTGATCGCCGTGCAGGAGCCCAGGCTGGCCAGCAGCAGGTCATAGGGCGCCGGTCCGACGTCCTGACCGCCCAGGGCCGGCGGCTCGTCACTCACCATCGGATGACGACCCGCTATGATCGCGGTGGCGTAGGCTTGGTCCGAAATACTGGCTTTAGCGCGGGCCATGGCGGTCTCCCTGTCAGCGAAGGTCGACAGCTTAGATGGAGCCGGCCGACGTCCAAGGCTATATGCGCCCCATGACGATTTCGGACTTGAAGAATGTCGACGCCGCGCATGGCGTTTATGGCGTCCCCCAGCACGGGGTGATCGACCCGCCGCGCGGGGTGCAGTTCTCGCCCCTGGCGCTGGATTCCCAGGCGCTGGAATTCCAGCCCGACGGCAGCCTGGACGCCATGGTGGTGGTCGCGCCGCCTGGCGTGCTGGAGCGCCGCTATGCGCTGGCCCAGGCCCTGCGCGCCCTGAAGCCCGGCGGCCGCCTGACGGCCCTGGCGCCCAAGGACAAGGGCGGCTCTCGCCTTCGCAAGGAGCTGGAGGCCTTGGGCTGCGTGGTCGCCGAGGACGCCCGTCGCCACCATCGCATCTGCGCCACGGATCGACCGGCTGAACTAAGCGGCCTGGACGAAGCCATCGCGGCCGGCGCGCCGCAGATCGCGCCGAAGCTTTCGATGTGGTCTCAGCCGGGCGTTTTCAGCTGGGATCGTCCGGATCCCGGCAGCATCCTGCTGCTGAAACACCTGCCGAAGCTGTCGGGCGCGGGCCTGGACGCCGGCTGCGGCGTCGGCTTGCTGGCCAAGGCTGTGCTGGCCGAGCCGAAGGTGACCAAACTCACCTTGCTCGACATAGATCGCCGCGCCACCGACGCGGCGCGCCGCAACATCGAGGATGCACGCGCGGAAATTCTGCAGGCCGACATCCGCGATCCCGACCTGGCGTTGAGCGAGCTCGATTTCGTGGTGATGAACCCGCCATTCCATGATGGCGGCCACGAGGACAAGCGCCTGGGCCAGGCCTTCGTCCAGCGCGCCGCCGACATGCTCAAGAAGGGCGGCCATCTGTGGCTGACCGCCAATCGGCACCTGCCTTACGAAGCCGCGCTGAACGAGCGCTTCGCCAAAGTCGAGCTGCGGGCGGAGGAAGCCGGCTTCAAGATTTACGAGGCCCGCAAGTGACCCAGAAGGCGCTGATGGCGCGGCTAGACCGCCTGCTGTCCAACATGGCCTACGGCTCGCGCCGCGAGGTGCAGGCCATGGTGGCCGCCGGCCAAGTGGTCCTGGACGGCAAGGCCTTGAAGGACGCCGGCCAGCGTATCGCCGTCACAGCCGACCTGCCTGCGCGCATGACCGTGCGCGGCAAGCCCGTGGACCCGCCCGCGCCCCTCGCCCTGATGATGCACAAGCCCTTGGGCGTGGTGTGCTCGCACAAGGAGGACGGCACTCGGATCTACGACCTGCTGCCCCGCCGCTGGACGCTGCGCGATCCCGCCATCTCCACCGTCGGACGACTGGACAAGGACACGTCAGGCCTGATCCTGCTGACGGACGATGGCCCCCTGCTGCACCGGATCATCTCGCCAAAGCATCATGTGCCCAAGCGCTATCGCGTCACCCTCGACCGGCCGCTGAAGGGCGACGAGGCGCAGGTGTTCGCCGCCGGGACCCTGCTGCTGGAGAGCGAAGACAAGCCCCTGCTGCCCGCCGAGCTTGAGGTGCTGTCGCCGACGGAGGCGCTGCTGACGATCCACGAAGGCCGCTATCATCAGGTGCGCCGCATGTTCGCCGCCGTGGGCAATCATGTGAACGCCCTGCATCGCGACCGGATCGGCGCCCTGGCCCTGCCCGACGACCTGGAGCCGGGCCAGTGGCGCGTCCTGACGGCCGACGACGAGACCGCAATCTTCGCCGCCTAGGCAATCGTCGCTGACATAAAGGCTTCGCTTGCTTCGCCCAGCCCGCCGCCCCACTTTCCGCCCATGAGCGACCGTCCCTCCGGACAGGCGCCGGCGCGCCTCGTCGCCGTGCTTGGCCCCACCAACACCGGCAAGACCCACCTCGCCGTCGAACGCATGATCGGCCACGCTAGCGGCATGATCGGCCTGCCGCTGCGGCTGCTGGCGCGGGAGATCTATGACCGGGTGGTCAAGCTGCGCGGCAAGGCCAGCGTCGCCCTGATCACCGGCGAGGAGAAAATCGTCCCCGCCCGCGCCGCCTATTTCATCTGCACGGTCGAGGCGATGCCGCTGGGCCGTGAGGTCGAGTTCATGGCGGTGGACGAAATCCAGCTGTGCGCCGATCCCGAGCGCGGTCATATCTTCACCCACCGGCTGCTACACGCCCGCGGCAAGTTCGAAACCATGCTGATGGGCGCCGGGACCATGGCGCCGCTGATCCGCCGCCTGCTGCCGGACGCCGAGATCGTCACCCGCGAGCGCCTGTCGACCCTGACCTATGCGGGATCGAAGAAGCTGACCCGCCTGCCCCGACGCTCGGCTATCGTCGCGTTCAGCGCCGACCAAGTCTACGCCATCGCCGAGCTGATCCGCCGCCAGCGCGGCGGGGCGGCCGTGGTCATGGGGTCCTTGAGTCCCCGCACCCGCAACGCCCAGGTCGCCCTATACCAGTCGGGCGAGGTCGACTTCCTGGTGGCCACCGACGCCATCGGCATGGGCCTGAACATGGACGTCGACCACGTGGCCTTCGCCGGCCAGCGCAAGTTCGACGGCAAGCGCACCCGCTATCTGTATCCGCAGGAGGTCGCCCAGATCGCCGGCCGCGCCGGGCGCTTCCGCACCGACGGCACGTTCGGGGTGACGGGCGACTGCGCCGAGTTTGACGAGGACATCGTCGAGGCCGTGGAGCATCACCGCTTCGATCCGATCAGCGACGCGGAATGGCGCAACCCGGCGCTGGACTTCGACTCTCTGCCCGACCTGCTGCGCTCCCTCGCCGAAGGGCCGAAGCGCGAGGGGCTGACCCTGACCGAACCCGGCCTGGACGAGCGGATGCTTCGCCGCCTGTCGGAGGACGAGGAGGTCGTCAAACGCTGCAAGGACCGGGCGGTCCTGATGCGCCTGTGGGAGACGTGTCAGACGCCGGACTTCCGCAAGACCACCGACGACGACCATCGACAGCTGGTCAAAGGCCTGTTCGACGACCTGACCACGGGCGGCCGCCGCATCCCCAAGGACTGGATGGCCGGGCAGTATAAGGCGCTGGACCGCCTGGAAGGCGAGATCGACACCCTGGCGACGCGTCTGGCCAGCATCCGCACCCTGGCCTACATCGCCAACCGCCCCGACTGGCTGCACGAGCCCAAGCACTGGCAGGAAATGACCCGCGGCCTGGAGGACCGGGTCAGCGACACCCTGCACGAGAAGCTGATGGCCCGGTTCATCGACCGCCGCACCAGCGTGCTGATGCGACAGCTGGGCGAGCGCGAGGAGATGCTGGCAGGGGTCGAGCCGGATGGCTCGGTCAATGTGCAGGGACACTTTGTAGGAAAGCTGACGGGCGTGACATTCGAACCAGCCAAGGGCTCCACCGCCCTCGAGGAGAAGGCCCTGCGCGGCGCCGCCCAGAAGGCCGTCGCTCCCGAAGTGGCCCGCCGCCTGGGCGTCCTGGCCTCTGACGGGGACGACGCGTTCTCGATCACCCCGACCGGAACCATCCTGTGGAGCGGCGAGGCCGCCGGCGCCCTCGTCAACGGCCGGGTGCGCCTGCTGGGCGAACTGGGCCCGGCCGCGGCGCGCGAGAAGGCCCTGCGCCGCCTGGAAGCCTTCCTCGCCGCCGAGCGCGGACGCCGCCTGGCCCCGCTGCTGAAGCTGGAGGCCGCCATGGCCGACGGCCGTCTGAAGGGTCTGGCGCGCGGGATCGCCCACCGCCTGATCGAGGCCGGCGGCGTGCTGGACCGGCGCGAGGTCGAGGCCGAGGTGAAGTCCCTGAGCGTGGAGGAGCGCCGCGATCTGAAGGCTCTCGGCGTGAAGATCGCCGCCTTCAGCCTGTACCTGCCCAAGCTGTTGAAGCCTGAAGCCATGGCCTTCGCCCGCGCGGTCGCGCCGCTGGCCGACTGGGCGGCTCAGCCGGGTGAGTTGGCGATCCTGCCCGACCCGACGCCGCCGGCCCGGGCCATGGCCGCGCGCGGCCTGCAGGCCGTCGCCCGCTACGCCGCGCCGGTGGAGCAGCTGGAGCTGCTGGACGACGCCATGCGCGAAAGCTTCAAGCCCGGGCGCGGCATGGTCCTGCCGGAGGACAAGCAGAAGGCTCTGGGCTGGAGCCCTCGCGAGCTGGAGCTGATCCTGCGCGCCCTGAACTTCGTCCCCGTCGCCAAGCCAAAGTCCGGTCAGCCCATCGTCTGGCGCCGCCGTGGCGCGGACAGCATCGTTGCGCCGGTCGAAGCCGGCATCCCGTCCGACTCCCCCTTCGCCGCCCTCGCCGCGCTGAAAGCCCCGCCTCCGGCGCCTGAACCCACGGCTCAGGCCAAGCGGAAGCCGCGCCGCAAGCCGAAGGCGGCGTCCGCCTCACCGGTCGCCAAGGTTCAGCCCGAGGAAGCCGTCGGGGCGCCTGAAACCGACGCCGCCAAGAAAAAGCGTCGCCGCCCGCGCAAGCCGAAGGCGGCCGCGACCGCCGCTCCCGCCACGCCCGAAGCCGAGTCCGCCGAGGCCACGCCGCAAGCGCCCGCCAAGCGCCGACGTCGACGCAAGCCCAAAGCTGAAAGGATGGCCGCCGCCTTGGCCGCAGCCGCCCCGCCGTCCGACGCTCCCGCGGTCGAAGGCGAAGAGGCCTCGCCTGTCGCCGAAGCGTCGAAGAAGAAGCGCCGCCCTCGCCGCCGCAAGCCAAAAGCTCCTCCGCAGGCGGCTGGCCAACAAGTGACCGGAGAGCAGCCGACCGCCGAACCGGCGCCGCCCGCCCCGGCCGACCCTACGCCCGAAGTCGCATGAGCGACGACGCCGCCCGCGTCGATGTCTGGCTGTGGCGCGCGCGCTTCTTCAAGACACGCTCCATGGCCGCCCGATTCGTGGATGAAGGGCGCGTGCGGCTGACGCGCGGCGGGGTTCAGACGCGGTTGGACAAGCCTTCGCGCGCCCTGCGCCCCGGGGACGCTGTGCTGTTCGCCATCGGCGGCCGGCTGATCAACGTCCGGGTCGAGCATCTGGGCGAACGCCGTGGTCCGGCCAGCGAGGCCCGCGCCCTTTACTTGGTATTAGAGGAAACCTCGCAGGACCAAGAGAAGCCGTCACATTGACAACCCGCGCCTCAAGGCCGATTAGGCCGCGCACACTGAGAAGGCCGCCTGCGTTCCGATGACCTACATCGTCACCGACCCCTGCATCAAATGTAAGTTCATGGACTGCGTGGAGGTCTGCCCCGTCGACTGTTTCTACGAGGGTGAGAACACCCTGGTGATCAATCCCGACGAGTGCATCGACTGCGGCGTGTGCGAGCCCGAGTGCCCGGTGGACGCGATCAAGCCGGACACCGAAGACGATCCGGACGGCAAGTGGCTGCGGATCAACTCCGACTACGCCAAGGTCTGGCCGAACATCACGGTGAAGGGCACCCCGCCCGCCGACCGCGAGGAGTTCGAGCGCGAGACGGGCAAGTTCGAGAAGTACTTCAGCGAAAAGCCGGGTACGGGCTCGTAACAATCGAAGGTGGCGTTAGGGGCCGCGTTTTGCCCGTCCCGTGTGACGCGCGCATGACCGTGCCGCCGCAAGCCTTTCATTGATCTGAATTTTGTGTTATCGTCAAAACTGACGTGACGGCCACGCATGCGCGCGCCGCCGATGTCTCTGTCTAGAACAGCCGCTGCACAAATCGGCGCGCGCCATCGAAGGCGAAGAGTGTCTTAGAACTATTCCGACCGTATCGACCAGCCCCCGCGTCCTTCTTTTTCGCGGACGGGGAACGCTGTGTCTTTGGTCGGTTGGTTCATGTGCAGCGACGGCCCGACGCCCCCCGGCGGCGGGATGAGCAATGAGGACGAGCATGAGCAAGAACGGTCTGGATTTCTCGGTTGGCGATCATGTCGTCTATCCGGCGCATGGCGTCGGCACCGTGCAGGCGGTCGAGACCCAGGAAGTGGCCGGAATGTCGCTCGAGGTCTACGTGATCACCTTCGACCACGAGAAGATGACCCTTCGCGTCCCGACCAAGAAGGCCAAGACTGCCGGCCTGCGCCCGCTGGCCGCCGGCGACACCGTCAGCCAGGCCCTGACCACCCTGAAGGGTCGCGCCCGGGTGAAGCGCACCATGTGGTCGCGTCGCGCCCAGGAATACGAAGCCAAGATCAACTCCGGCGACCTGATCTCGATCGCCGAGGTGGTCCGTGACCTGCACCGCGCCGAGAACCAGCCGGAACAGTCCTATTCGGAGCGTCAGCTCTATGAATCGGCTCTGGACCGCATGGCCCGCGAAGTCGCCGCAATCGAACGCATCGACCGTGAAGCCGCCATCGGCATCCTGACCAAGTCCCTGGCCAAGGCCGCCTAGGCCGAAACCTTTCGGACTTGCCGAAGCGCCCGCCCCGGAATTCCGCGGCGGGCGTTTTGCTGTTCGGGCGCTCGCAGACCGGCGGACACATCTGCTCAGCCGGCGGCCAGGCCCGCCGACACTCCCGCTTAGCCGGCGGCCAAGCCCGCCGACACTCCTGCTTAGCCGGCGGCCAAGCCCGCCGACAGGGGCGCGTCGATCTCGTAGACCAGCCCCTCCGGCGCGAAGCGCAGGGTCGCCTTGCCGCCCAGGCGCACGGACATGCCGCTTTCGATCAGGCGCGAGCCGAAGCCCCGCTCCGCCGGCATCTCGACCGGCGGACCGCCGCTCTCGCTCCACGTCAGACGGAAGCGCCCGTCCTCGCCCACATCCCAGCTCACCGAAACCCGCCCCTCCTGCGCGCTGAAGGCGCCGTACTTGGCCGCGTTCACCGCCAGTTCGTGGAAGGCCATGTGCAGATCGACAGCCGTCTCGGGGCTCAGGCTCATGGCCGGACCGAACAGCGTCACCCGGTCGCTCTTCTCGCCGCTGAACGGCGTCAGGGCCGCGCGCAGCACCTGCTCCATGGTCGCTCGCCCCCAGCCGCCTTGGGTCAACAGCTCATGCGCCTGGGAAAGGGCCATAAGGCGGCGTTCGAAGGCCTCTGCGAAGGCCTCGGCGCTATCGGCGTGGCGCAGGGTCTGGCGGGTGATCGAATGCGCTGTCGCCAGGGTGTTCTTCATGCGGTGGTCGAGCTCGTGCAGCAGCAGTTCGCGCCGCTCCAGCGCTTCGTGCAGAGAGGCCCGCGCACGGGCGCTTTCCAACGCCGCAGCTGTAGCCCTGGCGATCACCTCCAGCTTGGCGACCTCCGCGGGAGTCGGTTGACGCTCGCTGGCCCAATAGGCGCCGATCGCGGCCAACGGATCGGCCGGGCGCACCGGTGTCATGACAAGGCTTTTGACGAAGGTCGGCCGATAGGTGTCATGGGGGATGCGGTCGTCGGCGTAGATGTTCGGGATCACCGCCGTCTTGCGGTTCAGCATCGCCCAGCCGGAGATGCAGGCCTCCAGCGGAAAGCGCCGCCCTTTCCACAGAGGCCCGATGGCGTCTTCATCCAGGTACCAGCACTGCTCCTCGTGGCGCAGGACGAAGGCGACGCCGTCGGCGCCGGAGATCCGCCGCGCCGCAGAGCGCACCACCGCCGCGATATCGGCAACCGTCCCGGCCGAGGCCAGAGCTTCGATGGTCTCGATGAGCGTGAGCAGAGCGCCGTCAGGCTGATCGTCCACACCCGCCAAGTCCGCCGTTGAGGAAGAACATTGATTCATGTCGGCGCGCATGTCTCTGCATTTGCGAAAGACATGCAAGCACTCGTTTAGACGGTAAGGTTAAGGTTGTTACGCCTCGCACAACTTGAGCATGAAACCTGCAACCTAGACTTCATCGGATGGCAGGGGAGCCTCTTTCGCCGCGGCGATTTCTCCCGCCTTCGGGCCTATGGACAGCTCGTTGCGCATCAAGTCCACGTCCAGCTCATTCTCCCAGCGCGCCACCACCAGGGTCGCCACCCCGTTGCCCACCAGATTGGTCAGGGCCCGGCACTCGCTCATGAACCGATCGACCCCCACCAGCACCGCCAGGGCCGCGATAGGGATGTCGGGCACAACCGCGAGGGTGGCGGCCAGAGTGATGAACCCCGCCCCCGTCACGCCGCTGGCGCCCTTGGAGGTCAGCATGGCCACCCCCAGAATCGTGCCCATCTGCCAGATGGACAGGTCGGTGTTGGTCGCCTGGGCCAGGAACAGGGTGGCCAGGGTCATGTAGATGTTGGTGCCGTCCAGATTGAAGCTGTAGCCGGTCGGGATCACCAGACCGACGACAGGCTTCGATGCGCCCAGGCGCTGCAACTTCTCCATCATCTGCGGCAGCACCGACTCCGACGAACTGGTCCCTAGGACGATCAGCAGCTCCTCGCGGATGTAGGCGATGAACTTGAGGATCGAGAACCCGGCCAGCCGCGCTATGACGCCCAGAACCACCAGCACGAACAGCAGCGCCGTCAGATAGAAGGTCGCCACCAGCGCTCCCAGCTGGATCAGCGACGCCAGCCCATACTTGCCGATGGTGAAGCCCATCGCCCCGAACGCCCCCAGCGGCGCCAGGCGCACCACCAGATGGATGATCGAGAAGAAGACCCGGCTAACATGCTCAAGAGCTCCTGCCGCCTTCTCGCCGAATTCGCCGAGGCGTGCGCAGGCGAAGCCGGTCAGGATCGCCACCAAAAGCACCTGCAGCAGGTTGCCCTCGGCGAAGGCGCCGAAGAACGTCTCCGGGATCAGGTGAAGAATGTAGTCGATGAAACTGTCGCCATGCTTGGCCTTCTCGGCGTAGCCGGCGGCCACAGATGGGTCGATGGCGGCGGGATCGATGTTGAACCCCCGCCCCGGCTGCACGATCTCGCCCACCACCAGCCCGACCAGCAGCGCCAGGGTCGAGACGACCTCGAAATAGATCAGCGCCTTGCCGCCCACCCGCCCGAACTTCTTCATGTCGCTCATGTGGGCGATGCCGCCCGCCACGGTGCAGAAGATCACCGGCGCCACGACCATCTTGATCAGCTTTATGAAGCCGTCGCCCAGGGGCTTCAGCGCCACCCCGACATCCGGCCAGACCGCCCCGATGGTGACGCCAAGCGCGATGCCGAGCAGCACCTGCACATAGAGGGTCTTGAGCGGACGCAGCAGATTCATGACGGTTCCCGACGTGCGGGCTTCGCAAGCCCCCCGGACATGCGCTATCACGCCCCGCGTCGGCCCGGTAGCTCAGCCGGATAGAGCAGAGCTTTCCTAAAGCTAAGGTCGGGGGTTCGAGTCCCTCCCGGGTCGCCACGCCGCTGTTTGTACGACCCGGACACATAGGTGACGGTTTGTACCTAAGACATGGGTGACAATCTCGGGCCGAACGGATTGCCCAGGGGTTGCAAGGTCTTCTGCTCCAAATCGACGTAACCCAGATCGTAATCCATGAAGCTGACGAGCCATATGCCGTCGTCGACTTCCTTGATGCCGACCTTCTGGCCCGCCAGCACGGTCGAGATATTGACCCGCTTTCGGTACATGCACAGCCGCCCGCAGGCGGTGATCAGACCGTCGGAACGGTGCCGCCGTCGACGACGAGCTCCGAGCCGTGGATCGACGAAGCGCGGTCCGAGGCCAGAAAGGCGATCGCCTCGGCGACCTCGAAAGGTTCCGCTCCACGTCCGATCGAAATGCCGCCCAGGCCAGCCAGGACGAGCTGCCGGGCGTCTTCGAGGGTCCCGCCGTTGGCGGCCTGGATGCGCTCCAGAAACACGTCCGTCGCCTCGGTCATGATCCAACCGGGGGAGACGACATTGACCCGCACGCCTTTGGGCCCCAGCTCCTTGGAGATGGACTTGCTGTAGGTCCTGAGCGCCGCCTTGGCGCTGGCGTAGGCGGTCGTCGCATCTGGCAAGGGCAGCACCGACTGGATTGAGGTGACGTGCACGACCGCGCCCGAGCCCCGCTCGATCATCTGCGGGATCAGCAGGCGATCCAGGCGGACGGCCGCCAGCAGGTTCAGATTGAGCTCGGACAGCCAGTGGTCATCGGTGAGGGCGACAAATCCACCGCCCGGCGCGGACGAGCCGCCGATCACATGGGCCAGGATGTCGACGCCGCCCAGACGATCGAGCGCCGCCTTAGCGAGAGCTTCCCCGCCCTCGGCTGTCGTCAGGTCGGCATGGACGAACTCAACACCGTCGATGGGCTCCATGGCGCCGCGCGCCGAGGTGATGACCCGGGCGCCGCCGGCCAGGAAGCGGTCGACGGTGGCGCGGCCCAGACCCTTGGTGCCGCCGCTGATCAGGACGCGCTTGCCCGCGAACTCCTTGGGATCCGACTGGACGTTCATGCCGTGACCTCCAGGCTTGTGATGACGTCGCCGTCCAGGTCGAAGCGGTAAGTGAAGCGGATCGGGCTGCCGGGAAAATCACCGTGCGCCGGACCATCAACCACCACCTGGCCGCCCTCATGGCGCACGGCGTCCGGGGTGAAGATCGCCTTCACGTCGACCGCGGCCTCCGTCAGCAGGGTGCGGATCTCGGCGTGCCCCTCGAAGCGCTTGCCGTTGTCCAGAAAGACCGCGTCGGCGGCGAAGGGTCTCATCATTCCGTCAATGTCCAATCGTGCGTTGGCCTCGACGTATTCGGCGATGGGGGATGGAAGGTCGAGCGACATGGTTTTGTCCCGTGCTGCGGTCGCGATCGAAGGCCGCGACACCGTGAAGTTGAAGTAGCGCTGGACAGAGTCCGCGATAATCGGGACAAATTGGGATGCGGTATCACGATATTCGGGACAATGATGCAAGGCAGCCTGACGGAACTGGAAGCCGTTCTCATGGTCGCCCGCCACGGCAAGTTCCGAACGGCCGCGCTTGAGTTGGGTCTCTCCACGACCGCGCTCAGCAACGCGGTCGGCAAGTTGGAGCGCACGCTAGGGGTGCGGCTGTTCAACCGGACGACCCGGAGCGTCTCCCTGACGGAGGCGGGCGAACAGTTCGTCGCGCAGGTCGCGCCCGCCTTGCGGGACATTCACGAGGCGATGGACGCGGTGCGGTCTCGGCAGGCCACGCCTTCGGGCACCTTGCGGATCAACGCCTTTCCGACGGCGGCGCGGGAGATTTTCTCGTCCCTGGTCCTGCCGTTCCTGAGCGAACATCCTCAGGTCCACATCGACATCGTCACCGAAGGGCGTCTCGTCGACATCGTGGCCGGCGGCTTCGATTTCGGCGTCAGGAGCGCCGATCTGGTGCCGGTCGACATGATCGCCCTTCCCTTGGGTCTTGCGCGACGAAATGTGGTTGTAGGCTCGCCGAGCTATCTGAAGGCGCGCGGAACGCCCGCGACCCCTTACGACCTCCTCAAACATTCCTGCCTGCGCGTCAGACTTCCCAACGGCGCGGTCTATCGCTGGCCGTTCGAGAAGGACGGACAATCGGTTCACATCGATGTCGAAGGGGCCATGACACTCGACGAAGCGACTTTGGCGCGCACCGCCGTCCTGGCCTCGGCCGGCCTCACGCTGGCGATGGAATCCGACGTACGCGACGACATCGAGCAGGGCCGCCTTGTGCGCATCCTGGAAGACTGGACGCCCACCCTGTCGCCTCTGTCTCTCTACTATCCCAGTCGGCGCAACCCGACCGCCGCGTTCAGGGCGTTCATAGACTTCGCGCGACAGCGTAATGGGGCGGCGACGGCCTGATAGGTCGATGGGCTGGGGTACGCCAGAAGGCGTCGCGACCAAGCGTTTCGTTACGGCTGAAATCGAGACCAGCCCACCCGAAACGCGGACGAAATGGCCCTGCTGCACGGCAAGGTGCTGGATCGCGCGCGGTGCTCGATCCTTGGAGCAGCGGCCATGATGACACCCAAGGACACCTCGTCGCCTTTCCCCATTGAACGCCCCCAAGGTCCCGAAGCACGCGACAAGCGCGCCGTGGAGCTGTCAGGGTTCGTGCGCACCACGCACGCGGCGCTGGCGGTGGACGACATCCCCGGCGATGGCACGCCCATCGTCTTCATCCACGGCAACTCCTCGTGCCGGCAGGTCTTCGACCGCCAGGTGTCGAGCCCCCTTTTGACGGGGCGCCGGATGATCCGTCTGGACCTGCCTGGGCACGGCGCCTCAGGCGACGCCTTTGATCCGGAGCGCACCTACAACCGCTCCGCGCTCGCCGACTGCGTCATGGAGGCGCTGGACGGTCTTGGCGTGGACAAGGCGGTCGTCGTGGGCTGGTCGCTGGGCGGCCACATCGCCATCGAGATGCTGGCGCGCTCCGCGCTCGTGCGCGGCCTGGTCCTGACCGGAACCCCGCCGGTGCGTCCGGGCCGGTTCGCCGAGGGCTTCCTCACCTCCCCGGCCGCCGGCCTGCCGGGCCAGGGCATCCTGTCCGCCTACGAGGCCGACGTCTTCGCCACCATGATGTTCGGCGCGCCGCCGCCGAATTTCCTGACGCGGGCCATCGCCCGGACCGACCGGCGCTTTCGGCCGGCTCTCTTCGCCGCGGCCCGCCAGGGGGACGGCCATGATCAGCGCAAGGTCGTAGAGACCACCAAGGTCCCGACGGCGGTCATCAACGGGTTCAACGACCCGCTGATCAGGCTCGACTATCTGGACGGCCTGTCCTGGGGAAACCTGTGGCGGCGTCAGTGCTTCCGGCTCGCCGGCGCGGGGCACGCGGCGCACTGGGGGGCGGCTGAGAAGTTCAACGCCCTTCTGGACCGCTACATGGCAGACATGGACGGTGACGTCTGAACGCACCTCTCCCCTGAAACCGCCGCGATCGCCTGATTAGGTCCCCGCCTCAACCGCGGCGCGGCGGGTTGGGCGGCGGCGTCTTGGCGTCACCGCGCCCCATGGCCTGGCGAAGGCGCTTTTGCGCGCCGCGCAGACGAACCTCGGTGGATCCCATCCGCGCCAGTTCCATTAGGGCCCTCGACTGATCGCTGGTCAGGACGCGCGGTTTGCGGTCGATGACGCACAAGGAGCCCACCGCATAGCCGTCCTCGTCGAGGATCGGCGCGCCGGCATAGAAGCGAAAACCATCGTCGGCCGCCACCGCCGGATTGTCGGCGAAGCGCGGATCGGCCGAGAGATCTTCCACCGAGAACACCTCCTTGCCCATGAGGGTGTAGTTGCAAAACGCCCAGCTTCGCGGGGTCTCGGCCATGTCCAACCCAAGACGCGACTTGAACCACTGGCGCGCAGGCGTGAGCAGGGTGACAAGCGATATGGGCGTATCCAGGGTCCGAGCCGCCAGCCAGGTGAGCCGGTCGAAGGCCTCTTCGGGCGGCGTGTCGAGCAGCCCCGTGCGCTCCAGAGCCACCAGGCGATGAGCTTCGTTGAGAGCTAGCGGGAACGGACCGACCGCAGCCTGGGCGACGCCTTGGGCCAATATCTCCCTGGCGGTCTCAAAGGCGGCCTTCGGCGTCTCCACGGCCCGCGCGCGGGGAAGATCGCCCGCCGAGCCCGGCCCCACTGTGAGAACCTGAGCACTCGAGGCCTCGTCCGCCAGACGGTGCAGCTGGTCCATCCGGGCCGGATCAGCGCCGTCGATGTCGATGATGAGGATCCTGGGCGGGGCCAGGCGCAAGGCGCGCTCGGCGCCCGGCGAGTCGTCGAACACCAGCGCCTCGCCCTCGGCCAGGCCCTCCGCCAGCTCCCTGTAACGCGGCGCGCGCTCGGGCGAGGCCACGACAACGACACGCGCGGACGGCGGCGCTGCGGCGGCCAGCGGCAGGTCGATCAGGCCCTCCACGTCGGCGCGGTAGACCCGCCGGTGCCCCCCCGGCGTCTTCCAAGATGGCACCGAGCCGCCCTCAATCAACAGCTGCGCCGTCCGCGTCGATACCCCGAGAATCTTGGCGGCCTCGGCGGTGGTCAGGATGTCCTTGTCCATCTGGCCTTTCTGGCTCCTCGCCCGCTTCCCAGGGGCTCGAGACACCCACCCCTACCAACTCATGTGGGTATTTTGCAAAATATTAGTATTGATAGATTTGATAGATTTGATAGTTGTTTCTTGCCGCTGGCCTCCTGGCCATCCCCCGCGGCGCTCCCCGCGCGACCGTCGGCGGAGCTTCACGGCCGAGCGCGCGAGAACGCGGGCCCGGCCTCCACCTGGCGTGAACCTGGTCTTGCCGGGCGCGATCGCCGGCTTCGTCGGTGACGAGGCCGGACGCGTCCGCGCGTGGGCGCGCGCCGCCGGGCGACGCGCGTCGCCCGTGACGAGAAAGGACGAGCAGATGACTGACACCGCCCCCCCCACGGCCGGACAAGCCGCCATCGCCGAACAGTATGACGTGATCGTCTGCGGCGCCGGATCCTCCGGCTCGGTGGTCGCCGCCAGGCTTTCGGAGAACCCCGACGTGAAGGTCCTCCTCCTGGAGGCCGGGCCTGACGACGAGGCCGAGACGGTTCTTGATCCGGCCCAATGGCCGTTCAACCTGGGCTCAGAACGTGACTGGGGTTTCCAGGCCGAACCCAGCCCGCACGTCAACGGCCGGGCCCTGTCCATGTCCATGGGCAAGGGCCTGGGCGGCGGCTCCAGCATCAACGTCATGGTCTGGGCGCGTGGCCATAGAAGCGACTGGGACAGCTACGCCGCCGAGACCGGCGACGCTTCCTGGGGCTACGACAACGTGCTTGGCGTATATCGCCGGATCGAGAGCTTCCAAGGGTCTCCCGACGCTCTGCGCCGCGGAACGACCGGTCCGGTCTGGGTTCAGCGGGCTCAGGATCCAAGTCCCCTGGCTCTGGCGATGCTGGAGGCCGCCGGCGAGGTTGGCGTGCCGACCTTCGACAGCCCCAACGGCGAGATGATGGAAGGCCCGGGCGGCGCGGCGATCAGCGAGATGCTGGTGCGCGACGGCCGCCGAAACTCCCTCTACCGCGCCTATCTCCGTCCTAACCTCAACCGTCCCAACCTCACGGTCGTGACTGGCGCCCTGGTGCTGCGCGTGCTGATCGAGCGGGGCCGCGCCGTAGGGGTCGAGGTGCTGCGCGGCGGCGAGACTTTGAAGGTGCGCGCCAAGCACGAGGTGGTCCTGAGCCTGGGCGCCATGCACACCCCCAAGGTGCTCATGCAGTCGGGGATCGGCGAGCGCGAGGAGCTCAGCCGGGTCGGCATCGGTGTCGCCCATCATCTGCCCGGCGTGGGCGCCAACCTGCAGGACCATGTCTCCTTCGGCTGCGTGTGGGAGTACAAGGAGCCGCTGGCGCCACGCAACAGCGGCAGCGAGGCGACGCTCTACTGGAAGAGTCGCCCGGACCTGGAAGCGCCCGACCTGCTCTTTTGCCAGGTGGAGTTCCCCGTCCCCAGCGACAAGACAGCCGCGCGCGGCGTGCCCTTAAACGGCTGGACGATGTTCGCCGGCCTCGCCCAACCCAAAAGCCGGGGCCGGGTGCGCCTTGGAGGCTCCGATCCCACCGCAGCGGTGCGGATCGAGGCAGGGATGCTGTCGGACCCTGACGACCTGCACGCGGGCCTGGCTTGCGTGAAGCTCTGCCGCGAGCTTGGAGCCGCCAGGGCCCTCTCGCCCTATGTGCGCGGTGAGGCCTTGCCCGGCGACCTGACGGGCGCGGCCATGGAGGACTTCGTGCGCGACGCCGCAGTAACCTACTGGCACCAAAGCTGCACCGCCAAGATGGGGACCGACGACTTGTCGGTGGTCGACGGCCGGCTGAAGGTCCATGGGATCGAGGGCCTGCGCGTCGCCGACGCCTCGGTCTTCCCGCGCGTACCTACGGGCAACACCCAGGCGCCTTGCGCCGTGGTCGGCGAGCAGGCCGCCCGGGTCATCGCCGAGGACCACGGCTTCTAGCACCGCGCTCCAAACGGGTCGTCCGGCGCCGGGGGGCAGCCGGACGACCATCTCCCGTCGACATTTCCCTTCCCCGCCGCTCGTCGGCCAGCCTCCTCGTAAAGCCATGTTCCTTCGTCACAGCTTCGCAGACGCGCGATCGACCACATCGGACGCGCCCTCTCCACATCCATCGCGCGTGCTCGTCGCCGGCGCGCCCGGCCAAGGCCGGGCCGCCATCGCCGACTACCTTTCGGAGCGGCGCTGCTCGGCATTCTGCTGCACGCCCGAGCAGGCGCCCGCCCAGCTGGCGCGCCTGGCCGCGAGCGTGGTTATCCTCGACCTTCGCGGACACGCCTATGACGACCTGGAGTCCCTAAGGTCGGTGCGTGACCAGTCGCGCGCGCCGCTGATCATAGTGGGCGGCCAGGGCAAGGACGCCTTCGACCGCGCCCTGGCGCTGGAGTTGGGCGCCGACGATGTCATGGCCGACCCCTTGGACCTTCGCGAGCTGCTCGCGCGAGCCCGTGCGATCCTTCGCCGCCAGGAGTTGGCCAGGCGCGGTGGGAGGAGCGCGTCCACCGGCGGCTACCGGTTCGAGGGCTGGGAGCTTCGGCGCGCCACGCGCGTGCTCACCGACCCAGCCGGTCAGGTAGTCCCCCTGAGCCGGGCCGGCTTCGCGCTGCTGGTGGCGCTGCTGGAGGCGCCGCGGCGGGTGCTAAGCCGTGCGCAGTTGATCGCCGCCACACGCGCTCACGATGACGCCTTCGACCGAAGCATCGATGTCCAGGTTCTGCGCCTGCGGCGCAAGCTGGAAGCCGATCCGCGCCGCCCGCGCCTCGTGCGCACCGAGCGCGGCGTGGGCTACGTCCTGGACGCCGTGGTGGAGCGGCTGTTCTGACCTGTTCTATCGGGAAAGAAATTCCCCAACAGCGCGCCCAAAGCGTCCGCGGTCGGTCCACGGCACGAAGTGCCCCGCCCCCTCGTGGAGGGCCAGCCGCGCGCCGGGAATGGCCGAGGCGATCCAGGCGAAGTGGGCGGGCAGGATGAACTCGTCCTTGGCGCCACCGGCGAACATCACCGCTTGGGCCCGCACTTTGGCCAGGCCAGCGCTTCCACCACCACAGCCTCTGGCCTGCATGGCCCGCACCTGGCCGGCCAGGGCGTCGAATCCGTCGGGGACGGGCGAGACGGCTTCGTAGTCGGCGCGCAGACGCCTGGCCACCTCGGCCACGATAGGCGCGCTTCCTGCGTCCGGACGGGCGGCGTCGGGGCCCATGTCGGCGCCGAAGGCGAAGACGCGGCGCACCGGGCGGCGATCGTCCATGGCCATCCTCAAGGCCACGTTGGCGCCGTCGCTCCAGCCGACGAGGTCGGGCCGCGTGACGCCGAGGTGGTCGAGGAGGGCGCCCAGATCTGCGACCAGCCGCTCATAGGTCAGTGCGCCGCTTCCAAACGTGCTTTGGCCGTGGCCGCGGCTGTCCACCAGGATCACGCGCCGGCCAGCCTTGACGAGTCTCGGTACATGGTCGGCCCAGGCGCGGCTGCTGCTGAGGCCGCCATGGAGGAGGATTACGGGCTCCCCCCGCCCGATCCAGCCGTGCCACAGGCTCGCGCCATCGCGCTCAAGACGTCCCTGCCCGTCCAGGGCCGGCAACGCCCGCTTGGGCCAGGGCGCCCGCTCGCGCCCGATCATGAAGGCCGCGCCCGCGCCGCCCAGCGCGAGATTGGCGCAGCCGCCCATCCAGAAGAGGCGCCGGTCCAGAACAAGGCCGCTTATCGGCGTGCCTCCGCGCTCAGGACCGCGCGCTCAAGACCGGCGCGCCATCCCAGGCGGTCAAGGAAGCCCTCGACGAGCGTGCTCACCGCGACTGGCCGCTCCAGGGCGGCGGAATGGCCGCAATCGCCGATGACCGCCAGTTCGGCGTCCATGATGTCGGCCATGATCCGGCTCTCCTCGGCCGGACGGGCGAGGTCCTGGGCGCCGGCGATGACCAGGGTCGGCGCCGAGATCCGCGTGAGTATCTCAAGATCGTCCGGACGCTCGACGATCAGCCGCCCGAGCGGCGCGATCGACGTCCTGAGGGTCTGCGCGGTGTAGCCGTCCAGGGTCTGGCGCAGCCGCTCCACGAGCCCGGGTTGGGTTTCGCTGGCGCCAGGGGCGAAGAAGAGCGGGATGAGCAGGCGCGCGATCTCGTCGTCGAAGCGGCCGGCGGCTTCGACGCGGTTGAGCATGGCCCCGAGGGCGGCGCGCTTGGGCGGCGACTCCGCGCCGAGATAGGAGTTGAGCATGACCTGACCCGCCACGCGGTCGGGCGCCATGGCCGCCAGGTGCGCCCCCCACATGCCGCCCAGCGACAGGCCGACCACCACGCAGCGATCGATTCCGCGCGCGTCGAGGACGCCCAGCATGTGGCTGGCGAGGTCGGCCAAGGAGCGCGTGTCCGGAGGCAGGGGGCCGGAGCGGCCGTGGCCCCACATGTCGGGAATAATCAGCCGCCGTCCCCGCGCAAGGGCGGGGATCTGCGGCTCCCAGAGGCTCCAGTCCCAAAGATAGCCGTGTCCCAGAAGGACCGCCGGCCCATCCCCAAGATCGATGAGGGACAGGCGTCCGCCGGCCACGGCGGCTTCGTGGAAATGTTCGGCGACGTCATCCATCACGGACTCTCCTTACGCGTGGCGCAGGAAGTGGCCGACGGGGATTACGGGGCGGCTACGGCGCCGCCATGTCGGGTTGCCGATGAAACGCGGGGCCGAAGCGCCCTAGCGGACAGGCGGCCGATCCGGCGCCCAGCGGCCGATCTTGGCGTAGAGCGCGTCGCGAAGGCCGCGCACCTTGCCGTTGAGGTCGCCAAGGTCCGCCGGGGTTTGTCCGGAGGCGGCTAGAAGCGCCTCGCCCAGGCACCCGGCGCGCTCGCGCATCGCCGCGCCTTCGTCGGTCAGTTCGATGATCACCTGGCGCGCGGTCTTGGTGCGGCGCACAAGGCCGGCGGCCTCCAGCCGCTGCAGCAGCGGAGTGAGGGTGCTTGGCTCAAGGGCCAAGTGCTCGGCGATCTCGCCAACCGGGCGGCCGTCCTGGCTCCAGAGGACGTTGAGCACCAGGTACTGCGGATAGGTCAGACCAAGCTCATCCAGCAGCGGCTTATAGGCGCGCTGGATGGCGATCCCCGCCGAATAGACGGCGTAGCAGAGCTGATGCTCAAGGGGCGGCGGCGCTGACGGGCGTCGGTTCATGTCGGTCTCATTCAAGAAATATTGCTTATCGCGATAATTATAGCTTGCACCCCCGAAAAAGCCAGGGTAGCTAACATTTATCGCGATAAATATCGTCGCGGCGGACGGGTGGCCAAGGCGGCCTCCGGTCCGGCCAAAAAGGTTTTACTCAAAGGAGCACCGCCATGACCCGCACGTTCAAGTCCGCCATCATCGCCGCCGCCGCCGCGACCGCCGTCTTCGGCGCCGCCCAGGCCCAGGCCAACCAAGACCAGACCGCCGCCCCGTCCAAGGCCGCCCCCGCGGTCAAGAACATCGTCCTGGTCCACGGCGCGTTCGCCGATGGCTCGGGCTGGCGCGGCGTCTATGACGAGCTGACTCGCCGCGGCTACCGGGTGAGCATCGTGCAAAACCCGCTGACGTCCCTGGCTGACGACGTGGCCGCCACCCGCCGCGTCCTGGCCCGCCAGGAAGGCCCCTCCATTCTGGTCGGCCACTCCTACGGGGGCACGGTGATCACCGAGGCCGGCTCGGGCGCGGATGTGGCCGGCCTGGTCTATGTGGCCGCCCTGGCGCCGGACACGGGCGAATCGACTGGCGACCAGTTCGCCGAGATTCCGGCCCCCTCCGGCTTCGTCATCGAGCCCCAGAAGGACGGCTTCGGCTTCGTCAACGGCCCGAAGTTTAAGAGCGGCTTCGCCGCTGATGTGAGTGACGCCGACGCTGCGTTCATGCGCGACAGCCAAGTGCCGATCAACATGGCCGCCTTCGGCGACAAGGTCTCCAAGGCCGCCTGGCGCGCCAAGCCCAGCTGGTTTGTGGTGGCGACCCAAGATGGAGCCATCGAGCCGGCGCTGCTGCGCAAGACCGCCAAGCGCATCGGGGCGACCACACGTGAGGTCGAGGGCAGCCACGTGGTCTTCATGAGCAAGCCCAAGGCCGTGGCCGACGTCATCGACGAGGCCGCCCGCCACGCGGCCCACGCCGCGCGCTGAACCCTCAAGAGCCTTGATGGTCGGCGGCGCCGGGCTTTCGCCCGACGCCGCCTTCCGTCGTGGAAGGGAACATCCTAGCCGGCCTCTCCACCGGCGGGATCACCATCCCCGTCCACAAGCCCTTCATCGACGCTCTTGTCATTGGCCGCACCATCGGTCGCGCGGCCGCGTCCGGCCCCATGCAGCCGGCGCCAGGCGCCGGGACTGACGCCGCACTCACGCTTGAAGGCCTTGGAAAGATGGCTCTGGTCGGCGAAGCCGACAGCGGCGGCCACCTGGGCGATCGCCACCATCTCCTCGGCCAGCAGCCGGCGCGCCTCATCGACGCGGGCGGCCAGGCGCCAGCGATGCGGGGTGCAGCCGGTGGTCACCTTGAACGCCTTGGCGAAATAGGCGGCCGAAAGGCCGCATTCGTCTGCCACGGCCTGCACCCCGCGCTCAAGGTGAAGGTCGCTCGACAGCAGCCGCTTGGCGCGCGTCGCCTGCCAGGGAGCCAGGCCGCCCTGGCGTACCGACGCGTCGTCCAGTGCGCCGAAGGCGCGGATCGCCTGCAAGCAGCAGGCAAGGATGAGGTGGCGAAAGTAGAGCGGCTCCCCGGCCCCGTCGTCAAGGCCCTGGGCGACCACGGCGGCCAAGCGGGCCACGGCCGGATCGGGCACGGCCCAGGCGGTGTCCTCCATGGGCGCGTCGCGCAGCGGCGCGCCCGCGTCCGAGGCCAGATCCTCCAGCGCCTTGCGGTCGATGGTCAAAAGCAGCAGGTCAAGAGGACCGTCGAGCAGTCCCGCGTGCTCGACGCCGGGCCCCAGCACGCAAAAGTCGCCGGGGCTCACCTGGGAGGCCCGCCAGCGCTCGTCGCCGGTCCAGCGGTCGTGCGAGACGCAGGTGCGAAGCGGCACGAGGATGCAATGGGCCTGGCGCGCCGAGGCGATGATCCGGACCGGTGCCCCCCGACGCTCGCTGACCAGACGGTTGACCGAGATCCTGGAACGGCGCGTGCCGACCCAGAAGGTTCGCGAGCCCGTCGGCAGCAGGTCCGAGCACGACAGGTCGCGCCCCGGAGTCTCGCCTGGCCCGGGCCCTGCAGGCACACTAGGCCGCCAAAGCGGGGCGTTGGATGAGTTCATGGCAAGCGGCGTCCCTTCCGGCGGGCCAAGGCGCCCGCGGGCGACGTCATCGCGGCCGCAGGCCGCGGCGCGATTACGTCTGGGGAGATACTGATTACGGTTGTAGCGGTCCCGCGCGTTCGCGCGGCCGGCCTTGGGCGTCTATGGAACAATGCCGGTAGCGCACGGCACGGCGTCCCATCGGCGGACGCTCGACTGCGTCTGGGCGCACCTCGACGATCTCGAAGCCTTCCGGATCTAAGACACGCACATAGGGCCGGCCGGTCTCCAGCCAGCGACCGTCCTCGATTAGGCAGGCCTGACGAAGTCGCTGCACGCCCTGCAGGCTCCAAAGACGCTCCGAGCGGCACTGGCCGGCGTGACGTGCCTTGAGGGTCGAGCCGTCGTAGATCTTGGCCGGCGCCGAGGGCGCGGCGCAAGCGCAGCCGATCTCCACATAGAGGCCGTGCCGAAGGGCGAGCGGCTCGCTCGATGGCCGGTCGGCGCGCGCGGCCGAGGCGCGGTCCGCTGCGGCCCAGCCAAGCGCCGCCCACCCGACCGCCGCGAAGGACGCGGCGATCGGAGCGACCACGCGAACGGCCGGGAACACGCGACGACGCGCGCGGCTCACCTGTGCTCGCACTCGGCCACCGGCCGATAGTATCCGACGGCGGCGACGCGGCCGCTCTTGGCGACGGCGGCGGCCTGCGCCACCTCTTCCACGACGGCGCGGCGGCACCGAACGCGCGCGTTCAGAGGACCTCGCACATCGCGCGCGTCGCAGTAGCGGTCCGCGGCCGTCTCGGCGCGCTGACGAAGGAGCAGTTGGTCACTGGGACGTGAAAGATCCAGATCATCGATGCGCACCCGCGCGTCGTTGGCGGCCTGCGCCGGAGCCGCGGCGAGGAAGGCGATCGCGCACGAGGCCGCTAGAGCGAGGAAGGCCGGGGCGGCTGAGCGATCATATCGGGGTTTGAGAAAATTGGACATTGGGGGAAGTCTCCGTAAGGGGGTTCGAAGAGCCGCCCTGATGCCCGCGACACACGCTCAAGGCGTGTAACCGCCTGCCATTCCATGTATCCGCCTGCGGTTTAGCGCCGCCGCGAAGCGCGGCGAGAACCGCCGCGTCGGCGCGCGCGGCAAGCAGCGACCCAAGGCGACGCGAAGAGACAATCCGGACGCAGGTGTCGGCGTCTACGCACTGGAGCATCTCGACCAGGAACCGCCATGAGCCCTCCGCCGCCCCCGCCCCTTTTCACCACTCCACGTTCTCCGGCGACGTCCCGCGACGATCACCCGGCGCCAAACAATCGCTGGGCGATCCGCTTTTTTGCGGCCTGCACGGGCGTCGGCCTGACCGCGCTCGGCGCCTTGGTCTGGGACACACGCGGCGAACCGCTCGCTTGGGACGAGCCCGTACGCGAGGCGCTCATCAGGGTTCTGGCGGCCAGCCCCTTGCTGAAAGCCTTGTCGGCCCTGGGCGACGCGCGCCTGCTTGGGCTCGTCTGCGCCATAGTCACCCTGATCAGCCTGCCCGTCAGGCGGGCGCGGGCCGCGGCGATCCTGTGGTGCGCGGCGGGCGCGGCCTTGTCGTCGAGCTTCTTTCTCAAGGCGATGCTGGATCGGCCGCGGCCTCCTGGCGCCTACGAGGCAGGCGCGAGCTTTCCTTCGACCCATGCCGCCATGGCCGCCGCGGTCTGGCTGACCCTGGCCTGGGCGGCGACCCGCAAATCGCCTCTCATGCGCCCACCGGCCATCGCCGCGGCCCTGGCATTCTCTGCCATGGCGGCCCTGGCCGGTATCGGCCTGGGACGGCATTGGCCAAGCGACGTCCTTGGCGGCCTGTTGCTCGGCATGGCTGTGGCCGGCTTGGCGGCGCTGGCCATGGACCGGCGTCCCTATGACCTCTGACGGCGACCCCGCTCGCACATCAGGTCCTTCGAGGAGAAGAGTGAACGGCGCCGCGCCGGCGAGGAATGGCCGGCCATCGACGGGCGCGCTCAACCTGCGCCGTCGACGACCAGCCGGCTCGGCCCCTCGATAGAAGGGGGCAAGGGACCGGCGCCCGACGCCTGGGGGAAGCCGCGGCGGGCCCGTCCCCATCGCCCATCCCACAGCCGTCCGGCGCGGCCCTTCCTGTCGACTTTGGTCGGTTCCGGTCGCCGCGCTGCGCCAAAGCGCAGGAAGGTCAAAGGCGCGCCAGGATTGCGCCATCGCGCGCGGGCGCGCCTGGCTAGGAGGTGGGCTCCCCCTCCACCGCGCAAGGAAGATCCATGCCCCTCCTATCCGCAAACAGATCGCGCGCCGTCCATCGACGCCTGGCGCCTGCCGCCCTGGCAGGCACGTTAGTCGCTCCCCTCGCCGCCATGGGCTTGGTCGGCTGCCATCCCACGGCTCCGGCGACACTCACGACGACCGAGGTGGTCGGGCCCGATGACATCGCGATCGGCCGCCATCTCGTTGCGCTTTCGGGCTGCAACGACTGCCATACGGCCGGCTACCTGGAGGGCGAGGTTCCCGAAAGCCAATGGTTGAAGGGCGCGCCCGTCGGCTTCAAGGGTCCCTGGGGGGTCAGCTACGCCGCCAACCTTCGCCTGAGCACAGCCTCGATGAGCGAGAACGAATGGGTGACCATGGCCGCCACACGTGACGGCCGCCCGCCGATGCCCTGGCCGAGCCTCAAGGCCATGACCGACCGCGAGCGCCGCGCGCTCTACCGCTACATCAAGACCCTCGGCGAGCCCGGCGAGCCGGCGCCGGAGGGACTGGCGCCGGGCGTCGTGCCCAGGACTCCCGTCGTCGACATGACTCCGCGCTGACCCATGGGGCTCACGCGCATGGCGTTCATCGGGCTTGGACTGCCGAGTCTGGACCAGCTCATCCAGGGAATCGGGCTCTGGGGCCCGCTGCTGACAACCGCACCCCGACTGCTCGGCCTCCTGGCCGTCCTTGGAATAGGAGTCCTGGGCGCAGCGCTCGTCGTCTCAATGGCGATCGGTCGGCGGCCCCGCCGCTAAGACGCCGCCTCCTCGGGAACAGGTGACGCGAGGGCCCTCGCAGGGCGGCCCTCGCCGATCCTCACCAGGCCACGCGAAGTTCGTCCACGCCCCGAATTCCGGAGTAGCCGCGTAATCTGGGCGCCGGTCCCATCAGTCGCATCGTCGGAAAGCGGCGGCTCAGCGCCATGAGACACTCCTCGAGTTCGGCGCGCGCCAACGCCTCCCCCAGGCAGCGGTGGACGCCGCCGCCAAACGCAATCGGCCAGCGCGGCTGGTCGGCGCGATGGATGTCGAACCGATTGGGGTCGGCGAAACGATCAGGATCGCGAAGAGCCGACAGGGTGGAGAGAGACACCATGCGTCCGGCGGGAATGATGAAGCCGTCCAGGACGATGTCCTCCAGCGAGAAACGCGGAACTGATCCGACCGGCGGATCAAAGCGCAGCGCCTCCGAGACCGCCGCGGCGGTAAGCTCAGGATCAGAGGCGAAGTCGTTCCAGGGGCAGCCGTTGGCCAAGGTCAGGGCGACAACGGAGGCGATGGCCGTGCGCGTGGTGTCGCTGCCGCCCAGGATGACTGTGGCCAGTTGCGCCTTGGCCTCGGCCTGGGAGAGTTCGCCGACGAAGAGGCTCGCCAGCAGACCTGAAAGTCCCGCGCCGCCCTCGGCGGCGCTGGGCGCCCGATCAAGCAGCTCCTGGGCATAGCGAGTGAGGTTCTCGGCGCCTTCGATCATCAGGGGGATGTCCTGGGCTGACGAGGCGGCGGAGAAGGCGGGTGAGACTTGGTAGACCCAGCGAGAGAACTCCGGAGCGTCCTTGGCGGGCGCGCCCAGCACATGGCTGATGACCAGCGGCGGCAAGGGCGCGGCGAAGCGGCTGACCAGTTCGACCTGCTCTTCATCCTCGAACCCGTCGATGAGACTCTCGGCCAGGGAGCGGATGAGCGGACGCATGGCCTCAACCGCGCGTGTCGACATCATGCGCGACATGGGCGCACGGCGCGGCTTGTGATGGGGAGCGTTGGACAACAGCATCGAGGTCGAGAGCAGGTCATGGAGCGCGCCTTGGGGAATGCCGCGGATGGCCGCGTAGGTCGCACCATCGAGCTGCCGGGTACGGGGATCGAACAGAAGGTCCTCGACACCGTCCGCCCGCAGGACGATGCAGACGCCGTCGTCACGCTCGATGGCCGGTGCGGCCGCGCGCCATCGGCGCAGGGCCTCGTGGGGGTTCTCGTCCAGCTCCATATGGCTAACGACAGGCAGTCTCGAGGTTTGTGGGGTCGGATTCTGGGACAAGGGGGGCTTCCGCTTCAAGGGGATCGGGACACCCCGCCCGCCCGATCGGCGCCCCATTCGTTGACCCTCGACGCAGGTCGGAGGGTGGCAACACGGCTGCGATGCCTATCGGTCAGGCGGGCGCGCGACGGCCTCGAGCCGGAGACCATCGCGCCCGCAATTGACGTCCGGCCCGTTACGCGACGATGCCGCCTGGCCACCGTTCGACTTCACCTGAAACCTCGTGACGTGAAGTCCCGCCCAATCGTTTGACGACACGCTCCCCGGGCGTCCGACAAGCGACGACCCAGGCCGCGTTACACCTGAAACGCATCGCCGTGCGTTGGACATCATGCGGCCGATCCGCGCCTCCACAGTCACTGCCGAGCGTCCGCGAAGGACGCCAATCCCGCTTCGATTACGAAAGGATCGCCCGATGACCCTTGTCCGCCTCAGCCTCGCCTTGGGCTTGCTCGCCGCTACTCAGGCCCAGGCCTCGTCGCCGGACGCCTGGGCTGATCTGCGACGGCGTTCGGACAGTGCCTGCCTGGCCCAGGCGCGCGATCTGCGACAGCCGCGCATCCTCGCCTACGCGCCGGATTTCCGCGACCACACGGTCTCAACCGTTCAGGGGGTCTATCGCCAGGGCGCGATGCGGGGCCAGCAAGCGCGGCTGACCTGCCTGTTCAACAAGCGGACGGGTGTCGCTGAGGTCCAAGAACTGGGTCGTCGATAGCGGGCCAGCTTCAGCCTGGGGACCCAGGCTATCGGACCAGTCTTAGCTTGGGCCCTTAACTTGGCGGGCGGTCGCGCTCTCGACAGCCATTAGTTTCTCGCGGGCCATCTCTAATTTGGCCCGACACAACGTCAGTTAGAACTGACCTTATCGCAGACTAAACTTGCCGACGTTGATCGCCGCGGCGGCGAAGGCCTGTGATCACCAGCGGAGGATGCGCGGTCCAAGAATGGCGCCGGCCATGGTCGCGAGCGCGACGCCCGAGGTGTACCGCGTAAAGATGTAGAGGGGCGACACCGCCTCGCAATAGAGGCAGTAGAGGGTGGCGGCGACTGCTCCGGAGACGAGGCCGAGCGCTGCTCCGGCCAGCGGAAGATTGGTGGGCGCCAACCTGCGGAAGGCCAAAGCGAGCGCCGCGAAAACGGGCGCGGAGAGCATCAGTACGATCAGCGGGCAGGACCAGGGCGGATACATGATGCGCGCGGCCCATTTCCAGGACGGAGTACTCGCCAGTTCCAGAGCGCACATCGCCCCCATCACCGCCAGGGGCGCGGCCCAGAGCCATGCCCAGCGCAGGCGGGTGGTGTCAGGCCGCGCGACCTGAAGCGTCAGGATCAACCCGCAGGCGGCAAGCGAGGCGGTGTAGGCAGCCTTGTACCAGAACGGCGCGGTGAAAGCGGCTGCCCCGATATCGGCACGGACACCCAGGCCGAACAGAACCAACACCAGAGTGATCGCGCCGCCCCCAAGAAGCGCCAGGACAATACGGCGCCGGGCGGTGTTCCGCGGAACAGGGGGGACTTGTTTCACGAGACTGCGGATGAGGGCTTCGTGGCTCATCGCGCGCTCCCGGTCAGGCGGGCCGCCAGCAACTTGAGCCCCCTATGTACGGAGATCTTCACGTCGGACTCGCTTATTCCGCCGTGGGAGGCGGCTTCAGCTGAACTCAAACCATCAATACGTGTGCGCCTGATCGCGAGCGACTGCTTCGATGACAGGCCGCCCAGGAGTTGGTCTACGTCCATGCGCGCATTGGCCGCCGCCTCGAATCCTTCAGTCACGAGAATTTCCTCAAGACCTTCGAGGGGGACGTGGCGGCGCATGCGGCGGAAATAATCCACCAGCTTGTAACGGGCGATCGAGAAGATCCAGGCGGACAGAACCCGATCGCGGTCGTAGCTCGCGCGACGATTGTGAACTGCTATCAGTGTTTCCTGCACGAGATCCTCAACTTCGGCATGACCGTCGCCCAGGCGTCTGCGGAAGAAGGCCTGCAGCAACGGAACCAGCGCAGCCAAAAGCTCAGCATGAGCCCCGGCGTCGCCCTCCAGCCCGCCGATCATCAGTGCTTTGAGCTGGCTTTCAGTCGCCGCCATCCATGCTCCTCATCCAGCTCTTCGCCAGATGTGTTCCGCCGGTTACCGCCATCGAAGATTTATTTTCCGGCGTGCGCTTCGCGCTTTGTAACGGACTGGCGCAGCGCCGCGAAGAAGCCCCGTGACCTGCCCAGCCGCCTCGCGGGGTCATGCGCCATCGCGTTGAAGCGACGGATGGCGACGAGGCCTATCGGAAGTCGTCTCATGCAAACCACCCACGCCGCCCTCGCCGCGACCATGGCGCTCGCCCTGGCGAGCGTCGCCCATGCGGCCGAAACCAAGCCGACAGAAAAGTGCTACGGCGTCGCGCTCGCCGGCCAGAATGACTGCGCCGCCGGTCCAGGCACCTCCTGCGCCGGGACATCCAAAATCGACTACCAGGGCGACGCCTGGAAGCTGGTCGACAAAGGGACCTGCACCAAGATCAAGACGCCCAAGGGCGTTGGCTCGCTGACCCCGAAGCCCCGATGAAACTGCTGGAGCTTGGCGCGCGCCAGGCGCGGCGCATCCTTCCTGATGCGCTGCTGCTCCTCGCCGCGCGGCTGGGCGTCGCCAGCGTGTTCTTCCTTTCCGGGCGCACGAAGGTCGAGGGTTTGATCACCCTCAAGCCGTCGACTTTCGCCTTGTTCGAGACTGAATACGCGCTGCCGCTCATTCCACCGAATCTGGCCGCCTACGCGGCGACCTACGCCGAGCATCTGTTCCCGATCCTGCTGGTCGTAGGCCTCCTGACCCGGTGGGCTTCGGGCGCCTTGCTGGTGATGACGCTTGTGATCCAAGTCTTTGTCTATCCGGACGCCTGGGCCACTCACCTGACCTGGTGCGCGCTGCTGCTGCCCCTGATCGCCCATGGCGGCGGAGCCTGGTCGCTAGATCGTCTGATCGGGCGGACATCCCCTGCGCCGCGCCCGAACTGAGCCTGTAACCGCGATCGCAAAGCTCGCGAAGAAGGAAGGTCCCGTAAGGACCTAATCACTGGAGACAAACAATGATCCAAACGAAATCCACCGCCGGCCTGGCGGCGGCCGCCGCCCTCCTGGCCCTCGCATCCGCCTCGCCTACCTCGGCCCAGGCTCCGGCCCAAGGCGCGGCCAAGCTCGAGCACTGCTATGGCGTCAACAGCTGCAAGGGGACCAGCGACTGCAAGACCGCCAAGAACGAATGCCGCGGTCAAAACAGCTGCAAGGGCGAAGGCTTCAAAGCCATGACCAAGGACGCCTGCATCGCGGCGGGCGGCAGCCTGACCTCGCCTAAGTAGAATGGACGCCGCGCCGGGCCGTCCAGGCCGGGTGCGGCTCCTGTCGCACGGAGCTCCCATGCCGCCCGCCAATCCAGCCTTTCACGGCTACGGCCTCGGCCTGCGCCGGGAACACTATCGCCAGGTTCTCGAAAACGATGCTGAGCTCGACTTCGTGGAGGTGATTTCGGAGAACTTCATGGTCGATGGCGGTCAGCCGCGGAGCATTCTGCGGCAGGTGCGGGAACAACGGCCGGTGGCGCTCCACGGCGTGTCCATGTCCATCGGCTCAGCCGACGGACTTGATCGGGACTATCTCGTCAGGCTGAAGGCTCTTGTCGATGAAATCGACCCGCTCTTCGTCTCAGACCATCTTAGCTGGTCGCGGTTCGCGAGCTTCAACGCGCATGATCTTCTTCCTCTGCCCTACACTGAAGAGGCGCTTGAGATCGTCTGCGCCAATATCGATCAGGCGCAAGATGTCCTTGGCAGGCGGATTCTTGTGGAAAATCCTTCGAGTTACGTCGCCTTCGCCGACGGCGCGATGAGCGAGTGGCGCTTCCTCGAGGTCATGTGCGCCCGCACGGGGTGCGACCTGCTTCTCGACGTCAACAACATCTATGTCAGCGCGAGGAACCACCGCTTCGATCCGGCTGCATATCTGGAGGGTCTGCCCTTCGACCGGGTGCGTCAGATACATCTGGCGGGCCATAGCCAGGGCTTGGAGCTGTTGATCGACACGCACGATGCGGCCGTCTGCGATGCGGTTTGGCGACTCTATGAGGAGGTCGTCGCCCGCGTCGGCTCCGTGGCGACCATGATCGAGCGAGATGACGCCATCCCGCCGCTGAAGGATCTGCTCGAAGAATTGGCCGTGGCCCGCGCGATCGGTGAACGGAGCGCGGCTGTGCGCTTGCGGGCGGCGCAATGAAACTGGCGGCATTGCAGTCTGATTTTCATGCCTGGCTGACGCGTGGCTCAGCATCCGCAGCCGACCGGCTTGGGGCGGGCCCGGGCCTTGTCGTCTATCAGAACAACTACCGGTCCCAACTGGTCAGCGCCTTGCGCGAAGCCTTGCCGCTCACTCTGACTTGGATCGGCGAGGAGGCCTTCGTTGGCGCGGCGGCCGGCTATATTGATCGTTCGCCGCCAAGCGCATGGACTTTGGACGCCTATGCGCCGGGCTTCGCACAAGCCCTTGCGGAACATTTTCCCGGTGACCCGGAGGTGGCCGAACTGGCCTGGATCGAGACGGCTCTGGCTGAAGCCTTCGTGGCGGCGGACGCCGAACCCCTGACCCCAGAGAACCTTGCCCGCGTGGATTGGGAGCAAGCCCAGTTGCAGCTTCCTCCGTCTTTCCGGATGCGAACCGTGAGGACCAACGCCGAAGCAATTTGGACTGCTCTGTCGAGCGGCGCGTCGGCGCCTCAAGCGAGGATGCTGGACGCCCTTACAGGGCTGATCGTCTGGCGAAGAGGGTTCACCTGCTTCTTGAAGGCGATCGACGACATCGAGGCTGCGGCCTTCGATCAAATCCACGCCAATCCCTCCTTTTCAGCGCTGTGCGAAAATCTTGTCGGAACGCTGGGCGAAGGCCGCGGACTTCAAGCGTCCTCGGCGTTCCTAGCGACCCTTCTGCAATTTGGGCTCCTAACGAGCATAGAGGCGCCTCGGGCCGACGCTTCCCCGGAAGGCGGCTCGCCGACGCCTCAGCGGTGAACCCGCCGCGCTCGCCCTGCATCAGCAAGGATCTCGACCGCTCCTATCGGGCGAAGGCGGCGCTCAACGCTGAAAGGAACAGCCTCACCTTCGGCGCTACAACTCTGGCGGCGGGATAGACCGCGGACACCGGCGGTGCGTGAGGCGACGCGTCGAGCTCAAGCGCTTCCAGGCGTCCAGTCTCCAGATCCGCCTTCGCCGACCAGTCAGACAACATGGCGACGCCAAGCCCCGCGCGGCACGCCGCATGAAGCCCGTCGATCGAGTCGCAGGCCAGACGCCCCGACACACGCACGCGCTCGACGCCGGTCGGCCTGTCGAAATGCCAATGGCGGGCGCCGAGAATGGTCAGGCAGCTATGGGCGGCGAGATCGGCGGTCACGCGCGGGCGGCCATTGCGAGCCAGATAGTCAGGCGAAGCATACAGAAGGCGTCGCACCTTGCCGATGCGCCTGGCGATCAGACTGCTGTCCTTGAGATCGGCGATGCGGATGGCCACGTCGAGGCCCTCGCTTACAAGATCGACCAACCGCTCAGTCAACTGCAGTTCGATACGTAGGTTCGGGTGCGCTTCGAGAAGAGCAGGCAGCATCGGCACGATGATCTCTCGCCCCAGCGCCGCTGGCGCGGTGGCGCGAAGGACGCCTGAAACCCCGGCGGTTCCAGGATGCAGGGCGGCCACGGCGGCGGCTTCCCGCTCCAGCAGATCCCGCGCGTGAGGAAGGAAGTCTTCGCCCTCCGCCGTCAAGGCGATGGCTCGGGTGGTCCGGTTCAACAACCTGACACCAAGCTCGCGCTCCAAGGCGGCCAATCGCCGCGAAGCGACGACCGGTGCGACGTCAAGCCGACGCGCCGCTCCAGACAGGCTGCCCGTGGCGACGGCCTGCACGAGCACCGCCAATCCTTCCGTATCCATCGCCCATCCCAATCGAACTGAATTTATATCGTTTTCGTATCAACTGAATATTCAGCTGCAGCAATTGCGATGGCAATCGCTCGGCGTCAGGGTTGCTCCTCGGTATTTCGGGGAGTGCGTCATGATCGATTTTTCCGGCCAGCGGATACTGGTCGTGGGCGGCAGCTCGGGAATTGGCTTCGCCACGGCGCGATTGGCGACGCAACTGAGCGCATCGGTCGTCATCGCGTCGCGTTCCTTGGAGAAATTGAGCGCGGCGGCGGCGGCCATCGGCGTCCAGAGCCGCGCGCTGGATCTTACCGACAACGCCGCCGTGGAGACCTTCTTCGCCGACAGCGAAGCTTTCGACCATATTGTCGTGACCGGCTCGCAAGTCGGCATGGCCGCCGTGCGCGACTTGCCGCTGGATCAGGCCCTGGCGGCGATGGGCAGCAAGTTCTGGGGGTTCTACCATCTGGCTCGCGCCGCCAAGATCGCGCCGGGCGGATCCCTGAGCGTGGTGTCGGGATTTCTCGCGCATCGGCCGGCGGCTGGCCGAGCGTTGATGGGCGCGATCAACGCAGCGCTCGAAGCCCTGGTGCGTGGATTGGCGTTGGAGCTGAAGCCCGTCCGCGTCAACGCCGTATCGCCCGCCGTCGTCGCCACGGAAATGTGGGCCGGGTTGGATGAGGCGGCGCGTCTTGCGATGTTCGAACGCGTCTCCGCCAGCTACCCTGCGGGTCGCCCGGGTCATCCCGATGAGATCGCCCGGCAACTGCTGTTGCTCGCCGCCACCCCCTACGCCACAGGCACGGTCGTCGTTTTGGACGGCGGCGCAACCATCGCTTGAGGACCGGACGCGATGTTTAAGCGCATGTCCACGCTGGTCCGCAGACCAGACCAAGACCGGGCGACCTTCTCGCGCCTGTGGGAACGGCATGCCGCGCCGGTGTCCGGCCTGCCCCGGGTGCGCGGCTATATCCAGAACCACATTGAGGAGGAATTCAGCGCCGCCGCGCCCATCCGCGCCGACGGGTTTGTCGAACTCCTGTGGGACAGCCCGGAGGACATGGCCGCCGCCTTCGCCAGCGAGGCCGCCAAGCCGATGGTTGAAGACGAGCCTGGCTTCCTGGGACACGGCTCAGGCTATGCGCTGCATACCGCCCTGCCATTGCGAGCCATGCCGGGCGGGAAGCTCATTCTCGCCGTTCTAGGCGACGACGTCGCCGCCATTCAGGCCGAAGCCGCCGACCTGGCGGGACTGACCGCCTCCGCGCTCGACACGGTGTCTAGTCTGATCGCCAAGCCTGGCATGACGCCCCCTCAGCCGGTCGATGCGTTCCTGCATCTGTGGTTCGGGGATCTGGAAACGGCGCGAACCGCCGCGCTCAGACTCGCGACAAGGAAAGATATCACGGCCGGGATCTACCGCGTCAGAACGATCCGCTTCGTATAGCCCGCCACCCCGTTGTTCAGGACGGACTCCCGCCAAAGCCTCAGACAACCGCGCCGAACAGGCGTCCCACAACGGCCGTCGCGACCATTGCGAAAGCGCCCCAGAACGTGACGCGGACGGCGGCCTTGGCCATCGGAGCGCCTCCGACCCAGGCTCCGAGCGCGCCGAGCCCGGCCAGGGCGACGAGCGACGTCGTCGCGACCAAGATCGCGAGGAGCTGCATGGGCGCGGCGGCGGCGCAGATGACAGGCAGGATCGCGCCAGCCGCGAAGGTGGCGGCCGAGGTGAGCGCCGCCTGTACCGGCCTGGCCGCGCCGCCTTCCGATATGCCCAGTTCGTCACGAGCGTGCGCGGTCAAGGCGTCGGCTGCGGTCAATTGCTCGGCGACCGCCTTCGCCAGCGACGGCGTCAGACCGCGCGCGACGTAGATTTCGGTAAGCTCAGCGAGCTCCTGCTCCGGCATCGACGCAAGCTCGCCGCGCTCCTTGGCCAAGTCCGCCGCTTCCGAGTCCGCCTGCGAGCTCACTGAGACGAATTCGCCCGCCGCCATGGACATGGCGCCGGCCACGAGACCCGCCACCCCCGCGATCAGCATCTCGCCGCGCCCTCCGCCGCTCGCGGCGGCCCCGACGCCGATCATCAGGCTCGCGGTGGAGACAATGCCGTCGTTGGCTCCAAGAACCGCGGCCCTCAGCCAGCCGATGCGCGCCACCGCGTGCCGCTCGTCATGTCGTTTCAATCGAGTCATCGTCAGCCCTCCCCGGCTTGAGAAACATCCGGCCCTTGACGGACGTCTGCGGCGGCGTCCCCGTGCGGATATTCACCTGCATTACGGGAAGGATCAAAGTGGGTGCGCGAAGCGTCGCGCCGCGCCTGGCGCCGCCGCCAAGTCTTAAGTCGGACCGACAGTTGCGCTAGGAAGGTCCTACGGGGGACCTATGCGCTCAGCCATCTACGCCCGACTGCAAGCCGTCGCCCGTCGCGAGAGCCGCGACGCCAGCATCGCGGACGATCTGGTGCAGGAGGCGATGGTCGCGGCGATAAGCGCCGGTCGCAACGATTTCGACGCGCCGGAGACCAGCCGTTGGCTGGTGGGCGTCATCCGCAACCAGGCACGCATGGCCGCGCGCGGGGCTATGCGCCGTCGACGCCGGGACGGCGAATGGCGCGCTCACTCCGGGGCGTCGACCGAATGCGGTCAGGCTCCGGATCTGGCGCGCCTGCTGGAGACCCTGCCCGCCTCGCTCAGGATCGTCGCCGCCCTTGCGCTGTCGGGTCATGACCGGCGCGAGATCGCCTACCTGCTTCGGGTCTCCGATACAGCCCTGCGCCAACGCTTGATGGCGTTGAAACGTCGGTTCCTAGCCGAAGGCGTCGCAGCGCCGGCGGACCTTCCGGGCCTCAATCTCGACCTGGCTTACGGCCGCCTGCGCGACGCGCTCCTGCCCCAGCTCCGGCGGCACGGCGGCGTGTTCGCCACCCACGATCCCGACGGACATCTTCTTGTCGTCGGCTGCTCACAAATCGGCCGGCGGCGGCAACAGACGATGCAACCACCAAACGGAGAGCATCCATGAGCTTCAAACCCAAAAGCGCCAGCATCGTTTTCTACGTGTCCGACATCGTGCGGACGGAGGCGTTCTACAACGAGACCTTCGGGCTGGATCTTCAGCGGGAGGAAGGCGCCGAGCCCTTCTGGCTGCAGGCGCAGCTCGAGGGCGGCCTGTCGCTCATCTTCTTCCAGATGGAAGGCAAGCGCGGCGACACCCCGGCCCTCGTCTTCGACGTGACTGAGGGCGGCATCGACGACATCGTCGCCGAGCTCGCCGCCAAGGGCGTCACCATCGTCACCCCCGTCAGCGAGGCCCCCGGCGGCTGGAGCGCGGACTTTCTGGACCCGGATGGCTTTGGCCTCGGCCTCTGGCAGTCGGGCGAATTGCCGCGATCGCTGAAGTAACCCTTCGCTACCCCAGCCAGCCCTCGATCATCATCCTCAGAGGGTTGGCTGGGTCGGCCAGCAGTTTGACCACCATGCCCAGACAGATCACCACCAGCAGCGGGCGGATCAGGCGCGGGCCGAAACGCATGGCGGCGTGGGAGCCGGCGCGTCCGCCGATGAGCTGACCCACCGCCATCATCCCGCCCAGCAGCCACAGCACATGGCCGCCAGCGGCGAGCACGACCACCGACACCACGTTGCTCATCAGATTCAGGGCCTTGGTATTGGCGGTGGCGCGGGTCAGGCCCATACCCATCAACGACACCAGGCTGAGCGCGAAGAACGAGCCCGTGCCAGGACCAAAGAAGCCGTCATAGAACCCAATCCCGCACGCCACGAAAGCGTACGCCAGAGGCGTCAGCCTGGCGTGAGCGTCCTCGTCGCCGGCGCGGGGCCCGAACAGGAAATAGAGCGCTATGCCCACCAGAAGGACCGGCAGCAGCACCATCAGCCAGCGGGCGTCCACCAGGGTGATGGCGTAGGCGCCTAGCGCCGCACCCACCAGGGTCAGAGCCAGCGGCCACTTCAGAATGGAGAAGCTGATCCTGCCCGCCCGCCAGTAGCTCCAGGTCGCTGAGGCCGTACCGACACTGCCCTGGACCTTGTTGGTGGCGATGGCCGCCACCGGGCTGACCCCGGCGGCCAGCAGGGCGGGCACGGTGATAAGTCCGCCGCCACCGGCGATGGCGTCCACGAACCCCGCCAGGGTCGCGGCCAGGCATAACAGCGCGATCACGTCCGGCGCCATGTCGATCATCGGCTCGCCCCCTTCAATCCCCGCGCGGGTCTATCACCGGGTGCTTGGGCGGGCCATGGACGATCAGCTGGCCAGACGGTGGACCTTGGCGAAGGGGCTGAGACCCAGCCAGGCCTGCATGGCCGACGCCAGGGCGGGGCTGCCGGTCAGATGCAGCCGCCCCTCGGCGACAGCGGCCCGCACCGTGTCATGCCCCATCCAGATAGCGGTCATGGTTCGCAGATCGCAGGAGACGTAGAGATCGACGTCAAAGCCAGGATCGACGGAGCATAGGTCCACTCCCGCCTCCGGATCCACGTCGAGCCACCAGTGACGCTCGCTGGCCGGACGCTCTGGATAGACGAACTGGATCAGGCTGCGCTTGCGCGGCATGGGCGTCGTGTTCAGCTGCCGGCGCATGTCCCACATGAGCAACTGAGCATCGAGGTGCTGCAGCGAAACCTCCGCATCGATGCGCCGCTGCCCCCAAACGCCGAACGCCTCGACGATAGGTCCCAGCTCGCGCCCCGCCTCGGTGAGGCGGTACTCCGCCGCCATGGGCTCCGTGCGCGACGACGTGCGCCGCAGGATACCGGCCGCTTCCAGGTCCTTCAGGCGTTGTGACAGCAGGGCCGGCGACATGCGCGGCACGCCCCGGCGCAGGTCGTTGAACCGCGTCGAGCCGGCGATCAATTCTCGTAGCAGCACGATCGTCCAACGAGAGCACAAGACTTCGGCCGCCATCGCGACCGGACAAAACTGACGATAAGATCCTTGAGCCATCCATCCCTCCACCATGAGGCAAGCTAGACTCGCATAACAACGATCTCCAGTTCAGTTTCTGTAGCGGCGGATTCAGTTCCTGAACTGGATGGCCCCGGCAAGAACCGACAAATGTCCGCCCAACGAAATCCGATGGGAAGGACGCCCCGATGGCGCAGGCATTGAAGATGAAATCAGCAACGATGGGCTGGCTGGCCCGCGCCGACCTGGCGGCCAGGGAGCTCGCCGCGGCGGCGGCTCGCCACGACGCCGACGACAGCTTCGTCGCCGACAGCTTCGGGCTTTTGAAGCGGGAAGGCTTCTTCAAGGCGCACGTGCCCGTGGAACTAGGCGGCGGCGGCGCCACCTATGCCGAGCTGTGCGACATGGTCCGCCGGCTGGCGGCCGGCTGCGGATCAACCGCCCTCGCCTACGCCATGCACTCCCATCTGGTGGCCGTCGCAGTCTGGCGCGGGTGCAACCAGGGCGCGCCCACCGAGGGCCTGCTGAAACGCGTGGCGGCCGAGGATCTGGTGCTGATCTCAAGCGGCGGGTCGGACTGGCTGAAAGGCGCCGGCGAGGCCGTGAAGGTCGAGGGCGGCTTTAGGGTCACCGCCCGCAAGGCGTTCTCGAGCGGCGCGCCGGCCGGCGACCTGCTGATGACCAGCGCGGTTTACGATGACCCTGCGGACGGGCCGACGGTGCTGCACTTCGCCGTGCCCTTCAAGGCTGAAGGAGTGCGCCTGCTCGACACCTGGCGGGTGATGGGCATGCGCGGCACCGGCTCCCACGACGTGGAGCTGAACAGCGTGTTCGTTCCCGACGCCGCCGTCTCCGGCCGTCGGCCGCAGGGGACGTGGCACCCGTTGTTCCACGCCATCTCCATGCTGGCCTTTCCGATCATCTACTCGGCCTATCTGGGCGTCGCCGAAGGAGCGCGAGACCGCGCGCTGACCGTAGCGCGGCGCCGCGGCGAGGACGAGACGACCATCGCCCTCGTCGGCGAAATGGAAAACGCCTTCGCCATGGCCCGCATGAGCGTCGAGGACATGATCCGCAACGCCGAGACGCAGACGCCCGGCCCTCTGGCCACCAACCGCGCCATGACCGGACGCACCCTGGCGGGGCAGGCTTGCATACGCACGGTGGAGAAGGCGATGGAGGCCGCCGGCGGCGCGGCCTTCTATCGCGAGCTTGGCCTGGAACGCGCGTTCCGCGACGTGCAGGCCGCGCGCTTCCATCCCCTGCAGGAGAAGCCGCAGCTACGCTACGCCGGTCGCCTTGCCTTGGGACTCGACATCGACGGCTGAATGCGGCGCCGGTTCAAGTTTCCCCAACACCGCTCTTGGCTTAGAGATCAGAGTTTGGCGGTATGCCGATGAATTGCGGCGGAGCCCGGTGTTGGGAGCACGTTCTTGGACAGGCTGAGGCCCGGCGCGGAAGGCGCGGTCGGCGAGCCCGGCCCCCTGGACCCCTGGCTGGAGACGCCAGGCGCGGTCACCGCGTCGGCGCGCGCAGGATCAAGAGCCTTCACCACCGGCTTGGCTGAGGAGATCCGGCCACATTCCCTGGTTCGCGTGGACCGCATGGAAGCCGCCGTCCTCGACCGAAGGGGGGCGATCCTGTTCGCTACAGCGGCCTTCAAGTCGTCCCGGGACCACGACCCCATCGACGCCGAGACGGTGGCCAAGGTCCTCGCAACCCACCAGACCCTTATCGTCCCCAATACCGACGAGACGGGCGGCGCCCGATCCGCCGTGGCCTACGGCCCCGCCGATCAGGCCCGTGACTGGGCGCTGCCTGCCGGCGTCGCCCAAGCCGTCCGCGAGCCCAAGGCCGCGATCGTGGTGCTGGCCGCCGGCGCCATCAGCGGCGGTGAGGCCTTGCTGGACGCCTGCGACGCCTTCGGCCTGACGCCGCTGCAGGGGCGGGTCGCCCTGGGCCTCGTCCGTACGGGCTCGGTGAAGGGTGCGGCGCGGGAAGCCGACATCGCCTACGAGACCGCGCGCAAGGTCGTGGCCGACGCCATGCGTCGGGTCGGCGCGCCGCGTCTTTCGGCCTTCATCGAACGCCTGGTCCGCCTGTCCTTCGGCGTCTGGCCGGTGGGCCGCGACGGCGAAGCCATGCTGGCCGACATCTGGCGGCTGTCGCAGCGCCAAGCGGCCCTGGTCCTGGCTCTGTCCCAAGGTCTGAGCCGGAGCGAGGCCGCCAAGGCGGCCGGCATGTCCGAGGCCGTGGCGAAGAAGCAGCTCGACCGCATCTTCGAGACCCTGGGCGTACGCACCGCCGCCGAACTGTCCAAGCTGGTGACCGAGGCGCGCGCCCTGGCGATGCTGACCGACGCGGTTCAAGGGGCCGTCCCTACCGACCCGGACATTATCGAACCGCTGCGCCTGCTGCCCCGGCCTGACGGAACACACGTGGCGATCAGCGACTATGGCCCACGCTGGGGGCGCCCGGTTGTGGTGCTGCACACCAGCTCCGCCACGCGGGCGGTCCCTGGTGTCCTGGTGCGCGCTCTGCAGGCCAAGGGCTTCCGGCCTCTGGCTATTGATCGTCCCGGTTTCGGGCTAACCGACCCGCCGGCTGATCCAGCGTGGCGCAGCGATCCCTTCGGCGCCGCCTGCGAGGACGTTGCTCTTGTCTGCGCTCAGTTGAAGCTGAAGCAGATCGATGTGCTGGGACGCGGCGCCGCTCAGGTCGCCGTCGCCCTGCTTCACGACCTCCCCGAACTGATCGGCCAGGTCCTGCTGGTGAACCCTGATCCGCCTACCAGTCACGGCCGCCGCACGGGCGTGATCGGGGCGGTGAAGGAGACCTTCTTCCGCCATCCGGACCTGATCGAGAAATTCGCCTGGACCCTGGCCAGCCACATGACGCCCAAACGGTCCTGGCGGCTTTTGGCCAAGGCCATGGCGACAAGCCCGCCGGACGTGGCGGTGATGTCCCAGGGCCGTGTCTACGCCGATTTCGCCGCCGCCGTCCGCCCATTCGCGACCGGGCGCGTGGCCGGGTATGTGGCGGAACAAACGGCGTTATTAGGTTGGGCTTCGCCGCCTCTGCCGGAAGCCCGCAACTGGCGTGTGTTGCAGGGGGCTCACGATTTCATTCACGATCCTGACGAGGTCGCCGCCTACTGGCGGCAGGTGCTGCCAGAAGCGTCGATCCAGGTGATCACCGACGCCGGCAGGTTCCTTGTTCTCAGCCATGCAGACCTCGTGGCTAGAACCCTGGCCCAGGCGCCTCGGAACGCGACTCCTGACACCGATTTGTAGCGCGTTTGCGTACAAATAGTGGTCGAGCGTCCAATTCGACGCCAGCGTAGCCCGTCAGATTGCCGCCATCGGAAACGAGCCTTGCTCGCACTGCTTGGGAACCAGACATGACCACGACCGCAGACGCGTCTCGCCGCAATCTCCTTCTCGCCGCTGGCGTCGCCGCCGCCCTGCCCGCCATCGGCGGCGGCGCGGCCGCCGCGGCCTCTCCTTCGCCCACTGGAGCCAAGATCATGGAAAGCGACTTCGTCACCACCAAGGACGGCACGCGGATTTTCTACAAGGACTGGGGGCCCAAGACGGCCCAGCCCATCGTCTTCCATCACGGCTGGCCGCTCAGCGCCGACGATTGGGACAACCAGATGATGTTCTTCCTGGCCCAGGGCTATCGCGTGATCGCCCATGACCGGCGGGGCCACGGCCGGTCCACACAGACCGACACCGGCAACGAGATGGACACCTACGCCGCCGACGTCGCCGCTCTGGCCGAGAAGCTGAACCTGAAGAACGCCATCCACATCGGCCACTCCACCGGCGGCGGCGAAGTAACCCGTTACGTGGCCAAATACGGCTCGGGCGGCCGCGTGGCCAAGGCCGTGATCATCGGCGCCGTGCCGCCGGTGATGGTGAAGTCGGCCAAGAACCCCGGCGGCCTGCCGATCGAGGTGTTCGACGGCTTCCGCGCCGCCCTCGTCGCCAACCGCGCCCAGTTCTACTACGACATCCCCACCGGCCCGTTCTTCGGCTTCAACCGGCCGGGCGCCAAGGTCAGCAAGGGCATGATCGACAACTGGTGGCGCCAGGGCATGATGGGCGGAGCCAAGGCGCACTACGACTGCATCAAGGCGTTCTCGGAAACCGACTTCACCGAAGATCTGAAGGCGATCACCGTCCCGGTGCTGGTGATGCACGGCGACGACGACCAGATTGTTCCCTACGCGGACTCCGCGCCGCTGGCCGCCAAGCTGCTGAAGAACGGCACGCTCAAGACCTACAAGGGTCTGCCGCACGCCATGGCCACGACCCATCCCGAAATCATCAACCCGGACATCCTGGCCTTCATCAAGGCCTGACCATCGACTTCGAAGGGCGTCCCGGAGGGCGCCCTTCCCGACGCTATGCCGTGGGCAATCCCGGCCGCTCCGCATACTCTACGGGCGGCGCCGACGGTCCCCGTCCGCCCTTGCGCCAGCGAAGAGCCGCCAGGCTGTAGTTTTCGAACCAGCTCAGATCGCCGCCGTCCGGCAACGCGGCGCCGGCCTGCAGTTCGCGCCAGGTTGGTCCGGCATGCTCCACATGCGGCAGTTCGAACTTCAGACTGCGCAGGCCGTTGTCCTTGGCGACCTTTTGCATCTCAGTCCACCATGCCCGCCTGGGGCCGCTGTCGTCCCAGCTCCACCGGCCGTTCTCGAACAGCACCAGGTCACAGGCCAGGCCATACTGGTGATAGGACTCCCAGGCCTCGGCGTGGGTGACGACGCCGCCTGCCCGCGTGCGTCCTTGGCCGTAAAGCCAGGCCTGGCGTTCAGGCGTGCGGTACCCTTCAAACATGGCGAAGGGGATGTCCTTGCTGTTCAGATGCTCGAGCACCTTTGTGACCGCGGTCCGCACCACCGGATGCAGGTGGGCCATATCACGATCACGCGCCTCAACCGACGGCGCTGCCGGGATCGCTGGCGACGCTGGCGAGACGGGTGAAAGCGGCGGCAGGGCGTTTCCCTGCAGACGCAGGTGCTTGGCGGCGGCGTAGCCCTGAAGGCCGTTCCAGACCACCTTCAGCCAGGCTGGATCGGTGCTGTCGCCGTCGCGGACAGCCATCGCCCCGGCAGGCATCACGCCCAGCTTGTCCGCCACCGCGGAAGCCGCGGCCCGCAGGTTCAGCGCGTTGGCGGTGACGATATAGATCGCATGGCTCATGCCTCAGCCCTCCGCCGTCTCGTCTCGCAGGACGTCCATTTGCAGGGCGAAGACGCCGAAGCCGGTCTTCAGCGCTTCGATGGCCTTTTCCGCGGTCGCCAGTTGCTCGCGTCCCTTGCCTTCGTGCACGGCCCTGACGTCTGCGCGCTCGCTCTTGGCCAGTTGGGCCGCTTCCTTGTCGAAGTCGGCCAGGGCGTCGGCTGCGGCCTGACGCTGCTGCTCCAGCTCCGTCGCCTTGACCTCCGCAGCTCCCTTAAGGTCCGCGAGCTTCGCAGCCTCTGTCGCATCGGCGGGCGCGGGCAACTGCTTGATCCGCGAAAGTTCAACGGTGCGCGCCTCAAGATCGGTCTTCAATGCTTCAAGGGCGGTCCCCAGCTTCTCCCTGCGCACCGCCAACTCGGGCGGGATGTTCGGAGGCGGCGCGCCTTGCGCGCTGTCACGCGCGGCCTCGGCGCTGCGGCTGCCGAAATAGAAGCCTATCACCGTGGTCAGCAGGGTGATGATCGCCGTCAGCAGTTGCTTGATCAGATCCCGATCCTCGACGCTGCGCCCAGTGCTTTGAAGAAGCTGGAGCTGCGCCTCGACGGCCGGCGTCGTGACGCCGTTCACGGTCCTCTCGGCGCTTCCAGGACTGCGGACGATCACCTTGAAGCCCTGCTGCTCGTATCGGGCCCGTTCGGCGTCAACCTTGGCCGCGTCCACCCTGGCGACGCCATAGTCGGCGGGGGCTGACTGGCCGGCGGGATCGATCAGGTACTGCAGGCCGAACACCACGAAGAGAACCATGATCCCGACCGCCAGCAGCGCGCGGATGGAGCCCGACGGCAGGCCGAACGCCTCGTTGGGGCTCGACATCCGCAAGCCCGCGAACACCGCCGCCGTCGTGGCGAGCGCCGCCATGAAAATCACCAGAAGGGCGATGAACCAGACGGCGTTGGAGTGGGAATGGGAATGGTTGCCGGACTGCATGAGGAAGGCGACGCCCATCCACACTGCGCCTGCCGCCAGCACGGCGATGCCGCCGGCGACATAGGCCCGGCGACTATTCAGTCTCAGCTTGAAAATCTCGAGGTCGGTGGCTTCCGCCTTGCGCGACCTCGCTCCAGCGTCCGCCATGGCGCCGCTCCCCCTATGCCCGGGAGAAGTTAACGCTCTAGATTGTTGTGGAGTCAACGCACAGCTAACAGTGGTATTTAACATTCAGCCGCTAGTCGGATGTTCGCCTTCCTTCGCAGAGCGTCCTGGGCCGCTTCGGAGACCGTCGTTCAAGCGGCACAATTCTGCGGCGCGTTTGGAAAGACGGTGTAGGGTCTGCGCCATGACCCAGATGATCACCCGCCGCCCGCTCCTTCTCGGCCTGCCGATGGCCGCCCTTGTCGCCACCCAGGCGCAAGCCCAAACCGCCGATACGCAGGCCGAAGACGCTCGTCTGCTGGCCTTCCTCGACAAGGCCTTCGACGAGTCCCTGGCGCTCAGCCCGGAAGGCATGACGGGCCTGGGCCTGAAGACCGACAACAACAAGCTGAACGACTATACCGACGCCGGCCGCGCCAAGGCCCTGGCCCTTGCCGAAAGCCATCTGGCCAGGATGAAGGTCGAGTTCCAGCCGAGCCGCCTGAGCCATGCCGGACAGCTGAGCTACCAGCTCTTCGAACGCTCGGTGGCCAACCAGCGGGAAAATTATCGCTGGCGCCGCTACTTCTTCCCGATCTCCACCAACGGCACGCCGGCCGGCAACCTTCCGGTCATGCTGATCAACCGGCATCGCGTGGACAACGTGGCGGACGCCCGCGCCTACGTGGCCCGACTGGCCGAGGTCGAGCGGGTGATGGGCGAGGTCGCCGTCAATGTGCGTGAACAGGCGCGCATGGGCATCGTCCCGCCGAAGATGGTCTTCACGCCCGCGCGCGGCGACGCCAAGGCCGTGCTGGTCGGCGCGCCCTTCACCAGCGGCGCCGACACGCCGGTCTTCGCCGACTTCAAGGCCAAGGTCGCCAGGCTGCAGATTCCGGACGCCGAAAAGGCGGCCCTGACCGCCGAAGCCAGCGCCGCCCTGACCGGGCCGTTCAAGCGCGGCTACGATGTGTTTTTCGCCCTGCTCGACGAGATTGAGCCTCAGGCCAAGAGCAATGACGGCGCCTGGCGCCTGCCCGACGGAGACGCCTATTACGCCAGCCGCCTGCGCTTCTCGACCACCACCGACCTGACCGCCGACCAGATCCACAAGATCGGTCTGGAGCAGGTGCGCGCCATCCACGCGGAGATGGAGGCGCTTAAGCCGCGCCTCGGCTTTACCGGCTCCCTGCAAGATCTGTTCAAGCACGTGCGCACGGCGCCGGAGCTGAAGTATCCGAACACCGACGCCGGCCGGGAGCAGTACCTGGCCGACGGCCGCGCGACGATCGCCCTGGCCATGCGCGAGGCGCCGAAGTTCTTCCACCGCCTGCCCAAGGCGCCGCTGGAGGTCCGCGCGGTGGAGAAGTGGCGGCAGGAGACCGCTGCAGTCGCCTTCTACAACGCCCCCACCCTCGATGGTTCGCGCCCCGGCATCTACTACGTGAACCTCGCCGACATGAACGAGGTGCAGAAGCCACAGGGGGAGGCTATCGCCTTCCACGAAGGCGCCCCTGGCCACCACTTCCAGATCGCCCTAGCGCAGGAGCTGCCCGGCGTGCCGAAGTTCCGCCGCACCGGCGGCTACGGCGTCTATTCCGAAGGCTGGGGTCTCTACTCAGAGCGCCTCGCCAAGGAGATGGGCGGCTACAAGGACGCCTATGCCGAGTTCGGCATGCTCAGCCTGCAGCTGTGGCGCGCGATCCGCCTGGTGACCGACACCGGCCTGCACGCCAAGCGCTGGAGCCGCGAGCAGGCGGTAGCCTACTTCCGCGACAACTCCCCCAATTCCGAGCGGGACATCAACAAGGAGATCGACCGCTACATCAACAATCCCGGCCAGGCGACCAGCTACATGATCGGCCAGCTGGAGATCGCCAAGCTGCGGGCCAAGGCGACCACGACCCTCGGCGCCAAGTTCGACATCCGCGATTTCCATGACGCGGTGCTCGCCAATGGCGGTCTTCCGCTGGATGTGCTGGCACAAGAGGTTGATCGCTACGTCGCGCAGAAAGCCAAGGCCTAGAACGGCCGGATGCCGCGCGCGTCGGTCCTCTTCGTCTGTCTGGGGAACATCTGTCGCTCCCCGCTGGCCGAGGCCGCCTTCCGTTCGGAGGCGGACCGCATCGGCCTGGACGTCGAGATCGACAGCGCCGGCACGGGCGGCTGGCATGTGGGCCATCCGCCGGATCGACGCGCCCAGGCGGTGGCCCTGCGCTATGGCGTCGATATCAGTCGCTACAAGGGCCGCCAGGTGAAGGCCGACGACTTCCGCCGCTTCACCCATATCGTCGCCCAGGACGCCGACAACCTGTCGGACCTGATGCTCATCCGCCCCGACGACGCCACCGCGCAGCTCAGCCTGATGCTCGACCATGCGGGACGGTCAGGGCAATCGGTGGCCGATCCGTACTATGGAGACGACGCAGGTTTCGAGGTCACCTGGTCGGAGGTGGCCAGCGCCGCGCGGGGTCTGGCCCGCGCATCGCCGGTCAAGAGTGACAATGGCGGGAACCCGACGCGCGTTCATGCGTCATAGCGCGTCGACCCCAGGGTCTTTATAGCTCGCCTACACACGGGGGAACGGTGGCGCGGATGTCCGATACGATGCACGACGTCGATCCGCTGGACCGCGAGACCCGCCGCCTACAAGCCCTCACTCGCTACGACATCCTCGATACGCCGCGTGAAGCCGCCTTCGACGAGATCGCCCAGCTGGCGGCCGAGATCTGCGGGACGCCCATCGCCGTCGTCAACCTGATCGGCGAGGGACGCCAGTTCTTCAAGGCGGAGGTCGGCCTTGGCGTACGCGAGACCCCGCTGGAGACCTCGTTCTGCGCCAAGGCGATCCTGGAGGAGGAGTTCCTTCTCGTCCCCGACGCCACCCAGGACAGCCGTTTCGACTGCAATCCCCTGGTGACCGGCAAGCCGCATTTGCGCTTCTACGCGGGGGCCCTGCTCAAGACCGCCGAGGGCCTCCCCATCGGCACGCTTTGCGTGCTCGACACGGAACCCAAGGCTCTCACCCCCCTCCAGCAGCGCACGCTTCAGGTCCTCGCCCGCCAGGTGATGAGCCAGCTGGACCTGCGCCTCGCCCTTCGGGAGCAACAGGCCGACGCTCAGCAGTACCAGACCCTCTTCGACACCATGGACGAGGGGTTCTGCATCATCGAGTTCTTCGATGGTCCCGAGGGCCCCCTCAGCGACTACGTCCACATCGAAGCCAACGCCGCCTACGCCCTGCACGCGGGCATCCCCAACGTGGTCGGTCAGAAGCTGCGTGAGATGGTGCCCGAAGAAGCCGACGCCTGGGTCGCGCGCTACGGCGCGGTGCTCGCCACTGGCGAGCCGATCCGGTTCGAGCAGGAGCTGGTCGCCACCGGCCGCCACCTGTCCTTGTCCGCCTTCCGTATTGAGCCGCCGAGCCGAAAGCAGGTGGCGGTCCTGTTCCAGGATGTGACGGAGCGCCGGAAGGCCGAGGCCGCCCTGCGCAAGCTGAACGAGACGCTGGAGGCGCGGGTCGCCGACGCGCTGGCCGGCCGCAAGATATTGGCCGACATCGTCGAGGGGACCAACGCCTTCGTCCAGGTCGCCGACCTGAACTATCGGTGGCTGGCTATCAACGGCGCCTCCGCGCGGGAGTTCGAGCGCATCTTCGGCGTCACGCCGAAGGTCGGAGACAGCATACTCGACGCGCTGGCCGATCAGCCTGAAAGCCAAGCGGCGGTGCGCGCGGTCTGGTCCCGCGCCATGGCCGGCGAAGAGTTCGCCGAGGTAGGCGAATTCGGCGATCCGGGACGTGACCGACGGCCCTATGAGATGCGCTTCGGCGTCCTGCGCAACGAGCACGGCGAACAGATCGGCGCCTACCAGTTCGTCTATGACGTGACCGAGCGTCTGGAGGAGCAGGCCCGCCTGCGCGAGACCGAGGAGGCCCTACGCCAGGCGCAGAAGATGGAGGCCGTGGGCCAGCTCACGGGGGGCCTCGCTCACGATTTCAACAACCTGCTGGCGGGTATCTCCGGCGCCTTCGAGATGATTGGGGCGCGACTGGCTCAGGGGCGCTCCCACGATGTGGAGCGGTATCTGGCCGCCGGTCAGGGCGCGACCCGCCGCGCGGCCGCCCTCACCCATCGCCTGCTGGCCTTCTCCCGCCGCCAGACACTGTCGCCCAAGGCCGTCGTCATCAACCGGCTGATGACCGACGTGGTCGATCTAGTGCAGCGAACAGTCGGCCCCTCGATCACGGTGGAGACGGTCGCCGCCGCCGGTCTTTGGCCCGCCCTGGTCGACGCCAATCAACTCGAGAACGCCATCCTCAACCTGTGCATCAACGCCCGCGACGCCATGCCCGGCGGCGGCAAGATCACCATTGAGACCGGCAACAAATGGCTGGACCAGCGCACCGCCGCCGAGCGCGGCATGGACCCGGGCCAGTACGTCACCGTCTGCGTCAGCGACACCGGCGTCGGGATCGACAAGGCGATACAGGAAAGAGTCTTCGACCCCTTCTTCACCACCAAGCCAATAGGCGAAGGCACGGGCCTGGGGCTGTCCATGGTCTATGGCTTCGCACGCCAGTCGCACGGCCACGTCCGCATCTATTCAGAGCTCGGCCAGGGCACCATGGTATGCATCTACCTGCCGCGGCACTTCGGCGACGAAGATGCGACGGAGCATGACGGGCAGGCCATGCTCGATGCGCATGCCGGCGCCGGCGAGACGGTGCTGATCGTCGATGACGAGCCCACCATCCGCATGCTGATCACGGACGCCCTGGCCGAACTGGGCTACACCTGCGCCGAGGCGGCGGACGGTCCCGCCGGCCTCAAAATCCTGCAGTCGGAAGCGCGCATCGACCTGCTGATCACCGATGTCGGCCTGCCCGGCGGTCTCAACGGCCGCCAGGTCGCGGACGCCGCCCGCACCCTGCGCCCTGGCCTGAAGGTGCTGTTCATCACCGGCTATGCGGAGAACGCCGTCCTCAACCACGGTCACATCGAGCCGGGTATGGAAGTCCTGACCAAACCCTTCGCCGTCGCCGACCTCGCCGGCCGGGTCGAACGGATGCTGCGGACCGGGGGGGGGGGCGACCGCCTAGACCTCAGGCCTCCGGCATCAGGGCGTTGATGGCGGGGTAGGGCATGGTGTCGGCGGTGACCCCGTCGGACACGCCAGTCTTCAGGAAGCCGTCCGCCAGCCGCGCCACGTGGGCGAACACGGCCTCGCTGATGGCGCTGCCGGCGCTGAGGCGACGCACACCCAACTTCGTCAGCTCTGTCGCGTCGATCAGACCCGGACGCGCCATGATGTTCAGCGGCAGGGGCGAATCCTTGGCCAGTTCGGTGATCTCGGCCACATCGGTCACGCCTGGGGTGAAGATTCCGTCAGCGCCGCTGTCGCGATAGACGCTGGCCCGGCCCAGGCACAGGGCGACCTGCTCGCCCTTCGGCGCCAGGCCGCGCAGATAGACGTCCGTGCGGGCGTTGATGAACAGGTCCAGACCACGCTTGTCCAAGGCCTCGCGGATGGCGGCGATGCGGGCGGCCAGTTCGCCCGGCCCGACCAGACCGTCCTCGATATTGATGCCCGCCGCGCCCTCGCTCGCTACAGCCAGGACAGACTCCACAACCTCACTGATCGAGGCGCCGTAGCCGCCTTCCATATCGATGCTGAAGGGGATCGAAACCGCCCGGGCGATGGTCTTCACCGTGTGCAGCAAAGGCGCTAACGGCATCTGGTCGCCGTCCTTGTAGCCATGGGTCCAGGCGACTCCGGCGCTGGTGGTCGCCACCGCCTTGGCGCCGAGGCTTTCGACCAGGCGAGCACTGCCGGCGTCCCAGGCGTTGGGCAGGATCAGCAGGCCATCCTGGTGCAGACGGCGAAAATCGGCGGCGGTGGTCATGATCGGCGGCTCCGGGCTCATCTCTCGGTTTCGGGCGTTCTCGCACTCACGCCGACGACGCGCTCGCGGGATTCGGACATCGACATACCGTCGCGCCCACGCCTCCTTTGTCCACTGATGTAGGACCTCCGCATCGCGGTTGCGATGACCTGATAGGTCATCATAACCGCGCCGCCGCCATCTATTTCAGCGCATAGGTCACCGTCGTCACCACTCGCAGGCGCTTCATGATCGAGGCGTCCGGCCCCTGATCGCCGACCTGATCACGCGCCTGGATTTCAAAGGAGCCCTGCGTCGCCTTGCTGATGCCGCCGATGTCGGTTCCACTGTCGCGGGCGAACTGCTCGGCGCCGGTGCGGGCGCTGGCGGTGGCCTCCTTGATCATGGCCGGCCGCACGTCGTTCAGCTTGGTGAAGACATAGGATGCGCCCCGGAAATCCTGCAGCACCACACCCTGTCGGACGAGGTCGGACAGAGCCCGCGTCGTACCCTGCACCCGGTCCACATTGGTGGAGCGGACCGAAACGGTCTGGGCCAGGATGTAGCGGGCGCGGACATTCTGCGGGCCGTATTCGCGGGCGTTGTTGTCCACCACCTCCAACCGGCCAAGGTCGATCTCCTCGGGCTTGAAACCCTGCGCCGCTAGGAAGCCGCGCACCTTGCCGATGTCGGCGTCGATGGCCGCCTGGACCTGGGACAGCTCGTCCCCGGACTGGGTGAAACGCAACGGCATGACAGCCAGATCGGCCTTGGCGTCACGCTCGGCCAGACCGCGCACGGTCACCGTGCGGTCGCCGGTGCGGGCGTCCACGATCCCGGCGCCGATCAGGCCGCCGCCCACCGCAACGCCGAGGGCCAGAAGACCGCCAGCCACGGCGGCCGGCAGCAGACGATTGTCGCTCATGAAATTCTCCCTGGGCGACCACGCGCCCGCCAGCAGTGCTAACGCACAGCCTAACCCAGGAATCTGAAATGGCGGTTCAGCGGGGGTTCAGCCGCCTAATGATCTGCGTGGTGCTCGGCGTTTCGCTTGCGCGTCGTCGCCGCCTTCTTGGCCGAGGCGGAGCGTTCCGCCGCCGAGCGGTTGGCCGAGGCTTCCCCACCCTTCTTGGCCGCTGGATGGCCGGTGTCCTTGCCGCGACCGGAGCCGCCGGGCTTCTTGCCGCCGCCGTCATCCTTGTTGACGGTGGCCCAGGCGCGTCGCTCGGCCTCCTTCTCGGAGACCCCCTTCGCCTCGTAGCCTTCGGCGATGTGGTCGGCCTTGCGTTCCTGCTTGTCGGTGTACTTGGACTTGTCGCCGCGTGGCATGGCGTCCTCCTTCAACTGGAGTAGGCAACCGGCCGAAACGCGGGTTGTTCCAAGCGCTACAGAAGGGCGGCGCGCATGGCTTCGATCCTCGCCAGCTTGGCCTGAAGCGGCGCCCAGTCGTCATCCTCGGCGATCGGCGCCCACATGGCCTCGACCTCCTCGATCAACAGCTCCTCGGGCACGGGCCTTTGGAAGTACTCCGCCTGCAACCGCTCCGGCCGCACGGGAACGTGCGCCGCCAGGAGGTCTCGGAACGCGGTGAATCCTTCGGACGCGTAGGCTGCGCCCCGCACGCCATCCATGGCCCGCCCAACATCGCCGCCGAACCAGTCGAAGAACACCGGCTCCCACCGCACCGCGTCTCCGGCCTCGGCCATCGCCCGGAACAGGGCGCTGATCAACGCGACATCCTCCGTCTCGCCGACGCTGGCGACGCCCAGCCGATCCAGCACCGCCGCGCGCAACGCCTCCCGATAGGCGACGTCGAAACTGTTCAGCGCGGCGACCAGCCCGTCCGAGCCCGTGACCAGGGTCAGGCAGGCGGCCAGCTGCTGCAGGTTCCAGAACGCCGCCTCCGGCTGGCGGCCGAAGCTGTATAGACCCGTCTGGTCGAAATAGGCGGCGGTGAAGGCCGGATCATTGCGCGGCATGAAGCGCCATGGCCCGTAGTCGAAGCTCTCGCCCGTCACCACCATGTTGTCGGTGTTGAGCACGCCGTGGACGAACCCCGCCGCCATCCAGCGCGCGGCCATGTTCGCGGTGCGCTTCACCGTCTCAGCCAGCATGGCGGCCGGCAGGTCCGCCTCTCCCGACAGATGCGGGAAATAGACCTCGACTACATGCTCCACGAGGCGGCCGATCAGGTCGGCGCGGTCAAAGAAGGCGTGGCGCTGGAACGTGCCGAAGCGGATATGACTGTACGACAGCCGGGTCAGCACCGCCGACCGCGTGGGGCTCGGCTCGTCGCCTCGCACCAGGGCCTCCCCGGTCTCCACCAGCGAGAAGGCGCGGGAGGTCGGGACGCCCTGCGCCTCCAGCATCGTCGCCGCCAGGACTTCGCGCACCCCGCCCTTAAGGGTCAGTCGTCCGTCGCCGCTGCGCGACCACGGCGTCTGGCCTGAACCCTTGGTGGCGAGGTCCAGCAGGCGGTCGCTTCCCGTCTCGCGCAGCTGGGCGAACAGGAAGCCCCGTCCGTCGCCAAGCTCGGGGTTGTAGGTGCGAAACTGATGCCCGTGATAGCGCATGGCCAGCGGCGCGGGCTGGTTCTGCGGCAAGGCCTCGAACCGCGCGAAGTGGGCCAGCCATTCGGCATCCTTCAGCGTCTCCAGCCCCACGCTCGCCGCAGCGCGGTCATTGCGATGGCGCAAGATGGTCTGCGGAAAATCCGCCGGCGCCACCACGTCGGCGAAATCGGCGCCCAGGGCGGCGAAACGGGGATCGGGGCGATAGGCGGGCGAAACAGGCATGCGATGCAAATGCGCGGGCTGGCCATGTGGACGCAAGTCCCGACCTTAACCCTCGACAACGGCGCACTGGCTTGGCTATCAAAGCCGCAGAGATCAGGTCGCTCGGCGACCAGGCTGGCGCCCTCCGGGCGAATCCGGTCCGACGCCCGTCGATAACCTGGCGTCACGACAGTCATCCCCAAAGGAGGCCGCCGTGGCGCGCAAGATCACACTCGATTTCCTGAAGACCGAAGCCGCGTCGGGCGCGGCCCTGGGGCTCGCGGCCCTCGCGGCCCTGCTCATCGCCAACTCCCCCTGGGCTGGGGACTACTTCTATTGGCTGAAGAGCGTTCACACCCTTCAGGTCGGTCCTATCCGTCTTGAGCTGACCATCTCCGAATGGATCAAGGAAGGGCTGATGGCCCTGTTCTTCCTCGTTGTAGGGATGGAGATCAAGTACGAGATCCTACAGGGTGAGCTGAGCGATCCGCGCCGCCTGGCGACTCCGGTGCTGGCCGCGTTCGGCGGCATGGCGGGCCCCGCCGCCGTCTATCTAGCCCTGCACTACCTCGTGGGGGCTCCGGCCGGCGGTTGGCCGATCCCCCTGGCCACCGACATCGCCTTCGCCCTCGCCGTCTTCGGCTTCGTGGGAAAGGGCCTGCCGTCGTCGCTGCGCGTTTTCCTCCTGACGCTGGCGATCGTGGACGACCTGGGCGCCATCGCCCTGATCGCCTTGCTGTTCAGCGAAAGCGCGCAGTGGGCGCCCCTGGCCGGCGTGGCGTGTCTGCTGGCCGTCGGCGGCCTGCTGGCCTCCCGCGTCCGCCTGACGGCCCCGTTCTGGGTGATTGGCTTCGCGGCGGTCTGGTATCTGACGGTTCTGTCCGGCCTCAGCACATCGCTCACAGCGGTCGCCTTCGCCCTGATCGTTCCGCTCAAGGCGCGCAAGGACAACCGCCAGAGCCCGATCAAGGAGGCGATCCACGACCTCCATCCCTACAACGCCTTCCTCGTGCTGCCGCTGTTCGCCTTCGCCAAGGCGGGGGTCTCCTTCGCCGGCATGACGGGGGCGGCCCTC
>CAJYMH010000022.1 GCA_913776195.1 uncultured Caulobacter sp.
AGGGTGTCGAACGGCACGTCGCCCGATACGTAGCCCAGTTCCACCGGCGGTTTGCCTACCACCGGCGACAGGATCACGTCGTAGCGGTCGAACCAGGCGTTGTAGGCTACGCCCGCAGCGGACAGGCGGGTGAGCACGCCCTGCATGCCGCCGGGCGGCGACTTGCCGAGTTCGGCTACGGAAAGAGAGAACGGCTCCATGATCGAGGCGTCCGGCGCCCTGCCCATGGCCCTGGTCAGCATGCCGACCAGCTCAGCGGCGGAGGAACCCCAGATGGCGTTGAAGTCGCGGGCGAACTGTTCGCCGTCGATAGGCCATTTAGTCGGCTCGACCTGATGGCCGAGGCCGCGCATCAGGTGTGCGGCGTTGTCCACGGCGCCGGCCACCTCGGCGTCGGGCTTCAGACCCGTGCCGCCCTCGACCACCACGCCGACCCGCAGGCGGCGCTTGGACGGTTCAAGCACGAAGCCGACCGGCGCCAGCGGCGCGCCGGCGGCGGTGTTCTCGGTAGCGGCGAACAGGGCCGCGCTGTCGCGCACACTGTGGGAGACGCAATGCTCCACCGCCAGATCAATGGCGCGGGCGGGCGCCCGGCCGGCGATCATCCGTCCGCGAGAAGGCTTCAGGCCAAAAAGGCCGCAGTTGGCGGCGGGAATGCGGATCGAGCCGCCGCCGTCATTGGCGTGGGCGATAGGTACGACGCCCGCCGCCGTGGCCGCCGCCGCCCCGCCGGAAGAGCCGCCGCTGCTGCGGTTCAGATTCCAGGGGTTGCGCGTGGGGCCGGAAGCGAGGGGCTCGGTGGTCGGCAGGAAGCCGTACTCCGGCGTGGCCGACTTGCCGATGATGATGAAACCCGCGCGCTCCAGCGCGTCCACATACGGCTCCTGCATCTTCGCCGCCTCGGCGCGGGCGCCGGTGCGCGAGCCGTAGCGGGTGGGCAGGCCGGTGACGTCGTTCAAGTCTTTCACGAGGAAGGGCACGCCGGCGAAGGGCCCCGTCTGGCCGCCCTTCTTAGCTTTGTCCATGGCGCGCTCATAGTCGGGCGTGACCATGAAGTTGAGCTTGGGGTTAAGGGCCTCGGCGCGGCGGATGGCGGTCTCCACCGCCTCGACTGACGATAGCTTCTTGCGACGGATGCGGCTGGCGATCTCGGTCGCGTCCGGTGTCCAGGGCGCATGTGTGTTGGCGGCGGCGGGCAGGGCAGGAGCCCAGCCGACAGCCGTGGCGGCGGCCAGCAGATCGCGACGAAGCAGAGACATACAAACCCTCCCGTTTGTCTCAAGCTGACCTGTAACCCTTGGGCTCCGCAACCCCTGACACTGGCTGCAGGAGGCGCTAAGCAGGGGCATGAAGAAGCGTGCCGACATTCTGCTGGTCGAACGCGGCCTGTTCGACAGCCGCGCCAAGGCCCGCGCCGCCATCGAGGCCCGCCGGGTGACGGCGGACGGCGCGACGGTGGCCAAGGCCTCCGACTTGCTGGCCGAGGACGCGGAGATCACGGCGCAGGCGGCGCATCCCTGGGTTGGGCGCGGCGCCCTGAAACTGGATCACGCGCTGAACCTCTGGCCCATCGTTGTCGAGGGGCGGACGGTGGTCGATGTGGGCGCCTCCACCGGCGGCTTCACCGAGGTCTGCCTCAGCCGCGGCGCGGCGAAGGTCTACGCCGTGGACGTTGGCCGTGAACAACTGCATGCGAAGCTGACCGGGGATGACCGGGTCGTCGATCTGTCGGGGACAGATGCGCGGTCGCTGGATGCGGCGCTGGTCCCGGACGCGCCGCAACTGATCGTCAGCGATGTCAGCTTCATATCCCTGGCCAAGGCCTTGCCGGCGGCGCTCGCGCTAGCGGAACCGGGCGCTGATCTGGTGGCGCTGATCAAGCCGCAGTTCGAGGTCGGCCGTGAGAACATCGGCAAGGGCGGCTTGGTAAAGGACGAGGCGGCGCGAGAGAAGGCGGTCGCCGACGTGCTGGCCTTCCTGACCGACAGCGGCTGGATCGTGAGCGAGACGGCGCTCAGCCCGATCCTTGGTGGCGAAGGTGCTGTCGAGCACCTCGTTTGGGCAATCCGCCCAGCTTTACCATAACAACGTTCGTCGAACAACTTTCGCGGGTTGTTCGAGGAATGAGCCATGGAACGTTGCATCGTCGCCCTGGCGGCAGCGAGCCTGCTCGGCTGCGCCACGCCCGTGACCGAGGGACCGGAAGTCAGCATCGACGCCCGGAACGAGGAAATCCGGCGGCAGCAGGAGTATGTGCTCGGCGTTCGGTCGGCGGAGGACGAGCGCTTCTATCGCGTGGCGCATCGGATCAGTTCCGCCAACGTGGAGCTTTGCCGTCGGCGAGGCATGTCGATCGGCGCGACCTTCGAGACGATTTATGACTACGCCGCCCAGATGCGCTCTGCGGCCAAGGCCGTGCGCGGCGTCTCCGCTTCGCCGCAGGTCGCGTGGCTTGATGAAAAGGGGCCTGCTGGCGCCGCCGGCCTGCGTCGAGGGGACGTGCTTCTCGCGGTGAACGGCACGCCGGTGGCAAAAGGACCCAAGGCCGGCAAGTCGGCGAGGGGGCTGTTGGCGGCCGCATTGCATGGATCGCAGCGCCTCACGATCCTGCGCAACGGCGAGACGATCAATCTCGACATCGCTGGCAAGCAGGTCTGCGGCTATCCGTTCTATCTCGTGGATGGTTCAGACCTGAATGCTTCCGCGGATGGCGATGTCGTCCGCTACTATCGCGGCATGCTCCGGTTCGCGCAGAGCGATGACGAGATCGCGCTCGTTCTCGGCCATGAGCTCGCGCACAACGTCATGCGCCATATCCAGAAATCGCAGATCAACAGGGTCGCCGGGGCGATCGGCGGCGCCTTGCTGGACGCGGCCCTGGGCGGCGATGGCGATCTCGCCGAGATCGGTGCCTCGATCGGCGACGCCGCCTTCTCGCAGGCGTTCGAGCCGAGGCCGACTATGTAGGGCTCTATTTCGCGGCTAGGGCTGGCTATGGCGCGAACGAGCCTGAAAAACTGTGGCGGCGGATGAGCACTCTGGACCCCAGCCAGATCCGCAAGGGCTCCAGCCATCTCCCGAACGCAGCGCGCTATCTCAGCTTGGCCGCCACCTAACGCGAGATCGCTGAAAAGAAAGAGGCGGGGCTACCGCTGGTGCCCCGCCTCAAGAGGGATGCGCCTTTGTAGGCTGCCCTAGTCGACGACCTGATAGTCGCCGCGGGCGTCTTGGCAGACGCGGACAAAGCGCTTTTGGATACGCCCGTCGGGCAGATGGATCGGGCTTTCGGCCAGGGTGCAGCCTGCGGCGTCGCCGCGAGCCTCGGCGACCGGACGGGCGCGATCTTCAAAGCGCTCGCGGTCGTCATAGCGGGCCGAGTAACGGTCCTGATAGCGGTCGTAGTAGTCGCGGTTGTCGTAATAGCCGACTTCCGGCGGGGGCGGCGGAGGGGTGTAGGCCGCACGTTGGCCCGGCTCGCAGGCGGCGCCGTTGCGGCCGACTGCACTGCCGGCGAAGGCGCCGACCAGACCGCCGAGCACGGCGCCTTCGGTGCGGACGCCCTTGGCGGCGACGCCGCTGCCGATCAGCGCGCCGAGGCCCGCGCCGACCAGGCCGCCGGCGGTGCCGCGGTTGGTCGTGTCACGACGGCAGGGGTCGTAATAGTAGCCGCCGCGGCTGTCGTAGTAACCGGGTTGCGCGGCCGCGACGGTCGGCGCGGCCGAAGCGCCGGCCAGGGCCGCCACGGAAGCGACTAGGCCAAAGCCGGCGGCGATCTTGGAGCGGAACTTCATGTCGTTATCCCCAAAGGAAGCGATGATGCTGCTTGTTGTTGTTGGCGAAATTTAGCCGCGACCCGCCTTAGCCGCGACCGGATGGGCGCCACGTGCCGTCGCGGCCACGGCAGACCTCGAAGCCGTGATTACGGCCGCCATAGTATTCGTTGACCCAGCGGCAGTCGCGGCGAGCCTGGACGCGGCGCGGATAGTCCACGCATTTCACCCGGCCCTTGGCGATCTGGTGGCCTGCCACCGCGCCGACGACGCCGCCCAGAACCGCGCCTTCGGTCTTGGCGCCGTTGCCGGCGACCGCACCGCCCAGCAGAGCGCCGGACAGGCCGCCGATCACGGTGCCTTGGTTGGCCTTGCGTTTTTGCTCAGCGCGGCAGACGTCGCCCGAACCGTAGGAACGAGCCGATTGGGCCACGGCGAATTGCGGGATAGCCAAGGTCGGGGCGGTGACCGCGATGGCCGCGGCGAAAGCGAGAATGGTCTTCATCTAGGCTACTCCTACCGACCGCGTGGCCTCGGATTTTTGACCGAAGCGCTGCTGATGGGTGTCTGGTTAGATGAATGAAGCTGAACGGTGCTTGAGCGGTTCGTTCATCTTCGTTCATCCGGATCGTCCAAGAACGGAGAGGCGGCGATCCGCGGCTGGCTGTGTTAAGGGCGGCGGTCTCGCTCCCACCTAGCTTCACCGTGAAGCGAAAATGGCCGGCGACAGAGGAAGTTCCGAGCTTATGGGCAAACCCGCCGAGGTCCTCGACCTGACCATCAACGCCATCGGTGCGCAAGGCGACGGCCTCGCGGAAGGCCCGGCCTTCGTTCCCCTGACCCTGCCGGGAGAACGCGTACGTGCGCGTGTCGAGGGCGGTCGCGGCGAGTTGCTGGAGATTTTGCAGGCCAGCGCCGCGCGTGTGTCGCCGGCCTGCGTCCATTTCGGCGAATGCGGCGGCTGCGCTCTGCAGCATTGGGACAGCGACCCCTACCTGGCGTGGAAGCGCGAGCAGGTGCGGATCCAGCTAGGCCGCGAGCGGATCGAGACGGAAATCCTGCCGACCTTCGCCTCGCCCCCGGCGACGCGGCGGCGCCTGGCTCTACATGCCCGCAAGGGGAAGGGCGGCGCCCGCATCGGTTTCAAGGCGCGGCGGTCGTGGGACCTGGTCGAGATCAGCGAATGTCCGATCTCCGATCCGCGCCTGGTCGCGGCCTTTCCGGCCCTGCGCAAGCTGGCCGAACCGTTCCTGGAGCATCCCAAGTCGGCTCCGACCCTGCACGTCACTCTGACGGCGACCGGGATCGACGTCGATGTCACGGGCGTGGAGCGCAAGAGCGGGGGTCTGTCCGCCGACGCCCGCATGCGTGCGGCGGAAGCCGCACAGGCCGCCAATTTCGCGCGGGTGACCATGGCGGGCGAGCCGATTTATGGCGAGCGCCAGGCGGTGGTGCGCATGGGCCCGGCCGCTGTGGCCCTGCCCGCCGGAGCCTTCCTGCAGGCCGTGCCGGCAGCGGAGAAGGCCATGGTCGATTTCGCGGTTGAGGCGTCGCAGGGCGCGGGCCGTATCGCTGACCTCTATTGCGGGGCGGGGACCTTCACCTTCCGCCTGGCGGAGATCGGCGCGGTGCATGCCGTCGACTTCACCGAAGGAGCCATCCGCGCCCTGAACGCCGCCATCGGCACCGCCCCGGGCCTCAAGCCGATCAAGGCCGAGACGCGCGATCTGGTCCGCCGTCCGGTGCTGTCCACCGAACTGGCCAAGACCGATGTCGTGGTCATCGACCCGCCGCGCGCCGGCGCCGCCGAACAGACCGGCGAGATCGCGAGGTCCAAGGTTTCCAAGGTGGTGGGCGTCTCCTGCAACCCCGCGACCTTCGCCCGGGACGCACGTACCCTGGTCGACGCCGGCTTCACGCTGGAGAAGGTGATGCCCGTCGACCAGTTTCTGTGGTCGCCGCACATCGAGCTGGTCAGCGTCTTCACGCGCTAGAGGGCCGACGCAAGGGCGTGAAACTGCTGGATGGCGGCGAAGCCCGCCAGGCCGTGTCCTTTCATCATGCCCTCCAGCTCGACCATGTTGTGCTGAAGCAGGATCATCACCGACCCGTCCGTCGGATCGGCCTGCCACCAGCCCCCATAGGCCCCAGGCCAGCCGACCGTGCCGACGCCGCCCTTGCCGTGGGTCGCGGCGGCAGTGTGCGGATTGGTGACCACCGCCACGCCCAGGCCGAAGCCATTGCCGGGCGCGAAGGTCGGCATGTTCAGGGTGGTGGCTTCCGCCCGTTGCTCGCTGGTCAGATGGTTGGTCCTCATCAAGGTCAGGGTCTCAGGTTTGAGGAGCCGGACGCCATCGACCGCGCCGTCGCCGATGAATAGCCGCGCGAAGGCTAGGTAATCGTCTAGCGTGGACCACAGACCTGCGCCGCCTGAGACATAGGTCATGTCGGCGGGGCGTTCGGCCACGGTCGCGCCGCCAGGGGCGATGGAGAGCCTGACAAGGCCTCCCTCCGCATCGAACCCGTACATCCCCGCGCGGCGGTCGCGCTTTGCCTCCGGCACGAGGAAGCCGGTGTCCTTCATGCCCAAGGGGCGGAAAATCCGGCGCTCAAGCACATCGCCCAACGGCGCGCCCTCCATCCGAGCGATCAGCAGGCCCAGCAGATCGGTGGAATGGCCGTAGTGGAAGCTCGCGCCCGGTTGGTCGATCAGGGGCAGGGCGGCGAGGCCGGCGATCCAGGCGTCCGGCTCCACATGGCTGTCGATATCTCCGCCGAGGGCGGCGCTGTAGGCCTCCGCCAGCGGGCCGGGATGCAACGCGCCATAGGTTATGCCCGCCCGGTGGGTCATGAGGTCCCGGAACGAGATCGGCCGATCTGCGGGGATGGTGTCCTTCAACGGACCGTCCAAGCGGCGCAGCACATGTTGGGAAGCAAATTCCGGCGCGAACACCGTGATCGGGTCGTCCAGTTCGAAACGGCCTTCCTCCATCAGCATGAGCGCGGCGACCGAGGTGATGGGCTTGGTCAGGGAGGCGATGCGGAACAGGCTGTCACGCGTCAGCGGAACGCTGGCCTCGCGATCCCCCCAGCCCACCGCGGAAGCCTGCACGACTTCGCCGTCACGCCAGACCAGGGTCGCGGCGCCGGCGATCTCGCTCGCCATCACCAATCCCCGCAGCATCGACTCGACCTGATCCGTCACGCGCAACTCCATAAAAAATATCTTCGTTATAAAATATGATTCCTATAAAATAAGCTATGGCTAATTCAATGTGGGCAGGACGATGAGTGAATCCGGCCGACGGGCTCCGAAGGGCGACAAGCGTCAGAGGACCCGCGCGAAACTGCTCGAAGCGACCCGTGAACTTATCCGGGAGCATGGCTACGAGCGCACGACGCTAGCGGCGGTGGCCCAGCGCGCGGGTATGACCAGCGGTGCGATCTACGGCAACTTCAAGAACAGGGACGACCTGTTCATGGCGCTGGCGGGGGCCTATTGGGCGCCGATCAAGCCGGTGATCCGCCCCGGGACCAGCTTCGCTGAAAAGATGCGCGCCCTGGCCGAGGCCTCCATCGCCGCGATCCCCGAACGCGAAACCGCCGCCTTCGGCCGCCTGACCGGCATGGCCTACACCCTGACCCATGAGCAAATCCGGGCTCAAGTGCATGAGGTGACAGCCCTCAGCTTCGCGGCGGGCGCATCCTGGCTGCGGACAGTGGCGGACGACGGCGGACTGCCCATGCCGGCGGATCTGCTGGTTGTGGCGATCCACGCCCTGACCGAAGGGCTGCTGTTTCAGCGCTTCCTGACCCCCGAGCTGGTCCCGAATGAAGTCTTCTACGCCGCCTTCGCCGCCCTGGCGGGGGAGAAGACCTAGCAGGCGTGGTCGAATCTTGGCGTCATGCCGCCACAGGTTGAGCGGGGGCTGGCATGACCGTCGGGCGTTGGTACCTGGTTTCCGCGTTGGCTCCAGCAGGCGCCTTAATCGCCTATATGGCGTGGGTCGCCATGTGGATGGGGCTCGGACGGCTGTTTGGGGGCGCTTTGCCGCCGTGGGCCGTGACCGTCAGTTTCTCCATCGCCATGGCGATCATGCCAGTGGGCCTCGTGCTGATGCACGTCCGGTGCAAGGGCATAGGCGTGCTGCATCGCTTCCTGGGTTCGGGGCTCTACCTCTTCGTCTTCTTTGCGCTCTGCTGGCTGGTCATGCTGCTCGCCTCGATGGGCGCGAGAGCGAATGCCTAAAACAAGCTCATCTGATCGCCCGCCTTGGGCGGCACGGCGAACTTCGTCACGTCCAGCGCGCCCCAGCGGCGGTCCAACCCCAGCCGCGCGGCGGCGAGCTTGAATCGACGGTTCATCACCTCGGCCACAGGTCCCTGGCCGGTCATCCGCTGGCCCCACTCGGCGTCATAGTCGAGGCCGCCGCGCATCTGGCGGACCAGGGACATGACCCGGCTGGCGCGATCGGGGTGGTCGGTGGCCAGCCATTCGCGGAACAGATCCTTGATCTCCCTCGGCAGGCGCAGGGCGACATAGCCGGCGCCGACGGCGCCCGCCTCGGCCGCCCTTTCCAGCACCGCCTCCATCTCGTGGTCGTTCAGACCAGGAATGGAGGGAGCAAACATGACGATGGTTGGTACGCCCGCCTCTGTCAGTTGGCGAATGGCGTCCAGACGGCGTTCCGGCGTCGCGGCGCGAGGCTCCATGCTGCGGGCCAGGCGGCGCTCCAGGGTGGTGATCGACACCGCCGCGTGGGCCAGGTTCGCCTTGCCCATCGGCCCCAGAATATCGAGGTCGCGGGTGATCAGTGCCGACTTGGTGATGATCGAGAAGGGATGATTGAACCGCTGCAGCGTCTCCAGCACCGCGCGGGTGACCCGCATCCGCTTTTCCTGCGGCTGGTAGGGGTCGGTATCGCCGCCGATATGGATGGGGCCTGGCTTGTAGGTCGGCTTGGACAATTCCTTGTCGAGCAACTTGCCGGCCACGGGCTTGAAATAGAGGCGGCTCTCGAAATCCAGGCCCGGCGACAGGCCCAGATAGGCGTGGGCTGGGCGGGCGTAGCAGTAGATGCAGCCGTGCTCGCACCCCCGATAAGGGTTGATGGAGCGGTCGAAATTGATGTCCGGGCTGTCGTTGCGCGCGATGATCGTCTTGGACTTCATCGGCTGGATGGTGGTCGACAGCACGCGGGGCTTGTCGTCCTCGGCAGTCCAGCCGTCGTCGAACTCTTCGGACTTCAGAGTGTCGAACCGGCTGGTGACGTTGGAGCGGGCGCCCCGGCCCTTGATGTCGGTCTTGCCGTTCAGGCGCTGGAAGTTGAGAGGCGCGGCCATGGGCGCATTCTAGCGCACGATGAGAACATAACAAGAACGATCCTTGACCGTTCGAAGCGGGCGGGCTTCATGGCCGGCGATGCTGAGCGTGATCATTCCCACGAACGACGACCCCGCCGGGCTTGTCCGGACCTTAGCGGCCCTTGTGCCGATGGCGATGGACGGGTTCGTGAAGGAGGTGATCTTGGCCGCCCCCGCCAACCAGCCCTCTATCATCGAAATCGCGGAGGAGACCGGCGCCAAGATCGTCGAGAGATCGTTGCAGGACGCCTGCGCGACGGCGCGCCATCCCTGGCTGCTGATCCTGGGGCCTGGAAAGGTCCTGCCAGCCGGATGGGAGGAGGAGGCCGCGCGCCACATCGCCCATCACGGGAGCAAGGCGGCGACCTGGGGGAAGGCCGGTCTGTTCAGTCGCCCGAAGCTGGAGGACGGCTTACTGCTGCGAGCCGATCAGAATGCTGTCGATGCTCTGCGCGGCCGCCCACGGCGATTGAGCTGAGAACGACCATTTGTCGAGCGAGGCGTCGGCCAGCTTCTCGCCGCGCGCCAGGGCGTCGAGGGTATGGTTTTCGCCGCCCATCATCTTCCGGTAGGTCCAATAGTTGGCCATGACCTTCTCGACGTAGTTGCGGGTCTCCTGCGCCGGCAGGCTTTCGATCAGCAGCAGGCTATCGCAGTCGGCCCCCAGCTTCTCGGCGGCCCTCAGCAGCGTGCCCGGCCCACCGTTATAGGCGGCCACGGCGCGCAGCAGGTCGCGGTTCTGAAGCCCGCGATCCATCAGCCAGGTGAAATAGTCTTGCCCGACGCGCAGGTTGAAGGAAGGATCGAAAAGCGGGCTGTTGTCCGTCAGCAGCTTGTCGTCGCCGGCGGCGCGAGCCGCGGCGGCCGGCATCAGCTGCATCAGGCCCACGGCGCCCGCATGCGATACGGCCGCGGGGTTGAAACGGCTTTCCTGCTTCACCAGGGCGTAGACCATGGCGCGGTCGATGGTGAAGCCGCCCGCAGGCTCCAGCGTCGGCATCTCGAAGCCGATAGGGGCCTTCAGGGCAGGACCGGAATAGGAAGCGCGGATCAATCGGGCGATGGGATCGGCTTCCGCCGTCTGGGTCCCGCCCAGCGCTAACTGACGTTCGGCGATCATTCCGTAGAAGGTGTGCGGCGCGGCGGCGGCTAGCTGCAGGAACTCGATCGCCTGGTCGTGGGAGCCGGCGGTGGTGGCCGAACGCGCGGCCCAGAAGGCGGCGGCGGCGCGCTGCCAGCCGTCCTGCTTGGGATCGCCGGCGACGGCCTGGAAGAAGGTCTGGGCTTCGCTCGGGCGGCCCATGCGGAAGGCGGAGAGACCGGCGATCCAGCGCTCGCCCGCCATGGCGGCAAGGGCGAAGGCGCGTTTGACGTCGCCGCCGTAATAGGCCTCGCGAGCCAGCTTGGCGCGATCGACCTTAACCGCTGCGGCGCGGCCCTTACGGGGGCGCGCCTCGGCGGAGACGTGAGTCAGGCTCAGGCTGAACACGGCGACGAAGGCCATGAACAGCATGCGCGCGGATCGCTTCATGCCGTCTGTTCCCGCCCCATTCGCTTTTGCGATTCTGGTGCGGCCCTTTTCCGATGATGTCCTTTGACTAGCCGGGCCGGCCGAGACGATCAAGCCGCTCTGAAAGCGTCAAAAGGTCCGTCCACGCCTTCTTCTTGGCTGCAGGCTGCCGCAACAGGAAGGCCGGGTGCAGGGTCGGCATGGCCGGCAGGGTCTCGCCGCCGGATTCTGGGGTCCATTCGAACCACCGCCCGCGCATCGACAGGATACCCTCATTAGTCTTGAGGATCGATTTGGCTGACGCCCCGCCGGCCAAAAGCAGCATTTTCGGCTTCAACAGGGCGACGGCGCGTTCCACGAACGGCGCGCAGACGGCCTGCTCGGCCGGGCTTGGCGTGCGATTGCCCGGCGGACGCCAAAAGACCGTGTTGGTGATGAACACTCGGTCGGTCAGGCCGGCGGCGGCGATCATGCGGTCCAGCAGCTTGCCGGCTCGACCGACAAACGGCGCGCCTTCGCGATCCTCGTCCGCGCCCGGCGCCTCGCCGATGATCATCAGGGGCGCCTCGGGATCGCCACGCGAGAACACCGCCTGGCGGGCCCCCTCCAGCTTCAGGGAGCAACCGTCGAAGACCTTGATCGCCTCGGCGAGTTCTTCGAGCGTGTTGGCCGCTGCAGCGGCCTGCTTTGCGGCGGCGATGCCGACGCCGGTCTGCGGCGCAGCCGAAACGCGGCCGGCCATCTGGATCGGCGGGGGAGGGGGCGGAGCCTGCCGCGCCTTGAGCAGCGCCGCGCCCTCGGCCATCCGGTCGATGGGCGCGTCGGCATAGGACGCCTCGACGCCCGCTTCGGCCCAGAAGGCGAGCAGGCTCTCGACGGCGCGCATGTCGGAGGCGGCGTGCATTCTTCTCTGTGAGACCCGTCGCCGCCCGGGGTCAATAGGGAAGGCCTGGAGCAGACGTGCTGGCCGCTTAAGATCGGCTTTCGCGCTCCACACGCCTGTTAGAGAAGCTTTCGCAACTGCAGCAAAGGTCTTGACCGCCCTTGCGTCGCTTCCCGATAAGCGATTCAAACAGACGTAAGCGGCGGGGGCACAGCCGCGGCGTTGAGGAGAGGGCCATGTCGGAAACGATTGAACGCGAATCCATGGAGTACGACGTCGTCATCGTCGGCGGCGGTCCCGCCGGTCTGGCGTCGGCGATCCGGCTCAAGCAGATGGCCGAGAAGGCCGGGACCGAGGTCTCGGTGGCGCTGGTGGAGAAGGGCTCCGAAGTCGGCGCCCACATCCTGTCGGGTGCGGTGATCGATCCCAAGGCGCTGAAGGAGCTGTTCCCGGACTGGAAGGAACGCGGCGCGCCCCTGGACACCCCCGTCACCAAAGACAAGTTCATCTTGCTGGGCGAGGCGGGCGAGGTGTCCCTGCCGATGTTCGCCATGCCGCCGTTCATGCACAACCACGGCTGCTACATCGGCTCCCTGGCCAACCTGACCCGCTGGCTGGCCGAACAGGCTGAGGCCCTGGGCGTGGAAATCTATCCGGGCTTCGCCGCCTCGGAGCTGGTCTATCGCGACGATGGCTCGGTGAAGGGTGTCGTCGTCGGCGTAGTCGGCGTCGCCAAGGACGGCGAGCACAAGCCAGACTATCAGCCTGGCATGGAGCTGCATGGCAAGTACGTGTTCATCGCCGAGGGTGTTCGCGGCTCGCTGGCCAAGGTGCTGATCAATCAGTTCGAGCTGGACAAGGGCCGCTCGCCCCAAAAGTACGGCATCGGCATCAAGGAGCTGTGGCAGATCCCCGCCGATAAGCACCAGCCGGGCCTGGCGCAGCACACCACGGGGTGGCCGCTGGACGACAAGACCGGCGGCGGCAGCTTCATGTACCACTTCGGGGACAACTACGTGGCCATCGGTTACGTCGTGCACCTGAACTACAAGAACCCCTGGCTGTCGCCGTTCGACGAATTCCAGCGCTTCAAGCATCACCCGACCGTTCGCCAGCATCTGGAAGGCGGTCGCCGCATCGCCTATGGGGCGCGGGCCATCACCGAGGGCGGGTACCAGTCAGTGCCGAAGCTCAGCTTCCCGGGCGGCGTGCTGATCGGCTGCTCGGCTGGCTTCGTGAACGTGCCCCGCATCAAGGGCAGCCACAACGCCATGAAGACCGGCATGCTGGCCGCCGAGGAGGCGTTCGCCGCCCTGCAGGCCGGCCGCGCCGGCGACGAGCTGACCAGCTACCAGACCGCCTATGAAAAGTCGTGGGTGGCGAAGGAGCTGAAGACCGTCCGCAACGCCAAGCCGCTGCTGTCCAAGTACGGCACCTTCGTCGGCGGCGCGCTGGGCATGTTCGACATGTGGACCAATCACCTGTTCGGCCTGTCGGTGTTCGGCACCATCAAGCACGACAAGACCGACGCAGCGTCCACCGGCCTGGCGAAGGACCACAAGCCGCTGGTCTATCCAAAGCCCGACGGCGTGATCAGCTTCGACAAGCTGTCGTCGGTTTTCCTGTCGGCCACCAATCACGAGGAAGACCAGCCGGCCCACCTGAAGCTGAAGGATCCCTCGGTTCCGATCCAGGTGAACCTGCCCAAGTACGGCGAGCCGGCGCGCCTCTACTGCCCGGCCGGCGTGTACGAGGTGCTCTACAACGAGCAGGGGACCGATCCGCGCTTCCAGATCAACGCCCAGAACTGCGTCCACTGCAAAACCTGCGATATCAAGGACCCGTCGCAGAACATCGTTTGGACCACGCCCGAGGGCGGCGGGGGACCGAACTACCCCAATATGTGAGGCGCGACCGCACACCCTGCACTTGCGGCGACGCGGGAATGGGACAAGGTAGGAGGCATGAAGTTGCTCCCCCGCCTTGTCGCCCTTGCTCCGCTTGTCTTCGCCGCCGCTTGCGCGGGAGCGCCCAAGGCGGCGCCTGAGGCGAACGCCTTCTCGGACTCGGACGTCATCGTCTCCAGCGTCGCGCGCAGCTCGACGCCCTATGGTCTGTTCCTGGCGGGGCAGGCGGCGATGAACGACGGCGACAGTCGTAAGGCCGCCGCACTGTTCGATCGCGCCGATCAACTTGGCGGGGACGCCGCTGTGAAGGATCGCGCCTTCACCGCCGCGCTGCTGGCTGGCGAAGTGCGCCGCGCCGCCGCCCTGGCGCCCACGGACGAGGCGAGCGAGAACCAGATGGCGTACCGCCTCGGCCAGTTGGTCGTGGCGGTCGAAGATCTGGCCTCGGGCCGCGCCAAGCAGGCGCAGGCGGCTCTGAGCGGCGGACGCATCACCTTCCCGCACGCGGGCGCGGCGGCGCTGCTGGCGCCCTGGGCGGCGGCGGCGGCGGGCGACAAGGAGGGGGCGGTCGTCCGGCCCGAAGTACGGGGCGACCGCGTGGTGCAGGTCTTCGGCCTTCTGGGGCAAGCCCACCTCTATGAACGCGCCGGCCGATTTGATGAGGCCGAGACTGACTTCAAGGCCCTGACTACGGATGCTCAGACGGGCACGCTGTTCAGCCTGGACTACGGCGGCTTCCTGGAGCGACGGGGCCGCAAGCTGGACGCCGCGTCGGTGTATAAGGAGGCGCTGGCCGTTCGCTCGAACGATGCGGGATTACGCGCGGCTTTAGCGCGTGTCGAAGCCGGAAAGTCCGCGCCGTCCGCGCCGACCCTGAAGCAGGGTGCGGCGCAGGCCCTGATCGCCGCCTCGGCCGTCTATATGGGCGAGCGTCAGCGTCAGATCGCTCTGGCCTATCTGCGCCTTGCGCTGCGCCTGGATGATCAACGCGACGAAGCCTGGGTGATGCTCGGTGATCTGCTCGGGGCGGCGGGCGACGTTGAGGCCGCGCGCGAGACCTATTTGCGTGTGACGACGAAGTCGCCGCTCTACGCTTCGGCCCGAGGCAAGTTGGCCTGGACCTACCAATCGGAAGGCGACAAGGAGACCGCCCTGCGCGTCGTGCGTGAGACGGCCCAGGCCGCGCCGCAAGATGCGGACCGCCAGATCGCCTGGGCCGAGTTGCTGCGCGCCAATGACCGCTGGGCGGAGTCCGTCGAGGTATTGAGCCCGGTGATCGCACGCCAGGGCGAGAACGTTGACTGGCGCCTGCTGTATATGCGCGGCGTCTCATACGAGCGCGCCGGGCGCTGGGCCGACGCCGAGAAGGATCTGGAGCGCGCCCTGGCCCAGCGGCCGGACGAGCCGGAACTGCTCAATTACCTGGGCTATTCTTGGATCGATCGCGGCGAGCGGCTCCCCGAAGCCATGGCCATGGTCAAGAAGGCCGTCGCGGTCAATCCGCGTTCCGGTGCCATGCTCGACAGCCTGGGCTGGGCGTACTACCGCATGGGTGACTACAAGACCGCCGTCGAGACGCTGGAGCGCGCGGTGGTGCTGGAGCCGGCCGATCCCGACGTGAACAACCATCTGGGCGACGCCTACTGGCGTGTCGGCCGCCGCACCGAAGCGAACTTCCAGTGGACGCGAGTCCTGTCGCTGGAGCCTAGCGATGTGCTGCGCGCCGAGGTCGATGCGAAATTGAAGAACGGTCTGGGCGCCAAGGGACCGGCGACGTCCCCCTCCGTCGCCGAGCGCTAGGACTCTTTCGGTGAAACTGATCGATGGCAGGGCCGCCTTCGCTCCGGCCAAGGTGAACCTGTTCCTGCACGTGGGCGGGCCTGACGCCGGGGGCTATCACCCGGTCTGCAGCCTGATGGTCTTCGCCGATGTAGGCGACCGCATAACGGTGCAGCCGGCCGATGCTCTGGCGTTCGAGGTGACGGGCCCCTGCGCGGACGGCGTGCCGACCGACGATACGAACCTTGTCGTCAGAGCCGCCAATTCGGTGATCCGCCGCGCTGGCCGACCAACGCCGCCATTCCGCCTGATCCTTGAGAAGAACCTGCCGACCGCCGCTGGACTGGGGGGCGGGTCCAGCGATGCGGGTGCAGCCTTCCGTCTGCTGCGCGAGGCGCTGGGCTTGTCCCTGGCGGATGAGACGCTGGAGGCGCTGGCATCGGAGCTGGGCGCCGACGGCGCAGTCTGCCTGTGGGCCAGACCAGCGATCGGGGAGGGGCGAGGAGAGGTTCTCAGCCCCGCGCCCGACTTGCCGCCGCTGCACGCCGTACTGGTGAACCCCGGCGCGCCTTCTCCCACCGGCGCTGTCTACAAGGCCTATGATGCGGCCGTATCGCCGTTCGGCGCCGACCGGCCGTCGCTGCCGGACGCGTTCGATAGCGTCGAGGAGGTCGCCGCGTACCTGACCTTGACGCGCAACGACCTGGAGGCGCCCGCCGCGGCCATGACGCCGGTGATCGGCGAGGTGCTGGATCTGCTTCGCGACGAGCCGGAGGTGCTTCTGGCCCGCATGTCGGGCTCTGGCGCGACCTGTTTCGCCCTGTGCGCCGGCGACATTGAGGCCGAGGGTCTGGCCGAACGCCTTCTGGCCATGCGCCCAGGCTGGTGGGTCCGGGCCTGCCGTCTGGCTTGATCTAGACCCCAAAAAGAGATGGGGCGCGGAGGTCCCCCGACCGCCGCACCCCGGTTCCCCCAGGAACCTTTCTCCGTCGCTTACGAGTGGTAAGCGCGCTCGCCGTGCTCGGCGATGTCCAGGCCTTCTTCTTCAACTTCCGCAGCGGCGCGCAGGCCGATGGTGAACTTGATCAGGAAGAAGACGATAGCGCTGGCGATGGCCGACCAGACGATCGTGACGCACACGCCCTTCAACTGGGCGATCACCTGGGTGACCATGTCGTAGGTCGCCGCGTCGCAGGTCGAGATGTCGCCGTCGGCCGCGCAGGTCGTGTAGTCCACGATACCGGCGCCGCCGAGAGCGGGGCTGACCAGGATGCCGGTGGCGATGGCGCCGACGATGCCGCCGACCCCGTGGATGCCGAAGGCGTCCAGGCTGTCGTCGTACTTCAGGGCGTTCTTCACGACCGAGCAGAAGATCACGCAGATCGGGCTGACCACGAGCCCCAGCACAACCGCGCCCATCGGGCCGGCGAAACCGGCGGCCGGGGTGACGGCGACGAGGCCGGCGACCACGCCCGAAGCCAGGCCCAGCGCGCTCGGCTTACCGCGGGTGATCCACTCGGTGATGATCCAGGACAGGCCCGCTGCTGCGGTGGCCACAAAGGTGTTGATCATCGCCAGGGCGGCGTAGCCGTTGGATTCCAGGTTGGAGCCGGCGTTGAAGCCGAACCAGCCCACCCACAGCAGGCCAGCGCCCACCAGGGTCAGGGTCAGGGAGTGCGGGGGCATAGGCTCCTTGCCGTAGCCGGTGCGCTTGCCCAGGATCATGGCGCCCACCAGCGCGGCGATGCCCGCGTTGATGTGGACGACGGTGCCGCCGGCGAAGTCGAGCGCGCCGAAGCTCCAGATCAGGCCAGCCTTCACAGCGGCGTCAGGCGCCGAGGCGATGGCGTCCGGACCAGGCCACCACCAGACCATGTGGGCCATCGGGTAGTAGGACAGGATCGGCCACAGTACGGCGAAGGCGACGATAGCCGCGAACTTCATCCGCTCGACCAGCGAACCGACCACCAGGGCGGCGGTGATCGCCGCGAAGGTCGACTGGAAGGACAGGAAGACCAGTTCCGGGATGACCACGCCGGTGGAGAAGGTCGCCACGTTGCTGGCGGGGGTTACGTCTTTCAGGAACAGACGGCCGAAGCCGCCCACGAAGGTGTCGAGCGAGCCGCCGTCGGTGAAGGCCAGGCTGTAGCCCCAAAACACCCAGGCGACGATGCCGATGGCGCTGACCACGGACACCTGCATCATGACCGACAGCATGTTCTTGGCGCGCACGAGGCCGCCGTAGAACAGCGCCAAGCCTGGCAGGATCATCAGCAGAACCAGAACCGTGGAGACCAGCATCCACGCGGTGTCGCCCTTGTCAGGCACAGGCGCGGCGGCCTCTTGAGCGAGGGCCGGGAAGGCCGCCATGGCCCCCGCGGCGGTCGCCGCGAGCGCCAGGCTCGCCAGCGATTTGAATCCCAGTTTCATCGAGTTGAACCCCTTGTCCCCGTATTGTTTGTCAGAGCGCGGCGGCGCCGGTTTCACCGGTCCGGATGCGCACGGCGTTCTCGACGTTGAGGACGAAGATTTTCCCGTCCCCGATCTTGCCGGTGGCCGCGGCGGCCTTGATGGCCTCGACCGCCTTGCCGGCGGCGGCGTCGTCGACCACGGCCTCCAGCTTCACCTTGGGCACGAAGTTCACTTGGTACTCCGCGCCGCGGTAGATTTCGGTCTGCCCCTTCTGGCGGCCGTAGCCCTTGACCTCGGAGACGGTCAAACCCTCGACGCCGGCCGTGACGAGCGCTTCGCGCACCTCGTCCAGCTTGAAGGGTTTGACGACCGCAATGATCAGTTTCATCCGCTTGCTCCCCGCACGATCCCCGAAGGCCGCACGCCCCGTCTGAATGTCAGTTTCGTCGTTAGACGCCCGCCCGGCCCTCTCGCCGAACGCAGGCATCGGTCACGCTAGCTGCGGGGCGGGAGCGGCGCGCTGGTAAGGTAAGGATTTGGCGACAAGCGCCATAATTGGGCCAAGCGATGATCGCTTTGCAGGCAACCTGCCGCGTTTGTGGGCAGATCGGCCCCTCCGGACGGGTTTCAGCGTCGGTCGAACGTTCTGAGAGGAACGCGAGACGCCCAGTAGACGGTCAGAGGAATCTAGCTCAAATGGCCGCTTCGATACCGGAGGGGATGATGAGCGCGAGCCTGCTGCCGAAGATCCTGCCGATCCTGCTGCTGGCCGCATCCAACGTCTTCATGACCTTCGCCTGGTATGGCCACCTGAAGCACAAGGGCTCGGCCTTGATGCTGGTCATCTTCACCAGCTGGATGATCGCCCTGCCTGAGTACATGCTGGCGGTTCCAGCCAACCGCATAGGTTCGGCTGTTTATACGGCTGGGCAACTCAAGGCGATCCAGGAGGCCATCACCCTGATCGTTTTCGTCGTCTTCTCGGCGCTCTACTTGGGCGAACCGATAAAGTGGACGACGCTGATCGGGTTCGGATTCATCTTCATCGGTTCTCTCTTCATTTTCCTCAATCGCTGAGCTCGGCCTATCAGCAACGGCGTTCTGCGTTGCTGGAACCCGACCAGCCGCTCGCGCGCTTCATCGGCGGTGGGAAGCGGAGCCGCGCCCCGGCCTCGCCCTGATAAAAATCGATGAGGAAGACCATGAAGATCGTTCAGCTCATGACCGCCGCCGCCGCCACCGCCCTTCTGGCCGGCGCGGCCCACGCCCAGACCATGCCGAACACGGCCACGTCCACGACCGACGAGGCCGTGCGTCAGTCGGGCATGACCAACACCACCGACTCGACGATGGCTGCTCCGGCCTCGACGACGATGGCCCCGACCGGCATGCGCACGGACGTGGTTTCGACCAGCTCGCCGGAACAGCAGGCGACCCTGAAGGCCGGTGACGCCAATGTCGTCTCCAACGGCCCGGTGGCCGACACCCCGGAAAACCGCGCCAAGTACGGCTCGCCGATGTCGCGCGCCGGCAAGCGCACGCAGCCGGCCGGCAACTAAAAGCCGGACAACTGCGGGCCGAGTTGGCTTGAAGCAAAGGTCGGCGGGCCCTATGGTCCGCCGACTTTTTTCTGGCCCCCGTCCGAGCCCCGATGTCCGCTGAAAAACCCAAGTCTTTTCAAGGTCTGATCCTCACCCTGCACGACTACTGGTCGAAGCAGGGCTGCGTGATCCTGCAGCCGCACGACATCGAGGTGGGGGCGGGTACGCTGCATCCGGCCACGGTTCTGCGCGCCTTGGGCCCCAAGCCTTGGAATGCGGCCTATGTGCAGCCATCGCGCCGTCCCAGCGACGGGCGCTACGGCGACAACCCCAACCGTCTGCAGCACTACTATCAGTACCAGGTCATCCTGAAGCCGAACCCGGCCGAAATGCAGGACCTGTATCTGGGCTCGCTGGAGGCGATCGGCCTCGACCTGCGCCTGCATGACATCCGTTTCGTCGAGGATGATTGGGAGAATCCGACCGTCGGCGCTTGGGGCTTGGGCTGGGAAGTCTGGTGTGACGGGATGGAGGTGTCGCAGTACACCTACTTCCAGCAGGTCGGCGGCCTGGACGTCAGCCCGGTGGCGGGCGAGCTGACCTACGGCCTGGAGCGCCTGGCCATGTACGTGTTCGGCGTCGACAACGTGTACGACCTGCCGTTCAACGATGCCGGCGTGTCCTACGGCGACGTGTTCCTGGAGAACGAGCGCCAGCAGTCGCAGGCCAACTTCCACGGCTATGACGTCGCCACTCTCAAGCGGCAGTTCGAGGACATGGAACGCGAAGTGCCGCTCATGCTCGAGCGCGACTATCAGGGCCGGTCGCTGGTGCTGCCCGCCTACGACATGGTCCTCAAGGCCAGCCATCTCTTCAACCTGATGAACGCCCGCGGCGCGATCGCCGTCGCCGAGCGCGCCAGCTACATCGGCCGTATCCGCGACCTTTGTAAGATGTGCGCCCAGAAGTGGGTCGAGCAGCAGGAAGCCGCGTAAGACCATGCCCCAACTGCTTCTCGAACTGTTCTCCGAAGAAATCCCGGCCCGTATGCAGGCCCAGGCCGCCAAGGACCTGGAGCGTATGGCGCGCGAGCGTCTGGCCGCCGCAGGTTTCCTGCCTGAGGCCCTGACCGCCATGGCCGGCCCGCGCCGCCTGACCCTGGTGGCCGAAGGCCTGCCCGTCGCGCAGCCCGAGCGTCATGAGGAGCTGAAGGGGCCCAAGGTCGGCGCCCCGCCGCAGGCCATGGAAGGTTTCCTGCGCAAGGCGGGCCTGACCCAGGACCAACTGACCGAGCGTGACGGCGTCTATTACGCCCACGTCCACAAGGCCGGCCGCCAGACCACCGAGATCGTCGCCGAGATGGTCGAGGAGATCGTCCGCGGCTTCCCGTGGCCGAAGTCGATGACCTGGGGCTACGGCAAGCTGCGCTGGGTTCGTCCGCTGAAGCGTATCCTGTGCGTCTTCGACCGCGAGATCGTGCCGTTCAGCATCGACGGCATTGAAAGCGCCGACCTGTCGGAAGGCCACCGCTTCATGGGCAAGAACCGCGTGTTCCGCGCCCGCGACTTCGACGAATACCGCCAGGGTCTGCTGGCCCACCACGTCGTGCTCGACCCGGAAGAGCGCAAGGCGCGCATCCTGGAAGGCGCCAAGACCCTGTGCTTCGCGCGCAATCTGGAGCTGGTCGAGGACCAGGGCCTGCTCGAGGAGGTCGCCGGCCTGGCCGAGTGGCCGACCCCGATCCTGGGCGACATGGACCCCGCCTTCCTGGCCCTGCCGCCGGAGGTGATCCGCACCTCCATGCGCACGCACCAGAAGTACTTCGCGGTCCGCGACCCAGCGACGGGCAAGCTGGCCCCGCACTTCCTGGTGGTGGCCAACATCCAGGCGCCCGATGGCGGCGCCGAAATCGCCCGCGGCAACGCCAAGGTGCTGTCGTCGCGCTTGTCCGACGCCCGCTTCTTCTGGGACGAGGACGTGAAGGTCGGCTTCGACGCCTGGCTGAAGAAGCTGGACGGCGTCACCTTCCACGCCAAGCTCGGCACCATGGCCGAGCGGGTGGAGCGCATTGTCGCCCTGGCCCGCGAGATCGCGCCCATGGTCGGCGCCGATGTCGAAAAAACCGCCGAGGCCGCGCGTCTGGCCAAGGCCGACCTGACCTCCGAAATGGTCGGCGAGTTCCCCGAACTTCAGGGCGTCATGGGCGGCTACTATGCCCGCGCCTTCAACCTGGACGGCGAGATCGCCGACGCCGTGCGCGACCACTACAAGCCGCAAGGCCCGGGCGACGCCGTCCCGACCGCGCCGGTCAGCATCGCCGTGGCCCTGGCCGACAAGCTGGACACCCTGGTCGGCTTCTTCGCAATCGATGAAAAGCCCACCGGCTCCAAGGACCCCTTCGCCCTGCGCCGCGCGGCCCTGGGCGTGATCCGCATCATCACCGAGAACGGCCTGCGTCTGCCTCTGAACCGCTTTGCGACCAAGACGCCGGACCTTACGCCGTTCTTCGCCGACCGCCTGAAGGTCGCTCTGCGCGATCAAGGCAAGCGCCATGACCTCGTGGACGCGGTGTTCGCCCTCGGCGACGACGACCTCGTGCGGATCGTTTCCCGTGTCGAGGCGTTGGACGCCTTCCTGAAGACAGACGACGGGGCGAACCTGCTGGCGGGCTACAAGCGCGCGGCCAACATCCTCAAGGCTGAAGAGAAGAAGGGCGCTCTGCCAACCGGCGACGCCACAGCCCTGGCCGGCGCGCCGGCCGAGGAATCGGCTCTGCTCGCGGCCGTGCAAAACGCACGTCCCGTGGCCGACAAGGCGCTGGAGTCAGAAGATTTTGCCGCCGCCATGCAGGCTCTTGCAGAGCTTCGTGCGCCGGTGGACGCCTTCTTTGAGAAGGTGCTAGTTAACGACACGGATGTTGCAGCGCGGGATAACCGTTTGCGGCTTCTGTCCCAAGTCAAGACGACCACTGAGAGGGTCGCGGACTTTTCACTTATCGCAGGGTGAGCTTTTAATATGCCGGTCGAGACGATGACCAAGACGCGTTGGGTCTATTCCTTTGGGGGGGGCGGCGCGGACGGCGACGCCTCGATGAAGAACCTGCTGGGGGGCAAGGGCGCCAACTTGGCGGAGATGTCTTCCCTGGGCCTTCCGGTCCCTCCGGGCTTCACCGTCACGACCGAGGCGTGCGTCCACTATTACGCCAACGGCAACCAGTATCCGGCCGAGCTGGCCGAACAGGTGGCCGCCGGCCTGGCGACGGTCGAGAAGCTGACCGGCAAGTCCTTCGGCGACCCGGCCAACCCGCTGCTGGTGTCGGTGCGCTCGGGCGCCCGCGCCTCCATGCCGGGCATGATGGACACGGTCCTGAACCTCGGGCTCAACGACGAGACCGTGGCCGGCTTGGCCAAGCTCTCGGGCGATGAGCGCTTCGCCTATGACAGCTACCGCCGCTTCATCCAGATGTTCTCGAACGTGGTGCTCGGCCTCGACCACCACTCGTTCGAGGAGATCCTGGACGACCATAAGGACCGCCTGGGCGTCACGGTCGACACCGACCTGACCGCCGAGGACTGGCGCGCCGTGGTCAAGGACTACAAGGCCGTCGTCGCCCGCGAGCACGGCAAGCCGTTCCCGCAGGACCCGCAAGCCCAGCTGTGGGGCGCCGTCGGCGCCGTCTTCGCCAGCTGGATGAACGACCGGGCCAAGTTCTATCGCCGCATGCACGACATCCCGGAAAGCTGGGGCACGGCGGTGAACATCCAGTCGATGGTGTTCGGCAACATGGGCGCCACGTCCGCCACGGGCGTCGCTTTCACCCGCAACCCGTCCACCGGCGAGGCGCGCCTCTACGGCGAGTTCCTGATCAACGCCCAGGGCGAGGACGTGGTGGCAGGCATCCGCACGCCGCAGTCCCTGACCAAGATCGCCCGCGAGGAGATGGGCGACGTCTCTCCCTCGATGGAGGAGGCGATGCCGGAGGTGTTCGGCCAGTTCAAGACCGTGGTCGAGACGCTGGAGCGCCACTACCGCGACATGCAGGACATCGAGTTCACGGTGGAGCAGGGCGTGCTCTACATGCTGCAGACGCGGAACGGCAAACGCACCGCCAAGGCCGCGCTGAAGATCGCCGTGGACCTGGCCGCCGAGGGCGTCATCAGCCAGGACGAAGCCATCCTGCGCATTGAGCCGGCATCCCTGGACCAGCTGCTGCACCCGACCATCGACCCGACCGCCCAGCGCGACGTGGCGGCCGCCGGCCTGCCGGCGTCCCCTGGCGCGGCCACCGGCAAGATCGTGTTCGACGCCGACGAGGCCGAACGCCTGGGCCACATGGGCGAGGCGGTCATCCTGGTCCGCGAGGAAACCAGCCCCGAAGACATCCACGGCATGCATGCGGCCAAGGGCATCATCACCGCCCGCGGCGGCATGACCAGCCACGCCGCCGTTGTCGCGCGCGGCATGGGCCGTCCCTGCGTCTCCGGCGCCGGCGAAATCTCGATCTTCGAGAACCAGGGCCTGTTCCGTGTTCGCGGCCGTGAATTCCGCGCGGGCGACATCATCACTGTCGATGGCTCCAAGGGCGAAGTTCTGGCCGGCGCCGTGAAGATGATCGAGCCGGAGCTGACCGGCGACTTCGCCACCCTGATGGAGTGGGCCGACAAGGCTCGCCGCCTGAAGGTGCGCGCCAACGCCGAGACCCCGCTGGACGCCAAGACCGCCCGCCAGTTCGGCGCCGAGGGCATCGGCCTTTGCCGCACCGAGCACATGTTCTTCGAAGAGGACCGTATCGCCGCCGTGCGCGAGATGATCCTGGCCGATGACGAGCGCGGCCGCCGCGCCGCCCTGGCCAAGATCCTGCCGATGCAGAAGGGCGACTTCGTCCAGTTGTTCACGATCATGGAAGGCCTGCCGGTGACGGTGCGTCTGCTGGATCCGCCGCTACACGAGTTCCTGCCGCACACGGAGGGCGACGTCGAAGCCGTCGCCACCGCCACCGGCCTGGACGCCGCCAAGCTGATGCGCCGCGCCAAGGAGCTGCATGAGACCAACCCCATGCTCGGCCATCGCGGCTGCCGCTTGGGCGTCTCGTACCCCGAGATCTACGAGATGCAGGTCCGCGCCATCATTGAGGCCGCCTGCGAGATCGCCAAGTCCGGCAAGGCCGCTCCGGTGCCCGAGATCATGCACCCGCTGGTCGCCAAGGGTGAGGAGATGAAGTTCCTGCGCGAGCTGACCGACCGCGTCGCCAGGGAAGTCATCGCCGAGCAGGGCGTCGATCTGAAGTATATGGTCGGCACTATGGTCGAACTGCCCCGCGCCGCCCTACGGGCCGGCGACCTGGCGCAGAACGCCGAGTTTTTCAGCTTCGGCACCAACGACCTGACCCAGACGACATTCGGCATCAGCCGCGATGACGCCGGCAAGTTCCTGAACGCCTATATCGATAAGGGCATCTTCGAGAAGGACCCGTTCGTATCCCTCGACCAGGAAGGCGTGGGCGACCTGATCCGTCTGGCCGCCGAACGCGGCCGGGCGCAGCGTCCGGACGTGAAGCTGGGCATCTGCGGCGAACACGGCGGCGACCCCGCCTCGATCACCTTCTGCGAGCAGGTGGGCCTGGACTACGTGTCATGCTCCCCGTTCCGGGTGCCGATCGCTCGACTGGCCGCCGCTCAGGCAGCGCTATCGAAGTAAACGAGGAGAGGGCTTGCCGTAAGGCGGGCCCTTTTCACATGAACCTGCGTCCCGCCCGCGTGGAAGAGCGCCAAGCGCTTGAGGACCTTCAGATGAGCGCCTCCCTTGCGGACGAGGCCCATCGCCAGGCGCTCCTCGACAACCCCGAAGCGGTCTATCTGCCGACGGAGCAGATCGAGGCCGGACAGGTGATCCTGGCCGAGGACGCGTCCGGCTTACTTGGCTTTTGCGTGGTGCTGCCGCGTGAGGACGGGCAAGCGGAGTTGGACGGTCTGTTCACGCGGCCGGACGCCTGGGGCCGGGGCGTCGGAAGGGCGCTGACGCAGGATGCGATGCATCGCGCCGCCGCCATGGGCGCCGTGACCTTGCACGTGGTCGCCAGCCCCCGGGCGCGCGGCTTTTACGAGCGCCTCGGCTTTGAGTTCGTCCGCGACACGCCGACCCTATTGGGGCCGGCGATCAGCATGGTTCGATCTACTTCCGCTTCGCCGTGACCAGCACAGGCAAATCCCCCAGCGCCGGGTTGATGAAGTCTAGCCGCGTGCGGCCGTCTTCCGTTTCGCTGATCACGACGGGGGCGACGGAATTGGTCAGGGTCCAGCCGGCGGGCAAAATCACGGCGTTGGCCGGCCGGCCGAGAGCGCGGTCGAAGACCAGTTCGTCGCCGACCAGCTTGTAGCGGCCAGGATCGGTATAAGTCTCAGCCAGGCGCAGGCGTACGGATTCCCCGGCCTTGACCGCGGGGAAGCTGAACAGGACGACCTCGGTGTCGGCGGTAACCTCGCGCAGGCCGGGGTCCTTGATCCCAGCGGCGGTGATAGCCGCGCCTTTCAGGTGTTGGGCCTTGAGCGGCTCGCCATTGTCCATGTTGCGGGCCGACGGCTTGGACGCGGTGCTGCCGGGGCGCACGACGTTGACGTACTGGCCGACGCCGGGCCGGACTTCGGTGTAGTCGTGATAGAGCGCAAAGCTGTTGGTTTCCGGCGCGTTCAGGAAATAGACGATGTCGCGCGTCTGGAGGGCGCGTTCGGGCGCGTTGGCCGCGGCGCTGTTCGCTGTTGGCGTCAGCTTGCCCGGGCGGGCCCGCAGCTTCAGCGGCGCCTGAGCTGGGGTGTTGTTGATAAAGCTGATCCGCAGGCGTCCATCGGCCTCCTGCGCCACCTGGGACGGATAGTTGGATGATACCAGCTGGTAGCCTGCCGGCAGCACTACGGCGTTGCGCTTCACCCCCAGCGGCCGGTCGAAGATGATGTCCTGGCCGTCCAGGAAGTAGGACTTGGCGTCTTCGTAGGTCTTGTCGATGCGCACGCGTCCCTGGCCGCCGTCGGCCGGCACTGGGCGCGCCAGGGTGACGCGGATGTAGTCGCTGTCGAGGCTGGCTTCGGGCAGGCCGGTGGCTCGCGCGGTCGCCCCGTCCACCACCTTGAACACCAGCGGCTTTCCCGTGGCCATGTCGACCACGCTCTCGTCGGTGGCGATGCTGCCCTTACGGATTGGGTTGAAGTATGCGGTCGCGCCTGGCCGGGCCGCGGTCACGTCATAGATAATGCGAAACTTGCCCGATCCCGGGGCGAGCAGTTCGTAGCGGGTGTAGGCGTTGATCTCCTGCGGCGCGGCCATGGCTGGCGTCGCGATGCAGACGAAGATGGAGGCGATTGCGGCCAAGCGGATCATTGGGCGGCCCCTTGGCGCTGGTAGACGCGCTTACCGCCCACCCAGGTCTCCTGGACCTTGATCTTCCACAGGTCCTTGGGGGGGATCTTGTAAGGGTCCTGATCGAGGATCAGGAAGTCGGCCCATTCGCCTTGGGACAGGCTGCCGAACTTGCCTTCGCCAAACTCGGCGTACGCGGCGCCGATGGTGAACGACGCCAGAGCCTCATCCAGGGTCAGGGCTTCGCCCGGATACCAGCCGCCGAGGGGCTGATCGTTGTGGTCCTGGCGGGTGACGGCGGCGTGGATGCCGAAGAACGGGTTCGGCGCCTCCACTGGGAAGTCGGAGCCGCCGGCGAATTTCGCTCCGCTGTCGATCACGCTGCGCCAGGCATAGGCGCCCTTCATCCGCGCCTTGCCCAGGCGGTCTTCCGCCATGTTCTTGTCGGAGGTGGCGTGGGTCGGCTGCATGGAGGCGATCACCTCCAGCTTGGCGAAGCGGGGCAGGTCGACAGGATCGACCACCTGAGCATGCTCGATCCGGTGGCGCAGCCCCTTGGGCGCAGAGCCGGCGACGCTTTCGAACGCGTTCAGCACCTCGGCGTTGGCGCCGTCGCCTATGGCGTGGATGTTGACCTGATAGCCGCGCGACGCGGCGCTGCGGACCATGGCGTTCAGCTTGTCCTGCGGCAGGAACTGCAGGCCCATATTCTTGGGATCGTCGCTGTAAGGCGCCTTCAAGAACGCGCCGCGCGAGCCTAGTGCGCCGTCGGAATAGAGCTTCACCGACTTCAGGGCCAATCGGTCGTTATGGGTCCAGTCGATGGGGGCCTTGGGCGAGATCGCTTCCAGCGACTCCATGCCGCCGGCCATGGCGTAGATGCGGGCGGTAAGCCGGCCTTCCTTGCCGAACCGGTCATAGAGCGCCCAGGTCTTGGGATCGGCGCCGGCGTCGCCCACGCCGGTCAGCCCGACCTCGGCCATGATCTTAAGGGCGGCCGTCAGCGCCGCTTCGGCGTCTGTGGCGGTGGGGGCGGGGACCTTGGCGTCCACCACGTCCTGAGCGGAGTCCACCAGAACCCCGGCGGGAGAGCCGTCCGCCTTGCGCTCGATGCGGCCGCCGGTCGGGTCCTTGGAGGCGGCGGTGACGCCGGCGATCTCCAGCGCCTTGCTGTTGGCCCAGCCCGCATGGCCATCGACCCGGCCCAGCCAGACCGGACGGTCGCCGATCACGGCGTCTAGCTCGGCGGCGGTGGGAAAGCGGCCGAGCTTCCAGATTTCCTGGTTCCAGCCGCGTCCGATGATCCATGGCTTGTCGGGATTGGCGGCGGCGTAGGCCTTCAGACGTTGCAGCGCCTCGTCCAGCGACTTCGTGCCCGTCAGGTCCAGCGCCAGAGCCTGGAAGCCCAGACCCATGACGTGGCCGTGAGCGTCGATCAGGCCGGGAATGACGGTGCGGCCGCCGGCATCCACCATCACATCTTCCGGGCCCCAGGCGATGCGGGGAACGGCCTGAGTGACCCAGGCGATCTTGCCGTCCTTGCCGATGCGCATGGTGCGGAAGGGGACGGGCTTGCCGGCCGCGTCGAACGCATAGCCGTTGGCGTTCATGACCCAGGTGTCGGCCTGGGCGGCGTTTGCAACGAGGAGCGCGGCCCCCGAGAGGAAGATCGCCGGAAGTCTCATGGCCGCCCCTATTGTGAAATCTCGAGGTCGCACCATAGCCGTGAGCGGGGCGGTGACAACTGGCGCGGATCATGTCCAACTCAAGGTCAAGCTTGGAGTCCAGTACAGCCATGTCGAGCTTCGACCCCGCCGCCGCGACCGCCGCATATCTGGCCCAGCTGCCGCCCGCCGCTCACGCCAAGGCGCAGGCCTACACTCAGGGCGGCCACTGGCTGATCCTGTGGGGCGCGCTTGTGTCGATCGCGGCGGCCTGGATCATACTGCGCATGGGCGTGGCTCGCCGCGCGGCCGCCTCGGTGCAGCGCCGCCGGCCCCGGCCATGGAGCGCGGCCTTCCTGGCGGCGGCCGCCTTCTTCGCGGTCAGCTGGGTGATCGAGCTGCCCTGGGCCGCCTATTCCGGCTGGTGGCGCGAGACGCAGTACGGCCTGACCAGCCAGCCGTTCGCGGGGTGGCTGACCGAGCACCTGATCGGCGGCGGCATGGGCGTGATGGTCACCGGCCTGCTGATCATGCTGATATACTTCCTGATCCGCCGCGCGCCGCGCCTGTGGCCTGTGCTGACCGGCGTGGTTGTCAGCGCGTTCGGCCTGTTCATGCTGTTCCTACAGCCGGTCGTCATCGAGCCGATCTTCAACAAGTACGAGCCGGCGCCCCCGGGGGCGGTGCGCGATTTGGTCGTCGGCATGGGCCGGCAGGCCGGCGTCCCGACGGACAAGATTCTAGTCTACAACGGCTCCAAGCAGTCGAACCGGTACACCGCCAATGTCTCGGGCTTTATGGGCACGTCCCGCATCGCCATGAGCGACGTGATGTTCAAGAAGGACGCCGACCTGGCCGAGGTGCGCGGCGTGGTCGGCCACGAGATGGGCCACTACAAGCGCGGCCACCTGTTCGAGATGATCGCCTTCTTCGGCTTCGGGACCATGATCATCGGCTTCATCGTCCAGGCCCTGTTTCCGATGGCGGCCCGGATCCTGGGCGGCTGGGGCGTGACGGGAATCGCCGACCCCGCGGGCCTGCCGATCCTTATGATCCTGGTGACGGTGCTGGGCGTGCTGGGTACGCCGGCGATCAACACCATGGTCCGCTTCGCCGAGACCGATGCCGACCGCTATTCGCTGGAGAACTTCAACGAACCGGACGGCCTGGCCCGCGCCCTGGTCAAAACCATCGATTACCGCGCGGCGACGCCAGGCGCGGTGGAAGAATTCCTCTTCTACGACCACCCTTCAGTGAGCGCCCGCGTTCGCATGGCGATGGATTGGAAGGCGGCCCACCTGGGCGAGCCGCCCAGGCCCTAGCGTTTGCGCACAAACACCGTGCCGGCCGAATAGCCGGCGCCGAAGCTGCAGATCAGGCCCTCATCCCCCGCCTGGAACCCGTCGTGGTGCAGGTGGAAGGCGATGATCGACCCGGCCGACGAGGTGTTGGCGTACTCGTCCAGGATGATGACGTTCTCGCCCGGCTGCGGGTCGCGGCCCAGCACCTTGCGACCGATCATCTCGTTCATGTTGATGTTGGCCTGGTGGAGCCACATGCGCTTGAGGCCTGACGGATCGACGCCGATGTCGTTGGCGTGCTCGACGATCATCTCGCTGACCATGGGCACCACCTCGCGGAAGACCTTGCGGCCCTCCTGCACGAACAGCTTGTCCTTCTGGCCGATGCCTTCCGGCGCGGCGTTGTTGAGGAAGCCGAAGTTGTTGCGGATGTTATTGGAGAACTGCGTCTTCAGGCGCGTCCCCAGGATGTCCCAGCCCTGGCCCGCCGGCACGTCCTGGGCCCGCTCCACGATCACCGCCGTGGCCACGTCGCCGAAGATGAAGTGACTGTCGCGGTCCTTGAAGTTCAGGTGAGCTGAGCAGATCTCCGGGTTCACCATGAGCACCGCCTTGGTCGAGCCGGTGGCGATGAAGTCGGCCGCCGTCTTGATGCCGAAGGTGGCGGAGGAGCAGGCCACGTTCATGTCGAAGGCGAAGCCGTCGATGCCCAGGGCCTGCTGCACCTCGATGGCCATGGCCGGATAGGCGCGCTGCATGTTGGAGGCGGCGCAGAGGACGGCGCCGATTTCACTGACCGGCTTGCCCCAGGCCGCGATGGCGTCTTTGGCCGCCTCGACCGCGATCTCGGCCAAGACCGAGATTTCCTCGTTGGGGCGCTCGGGGATGATCGGGCGCATGACGTCCGGGTCGATGACGCCGGTCTTGTTCATGACGAAGCGCGACTTGATGCCCGACGCCTTTTCAATGAACTCCGGAGAGGAGGGGCTCAGGGCCTGCACCTCGCCAGCCTCGATAGCGGCGGCGTTGGCGGTGTTGAAGCGCTCGACGAAGGTGTTGAAGGCGTCGACCAGTTCGGTGTTCGAGACGCTGTGCGGCGGGGTGAACAGCCCGGTCGCGGCGATGACGGCTTGATGCACGAAAGACTTCCCGACGCCGCGCGCGGGCGCGGCTCACATTGGTTTTATGCCTCGATCAATAGCACGCCGGATGGCCCCGTCACGCGTGACGATGTGGCGTCCATATGGCCGGCACGCCCCAATTAAGGCCGCAACCGCCCTTGGCAGGTCGCGTTTGGCTGCGAACCAGGGGCGTCCCGCAAGGGACGGACTGGGGTGCTGTTCTAGTAGAGTGAGTACAAAAAAATGAAGTCTCTCATGATCGCGGCTAGCGCCGCTGCTGTCGCCGTCGCCATCGTTCCCGCCGCGGCCTCCGCCCAGATGATGGGTGAAACCACGGTCTATGGTACGGCTGGTCTTTCCAGGTCTGGCGTGGATGGTGCGGACCTCGGCTCTGTCCAGGGCCGTCTCGGCGCGCGTTTCGGCCAGTATTTCGGCGTCGAAGGCGAAGCCGCCACCGGCATCGACAAGGATCACAGCTATGTGGGCGGTGTTCGCGTGAACCGTGACATCGACCACCAGATCGCCGGCTACGCGGTGGGCTATGTGCCTATCCAGCCGAACCTCGACCTGTTCGCTCGCGTCGGCTACGGCAACACCCAGATCAAGAGTTCGGTGGCCGGCATCGAGTCTGAAACCGACGGCGATTCTTGGAACTATGGCGCCGGCGCTCAGTACTTCTTCGACGAGAAGAACGGCGTGCGCGTCGATTATACGCGCCATGACTTCAAGAATGACGCCGGCAACGCCGACGTCGCCTCGGTCTCTTACGTCCGCAAGTTTTAAGGCTTGATCTGACCGTCCCCTCCGCGCGCGTGAGGGGGCGGTCTCTATCCAACTTGACGCCGCCGTCACCGTGATCGACGCTCCCCGATCAAGGGAGGAAAGCGTCGCGTGAACAAGGCGCTGCTCGTAGAGCTTTTAGGATCGGCCGGGGCCGTGGCGGCCCTGGTGGCGATCGCCTGGTGGGCGAGGATTCCACGACCGACGCCGCCCCTCGACGAGGCGACAGCGCGAAGCTTGCTGGCCGACGACTTCCCTGACATCCATCCCGACCAGATATGGATCGCCGACGAAGGACGCGGCGCCGTCGCCCGCGCGGGCGATAGGGCGCTGGTGCTGTTTCGGCTGGGGGATGGCTATGTGGCGAGGCTGGTGGCCTGGCGCGACGACTATGTCGGCGCCGCGCCCTGGCCACCGAAGGGGGTGAGGGCGTGAAACCCGATTTCGACCCCGTCACCCTCGCGGTGCCGTTCTTCGTCCTTGCCGTCGTCCTTGAGATCATCCTCGGACGCTTTGGAAAGGCGAAGGCCGCCTACGAACCCAAGGACGCGGCCACCTCTCTACTCATGGGCTTCGGCAGCACCATCGCCGGACTGTTCACCGCCGGGCTGATCTTCACGACCAGTCTGTGGGTGTATCAGCACCGCCTGTTCGACATCCCCATGACCGCCATCTGGGCGTGGGTGCTGATCTTCTTTCTGGAGGATCTGACCTACTACTGGTTCCACCGCCTCGCGCACGAGCGGCGCTTTTGGTGGGCCAGTCACGTGAACCACCACTCTTCCCAGCACTACAACCTGACCACGGCTCTGCGTCAGACCTGGACTGGCGGCGTGGCGGGGACCTGGCTGCTATGGCTGCCGCTCAGCTTCATCGGCTTTCCGCCGGCCATGGTGGCGATCCAGAAGGGCTTCAGCCTCGTCTATCAATTCTGGATTCACACCGAGGTGATCAAGCGAATGCCCCGCTGGTTCGAGGCAGTGTTCAACACCCCGTCGCATCACCGGGTCCATCACGCCCGCAACGCCCGCTATCTCGACGCCAACTATGCCGGCGTCCTGATCATCTGGGACCGGATGTTCGGCACCTTCACGCCCGAGACGGACGAGGAGCCGCCGCGCTACGGCCTGGTGCGGAACCTGGGCGGGTTCAACCTGTTCCACGTCGCCTTCCATGAATGGATCGGTATCGGCAAAGACCTGCTAAAGGCCCGCTCGCTGCGCGAGGTGACGGGCTACCTGTTCGGCCCGCCGGGCTGGAGTCCCGACGGCTCCCGCGACACCTCCGCCACGCTCAAGGCGAAGTGGCGCGCGCGGACGGGGCAGGACGGCTAGGCCTCCAGCGGTCGCATCAGCCGCGCCGCGCCCGAGACGCGAATGCTCGCGCCCTTCTCCGGCGTGATGTCGGCGGTCAGGCGTGACCGGGCCCCCATGTCTTCGCCCTGTACGATCTCGATCGAGCCTTCGTGCGGCCAGCCCAGGTCGCGCAGATAGCCGGCCAGCGCCGCCGCCGCGGCGCCGGTGGCCGGGTCCTCGTACACGCCGCCGGCCGCGAACGGGTTGCGGGCGTGGAACAGGCGGTCCGTCTCCGCATGAATGAGGCTGATGGTCACCCATCCATGCTCTCTCATCAGGGCTTGGCCTGTCGCCAGGTCGTAGCGCATGGCGGACAGGGCGGCGCGATCCCTCACCGCCAGGACAAGGTGATCGGCGCCGCCATGGATCTGCGCTGGCGGTAGGCGGGGGTCTAGATCGTCGGCGCCATAGCCGAACAGGTCCAGCGCCGCCGCGATCTGTTCGTCGTCAGCTGCTCGGCTGAGGGTCGGCGGGGACTGTAGTGCGGCGGTCAGCCTGTCGCCGTCGCGGCGACCCTCCACCGAAATCTGGGTGTTGTTCAGCCGCAGCTTATAGACGCCGTCGCCTTGCTTCAGAGCCAGGACAGCGCCCAGTGCTATGGTGGCGTGGCCGCAGAACGGCACCTCCATCTCCGGCGCGAAGTATCGGCTGTGCCAGACATCGCCTTCGCGAGCGGAAAAGACTGTCTCGGAATATCCCACCTCGGCCGCCAAGCGCTGCATCTCCTCGGCGGAGGGAAGGACGTCGCACAGGACGACGCCTGCCGGATTGCCTCCCGCATTCCCATCGGAAAAGGCGGCGATATGAGCGACGTTCATGGGGACTCCAGGCTAGCTGGTCGCCCGAGTATCAGTGTTATGGTTCGGCTTGAAGCCAGATGCGATGAGGGCCCCGTTAGAGAAGCTGGAACAGCGCTACAACAGCGGCAGCGACAACCCGAACGCTGGGCGCGCCGCGAGCGCTTCGCGGCGGAAGCGGAACAGTTCAGCGGGGCGACCGCCCGTCTCCACGTCCAGCCGACCTAGGCCCTCCACCAGGTCCGTACGCTCCACTACGCGGCGGAAGTTCTGCTTGTGCAGAGCCACCCCGGCGATGGCCTCCACCGTCCGCTGCAGGGCGCTGAGGGTGAACTCCGTCGGCATCAGCTCGAACACCACGGGGCGATACTTCAGCTTGCCGCGTAGCCGGCCCAGACCCGTGGCCAGGATGCGGCGATGGTCGGAGATCATCGGCTCGCCGAAGGCCGGCGACAGGGCGGCGGGCTCGGCGGCGGGGCGGCCCTGGTCGCGGGCCAGGTCGCGGGCGGCTTCGGGGGCCAGGCCGGCCTCGTAAAGCAGCTCATACCGCTCCAGCACCCGTTCCTCGTTCCACGGCGCGCCGTCGAGGGCGAAATGCAGACGTACGCGAGACAGGCGACTGTCATCCTGTCCGGCCCAGGCGCGCAGGGCGGGGGCCAAGGCGTCGTCGATCAGGTCGGGCCGACCTTCGCGCCAATCCTCCCAGGGGAAAAAGCGCGACCACGGCGCCCAGGCGGTGTCGGCCTTGGCCCCGTCGGCGGCGGGCGTCAGGGCGAGGTAACCGACCGACACCACGCGCGCCGCGCCGGCGCCGACCTCGGCGCGGGGGGCGTCGCGACCCTTGTCGCCAAAGGTGTAGAGCTGCTCCACATAACCCAGCTCGAACCCGGTTTGCTCGGTCACAAAATCCCGCAGAGCCAACTCGAAGGTGCGATCAACCTGGGGGTTGAACGGGCCAAACGGCAGGCCCGCCAGCGTCGACGTACGGTCGGTCACCGCATCGTGCGGGCGGACCGTCAGGACCACGGCCTCGCCGTCGCGAATGGCGACCGTGACGGCCGACAGTCCGATGACGACGGAAGGCGAGCCGGCGTTCATTCGGTCTCGTGAGCGGCGGCGACCGGCTCGAAGCCGGCGGCCTCCGACAGGATGTGGAAGCGCTGGACGTAACGATCCTGCGCCTCGCGGGGCGGCTGTGGATCGATCACCAGGTTATAGCCGGCCGGTGGCGCGCCGAAGAAACCCAGGGACTCCTCTACCGAGAAGCCGGCCAATTGGGTCGCCTCGAAGAAGGCGCAGGCGCGGTCGGCCTGTTTGATCAGCTTCTTGATATCGGCGGGGACCTTGGGCGGCAGGCCGAAGCGGATGTGGATCGCATCCTCCAGCTTGGCCTCGAAATCCTTGTAGCTGACGCCCAGCGCCGCCTTGAAAGGCGAGATCATGTCGCCGATCACATACTCCGACGCATCATGCAGAAGGGCGGCCAGCCGCCATTTCGGCGCAAGATCTGGCCGGATATGAACGGCGATCTCTTCGACCACCACCGAGTGCTGGGCGACCGAGAAGCCATGCTCGCCGATCGTCTGGCCGTTCCAGCGCGCCACGCGCGCCAAGCCATGGGCGATGTCCTCGATCTCGATGTCCATGGGCGACGGATCGAGCAGGTCTAGGCGTCGGCCGGACAACATGCGCTGCCAGGCTCTGGGAGGCGCCTTCGTTCTTTGCAGCCCTTTCGCCACTTGATCGTTCCCATAGTGAAGGCTGTTGGCTTGGCCCATCGGTTGACGAAGATCAACGACAGGCGGACCGTCACCCACAACAAATGCCTCCAAGAGGAGAATGGATCATGAGCTGGGCGAAGATCATGGCGCCGGTGGCCGGGGGCAAGGGCGATGACGCGGTTCTCGCCGCCGCGGCCGCTGTGGCGGCTCCCTTCGGCGCTGAGGTGGCGGCCGTCTACACGCCCGCCGACGTCGCCGACCTCATGCCCTGGATGGGCGAGGGTTTCATGGGCGGTGTGCAGATCACGGCCATGGAGAGTCTGAAGGAGGCCACCGCCACAGGCGAGCGCGCGGCGCGTACGGCGTTCGAGGCGTGCGCAGCCAGGACCAAGCGGTTCATCTCACTTGAAAGCCCCGTCTGGGCGGGCCTGTCGATGCAGGGGCGCCTGTCGGACGTGGTGGTGTTCGATGACGCCGCCGCCCGCGGGCGTGGGCCGCTGGCCGAAGCCTTCCAGCAGATCGTCGCCGACGAGCAACGCCCCACCATCGTGGCGCGCCCGAACTTCAACCCCACCGGCGTGGCTCTGGTCGCCTGGGACGGCGGCAAGGAAGCCAGCCGCGCCGCCCGAACGGCCCTGCCGTTGCTGCAAAAGGCGTCGCGCGTGGTGATCTTCAGCGCGCCGGGCGCCACGTCGCGCAAGTTCGACCCCGCCGAACTGGCCGCCTTCTACGCCGTGCGCGGCGTGGTGGCCGAGGTCCAGACCGGCGGGGAGGGGGGCGACGCCGCGTCGATCCTTCTGGACGCGGCCAAATCGCTGGGCGCCAGCTTGATGGTGGCCGGCGCCTTCGGCCACCCACGCCTGCAGGAGTACATCTTCGGCGGCACCACGCGCTCCCTCTTGGGAGCCGAAGGCGGCCCGTCGTTGTTCTTGTCTCACTAGTCGCACTTCAGTCACCGAATTCCCTCGGTTTCTGTCTCTCAATTCTCCACAAGAAGAAGGGAAGATCCCATGACCCTTTCGCGCATCGTGATGCGGCTGGCCCGCAATCCAGGCACCGAGTATGCAGGTGGGGATGACCACCGCGGATACGCTTTGACGGCTCCGTTGAATAACGAGGGCATGCTGGACGAGGCGGCCTACGCCAAGGTCAAGGGCGACTGCACTGTTCGCCGTTTCGCCCCGGATGAGGACGCGACAGACGGTCGCTTGGCGCGCAAGGGAACTCGGTGGTTCTTCGACTACGACGGCGATGACGACCAGGACGACGAACCTGTCCATCGCCTGGGCGAGCACCGCTTCGCATTGGGTGAATACGTGACCGTCACCGACGAGGACGGCCGACCGCTGACCTACAAGGTTGTCGAGGTGCAGCCGGTATAGGCCGGCTACTTCTCGTCGACGTTGATCCGCACCAGCTTCTTCATGCTGGAGAAGACCCCGTCCTTGTCCTTGTTATCGGTATAATCCCGGTCCTTGGTCTTCACGACCGCAATCACCAGCGGGCCTTTCACCGGCCCGCGGGCCTCATAACCGACGACCTTCTGCTCGGGCGCATCATCGCCTGCGGCGAGGATTAGGCTGGCGCGGACGGCGTTCTCGCCGAAATGCTCGGCGCGGATCTCGGCCCCGTTCTCGTTGGCGTTGATGTGGATGCCGGCGACGCGGACTTCCGCCGTCCCACCATCTCCGTCCGAGTCGTCGTGAGCGGTGATGTGCAGGCCAGGCAGGTTGATTTCGGTGTGTTTTCCGTTCTTGCTCGGCTCACGGGCCTCGAATGGAACGATGGCGCGCAGTTCGGTCTCGATCGGCGACAGGGCAGCCTGCGCTCCCGCGTCCCCTACCTCCAGTTGCTTCAGGGTGACTTCGGTGTCGGCGGCGGAATAAACGCACGACTTGCCGTCCTCGGCGACGCTGACGCGCGTCAGTTCGCCCTGCTTGGCGGGACAGTCGAGACGCGCCTTCACGCTCATCGACCTGTCGTTCCAGTGATTGTTCGACGGCCTGGGCGGCCTGCCATCAGGGCCGCAGGCGGCCAGGGCGAGGCCCGCGACGCACAGAACACCAGCGGTGGCCAGCAACGGACGTTTCATCGTTTCTTCCCCTCTCGAAGCTCGCCGCGAGGGTGCGGCGAGCCCGGGAAGGGGTCCAATGAAATTGCGGTAAGACTTGTCGTTACGGCATTAAATCGCCGCAAGAATTGCTATTGCCCCGGGCGGCCCGAACTTTCGCGACGGGCCAGGAAGGCCAGGCGCTCGAACAGGTGAACGTCTTGCTCGTTCTTCAGCAGGGCTCCATGCAGGGGCGGGATCAGCTTGGTCGGATCCTTCTCGCGCAGGACGGCCTCGTCGATGTCCTCGACCAGCAGCAGCTTCAGCCAGTCCAGCAGTTCGGAGGTGGACGGCTTCTTCTTCAGGCCGGGCACCTTGCGCATGTCGTAGAAGATGCGCAGCGCCTCGCCGACCAGTTTGGCCTTGATGCCGGGGAAGTGGACGTCGACGATGGCCTGCATAGTCGCTTCGTCCGGGAAGCGGATGTAGTGGAAGAAGCAGCGGCGCAGGAAGGCGTCCGGCAGTTCCTTCTCGTTGTTGGAGGTGATGATCACCACGGGGCGGACCGCCGCCTTGATGGTCTCGCCCGTCTCGTAGACGTAGAACTCCATACGATCGAGCTCCTGCAGGAGGTCGTTCGGGAATTCGATGTCGGCCTTGTCGATCTCGTCGATCAGGAGGGCTACCGGCTGGTCGGCCGTGAAGGCCTGCCACAGCACGCCCTGCACGATGTAGTTGCG
>CAJYMH010000023.1 GCA_913776195.1 uncultured Caulobacter sp.
CAAGGATTGCATCGCCAGGGCGCTGGACGCCGTGGGTCCGGGGCTTCGTGAAATCCTGGAGCGCGTCTGCGGCGCCGGCTCAGCCCTAGACGCCGCCGAACGCGCGCTCGGTCTGCCTCGGCGGTCGGGCAAGACGGTGCTGGTCTTGGCGCTGGATCGGTTAGCTGGGCACTACGGGCTTTAATCTCCTCCCCGGCACGCTTCGCTACGGGGCAGGAGAAAAACGCTTACGCCGCCCGCTCCGCATCGCTACGGATCCGCGCCACCATCGACGCCAGGCCATTCGCCCGGCTCATGGACAGCATGTTGCTCAGCCCCAGCCGGGCCAAGCCCTCGCGGGCGTCGAAAGCCAGGATCTCGTCTGGCGTGCGGCCGGAATAGAGCCGCAGCAGCACGCCGATGATGCCGCGCGGGATCACCGCCTCGCTGTCGCCCCGGAATACGATGGTCCCGTCGGTCTGCGGCTCGGTCACCAGCCAGGCCGGCGAGGCGCAGCCGCGCAGGGCGTTGGCCTCGGTCTGCTCGGCCGGCGACAGCCGGGGCAGTCCCTTGCCCAGTTCGATGACGTATTCGTATTGCGCGTCGCGATCCCCGATGAGTTCGAACTCGTCGACGATCTCGTTCAGCGTCTGGTCAATGCCGCTCATGCGGGGCGACTTAGCACTTCTCCTCTCCCGTGCAACGGGGGAGGGGGCTCAAACCCCCGGCAGTCTAACGACCGCCCTGAGGCCCTCGCCCTTGGCCGAGACGATCCGCAGCGTCCCGCCCATGGCGTCGCACAGCAGCTGCACGATAGGCAGGCCAAGGCCCGCGCCTTCGGCGGCGCGGCTCAAGGTGCTTTCGCCCTGCTCGAACGGGCGCAGCAGGCGGGGGATGTCATAGGGATCGACGCCCTGGCCGGCGTCCTCGATGGACAGCTCGACCATGTCGCCGTCGCGTTCGGCCCGCACGATCACCGGCGCGCCGGCCGGGCTGTGGGCTATGGCGTTCTGCAGCAGGTTGCCGAGGATGGTCCGCAGGCCGCGCGGGTCGGCCCGCACTTCCAAGTCCGCATCCAAGCCGACGACCTCCAGCCGCGCGCCGCGGGCGGCCAGCTCGGCCTGCACCGCCTCGGCGGCTTGATCCAGGGCGGGGGCGACGGCCTCGGGCGCCAGCGTCAGATCGACCACGTGGCCTTCGAGGCGCGCGATCTCCAAGATCTGGTTCACCAGCCGCAGCAGGCGATGCCCGCTCTCGTGAACCAGCTTGGCGTATTCCTGGTACTGCGGCTGGCCCAGCGGGCCGTACAGTTCCGACGACAGGATCTCGGAAAAGCCGATGATGGCGTTCAGCGGCGTGCGCAGCTCATGGCTGACCATGCGCAGGAACGAACGCTTCTGGTCGTCCAGGGCCGCCTGCCGACGGGCGCTCATACGCTGCAGGCGCACCGCGGCGCTCTCCGTCGCCTTGCCGGCGACAGGGGCGGGCGCTTCGGCGCCGTCGTTCTCGGGCAGCACCGCGCGGGCGCTTTTTTCTGGCATGGACCGTTCTGGCCCCCGTTAAGCATTGATGCGACCATGCGCCCTCGCGCTTACGAATCCGTTTCCGTCCACAGAGAAACGGCCGACCAGGGTTCGCCAGGATCGCTCCGGGGTTGTGCGGGCTCTAGAATCTGGCCGGAATGCTTATTATCCAGTGGTTTAACCATTAACCGAACCGGGCGCCGTGAAAGATCACGCTCTCCATAACCAGGGTGCTTCCCGCCGGGCGACGGCCGTCGCCGGGTCGCGGGCGGCCGCCTGGCACGGGGCGTGGTTGGCGGTGACGGCTCTGGCGGGCGCGGGCCTGATCGCCGGCGCTCCGGGCGCGGCGGGCTGGCTGCTGTGCGCCCTGGCCGGCGGCGCGGCCCCGGCCCTGGCCGGACTGACCCTGGCCTGGATGGACAGCCCGCGCCTGCGATCAACGCTGCTCGGCGTCTGGGCGTTGGGCGCCGCTGTTTCAGTTCTGCTGACGGGCGGAGCGTCCGGCCCGCTGGCCGCCTGGTGCCTGGCGCCCGCCGCCGCCGCCGCCCTGCTGGGCGGCCCAGCGCGTCTGGCCCAGGGGGCGTCCCTGTCGCTGATGGTCGCCGCCCTGGCGATCCTCGCGCCCCTGGCCGGCTTCGCCCCTGTCGTTCCCCCCGGCGTCAACAGCCTGTGGCTCGGCGCCCTGGCGCTCGGCACCATCTCCCTCGGCTTCGCGGCGGGTCTGATCTTGCACGGCCGCGGCCTCAGCGCCGAAGGCGCGCGCGACTTCACCACCGCCTACCGCCTCAACGCCCTGATGCAGGCCCAGCCGAACCTGATCCTGGCCGTCGAACTGGACGGCCGCGTCCAGGCCGCGTTCGGCGACGCGCTGGAAGGCGTGGAGCCGGAGTCCCTGCTGGCCGGCGGTCTCGCCCAGTCCATGGCCATCGAGGACCGCCCCCGCATGGAGGCCGTCCTGCGCAAGGCCCAGTCCGAAGGCCGCGCCGAGATCGACTTCAGCCCCGCCGGCGCCCTGGACCGCACCATCGCCGCCTCGATCCGCGTCGGCCGTGAGGGCGGCCTCGTCGCCAGCCTGCGCGACGCCACCGCCGACCGCGCCCGCGAGGCGGTGCTGGAGCAGGCTCGCGCCGACGCCGAGTCCATCGCCGCCAACAAGGCCCGCTTCCTGGCCAATATGAGCCACGAACTGCGCACGCCCCTGAACGCCATCATGGGCTTCTCGGACATCATGCGCGCCAAGATGTTCGGCCCGCTGCCCGACCGTTACGCGGAGTACAGCGAGCTGATCCACGAGTCCGGCGCCCACCTGCTGGACCTGATCAACGACGTCCTCGACATGTCCAAGATCGAGGCCGAGCGCTTCCAGCTGTCGCGCGAGATCTTCGACGCCCGCGAGGCCGTCTCCGCCGCCCTGCGCCTGATGCGCGTTCAGGCCGACGGCGCGGGGGTCAAGCTGCGCGGCGTCCTGCCGGCCCAGGTGATGGAGGTCGACGCAGACCGCCGCGCCATCAAGCAGATCGCCCTGAACCTGATCTCCAACGCCCTCAAGTTCACGCCCAAGAAGGGCTCGGTCACCGTCTCGACGGCGATCTACGAGGACATGTTCGAGCTGATCGTCGCCGACAGCGGCGTGGGCATCGCTCCCGCCGATCTGGAGCGCCTGGGCAAGCCCTTCGAACAGGCTGGCGACAACGAACGCAAGGCCCAGGGCACCGGCCTCGGCCTCTCCCTCGTTCGCGCCTTCGCCGAACTGCACGGCGGCGAGATGCACATCGAAAGCGTCGTCGGCTCCGGCACATCGGTCACCGTCCGCCTGCCCGTCGCCATCGGCCTCAAACCCTCCGCCGCCCCCACCATGGGCGGCAACGTGGTGGCCTTCTCGCCGGGGCGGTGAGGCGCTCTGGAGAAGGGCGTTATCTAACCAGAAACGCCCGCCCGGCCGCGAAGTCTCCGACCTCCACATAGGCCGTGCGCACAACGTCCCCGCGCGGGCCGCTGAACACGAACTCCACGGCGATCGCCTCGCGCGGATCCAGGGCCTCGATGGCGCGCGACGCCGCTTCGGGGAAGCGGAAGCTCATGCCCTTCTTGGCGCCCGGCGGCAGCAGGGAGAGCTCCGCCCCGCCGCGCGCCTCGGCCAGGAAGGCGCGGGTGGCGCTGCGCGGCGGCAGGCGGACGGCCAGGGGCGCCTTAGACCCGCCCAGGCTCAGATACGGCCCGTCGGTCTTTCCCAGGTCGCGCATGACGATGCGGGCGGTGAACGGCTGGGCGTTGTCGGCGAAGGCCACGGCCGCCATCAGGCTGGTGCGCCCGCCGCCCGCCGTGGTCGACAGGCCGAAGATCATCCGGTCGGCGCCGAAGCGGGCCGGCTGCGACAGCCGCCACACCCCCTGCTGCTGCGAGATCGAGCGGTCGGCGGTCCAGGTGGCGATGTCGCCCGGATAACGCTGCACCAGCAGGCGGGCATAGCCCTCGAATCCGTCGCGCACCCGGCGGGCGGCGGTCTGCATGTCCTTGGACCCGCAGGCGGCTCGACCCGCCGCCGCCTGGGCCCGCCCGGCGGCGGCGGCGATCTGGCCCGGGGTCGCCCCTGAGCGCAGGGCCGCGCCCCGCGCCTGCGCCTGGCCCGAGGCCAGGGCCGCCCGCATCTGCGGCGTGAACAGCCGGCAGCGTCCGTCCGCCGCCAGCATCACCGTCCGCTCGAAATAGAGGTCCAGGGCCGAGGCCGCCTGCGCCTTTCCCCCTCCAAGGCCCGCGACGGCCGCCGCAGCCAGGGCGGCGAGGGTCAGGATGCGGCGCGGGCTCGTCATGGGGGCGGCGGATCACCTATGCTGTGGCCTCTGCTGTAACCGCCTCGCCGGGATCGCGATAGCCAATGCTTCTCTCCACCGACATCTGGGTCGGCGCCCTGATCCGCCGCGCCCAGCAGCAGGGCGCGTTCGCGGCCGTCTCGCGCAAGGGCGACCCCCAGGCCGGCGCCGTGCTGATCAAGGCGGTGAACCTGCGCGAACGCTCCGCCCGCCTGTACAGCGAGGCCACGCGCGGCGACGGCGAGCGGGTGTGGATGCAGCCTGTCTCCTCCACGCAGGAGCCGGAGCTGGACGCCTATATCGAGCGCTCCGCGCGCATCGACCCGGACATCTGGGTGGTGGAGATCGAGGACGCCGAGGGGCGCCATTTTCTGGTCGAACCCGTGGAGACGCGTTAACCGCCTTCCTAAACCGGACGGAAAGCCTGTCTGGGCATGATGCGTTCATCATGCTTTTCCTGATGAACGACGTGATCCTCAGTTTGGACGCGGCCGATCTCGCGCCGCCGCTGTCGCCCGCGCAGCTAGGGGCGTTGAACCTGCAGGCCGTCAGCCGCCTGGGGCAGGAACTGTTTTCGGAAGAGCCGTTGCTTCAGCGCAAGAACGTCGAGCGCGCCCATCGCCTGGCCGCCCTGGTCGTCTATATGCAGCCGCAGGTGAACGCCGCCCTGTTCGTGGCCCTGGCCCGCGGCGTGCCGCACAACGAAGTCGCCGTCCGCTTCGCCAGCCTGGGCGTGGAGATGATGGCCGGCCTCTATGCGCGACAGAAGGCGGGCGTGCTCACCAACATCGACGCCGACAAGGCCGTCTGGCAGCGCTTCGCGGCCTAGAACAGCACCTCGAACAGCATGTGTATGCCTACGGCCAAGCCGGCCAGCAGGGCGAAGCCCAGGCCGAGGCAGGCTGACGGGTGCAGGTCGCCTTTGCGGCGAGGCGCCAGATGGTGGTCGTGGGGCACATAGGCCATGTCGTTCCTCCGTTTGGCGGGTCTCTGTCGGACCTCTTCCAATGACGGAACGATGACTCCAAATAACCCTTCTGGCTAGAGGGCTTTAAAACGTCAGTTTGACGCGGCTCAGCTCGCCTTCGCCAACCGTGAATGCCGGAACCCGTAGGCGAAGTAGAACGCGCAGGCGACCGCGATCCACAACCCAAACAGCAGGTGAGTGTCCCACGGCAGCTTGACGATCAGGTACAGGCAGAACAGCACGCTGGCGACCGGCAGCACCGGATAGAGCGGAACCTTGTATTTGCGCGGCAGGTCCGGCCGCGTCCGCCGCAGGATCAGAACCGACGCCGACACGATGCCGAACGCGATCAGGGTGCCCATGCTGGTCAGGTTGACCAGAACATCGAGGGGAACCAGGGCGGCCAGGGTCGCGATGCCGATGGCCACCACAATGGTGTTGATCCGGGGCGCGCCGCGGCTGTCCAGTTTCTGCATGAACCGAGGCATCAGGCCGTCCCGGCTCATGGCGTACAGAATCCGCGTCTGGCCGTAGATCGTCACCAGGGTGATCGAGAAGATCGACGCGATGGCCCCCAGGCACAGCACCAGCGACGGCCAAGACGCTCCGGTGATGTTGCGCAAGATCACCGCCAGGCCCGCGTCCTGCCCTTCGAACTGCGTCCACGGCTGCGCCCCCACCGCGGCCAGGGCGACCAGGATGTAGACGCCGGTGACGATCACCAGCGACAGGAGGATTCCCAGGGGCAGGTTGCGTTCCGGGTCCTTGACCTCTTCCGCCGCCGTCGAGACCGCGTCGATGCCGATATAGGAGAAGAAGATCGAGCTGGCGGCGGCGCCGATCCCCGCCACGCCCAGGGGCGCGAAAGGCCGCAGGTTCTCCGCCGAGAACGCCGTGAACGCCATGACGATGAAGAAAACCAGCACCGCCAGCTTCGCGACGACCAGGATGGCGTTGACCAGCATGCTCTCCTTCACCCCGCGCAGCAGCAGCACCGCGCACATCAGCACCAGGAACACCGCCGGCAGGTTGACGACCCCGCCGGCGCCCGGCGGCTGGGCGATGGCGTCCGGCATCCGCCAGCCGCCCACGTCGAACAGCAGCTCGTTCAGATACTGCCCCCAGCCCACCGCGATGGCCGAGGTCGACACCGCGTACTCCAGCAGCAGGCACGACCCGACCACGAAGGCTGTGAACTCGCCCAGCGTCGCGTAGGTGTAGGAATAGGCCGATCCCGACGCCGGGATGATCGAGGCCAGCTCGGCGTAGCAAAGCGCCGTCAGCCCCGCCGTGATCCCCGCCAGCACGAAGGCCACGGTGACCGCCGGCCCCGCCTCGGGCACCGCCGTGGTCAGGGCCACGAAGATCCCCGTCCCGATGGTCGCACCGATCCCCAGCATGACCAGCTGCAGCAGGCCCATGGTCCGGTGCAGGCTGTCCGTCTCGCCCCCGATCGGCTTGCGGCGGAAAAGGTCGCTGAGCTGCATGACGGCGCGGGTCCAGGCCGATGAAGAAGGCGCGGCTTATAGGACGGGGAAGGGGGCGGTGGAAGGTGGGGGGCTTGGCTTGACGCCAGGTTCGCTGGGAAGTTGTATCGGGTCGTGATCTCAAACGACCCCTCGACCCGCCCGTGGGAGCGAAAGCCGAAGAGCGCTTGGTCCTACGGCCGTACGCCGCTTCCAAGGGCCGTTATGGCTGTGCCCATGGGGTCGCTGGTCATGACGAAGACCATCGGAGCCTGGGCCGGCGCGACGTGGTTCTTCGGCGGCTTGCTGGCTGTCTGGGGCTACTACGCCTGGAAGAACTGGCGGGGATGAGCGGATAAGGAATGTCAGTTCGCCCGGCGGCTGCGGTTGAACAGGACCCAGTAGGTCCCGCCGAACGCCGCGATCATGCCCAGGGCCGTTCCGAGAACCGCACCGGTCTTTCCAAACGCCAACGCCCCGACGCCCGGGATCGCCACGCCGGTCAACACGAGCCCGCCCAGCGCCGCCCAGCCCTTGGCGTTCAACGGCCACGCCTTCAGGCGGCGCCCCACGGTCCTGTGATTCCACCAAACGGGATTGGTCAAGACGCGCTCCTGCTGGGTGGTGGACCACGCGATCTTCGCTCCATCGCTTCGCCCACGCCACCCTCATCAAAGCGCCAATGAGCCCCGTCCCCGTTAACGCGGCGACCCTAGAGCCTCCTGAAAATCGTATAATTTCACGGTTCCGATCCCATAACCGTCACGGAACCGACCAACGACGCGGTCTAGGTGTCCCGCCCATTCCAAACAGACCCCGGGGATGGGCCATGACCTTGAAGACCACCGCCGCGTGGGCGGTTCTCGCCGCCGCTATCGCGACTCCCGCCTTCGCTCAGACCGCGCCGGCCGCTTCCGCCGCCGACGCCGTCAGCCAGCTGGACGAGCTGATCGTCACCGGCACGCGCCGCGTCGACCGCACGGCCTATGACGCCATCACCCCGGTGGACGTGGTCTCCGCCCAGGCCCTCCAGAACGTCGTCTCCGATCAGGTGACCGACAAGCTGGTGGCCATCACCCCGTCGTTCAACGTCCTGCGCAACCCCACCGCCGACGGCCAGCAGTATGTGCGCCCGGCCACCCTGCGCGGCATGGCGGCCCACCACACCCTGGTGCTGGTCAACGGCAAGCGCTTCCACCGCTCGGCCTTCCTCAGCGGCAATGTCCAGGCGCCGGACCTGGCCTCCATCCCGTCCATCGCGCTCGGCCGGATCGAAGTGCTGCGCGACGGCGCCTCGGCCCAGTACGGTTCGGACGCCATCGCCGGGGTCATCAATCTCATCCTGTCCGACGAAGAAGGCTTCTACGGCACGGTCCAAGGCTCTCAGTACTATGAGGGCGACGGCCGCATGATCGAGACGGCCGCCCGTTACGGCCTGAACATCGGCGACAACGGCCGCCTGACAGCCAGCATCACCTACACCGACGGCGAGCCGACCTCGCGCACGCGCCAGCGCCCCGACGCCATCGCCTTCCAGAACGCCAATCCGAACCTGAAGGTGCCGAACCCAGTGCAGCGCTGGGGCCAGCCGGAGCGGGAAGTCCTGCGCGGCTCGCTGAACCTGAACCTGCCGATCAACGACCAGATCGAGCTGTACGGCTTCGCCACCTATGCCGACAGCTGGGGCGTCAACGACTTCAACTGGCGCAACCCGGCCACGGACGGCGCCTACCGCATCACCACCGTCTTTCCAGGCTGGGACCTGCGCTCGATCTACCCGACCGGCTTCTCGCCGCAGTTCGGCCAGGACGAGACCGACTTCCAGCTGAACGGCGGCCTGCGCGGTGAACTGGAGAGCCTCGGCCTGACCTGGGACGCCAGCGCCTCGTTCGGCCGTGACGAGATCAGCTACTTCCTCGACAACTCGATCAACGCCTCCTTCGGCCCGCAGTCGCCGAAGAACTTCAAGCCGGGCACGCTGATCCAGGAGGAGCAGAACCTGAACCTGGGCTTCAACAAGGCCCTGGCCATGGGGTGGCTGGCGGCGCCCGCCAACCTGGCCTTCGGCGCCGAGCGTCGGGTCGAGACCTATTCGATCGAGGCGGGCGATCCGTTCTCCTGGCAGATCGGCCCCGGCGCCGCCGCCGGTCTGCCCTCGGGCTCCAACGGCTTCCCGGGCTACAGCCCGACCCAGGCCGGCGAATGGGATCAGGACAGCTGGGCGGTCTACGCCGACCTCGACATGCCGATCACAGAGCAGTTCTCGGCCGACGTCGCCATCCGCCACGAGGACTTCTCCACCTTCGGCTCGACCACCGACTACAAGGTGGCCGCCCGCTATGACGTGAACGAGAGCTTCGCCTTGCGCGGCGCCTTCTCCACCGGCTTCCGCGCCCCGACCCCGGCCCAGGTCTTCTCCAGCCGCACCTCGCAGGGTCTGGACACCACGACCCTGCGCCTGTTCACCACCGGCCGCCTGTCGCCGCTGGATCCGGTGGCGGTGTTCTTCGGCGCCAAGCCGCTGCAGCCAGAGCAGGCCCAGAACATCTCGCTGGGCGTCACGGCCCGCAAGGGCGGCTTCACCGGCTCGATCGACTACTACCGCGTCGAGGTGAAGGACCGTCTGGCCAACTCGCCGAACTTCACGGTGACCCCGGCCATCCGCGCCCAGCTGATCGCCGCCAACGTCCCGGGCGCCGACGTGCTGACCACCATCAGCTACTTCGTGAACTCGACCGACACCAAGACGCAAGGCCTGGACGTGGTCGGTTCCTATCGCATGCCGGTGGGTCCGGGCGACCTGACCCTCACCGCCGCCTACAACTACAATGACACCAAGCTGGAAAAAGCCGTGGTCGCGGTGTCGGAGCTGACTCGGCAGAACCTGGAGAACGGTCTGCCGCAGCACACCGGAAACTTCACCGCCGACTACACCTTCGGCCGCTTCAACCTCATGGGCCGGGTCCGCTACTTCGGCGAATGGACCGACGCGCAGTTCCAGGACTCCAAGAACCTGATCCAGGACTTCGGAGCCCAGGTGCTGTTCGACCTGGCGGCGACGGTCGAGGTGCGTGAGGGCGTCAAGATCACCGTCGGGGCCGAGAACTTGTTCGACACCTATCCGGACGAGGCGACTTTCCAGGCCTCTCGCGGCCTGATCTATTCGCGCAACGCCGTCTATGACACCGACGGCGGCCGCTATTACGCCCGTCTCGCCGTGAAGTTCTAAGCACCATGAGCACCTGCAGCCGTCGCGATCTTCCCGGCCTGTTCGCCGTCTCCGGCGCTCTGGCCGGCTCGCTCGTCTTCGCCGAGACCGCGTCGGCTGCGGATCTCGTGGGAAGTCCCGTGGTGGGACCTCTCAACATCACCGAGAACCCCCACGGTCCGCCCGCGCGGGCCGTGGAGGCGGCGCGCAAGGTGGTCCACACCGCCGCCAACTATCCCCACGCGGAAGAGACGCGGCTGATCGCCAAGATCGCCGCCGAGAACGGCCTCAAGCCCGAGAACGTGGTCATCACCACCGGCTCGCTGGAAATGCTGTCCCTCATCACCGCTTTCTGGACCCAGGGCGGGACCCAGCTCCTGCCGGCCCTGACCTACGACACCCATGCCAAGTACGCGGCCCGCCAGGGCCTGCCGAACCGGCGGGCGCCCATGGCCGCTGACCACCAGATCGACTTCGCCGCCATGACCGCCGGGCTGAAAAGCGAGAATGGGGGGCCGGACGTGAAGCTGGCCTATGTCTGCAACCCCAACAATCCGACCGGCCTGCTCGCCGACCCGGCCGCTCTGCGCGCCTGGTGCCGCCAGACGGCCAAGACCGTCCCGGTGGTGGTCGACGAGGCCTTCATCGACCTGCTGCCGAACCCGGAGACGCACAGCGTCGCCGACCTGGTGCGCGAAGGGCACGACGTCATCGTCGCCGGCACCTTCTCCAAGGCCTACGGCTTGGCCGGTCTGCGCGTCGGCTACGCCCTGGCGCGCCCCGACCGCGCCATGAAGATCCGCTCCGTCCTGGCCACCTCGCACAACACACCGGCCCTGGTCGCCGCCGAGGCCGCCTACAAGGACCGCCCCTACCTCGCAGCAGCCGCCGCCACGACCGCCAAGGGCCGCGCCATCATCGAGGGGGCCTGCAAGGCCGCCGGCGTCCGCACCCTGCCGTCGGTCGCCTCCTACGTCTGGGCCGACCTGGGGCCCGACGCGGAGGGCATCCTCAAGCGCCTGGAAGCCAAGGGCGTCCTCCTGCGCCAGTTCGGCGACGCCTACCCCCAATGGGCTCGCATCGCGGTGCGCGAACCCGAGGCCCTGGCGGCGCTGGTGCGGGAGTTGCCGGGGGCGGTGAAAGCCTAGGGCTTCTGCCGAAGTAGGGTGGGGACGCGGCAGTGCGGCCGGACCCATGCCGCCTTGACCGGGCAAATCCATTCCAGCGCCTGCAGGACTGTGGCGTGCTCGGTCGATAGGTCCAGTTTGATGATCGGTTCGTGGTGCCAGATCCGGTTGCGGATGAAGGCTACGCGGCTGACTGCGGTCGCGAGGCTGTCCCGGCTTCGCCCTGCGGGAAGCCCAGGGAAATAGCCGTGCAGCTTTCCGCCCCATAATGCGGGGTTGTAGCGCTTGTGAAGCAGGCCGACCCAGAAGCCGAATGATAGGCCGGCGACGACCTGGGCATTCCAGACGTAGAGTTTCAGCGCCCTATCCGCATCAAAGCCTGCGGCGATAAGATAGTTGCCGAGCCTTTCGTCGGAGATGACGGGCTTCAGCCGGTCGATAAGGCTTTGTTGAATAAGCCCTGTGATACGTCTTTACAAATCAGGTGCGCCGACATTCGTCACTGCCTAGGCATACGGTGTCGGACTGAGAGAGCCCCGCGACAGCCGAAAGGCCCTCGCGGGGTTTCGCTTTTCTAGGTGAATCAACTGCGGTCTCGCAGACTGCTGATCGCGCGCCAACGGCTGCTGCCGGGCAACTGGCACTCCCAAAACGTCCAGCCGTTCACATTGGTGTTCGTGATCGCCTTCGCGGCGTCTGACGGGCTGGACCTAAGAACGCCCTCGACCACGAGTCCTCGTGGTTCGATCTCACCGTGGTGCGTCTGGCCCTTGTAATTGGCGCGAAATCGGGTCCCGACAGGGAATGCGACGTCCTTGTACACCCAAATAGCGCCGGGACGTGTAGTAGCGCTCGTCGCATTGAGCCCCAACAGCGATCGGATCACGTCGTTGTAGGTAACGGATTCCGTCGTGCGACGGGCCGTTAGGGCTTTGAAAACCTCAAAATCGATCTCAATCGTTTGCATCTCACGCTCCGCGCTTTAGCCTGAATAGTGCTATTAGTGATATTTCGCAAGATGCTCTGTTTGCTCATGCGCCCCATCCGCGCTACCAGCCGCGCCCATGAGCACGCTCGCCCAAGAAGCCTCCCGCCGACGCACCTTCGCCATCATCAGTCACCCTGACGCCGGCAAGACGACCCTGACCGAGAACATCCTGCTTGCCGGCGGGGCGATCCGGGCCGCGGGCGCGGTGCGGGCGAGGGGCGAGAACCGGCGGACCCGGTCGGACTGGATGAAGATCGAGCGCGAGCGCGGCATCTCCGTCTCCGCCTCGGTCATGACGTTCGACCACGACGGCAAGATGTTCAACCTGCTGGACACGCCGGGCCACGAGGACTTTTCGGAAGACACCTACCGCACCCTGACCGCCGCCGACGCGGCCATCATGGTGCTGGACGCCGCCAAGGGCATCGAGCCTCAGACCCTGAAACTGTTCGAGGTCTGCCGCCTGCGCGACATCCCGATCATCACCTTCATCAACAAGATGGACCGGGAAGCCCAGGACCCCATCGAGCTGCTGGACGAGATCGCCTCAAAGCTCGCCCTCGACCCCGCGCCGCTGTTCTGGCCGGCGGGTTCGGGCGGCCGCTTCAAGGGCATGCTCGACATCCGCACGGGCCAGTTCATCCCCTACGCCAAGCGCACCGGCGGCGCCCAGGACCCAGACGAGGGCCATCCTGATCCGGTCGAGTTCGCCGGCAACTCCATCAGCCAGTTCCTGGACGACGGCGAGAAGGCGGAGCTGGAGGAACAGGCCGAGCTGGTGGCCGGCGGTTACGCCGAGTTCAACGTCCAGTCCTTCCTCGAAGGGCACATGACCCCGGTGTTCTTCGGCTCAGCCCTGCGCCATTTCGGCGTCGCCCAGCTGCTGGCCGGGATCGGGGCCTACGCCCCGGCGCCCAAGACCATGAAGGCGGAAAAGGCCGGCGCCGAGGCGGCCGTCGAGCCGAGCGACAAGGAAGTCACCGGCTTCATCTTCAAGGTCCAGGCGAACATGGACCCCAACCACCGCGACCGCATCGCCATGCTGCGCCTGACCAGCGGCAAGTTCACCCGCGGCATGAAGCTGAAGGCCCAGAACACCGGCCGCCAGATGAGCGTCAACGCGCCGATCATGTTCTTCGCCTCCGACCGCGAACTGGCGGAGGAGGCCTATGCCGGCGACGTCATCGGCATCCCCAACCACGGGGTCCTGCGGGTGGGCGACAGCCTGTCGGAGACCGGCCTGCTGCGCTTCGCCGGCCTGCCCAACTTCGCCCCGGAAATCCTGCGCCGCGTCCGCGTGAAGGACCCGCTGAAGGCCAAGCACCTGAAGAAGGCCTTGGAAGGGCTGGCCGAGGAGGGGGTGACCCAGCTGTTCCGCCCCGAGATCGGCGCCGACTTCATCGTCGGGGCCGTGGGCCAACTGCAGTTCGAGGTCATGGCTGACCGCCTGGGCAACGAATACCAGCTGGACGTGGTCTTCGAGGCCGCCCCCTTCGCCGAAGCCCGCTGGCTGGGCGGCGACAAGGCCGACATCGAGGACTTCGCCGGTAAGCACAAGATGGCCATGGCCCGCGACATCGACGACCAGCCGGTGTTCCTGGCCAAGTCCTCCTGGGAGATCGGCTACGTCGGCGAGCGCTTCCCCAAGGTCCGCTTCGAGCGAACGAAGGAGCGGGGCTGACTGACCCCCTCTCCCTTGATGGGAGAAGGGGCTGTCTCCTACTGAGACAACACATCTTTCGTATTAAGAAATCGGCGTCTCAAAAGTTAACGGGACGTCGTTCTAATTCCCGTGAAATCCGCACGAATTGCGTCAATCATGGTTAACTGTTCAGCCGTTCCGCATTCATTCTGATTATTTATAGTTAACGCTCAATTTGTTAAGCTTAATGACTTGTTAAAATTCGCGGACCCGGTTTTGCTCCTACGGCGTTGACCCCTCGTCGGCTGTTCCGACGTGGGACAACTGAGCGGAGCGGATGCGATGTTCGAATTTGGTCGGGAACTGAAACGGGTCTTCAGCCGCAAGGCTGGGACGGGTGCGTTCCAGCCGCCGCGTGACGGCTTCACCGCCGGCGACGCCTCCCTGATGGAGCTGCTCGACATCGAAATGTTGAGCGCCGAAGCCCGCAGCGCCGATATCGGCGCCGGCCGCGTCAGCACCAAGGACAAGGGCGGTCGCCTCATCGAGGCCGCCATGATCTGGCGCGAAGTCGCCCGCCGCACCGGCGACGTGGCCGCCCTGCGAAAGGCCGCCGCTCAGGCCGAATGCGCCGTGAAGACCCTCGACGCCGAGGGCCGCACGAAAGACGCCGCCCGCGCCCGCTGCGAACAGGCCGCCTGCGCCATGCTGGGCGCCGAGCTGTTCGGGGACGAGGGGCTGAACGCGGCCGCCGAGGCTGTCCTGTCCAAGGCCCGCGCCGCCGGCGCCGACGCCCAGGCCTCCGCCCTGGTCGCCGGTTTGGACGGCCGCCGCGCCCTGGGCGCCGGCACTCCGGGCGCGGTGCTGATCGCCGCCCGCGCCTTCGACGAGCCGCTGGCCGCCCTGGACGCCCAGGGCCGCCGCAGCCCGGCCGCGCGCCTCACCGCCGCCGAGCACCGCCTGACTCGCGCCGACCTGCTGATCGGCTGCGCCGGCCAGCGCGCGGAACCGACTCTGCTGGATCGGGCCATGGAGACCCTGGACGCGGCCGGCGCCAGCCTTGATCCCGCCTACGAACCCCTGACCCTGGCCCGCGTGGCCATGGCGCGCGGCTCAGCGCAGGCCCTGCTGGGCGAGATTCTGTTCGACACCGGCCTAATGGCCGTGGGCGTCGAGACTCTGGTCCAGGCCGCAAAGGATTTCGGCCCCGAGCACAGCCCCCTGGATTGGGCGCGCGGCCAGATCCTGCTGGGCGGCGCCCTGCAGATCCTGGCTGAGGCGACGACGGCCGAGCACCTGTTCGAGCAGGCGGTCACCGCCTTCGACCGGGCCCTCGCCCTGCTGAAGAACTGCCCGACCCTGCCGCTGCGCGCCGCCGCCGCCAACAATCGCGCCGTCTGCCTGGCCCGCTGCGCCGAGCTGACGGGCGACCTGACCGTGCTGGACGTGGCCGAGGCCGGCCTGCGGATCGAGCTGGTGGGCGGCTCGCCCCGCAAGGACCCCATCGCCTGGGCCGTGACCCAGATGAACCTGGCCCGCCTCTATGAGGCCAGGGCCGACATCACCGGACGGGACGAAGGCCGTCTGGACGCGGCCGCCACGGCCCTGGCCACCGCCTTCGACGTGTTCGCGGAGCATGGCGCCCGGTCGATGACCGACCTGGCCGCCCAAGGGCTGGAGCGGCTGCGCGCCGCTCGGGCCGACAAACAAGTTCAATCGGGAGTGAAACATTGATCGCGTCGCTTATCTTCGCCGCTGCCGCCGTCATGGCGCCGGCCCAGTCCACCACCACCGAAGCCCGCGTCCAGAAGGTCAGCGAGCCGACCATGGCGGTGGCGCTTCTCTCCTGCGTGATCCAGCGTGACGGCGCCCTGCAGGGCTGCAAGGTGATGGCCGAAAGCCCGGCCGAGATGGGCGTCGGCGAAGCCGCCCTGATGATGTCCTCGCAATACCGCCTCGACCCCCTCGGCCCGGACGGCCGCCTGCGCACCGGCGAGGTCGTCGAGATCCCGGTTCAGATCCGGATCAAGTAAGAACCTTCTTCTCCTGCCCTGCGAACCCTGCGCTACGGGGCAGGAGAAAAGTTGCAGCCCTCTGTCGGCTCGGCATGTTCTCATCCGTCCTAGGGCTCGCAACCCCAGGAGAAAGCCATGCGTCGCATCATCATCGGAGCCTTCACCAGCCTGGACGGCGTCATGCAGGCGCCCGGCGGTCCGGAGGAGGACCCCGCCGGCGGTTTCCAGTTCGGGGGCTGGGGGACGCAGCACTGGGACGACACCCTGGGCGCCGCCATGGGCGACCTGTTCGGGCGCGAGTACGACCTGCTGCTGGGCCGCCGCACCTACGACATCTTCGCGGCCCACTGGCCCTTCGTGCAGAAGGATACGGCCGCCCCGGACTATGACGCGGGCACGGCCGAGATGGGCGCCAGCTTCGACCGCATCAACAAGTACGTCCTGACGCACCGGCCCGACAGCCTGACCTGGGTGAACAGCCACGGCCTGTCCGGGGTCGACGACATCCGCAAGCTGAAGGCCGGCGACGGCCCTGACCTGATCGTCCAGGGCAGCACCGAACTGAACCAGATCCTGCTGACCGAGGGGCTGGCCGACGAACTGCGCGTGCTGTTCTTCCCTCTGCTACTGGGCAAGGGCAAGCGCCTGTTCGGCGAGGGGATCGCGCCGGCCAATCTGAAGATGACCTCTTCGAAGATCTCCGAAAGCGGCGTGATGCTGGCCACCTATGTCCCCGACGGCGAGGTGGTCACCGGCTCCTTCGCCATGGCCGAGCCCAGCGAGGCGGAGCTGGAGCGGCGGAAGGGTTTGTAGCCCTTTCTCCTCCCCCGCACGCTTCGCTACGGGGCAGGAGAAGTGTCATGGCGGGTATGAGCGGGGTGTCAGGTCGCGATTAAGGCGCCGTCGATGACGCGGACCGTCCGCGTCTCACCCCGCCGCAGGTTCAGCGTGAGCGTCTTCCCGCCAAGCACTACCCGCTGCGGGCCGTCGATCCCGGCCTGCAGCACCGCCCGATCCAGCGTCCCGTCTCGCCACCAGACGTCCACCCTCAGGGCGCCGCGGGCCTTTAGGCCGACCATGGAGCCGGCGGGCCAAGCCGAGGGCAGGGCGGGCAGCAGATGGACCGCGCCGTTGCGGCTTTGCAGGACCATCTCGGCCATGCCCGAGGTCCCGCCGAAGTTGCCGTCGATCTGGAACGGCGGGTGTGCGTCGAACATGTTGGGATAGGTGCGCTCCGGCCCCAGCAGGGCGCGCAGGATGCGGTGCGCCCGGTCCCCGTCGCCCAGCCGCGCCCACAGGTTCAGCCGCCAGGCTATGGCCCAGCCGGTGGACAGGTCGCCCCGCGTCTCCAGCGTCTTCTTGGCCGCCGCCGCCAGGTCCGGGGTAGTGTCGATGCTGATCTGCTCGGACGGATAGAGGCCGTACAGGTGCGAGACGTGGCGGTGCTGCTGCTCCGGCGCGTCAGCGTCCCAATCCTCCATCCACTCCTGAAGCTGGCCGTTCTTGCCAATCTGGTAGGGCGCCAGGCGGTCCCGCGTGGCGGCGAACTCGGCGGCCAGGGCCGGGTCGCGGTTCAGGATGCGGGCGGCGTTGATCGTGTTGTCGAACAGGTCGCGGATGATCGCCTGGTCCATGGTCGGCCCCGCCGCCAGGGAGGAGCCATGGCCATGGTCGTTCTCGGGCGAGATCGAAGGGCTGGTGACCAGCCGTCCGCTCTTGGGATCGACCACCAAGGTGTCCACGAAGAACAGGGACGCATCCCGCAGCACCGGATAGATCCGGGCCAGATAGGCGCGGTCGCGGCCGTAGTCGTAGCGGTCCCACAGGTGCTTGCACAGCCAGGCCCCGCCCGTTGGCCACACCCCGTACTTGGCCCCGTCGATAGGCGCGGTGGCCCGCCACAGATCGGTGTTGTGGTGCGCCATCCAGCCGCGCGCGCCGTACATGGCCTTGGCCGTCCGGGCGCCGGTCATGGCCAGGTCCTCGACCATGGCGATCAGGGGCGCGACGCATTCGCCCAGATCGGTCGGCTCGGCCGGCCAGTAGTTCATTTCGGTATTGATGTTTATGGTGAACTTGCCGCCCCAGGGCGGGGTCATGGAGTCGTTCCACAGCCCCTGCAGATTGGCCGGCTGGCCGCCCGGTCGGGAGCAGGCGATCAGCAGATAGCGCCCGTACTGGAAGTACAGGGCCGATAGGGCCGGATCGTTCACGGTGGGCGACAGGCGGATGCGCTCATCAGTCGGACGCTGGGCGGCGGCGTTGGTCCCGAAGTCCACGGATACTCGGCGGAACAGGCTGCGATGATCGGCCTGATGCGCGGCCAGCAGGGCGGACCAGGGCTTGCGAGCGGCCTTGTCCAGGCGCTGGCGGTCGGCGGCGATCGGATCGCCGGACACGTCGTCGAACCGCCTGTAGCTGGTGCCGGCCGCGATCAGCAGCAGGACCTCGTCGGCGCCGCGCACGGACAGGCTCTTGTCCCCCGCCGTGACCTTGCCGCCCTTGGCGACGACGCGGACGCGGCAGTCCACCTTCAGCGCCGCCGCGATGCCGTGCTGGCCGGCGTTGGCGCCGTTCAGGACCAGGGTGTTCGCCACCACCGACACGGCGGCGGGCAGGGGGCTGTCGAAGGCCAGGTCCACGGCGATGGCGCCCGGCTTGTCCGCCGACAGGCGCACGGCGACCACCTGGTCCGGGGCGCTGGCGATCACCTCCCGCTGGTGGTTCGCCCCGCCGTGGGTGAACCGCACGCGGCTGATCGCGCCGTCCAGGTCGAGCTCCCGCACATAGCCGCCCGCCGTCTCCGGCAGGCCGGGGAAGGTCAGCTTCAGGTCGCCCAGCGTCTGGTACGACATCTGGCGCAAGGGCTTGGCCATGAACTTGGCGTTGGCCAGGACGGTGGCGCCCGCATGGTCGCCGGCCTCGATCAGGCGGCGGATTTCGGGCAGGGCGCCGGCGGCCTCCGGGTTCACCGGATCGTACGGCCCGCCGCCCCACAGGGTGTTCTCGTTGAGCTGAAGCCGCTCGACCGCCACACCGCCGAACACCATGGCGCCCATGCGGCCGGAGCCGACGGGCAGGGCCTCGGTCCAGACCTTGGCCGGCTGGCGGTACCACAGGCGCAGGTCGCTCACGGTTTGAGCGGTCGCGCCCAACCCCACTCCCGACAGCGCGGTCGCGGCCGACAGGGCTTGTAGGGCGGTGCGGCGGGTAAGATGGGTCACGGCGTCTCCTCGGATACGACCTCGCCTTGTTGGCGATGTTATCGGTAACATTGCAGACGGCAGCGGAGGGCGGAACCCCTCCTGGCGCAGGTCAGCGATCTTTCGCCCTCAGCGACCCCGCCACCACAGCAGGGCCTTCTTCTCCACCATCTGCAGCAGGGCGTGCAGGGCGGCGCCCATCAGGCCCAGCAGAGCGACGGCGGCGAACATCTTGGCGGTCTGCAGGCGGTTGCCGGCCTCCAGGATGCGCCAGGCCAGGCCTTGCGAGCCGCCGGAGCCGGCCACGAACTCGGCCACCACGGCGCCGATCAGGGATAGGCCGGCGGCGACCTTCAGCCCCTCCAGCAGATGCGGCACGGCCGAGGGCAGCTTCAGCCGGATCAGCCGTTGCAGCGGGTTGGCGCCATAGAGGGCGAACAGCCGCGCCAGGTCCGGGTCCGCCGACTTCAGCCCGGTCAGGGCGCCGGAGAAGATGGGGAAGAACGCCACCACCACGGCCAGGGCGGTCACCGCCCGCTCCGGATGCGCCACCCCGGCCCAGATCGCCACCAGGGGCGCGATGGCCACCACGGGGGTCACCTGCATCAGCACGGCCAGGGGCGTCACCGCCCGCTCGACCGTGCGGCTGAGCGCCGTGACCAGGGCCAGGACGCAGGCGACGGCGGCGGCGATCAGCAGGGCGATGAGGGCCATGGACAGGGTGGTCCAGGCGCTGGCTGACAGGCTGGCCCAATCGCTGGTGAGGGCGGTCGCGACCGCGGAGGGCGGCGGCAGGAAATAGGCCGGGATCTCCAGCACGCGGCAGGCGATCTCCCACCCCGCCAGGAGAAGGCAGGCGAGGATTACGGGGGCGAGGGCGCGGACAGCGTTCATGCACTGGCCTCCGCCAGCTGGTCCGAGATGCATTCTACCGCCTGGCGGAACTCAGGGCAGGCGCGGTAGCCGACCGGGTGCGGCCAGGCGCCGGGCAGCCGCGTCTCGCCGATGATGCGCCCGGGCGCTCCGCTGAGCACCACCACGCGCTCGGCCATATAGACGGCCTCCTCGACACTGTGGGTGACGAAGACCATGGCGGGCTTGAGTTCGGCCTGAAGCGCCAGGACGTCGTCCGCCAGGGTGCGGCGGGTGATCTCGTCCAGGGCCGCAAACGGCTCGTCAAGCAGCAGCAGGCGCGGCTTCACGACCAGGGCGCGGGCCAGGGAGACGCGCATGGCCATGCCGCCGGAGAGCTGGCACGGATTGGCGGCGGCGGCGTCCTTCAGCCCCACGCGGTCCAGGGCCTCGACCGCCCGGGCGCGGGCGGCGGCGCGAGGCGTTCCCGCCAGCTCCAGCGGCAGGGCGACATTGGCCGCCGCATCCAGCCACGGAGCGAGGGTGGGGGCCTGGAAAACCACGGCGGTCTCGCCCTTGGCGACCTGGCGCGAGACGGTCCCGCGGGTGGGGGCCTCTAGCCCCGCCAGCAGCCGCAAGGCCGTGGACTTGCCGCAGCCCGACGGCCCGACCAAAGCGATGCGCTCGCCGGTGGCGACGGCCAGGTCGATCGGGCCAAGCGCCCGCCCGCGCTTGGGATAGTCGACCTCGACGGACTGGAGGGAGGCGATCATCGGCAGATTCTTTCGCCTCTCCCCGCGTGCGGGGAGAGGGAAGGGTGAGGGGCCTTGCGATGATTCAACCTGCACCTTGTTTGCGGGCTGAGGCTCAGCGGCCCCCTCATCCTGGCCCTCTCCCCCCGAGGGGGAGAGGCGATGGGGTCGGAGCAAAGCCTCACTTCGCCGCCGGCAACAGCGCGAGCGTGTAAGCCGCCTTGTAGTCCAGGTCCTTGGCGTAGACCCCCTGGCTCGCGGCCACGTCGAAGAAGGTTTTCCAGCGGGCGTCGGTCATGGCGCCGATGGGTTCGCCGACGATGGCGTAGGCGCGCATTTTGGCGCGGGCCTGCTCCAGGATGTCGGGGGTGATCTCGGGGTTGTCCTTGATGATAAGGGCGTCGCCCGGGGCCGGGTCGCCGAACAGGTAGGAGCGCCAGCCGGCGGCGGAGGCCTCGTTGAAAGCCTTCACCGCTGCGGGGTTCTTGGCGATCAGGCTGTCGGGCGCCAGGACCATGGCGGCGTAGCCGGGGTACCCCTCGTCGGCCAGCAGGAAGACCTGCGGCTTGATCCCGGCGGTCTTCTCGATCGTGTAGGGCTCGCTGGTCAGGTAGCCCTGCTGGACCACGCGCTTGTCCGCCAGAAAGGGAGCCGAGTTGAAGTTGTACTTGCGCACCTGCTCGTCGGTGTAGCCGTACTTGGCGCGCAGCCAGACCCAGAAGGCGGTGGTCGAGGCGTCGGACAGCAGGATCGGCCGGCCCTTGAGGTCCGCCAGGCTGCTCAGCCCCTGGTCCGGGTGGGCCAGCAGAACTTGCGGGTCCTTCTGCATGAAGGCGGCGACGGCCTTCACCGGCGCCTTCTCCTGGGCCAGGTTCATGACGATGAAGCTGTTGGAGCCCATGCCCATCTCCACCGCTCCCGCGGCGACCAGCTGGGGCACGTTCACGCCCGGGCCGCCCTGGATGATGGTCACGTCCAGGCCGCGCTTGGCGTACTCGCCCGTGGCCAGGGCCTGGTAGAAGCCGCCCTGTTCGGCCTGGGCCTTCCAGTCGGTGGCGAAGCGGATCGCGGTGCGGCCGCCCTTGGGCGCGTCGGACTTCGGCGAGCAGGCGGCGAGCGCCAGGGCGGCCAGAGCCGCGACCACCAGACCAAGACGCTTCATCGCCGGACCCCTCCCAAGTTCGCGGCGGAGGTTAGGGGATGGGAAGGAGGGGTGGAAGACTTTCTGATCTCCTCCCCCGTTTCACGAGGGAGGAAAGAACTACGCCGCCCGCGACTTGCTCTCCGCCGCCGTCCAGCGCCCGACCTTGGCGAACAGGTCTTCGCGACGGATGGGTTTGGCGACGTGGTCGACCATGCCGGCTTCCAGGCACTTGGCCACGTGCTGGGGCAGGGCGTCGGCGCTCATGGCGATGATCGGGATGTGGGCGGCGGGGCCGTCCAGACCGCGGATCACGCGGGTGGCGGCGAGGCCGTCCATCCCGGGCATGTGCACGTCCATCAGGATCGCGGCGTAGGGCTTGCCGGCGGCCAGCGCCACGGCTTCCTCGCCGCTCTCGGCGGTGTCCACCACGCAGCCGGCGGCGGTCAGCAGGGCGGCGCCGACCTCGCGGTTCATGGGGTGGTCGTCCACCAGCAGCAGGCGCACGCCGGTCAGGTCGAAGGCGGCCGGCGGCTCGGCCGCGCGGGCGGAGGCGGCGGTGGTGCGGGCGCGGCCCTCGATCCAGAAGGTCGAGCCCTGACCCAGGGTGCTGGTCACGCCGATACGGCCGCCGACCAACTCCATCAGCCCCTTGCAGATGGCCAGGCCGAGGCCCGAACCGCCGTAGGAGCGGCTGACCGAGCTGTCGGCCTGGGAGAAGCGGCGGAACAGGTTCTCCTGGGCGGCGGGGGCGATGCCGACGCCGGTGTCCGCCACCTCAACCCGGATGTCGTCGATACCGGGCTTCAGGGGGGCGATCTTCAGGCGCAGGGTGACCGAACCGGCGGCGGTGAACTTGATGGCGTTGTTCAGCAGGTTCAGCAGCACCTGACGGGCGCGGCGGTCGTCGATCAGGTGGGCCTGGCCGACGGGGCCGTCGTATTCCAGGCGCAGGTCCAGGCCCTTGGCCAGGGCGTCGCAGGCGACGATGGCCAGGGCGTCCTCCACCAGGCGGCGCATGTCGGTGGGGCGGATGTCCAGCTCGATCTGGCCGGCCTCCATGCGCGAGAAATCGAGCACGTCGTTGACCACGGTCAGCAGGGACTCGCCCGATTGGTCGATCAGGCGCAGCTGGCGCTGCACGTCGGAGGGCAGGTCCTGGCGGTCGCTGAGCAGCCGGGTGAAGCCCAGTATGCTGTTCAGCGGGGTGCGGATTTCGTGGCTCATATTGGCCAGAAACTGCCCCTTGGCCTCGTTGGCGGCCAAGGCCTTGGCGCGGGCGGCGCGGGCGATGCGGTCGCGCCGCACCAGCAGGCGGCGCAGCGAGGCCTGCTTGGACAGCTCCAGCGCCGCGGCGAGACTGGTGATGAAGACGGTGACGATGAACAGGTGCAGCACTTGCAGCCGGTCCACCAGGGCCCAGCGATCGTTCAGCAGGGCCGGCGCCGCGCCCTGCAGCGTCATGGGCAGGGCGACCGCGGCGACCACGGCGGCGCCGAAGGCCGCGCCGCGCGGGCCCAGGCGGAAGGTGGCCAGGATCAGGGCCGGGAAGATCAGGAACGACAGGGGCGAGGTCGGCTGCAGGAAGGCTAGGAACACCACCCCCGCCAGGCCGCCGTAGAAGGCCATGTGCTCGCCCAGAGACCGCTGGAAGGCGCGGTTGTGGCGCGGATCGAGGATGACCATGGTCGCCGGCAAGGTCATGCAGACGCCCAGCAGGTCGGCGAAGAACCACACCCGGTAGGAGATCAGGAACTCCCGCCCGAAGAACAGCACATTGGCCAGCCCCGCCAGGGCGCCGACGATGGCCACGGCGGGGATGCAGGCGAAGGCCAGGATCGAGATCACGTCGCGGATGTTCTTCAGCCGCAGGGACGAGGCCCAGAACCTGCGGGCGATCCACACCGCCAGCAAGGTCTCTATCAGGTCCAGGCCGGGATAGACGATCATCGCCTTCAGCGACCGGCCGGTGAACAGGTCCACCATCACGTCGCCGAACATCGACAGGACCAGCATCACCACGCCCCAGCGGGGACGCAGAGCCAGCAGCCCGCCGACCAGCAGGCCGTTGCCGAGCCAGATGGTCGGCACGCCGGTGACGTCGTTGATGACCTTGGTCAGGATGGCGCAGACGGTGAAGACCGCCGCCAGCGCGCACGCGCCGACCGCCTGATCCCTCTCATCCGTCTGCAGATCCAGCCATCCGGCCATGGACGCGGCGCCCCTTGGTTTCGACGCGACCATGACTCCGAAAAGGGCGCCGCCCGGTTAACATGCCGACGTTTTCGGAACTTGGGTTGTGGGCGCGGTATGCCTTCATGTGCGCTTTGCGCGCGGTGTCGTATCAATACACCCAGAAATTGATTCTGGGGGCGGGATGATGGAGTTGTTCGGCAGATACCCGTGGCTGGGGCCGTTGGTATTGTTGTGCGTCGCGATCTGGGTCGCCTCACTGGTAGTGGTGGTGCGGACGCCGAAGTTCCGGCGCAAGTGGCTCTGGGGCCTGCTGACTTTCGCCAGCTTCACATACTCCTGGTCGACCGAGGCCAACGAGATGATAAGGGTCAATCTGCCGCTCGGCTCACTCTACATCCTCTGGTTCTGGCGGTTCGGACCGTCGCCGTCCGCGGCGGTGCTGGAGCAGGACGCCCTTCGCAGACAGTCGGCGGCGGCGACGGTGGTAACGCCGGCTCGGATCGCCAGACTTCGCCTCGCTTACGGGCTAGCCGTGGCGGCGAGCTTGGGAATGGTCGCCTTGGCTGGGTCCGGAGCGGTTCTAAGGTTCATGAATGACATGGCCGGGGAGGACCTCTCCGGGATTTTGCCCACTGCCAGATACCTGCCGCTCATTCAGGCTGCGATGCTATCGGCGCTTACGGGACTGCTCATCTTCCTGTTCAAGCGGCCTTACTGGTGGGGGAAGCTGCTGTGCGCGTGGGCGGGTCTTGCCTGGACCGGCTTCGGCCTGATTTCTTCTCTGCTGCTCGGGCCGGGCGTCGTGCCTCTGAGCGCTCTTTGCGCGGGGGTGGCGATGCTGGTCGCGGTGGGCCTGCATCAATCGGCGGACCGCCGTTTCAGCGGCTCCTATCTGAAGCCGGCCGTGGTCGAAGCGTCTGACATTGAAGCTGAGAAGCAGCGGCCCAAATGAGCAAGGGGGCGGCGCTTCCGGTCGCCCGGCGGCGTCGCCCCCTTAACCCAGGTCCCGTGAAAGACCTGCACCGAGAGGGGGCTGCTTCAGGAGGCGGTCGCCGCGTCGCCCGAGGGCGGCTTGGTCTCCGTCTCGAAGTCCTTTCCTTCCGAAGCCGGGTTCCGTTCAGGGTCGCCCCTGGCAGGTCCTTGCTCTTCCGGTCCGGCTGGCGGTTTTGAAGTCTCCGGGTCGCCCCGGCGTCTCCGGCTGCGTCAGTGCCTCTCGACGGGTTGACTGTGCGCCGGGACCGGGTATGTAGCAACCGCCCCAAGCTGGGCCGCTGTGCAGGACTCGGTGCGCAAGCTGTGGAAAAGGCCGGGAAATTCCGCCGATTCACAAATCCTTCCAAAAGCTTAACGTTGTCCACAGGTTTGCGGTGGAGACGGTCGTGCGCGCCTAGCGAAGCGGGGCTGCGGTTCGTGAAGGCGGGGAGCGGGCTATGAAATACGAATTCGAAGCCGAAATCTGGCTTTGGCCGGGGGAGAAGGCGGCGTGGCACTTCATCAGTCTGCCACAGGATCTGACGGCGGGGATAAAGACCCTGCGCGGGCCGACCACACGCGGCTGGGGATCGGTGCGAGTGACGGCGACGGTGGGCGGGTCGAGCTGGTCGACCTCCATCTTTCCCAGCGCTCAGTCCGGGGCTTTCCTGCTGCCGGTAAAGGCCGCCGTGCGCAAGGCTGAGCGCATCGGGGCCGGGGACAAGGTGGCTGTGGCGGTGGAGCTGGCGGTCTAGGGGAGGGTTTCTCCTCCCTTGCGAAGCGGGGGAGGAGAGATCTGGCCTAGGCGACCGCCGCCGCCCGCCGCCGCTTCGGCCAGGTGCGTTGGGCCAGCCAGAAGAGGGTGGCGGCGAGGGCGGTCAGGGCTGGCAGGCCGACGATGACCGTGCCCTGGACCATCTTCGGCAGGTACTCCTGCTGGCCGACGAAGAAGGCCATGACCGCGACGGTGAAGGCGACGCCCATGCGCCAGAGGTGGCGGGCCAGGCGTCCGCCGGGCGTCAGGCCGCCGGCCCGGATCATCTGCACGTCGCCGACAGCCGCGATCAGGGCGACGGCGGCGAAGATGTAGACGATCTGGAAGCCGCCG
>CAJYMH010000024.1 GCA_913776195.1 uncultured Caulobacter sp.
TTCCGAACTCGGTCGTTAAGTCCCCCAGGGCCAATGGTACTTCGTCTTAAGGCGCGGGAGAGTAGGTCGCCGCCAGGTCCGCCGAGAAGATGCATATCTCAGATCCAAATTCCTTCCTTTATGATCCTTCAAAGCCCCCGATGCTCCTGCGTCGGGGGCTTTTGCTTTTGGTTCTCAGCGGCGGCGGAAGGTCAGCACATCGCCGCCGGCGATCTCGATCTTCGGGCAGGCGTCCTTCAGCGGACATGAAGCACAGCGGGGACGGGCGTGCGTGCAGTAGGTCTGGCCAAGCCGCTTCACCAGGCAGTGAAGCTCGAACAGGTCCTCGGATTCCCAAGACTCGGGTGCTTGGTCCATCAGACTGTCATAAGCCGCCTGAACCTCACTGCGAGCCAGAACCAGGCCGAGGCGCCGGGCGACCCGATGCACATGAGTGTCGACCACCAGGGCCCGCATGTTCAGGCGGCTGAAGTTGAGGACGCAGGCGGCGGTCTTGGGCCCCACCGCCGGCAAGGTCTTCAACCAGGCCAGCGCGTCCTCCACCGTCTCTGTGGCCAGGAAGTCGAGATTCAGTTCACCGCGCCTGTGCTTGAGCATGCGCAGCAGCACCGGCAACTGGCGCGCCTTGGCCTCGGGGAAGGTGGTCGGCGAGAGAATGCTCTCCAACTCGGCGCCGGGCGCGAGGCTCAGGGCCTCCCAATCGCCATCGTAGTGCGTGCGCAGCCGAAAGAAGGCGGCCCACGACACCTCGTCATAGGTACGGCCGCTGATCGCCGTCTTCACCAGCTGGGAGACCGGATCCATCCGGGCCAGGCTGCGCTGCGGTCCGTAAAGCCGCTGCAGCGGCAGGCGGATGTCAGGGAGCGGCGAGGCCCCGAAGTCGAAGGATCTCTGCATCCTCCAAAAATAGAACAAATAAAGAACCCTTGCGAGCCCGTTTTGCTGGGAGAGGCTCGCTGGGCTCGGCTCGGCTCGGCTCGGCTCGGCTCGTCCTCGTCCTCGTCCTCTAGTCCGGATAGCCTGTTCCATAGACCGCCTTACGGAAGTCGTGATGCAGCGCGCCGTCGAAGGGAATGCGCTGCACGAGGAAGACGGCTGCCAGGTCATTGGCGGGGTCCACCCAAAACAGGGTCGAGGCATAGCCGTCCCAGAAAAATTCGCCCACCTCGCCGCGGTTCTCCTCCGGTGTGGCCGGCGGCGCCGTTCGGACGGCGAAGTCAAAACCAAAGCCCACCGACCCCTTGCTGGGCAGGAAGTGACGCGAGACGATAGCCGGGTCCAACTGGTCGCTGGTCATAAGGCGGATCGTCGAAGACCTCAGGATGCGGGCGCCGTCCAGTTGGCCGCCAGCCAGAAGCATCCGGCAAAAGCGCATATAATCGTCGATCGAGGAGACAAGACCTGCGCCTCCCATGGTCAGCCGGCGCGCAGGGGAGGCGTTATTGGCGCGCGTCTGCTCGTCGCTTTGCCGAACCAGCCCGCCGGCCCGATCGCCGGTCTGGCCACCCACGTAAACCGCAGCGAGATGATCCAGATCTGCGGCGGACAAGGTCCAGCCGGTATTGACCATCCCCAGGGGCTCCAGCACGTGGCGTCGCACATATAGCTCGAAGGGCATGCCGCTGAGGGTCTCGACAAGGAGCGCCTGCACGTCGACCGCGGCGCTATAGCTCCAGATCTCGCCCGGGTCGGCCAGCAGGGGAACCGTCGCCAGGCGGCGGCCCGCCTCGGCCAGATCGTTGGCCAGGTTCAGCGGATCGGCCCGTTTGTATGCAAGGTCCGCAGCGGTGCCGCCCGTCCCATAGGAGAGGCCGGCGGTGTGGCGCAGCAGGTCGCGGACAAGGATGGGTCGCGCGGCCGCGCTCAGGGCGCCCCCGCCACGATCCACTTGCATCTGCGAAAAATGCGGCAGGTATCGCCAAACGGGGTCGTCCAGCCTGAACCGCCCCTGTTCCCAAAGCTGCATAAGGGCCACGCCGGTCACAGGCTTGGTCATGGAATAGATCTGGAAGAGCGTGCGGCGGTCCATGGCCCGGCGGGCCTCGCGGTCCGCGAAGCCGGCGGCGTGGTAGTACCGCTCTTGGCCCTGCCGCCAGATCAGAGCCGACACCCCGGCTGCACGGCCAGATGTGACCATCTGCTGCAGCGCGGCGTCGATCCTGCCTGGGTCGAGCTTGAAGCCGGGGGAGCGTCGAAGGGGGTGGGCCGCAGCGCCGGCCGCGATCGGGCCGCTCAACCAAAGCGCGGTGGCGGCTCTGAGGACATCGCGACGTTTGGCGCCACGTAGGACGGCGGGTCGGGTCATTGGCGGCTTCCTTCGACAGCAAGGCTCAGGCGCCGGCCTGATCGGACGCCAGGCGCCTTCTATGAGGCCCAGGTCACGGCCCGCATCCCTCAAGCGGACCGGCGGCTGTAGAGGCGCTATCCGGCTGCGGAGCGTGCCGTGCCGACGAGGGCCTGAGCCGCCAGCGCAGCCTGAGTGCGGTTATGCACGTTGAGCTTTCGCATCAACGCGGTCATGTGCGCTTTGACGGTCGCCTCCGCGATCCCCAGATCGAAGGCGATCTGCTTGTTGAGCAACCCATGGTTGACCCCTTCGAGCACCTTCATCTGGGTAGGCGTGAGGCCGCCAAGCGCTGCCGAAAGATCGCGATCGGCGCCACCGACTTCCGTTGTCGTCATCCCTGAACCCTCTTGCTTCGTCCCTGCGCTGCGGGCCTTGCCCGCGCGGCGCCTGATTTTTTGAGCCGGTCCCGATCGGCGATTCAGGTCGCAATTGAGATGTTACCGTTATCTGTCGGACAAATTCAACCAATTTCGCTGATGTTAGCGTGAACATCGGCTGAAATGAGCTCCGATCCTGAAAGCTGTCATACAGCTTTGGGCGGGTGAAGGTGTCTGGGACTTTGCTATCCAGGGCGAACCATCGGATGCTTGATTGCGACGCGAGTGGGAGACGGCGGATGAGCGAGGGCCGTTTGGCCGACCGTGCCTATACGGGCATTGTCGAGATGATCAACGCCGACGGCCTTCAGGCGGGCGATCGCCTGCCGTCGGAAGCGCGGTTGGCCGAGGTGTTCGGCATGTCGCGCACCGTGGTGCGCGAAGCCCTTGTCAGGCTGGCCGCCGATGGGATCACCGAAGCGCGCCGTGGCGCGGGCTCGTTCGTCAAGAACCGTCCATCCGATCGGCTTGGCGCTTACATGCCGCTATCGGAATTACCGTCGACGATGGGCAGCTACGAAGTCCGTTTCGTGCTCGAGGCGGAGGCCGCGCGCCTGGCGGCGGTCCGACGCTCGACTGAAGAGATGGCCGACATCGAAGGGGCGCTCCAGAAACTGCGCGAAGCCCTGCTGTCGAGCGCGCCGGCGCACGCCGAGGACATGGAGCTGCACCGCCGGATCGTGCTGGCCACCGCCAATCCCGCATTTTTGGTCGCCTTCGAGGCGCTCGAGGCCGACGTCGACAGGATCATGCGCGCCGGGGTCGACATCTCCCGATCGCGTCCGCCCGAAGCGATCTCCGAAATGATGCGCGAGCACGAGATGATCGTGGAGGCGATACGCGCCCAGGACGGCGACAGCGCGGCCCTGGCCATGCGCTGGCATCTGTCGCGCGGGAGAAAGCGTCTGATGCCCTAGGCGGGCCAGCGGACCTGCGCCAGCCAGGCGCAGGTCATTTCGCAGAGCCGTTCCGGCGAGGCTGCGGCGTCGAGCGTGAACACCGCCTCGTCGGCATCGGGACGTTCGAGAGTGCTCAACTGACTGTCGAGCAGGCTGGCGGGCATGTAATGACCCGAACGCCCGGCGAGGCGGCGCGCCAGTTCGTCGTGACACGCGTCCAGCAGAATGAACCTTATGGGCGCGGGTGCGACGGCGGCGCGCAATCGCTCGCGGTAGCTGCGCCTCAGGGCGGAGCAGGCCGCCACCACGACGCCCCGCGAAGCCACGGCTCGTGCGACAGCCGCGCCCAACCGATCCAGCCAGGGCCAGCGGTCTTCGTCGTCCAGCGGCTGGCCAGCACGCATCTTGGCGACCGCGTCGGGGGCGTGGAAATCATCGCCCTCCAGAAAGGCGCAGTTGAACTGGCGGGCCAGCAGGGCGCCAAGCGTCGACTTTCCGCTGCCGCTCACGCCCATGGTTACGATGACGAGTGAGGCGGAGCCTGCGTGGAGTGGCGGCGGCAAGCGACGTCCCTGGTTGTCTGCGGCGCGCCGGACGACCGGCGCCATCGGTCGCCTTGGGTTCTAGCGGCGCTCCGCCGCGACGTAACTACGACCATGGTCGAGGATGGTCGAGCCGGCCCGCCCCCTTATCACTGGACGACGACGTAATTGGGGGAGCGGCATGAAAACCGTCCTGTTGTCCTTAGTCTTGGCGCTCGCCGCGCCCGCCCTCGCCATGGCCGGGCCGTCGGTCCTGCGGGCTGCTCCGGACGACCCGCGTGCGATCGTTGTCAAGGCGATGGGAGATGGCGTAGCCGACGACACCCGGGCGGTCCAGGACGCTATCGACGCCGCGCGTGACAAGACGGGCCATGGTCTGGTCTTCCTGCCTTCCGGTCGCTATCGCCTCAGCCGCAGCATCCTGGTGCCTCCTGGCGTGAGGATATTCGGCGTCGGCGAGACTCGACCAGTCCTGGTTCTGGCGGAGAACACTGCAGGCTTTCAGGAGGGCGTCGGGACGATGGTCGTGTTCACCGGCGGCGACCAATACGCCGTGGGCGATATTCCCGTGCCGGTCCCCACCGTCCGGCCGGCGACCGCCAAGGTGCGCGACGCCAACTCCGGCACCTTTTACTCGTCGATGGCCAACATCGACATCGAGATCGGTGAGGGCAATCCGGCGGCGGCGGGCGTTCGTTTCCGCATGGCCCAGCACGCCTTCCTGCGTCACATGGATTTTCACATCGGTTCCGGTTTCGCCGGGGTCTACCAGGCCGGCAACATCATGGAGGACGTCCACTTCCATGGCGGCCGCTACGGGATCGTCACCGAGAAGACCTCGCCCGCTTGGCAGTTCACCCTGGTGGACTCCACCTTCGACGGCCAACGCAACGCGGCGATCCGCGAGCACGAGGCTCGCCTCACCCTGGTCAACGTGGCGATCAAGAACACGCCGGTGGGGATCGAGATCGACCGGGGTTACAGCGACAGCCTGTGGGGCAAGAACGTGCGCTTTGAAAATGTCTCCGGGGCGGGGGTGGTGATCTCGGCCGAGGAGAACGTTTTCACCCAGATCGGTTTCGATAACGCCGTGGCCGCCAAAACTCCGGTCTTCGCCCGCTTCCGCGATAGCGGCAGGACGGTGGCTGGCAAGGGCGAGGCCTATCGCGTCAAGTCGTTCACCTACGGCCTGACCTTGTCTGGCCTTGGCCATATGGGTGAGTATGAGACGCGGGCCGATCTTGCCCCGCTCAGCGTCATGCCCTCGGCCACGCCGGCGGCGCTGCGGCCCCTCCCGCCCATGGCGCAATGGACCAACGTCAAAGCCCTGGGCGTCAAAGGCGACTGGGTCACCGACGACACGGCGGCGCTGCAAAGGGCGATCGACACCCACCGCGTCCTCTACCTGCCGACCGGCTTCTACAAGGTCACCGATACCCTCAAGCTTCGGCCGGACACCGTATTGATCGGCCTGCACCCGGCGATGACCCAGCTGGTCATTCCAGACAGCAACCCGCGCCACGCGGGGGGCGGGGTTGTCGCCCCGATCCTGGAGACGCCCCGCGCGGGCGATAACATTGTTTCGGGCGTCGGACTTTTCACGGGGCGTATCAATCCTCGCGCATCGGCGCTGCTGTGGCGCTCGGGCGCCAACTCGCTGGTCACCGACGTGAAGATCATGGGCGGCGGCGGCACCCCCACGGCGGACGGCGAGCCCCTGGGCGCGGCCCAGGCCCGCAGCGGCGATCCCGTGGCCGACGGCCGCTGGGACGCGCAGTATCCCAGTATCTGGGTGACCGACGGCGGCGGCGGCACGTTCAACGACGTGTGGAGCCCCAACACATTCGCCTCGGCCGGGTTCTACATCTCCGACACCAGCACGCCAGGCTCCATCTACCAGGTCTCAGTCGAACACCACGCCCGCAACGAGTTCGTGCTCGACAACGTCCGGAACTGGGAATTCCTCGCGCCTCAGACCGAGCAGGAGGTCGGCGACGGTCCCGATGCGGTGTCGTTGGAGATCCGCAACTCGCGCAATATTTTGTTCGCCAACTATCACGGCTACCGCGTCACGCGCTCGTACCACCCCGCCGAGACGGCGGTGAAGCTGTTCAATTCTTCCGACATCCGCTTTCGCAATGTTCACATCAACGCCGAGAGCGGCATCGCTCTTTGCGACGAGATCGGCTGCGGCACCTATCTGCGCGCCAGCAAGTTCCCCTTCGAGAACGCCATTCAGGACAAGACCCGCAAGCTTGAGGTGCGTGAGCGCGAGTTCGCCGTCCTTGACGTGCCCGGCCAAGACCCGCCCCCGGCGCCGCGCCCGGCCCGCAAGGTGGAGAAGCTGGAAGGCGGCTTCTGGTCGATCTCAGGCGCGACCACGGCCGCGGACGGCACGCTCTATTTCGTTGAGAAGCGGTTCCAGCGCATCTGGCGGTGGACCAAGGCGCGAGACCTGGAGGTCGTCCGCGACCACTCCCTCGATCCGGTGAATCTCGCCGTCGATCAGTCGGGCAAGCTCTTGGTGGTGTCGTCCTACGGACCCCAGGCTTCGGTCTACTCGATCGATCCCGCTGGCCCCAGCGATCAGTTGACCATGATCGCGCCGACGCCTGCGGCGCCGCGGGCGGACGCTGTGACCCTGTTGCCGGTCAACTGGTGGAATAATGGTGAGTTTCGCGACCAATACGATCCCGCCCGCGACGAGTTCACCACATTGGCCGAGATGTTCGCCCGCGACGTCGCCGCGCCCAAGCCCCAGGAGTACGTTTCGCCCGACGGCAGCCTTGTCCTCCCGGCCTTCCGAATCTGGCGGCAGGGGCCGTCCGACCGTGTGGGCTGGCGCTGGGCCGACAGCCTGCAGGCCCACGGGTTGATCGGGGCCAAGGCTGGCGAGCGAGTGTTCGTCACCAATGAATCGGAAGCCAAGACCTATAGCGGCAAGGTTGGTCCTGGCGGGACCCTCACCGACCTGAAGGTCTTCGCCAATCGGGGCGGCGAGAGCGTCGCGGTCGATGGGCAGGGGCGCGTGTTCGTCGCCAACGGACAGATCTTCCAGTACGCGCCCGATGGACGGCTGACCGGGCGCATCGACGTGCCCGAACGGCCGCTGCAGCTGATCTTCGGCGGCGAGAATCACAAGACCCTGTTCGTCCTGACCCATCATTCGCTTTACGCGGTCACACCTTGATCAGGCGCTCGCCTTTGCCGACGATCCCGGTCGGCCAGTCCGCTACGGAGTTTGTCATGAGACTTTGGCTCGTCACCCTGGTCGCCGCTCTGCTTCTGATCGGGGGCGGCGGCGGCTCAGCCTTGGCGTCCGCTTCGGTTCTGGCGACGGCGCCGGAAGATCCGTCAGCCGTCGTTGTCCGGGGGACGGGCGACGGCCGAGCCGACGACAGCGCCGCGATCCAGTCGGCGATCGACGCCGCGGGGGCCAAGCCCGGCGGCGGTCTCGTCTTCCTGCCATCTGGCCGCTACCGGATCAGCCGGACCCTCTTCATGTGGCCCGGCGTGCGCATGTTCGGTGTGGGCGCGCAGCGACCCAAAATCGTGCTGGGCGACGCCACACCGGGTTTCCAGAAGGGCGTGGCGAACATGGTGATCTTCACCGGCGCCAAGGCGGATCCAGGCGTGCGCGTGCCGTTCCCGCCGCCGGGCAGCGTGCCTTTCAACAAGGACATCGCCGACGCCAATTCCGGCACTTTCTACACCGCGATGAGCAACATCGATTTTGCGATCGGGCGGGGCAACCCGGCCGCGACGGCGATCCGCTTCCACTCGGCCCAGCACACCTTCGTCAGCCACATGAGGTTCGAAATAGGCTCGGGTCTGGCGGGGCTCTACCACGTCGCCAACGAGGCCGAGGACCTGCACTTTCAGGGCGGCCGCTACGGCATCCTGGCCGAGAAGCCGTCGGCGGCATGGGGCTTCGTGCTTCTGGACTCCACCTTTGAAGGTCAACGCGGCGCGGCGATCCGCGAGCACGAGGCGGGCCTGACTCTCGTCAATGTGACCATGCGGGATACGCCCGTCGGGATCGAGATCGATCGGGGCTATGGCGATTGGCTTTGGGGCAAGGATGTTCGCTTCGAGAACGTCTCGACAGCTGGCGTCCTCATCTCCAATGAACGCAACGTCTATACCCAGGTGGGTTTCGAGAACGCGGTGGCGATCAATACGCCGGTGTTCGCTCGCATGCGCGACAGCGGCAAGACCGTCGTCGGCAAGGGACGGACCTACCGCGTCGCCGCCTTCAATCACGGTCTCACCGTGCCGGGCCTTGGCCAGATGGGCGACTATCGGACGACGTTCCAAGCCGAGACCCTCGCCAGCACGCCCGCGCTGCGGGCGCCGGCGATCCGCTCCCTGCCGCCGACCGCCGCCTGGACGAACGTACGCGCTCTGGGTGCCAAGGGCGACAACACAACGGACGACACCGCCGCGATCCAAAGAGCGATCGACACCCATCGTGTGGTCTATTTCCCTGCCGGCTTCTACCGCGTGACGGACACGCTCAAGCTTCGGTCCGACACGGTTCTGATCGGCCTGCACCCCAGCCTGACCCAGATCGTGCTGCCCGACCGCACGCCGGCCTTCCAGGGTGTCGGGGGCCCCAAGGCGCTGGTCGAGTCGGCCGCGGGCGGTGACAACATCGTCCATGGCCTTGGTCTGTACACCGATGGCCAGAACCCGCGCGCCACCGCGCTGCTGTGGACGGCGGGCGCGGCATCACTGGTCAATGACGTCAAGTTCCAGGGCGGCCACGGCACCAACCTGTTCGATGGCGCGCGCTATAACCCCTACAATGCCAACGCGACCGCCGATCCCGACACCGCCAAGCGATGGGGAGGACAGTATCCCAGTCTTTGGGTGACCAACGGCGGGGGCGGGACCTTCGCCAACATCTGGAGCCCCAACACCTACGCCTATTCGGGCATCTACGTGTCCGACACCGAGACCCCCGGCCACATCTACCAGACCTCGGTCGAGCATCACCTCAGGTCCGAGATCAGCCTGAACCGCGTCGCCAACTGGGAGCTTCTGGCGCCTCAGACCGAAGAAGAGGCCGGGGAGGGCGAGGATACCGTGTCGCTGGAGATCCGGGACTCCCGCAACATCCTGGTGGCCAACTACCACGGCTACCGGGTGACCCGCACCCGGCGGCCCGCGCCTGCGGCGGTGCGGCTCTACAACTCGCACGACATCAGGTTCCGCAACGTCGCGGTCAATGGCGAGAGCGGCTTTTCGACCTGCGACGAAGGCGGGTGCGCCACCTTTCTGCGTCTGACCAAGTATCCCTACGCCAACGCCATCCAGGACGTGACCAGCGGGCTTGAAGTGCGCGAGCGACAGTTCGCGGTGCTCGACGTCGGCGCGGCGCCCGCGCCGGTGACGCCATCGGTCTTCCCGCCGGGCGCGCGGGTGGAGAAGCTGGCCGACGGCTTCTATTCGCTGGGCGGCGGCGCGGCCGACGCGGCCGGAACGCTGTACTTCACTGACCGCCGCAACCAGCGGATCTACAGTTGGTCGGACGCCCGCAAGCTTTCGATCGTGCGCGACAACACCCTGGACCCGATCAACCTGGCGGTCACCGCTTCGGGCGACCTGCTGGTCCTGTCGTCGGACGGCCGTAACGGCTCGGTCTATAGCTTCAAGCCCGGCAGCCCCGACACCGAGGTCACGGTGATCGCCCCCACAGCGGCGGGACAACGCCCTGGCGCGGCCATCGTCCTGCCCGTCAACTGGTGGAACAATGGCGAGTTCAAGGACCAGCTTGATCCGCACACCTATCAGTTTACGACCCTGGCCGAGATGTTCGCCCGCGACGTGGCCCTGCCGAAGACACAGGAATACGTCTCGCCCGACGGCAGTCTGGCCCTGCCCGCCTTCCGGGTGTTCCAGCAAGGTCCGGCCGATCACAGGGGGCTTCGCTTCTCCGACTCCCTGGACACCTACGGCTTCACCACGGCCAAGCCCGGCCAGCGGGTGTTCATCGCCAACAGCTCCGAGAACAAGACCTACAGCGGGCGGGTGGGCCAAGGCGGAGCGATCAGCGATTTAAGGCCGTTCGCCGACCGCGGCGGCGAAAGCGTGGCGGTGGCTCCGGACGGCAAGGTCTATGTCGCCAACGGCCAGGTCTATGTCTACGCGCCGGACGGCGCCGAGCTTGGTCGCCTGGATGTTCCGGAACGGCCGCTCCAGCTGGTTTTCGGCGGCGCGGACGGGCGGACCTTGTACATCCTGACGCATCACGCCCTCTACGCGGCGTCGATCAAGTAGTCGCAAGCAAGAGAACACGCCGGCGCCAGGTTACGACCATGGTCGTATAGTTTGCATTTCGCTCCTCTGACAAATTCCAGGTAGGCCGCGAGGGTGGCCCAATGAAAAAACTGGGAGGGGCTAAGATGAGTGCTTTGGGTGGCGCGCGACGAGGAACGGCCTTTTTAAGCGCTTTGCTCGCATCGAGCGCGTTCGTGGCGATCGCGGGGGGCGGCCTGGCCAAGGCGCAGGAGGCGCAGGCCGCGCCACCTGCCGATAGCCCCGCCAACGCTCTGTCGGAGGTTGTCGTCACCGGTACGCGTATCCGCTCCACCGGCTTCACCGCCCCGACCCCGACCCAGGTCCTGGGCCAGGCCGACCTGGAGCGGGCCGCCCAGCCAAACATTTTCACCGCCATCGTCCAACTGCCCTCGCTGCAGGGATCGAGCGGCGCGACTACGGGCACCTTCAGCACATCGAGCGGCCAGCAGGGACTGAGCTCGTTCTCGCTGCGGGGCCTGGGGACCATCCGGACCCTGACCCTGCTGGACGGCCAGCGGGTGGTTCCGGCCAACGTCACGGGCGTGCCCGACATCAGCATGTTCCCGCAACTGCTTGTGGAGCGGGTCGACGTGGTCACTGGCGGTGCGTCGGCCTCCTACGGCTCCGACGCGGTCGGCGGCGTGGTCAACTTCGTCACCAACAAGCGGTTCGTGGGCCTGAAGACGAACTTCATGACCGGCGTCACCACCTATGGCGACAACCACCAGTGGCTCGCCCAGGCGGCGGCCGGCAAGAGCTTCCTTGACGGTCGCCTGCACTTGCAGATCAGCGGCGAATACGACTGGGAAGAAGGCGTTCCGGCGGGCGGCTTCGGCGAGGACGCGCCGGGCAGTCGCGACTGGTACACGACCGCCACCTTGGTCAATCGCGGCGTCACCAACGACGGATCGCCCCAGTACCTCTACCGTGAGCATGCCCAGGCCTACCAGTACGCCAAGTACGGTCTGATCAGCGCCGGTCCGCTGCAGGGCACGGCCTTCGACCAGGCCGGCAATCCGTTCCAGTTCCAGTATGGCGGGGGCGGTGTGCCGTCCAGGGCGGCCAATGGCGCGGTCAGCGGTTGCTACACGAACGGCGGCTTCTGCGTCGGGGGCGATCTGTCGGGCAATGTCGGCATCGGCACCTCGCTGCAGTCGCGCCTTGAGCGCATGAACGCTTACACCCGTGTTGGCTTCGATCTTGACGCCAACAACGAGATTTACGCGACCTTCAACGCCGCCCGCGTGGAGACCAGCAATCAGCCCAACCCAGGGGCGGCCACCACCAACCTGACGATGTCGTGCGCGAACCCGTATCTGCCTGCCTCGGTCGCGGCGGCGTGCGCAAGCGCAGGCATCACGACCTTCAGCTATGGGCTTAGCAACGCCCTGCTGCCGCGCAATATCTCGGTCCATCCGACGCGCACCCAGTACCGTCTGGTGGTCGGCGCCAATGGCAAGTTCGACGTCATGGGCAAGAACTGGGTCTACGACGCCTACTACACCCATGGCCGCAACACGACGAACATCCACGTCCGTGACATCCTGCTGATGCCGAGGTATCGCGCGGCCATCCAGGCCACGACGGTGGGCGGGCAGATCGTCTGCGCCGACCCGGTCGCCCGCGCCAGCGGCTGCGTGCCGATAAACATCTTCGGCGGCCAGCGGCCGAGCGAAGCGGCGCTCGCCTACATCACCCCCGCCAATGGCCCATATCAGCACTCGGTCCAGAAGCAGGATGTCGTCAGCATCAACTTCAGCGGCGATACGTTCTCGCTTCCGGCGGGTCCGGTCTCGCTGGCCTTCGGCGCCGAATACCGCAAGGAGCAGTACTACGTCCAAGGCGACCCCTATGGCGACGGCAACACCGATTCGCCCAACAACGCCGACTACCCAGCCGACCCGGTCCTGACTCCGTCGGGCGCGAACTGGTTCGCCGGCAACTACCATTCCGGCGCCGGCGAGTACTCGGTGAAGGAAGCCTACGCCGAAGTGAACGTGCCCCTGGTCGATTCCGACTCGGCGGGCCGGGCGAACCTCAACATGGCAGGCCGCTGGACCGACTACAGCACCTCCGGCACCGTATACACCTGGAAGGTCGGCGCCACCTGGGACACGCCTGTCGAAGGCCTGCGCCTGCGGGCGGTGACTTCGCGCGACGTGCGGGCGCCCAACCTTTCGGAGCTTTACGCCGCCCCGGTCACGACCACGATGCCCAACTTCACCAACCCGTTCACCGGCGGCGCGCTGACGGTTCTCCAGAACGTGGTCGGCAACCCGGACCTCAAGCCGGAAATCGCCAAGAACGCCACCTTCGGCGTCGTGCTGTCGAACCCGCCATGGCTGCCGGGTTTCAGCGTCTCGGTCGACTGGTACAACATCGTCCTGAACGGCGGCATCTCCAGCCTCAGCGCCCAGCAGGTCGTCAATTTCTGCTTCGCGGGGCTGCAGCAGTTTTGCGGCGCCTTCAACTTCGCGCCTCCGCAGGGCACCGCCTTCGTCAATTCCCAGACCTTCAACCTTTCCTCGATCAAGACCAACGGCTTCGACATCGAAGGCAGCTACCGGTTCGAACTGCCCAGCGTGCCGGGCCGTTTCACGGTCAGGGCCCTGGCGACCAACACCCACAAGTTTGTCACCAACCCCGGCATCCCCGGGGCGGTCGCCACAGACTCGGCTGGCCAGAACTCCGGCGCCACGCCTGACTGGAAGCTGCTCGCCATCCAGACCTGGGAGACCGATCGCTTCTCGTTCAGCGTGCAGGAGCGCTGGTTCAGCGATGGCCGGTTCGGCAACACCACGACCGAATACGTCGAGTGCAAGCCCGGCAGCTGCCCTGTCTCCACCGCCAGCAGACCAACCGTTGACTACAACCAGATGAGCGGCGCGACCTATGTCGACATCAGCGCCGCCTACAAGTTCGACAACGGCCTGCAGATCTACGGCAAGGTCGACAACCTTCTGGACCGCGACCCGACGCCTTCCCCGCAGACCAATACGGGCCTGGACGCCAATCCGGCGCTCTACGACCTGCTGGGGCGGTTCTATCACCTTGGCCTGCGCTACAGCTTCTAGCCGCGGGCTGCTCGCCGCCACTCCCCCTGGGCGGCCTCGCCCGGGTCATGACCGGCTCGCACGCCGGCCCATGGCCCGGGCGGTTTTTCCTTGCGGCGCGCTTGAACGATCCTGGAATGTCGTGCCTGTTCGTCTTTAGCCGGAGGCTTGCGTGTGACCAGGACAGAGCGACTCCGGGACGCGACCATGGCTGACGTCGCGTTGCTGGCTGGCGTCTCGCGCATGACGGTGTCGCGGGTTATCAACAACGCCGGCAAGGTCAGCGAGGCGACGCGCGAAGCTGTGCGGGCGGCGATCCGCGAACTGAATTTCGCGCCCAATCTGACCGCCAGAAACCTCGTCATGGCCGGCGAACTTCGCATCGGCGTAGTCTATTCCAACCCCAGCGCCGCCTTCATGAGCGACTTCCTGATCGGCGTGTTCGAAGAAGCCACCAAGGCTGGCGCACGCCTTGTCCTCGTGCGCGGAGACAGTGGCCAGGCGCCCTCGCTGCAGGACATGCAAGGCTTGCTCGGCGGTGGTGTCCATGGGGTCGTCCTGGCGCCGCCGCTGGGGGAGTCGGCCGCCGTGCGGGACATGCTGCGCGCCGCAGACCTGCCCGTCGCGGTGGTCGCCGCAGGGCGCCCGGCGCCCGACGCGATCAACGTGCGAATAGACGATCGCCGCGCCAGCCATGCGCTCGTACGGCATCTTCTGGATCTGGGCCATCGACGGATCGGCATGATCGTCGGCAATCCCGAACAAACCGCCAGCGCTGAGCGCCTGGAAGGCGCGCGCGACGCGGTCGCGATCGTGCAAGGCGCCGAACTCATTCTCGCCCATGGCGCATTCAGCTACGCTTCGGGCCTGAGAGCCGCCGAGCAGTTGCTCGATATCGACCCGCCGCCCACCGCGATTTTCGCCAGCAATGATGACATGGCCGCCGCCGCGGTTTCGGTCGCCCATCGCCGTCACCTCGACGTGCCGGCCGACCTGACCGTCGTCGGCTTCGACGATACGACGGTCGCCACCACGTTATGGCCGCCCCTCACGACGATCCGTCAGCCGGTGCGGCAGATGGCGGCGGTTGCCCTTGAAAGGCTTATGCGCGTCCTGCGCTCGTCGGGCGGCACGCCCGATGCTCTCACTGACCACGTTCTGGAGCACGCCCTGATCGAGCGCGAGTCGACCGCTCCGCCATCAGGCGCGCGCCCCGTCGCGAGCGCGCAAGCTGATAAGAGGTTGTCCAATGCCTGATCCGTCCGCCGACATGGAACGCGCTACGATCGGGCGGGTGACACGCCGGCTGATGCCGTTGTTCTGCCTGATGTACCTGATCGCCTACATCGACAGGCAGAACGTCTCCTACGCCAAGCTCGACATGGTTCAGGCCCTGGGGCTCAGCGAGGCGGCCTACGGACTTGGCGCGTCGCTGTTCTTCATTGGCTACTTCCTCTTCGAGGCGCCTTCGAACCTGATCCTCGCACGGGTCGGCGCCCGGATGTGGTTCGCCCGTATCATGTTCACCTGGGGCTTGGTCACGCTGGCGCTCGGCTTCACGCAGAACGCGACGATGTTCTACATCCTCCGCTTCCTGCTTGGCGCCGCCGAGGCCGGATTTTTCCCGGGCGTGCTCTACGTCCTGACCCTGTGGTATCCGCAGGCGCATCGTGCGCGGATGGTGGGTCTGTTCATGATCGCCAGCGCGGCGGCGAACGCCGTCGGGGCGGCTATCGGCGGCCTTCTGCTGGATATGGATGGCCTGCTCGGACTTGCGGGTTGGCAATGGGTGTTTCTGGTCACCGGCCTGCCGGCGGTCCTCCTGGCGCCTTACGTCCTCATGCGCCTGCCGAACGGACCGTCCCAGGCAAGATGGCTGCCCGAGCCGCAACGCGCCTGGCTGGCGGGGGCGCTGGACGGCGAGCGCGGCGGCGAGGCGGACGATCATCGCGGCGCCTGGAAGGCGATCTTCGATCCCAGGGTTCTTCTGCTGGCTGGTCTCTATATCGGCATGCCGCTTGGGGCGTATGGCCTGAGCTACTGGCTGCCGACGATCGTCAAATCCTTCGGCGTCTCCAATACGGTCAACGGGCTGATCAACATCATCCCGTGGCTGCTGGTCGGCGTGGCCCTGTGGTTCGTGCCGCGTCACGCCGCGCGCCATGGGGCCAGCGCCTGGCACATCGCGGGGCCGACCCTGATCGCGGCGGCCGCGTTGGTCCTGAGCGTCGTACTGCCGGGCCCGGCGCTCAAGTTCGCCATGCTGTGCATCGCCGCCCCCGCCGTCTTCGCCGCCCAGCCGGTGTTCTGGAGCCTGCCGCCCAGCTTCCTGAGCGGGCCGCGGGCGGCGGCCGGCATCGCCGCGATCAACGCCATCGGAAACCTGGGTGGTTTCTTTGCTCAGAATCTGGTGCCGCTCGTGCGTGACGCGACCGGCAGCGACCTGGCCCCCATGCTGGCACTGGCGGCCGTTTTGCTGATCACCAGCGCGCTGATTTTCCACGCCATGGCGCAGCTGGCCCGTTCGCGGGCCAGGGTATGAGCGGTCACCGACCGCCCCGGGCGCCAGGCGCGCAAAACACGGACCCTCGAAGCGGAGCGGCTTTCCAAGCGGCGCTCGCTGACGTCTAGTCCGCATGCGGGCGGTCAAGGGTGCGCCGCAGTGGGGCGATCAGGATGCGGTGGCTGTTCCTGGATGGGTTGAAAAGCTGGGAGGGCTCGGTGCTGCTCGCCTTGCGAGCGGTCGTCGGCGCGTTCCTGGTCTGGGGCGTGTGGGACAACCTCACGAGCGCGGAGCACATGGCGACCTTCGCCGCGTTCCTGAAGAAGTTCGGCTTCGCCTGGCCTCACCTGATGGCGCCCCTGTCGGCGGGCGTCCAGTTCGCCTGCGGCGTCGCGTTCGTGCTCGGCCTCATGACCCGGTGGGCGGGGCTGTTGTGCGCGGCCAACTTCATCGTCGCCATCGTCATGGTTGATCACAGCCTGGGCGTGCGCGGCTCGTTTGCTTCGGCATGTCTGGTGCTGATCGGTCTTTACCTGGCGAGCCATGGACCGGGTCGCTTTGCGCTGGATCAATGGCTGAGGGGGCGACTGTCCGTGCCGACGGTGTGAAGCGGCGCGGCCTTGCCCTATAAGGCCTCCCTTATTGAGAAGGGGGATTGGCGTGAGCAGCGGCGATTACGTCTACGATGAAACCACCGGCGAATGGCTGAGCCCGGAAGAGGCGGCGGCTAAGGCTGACGCCGGAGCGCCGGCCGGCGGCGGCGTTGAAGTGCGTGACAGCGTGGGCAACATCCTGGCTGACGGCGACAGCGTCACCCTTATCAACGATCTGGCGGTCAAGGGCGCGGGCCAGACGCTCAAGCGCGGCACGGTGATCAAGTCGATCCGCCTCACCGGCGACGACCAGGAGATCGATTGCCGCCATCCCGGGATCAAGGGTCTGGTCCTGCGGGCCGAGTTTGTACGCAAGAGCTAGGGACATGCTGACGCGACGTCAGCCAAAACGTGACTTGTCAATTTGACCTAAGTCACTTTTATAATGCGACCCACGGGGCGGCAGACCCCTTGGGAGAACGTTCATGACCTATATCCTTGGTGGCGCGCAGACCGATTTCTCGGCCAACTGGGCCCGGCAGGGCATGGAGATGGCCGACGCCTTCGCGCAGGTCGTGCGCCAGGGGCTGGAGTCGACCGGCCTTGAGCCCGAGGATGTCGAATGCGGCCACGTCGGCAACTTCGTGGGCGATCTCTTCGCGGGCCAGGGGCTGCTCGGCGGCTTCTTCGGGCTGGTCCACCCGGCCTGGGACGGTCTGCCGACCGCGCGGCACGAAGCCGCCTGCGCCTCCGGAAGCGTGGCGATCCTGGCCGCCGCCGCGGAGATCGAGGCTGGGCGCTACGATCTGGCCTGCGTCGTCGGTCTGGAGCAGATGCGCAACGTCTCCGGTCATCAGGCGGCCCAGCATCTGGGCGCCGCGGCCTGGGCCGGTCACGAATATCAGGACGCCCAGTTCGTCTGGCCACGCGCTTTCTCGGACCTGAGCGAGGAGTACGACCGGCGCTTCGGGATCGACTACCGCCACCTGATGCGGATCAGCGAGATCAACTTCGCCAACGGCAAGCGTAATCCAAACGCCCAGACGCGGCAGTGGGCCTTTACGCCCGAGAGCTTCACCGCCGACGACGTGGCCAACCCGGTCGTCGAGCGGCGCACCCGCAAGCAGGACTGCGGCCAGGTGACCGACGGCGCCGCCGTGGTCTTCCTCGCCTCGCCCCGACGTGCGGCGGAGTACGCCAAGGCACGGGGGATCAACCTGGAGAGCCTGCCTCGCATCAAGGGTTGGGGCCATCGCTCGGCGCCGATCAGCTATGACGCCAAGATCCGCGCCAGCCGCGACAACCCTTACGTCTTTCCGCAGGTGAAGCGCGCCGTCGATGAGGCCCGCGCCCGCGCCGGGGTGACGGCTCTGGATCAGATCGACGTGGTCGAGACCCACGACTGCTTCGCCATGACCGAGTACATGGCCATCGACCACCTGGGCCTGACCGCGCCGGGCGAAAGCTGGAAGGCGGTGGAGGACGGCTCCATCGAGATCGGCGGCCGTCTGCCGATCAACCCGTCCGGCGGCCTGATCGGCCTGGGGCATCCGGTCGGGGCCACCGGCGTTCGCATGGCGCTGGACGCCTTCAAGCAGGTGACCGGAACCGCCGGCGATTATCAGGTCGAGGGCGCCAAGACGTGTCAGACCCTGAACATCGGCGGCTCCACCACGACCACGGTCAGCCTCGTCATCGGCGTTTGATCCATGGACCGTCGCTCGGTTCTCGCGGCCGCGGCCGCATCCCCCTTTTTGTTCAGTGAGGCGCTCGCCTCGGAGAGACCCATGTCGCGCCGCTTTCAAATCCTCGACGCCGTGATCGCCGCCTGGCGGGCCAAGGACATCGACGCGGCCTTGTCGCACATGCACGACGACATCGTCTGGCACTATGCCGCCGCTATCGCTCCGCCGCTGAAAGGCAAGGCGCAGGCGCGCAAGTTCCTGGAGAACTTCGCCTCCCAGATCCAGGAGGTGCGCTGGCGCATCTTCGACTACGCCGAGAACGGCGACCGCCTCTTTGTTGAAGGGGTGGACGAGTACATCGCCAAGGACGGGGCACGCGTCGCCGCGCCCTATGCCGGGGTGGTGGAGTTCAAGGGCGACCTGATCGTCGGCTGGCGCGACTATTTCGACCGCGGCGTGGTCGACGCGATGAAGGCCGGCGGCGCGGCCTCGGCTCAGGTGGAGCAACTGATCGCCCGTCCGAGCGCGTCATGAGCACGGCCGTGAAGCTGGACGACGTGCGCGCCGCGCCGATGCGCGAGGCCAAGCTTTTGGCTGTGGACCTTGAGGTGGACCGTCGCGCGGACGGGACGATCTACATCGCCTCGCGCGTCCCGCTGAAGGACTATGAGGCCGACATCCCCGCCGCCTTCGCCAGGCGCGCCGAGCAGATGGGCGATAAACCGGCCTTGGCCCGAAGAGGCGCCGACGGCGCCTGGAATTACACGACCTACGCCGAGCTCAGGGCGCTGGTGGACGCCGCCGCGACCTGGCTGAAGGCGAACGTACCGGCCGGCCGTACGGTAATGATCCTGACCGGCAATACGCCAGGCTTCGCCGCCATGACCTTCGCCGCCTGGACGGCCGGTCTGCCGGTGTGCCCCGTGAGCACGACCTATGGCGCCCTTGGAGGCGACTATGGCCGCTTGAAGCATGTGATCGCAAAGGTGAACCCAGCCCTGATCTTCGCCGAGGACGCGCGGCCCGTCGGCAAGGCGCTGGAGGCGCTGGACCTGGGCGAGGCGGTGATCGTCACCGGCGATCCAGCGGCCCTCGCCAAGCCGGCGACGGCCTGGGGCGAGGTACTGGCCACGACGCCGAACCCGCCGGACATCACGCGCAAGCCGGACGACGTGGCGGCCTACATGCTGACCTCAGGCTCCACCGGCCTGCCCAAGATCGTTCCCATCACCTTCGACAACCTTGCCGCCAACAGCGCTCAGTGCCAGCAGATGATCGGCGAGGCCGCCGGCTGGCATGACGTGATGCTGGACTGGCTGCCGTGGCACCACGCCGCCGGCGCGTTTGTCCTGCGGACAACCCTGCTGGAAGGCGGCACGCTCTACATCGACGACGGCAAGCCCGCGCCGGGGCTTTTCGACCAGTCGATCGCCAATCTGCGCGAGATCAGCGTCGCCTATTTCAACAACGTGCCGCTGGGCTACACCCTGCTGGTGGAAGCGCTGGAGAAGGATCCGGTGCTTCGGCGCACCTTCTTCTCGCGCCTGCGCCTGATGCTCTACGGAGGGGCGGGGCTGTCCCAGCCGGTCTATGACCGCCTGCAGGCGCTCGCCGTAGCCGAGACCGGCCATCGCATCATGATGACCAGCGGCTATGGAGCGACCGAAACCGTCTCGGCCTTCATGGCCATCCACTTCGAGACCGACAAGGTGGGCATCGGCCTGCCGGCGCCGGGGGCGAGCCTGAAGCTGGTCCCCAGCGGCGACCGCTATGAGGTGCGGGCCAAGGGGCCGAACGTCACGACCGGCTATCTCGACGAGCCCGCCAAGACGGCCGAGGCCTTCGATGAGGAAGGCTACTATCGCACCGGCGACCTGGCCGTCTTTCACGATCCGGCCGATCCGGCGCAGGGCCTGGCCTTCGCCGGGCGCGCGGCCGAGGAGTTCAAGCTGTCGAGCGGCACGTGGGTCTATGGCGGCAAGGCCCGCGACGACCTGCTGAAGGCCCTGTCGCCGCTGGCGACCGAAGTGGTCCTCGCCGACGACAACCGGCCGTTCCTGACCCTAATGTTGTGGGCGGCTCCCGGCGCGACGCGCGAGGCGATCACCCAGAAGCTGAAGGCGTTCAACGCCGGCCAGCACGGCGGATCGCGCATCCATCGCGCCCTGCTGCTCAGCGAGCCGCCGCAGCCCAACGCCCACGAGATGTCCGACAAGGGCACGGTCAACCGCCGCGCCGTCATCGATCGCCGCAAGGCCGAGGTGGAGCGGCTGTACGCCGATACGCCCGACGCCGACGTCATTGTTCTTTCCTAGTGAGCTTCTCCATGTCCCACGCTCCTGAAATTCAGGCCTTGCTCGACAAGCAGGCGATCACCGAAGTCCTGCACCGCTATTGCCGCGGCGCCGACCGGGCCGACATCGATCTGGTGGCCGGCGCCTACCACCCCGACGCGGTCGAGGATCACGGCGGGGTCTATAATGGCCCAGCCTCGGCCTATGTGGACAACATGGCCAAGATTCTGCCCAAGGCGGGCCAGATGAACCACATCACCACCAACGTGATCATCGAGCTCAACGGCGATGTCGCCAAGGTGGAGTCCTACATCCTGGCCTTTTCCCGGATGAAGAAGGACGGGGAGAAGTTCGACACCCTGACGCTGGCCCGCGCCCTGGACCGTTTCGAGCGCCGGGCCGGCGAATGGAAGATCGCCAAGCGCCAGATCATCTGGGAATGGAACCACGAGATGCCGTTCGCCGAGACCTGGGGGCGCGGCCTGATGGCGCCGGACCCGTCGGTTCTGGTGCGCGCCGGCAAGAAGCCCGACGACGCCCTCTACGCGATGGAGGCCTGAGTGGAGATCAAGGGTTCTGTCGCCCTCGTCACCGGCGGCAATCGCGGTATCGGCGAGGCCTTCGTGCGCGCCTTCATCGAGGCGGGCGCGGCCAAGGTCTATGTGGGCGCCCGCGATCCGAAGAACGCCGAGCACCTGGTGGCCGAAGGCGGCGGCAAGGTCGTCGCCCTGGCGCTCGATGTGGCCAAGCCCGACCAGATCGCCGCGGCGGCCAAGACCGCCACGGACGTCTCCATCCTGGTCAACAACGCCGGAGCCTTCCTGAACCAGCGGCTGATCGGCGCCGATGACTTGTCGGCGGCGCGCGAGGAGATGGAGGTCAACTATTTCGGCCTCGTCGGCATGTGCCGGGCCTTCGCGCCGGCCTTGAAGGCCAACGGCGGCGGGGCGATCGTCAACGTCCTGTCCTCGGGCGGGCTTGTCGCGGTGCCGGCCATGGGCGGCTACAGCCCGTCCAAGTTCGCCGGGCGTGCGGCGACCACCAATATCCGCGCGGAGCTGGCGGGGCAGGGGACGACGGTGAGCGCGCTGATCGTGGGCTCGGTGGACACCCGCATGGCGGCGCATGTTCAGGGCCAGAAGGAGCAGCCTTCGGATATCGCCCGGATCGGTCTGCAGGCCATCAAGCGGGGTTCCGACGAGGTGGACACCGATCGCATGGCGGTCGAGGTGCGCGCCAACCTGGCCCGCGATCCCAAGGCGCTGGAGCGCGCCATGGCGCGTATGCTGGGCTCTGATACGGTCTCGACAGGACGCTAAGGGAGCCTTGGGGCAAGCATGGACCTGATCACGATACTGGCGGTCAACGCCGCGGCCAGCGCTGCGGCCATGGGCCTGCTGTGGCTGATTTGCCTGAAATTGGGCGATGTGACCGTCGTCGACAGCTGGTGGTCGATGGGCATGCTGTTGCTCGCGACCACGACCTTTATCCAGCTCGGCGAGCCGACGCCGCGGCGGTGGCTGCTGCTCACGCTCTGCGCCCTGTGGGCGGTGCGGCTGGGCGGATACCTGTTCTGGCGCTGGCGCGACCACGGGCCGGACCGGCGCTATCAGTCGATGCTGGGCAAGGTGCAGTCGGAAAAGGGCTGGAGCTTCGCCAAGGCGTCGTTGCTGTTCGTGTTCATGACCCAGGCGCCGCTGCAGTTCATCGTCGCTCTGCCGGTGCAACTGGGACAGATCCAGGCCGAGACGCCCCTGGGCGTCATCGCCTATGCCGGCGCGGTCCTGGCGGTGTTCGGGGTGTTGTTCGAAAGCATCGGCGACTGGCAGCTGACCCGTTTCCGCAAGAACCCCGACAGCAAGGGCAAGGTGCTGAACACCGGACTGTGGCGCTACACACGTCACCCGAACTATTTCGGCGACGCCTGCGTCTGGTGGGGGCTCTACCTGATCGCCGCCGAGACGCCGCTGGGCCTGTGGGCGCTGCCTGGGCCGATCCTGCTGACCTGGACGCTCATGAAATGGAGCGGGGCGCCCACCCTGGAGCATCGCCTCAAGAAGACACGTCCGGAATACGCCGACTACATCGCGCGGACCTCCGGCTTCGTGCCCTGGCCGCCGAAGAAATCCTGATCTTCCACCCTCGGAAGACACTGGCCGGCGCGGCGGAGGTGAAGCTCCCGCGTCGGCCTCTTTTTCGCCCGGTAGTTTGCTCAGCTTGAACCCTGGTTTTTCGGGGAGACCAAGATGAAGACGCGCATTCTGATCCTGAGCTTGGCCGTCCTGCTGAGCGCTTGCGCCAATGTCCGGCCGGGGCGGATTCAGGATCATGCCGGCCCGGCGCCGGGTGAGCGGCCTGTCGGGGCGCGGTAGCGTGCTTCGACTGGTCGCTGGCGCTCCCGCTCAGCATGACGAACTCTTTGCATCGAATTCGTCATCCTGAGCCCGTCGAATGACGCATTGCATTTCAGCCGCTCACTCCCGCGAAGGCGGGAGCCCATACTGAGATTCAGCTTGGGTCCCCGCCTTCGCGGGGATGAGCGGAATTGAGAACATGCGGAAGCACCCCCACGGGAAAACCCGAAAGGTTGGAAGGGCGGCGGAGCGGCCTGACCCGCGTCAGACGATGGGTGTTTGGGGGCGCCGGGTTCGACGAAGGTCTTTCCGCTCCGCGCGATCGTGTCTGGGGGCTCCTCGGAGGACTTACACATCTCCGAGCAAAGGCCCTGACGGGCGGGCCTCCTCCAGCGAGGACGTCCCGGACCGCGTGGGCGCCGGGGTTCCACGCCTGTCGCGACATCCGAGGGCGTCCAGTCACCGTCCGAACTGGACCTGGCGAACCAGGGGCGGAAGTGCCGATTGAGACGGAGGCTGCAAATGACGAACCCTTGCGGGCATCATGATCAGCAACGCGCCCGGCGGAGCGCTGCCCGCTCGACCGCATCCCCGCCACGGCCGGCGCTGGCCGAGCGCCCTTCCGCGTGACGAAGACCGGGAAAGAGTACGGGAGGTTTGGAGGGAGGGGATAAGTTCTCGCGTGTCCCGCTCAGCCTAGAGCCGCGCTCGATAGGGCGCCGGCGGATCGTAGGCGAAGAAGCCGGGAGCGGCCGCGCAGACGTCGGGGATGGCCCGGATGGCGACGGCCACCGTGGCGTCGGTGAGGGCGCGGGCCGGGGGCGCCTTGGGATCGCCCTCGTGGATGTCGAGCGTCAGGCTGATGTTGGGGCGGCCTTCGATATCGACGGTCCAGTGGCCGGTGACGTCGGCGCCGTGCATGGCGGGATCGGCGGTCCAGAGAATCGACAGGGTCATGGCCGCGCCGTTGGCGAAGCGGGCGTTCCAGCGCCACTCCGTCGCCGCCACCGTGCCTTTCGGGATCGGCCCGGCCGCGACGGCCATGTCGTGCGGCGCGAGCGTCAGGCGGTGGTCGGGGGACAGCTCCTCAATCGACGTCGCCATGCCGTGGGCGACGGCGGCGAAGACCTCGCCGAACAGGCTGGTGTAGAGCGCCGCCAGGGGCCCGCGGGTGATGTCTTCCTTGGTCGGGTCCTTGGCGAAGCCCATGAAGTCATAGACGAACACAGGCTGGGCCATAGCCCGGGCATCGACCATTTCGCGCACGGTGATGCGTTCGAGCTGCGCGCACATGCCGGTGGCGGAAAGAGCGATGCGTTCAACCAGGGCGCCCGGATTCACGCCGAGCCCCGCCAGGGTCGCGCCGCCTCTTTGGCAGGCCTCCAGCAGAGGGGCGGCGTAGGCCGCGCCCTGATGCGTCGGCCAATGGAAGCCGGCGGTGGAGATCACGTTCTTGCCCGAGGCCAGCAGCCGCGCCACGTCGTCGTTCAGGGCGTCGTAGGGCAGGGTGATGCGCGGCGTGTGGATGACCACGTCGGCATCGAGGGCCAGGATGTCCTCGATGCGGTTGGTGGCGATCACGCCGGTCTTCGGCCGTTTGGCCAGATCGCCGGCGTCCTGTCCGGCCTTGTCGTCGCTATAGACATAGACGCCGACGAGTTCGAGGTCGGGGTGGTCGATAATGCGCCGAAGCGCCGTGCGGCCCATGGCCCCTGTCGCCCACTGAATGACGCGATGCATGTCGTTCCGCTCCCGTTCAGGACCAAATGCCCGAAGTAAGTCTCGTCATGCAAGTGGTTGTCGCGACAGCATAGTCGTTTTATGAAAGTGGCGAAGAAAGCCGCGCGCCAGACGTGGCCCCCTGGGAGACAGCTGCAGATGTTCCTGACCTCGCAAGAGCGTATCGACGCCTACTCGGCCAAGGGTTGGTGGGGCGAAATGGTCATCGACGACCTGACCCAACGCAACCGGGGCGAGGTCGCCGACCGCGAGGCCCTGGTCGATCCGGTCAATCGCGAAGCGTTGGACGGCCGCGCGCCGCGCCGCCTTAACTGGGCCCAGCTTGGGCTTGAGGTCGACCGAATGGCCGCCGGCCTTCTCGACCTGGGCTTCGTCAAGGACGACATCATCTGCGTCCAGGCCCCCAACGTGGCCGAGACCGTGCTCCTGGCCCTGGCCTGCGCCCGCATCGGTCTGATCATCAGCCCGGTGGTGATGCAGTACCGCGAGCACGAGCTGGCCTATGTGGTCGGCAAGGTGAAGCCCAAGGCCTTCATCACGGTCGATCGCTTCGCCGGCCACGATCACGCCGCCATGGTGCTGGGCCTGAAGGGCGACTTCCAAACGGTGGTGATGAACGGCTGGGCCCCGCAGGGCGCGGTCAGCCTGGACGAGGCCGTCGCCGCCGCCGATCCGGCCCGCGCCGCCGCCTATCGCGCGGCTCATCCGGTGAAGGCCGGCGAGGTGTTCACCATCTGCTGGACCTCGGGCACCGAGAGCCGGCCCAAGGGCGTGCCGCGCGATCACAACCACTGGATCGTCAACGCGCGCATGGTGTCTGAGGCCACCGAGCTGCAGGAAGGGGAGGTGGTGCTCAACCCTTTCCCCCTGGTGAACATCGCCGCCTTCGGGATGATGATGTCGTGGCTTTGGCGGCGGGGGACCATGGTGCTGCACCATCCGTTCGACCTGCCGGTGTTCCTGGGCCAGATCGGGGCGGAAAAGGTCAACTACACCATCGCTCCGCCGGCGATCCTCAACGCCCTGCTGAAGACGCCCCAGCTGCTGGCGATCACCGATCTTTCCAGCGTGCGGGCCATCGGCTCGGGCTCGGCGCCCCTGTCGCCTTGGATGATCGAGGGCTTCCTCAACGACCACGGCATCCAGGTCTGCAACATCTTCGGCTCCAACGAAGGGGCGTCCCTGTTCAGCGGCGCGGCCGACGTGCCCGATCCGGTGGAGCGCGCGCGCTATTTCCCGCGCATGGGTGTCGAGGGTTTCGGCTGGAACAGCCCGACCGCGCAGATGATCCGCACGCGCCTCGTCGATCCGGACACCGAGATCGAGATCACCGCGCCTGAGACGCCGGGCGAACTGCGCATCGACGGCGCGGCGACCTTCAGCGGCTACTGGGAGGCGGACGAGCTGAACGCCGCGGCCTTTGACGCTGACGGCTATTTCAAGACCGGCGATCTGTTCGAGATCGCGGGGGAGGGCGAGCTGTCGCGCTTCTATCGCTTCGTCGGCCGCTGCAAGGACATCATCGTCCGTGGCGGGGTGAACATCTCGCCGGCGGAGATCGACGACCTGCTGGCCGGACACCCGTCCCTCAAGGAGGCGGCGGTGGTGGGCGTGCCGGACGACGTGCTGGGCGAGCGCATGTGCGTGGCCGTGGTGCCCGCCGGCGAGACGCCCCAACTGGCGGACGTCGCCGGCTGGCTGAAGGAAAGAGGCCTGGCGGTCTTCAAGCTGCCGGAGAAGCTGGTGGTGGTGGACGCCCTCCCGCGCAACGCCATGAACAAGGTGGTGCGCAACGCGCTGCGCGAGCAGGTGCTGGGCCTGATCTAGCGCGTCTCCTCCTCCAGTAGGGACTGGAAGACGCCGTAGGCGCTGAGCACGCCGTCCGCCGACGCCAGTGTGATGTTGCCGGCGGCGCGGGCCGCGTCGCCTGCGGCGAAGATCCCCGGCTGCGTCGTGCGTTGCTGGGCGTCGACCTTGACGATCCGGCCCATGGGCGTGTCGGTCATCTCGCAGCCCAACGCCTCGGCGAACCGGTTGGTCTGGCGCACGCTGGCTCCGACGAAGAGAGCCTTGAGCGCCATGAACCGCCCGTCGGTCAGCCTCACGCCGGAAAGCTCAGGGGCTGAGCCCTCGAGCGCCGCTATGGCGGTGCGTTCGATTGTCACCCCGCGTTTCTTCAGAAGGCTCGCCTCGTCCGCGGTCAGAAAGAGGTCGGGCGCAAGGAACAGGGTGGTCTCTCCCCATTCTGAAACGACCGAGGCGTAGTGGGCGGCCATCGGGCCGCGGCCGAGCACGCCGATGGGGCCGCCGCCGACCTCGTAACCATGGCACCACGGACAGTGCAGGGCGGTGAGGCCCCACCGCTCCCTGACGCCGGGGATATCCGGCAGCACATCCTCGACCCCGTGGGCGAGGATGAGGCGACGTCCCGCGACGGCTTCGCCTTCGGCCAGGGTCACGAGGAAGCCGTCGTCGGTTCGGACGGTCTCCACGGCCTCACCGACGTGGACGGTCGCCGTCGGGTACGCCATGCAACTGGCGCGGGCGCGGCGGCGCGTCCTGGTGATCGACGATGGCCGGCCACGTAACCGCTACGCCTCCCACGCCCATGGGGTCCTTGCGAACGACGGGCGCCCCGGCGCCGAGATCACGCAGACCGCTCGCGAACAGCTTCAGGCGTACCCGACGGCGACCGTCCACGTCGGTGAGGCCGTGGAGACCGTCCGAACCGACGACGGCTTCCTCGTGACCCTGGCCGAAGGCGAAGCCGTCGCGGGAC
>CAJYMH010000025.1 GCA_913776195.1 uncultured Caulobacter sp.
TCCCTTCGTCTATCGGTTAGGACACCAGATTTTCAATCTGGGAAGAGGGGTTCGATTCCCCTAGGGACTGCCACGAGGCCTTTGACTTCGATGCGCGGATTGCGCGTCGAAATGTCACGTCTTCGAAACATTACGCCACAATTGCGCCAAATCTGGTTGACGGCTGCTCGCCCTCGATAACACTGTTTCCCTGTGCGCCTGTCCAAGGAGGGCTTTGGGGGCAGGCCAGAGGGGCGAATGTCTGGTTTTGATTTCGAGGGGGCTGGCGCGCACGAAGAAGCCGTGCGCATCAGCGGGAAGATCAAGTGGTTCGACGCAGGCAAGGGGTACGGTTTCATCGTTCCCGATGATCCCGGACAAACTGGGCTGCGCGACGTGCTTCTGCACATCACTTCATTGCGCAACAGCGGCCGTGAAGCCGCGCCGGAAGGCTCGATGATCGTCTGTGACGTCATCAAAAGGCCCAAGGGCTGGCAGGTGTCGGAGGTCGTCGACCTAGACGAAAGCACAGCTGCGCCGGTGCAGGAACGGCCGCGTCGCGGCTTTGACGATCAAGGCGGCCACGGGGGTGGACTCCGTCGCGATCGTGACAGCTATGACCGCGGGCCGAGGGGCGGGGGTTTCGCATCCGCGCCTCGCCGTCCCGCCGGACCGCGCGGACCGCTGGAGCGGGCCAAGGTGAAGTGGTTCAACCGTACCAAGGGCTACGGCTTCGTCGTGCGCGACACCGAGCCTGGAGACATCTTCGTACACATCGAGACCCTGCGCCGCAGCGGGCTGGAGGATCTCCAGCCTGGCGACGACGTCATGGTTCGGTTCGCTGAAGGGCCGAAGGGCCTGGTGGTCGCCGAGATCGAGGGTTCGGGCTACGCCTGATCCGCGTGCGCGGCCGCATCAGTGGCCGCGCGTTTCCCGTCATCTCAACTTTTCCACGTCAGAACTGGCGTTTCGTTTGCGGCGCAGCGATGTGCGTGGCAAGAACGCGCCCACCGATGTCGGGGTGTGGCGCAGCCTGGTAGCGCATCTGTTTTGGGAGCAGAGGGTCGCAGGTTCGAATCCTGCCGCCCCGACCATCGGGAAGACGGAGATTAGTTCAATGCTCGCGCGCATCTTCCGCCCCGCCAAGAACGCCATGCAATCCGGCAAGGCCAAGACCAAGGACTGGGTGCTGGAGTTCGCACCAGCCTCGGCGCGCAAGGCCGATCCGCTGATGGGCTGGACGCAATCGACCGACATGGACGGCCAGATTCGCCTGAAGTTCGAGACGCGAGAAGAGGCCGTGGCCTACGCCCAGAAGCACGGGCTGGCGTTCCAGCTGTTCGAGCCGAAGACGCCGAAGCGGATCATCAAGGCCTACGCCGACAATTTCGCGACCAACCGCAAGTTCCCCTGGACGCACTGATTTTTGTGGATGCGCCGGCGCCGCGCCCGCATCCTCAAGCGTGGCTTCGCTCCCGTAGCTCAGCTGGATAGAGCATCTGCCTTCTAAGCAGACGGTCGCAGGTTCGAATCCTGCCGGGGGCGCCACTTCGCCAGAGGTCGGTGATGGGGGCGAAGCCTAGAACCAGCCTGCTTCCTTGAGCGTCGGACCATGGGTCCGGCTCACGGGCGCCTTCAGCCCTCCGGCAAGCAGGACCTCGCCGGCGCCGCGCCGCCAGCGCACGTCCTCCACCGCATCGGCCGCCACCCACCACGAACGATGCACGCGCCAGCCGTGAGCCTGCGCCAGCTCTTCCAAAGCATCGGCGAAGCGCATGCTCAGCAGCTCCACGCCGGCGTCCGTGTGGACCTTCAGGTAGTGATCGTGCGCCTCGAGGGCGATCAGACGGGAAGAACGACGTTTGGCTGAAAGCCGTCTGCGGAAGGCCGCCTCCGTTTCGGGAAGCGGCGGCGCGACGACGGTGCGAGTCTCGATTTTTGTTTGGGGGCGTCGCCAGGCCAGGGCGCGGACCATCATCACCGCCAGCGAAATGGGCCACACCCGCCAGATCAGCCGCAGGTAGCCCTCCAAATCCAGCCGCCCTCCCATGACGAAATGCTCTGTCGTCATGACCAGCAGGGATACGAAGGGCGTCATCACGACAGAGACGATCGCCACCTTGAGCCAGAGCGCAACGATGCGTCGGCCGAGCAGTTCGTCCGCGACGATCCCGATCAGCCCGCCGCCGACCATGCAGATCATCCAGTAGGCGTAGCGCTCCGCGACCTGGGCGCGGGGCGAACCAAAGGGTCCAAGAAATCCCATCAGGAGCCCGATAGCTGTCAGCATGGCCAAGTCCACGGCCCATCGCCGCGCCAGCGCCGTCCCTGTCATCGCGCCTCTGTCTCGGGCCATGGGCGTCCCATTCGCGCAACTTCGGCGCCGCTTGCGAAGCAAGGCCTAGCGATGCAGCGTTTGTCCGGCAATGCGTCAGGCGCAACTCCCCTTGAGGATTTCTCCGTGACGCTCGCCGACGCCATGCCTTCCGCCCGAACCGCCTCCTGGCCGATGCGTATCGGTTGGACAGTGCTCGCCATACTGTGTGTCTCGGTCGCCGTGTTCTCGGCGCGCTACCTGCTGAATCCGCCGCAGACGCCGGCCCAGGCGCTCGGCAATTCGTTCGGCGTCCCCTGGCTGTTCATCCACGTAGCGGGGTCGGTCGTGGCGCTGGCTTTGGGTTCTTTGCAGTTCATTCCACGCCTGCGACGCGGCACGAACCCGCCTCACCGGGGGACGGGAAGGGTCTATGTCATCGGATGCCTGGTCGGCGCTTTAGCGGGTCTGGTGCTCGCGCCCGGATCGTCCGCCGGACCGATCGCCTCGGTAGGGTTCGGCGGTCTCGCCTTGGTCTGGATCGCCGCTAATATTCTGGGCTGGCGGGCGGCGGTTCAGGGACGTCTTGCCGATCATCGCCGCTGGATGATCCGATCCTGGGCCCTGACCTTGGCGGCGGTCACGCTGAGGATCTACCTGCCGATGGTCATGATCCTGGATCTGCCGTTCGTGCCCTGGTATCGCGCGATCTCTTTCCTGGCTTGGGTTCCAAACCTGATCGCGGCCGAGCTGTGGCTACGCCGCGGGGCCGGTCGCGCCGAGGCGCTGGGCCGATCGGCAAAGTCCTAGTCGCGCAGGCCTGCCGGCGTCTCGCCGCCAGTTGCGGCGGGGAATTCGGGAGCGCGCTGGACCACAAGCACCTTCCGGGCCGCGCCGTAGAAGGTGTGGCTGCCGATCTGGGTGATGCGGGGCAGGGCGGAGGCCCAGGCCGGGCTGACATAGTCGGCGTGAAAGCTGAGGGCGTTTCCGACCTCGTGACCGGCTTCGCCGGCCATAACGGCGTCGGCGACGTTGCGGGCCTTTCTCCAGGCGGCGCCGTGCGGTGGCGACCTCAGCATGGCGCCGTTGCAGGCGAAGCTGAACTGGCAGCCTCGTCGCGGGGCCCCCTGGAAGACGACCTCGCAGACGGACTTGGGATAGCGCGGATTTCGCACCCGATTCATGACCACGGCGGCGATCGCGGCCTGCCCGGCGTCGCTCTCGCCTCTGGCTTCGTAATAGACCGCCTGGGCCAGGCATTCGCGTTCGCCGCCCGACATTGCGGCGCGGACTTGACGCAGGATGGCGCTGTCCATGGGACGGCCGGCGAAGTCATCCTCCGTCAGCCGGCGCAGGCGAGGGCCGTCGCCCAGGCGGCCGCGCAGCATGGGATCGGCGGCTACGGATTCAGCGAGGGTTTGGGGCCGGGAGACATAGGTGCAGCCAGCAACGCCGCAGAGCGCCGCCAGACTGGCCAGGGCGGTGACGACAGACCGGGTGCAGACGTTTGCGGCGGCCACGATCTGTCCCTCGATCCCCTTAGCCCCAGCCCATATCGTCGATGCGGGAATCAGGCCCGTACACCGCGATCAGGTTGACGTGATGCTCAGCGGTGCCGTCGGAGATGTCGAGATAGAAGTTCTCGATCGAACGGGCATAGATCCCGACCTCGGCCTTGATCGCCTCGGCCATGATGTAGCCGACCATAGCGGCCTTCGCGGCCAGATCGCGGTCATAGGTGGGCATGCGCTGCGACGCGAAGTCCAGGAAGTAGGCCTGCCGTGAGATGATGTCGTTGATGGCGTCGCCCGGCTCGATCCCCGCGTTGGAGGCGTACTGGAAGCCGATGATGACGTCGTAGGCCTTCTCCACTGCCTGGGCGAAGGTCAGGTGCTGGTAGTTGGCGAAGAAGAAGTCGCGGCCTTCTCCCGCCAAGCCGAGGTTGGCTGAGAAGTTGATGTAGCGGTTCTCAAGGCTGAAGCGCCGGTAATAGCCGTCGTTCAGGTCGGTGAAGTTGGCGGGCGAGCTGACCAGCCAGTCCAGGCCCGGACCGGTCGGGGTCAGGCCGGTGTAGAACTGATAGGCGCTAAGGGCGACCGAGGTGGTGTCCTTGGTCACGTCGAACATCTGCCAGGCCACCTGGCGCGGCGTCCAGCCGTCGATCAGGACCGAGGTCGTGACCAGGGCGGCGGTCTTCTGCAACTCCAGCGTCAGGCTGTTGACGCGCAGCGCGTTCTTGAACGCGGTCGCGGCGTCTCTCGTATTGATGCTGTAGGTGGCCAAGACGCGTCCTCGAATGCGGGTGGTCGCCCGATGAGCAGCGCTCCCACTAGCGCAAAATCGTCGTGATAAGGTTTACGCGCATCCCGTAGGGATACGGGTGCGCGCATGCGCCGCGCCTCAAAAATGGCTGGCGTAAACGTCCAGCGCCTGCCGCAGGTCGGCCACAAGGTCATCGGCGCCCTCAAGCCCGACATGAAGGCGGATCAAGGGGCCGCCGAGCTCGAGGCTCGGTCTGCTGGTGCGCACCTGCGGGTCGCAGTGGATGGCGAGGCTTTCATACCCGCCCCAGGAGAAGCCGAGTCCGAACAGCTTCAGCGCATCGAGGAAGGCCAGAACGGCCTTGTTCGACGCGGGGCGCAGGACCGCGCCGAACAGCCCGCTCGCCCCGTTGAAGTCACGCTTCCAAAGGGCGTGGCCGGGGTCGCTTTCCAAGCCGGGGTGCATCACGCGGAGCACCTCAGGCTGACGCTCCAGCCAGCGCGCCACGGTCAGACCGCTCTCGCCATGGCGGTCCAGACGGGTCTTCAGCGTGCGCAGGCCTCGGATCGCCAGATAGGCGTCGTCGGCTGAGACGCCCCAGCCCGCGTTTGTAAAGCCGGCCTTCAGCAGCCGCCCAAGCTCGGGGTCGACGGTGGCGGCCGAGCCCATCAGCAGGTCGGAATGGCCGCCGACGTACTTGGTGAGGGCCTGGACGCTGATATCGACACCGTGCGCCAGGGGCTTGAACAGCAAACCGGCCGCCCAGGTGTTGTCGATCATGGTCAGCACGCCGCGGGCCCGTGCGGCTTCTGCTATGGCGGGAACGTCTTGCATCTCGAAGGTGAGGGAGCCGGGCGCTTCCAGCAGGATCAGACGGGTCTGGGGCTGGACGAGCGCCATGAGCCCTTCGGCGCCGAGGCCGGGATCGTAGTAGCGGGTGGTGACGCCGAAGCGGGCCAACTGGTCGCCGGCGAAGCGGCGGGTCGGCTTGTAGACGCTGTCGACCACCAGGATGTCGTCGCCGGCTTTCAGCAGCGCCATCAGCGGCGCGGTGACGGCTGCGAGGCCGGAGGGGTAGAGCTGGACGTCGCGGGCGCCTTCGAGGGCGCAGAGGCCTTCGACCAAGGCGTCGTGAGAGGCGAATCCCTCAAGCCCGTAGGTCTTCTGTCCGTCGTCATAGAGCGAAGCCGCATCGGGCATCAGAACCGTGGAGCCGCGCTGAACCGGCGGGTTCACCGTGCGCGCCAAGCCGCCAATCTTGGCGCCCGCGCGGATCAGACGGGTTTCTTCGTCCATTTGGGTTGACGTACTCGACCAGACAAACTTGAAACACCGAGGCGTCATATCGTCTTGCTGGTCAAGGACGAAGGAGCAGTTTCGTGTCCAATCGCGTCGTCGCCGTCTGCATGCTGCTGGCCCTGACAGCGGGCGCCTGCGAGCGAGCGGCGAAGGCCCCGGCGCCGGGACCCGGCAAGGAGTTGCCGGTCTCTTCCGACCTCGCCGCCCAGAGCGAGACGCTGCGCGCCGTGGTGGCGCGAGGACGTCTGAACTGCGGTGTCGATCAGGAGCTTTCCGGCTTCTCCTTCCGCGACAATCGCGGTGTCTGGCGCGGGTTCTCGGTCGATCTGTGCCGCGCGGTCGCCGCCGCCGTCATCGGGGACGGCGATGCGGTCAACTTCGTGCCGGTCACCGCCGAAAACCGCATCGAGCTGCTGCGAACGGGGAAGATCGACCTGCTGACCCGCAGCACCAGCTGGACCTACAGCCGCGACGCGGGCGAGGGCGTCGATTTCGCCGGGATCGCCTATTACGACGGCCAGGGCTTTCTGGCGCGCAAGGCGCTGAACCTGCAAAGCGCGCTGGAGCTGAACGGCGCGCGGGTCTGCGTGCAGTCCGGTTCCACCAGCCAGAACAATCTGGCGGACTACTTCCGGGCCAACGGCCTGAGCTACACCGCCGTACCCGCCGCCTCCAACGAGAAGGCGCGGGAGATTTACCAGGCCGAGGGCTGCGACGTGCTCAGCGCCGATATCTCGGCCCTGGCCTCCGCGCGTTCGGTGGCGAGCAATCCCGGCCAGCATGTGATCTTGCCGGACGTCATCTCCAAGGAGCCGCTGGCGCTGGCGGTTCGCCAGAACGACCCGGCCTGGACCGATATCGTGCGCTGGACCCTTAACGCCCTGATCCTGGCCGAGGAGCTGGGCGTCACCTCCAAGACGGTCGGCGAACTGGCGGAGGATTCTCCATCGCCGGAGGTTCGCCGCCTGCTCGGTGCGGAGGCGGGGTACGGCGCCAAGATCGGGCTGGACGACGCCTTCGCCTTCCGCGCCATTCAGGCGGTGGGAAACTATGGCGAGGTGTTCCGTCGCAATGTCGGCTCCGACTCTCCGCTGCGTCTTGATCGCGGCCTAAACGCCCTGTGGAACGCCCCGCAACCGGGCCTGCTCTACGCAGCGCCGTTCCGTTAGGTCTCGCTCGGCGGGCGCGGGGCTGATTTGTCTCCTAAGTCTCCAGGCTGCGGAACGCGGGTGATTTCGACGACGATCGAGATGATTTCAGTGGCGCAAGGCGGGGGCGGGCGGTCCATCGCCAGACCATTGTCGCCCGGTGGACGGCGGCGGGATAGTTGGGTCTGCGCGACGGCGTATCGCTTTGTGTCCGTGCGGATCGGGCGAGGGGATAGCGGGCGCCAGGCGGGGGCGCGGAGGGTTATCCGGCGGGCCGTCCTTCAAGCCGGCGAGGCGGAGGCGGAAATGTCCCCGATGTCTCCGGCAAGCAGCCGAGAGTCACCAGAGTATCGGTCTTCAGAGTCTCCACCTCTCCTGCCCCCGTGAAACAGGGAGGCGAAGGGATTCAGCGCGTCTGAATCTCGGACGCCGCCCTCACCCTCGATCCCTCTCCCATCAAGGAAGAGGGGGGCAAGTTTAGATCGGCCGGATCATCACCGAACGCAGCGCGGGGGCGTGGCCGGCGGCGGTCTCCTGGTCGCGCATGGCCTGGAGCACGGGGGGAATGTCCGATCCCGCGACTTCGATGAAGCCAAGCCGGGCGTAGTAGGGACCGTTCCAGGGAATGTCGCGATAGGTCGTCAGCCCCATGGCGCGGACGCCTTTGACGCGTGCGGCGTCCATGGCGGCTTCGATGAGGCGTGCGCCAAGGCCGCGACGATGGTGGTCGGTGTGGACCGACACCTGATGGATCACCGCCAGATCGCCGTGAAACTCTCCGGCCAGATAGCCGACAGGGTGATCCTGGCGGGCGATCACCCACAGGGCGTCATGATCCAGATGCGCTTGCAAGCTCTCGCGGGTCGGGGGCGGATCGTCGGCCACCCAGGCAAGATCGGTGTGCCGGAAAGGCTCGCCGGCCGAAATTTCGATCTGCTGCAGAAGGGGGAAGTCCGACGATGTCGCGCGACGAACGACATACCCGTCCATCAGGCTGGGCCCGTCACGACCGGAGTATCCGGCAGGCCGCCCCACTCTGTCCAGGAGCCGTCATAAACCGCCACGCGGGGCAGGCCGAGGCGATGCAGCGCCAAGGCCAGGATCGAGGCGGTGACGCCCGAGCCGCAGGTGGTGACGATCGGCTTGGCCAGATCGACGCCGGCCTCCTGGAACACGGCTCTCAGCTTCTCGGCGGGAAGCAGGGTGCCGTCGGGTGCGATGACGGCGGAGGCGGGCACGCTGCGGGCGCCGGGCATATGACCGCTGCGCAGTCCTTCGCGCGGCTCAGGCGTCTCGCCGGTGAAGCGGCCGGCGGGACGGGCGTCGACCAACTGTTCGCGGCCGGTGTCGATGGCCTTGCGCACCTGGTCCTTGTCGCGGACGAGATCGGCGGTGAAGCGCGGGGTGAAATGGCGTTCCTGCGGGGAAGGCGGCAGATCCTCCACCGGGCGCCCCTCGGCGATCCACTTGGCCAAGCCGCCGTCGAGGACGAAGACGTTCTCGTGGCCCATGGCCCGGAAGGCCCACCAGGTGCGGGCGGCGCGGAATCCGCCGCCGTCGTAGACGACGATGGTCGAGCCGTCGCCCAGGCCCATGGCCTTCACTCGCGAGGCGAACTTGGCGGCCGAGGGCAGCATGTGCGGCAGGTCGCTGTCGGTGTCGGCGATCTCGTCGATGTCGAAGAACACCGCGCCCGGGATGTGGGCCAGGTCGTATTCGCGCTTGGGATCGCGGGCCTCTGCGGGCATGTACCAGCTGGCGTCGACGACCTTCACATCCGGGGCCGAAAGACGCTCGTGCAGCCAGGCGGTGGAGACGAGCGGATCATTCGACATGGGAACCTCAGGCAAGCCAGGGCGGCGTCGGCAGGCCACGCTCGGCCAGGAACGCCGGATTGAACAGCTTGCTCTGATAGCGCGATCCGTGGTCGCACAAAATGGTCACGATGGTGTGGCCGGGACCGAGGTCGCCCGCCATGCGGATAGCGCCGGCGACGTTGATGCCGGTTGAGCCGCCCATGCACAGGCCTTCGTACTGGACGAGGTCGTAGAGCACCTCGAGCATCTCCTGGTCGGAGACGCGGTAGGGGCGGTCGATCTTCAAGCCCTCAAGGTTGGCGGTGACGCGGCCCTGGCCGATCCCCTCGCTGATCGAATTGCCCTCGGACTTCAGTTCGCCGTGAGCATACCAGTTATAGAGCGCCGCGCCGTGCGGGTCGGCGAGGCCGATCCGGACGCCGGGCTTGCGCTCTCGAAGGGCTTGGGCGACCCCCGCCAGGGTGCCGCCGGAGCCGACAGCGCAGATGAAGGCGTCGACCTTACCTCTTGTCTGATCGAAGATTTCCGGGCCGGTCGTGAGGTAGTGCGCCTGGCGATTGGCGACGTTGTCGAACTGGTTGGCCCAGATGGCGCCATTGGGTTCGGTGCGGGCCAACTCCTCGGCCAGGCGACCCGAATAGCGGACGTAGTTGTCGGGGTTGGAGTAGGGGACGGCGTCGACCTCGACCAGCTCGGCGCCGAGAAGGCGGATGGCGTCCTTCTTTTCCTGGCTCTGGGTGCGGGGGATGACGATGGTCGCCTTGTAGCCCAGCGCCGAGGCGACCATGGCAAGGCCGATGCCGGTATTGCCGGCGGTGCCTTCGACGATGCGGCCGCCCGGACGGATCAGCCCCTTGGCCTCGGCGTCGCGGATGATCTGCAGGGCCGCGCGGTCCTTCACCGACTGGCCGGGATTCATGAACTCCGCCTTGCCCAGGATCTCGCAGCCGGTGGCGTCGCTGGCCCGCTTCAGGCGGATCAGGGGCGTATCGCCGATGGCGTCGAGGACGCTGGTCTGGACGGTCATGCGTGGCCTTCACGGTGGCTGCGGGCGGGTGGCTGCTAGATCGGCGCCAACGGCCCCGATGCAAGCGCAGCTTTTCTGAAGCCGCGCCGCGCCGGTTCAGCGTCTCTAATCAGCCGCGGGCCAGACCCAGCTGGATGACGTTGGTCCGTTCGGTCCTGAAGCCGGCCTCGCAATAGGCGAGGTAGAACTTCCACAGCCTGCGGAAGCGCTCGTCGAACCCCAGGGGCCTGATGTCGGACCAGGCGGCTTCGAACCGACGGGCCCACTCGGCCAGGGTGTCGGCGTAGTCCTGTGCGAAGCGCACCAGGGCGCGCTGCTGGAGTCCCGCCTTGGCCGTCTCTTGCTCCAGCCGCGCTTCGCTGGGCAGCATGCCGCCCGGGAAGATGTACTTCTGGATGAAGTCGGCGCGGCTGCGGTAGTGGCTGAACAGGTCGTCGCGGATGGTGATGATCTGCAGGGCGGCCAGACCACCGGGCGACAGCACGTCGTGGACCTTGTTGAAGTAGGTCGGCCAGTAGGCTTCTCCCACCGCCTCGAACATCTCGATGGAGGCGACCCGGTCGAACCGGCCATCGATGTCGCGGTAGTCGATCAGCTTGATATCGGCGCGTTCGGACAGGCCGGCTTCAAAGATGCGCTTGCGGGCGAAATCGTACTGCTCGCGGGAAATCGTGATGCCGGTGACGTGGGCGCCGCGCTCCCTGGCGGCGAACTCGGCGAATCCGCCCCAGCCGCAGCCGATCTCGAGCACCCTGTGGCCGGGGGCCAGATTCATGGTCTCCGCCAGCGCGGCGTACTTCCTGTGCTGTCCCTGTTCGAGCGACTGGTGTGTCGGGTCGAACCTGGCCGATGAATAGGTCATCGAGGGGTCCAGCCAGCGCGAGTAGAACGCGTTGCCCAGATCGTAGTGGGCGTGGATGTTCTTGGCCGAGCCCTTGCGGGTGTTGGCGTGCAGCAGGTGGCCGATGAAGTTGACGGCGCGCATCAACGGATTGCCGTCCACCAGCGCCTTGATGCGATCGAAGTTGAGCGTGAACACGGTCAGGAGCGCGGCCAGATCGGGCGTCTCCCATTCGCCGGCCATGTAGCCCTCGGCGAAACCGATGTCGCCGGCGCGGAAGACGCGGCCGACAAAGCGGTAGTCACGAACCTTGAGGACGCCGTTCGGTCCTGGCTCCGACCCCTTGATCGGGATGCTGCGGCCTGACGGCAGGATGTAGGTCACCGTGCCGTAACGCCAGTTCTCGGCGCAGATGCGGACGAGCGTGCGAAAGACGGCCGGCGCCAGCTTCAGGTCCGGGTCGTCCCGCAGCCTCGGAAGATCGAGCGGCATGTCGGTCATGCTTTTCCTCCGTCTCGAAAGCTTAACATCAAAACTCACTCCGGCGAATCAGTGTCGGCTTTCACCGCCTGATAGGCGTCGAGCGCTCGGCGGCGGGCCGCGTCGTGCTCAAGGATACATTTGGGGTAGGTGTCGCCCAGGCGCACCCCCGCCTTGTCCAGGACGGCCTGCGGGGCGTTCCACGGCTCGTGGATGTGCTTGGCCGGCAGGCCGGCCAGCTCGGGAACCCAGCGGCGGATATAGTCGCCGTCGGCGTCGAACTTCTGGCCCTGGGCGATGGGGTTGAAGATGCGGAAAAAGGGTGATGCGTCAGCCCCGCAGCCGGCGACCCACTGCCAATTGTTGACGTTGTTGGCCATGTCGGCGTCGAGCAAGGTGTCCCAGAACCAGGCTTCCCCTTCCCGCCAGTCCACCAACAGGTGTTTGGTGAGGAAAGACGCCGTGACCATCCGCACCCTGTTCTCCATGTAGCCGGTGGCCCAGAGCTCGCGCATGCCTGCGTCCACGAAGGGATAGCCTGTACGCCCACGCTTCCAGGCCTCAAGGCCATGCTTGTCGCGTCGCCAGGGCAGGTGGTCGAAGGCGGGCTTGAACGGGCGATCGGGAAGGTCCGGACGGGCGTAGAGCAGGCCGTGGTTGAACTCCCGCCAGGCCAGTTCGGACAGGAACTTATCGACCTGGCTGTCGGACGCGCTTCGATCCGCCGCCGCATGGGCCGCGCGCCAGACGGCGCGGGGACCGATCTCGCCGAAATGCAGGTGAGGGGACAGGCGTGAGGTGGCCTCACGCGCCGGGACGTCGCGCCCTTCGGCGTAGTCCCGCAGGTTTTCATCCAGGAAGTCGTGCAGCCGTTTTCGGGCGCCGACCTCGCCGGGCGTCCAGTCGGAGAAGCCCTTCGACCAGTCCGGCCTGGTCGGATGAAGTTTCCAGTCGGCCAGTTTGTCCGAGGCTGGCCAGTGAGACGGCATGGTCAGCTCGTCCGGCGCGCGGTGGATGACATCGATGCGGATTTGTGAACGGAGCGCGCGCCAGAAGGGGGTGAAGACCTTGTAGTAGCCGCCGGTCCCCGTCTTGATCTCCCACGGCTCGGTCAGCAGGCTGGCGTTGCAGGAGGCGGCGGTCACGCCGGCCTTTTCCAGGTCAGCCTTTACGGCCTTGTCGCGCTCGATCGTGTCCGGGTCGTAGAGGCGGTTCCAGAGAACGCATTCGGCGCCGGTCTCCTCGACAAGGTCCTGCAAAATCTGCGCGGCCTCGCCTCGACGCAGGATCAGGCGCGAGCCAAGGGCTTGAAGGTTTTCGTCGAGGGCTGTCAGCGACTTGTCCAGCCACCAGAGGGAGGCCCCGCCCATGGGGCGCACATCCTTCGTCTCGTCGAGAATGTAGAGCGGGATCACCGGCCCGCCGTGGTGAGCGGCGTTATGAAGGGCTGGATTGTCGGCCAGACGCAGGTCGCGGCGGAACCACACGATCACCGGACTTTGCTGCGCCATCGCCACCCCTTTCGCTTGCGCTTACAATTCACGAAGGCCAATTACGTGCCTTCGACCCGTCTGGATGAGGCTTACCTTGACCGAAATGAAATCCGTCCAGCCGAATTCGCTGATCGAGATCAAGACGCCGACGGGCAAGCCGGTCCGGATCGGCCAGCGCGAGCGCCTGTCGATCATCGCCGGCCCCTGCCAGATGGAGAGCCGCCAGCATGCGCTGGAGACGGCGCATGCGTTGAAGGAGATCGCCGAGCGCCTGGGTATCGGGCTGATCTACAAGACGTCCTACGACAAGGCGAACCGGACCTCCGCCAACGCCCAGCGCGGCATCGGCCTGAAGGACAGCCTGCCGATCTTCGCGGAGATCCGCGAGGTCACCGGCCTGCCGACCCTGACCGACGTGCACGAGACCGAGCATTGTCCGCTGGTGGCCGAGGCGGTCGATGTGATCCAGATTCCGGCCTTCCTTTGCCGTCAGACAGACCTGCTGCTGGCCGCCGCGGCGACGGGGCGGGCGATCAATATCAAGAAGGGGCAGTTCCTGGCCCCCTGGGACATGAAGAACGTCATCGCCAAGGTGACGGGCGCCGGCAATCCGAACGTCATGGCCTGCGAGCGCGGGGCGTCGTTCGGCTACAACACCCTGGTGTCCGACATGCGGTCGCTGCCGATCATGAGCGAGATCGGCTGCCCGGTGGTTTTCGACGCCACCCACTCGGTCCAGCAGCCCGGCGGACAGGGAACCAGCTCCGGCGGCCAGCGCGAGTTCGTGCCGGTCCTGGCCCGCGCGGCCGTGGCCATCGGCGTGGCTGCGGTGTTCATGGAGACCCATCCCGATCCTGACAATGCGCCGTCGGACGGCCCGAACATGGTGCCGATGAGCCAGTTCGAGGGATTGATCGCCGAGCTTCTGGATTACGACGCCTTGGCCAAGAAGCGCCTGGGAGCGGCCGCATGAGCGCGCCCCGCCGCATCATCTTCGTGACCGGCGGCGCCGGCTTCATCGGCTCCAACATCGTCGGCCGCCTGGCTCAGGACCCGACGCTGGACGTGGTGGTCTGCGATCGCCTGCGCGACGCCGACACCGGCAAATGGCGCAACATCGCCAAACACCCGATCGGCGACTTCGTCCATCCTGACAGCATGTGGGAGTGGCTGGAGAAACGCTGGCGCGATGTGGAGGCGGTGGTCCACATGGGCGCCGTGTCGTCGACGACCGAGCCGGACGCCGACAAGATCATCCACGCCAACTTCACCCTGTCGCGCGACCTTTTCCGCTGGTGCGCCGACCACCAGCGCCGCTTCATCTACGCCTCGTCTGCGGCGACCTACGGCGACGGCTCGCAAGGATTTGACGACAAGGACGACTATCCGTCCCTGACCGGGCTTCGGCCGCTGAACACCTACGGCTGGTCCAAGGCGCTGTTCGACCAGTTCGCCGCCCGCCAGGCGGCCCGCGACTACGCCCCGCCGCAATGGGTCGGCCTGAAGTTCTTCAACGTTTACGGTCCGAACGAAGAGCACAAGGGCGGCATGAAGTCGGTGGTCGCCCAGATCTGGCCGAAGGTGGCCCACGGCGACACGGTGCGGCTCTTCAAGTCGCACAATCCCGACTACGCGCACGGCGGCCAGCTGCGCGACTTCGTCTATGTCCGCGACGTGGCCGATGTGGTCGAATGGCTGACGCAGAACCCGCAGGTAAATGGCGTCTACAACCTCGGCTCCGGCCAGGCGCGGTCGTTCAAGGATCTGGCGGAGGCGACATTCACGGCGGCCGGCAAGGCGCCGAGCATCGATTACTTCGACATGCCGCCCGGCCTGCGCGGCAAGTATCAGTATTACACCCAAGCCAGCATGGAGCGGCTGAAGGCGGCGGGATACGCCAAGCCGTTCACCAGTCTGGAGGACGGCGTGGCCGACTACGTCCAGTCCTATCTGTCTCAACCTGATCCCTACGCCTGAGGCAGGCTGTGGCGGGGTGGCGGCTTAGGTGGGGTTTGCTGGCGCTGGGTGTGCTTATCGTGGCGCTGATGGGCGCCGCCGCCTTCATCTGGCGCGACGACATCCTGCGTACCGGCTTGGATCCGAAAGTCCCATACCAGACCTACAACCCGCCGCCCGCGCCCAACTATGCGACGTCGGACGCCTGGGCTCTGCTGCCGGCCCGCGCCCAAACGCCGTCCGCCGACGCGCCGCCTGCGGACATCTTCTTCCTTCATCCGACCACCTATGACGGAGGCGGCGACTGGAACGCGCCGATCAGCAAGGCCCAGTCGAACGCGCTGCTGGCGACGGTCATGCTGCCGAACTATGCGGGGCCGTTCGAGCGCGTGGGACGGGTATTCGCGCCGCGCTATCGGCAGGCCAGCCTCTATACGCGCCTGACGCTGCGCGAGGACGCGCGAGAGGCGCGGCGTTTCGCCTATCAGGACGTCCGCGCCGCGTTCCACCGATATCTGGCGGCCTATGGCGGTCAGCGGCCTTTCATCCTCGTGGGCGTGGAGCAGGGCGGGGAGCTGGCGGCGCGTCTGATCGAGGAGGAGATCGCGCCTGATCCAGCCCTTCAGGGGCGGCTGGCGGCGGCCTACCTGCTGCAGACGGTGACGCCGGCCTACCTCTATGGCCCCGGCTCGCTGGCGCCTGCCTGCCAGATGAAGAGGCAAGCCGGATGTGTCGTGGCCTACGCGGCGGTCTCGGCCAGCGATCGTGAGGCGCAGCGGCTGTTGTTGGAGCGCGCCCTGGTCTGGAATGGCGCGGGCGATCTGGTGAACCTGAACGGCCAGCCGGCGCTTTGCGTCAATCCGCTGCTCGGCGCCCAGACCGAGGAGGCGGCGAGCGAGCGCTTGAACCTGGGCGCGGCCAACGCGACCGGCCTGGAATGGGGCGTCCGGCCGGCCTTCCTGAAGCGTCAGGCGGCGGCCCAGTGTCAGGGCGGCGTCCTGAAGGTGTCCAAGCCGCGCTCCGACGCGTTCAAGGCTGTGGGCGGCTGGGCGGATCGGAAGAAGGTGAGCGGTTACAACCTGTTCTACGCCGATCTTGAAGCAGATGCTCAGACGCGGCTGAAGGCGTGGCGGTCAGCCCGCCTCGCCCAGCGGTGAGGCCGGCCGCCAGTCAAACAGTTCCTGCAGGATCTTGAGCGCGGCGCCGCGTTCCGTTTTCAGCTCGGGATCGCGGGCCAGGATTAGGCGTGCGTCATCGGCCGCCACGGCGATCAGTTCGCGATGGGCGACCGGGTCAGCGAGGCGATAGGCGGGGAAGCCGCTTTGGCGCAGGCCCAGCGGATCACCGCCGCCCCGCAGCTCCAGATCTTTTTCGGCGATGAGGAAGCCGTCGTCGGTCTTGCGAAGAATATCGAGACGGGCCTGGGCGGTCTCCGACAACGGCGGGTCATAGAGCAGCACGCAGGCGCTTTCCCGCGCCCCCCGGCCGACCCGGCCGCGCAACTGATGGAGTTGAGCCAGACCGAAGCGTTCGGCCTGCTCGATGACCATGATGCTGGCGTTGGGAACGTTGACGCCCACCTCGACGACTGTCGTGGCGACCAGCACGGAGACCTTGCCGGCGGCGAAGGCGGACATGACCGCGTCCTTGTCGGCGGCGGGCATCTTGCCGTGAACGAGACCGACGGAGTCGCCAAGAATGCGGCGCAGGTCCTCGGCCCGGCCCTCCGCGGCCTGGAGGTCGATGAGCTCGGACTCTGACACCAGGGGGCATATCCAGAACGCCTGGGCCCCGTCGCGGATGGCGGCCTTCAGGCGATTGACCACGTCGCCGATGCGCGGCGTCGGGACGGCGGCGGTGGCGACGGGCGTTCGCCCAGGCGGCTTCTCATCGATGCGGGAGACGTCGAGATCTCCGAACACCGTCAGCTCCAGCGTCCGGGGGATCGGCGTGGCGGACATGGCCAGAAGATGGACGCCGTCGCCCTTGTCCTGAAGACGGCGACGCTCGCCCACCCCGAAGCGGTGCTGTTCGTCGATCACCGCCAGGCCCAGGCTTCGGTAGGCCACGTCGTCCTGGAACAGGGCATGGGTGCCGACCGCGACGTGCGCCGTGCCGTCCAGCAGGGCCATCAGCTTTTCCGCTCGCACCTTGCCCTTGTCGCGGCCGGTGAGCAGCAACACGCGCAGGCCCACGGCTTCCAGCGGCGGGGCGATGGTCTCGAAGTGCTGGCGCGCCAAAATCTCGGTCGGCGCCATGAGTGCGGACTGAAGTCCAGCGGCGGCCGCATCGGCCATGGCCAGCATGGCGACGACGGTCTTTCCCGCGCCTACGTCGCCCTGCAGCAGGCGGCTCATACGCTCGCCAGACGCCAGGTCGCCGCTGATGTCGGCCAGGGCGCGCTGTTGCGCGCCGGTGAGGCGATAGGGAAGGGCGGCCTCGATCCGCTGGGCGTGCTCGCCTCGGCTGGCGATTCTTGGCGCGGGATGTGAGCGGCGGGCCGCCTTGCGTTGAGCGAGCGCGAGCTGGTGCGCCAGCAACTCGTCGTAGGCCAGGCGGCGGCGGGCGCGGGAAAGCGGCGCCAGATCGGCTTCCGACGCGGGCTCGTGGACCTGCGCCAAGGCGGCGCGCCATGACGGGAACGCTTCACGCGCCAGCCAGGCGCGGTCTTGCCACTCCGGCAGTTCGGTGGCGCGGCTCAGCGCCTCATTGGCCAGCTTGCGGATGGCCCGGGAGGCGAGGCCCGCTGTGGCGGGATAGACTGGCTCCAGCTCCGGAATCTCGTCGGCCCGTTCGATAGGCAGCAGATAGTCGGGGTGGGCGATCTGCACCTCGCCGTTGAAGCGCTCGACCTTGCCGCTGACGATGCGCTGCTCACCGACGGGGTTCTGCTTCTCCAGCGTGTCGCCGTAGACCTTGAAGAACACCAAGGTGACGAAGCCCGTGCCGTCATAGGCCCGGATGCGCCAGGGCAGGTTGGGACGCCCCGGCTTGATGTGGGCGTCGATGGTGATGACCAGGGTCTGGATTTCACTCTCGGCCACCTTGTCGGCGGTGACGGGCGTGCGCCGGATGACCGATTGCGGCGTCAGGAATAGGACGTCGCGGACGAGGGAGCCGGCGACTTTCTCCACCAACGGCGCGACGCGCGGCCCGACGCCCTTCAGCGTGCCGATCGAAGCGAAGAGCGGGAAAAGAATCTCGGGCCGCATGAGGTCACGATAGCAAGGCTTGCCACGCGTCGTCAGGCCGGGCGGCGGCCGGAGCGCGTGACCAGCCAAATGCCGCCGCAAACCAGCATGAGCGCGACAAGATTCTTCCAGGCGAAGACCGGCTCATGAAGGAAGGCGGCCGAAAGGATCACGCCGAAGACCGGGATGAGGAAATTGAACGGCGCGACCATGCTGACCGGATTTTGCTTCAGCAGCAGGCTCCAGATCGCGAAGGCGGCGGCCGAAAGCGAGCCCAGGTGGATCAGCAGGGCCGTCGAGCGCCAGTCGAAGCCCGCGACATAGCCGCCGGCTGCGATGCCGCCGAGGGTGAGAACGACGCCGCCGACGCCTAGCTGCCAACCTGTCATGATCATCGGGTCGAGATCGCGGGAGAGGCGTTTGCCCCAGATCGAGGCCGCGGCCAGGATCAGCGCCGAGAAGGCGACGAAGCCCTCGCCCTTGATGGTGAAATCGAAGTCGGTCAGGCCGCTGCCGAGGTTGACGGTCAGAACCCCCAGGAAGCCCACGAGACAGCCCAGGGCCTTTCGCCCGGTCAAGCGATCATTGGCGTAGACGAAGTGCGCGATCAGCACGCCGAAGAACGCGCCTGTGGCGTTCATGATCGAGCTCTTCACGCCGGTGGCGTTGGCCACGCCGATGTAGAAGAACACGTACTGGACGGTGGTCTGCACAAGGCCCAGGGCCGCGATCTGGCCGAACTGCCGGCGGGTGAAGCCGAAGATGGGCCGCCGCAGGGCGACCGCCACGCCGAGCAGCAACAGGCCGGCCAGCACGAAACGGTAGCCGGCGAACACGACCTGATCCGCCAGGTCGGTGCGGGCGATATCCAGCAGGCGATAGCCGTTCTTGATCGACGGATACGAACTGCCCCACAGCACGCAGCAGAAGGCGGCGGCGAGGTAGACAAAGCGGCGATTGGAGAACAGGTCTGGCGTTGACGGCGCGAGGGCCGTCAACGGCTCATCCAGGGCTTGGACTTGGAGGCCGACCGGGCGGAGGCGAGTTGCTCGGCCTTGCGTTGGGCGCGGCCGGAGGTGTGGCCTTCACCAGCTTCGACGCGTTGCTTCTTGGCGGCGACGAGCGCCGCCATCTTTTCGGCGGGGGTCTTGGTGTCTTCGGACATGATGAGCGCGCCATAGCACGCCGATCATCATTGGGGGTAGAGCGCGAGGAAGGCGCGGGTGACGCCATTCGTCCAGCCGAAGCCGTCCTGGAGCGGATATTCGCCGCCGCCGCCGGGGCGAACCTCTTCGATGTCGTACTTTTCAAGCATCCGCCCGCTGGCCTGATACTCACGCTCCACGGTGGCCAGCCAGCGCTTGGCGATCTCGGCGGCCAGGGCGTCCTCGCCGTAGTTCCGCAGGCCTTTGGCGGCCACCCATTGGAGCGGAGCCCAGCCGTTGGGCGCATCCCATTGCTGGCCGGTGTTGAGCGTGGTCGTGCGCAGGCCGCCAGGAGCCAGCAGTTCGTCCCAGGTCTTCTGAGCGACGATATGGGCTTGGCTAGGGCTGGCCGCGCCGACGAACAGGGGATAGAGGCCAGCGGCCGTGATCAGGTCGGAAGGCTGCCGATCGCGCCAACGGTAGTCCAGGTAGGCCCCGCGCTCCGGGCTCCATAACCAGCGATCAATGGCTGCTTTGCGCGCCTCGGCCCGAGCTTCGAATTCGTCGCCGCAGGCCGGTTCGCCCAGCCGGCGGCAGGCGTTGGCGATGGCGCGCTCCATTCCGTACATCAGGCTGTTGAGGTCGACGGGAACGAAGGCGGTGGTGCGGATGGTCCGCAGGTTCTTGCCGTCTGTCAGCCAGCGGGCGCTGAAATCCCAGCCGCTTTCGGCGCCGGCGCGCAGGTCGCGGAAAATCTCGCCGGGCGGCCGGCGGCCTTCGCGGGCTGTCAGTATGTCCTCCCGCAAGGATTCGTCGCGGGGCGTATCGCGATCATCCCAATAGCGGTTGAGGATGGCGCCGTCCGGCAGACGAACGACACGGGAGGAGGCGGCTCCGGCCTTCACATCCTCTTCGCCCTCCATCCAGAAGGCGTGTTCACGGCGCATCTGATCGGTCCGACGCTTGAGCAAGGTCAGGTCGGTCTGATCGGCGAGGCCGACCATCAGATAGAAGAAGGGCGGCTGGGATCGGCTGAGGTAGTAAGTGCGCGTGCCGTTCGGAATCCGGCCGTAACGATCGATCAGACTGCCGAAATCATCGACCATCGCATCGATCAGGTCATGGCGGCCATCCTGCGCCAGGCCCAGCATCGTAAAATAGCTGTCCCAGTAGTACATTTCGCGGAACCGTCCGCCGGGAACGACATAGGGTTCATCCAGCCGCAGGGCGGTGGAGCCGGGCGGCGGCGCGGCGGGCTGGCGGGTCAGGATCGGCCACAGGCGGGCGATATGGGCGTCCATCGGCGGGCGGGCGGTCGACGGCGTCGGGACCAGCACCTCTTGCGGCAGGTCGAAGTGGGTGATGACGAAGCGCTTTAGCTCTTCATCGGAAAACCAGAGCTTGGTGCGGTATTCAGCCAGGATCTGTTCCGGCGGGCGGCGCGGCGTGGCGTCGACAAACGTCTTCCCGTCCGGGAACAGGCGCCGCATCTGCACCTGGTAGAACAGCTCGCCATAGAGGTCAGCCGGGGTGGCGACCTGCGCGTGGGCGGCCCCTAGGGAGGCGGAAAGGGCCGTGGCGGCGATGACCATGTTTCGAAGCAAGCATACCTCCGACTGAACGGAGGCTGAACGCATCAACGCCGTTGTGGCTGCGTCAGGCCCTTCCTGGCTTGCCGATGAAGACGCGGTAGCCCTTTTCTTCGGCGATGGTGAGCATCTCCTTGTCGCCGCTGGTGTCGCCATAGGCGGCGGCCAGATGCACGTCGTCGCCGAACATCTCCTGCAGACGCCGCACCTTTTCCGGGCCGCGACAGTTGCCGCCGACGAGAGCGCCGCTGACCTGACCGTAGGTGTTGATCTCCAGCTGGGTGCCGATAAGGGCGTCGGCGCCGAGACCGCGGGCGAAGGGCGCCACAAGGATTTCGGGCGAGGCGGTGACGATGACCGCGCGCGCGCCGCGCGCCCGCCAACGCCGCCAGGTGGCCACGGCGTCGGGCCGCAGGAGGCGGGTGGCGTAGGTTTCGGCGAAGACCTTGGCCTCGGCCTCGATCTTTTCCAGCGGAGCGCCTTTCAGAAAATGAGCGACGGCGGCGGCCTTGAGCCGGCCACGGTCACGGTGCCCCAGATAGGACAGAATCGCGGGCGTAAGCTTCAGGACGCCCAGGAAGTAGCGGGCTCGGCCTGCTCGCCAGGCGAGGAATGCGGTGAAGCTGTCGCGCACGGTCATGGTGCCGTCGAAGTCGAACGCCACCAGCGCCTTGTCATCGAGCGGGTCGTTCATTGGCCGCGAGGGCGCGGCCATGCCCATGGGCCGACGGGAGCGTCTAACCATCGTTCACGTACTGCAACTGTTCCGAACGTTTTCGACCACGATTCCCGTTCGGCGCTAACAGGGCTCACGTCGCTCGGGATGCGATGCGGTGTCGCGGTGCTACCGCGTGGCGTATCGACGTCCTATATGCCCTAATGAGAAGCAAGCCGCCTCAACCGGGGCGTGTTTAGTGTCTCTATCCCCAGTTTAAGCGCTCAAAGGGTTGTGAAGGGCGCTCGGATCGGGGAATGTCAAGGTTTAGACAACCCGTGGCTCGTATCCTGCATTTAGAACAGGAAGCGAGATGTCTTTCGGGAGTGGCGACGTCCGGTTTCGACCCAACGTCGCCGTAGCGTGAGAAGCGATATGACTAAAGCCGCCAGCGGCGACACCAAGAGCACTCTGTACTGCTCCTTCTGTGGAAAGAGCCAGCACGAGGTGCGCAAGCTCATCGCGGGCCCGACCGTGTTCATCTGCGATGAGTGCGTCGAGCTGTGCATGGACATCATCCGCGAAGAGCACAAGATCGCCTTCGTGAAGTCCAAGGACGGGGTCCCCACGCCGCGCGAGATCCGCGAAGTGCTGGACGACTACGTCATCGGTCAGGACCACGCCAAGAAGGTCCTCGCTGTCGCGGTTCACAATCACTACAAGCGCCTGAACCACGCGACGAAGAACAACGACGTCGAGCTGGCCAAGTCCAACATCATGCTCGTCGGCCCGACCGGTTCGGGCAAGACGCTGCTGGCCCAGACGCTGGCGCGCATCATCGACGTGCCCTTCACCATGGCCGACGCCACCACCCTGACCGAAGCCGGTTACGTGGGTGAGGACGTCGAAAACATCGTGCTGAAGCTGCTGCAGGCCGCCGACTACAATGTCGAGCGGGCGCAGCGCGGCATTGTCTATATCGACGAAATCGACAAGATCAGCCGCAAGTCCGACAACCCGTCGATCACCCGCGACGTGTCGGGCGAAGGCGTGCCGCAGGCCCTGCTGAAGATTATGGAAGGCACCGTCGCCTCCGTGCCGCCGCAAGGCGGGCGCAAGCATCCGCAGCAGGAGTTCCTGCAGGTCGACACCACCAACATCCTCTTCATCTGCGGCGGCGCCTTCGCCGGCCTGGAGAAGGTGATCAGCGCGCGCGGCCAGGGCGCCTCGATCGGTTTCGGCGCCAAGGTGGCCGATCCGGACGAGCGTCGCACTGGCGAAATCCTGCGCGAGGTCGAACCTGAGGACATGGTCAAGTTCGGCCTGATCCCGGAATTCATCGGCCGTCTGCCGGTGATCGCGACCCTGGAAGACCTGGACGAAGCGGCCCTGGTGAAGATCCTCACCGAGCCGAAGAACGCCCTGGTGAAGCAGTATCAGCGTCTGTTCGACATGGAGAATGTCGGCCTGACCTTCACCGACGACGCCCTGTCGGCGGTGGCCCGCAAGGCCATCACCCGCCGCACCGGCGCTCGCGGCCTGCGCTCCATCCTGGAAGCCATCCTGCTGGAGACCATGTTCGAGCTGCCGAACTATGACGGCGTCGAGGAAGTGGTCGTGAACCAGGAAGTCGTGGAAGGCCGCGCTCAGCCGCTGGTCATCTACGCCGAGAAGAAGGCGGGCGGGGCGGCCTAAGCGCTCCCGACCGACCGTCAGATCTGAGAACGGCGGCTCCTCGCGGGGCCGCCGTTTTTCTTTGGTGTTCGACTCTCCCGGCCAAGCTTTCTTGACGGGGCGCAGGGAAGGCGCGATGCCGGGATATCGGAGGGGACCGAATGAACAGCAAGGCGCCGGCGTCGAACCGACGGATCCTGACCGCCAGCCTGGTGGGCACGGCGGTCGAGTTCTACGATTTCTACATCTACGCCACGGCCGCCTCCCTCGTGTTCGGCCCGCTGTTCTTTCCCAGCGCCTCGGCATCGATGCAGCTGATCTCGTCCTACGCCACCTTCGCCATCGCCTTCTTCGCGCGCCCGGTGGGCGCGGCGCTGTTCGGGCATTTCGGCGACCGGGTGGGGCGCAAATCGACCCTGGTGGCCAGCCTGCTGCTGATGGGCGGCTCCACCGTGGCCATCGCCTTCCTGCCGACCTACGCCATGGCGGGGTGGATCGCGCCAGTCCTGCTGTGCGCCTTGCGCTTCGCCCAGGGTCTTGGCCTGGGCGGGGAGTGGGGCGGGGCGGCTCTGCTGGCGGTGGAGAACGCGCCGCCAGGCTGGAAAGCCCGGTTCGGCATGTTCCCGCAGCTTGGCGCGCCGGTGGGCTTCCTCGCCGCCAACGGGCTTTTCCTGATCCTCGGCATGGTTCTGAGCCCCGAAGCCTTCATGCAGTGGGGCTGGCGCCTGCCGTTCCTGGCCAGCGCGGTGCTGGTGGGCGTGGGGCTGTGGGTGCGGCTGAAGATCAGCGAGACGCCGGCCTTCGCCAAGGTGATGGAGGAGGGGCCGCCGCCCGCCGTGCCGCTGGGCGAGGTGCTGACCCGCTATCCGCTGCAGACCCTGGGCGGGACCTTCGCGGTGGTGGCCTGTTTCGCCATCTATTACCTCGCGACGACCTTCGCGCTGGGCTACGGGACAACCACCTTGGGCTACAGCCGACAGGTGTTCCTTGGGGTGCAGCTGGCCGCCATCGGCTTCATGGCGGTGGGCATCGTGGTCGCCGGTTACTGGTCCGACGCGCGAACGCCGCGGAAGGTGTTGATGACAGGGTGCCTGCTGACGATCGGGGCGGGTTTCCTGCTCTCGCCGTTGATGGGCGCTGGGTCGCTGTTCCTGATCTGGGCGTTCCTGGCGCTGGCCCTGTTTCTGATGGGGCTCGTCTATGGGCCGCTGGGCGCGTTCCTGCCGGGCCTGTTCCCGGCGCGGGTGCGATACACGGGGGCGTCCATGGCCTTCAATATCGGCGGGATCATCGGGGGCGGTCTGGCCCCCATGGCGGCGCAAGCACTGGCGGATCGAGGTGGGCTGGTTCCGGTGGGGCTCTATCTCAGCGCAGCCGCCTTGATCAGCTTCGTAGCCCTGGCGCCGCTTCGCCGAGAGGTCGAATGAGCTGTGGATAAGCTCGTTTCAACCTGCGACCCCCTGCCGCTGCGCTGCGGCGCCGCTTGAACGCGGTCGCAAAAGGTCCACATAAATCTCCGAACGCCGTCCAATCGCGGGCGGACGGATCGTACGACTCAGGCGCATCGTTTGGGTGACTGCGATCCGTAAGGCCGAGCGTGAGCAATGCGCCGGCCAGGAGTTGAGAGCATCATGTCCGAGATCAAAACCCTTCCTGTGCTGCCCTTGCGGGACATCGTGGTGTTTCCGCATATGGTCGTGCCGCTATTCGTGGGGCGCGATAAATCCGTGCGAGCCCTGGAAGAGGTGATGAAGGGTGACAAGCAGATCCTGCTGCTCACCCAGAAGAATTCCGCTGACGACGATCCCGCCCCGGAGGACATCTTCGAGGTCGGCGTCATCGCCACCGTCCTGCAACTGCTCAAGCTTCCCGACGGCACCGTGAAGGTGTTGGTTGAGGGCAAAGGCCGCGCCGGCGTGGCCAAGTTCACCGACAATCCGGAATATTACGAAGCCGACGTGGCCGAACTGGCCGAGGACGGCGGCGAGAGCCGTGAAGCCGAGGCCCTGTCGCGGGCCGTGGTCGAGCAATTCGAAAACTACGTGAAGCTCAACAAGAAGGTCCCTCCGGAAGCCCTGGCGTCGATCCCGCAGATCGCCGAAGCCGGCAAGCTGGCCGACAGCATCGCCGCGCATCTGTCTGTGAAGATCGGCGACAAGCAGAACCTGCTGGAGATCTTCAGTGTCGTGAAGCGCCTGGAGAAGGTCTTCGCCCTCATGGAAGGCGAGATCAGCGTTCTGCAGGTCGAAAAGAAAATCCGCTCGCGCGTGAAGCGCCAGATGGAGAAGACCCAGCGCGAATATTATCTCAACGAGCAGATGAAGGCGATCCAGCGCGAGCTGGGCGACCAGGATGACGGTCGCGATGAACTCATCGAACTCGAAAAGCGCATCAAGAAGACCAAGCTGTCCAAGGAAGCGCGGACCAAGGCCGAGAGCGAGCTGAAGAAGCTGCGCAACATGAGCCCGATGTCCGCCGAGAGCACGGTGGTCCGGAACTATCTGGATTGGCTGCTGTCGGTGCCGTGGGGCAAGGCCAAGACGAAGAAGATCGACCTCAACGAGTCCGAGGGCATCCTCGACGAGGACCACTACGGCCTGGAGAAGGTCAAGGAGCGGATTCTTGAGTATCTGGCCGTGCAGGCCCGAACGAATTCGCTGAAGGGACCGATCCTCTGTCTCGTGGGCCCTCCCGGCGTCGGCAAGACCTCGCTCGGCAAGTCGATCGCAAAGGCGACCGGTCGCGAGTTCGTTCGCATGTCGCTGGGCGGCGTGCGCGACGAGAGCGAGATCCGCGGTCACCGCCGCACCTATATCGGCTCGATGCCCGGCAAGGTCATCCAGTCGATGAAGAAGGCCAAGACCACCAACGCTTTCGTCCTGCTCGACGAGATCGACAAGATGGGCAGCGACTGGCGCGGCGATCCGTCGTCAGCCCTGCTTGAGGTGCTGGACCCGGCTCAGAACTCGACCTTCGGCGACCACTACCTGGAGGTGGACTACGACCTGTCGCAGGTGATGTTCGTCACCACGGCCAACAGCCTGAACATGCCCCAGCCGCTGCTGGACCGCATGGAGATCATCCGCATCCCCGGCTACACCGAGGATGAGAAGCTGGAGATCGCCAAGCGCCACGTCCTGCCGAAGCTGGCCAAGGATCACGGGCTGAAGCCGGAAGAGTTCATCGTTCCGGACGAGGCGATCCGCGACCTGATCCGCTACTACACCCGCGAAGCCGGCGTACGCTCGCTGGAGCGTGAACTGGGCGGTCTGGCCCGCAAGGTCGTTCGCGACCTGGCGCGGGAGAAGCTTTCCTCGATCACCATCGATAGTGAGCGTCTGGCCAAGTACGCGGGCGTGCAGAAGTATCGCTACGGCGAGACTGACGCCGAGGATCAGGTGGGCATCGTCACGGGTCTGGCCTGGACCGAGTTCGGCGGCGACATTCTGACCATCGAGGCCGTCAAGATGCCGGGCAAGGGCCGCACCACGGTCACCGGCAATCTGAAGGACGTGATGAAGGAGTCGATCTCGGCCGCGCATTCGTACGTTCGGTCGCGGTCCCTGCGCTTCGGCATCAAGCCGCCCGTGTTTGAGAAGACCGACATCCACGTGCACGTGCCGGAAGGCGCGACGCCCAAGGACGGTCCCTCGGCCGGCGTCGCCATGGCCGTCTCCATGGTCTCGGTGCTGACGGGTGTTCCGATCCGCAAGGATATCGCCATGACCGGCGAGATCACCCTGCGCGGTCGAGTGCTGGCCATCGGCGGCCTCAAGGAGAAGCTGCTGGCGGCTCTTCGTTCGGGCGTGAAGACGGTGCTGATCCCGCAAGAGAACGCCAAGGATCTCGCCGATATCCCGGACAGCGTGAAGAACGCGCTTGAGATCATCCCGATCTCGACCGCCGACGAAGCGTTGAAGGCGGCCCTCACGGGTCCGCTGACGCCGGTAGAATGGAACGAGGAAGAAGAACCGATCCGCCCGATCAAGGGCGGTGACGACCTCGACGGCGACGCCGTTCGCGCCCACTAAGGTTAGCGAACGTCATAAATAACAAGGTTATCGTTGATAACTTGCGTAGGGCGGGAGATTCCCGCCCTACGTTCGTTTGACGGGCGTTACGCAACCGCCATACTCCCAACGAAGCGAGCGACGCAGCCACAACAAAAGCGCCGCCGTTCATTAGGCTGGGAGAACTACATGACCAAAGCGGAACTCGTCACGGCGATCGCCGAAAAGGCGGGCATCAACAAGAACCAGGCCAAGGACGCCCTCGAAGCGTTCATCGACTCGGTCACCGGGTCCCTGAAGGCGGGCCAAGACGTGCGTCTGGTCGGCTTCGGCACCTTCAAAGCCGTTTCCCGTGCGGCCGGCACGGCCCGCAACCCGCGCACCGGCGAGACCGTGAATCGCCCGGCGTCCAAGACCGCCCGCTTCCAGGTGGGCGAGGGGCTCAAGGGCGCTCTGAACGGCTGAGTTATTCGCCTAGAGTTTTCGGAAAAAGGCGGGCGCCGCTCGGCCCCCGCCTTTTTCTATGGCCGCCATCGACGCGGCCCGCTAGAACCCCGTCTCCCGGGCGGCTAGCTCAGCGGTAGAGCGTCTCGTTTACACCGAGAGGGTCGGGGGTTCGATCCCCTCGCCGCCCACCATCGCCTTTCAGGCGCGATCCTCCAGCAAATCCCAGCGATTGCCGTAGAGGTCCTTGAAAACCGCCACAGAGCCATAGGGTTCGCGTCGTGGCTCCTCTAAAAAGCGTACGCCGCGCGACAGCATGGCCGCGTGGTCGCGGTCGAAGTCGCGGGTCTTCAGGAACAGCAGCACCCGTCCGCCGGCCTGGTGGCCGATGGCGGCGGCCTGTTCAGGCGTGGCGGCCTTGGCGAGGAGGAGGGCGGTCTCTCGCGATCCTGGCGGCGCGACACGCAGCCAGCGCTTGCCGCCGCCAAGCGGCGTGTCTTCCAGAAGTTCGAAGCCCAGGACCCGTGTGTACCAGTCCCGCGCCTCGTCATAGTCGCGAACGACCAGGGTAAGCGCGCCGATGTGCATGGAGCCGGTTTAGAAGGGGCCGATAGGCGGCGGCAAGGCCTGGGCGCAGGCATAGGCCGCGCCCATCACCACCAGGGCGATGGCGGCGAAGCGGAGGCAGGCTGCCAGGGCGCTGACTGGTTCGATGACCAGGGGCGCGTGCGGATCGATGACCGGCTTTTCCTCGACTTCGCTCATGGCGTTCCTCGCATTTACGACACAGCTTTTGGAGGCGCCGGCGAACGTGGTCAAGCTTGGGCCCGTGCAACCGATCCTGTCAGGGTCGCGTTTGCTGGCTGACCGTTGCGAGCCTTTCCGGGGAGGCGAAGACCGCCGCGACGTCGAAGCGGCCGCCGAGGGGCGGCACGACCCGGAGGAAAGACATGAAGACCCTGACCCTTGGCCTCGCCGCCGCCCTCACGATGGGCACGGCCTCCGCCACCCTGGCGCAGTATGACGACAGCTATCGCCAGCAAATGCGAGACTACCGCGCCGACCAGGCGGACTACTACGCCCAGAACCGCGACTACGAGGCGCAGCGCCGTGAGTACGATCGCCGACGCGCCGAGTATGAAGCCGCGCGCGCCCGCTATGATCGTCGCTATGGCTATGGCGCATATGTCCGTCGCTATGGCGAGTTCAACTACCCGGCCCCTGCTTACGCCGCTGGTGATTACGGCGCGCCGGTCTCGGCCTATTACCGCGATAACCCCTGCGAGCGTCGCGGCGGGAACACCAACAAGACCGCGGGCGGCGTGATCGGCGCCCTGGCCGGCGCGGCCCTCGGCGGCAGCGTGGCGGGCAATGGCGCCAAGACCGAGGGCGCGGTGCTGGGCGGCGTGGTCGGCGCCATCGCCGGCGCGGCGATCGGCAACAACGCTGACAAGAACGCCCGTTGCGACAACACGGGCTACTACTTCGACTACAACCAGACCGTGCCTTATCGCGAGACCGCCGAGGACCGTCGCCTGAACAATCGTCGCTATAATTCCGCCTGGTCGGAGCGTAATCGCTGCCGCCTGGCGGCCGCGCCGGCGGACTGGGGCGGCCGAACGGAATACCGGTATGTTCGGGTTTGCCCTGACAGCCAAGGGCGCTATCGTATCACCGGCTAAGCTTGAATACCGCGCTCGGGAACCCTGCGGTTTCCGAGCGCCTTTATCGCTAATGGGGTAGCCGCATTGGTGCGGCGTGAGGCGAGTGAGGGCGTCGGCTTGAGCGTTGTGGGGTTTGGTCCTTTCGAGTTCGAAGCATCCGCAGATCTCGCGGAACGCAACGCATTCGACACCGACAACCGCGTGCGACTGGTGGACACCACCATGCTTTACGCCCCGCGCAGCGGCGGGGTTAAGCGCTATCTGACCAACAAGCGGGCCTGGTTCGCAGCTCATCGGCCTGAGGTGCGCCACACCCTGGTGGTGCCCGGCCCCCGTCATGCCCATGACGGCGATGGCGAGGTCTCGATCTACGCCGCGCCGTTGCCCTTCGGTGACGGTTATCGCTGGCCGATCGGCAAGCGAAGCTGGATGGAGCGGCTGATCCGCCAGCGCCCGGACATCATCGAGGCCGGTGACGTCTATACGCCTGGCCTCGCCGCCCTGAAGGCGGGCGATGAGCTGGGAATCCCGGTGGTCGGGTTTTGCCACACGGATTTGGGCGCCTTGGCCGCGCTACACATCGGCGAATGGGCGGAGAAGCCTGTTCAACGACGCTGGGCCTCGATCTACCGACAATTCGCCAAGGTCGTCGCTCCCAGCCGCTATATCGCCGGACGTTTGATCGAGGCCGGAGTGGAAGGCGCCATCGCCCTGCCGCTTGGCGTCGATGTCGAAGCTTTCAATCCTCAGCGCGCTGACCGTGAGGGCCTGCGTCGCCAACTGGGCCTGTCACACGGCACGCGCCTGCTGGTCTTCGCCGGCCGTCCGGCGCGGGAGAAGCGGCTGGAGGTGCTCGTCGAGGCGGTCGAGAAGCTAGGCGATCCCTATCGGCTGTTGCTGGTGGGGGCGGGCGCCGGTGCGCCGACGTCGGATCGCATCATTCCCATGGGCTATCAGAAGTCGCCTGTTGAGCTGGCCCGCGTGTTGGCGTCCTGCGACGCCTTCGTTCACGCCAATGACGCCGAGCCGTTCGGACTGATCGTGCTGGAGGCCATGGCCTGCGGTCTGCCGGTGGTCGGCGTCAACGCCGGCGGCGTCGCCGAATCCGTGGATTCGGAGGTGGGAGAACTGGCTGTGGCGTCCGAGGGCTCGGCTATGGCGGAGGCGATCGCCGCCCTGTTCGAACGCGACCTCGAGGCGGTGGGCGCGGCGGCTCGGACAAGAGCGGCCGCCCGCCATGCCTGGTCCACCGTGTTCGAGCAGCTTTCCGGCGTCTATGGGCGTTTGACGGATCGTCAGGCGTTCGGTCAGGCGGCGCTGCTGAACGCCTGAGGCTCGACCTTAAGAACTCGAAAGCGGCTGAACGGCGTGAGCCGTAGCCAAGAGAGCTCCTGGAATGGGCTCTCATGGATCGTCGTCTTCTGCTCCTCGTCATGATCGGCCTTTTCGCGTCGTCGCCCGCCTTGGCGCAGGACTGGCGTTGGGCTGGGCGGTTTCTGGTCGCCAGCGAGATCGTTAACGCCAAGGGCGTCGGCCTGACAGATGGCGATCCCGGCCTTTTGCTGCGTGTGGAACGTCGCGGCGACGGCGCCTATTTCGGCGGCCTGATGATGACCGAGAACGGCTGGGATGATCGCGAGATCGAGGCGGAGATCATCGCCGGCCTCACGCGCGCCGTGGGCCCCTACGGAATCGACGCCTCCGCCTATTACAAGTACAGCACCGGCATGCCGGCGGGGCGTGATCGGGACATGTTCGAGTACCGGCTCGACATCACGCGCCGCCAAGGTCGGGCGTCAGTCCGCGTGAGGATCGACTACACCCCCGACGTTCAGGGGCGTCCTGACGCGGCTTGGTGGGTCGAAGGGCAAGGCGGTTGGCGCATCTCACCGCGCGCCACGATCTCGGGGGCGATGGGGCGTCGCGCCCTGACCGGCGGGCGAGATTTCAACTCCTGGAACATGGGCGTCAGCTGGCTTCTCGCGCCGGGCGTGACCGCCGACCTGCGATGGTACGACACCGACGCCAGCGGCCTGGGCCGGAATCACCAGGCTCGGCCGATGGCCGCGATCATCGCCAACTTCTAGAATCGCGGGGCGTTCGGCCCGTGGACGCACATCCAGTTCTGGACAATGGGGCCCGCTTCGCTGACGGCGGTTCGACGCATCTGCCCGTCGTAGCGATTCACGAGAATCTCGCCCGGCTGGAACGTGCCGCCAGGCGTGACGGTCAGCCGATACTCGTAAGGACTGGTGGTGAGGCCGCCGCTGGGGCCGCCGGGCACGTTGGCGATAGTGAAGCGGCTCGCGCCGGGATCCATCAGCAGGACCAGGGGCGGATCGCCGTCCTGCATGACGCATTCGAGCTTGAACTTGGCGGGAGCCGGGGCCGCAGCCTTCTGATCCGGCTTTTTCTCGCAGGCGGCGAGAAGGGCGAGGGGGGCGAGAAGTGCGATGGCGTAGGTGCGCATGATCGTCCGCATTGCTGGGCCGCGACGAATGGCCACGGTTCAGCTTGCTAAACGAGCTTTGCGATGGGGGGTTGCCGATGATCGGCTGGACACTTGAAAGAAAGTGGCGCGAATGACGGGGCTCGAACCCGCGACCTCCGGCGTGACAGGCCGGCGCTCTAACCAACTGAGCTACATCCGCATTCTTTGTCCGCCGGGGCGGGAAGTGCGTCCCGCCGTGCGGCGAGGGGCGCTGTGTAGGTCTGGTCCCTTTTCGTGTCAACATCACTTTCGATGCTTCTGTGGGTAATTTCAGAAAACCCCGCCAGAAGGCCTTTTGGCCCAAGGATCGCGAGTATGCGAACCTTGCGTAAGGCGTGACTTTTTAAGAAGCGTTCGCAAGTGCGGCAATGCGCTTGGAACCCTGCGCGCAGGGGGCTAAAAGGCCCCGATTCCAGTAGGGCCTCCCATGAACGCCTTTCTTCTCCAGTACCTGCCGATTGTGATCTTTTTAGGGATCGCTCTTGTGCTGGGCGCCGGTTTCATTATCGCCGCGGCGCTTCTCGCCCCGAAGTCTCCGGACCCCGAAAAGCTCTCCGCTTACGAGTGCGGATTCAACGCTTTCGACGACGCGCGGATGAAGTTCGACGTCCGATTCTACCTGGTCTCGATCCTGTTCATCATTTTCGACCTGGAAGTGGCGTTCCTGTTCCCGTGGGCGGTTTCGCTCATGAAGCTGGAGCGTCCTGAGATGATCTTCGCCTTCTGGTCGATGATGACCTTCCTGGGCGTCCTGACGGTCGGCTTCATCTACGAATGGAAGAAGGGAGCCCTGGAATGGGAGTGATCCTGAACGCCGACGGCTCGCCCATGAAGGGCTCGAGCACGCTGGTTCCCGCCCTTTCCGCCGGTCGCACCTCGGTCGAGGGTTATGACCCGAAGATCCACGACCCGTTCTTCGACGGCCTGTCGGACCAGTTGGCCGACAAGGGTTTCGTGACCGCGGCTTTGGACGACGTCGTCACCTGGGCGCGCACCGGCTCGCTGATGTGGATGACCTTCGGCCTGGCTTGCTGCGCCGTTGAAATGATCCAGATGTCGATGCCGCGCTATGACGTGGAGCGCTACGGCGCCGCGCCGCGCGGCTCGCCGCGTCAGTCGGACCTGATGATCGTGGCCGGCACCCTGTGCAACAAGATGGCTCCGGCCCTGCGCAAGGTCTACGACCAGATGCCGGACCCACGCTACGTGATCAGCATGGGTTCGTGCGCCAACGGCGGCGGCTATTACTATTACAGCTACAGCGTCGTGCGCGGCTGCGACCGGATCGTGCCTGTCGACGTGTATGTCCCGGGCTGCCCGCCAACCGCCGAGAGCCTGCTGTACGGCATCCTGCAACTGCAGAAGAAGATCCGCCGCACGGGGACGATCGAGCGATGAGCGATCTGGAAACTCTCGGCCAGAGCATTGTCGCCAACGGCGCCGGCGCCGTCACGGCCTTCAGCATCGCCTTCGGCGAACTGACCATCACGGGCCCGGCCAACCGCATCGTGGAGGCTCTCACCCTCCTGCGCGATCATCCGGACTATCAGTTCCAGCAGCTGCTGGACGTGACCGCTGTGGACTGGCCGCAACGCGCCCAGCGCTTCGACGTGGTCTATCACCTGCTGTCGCTGACCAAGAACCATCGCGTCCGCGTGAAGGTGGCCACCGACGAGGACACCCCCGTTCCGACCGTCACCGGCGTCTACACCGCCGCCGACTGGTACGAGCGCGAGGCCTTCGACATGTATGGCGTGTTCTTCGAAGGGCACCCGGACCTGCGCCGCATGCTGACGGACTACGGCTTCCACGGCCATCCGCTGCGCAAGGACTTCCCGATGACCGGGTACATGGAGCTGCGCTACGACGACGAGCTGAAGCGCGTGGTCTATGAGCCGGTGAAGATCACCGAATTCCGCAACTGGGATTTCCTGTCTCCGTGGGAGGGCGCGCAGTACGCCCTGCCGGGCGACGAGAAGGCCGAAAAGCAGGCGGGGGACCGCTGATGGCGACCGAGATCGTCGAAGCCGCTATCGCCGCGGGCGAGGGCACGCCGGAAACCCCGGTGCGCAAGTTCACCATCAACTTCGGCCCGCAGCACCCGGCGGCGCACGGCGTGCTGCGTCTGGTGCTTGAGCTGGACGGCGAGGTCGTGGAGCGGGTCGATCCGCACATCGGCCTGCTGCACCGCGGCACCGAGAAGCTGATGGAGGCCCGCACCTACCTCCAGAACATCCCGTACATGGACCGCCTCGATTACGTGGCGCCCATGAACCAAGAACACGCCTTCTGCCTGGCGATTGAAAAGCTGCTGGGCGTGGACGTACCGATCCGGGGTTCGCTGATCCGGGTCCTGTACTCGGAAATCGGCCGCATTTTGAACCACCTGCTGAACGTCACGACCCAGGCCATGGACGTCGGCGCGCTCACTCCGCCGCTGTGGGGTTTCGAAGAGCGCGAGAAGCTGATGGTGTTCTACGAGCGCGCTTCTGGCGCCCGTCTGCACGCCAACTACTTCCGCCCCGGCGGCGTGCGCCAGGACCTGAGCGACAGCCTGATCGACGACATCGAGGCGTGGGCCAAGGCCTTCCCCGAGAAGATCAACGACATCGACGCCCTGATCACCCCGAACCGCATCTTCAAGCAGCGCAACGTCGACATCGGCGTGGTCAGCAAGCAGGAAGCCATGGATTCGGGCTTCTCGGGCGTGATGGTGCGCGGCTCGAACATCCCGTGGGATCTGCGCCGAAATCAGCCGTACGAGTGCTACGACGACTTCGAGTTCGATATTCCGCTGGGCGTGAATGGCGACTGCTATGACCGCTACCTGTGTCGCATGCAGGAAATGCGCGAGAGCTTGAAGATCATCCTTCAGTGCACCGACCGCCTGCGCAAGACGCCTGGCCCGGTGCTGACCGAGGACAACAAGATCGCGCCGCCGCGCCGTGGCGACATGAAGCGGTCGATGGAAAGCTTGATCCACCACTTCAAGCTTTTCACCGAAGGCTTCCGCACTCCGGAAGGCGAGGTCTACGCCGCCGTCGAAGCCCCCAAGGGCGAGTTCGGCATCTACCTCGTCAGCGACGGCACCAATAAACCCTACAAGTGCAAAATCCGCGCGCCGGGCTTTGCGCACCTTCAAGCCATGGACTGGATGAACCGAGGTCACATGCTGGCGGACGTGTCCGCCATCCTGGGCTCGCTGGACATCGTGTTCGGGGAAGTCGACCGATGAGCGTCCGTCGCCTCGCAAAAGAACAGCCCGCCAGCTTCGCGTTCAGCAAGGACACGAAGGCCAAGGCCGACTGGTGGATCGCTAAGTATCCGGAATCCCGTCGTCAGTCGGCGGTGATCCCGATCCTTTGGCTGGTGCAAAAGCAGGAAAAGTGGGTCTCCGAGCCCGCCATCCGCGCCATCGCCGAGCTGCTGGGCATGCCGGTGATCCGCGTGCTGGAAGTCGCCACCTTCTACACCATGTTCCAGCTGGAGCCGGTGGGTGAGGTCGCGTTCGTTCAGCTGTGCGGCACCACCCCCTGCATGCTGCGCGGCGCCAACGACCTGAAGAAGGTCCTGCGCGAGCGCATCGGCGAGCCGCACCATTGCTCGGCCGACGGCAAGTTCAGCTGGGAAGAGGTCGAGTGCCTCGGCGCCTGCTCGAACGCGCCCATGGCCGCGATCAACGACTACTACTACGAAGACCTGACGCCGGAGACCCTGGCGAAAATCCTTGACGACTTCGCCGCCGGCAAGAAGCCGAAGCCGGGCTCCTATGTGGGCCGTGGCGCGTCAGAGCCGCACGATGCGATCAAGACCTTGACCGACCCGAAGTTGTACGACGGCTCGGCGGCCAAGAAGATCAAGATCCCGAACCTGCCCGAGAAGCCGAAGAAGGCGCCGAAGGCGAAGACCGAAGCCTGATGAACCCAGCCGCCCAGAAAAAGCGTCTGATCCTGATGGTCGCCATCAACCTGGCCTGCTTCATTGCGGCCGGGGCGGCGATCGTGGGTCACGTTTCGATGGGCGTGGGCTGGCTTCTGCCGGTGTTCGTGGTCTGTATCCTGGGCGGCGTCGCGGCGCAGGTCTGGTTCCTGGTGGGCTGGGCGAAATCCAGCCGTCCGCCGGCGGGAGGCGCGCAATGAGCGACGCCGACCTGGTGCAGCGCCAGACCGACTACGTGCAGACCCTGCGCACCCTGGGCAAGCGCGAGCGCACTCTGGGCCTGGTGGCCAGCCTGATCGGCGTCCTGATGCTGATGTGGGCGACTTATCGAGGGGAGGGAGCTCGCTCCCTTCTTGGGTTCTCCGGCGTGGGCGTGGTCGCCCTGGGCTGGGTCCTGTTTGTTTCCGTCGTGGTTCGTCGGGCGCGCTTCGTCCGTTCGAACCCCTTTCCGCAAAGCTGAGACATGGTCGGCATCCTCGAAGACAAGGACCGCATCTTCACCAACCTCTACGGCCTGCATGACTGGGGCCTCGAGGGCGCGAAGACGCGCGGCTGCTGGAACGGCGTCAAGGACATCCTGGACGCCGGCCGAGACTGGATCATCGACAACATGAAGGCTTCGGGCCTGCGCGGCCGCGGCGGCGCCGGTTTCTCGACCGGCCTGAAGTGGTCCTTCATGCCGAAGGAGCTGAAGGAAGGGCGTCCGCACTACCTGGTGGTCAATGCGGACGAGTCCGAGCCGGGCACCTGCAAGGACCGGGAGATCATGCGGCATGATCCGCATCTCCTGATCGAAGGCTGCCTGATCGCCAGCTTCGCGATGCAGGCCCACGCCTGCTACATCTACATCCGCGGCGAGTACGTGTTCGAGCGGGAGCGCCTGGAGGCGGCGATCAAGCAGGCCTATGAGGCCAAGCTGGTCGGCAAGAACAACGTCCATGGCTGGGACTTCGACATCTACGTCCACCATGGCGCTGGCGCGTACATCTGCGGCGAAGAGACCGCTCTGCTGGAGAGCCTGGAAGGCAAGAAGGGCCAGCCGCGCCTGAAGCCGCCGTTCCCGGCCGGCGCGGGCCTGTACGGCATGCCCACGACCGTAAACAACGTCGAGAGCATCGCGGTGGCCGGCACGATCCTGCGTCGCGGCGCCGGCTGGTTCTCCAGCTTCGGCCGGCCGAACAACGCGGGCACCAAGCTGTTCTGCGTGTCGGGTCACGTGAACCTGCCCTGCAACGTCGAAGAAGCGATGAGCATCCCTTTCCGTCAGCTGATGGAAGATCATTGCGGCGGCATCCGCGGCGGTTGGGGCAACCTTAAGGCCGTCATTCCGGGCGGGTCGTCCGTGCCGATGATCCCGGCCGAGCAGTGCGAAGACCTGCCCATGGACTTCGACGCCCTGCGCGAGCTGCGCTCGGGCCTCGGCACCGCGGCCGTCATCGTCATGGACAAGTCCACCGACCTGGTCCGCGCCATCGCGCGCCTGAGCTACTTCTACAAGCACGAGAGCTGCGGCCAGTGCACGCCGTGCCGCGAAGGCACCGGCTGGATGTGGCGGGTCATGGAGCGCATGGCCACGGGTGAAGCCGACATGAAGGAGATCGATACGCTCCTCGACGTCACCACCCAGGTCGAAGGCCACACCATCTGCGCCCTGGGCGACGCCGCCGCGTGGCCGATCCAGGGCCTGTTCCGTCACTTCCGTCACGAAGTGGAGGAACGCATCACCTCTTATCGCGCCGGCCGCCCGCACGTGCAGGGCGCCTCGCTGATCGCGGCGGAGTAACGGTATGCCTATCGCTAAGGTCAACGGCGCCGAGGTCGAGTTCGAACCCGGCATGACGGTTCTGCAGGTGGCGGAGCTGGCGGGGGAGGAAATCCCGCGTTTCTGCTACCATGAGCGCCTGTCCATCGCCGGCAACTGCCGCATGTGCCTGGTCGAGGTGAAACCTGGGCCGCCGAAGCCGCAGGCTTCTTGCGCGCTGCCGGCCGCCGAGGGCCAGGAGATCTTCACCAAGACGCCGATGGTGAAGAAGGCTCGCGAAGGGGTGATGGAGTTCCTGCTCATCAACCACCCGCTGGATTGCCCGATCTGCGACCAGGGCGGCGAGTGCGACCTGCAGGACCAGGCCATGGGCTATGGCCGCGACGACAGCCGCTATGAAGAGAACAAGCGGGCCGTCGAAGAGAAGTACATGGGTCCCCTGATCAAGACGATCATGACCCGTTGCATCCAGTGCACCCGCTGCGTGCGCTTCGTGACCGAGGTCGCCGGCTCGCCGGAGATCGGCCTGATCTCGCGCGGTGAAGACGTTGAAATCACGACCTATCTGAACTCGGCGGTGACGTCGGAGCTCAGCGCCAACGTCATCGACCTGTGCCCGGTCGGCGCGCTCACTTCCAAGCCGTACGCCTTCGAGGCGCGGCCGTGGGAGCTGAAGAAGACCGAGAGCATCGACGTCATGGACGCCCTCGGCTCGTCGATCCGCGTCGACAGCCGCGGCACCGCCGTGCTGCGCGTGCTGCCGCGCACCAATGACGACGTCAACGAAGAGTGGATCAGCGACAAGACGCGCTACGCCTGTGACGGCCTGCTGCGTCAGCGACTGGACCGCCCTTACGTCCGCACCAACGGCAAGCTGGCTCCGGCCACCTGGGCCGAAGCCTTCGCCGCCGTCGCCGCCAAGCTGCAAGCGACTGCGCCGGAACGCGTCGGCGTCATCGCTGGCGACCTGCAGGACGCCGAGTCCATGAAGGCGACGCTGGACCTGTTCCGCGCTCTGGGCGTGAAGAACACCGACTGCCGTCAGGACGGCACGGCTCTGGGCCAAGGCCCCCGCGAGAGCTGGCTGTTCAATTCCACTCTGGCCGGGATCGAGGACGCCGATGTCGTCCTGATCGTCGGCGCTAATCCGCGCATCGAAGCGCCGGTGCTGAACCAGCGCCTGCGCAAGCGCTGGATCGCCGGCAAGGTCCGCGTGGGCGTGATCGGCGAGCAGGGCGATTTGACCTACGCCTACGACTACCTCGGCGCCGGGACCAAGACCCTGGCGGGCCTGGCTAAGTCGAAGTCGGACTTCGTCACCGCCCTGAAGAACGCCGAACGTCCCGCGATCATCGTGGGGCAGGGCGCGCTGACCGGCGGCCACGGCGCTTCGGCGCTAAAAGCCCTGGCCGGCGTCGCCAAGACCTTCAAGGTCGTGCGCGACGGCTGGAACGGCTGGAACGTGCTGCACACCGCCGCCGCCCGCGTGGGCGGTCTGGACATGGGCTTCATCCCGGCCGAGGGCGGTCTGTCCACGGGCGAGATGCTGAAGCCGGGCGCGCTGGACGTGCTGTTCCTGCTAGGCGCCGACGAGTGCGAGACCTCGGCCACCGGCGCGTTCAAGATCTATCTCGGCACGCACGGCGACGCCGGCGCCCATGGCGCTGACGTCATCTTGCCGGGCGCCGCCTACACCGAGAAGGATGGTCTCTACGTCAACACCGAGGGCCGCGTCCAAATGGGCCGCCGTGCGGTGTTTCCGAAAGGCGACGCCCGCGAAGACTGGTCGATCCTGCGCGCCCTGTCGGAGCGCGTGGGCCAGAAGCTGCCGTATGACAGCCTGGACCAGCTGCGCGCCAAGCTGTTCGCCGATCACCCGACCTTCGGCCAGATCGACTACGCGCCGGGCTCTGTCGCCACGACCTTCGACCTGTCGGGCCTCGGCTCGGACGGTGACGCCGGCGACGTGGCCCTGAAGACCACGATGTCGACCTTCCACCTGACCAACCCCATCGCGCGCGCCAGCGTGACCATGGCCGAGTGTGCGGCCCTGGCCTCTAGCGCCGCCAAGATCGCCGCGGAGTAAGACGTGACGAACTTCTGGACCACTCCCGGCGGTTGGGCGCTCATCACCCTCGGTCAGATCCTGGCCGTGACGGTGTGGCTGCTGCTTTCCATCGCCTTCCTGCTGCTGGCCGACCGCAAGATCTGGGCCGGCGTGCAGATGCGCAAAGGCCCGAACGTGGTGGGCCCCTTCGGCCTGCTGCAGTCGTTCGCCGACCTGTTGAAGTTCGTGCTGAAGGAAGTCGTCATTCCCGGCGGCGCCGATAAGGTCGTTTTCCTGCTGGCCCCGGTGATCACTGTGGTGCTGGCCCTGATCGGCTGGGCGGTCATTCCGCTGGCGCCGGGCTGGGTCATCGCCGACCTCAACGTCGGCATCCTGTATCTGCTGGCGATGAGCTCGCTGGGCGTCTACGGCATCATCATGGGCGGGTGGGCTTCAAACTCGAAGTATCCGTTCCTGGGCTCGCTGCGTTCGGCGGCCCAGATGGTGTCCTATGAAGTCTCCATCGGCTTCATCATCATCACCGTGCTGCTGTTCGCCGGCACCATGAATCTGCAGAAGATCGTCGAGTCCCAGGCCGGCTGGTTCTGGAACTGGTACGTCTTCGGCGGCGGCCTGAAGAACCTGCCGATGATCGTCGTCATGTTCCCGATGATGATCATGTTCTTCATCTCGGCCCTGGCCGAGACGAACCGCCCGCCGTTCGACCTTCCGGAAGCGGAATCCGAACTCGTGGCCGGCTATCAGGTCGAGTACAGCTCCACGCCGTACCTTCTGTTCATGCTGGGCGAGTACGCCAACATCGTCCTGATGTGCGCCATGATCAGCATCCTGTTCTTCGGGGGCTGGCAGGCGCCGTTCCCGACGACGTTCATGGAGGGCTGGGCGCCCACCCTGGTCAGCTTCATCGGCTTCGCCTTCTTCTTCCTGAAGACCTGCTTCTGGTTCTTCATGTTCGGGATGGTGAAGGCGATCGTCCCCCGCTACCGCTACGACCAGCTGATGCGTCTGGGCTGGAAGGTGTTCCTGCCGACCTCGCTGGCCGCCGTGATCGCGGTCGCCGCCTGGCGCGTGTTCGGTCCTCAGTAATGAGAGCCGCGCTCGTCCTTCCCCTGGCCCTGGTCTGCGTCGCCTGCGCGACGAACCAGGCGCCGGCTTCCTCCTACGGCCTCGGCCGGGGTGCGGTCAGCTATGACCGTCTGAAGGAGGAGGGGGCCAAGTGCGCCGCCGCCGGCGGGGTGCTGAAGCCGAAGGACGAGGGCGGAAGCCCGAACATGCTTTCGAACTACTATTGCGACATTCAGAAGCGTAAGTGAGCCGCCAATGATGCAACGTGTCGGACAAGCCCTGAAGGGCGCCGCGCTCCTCGACTTCTGGGGGGCTTTCGGCCTCGCCATGCGCTACATGATGGCGCCGAAGAAGACCGTGCTCTATCCGAACGAGCGCAACCCGCAGTCGCCCCGTTTCCGCGGCGAGCACGCCCTGCGCCGCTATCCGAGCGGTGAAGAGCGCTGCATCGCCTGCAAGCTGTGCGAAGCCATCTGCCCGGCCCAGGCCATCACCATCGAGGCCGAACCGCGCGAGGACGGCAGCCGCCGCACGACCCGTTACGACATCGACATGGTGAAGTGCATCTACTGCGGCCTGTGCCAAGAGGCCTGCCCGGTGGACGCCATCGTCGAGGGTCCGAATATCGAGTTCGCCGTGGAGACCCGCGAAGAGCTCTACTACGACAAGGAAAAGCTGCTCGATAACGGCGACCGTTGGGAGCGGCTGATCGCGAAGAATCTGGAACTGGACGCGCCCTACCGATAAGAACGGGCGCGATTCCGCTGGCCTTTCGGGACCTCCCGCCGGGCCGTTTTGTTTGGAATTAAAGGGGAGCACTGGGGCCTATGGCCTTACAGGCGATCGCATTCTACCTGTTGGCGACGGTAACCGTCGGTGCGGCCTTGCTGGTCGTGTCGGCGAAGAATCCCGTCCACTCCGTGCTGTTCCTGATCACCGCCTTCTTCTCGGCGGCGGGACTGTTCGTTCTTCTGGGAGCCGAGTTCCTGGCGATGCTGCTCATCGTCGTCTACGTCGGGGCGGTGGCGGTGCTGTTCCTCTTCGTCGTGATGATGCTCGACGTGGACTTTGCGGCCCTTAGACAGGGTTTCGCGCAGTACCTGCCGATCGGCGCCTTGATCGCCGGCGTCCTGACGATCGAGATGATCATGGTCGCCGTGTCGGTGGCGACGAAGGGGGCGGCCGCAAAGAACGCCACGCCGCAGACCTTCACCGACGCGGTCAGCAACACCGAGACGATCGGTCGGGTGCTCTACACCGACTATGTCTACTTCTTCCAAGCCGCCGGTCTCGTACTGCTGGTCGCCATGATCGGGGCCATCGTCCTGACCCTGCGCCACAAGCCGGGCGTGCGCCGCCAGGACATCGCCGCCCAGGTCGCTCGTAACGAGAAGACTGGCATGCGCATCGTCCAGATCAAGTCGGGCTCGGCCCTGGACCAAGAAGGGCTTTCCGAATGATCGGCCTGCCGCACTACCTGACGGTCGCCGCGATCCTGTTCACGATCGGGGTCTTCGGGATATTCGTGAACCGCAAGAACATCATCGTCATCCTGATGTCGATCGAGCTGATCCTGCTGGCGGTGAACATCAACCTGGTGGCTTTCTCGGCCTTCTTGCACGACGTGACGGGGCAGATCTTCGCCATGTTCGTATTGACCGTCGCCGCGGCCGAAGCCGCCGTCGGTCTGGCCATCCTCGTCACCTTCTTCCGTAACCGCGGCGACATCGCCGTGGACGACGCGTCCATGATGAAGGGCTGATCGTGCAAACGCTCGTCACCGTTCTTGTCTTCGCCCCGCTGGTGGGCGCGCTGATCGCGGGGCTGTTCGGCCGCCGCATCGGCGACATCGCTTCGCAGACGGTCACCACCGGACTGCTGTTCTTGGCCTGCGGCCTCTCCTGGTACACGTTCAGCCAATGGACGTGGGGCCACATGGAGGCCTTCACGGTCCAACTGCTGCCGTTCATCAACATCGGCGACTTCCAGTCGGTGTGGTCGATCCGCATTGACGCCCTGTCGGCGACGATGCTGATCGTGGTGACGACGGTGTCGGCGCTCGTGCACCTCTATTCGTGGGGGTACATGGCCGAGGATGACAGCCGTCCGCGCTTCTTCGCGTACCTGTCGCTGTTCACCTTCGCCATGCTGTCGCTGGTCACCGCCGCTGACTTCATGCAGCTGTTCTTCGGCTGGGAAGGCGTGGGCCTGGCGTCCTATCTGCTGATCGGCTTCTGGTTCAAGAAGCCCAGCGCCAGCGCCGCCGCCATCAAGGCGTTCGTCGTGAACCGGGTAGGGGACTTCGGTTTCGCCCTTGGCATCATGACCGTCTTCTGGTCGTTCGGCACGATCCAGTTCGCCGAGATTTTCCCGCAGGTCGCCGCCAACGCTGGCCGCACCTGGGCGTTCGCGGGCCACACGTTCCCACTGATGGATATCGCCTGCTTCCTGCTGTTCATCGGCGCCATGGGCAAGTCGGCGCAGTTCTTCCTCCACACCTGGCTGCCGGACGCCATGGAAGGCCCGACCCCGGTGTCGGCCCTGATCCACGCGGCCACCATGGTGACCGCCGGCGTCTACATGCTGTGCCTACTGTCGCCGATGTTCGAATACGCGCCGATCGCGAAGAACATCGTCACGGTCATCGGCGCGGTGACGGCCCTGTTCGCCGCCACCGTCGGCCTGACCCAGAACGACATCAAGCGCGTCATCGCCTATTCGACCTGCTCGCAACTCGGCTACATGTTCTTCGCCGCGGGCGTCGGCGCCTACGAGGCGGCGATGTTCCACCCGTTCACGCACGCCTTCTTCAAGGCCTTGCTGTTCCTGGGCGCCGGTTCGGTGATCCACGGCATGCACCACGAACAGGACATGCGTCGCTATGGCAATCTGGCCAAGTTCCTGCCGATCACCTACGCGGCCATGACGATCGGCACGATCGCCATCACCGGCCTGGGCCTGCCGAACCTGCACCTGGGCTTCGCCGGCTTCTATTCGAAGGACACGATCATCGAGGCGGCCTTCGCGGCTGGCGCTCATAACCCGATCGCCAACTTCGCCGGCGTCATCGGCCTGATCGTGGCCGGTCTGACCGCCTTCTATTCCTGGCGCTTGGCCTTCTTCACCTTCAACGGCCACGCCCGTTGGGGACATGACGAGACGCACGCGCACGCGGCGCACGGCCATGACGATCACGCGACTTCAGCTCAGCACGAGACGCATGACGAACCGCTGGCCGAAGAAGCTCACCAGCACGACGACCATCATGGCCACGGCCATGACCACAAGCCGCACGAGAGCCCGTGGGTCATGCTGACCCCGCTGGTGATCCTGTCGATCGGCGCCGTCGCCGCCGGCTTCGTGTTCGTCGACTACTTCGTGGGTCACCACGAGGCGGAATTCTGGCGCGGCGCGATCTTCAGCGCTCCCGACAACCACGTCCTGCACGACGCCCACAACTCGCCCGCCTGGGTGAAGTGGTCGCCGCTGGTGATGTCGGTCGGGGGCCTGCTGGTGGCGGCCTACGTTTACCTGCTGAAGGAAGGGCTGGGCGCGCGCCTGGCCGCCCGCGGCGGGCCGCTCTACACCTTCTTCTACAACAAGTGGTTCTTCGACGAGCTGTACCAGGCGACCTTCGTCCGCGCGGCGAAGTTCCTGGGCGACCTGTTCTGGAAGGGCGGTGACCAGAAGATCATCGACGGGCTGGGCCCGGACGGCGTGTCCGCCGTCTCCTACGCCGTCGGCCGCCGGACCGGAAAGATCCAGACCGGCTATGTCTACCACTACGCCTTCGTGATGCTGCTCGGGGTGGCGGGTCTGCTGACCTACGCCCTCTGGGCCTGGGCGCGCTGAGCAGGAACCGAAGATGACCGGCATTCTCAGCCTTACGACCTTCGCGCCGCTGATCGGCGTCGCGGCCATCCTCGCCCTGCGCCACTTCGGCACGCCGGGCGAGAAGACGGATACGGCCGCCAAGGGGGTCGCCCTGGCGACCACGCTTGCGACCTTCGCCCTGTCGCTGATCGTGACCCTGCGCTTCGACGCCTCGAACCCGGGCTTCCAGTTTGTGGAAGACATCGCGTGGTTCGCGGGCCTGCATTACCGCATGGGCGTGGACGGCATCTCGGTGCTGTTCGTGCTGCTGACCGCCTTCCTGCTGCCGATCTGCATCGTGGCCAGCTGGAAATCCGTCGACAAGCGGGTGGTCGAGTATCTGATCGCCTTCCTGGTTCTGGAGACCCTGGTCATCGGCGTGTTCTGCGCGCTGGACCTGATCCTCTTCTACCTGTTCTTCGAAGGCGGCCTGGTCCCGATGTTCCTGATCATCGGGATCTGGGGCGGCAAGCGCCGCATCTACGCGGCCTACAAGTTCTTCCTCTACACGCTGCTCGGCTCGGTGCTGATGCTGGCGGCCATCCTGGCTATGATCGGCATCGCGGGCACGTCCTCGATCCCCGAGCTGATGACCTATCAATTCGCGCCGTGGCTGCAGACCTGGCTGTGGCTGGCCTTCTTCGCCTCGTTCGCGGTGAAGATGCCCATGTGGCCGGTGCATACCTGGCTGCCGGACGCCCACGTGGAAGCCCCGACGGCGGGTTCGGTCATCCTGGCCGGCATCCTGCTGAAGATGGGCGGCTACGGCTTCATGCGCTTCAGCCTGCCGATGTTCCCGAACGCGAGTGAGCTGTTCACCCCGCTGGTGTTCGCCATGTCGGCCATTGCGGTCGTCTACACCTCGCTGATCGCCTTCCGTCAGACCGACATCAAGAAGCTGATCGCCTATTCGTCGGTGGCGCACATGGGCTTTGTGACCATGGGCATCTTCAGCGGCAACGCGCAGGGCGAGCAGGGCGCGCTCTACCAGATGATCAGCCACGGGGTGATCTCCGGCGCGCTCTTCCTCTGCGTCGGCGTGGTCTATGACCGGATGCACACCCGCGAGATCGCCTTCTACGGCGGCCTGACCCAGCGGATGCCGATCTACGCGGCGATCTTCCTGCTGTTCACCATGGGCAATGTCGGCCTGCCGGGCACTTCGGGCTTCGTCGGCGAAATCCTGACCATGACGGGCGTCTATCAGGCGTCCACCTGGACGGCGATCGTGGCGGCCACCGGCGTCATCTTCTCGGCGGTCTACGCCCTGACCCTGTACCGGCGGGTCATGTTCGGCGAGATCACTAACCCGGAGCTGAAGACAATCACCGATGTGAACTGGCGCGAAGTCGTCATCTTCACGCCGCTGATCATCTCAACCCTGGTGCTGGGCGTCTATCCGGCTCTGATTTTCAACGTCACCGACACGTCCGTGAACGCGTTGGTCAGCGCTTACCGCGCCGCGATCGGCGGGTGAGGGGCATAAGATGAACCTTTCCTCCGCTCTTTCCCTGGCCCTGCCGGAAGTCCTTCTGGCGGTCTCGGCCCTGGTCCTGGTGATCTGGGGTGCGTTCTTGGGGCGCACCAGCGCGATCTTCTCCGGCGCGGCCGTCGTCGCCCTGCTGGGCGCGGCCGCCGCGGCGGCCGTGGGACCGCACGGCGCGGCCTTCAACGGCGCCTATGTGGCTGACGGCGTGGCGGCGTTCGCCAAGGTGGCGATCTATATCGCCAGCGCCCTGGCCATCCCGCTGGGCGATCGCTGGCTGGGCGCGCGCGGCGACGCGAAGTTCGAGTTCCCGGTGCTGATCGTTCTGACGGCGCTCGGCATGGGCGTCATGGCCTCGGCCGGCGACCTGATCTCGCTCTATGTCGGCGTCGAGCTGCACTCCCTGGCCCTGTACGTCCTGGCGGCCTTCCGCCGTGACGACGCCAAGGGTTCGGAAGCGGGCCTGAAGTACTTCGTGCTCGGCGCCTTGTCGTCGGGCCTGCTGCTGTACGGCGCTTCGCTGATCTACGGCTTCGCCGGCTCGACCAAGTTCACCGACATTGCCGTCGTGGTCTCCAACGGCGCCGACACCGGCGTCCTGTTCGGCCTGGTGTTCCTGATCTGCGGTCTGGCGTTCAAGGTTTCGGCCGCCCCGTTCCACATGTGGACGCCGGACGTCTACGAAGGCGCCCCGACCCCGGTCGTCGGCTTCTTCGCCGCCGCCCCGAAGCTGGCCGCCATGGTCCTGCTGGCGCGCGTGCTGCAGGAAGCCTTTGGCGGCGCCGAGGCCCAGTGGCGCCAGATCCTGGTGATCGTGGCTCTGCTGTCGATCTTCGTCGGGGCCTTCGCCGGTCTCGCCCAGAAGAACCTGAAGCGCCTGTGGGCCTACAGCTCCATCGCCAACATCGGTTACGCCGTGCTCGGCCTGGCCGCTGGCGGCGAGGCGGGCATGCAGTCCATGCTGATGTTCCTGATCCTCTACATGGTCGACGTAACGGGCTTCTTCGCCTGCCTGTCGGCCCTGAACCGCGGCGGCAAGCCGATGGAGACGATCGAGGACATGGCGGGCCTGGTGAAGGAGCGTCCAGGCCTGGCCCTGGCGATCACCGCCTTTTCGCTGTCGGCGCTGGGTCTGCCGCCCCTGTCGGGCTTCTGGGCCAAGTTCTATGTGTTCAAGGCCGCCATCGGCACGGGCGACGTGGTCATGCAGACCGCCGCCGTCCTGGGCCTCGTTGGTTCTGTCGTCGCGGCGTTCTATTATCTGCGCCTGATCAAGACGATGTGGTTCGACGGTTCGGTCGGCGCCACCGACAAACCGGAGCCGGGCGCTCGCCTGATCGCCTTCGCCATGGCCCTGTTCGCCTTCCCGGTCGTTCTGGTCGCCCTGGCTTGGATCGATCCGATCGCCAAGACGGCCGCCGCGGCTTTCGGAGGCTAGGTGGCGGGCCTTCCGCCGATCATCGCCTTCGACGAGATCGACTCCACCAACGCCGAAGCCCGTCGCCGGGCCGAGGGGGGCGAGGCGGGGCCGGCGTGGATCACCGCCGCCCGCCAGACCGCCGGACGCGGCCGCCGTGGCCGGGCCTGGGAGACCGGGTCCGGCAATCTGGCCGCCAGCTATCTGTTCACGACATCCAAACCGCCGGCCGAGGCGGCGCAGGTCTCGTTCCTGGCCGCCCTGGCGGTCGCGGACCTGGCCGGGGCGTTCGTTCCGCCGTCCTTGATCAGCCTGAAGTGGCCGAACGATCCGCTGATCGGCGGGCTCAAGGCCAGCGGCATTCTCGTTGAAAGCGGCCAACAGGGCGGGGCGCTCTGGGTGGTGGTCGGCATTGGTGTGAACCTGGCCGCCGCGCCGGTGTCCGCTGAACGGCCCGCGACCACATTCGCCGCTCACATGGCCGCGCCGCCGCCGGCGCCGCTGGACGCCCTGAACATCCTGGCCGAGAGCTTCGAGCGCTGGCTGACTCTCTGGAGCAGCGCCGGCTTTGAGCCGATCGCCGAGGCCTGGACTCGTCGGGCGCATGGGCTGGGCGAGGCCTGCATAGCGCGGCTGGGCGTCGAGACCGTCGAGGGCGTGGCCGAAGGGCTGGACACGGACGGCGCCTTGAGGCTCCGTCTTGCTGACGGATCGCTGCGGCGCATAAGCGCCGGCGACGTCTTCTTCGGAGGGGCCGCCTGATGCTGCTGGCCATCGAACAGGGCAACACCAACACGTTGTTCGCCGTCCATGACGGCGAGCGTTGGGTCGCGCAATGGCGGGCGGCGACGGACTCCTCGCGCACCGCCGATGAGTATGCGGTGTGGCTGTCCCAGTTGTTGCACATGGGCGGACTGACGTTCGGCGTTATCGACGCCTGCATCATATCCAGCGTCGTGCCGCAGTCGCTGTTCAACCTGCGCAATCTTTCACGCCGTTATCTGCACGTGGAGCCGCTGGTTGTCGGCGAGAACGCCGAGCTGGGCGTCGAAGTCCGCATCGACAAGCCATCGGAGGCGGGGGCCGACCGCCTCGTCAACGCCATCGGCGCGCACATGGTCTATGGCGGTCCGTTGATCGTCATCGACAGCGGCACGGCCACGACCTTCGATGTGATCGGCAAGGACGGTGGGTTCGAGGGCGGCATCATCGCCCCGGGCATCAACCTGTCCATGCAGGCCCTGCATGAGGCCGCAGCCAAGCTGCCGCGCATCGCCATCCAAAAGCCGGCGCGGATTGTCGGCAAGGACACCGTCGGAGCCATGCAGTCAGGCGTCTTCTGGGGCTATATCGCGCTGATCGAAGGCCTCGTGGCCCGCATCAAGGAAGAGCGTGGCGAGCCCCTCATCGTGGTCGCCACAGGCGGGGTCGCCTCGCTATTCGAAGGCGCAACCACGGCCATCGACCATTTTGACGCGGACCTGACGATCCGCGGACTCCTCGAAATTCACCGTCGCAATTCCCATCTTGGGGCTCAATGAAACCGAAAACTGACGACGAACTCATCTTCCTGCCGCTTGGCGGGTCGAATGAGATCGGCATGAACTTCAATCTCTACGGCTACGGGCCGGCCGATGACCGCAAATGGGTGGTCGTCGATCTGGGCGTGACTTTTGGCGATCAGACGACACCAGGCGTCGAGATCATCCTGCCGGACCCCGAATTCATTGAAGAGCATGCCAAGGACATCCTGGGCATCGTCTTGACCCACGCACACGAGGACCACATCGGCGCGGTGGCATGGCTTTGGCCGCGCCTGAAGGCGCCGATCTACGCCACGCCGTTCACGGCCTTCCTGCTGCGCGAGAAGCTCCGCGACGCCGGGCTGCTGGACGAGGTGTCGATCACAGAGGTGCCGCTGAGCGGAAGCTTCGATCTTGGCCCGTTCAAGTTCGAGCTGATCACGCTGACGCATTCGATCCCCGAGCCGAACGGCGTGGCGATCCGCACGCCGCTGGGCACGATTCTGCACACCGGCGACTGGAAGATCGATCCCGACCCCATGCTGGGCAGCGCTACCGACGAAGCCGCCATCCGCCGTCTCGGTGACGAAGGCGTGCTGGCAATGGTCTGCGACAGCACCAATGTCTTCGTGGATGGCGAGGCGGGCTCCGAAGCCGGCGTTCGCGAGGCGATGACGCCGCTTATCGCCAGTCTGAAGGGCAAGGTGGCGGTGGCCTGCTTCGCGTCCAACGTGGCGCGGATGGACACCGTGATCCGCGCCGGTCAGGCGGCGGGTCGCAAGGTTTGCCTGGTGGGTCGCTCCATGCACCGCATGGCCGCAGCAGCGCAGTCCGTGGGCCTGCTGAAGGACCTGGAGCCGTTCATCACGGACGATCAGGCCAAGTACGCGCCCGAGGATCAGGTTCTGTTCCTGTGCACCGGCTCGCAAGGCGAAGCCCGCGCGGCTCTGGCCCGCATCGCCGACGGCTCACACCCGCACGTCCGACTGGGCGAGGGGGATCACGTGATCTTCTCGTCGCGGGTCATTCCGGGCAACGAAATCCCGATCCGCAACCTGCAGAACAAGCTCGCCGACCGTGGTGTGCGTCTCTATACGGAGCGCGATCATCCGGGCATCCACGTCTCGGGCCACCCTTGCCGGGATGAGCTCAAGCAGATGTACCAATGGGCGCGTCCGCAGATCGCCGTGCCGACCCATGGCGAGCGGCGCCACCTGCTGGAGCACGCCGCCTTCGCCAAGGATCTGCAGATCGGCCAGGCCATCGCGCCGCGCAACGGTGACATGGTGCGCCTGGCGCCGGGCCATCCGTCGATCATCGATGAAGTGCCGTCGGGCCGTCTGTATGTCGACGCCGGAGTGCTGACGCCCGAGAATGGGGACGCTTTGAAGGAGCGTCGTCACGCCGCGTTCAATGGCATGCTGGCCGTCTCTATCGTCATCGACGGCCGTGGCCGGATCGCATCCGGGCCGCAGGTCCGCGCCATCGGCCTGCCGGGCGACGAGGAATATCCGCTCGAGGACGCCATGGACGATCTGGCCGAAGAAGCCGAAGGCGCTTTCAAGCGTCTGGAAGGCGAGGCGCGCGAGATCGACGAGCAGGTGGAGCAGGCCCTTTCGCGGGCGGTGAAGAAAGCCGCCTATCGCATCTGGGAACGCCGCCCCGTGGTGGAGACCACGGTGCTTCGCCTGTAAGCTCGACGCAAAAGAGCACGGGAGACAAAGGGCATGATCGGAAAGCTCAACCATGTGGGCGTTGCGACGCCGTCCATCGACGAGGCGGTGAAGATGTACCGCGACGTCCTGGGTGCGACCTCGATCACCGACAAATGGGCCATGCCCGAACAAGGTGTTTGGGTCTGCTTCGTCAATCTGCCGAATAGTCAGATCGAACTGATCGAGCCCTATGGCGAAGCCTCGCCGATCCATGGCTTTTTGGCCAAGAACCCCAAGGGCGGCCAGCATCACATCTGCTTCGAGGTCGAGGACATCAATGCCGCGCGCGACGCCATGACGGCCAAGGGCGCGACGGTCCTAGGCGAACCCCGCATCGGCGCGCATGGCACACCGGTGATCTTCATCCACCCCAAGGATATGGGCGGGATGCTGGTAGAGCTGATGCAAACCCCCAAGAGCGAGCACCACTGATGGGACCGATCACAGGCATCGCCATCTTTTTGACCATCTGGTGGACCGTTCTGTTCGCGGTTCTGCCGCTGGGTACGCGCAGCCATGCGGAGATGGGCATCGACCTGAAAGACGGCGGCGATCCGGGCGCGCCGGTGAACCCGAATCTGAAGCGCAAGTTCCTCACCACCACCTGGGTGTCTGCCGTGGTCTTCGTGCTCCTGTGGCTGATCATCCGTTTTGGTCTGATCACTCTGCCGGAGATTCCGGCCAACTATTGACGCGGTTCGGCGGCGGGGCGCCCAACCCTTGGGCGCATGCGCACGAATTGAACGCGGATCGCCTAAAGCTTGGGCGGTTTCACCTGAAACAAGCGGTGGGCGCGGTTCCGGGTGCTTCGCCGCCAGCGACCGGGGTAGCGTCAGCCACATGAGGCATGACCACTCGGTTGTGCTCCGTGGCGTAATTCCCCGACGACAACTTTCAAGGCCGCGCCGTGTGCGCGGCCTTTTCTTTACGCCGCGCTGCGATGTTTATAGCTCAATTTCTCCCGCTCGTCGCACCCCGGGTTCCGGGAACGTGAATCGGCCTAGCGTCTCGCCCGAAGCGTGGACTTCACTTCGGGGACACTGATGAACCAGGAACTCGCGACCGCCCTCCAGGCCTTGAGGTTCGCCGGCTATGCGCCGCGGACGATGCTGGACTGGGGTGCGGATGACCCTGCTCTGAATCAGCAGATGGTCGTGCAGTTTCCCCAGTGCGCGCAGACCTTGGCTAAGGCGGAGGATTTAGCGCAGTTCGGCGGGGCTGGCCTAGATCAGGTGTTGGGCGGGCGCAGCTTCGACTTCATCAAGATCGACTCGCCCTACGCAAATCTCGAAAGCCTGCGGGGCGCGGAAGGCGTTCTGCGCAAGGCCGACTACATACTTTTTCGGGCGAATTTCTCGGACGAGGCTTCTGAAGCCGTCCTCCGTGTCCTGGCCGGGATGGGTTTCCGGTCATCAGAGCTGGTGAGCTTCCAGCGTGGCGGGAAGGGCGAATCAGCGACTCTAACTGCTGACCTGCTGTTCGAGCGCCGGGTCCAGCGCCCCACGCAAACCCTGCGCTACACGAGTCTCTATGACCGCCAGGACCTTCTGAACTACCTGAAGGCGCGGCAGGCGGAATGCGCGGACTTCACAGTCATTGATGTGGGCGCTTCGGGTCATCCCTGGAGCCACGAAGTGGCGACCGCGACGTTCGACATCGGTCCCTGCAACACGGCGCGCCTGCACTTCAGCGGCGACTTTAACGACCCTCGTCAGTGGGACGCGGTGCTGGACTACGTGGGCAAGCATGGTCACTTCTCCTACGCCATCTGCTCTCACACCCTTGAAGACCTGTCCTTGCCGCAGGTGGCCATCGAGATGCTGCCGCGCATTGCGGAGGCGGGCTACATTTCGACGCCGTCACGTTACCTCGAACTGGCGCGACCAGAGGCGGCCTATCGTGGCTTCATCCATCACCGCTGGATGCTCGACATGGACGGCGATGAGCTCGTCATCACGCCGAAGCTGCCGCTGCAGGACTATCTGAACTACGAGAACGAGCCGGGGTGGGCGACGGCGCAGGATAAGTACGAGCTTCAGATGACCTGGCGACGCGCGATCCGGTACCGGGAGCTGGGCGGGTTGGGCCCCACTCGGGACGCCGTGATCGAGATGTATCGGAAATTCTTCGATCGTCCCTGAGGCCGCCTCGAAATAGACGCAGCCATAAGCGACGCCTTGGAGTAGCTTCTTGGGCGTAATCTGGCCTCAGCAGCGTTGCAAAGCAGCGTGTGAGGCGGGTATTGCTCGCGGCCCTATTCAGCCTCCCGAGGTGTTCGCTCCATGCGTCTGTCGCGCTTTTTCCTGCCCGTGTTGAAAGAAGCGCCGGCGGACGCTCAGATCGTCTCGCACCAGCTGATGCTGCGCGCGGGCATGATCCGCCAGGAAGCGGCGGGCATCTACGCCTGGCTGCCGCTGGGGCTGCGGGTGCTGCGCAAGGTCGAGCAGATCGTGCGTGAGGAAATGGATCGCGCCGGCGGCGTCGAGCTTCTGATGCCGACTCTGCAGCTGGCGGACCTTTGGCGCGAGTCCGGCCGGTACGATGCCTACGGCCCGGAAATGCTGCGTATCACCGACCGCCACGAGCGCGAGTTGCTGTACGGGCCGACCAACGAGGAGATGATCACTGAAATCTTCCGCGCCTATGTGAAGTCGTACAAGGACCTGCCCAAGAGCCTGTACCACATCCAGTGGAAGTTCCGGGACGAGCGCCGTCCCCGCTTCGGCGTCATGCGAGGCCGCGAATTCCTGATGAAGGATGCTTATTCCTTCGATCTGGACGAGGCGACCGCTCGCGCGGCCTACAACCGCATGTTCGTGGCCTATCTGAACATCTTCTCGCGTATGGGTCTGAAGGCTGTGCCGATGCGCGCCGACACCGGCCCGATCGGCGGGGATCTTTCCCACGAGTTCATCGTTCTGGCGGAGACCGGGGAGAGCCAGGTCTTCTGTCACAAGGATCTGGTTGAGATGGGCGCGCCCGGACCCGACGTCGACTTTCAGGGCGACCTTCAGCCGTTGGTCGACCAGCGCACGGCGCTCTACGCCGCCACCGAAGAGATGCACGACGAGGCGGCGTTCAACGCCGTCCCTGAGGAGCAGCGTCTGTCGGCTCGCGGCATCGAGGTGGGCCACATCTTCTATTTCGGCGAAAAGTACTCCAAGCCGATGAACGCCAAGGTGACCGGGCCTGACGGCCTGGAGCACTTCGTGCACATGGGCTCTTATGGGGTCGGGGTTTCGCGCCTGCTGGGCGCGATCATCGAGGCCAGCCACGACGAAGGCGGGATCATCTGGCCGGAATCCGTGGCGCCCTACGACGTCGCCATCATCAACCTGCGTCCCGGCGATGAAGCCTGCGACGCCGCGTGCGAGAAAGCCTATGCGGCTATCCACGCCGCCGGCAAGTCCGCCCTTTATGATGACACCGCCGACCGTCCGGGCGCCAAGTTCGCGACAATGGATCTGATCGGCGTGCCCTGGCAGATGATCATCGGTCCCAAGGGCATCGCCGAGGGGCAGGTCGAGATCAAGAACCGCGCCACGGGCGAGCGCTCCACCGCGCCGCTCGACGCCGTGATCGAAGGCCTTGCCAAGAAGGCGAACGCATGAAGACCGAGGCGCTCGCGGGCAGCGTCGCGCCTCCCTTCAGCGCCTGGGAGCGCTCGGTCGCGGCCCGCTATCTGCGCGCCAAGCGCAAGAATGGTGGTGTGGCGCTGATCTCGATCATCAGCTTCATCGGCATCATGCTGGCGGTGGCGGTGCTGATCATCGTCATGAGCGTGATGAACGGCTTCCGGACGGAGCTGCTGGGCAAAATGCTCGGCTTCAACGGCCACCTGTTCGTCTCCGGCCAGGTGCTTTCTGATCCAGTGCAGACCTTCGCCGCCACGCAACGCATTCGCCGCGCGGATGGCGTGATTCAGGCCGTGCCCATGGTCGAGGCGCAGGCCATGGCCATCGGCCCGGCCCAGATCACCGGCGCCATCGTTCGCGGTATCGCGCCCGCCGACCTGAAGGCCACGCCCATCATCGCCGACAACGTCAAGCAGGGCTCCATGGACGGCTTCGGCCAAGGCGAGTTCGGAGGCGACACCATCCTGATGGGCGATCGCTTGGCCGAGGGCCTGGGCGTGAAGCCGGGCGATGTCGTGAAACTCGTCTCGCCCTCGGGCCCGGCCACCGCCTTCGGCACGGCGACCCAGGAGAAGGACTATGTGCTGGGGGGGGTGTTCTCCGTCGGCATGACCCAGTTCGACGCCGCCTTCATCTATATGCCGCTCGAGCAGTCTCAGCTGTTCTTCGGCCGCGACCAATCGGTCGATGTGATCGAGGTCAAGGTGGACGACCCCGACGACGCCCGCGGCATGCGCCCAGTCGTCAGCCGCGCCGCCGGGCCGGGGGCGTTCGTCACCGACTGGACCCAGAAGGACAAGGCATACTTCGACGCGCTGCAGGTGGAGCGCGCGGCCATGCGCCTGATCCTGATGATGATCGTCGCCATCGCCGCCCTGAATATCATTTCCGGCCTGGTCATGCTGGTGAAGAACAAGGGCAAGGACATCGCCATCCTGCGCACCATGGGAGCCGGGCAGGGGTCTATCCTGCGCATCTTCTTCATGGCGGGCGCCTCGATCGGCGTACTAGGGACCTTGGCGGGCCTGGCGGCCGGCGTGCTGTTCTGTACCTTCATCGAGCCGATCCAGAAGGTGCTGGAGGCTGTGACCGGGACCAAGGTGTTCAACGCCGAGATCTATTTCCTCAGCCACATCCCGGCGCGGATCGAGTGGAGCGAGGTCGGCATCGTCACCCTGTTCGCGGTGATCGTGTCGTTCCTGGTCACCCTGCCGCCGGCCTGGCGGGCGTCGCATCTCGATCCGGTGGAGGCGCTTCGCTATGAGTAAGCCGATCCTCCACCTCAAGGGTGTCGAGCGGGTCTATGTGACCGAGGCTGGCAAACTGCCGGTGCTCAAGGGAGTGGATGTGGACGTGAACGCCGGCGAGATCGTCGGCCTGATCGGGCCGTCGGGCTCAGGCAAGTCGTCATTACTGCATGCCGCCGGTCTGCTGGAGCACCCGGACGCTGGCGAGGTGGTTGTGGACGGCCGCGACTGCTCCAACATGAATGAGCGCCAGCGCACGCGCGTGCGCCTGTCGACCATCGGGTTCGTCTATCAGTTTCACCATCTGCTCCCTGAGTTCTCCGCGCTGGAGAACGTGGCGCTGCCGCTGCTGATCGCCGGCAAGTCGACCCGCGAGGCGGATGAACGGGCCCTGGAGCTGCTGACCCAGCTCGGTCTGGAAAGCCGCGTCAAGCACCAGCCGGCGCAGCTGTCCGGCGGGGAGCAGCAACGCGTGGCCATCGCGCGGGCCCTAGCCAACCGGCCGCGTCTGCTGCTGGCGGACGAGCCCACGGGCAATCTCGACCCCGCCACTTCCGCCTCGGTGTTCCAATCGCTCTACGATCTGGCGCGGAACGAGGGCGTCGCCTGTCTGATCGCCACCCACAACATGGAGCTGGCGCGCTTCATGGATCGGGTGTTCGCGCTCAAGGACGGGCACCTGGAAGCGCGCCGCGACCTCTGACTATGACGATCACCCTGTGGACCGCCGGCAGCATCTCCGGACCGCCGGGTTATGGCGGCTGGTCGTGGGTCTCCGCGCAGGACGGCGTCGCCAGCGGAATGGCGGGCGGGGAGCGCCGCTCAACGCTTCGCCGCATGCAGCTCACCGGCCTGATTGAAGCGGTGAAGGCGGCTTCGGTCGGGCTGAAGCTGATCATCCATTGCGACGAGGTCGCCGTCGCGCAAATCGCGCTCACCCGCCTGGCCGGCAAGCCGGTGGAGGTGGAGGAGGGCGATTTGTGGACTCAGCTTGACGCTATGCTGGCGCCGCGTCGGGAGGCGCTGGAGTTTCGGCGCATGGCCGTGCCTGGCGCGACCCATACCTTCATCGCCGCCTGGGCCGATCAGGCGCGCGACAAGACCAAGGCGACGGGGCCTTTCCGCACGGCGATCCCCAAGCCCAACCTGTCCAAGTTTCCCGGCTTGTCGGCCGCTTAGGTCGACGGCGGATCCGGATAGCGTCCCTTGCGGGCGATCTCCTCGGGGCGGCGTTTGCGCAACACGATCTCGATGGCGCTTTCACCGGTCACCAGCACGGTCTGATCGAAACGGACGAGCCCCTGCAGGAAGCAGGCGTCCAGCACCTCCATCTTCTGCACGCTGACCAGGTGGGTGTACTGGGTCAGCAGGTCCATCACGTTGATCGAGCGCGGGCTCCAGCTTTCGCGCTTGCCCGTGGTGAAGGTCCACTTGTGGTCGTCGTTGAAAGTGGAGGGGAAAATCCCCTGCTCATACATGTCCTCGTCGGGGATCATGATGACCACATGGCCGCCCGGCTTGCAGATGCGGATCCAGTGGCCCAGCGCCAGCAGCGGATCGACCAGATGTTCCAGGCAGTGGCTGGAATGGACGAAGTCGAAGCTTTCGTCCGGCACGCCTTCCATCAGCATGGCGTCGCCATCGGGAAGATCCCAACTGCGCAGGCTCGTCATCAGGGGGAACAACTGTCCGTAGTTGCCGATGCTGTCCTGACCCGCGCCGATGTCGATCCCGGCGCCGATCAGCCACCGCGTCGCGAACCGGCTGTCAGCGCTGCGCCGGATGATCGACTTGCTGGTCTCGTGCATGGGCCCGCCTCGTTGGTTCCTTTTCTGTATGAGGCGATTCCGCAGAACGGCTATTGACGAGAACAAAGTTGGAACATAGAACAAATGGGCAACTAGAGAGGCTTTTATGGCTCTTCGTATCGCTCGTGAATCTCTGGCGCTTGCATCCGTCGCCGGCTTCGTCTGGATGATGTGTTCGATGGCGTTTCTGGTGGCCTGAGTCGGGGCCGCCCAGCGGGAGATAGACTGATGTCGGATGGCGCGGCTGAAGGTTTCGTCCATCTGCGCGTCCGTTCCGCCTATTCGCTGCTGGAAGGGGCCATCAAGGCCGACGCCATCGGCAAGCTCGCCGCCGAACAGGGGATGCCCGCCGCCGCGCTCGCGGACCGGGCCAATCTCTTCGGGGCCCTGGAATTCTCGGTCACCACCAAGGACACGGGCGTCCAGCCGATCATCGGTTGCGCGCTGCCAGTCACCGGCATTGGAGATCGTCCGCCGGAGCGTTGGGCGCGCACGCCGACCGTGGTGCTGCTGGCTCAGAACGAGGCCGGCTATCTCAATCTCTCTGAACTGTCGTCCGCCGCCTATCTGAACGGTGACGGCATGGCCGAACCCTCCGTGCCATGGAGTCTGGTGGTCCAGCATCATGAGGGCCTGTTGCTGCTGTCGGGCGGGCCCGATGGGCCGGTCGATCCCCTGTTCGCCGCCGGCAAGACGGCGGAGGGCAACGCCGCCCTGGCGGAGATGGCCAAGGTGTTCGGCGACCGCTTCTATGTGGAGTTGCAGCGTCACGGGCGGCACGAAGAAGCCTTGGCCGAGCCAGGTCTCGTCGCTTTCGCCTATGAGCATGACATCCCGCTGGTCGCCACCAACGACGTCTATTACGGCGAGCCGTCCCTGAGCGAGGCCCACGATGCGCTGCTGTGCATCGCCGACGGGGCTTTCGTCGGCCAGGATGAGCGTCGGCGGGTGACTAGTGAGCATTGGTTCAAGTCGGCGGAGGAGATGCGCCGGCTGTTCTCCGACCTGCCGGAGGCCTGCGATAACACCCTCGATATCGCCAAGCGCTGCGCCTTCATGGTCAAGAAGCGCGATCCGATCCTGCCGCGGTTCGACACGGGCGCGGGTCGTAGCGAGCCGGAGGAGCTGGCGCACCAGGCGCGTGAAGGGCTGAAAAAGCGACTGGCGGCGCTGGAGACCCTGGCCGTTCCTGAGGAGGAGTATTGGGCCCGGCTGGAGCGGGAGGTCGGGATCATCCAGAAGATGGGTTTCCCTGGCTACTTCCTGATCGTGTCGGACTTCATCAAGTGGGCGAAGTCGCAGGGCATCCCCGTGGGGCCGGGGCGTGGTTCGGGCGCGGGCTCCCTGGTCGCCTGGGCCCTGACCATCACGGACCTCGATCCGCTGCGCTTCGGCCTTCTATTCGAGCGCTTCCTTAATCCGGAGCGGGTGTCCATGCCCGACTTCGATATCGACTTCTGCCAGGAGCGCCGGGAAGAGGTGATCTCCTACGTGCAGGCCAAGTACGGTCGGGACCGTGTGGCCCAGATCATCACCTTCGGCTCCCTGCAGGCGCGCGCCGTGCTGCGGGACGTGGGCCGGGTGATGCAATTGCCGCTGGGTCTCGTGGACCGCCTTTGCAAGATGGTCCCGGCCAACCCCGCCAACCCGGTGACCTTGGCCAAGGCGATCGAGATCGAGCCGCGCCTGCAGGAGGCCAAGCGGGACGACCCGGCGGTGTCCGGCTGTCTGGATGTGGCGTTGCTGCTGGAGGGCTTGTTCCGCAACGCCTCGACCCACGCCGCCGGCGTGGTGATCGGCGACCGGCCCCTGACCGAACTGACGCCGCTCTACAAGGATCCGCGCTCGGAGCTGCCAGCCACCCAGTTCAACATGAAGTGGGTCGAGAGCGCCGGCCTTGTGAAGTTCGACTTCCTCGGCCTGAAGACGCTCACTGTGCTGGACCGTGCGGTCAAGCACATGGCCAAGCGCGGCGCCCAGGTGGACCTCTCGGCCCTGCCGTTCGACGACGCTCCGTCTTACGAGCTGATGAGTTCGGGCCAGACCGTCGGCGTGTTCCAGCTGGAAAGCCAGGGCATGCGCGACACCCTGCGCAAGATGCGTCCAGGCACGCTGGAGGAGGTCACGGCGCTGATCTCGCTCTATCGCCCGGGGCCGATGGACAACATCGACACCTTCGTGGACTGCAAGTTCGGCCGCAAGCCGGTCGACACCCTGCACCCGACGCTCGAGCCGGTGCTGCGCGAGACCTATGGGGTCATCGTCTACCAGGAACAGGTGATGCAGATCGCCCAGATCCTGGCTGGCTACAGCCTCGGTGAAGCCGACCTGCTGCGTCGGGCCATGGGTAAGAAGAAGAAGGAGGAGATGGACCTCCAGAAGGCGCGCTTCGTCAAAGGCGCGTCCGAGAAGGGGGTGCCCGAGGCGCAATCGGACAGCATCTTTGAACTGGTGGCCAAGTTTGCGGGCTACGGCTTCAACAAGTCGCACGCCGCCGCCTACGCCCTGATTTCGTATCATACGGCCTGGCTCAAGGCGAACGCGCCGGTGGAGTTCTACGCAGGCTCGATGAGTCTGGATATCTCCAACACCGACAAGCTTGCGGTCTTCTACCAGGACGCCAGGAAGTTCGGGGTCAAGGTGCGGCCGCCCTGCGTGAACCGCTCCGGCGCCGATTTCGAGGTGGAAGACGGCGAGGTGCTCTACGCCCTCGGGGCGGTGCGCAATGTGGGTCTGGCCGCCATGGAGCATCTGGTCGCCGTACGCAACGAGGGCGGACCGTTCCGCGACATCTTTGATTTCGTCGAGCGCGTCGATCCCAAGCAGGTGAACAAGCGCGCCCTTGAAAACCTGGCGCGGGCAGGGGCCTTCGACGCCATCCATACCAACCGCGCCCAGATCATGGCCATGGCCGACAAGCTGGCCGCCTATGGCCAGAGCGTCGCCGCCGATCGCGTGTCCGACCAGCTAAGCCTGCTGGGCGGGGATAATGTTGCCTCGGCGCGTCCGCCTATGCCGCGCACGGAGGCCTGGAACCAGGTCCAGCTTTTGGATGAGGAGTTGGCCGCGGTAGGCTTCTACCTGACCGGTCACCCGCTGGACGACATGGTTGATGCGCTGCGTCGCAAGCGCACAACCCTCTTGGCCGACGCCATCGTTCGTGCGGAGGCCGGCGCCGAGGCCTTCAAGATGGCCGGGGTCATCCGTCGCAGGCAGGAGCGCGTGCAGCAAAGCGGCGACCGCTTCGCCTTCGTCTCCCTGTCCGATCCGACGGGGGAGTACGAGGTTCTGTTTCCTCCGGAGCAGCTTCGCCGCTGCCGTGACGTGCTGGAGCCTGGCAAGGCCGTGGTCATTAAGGTGCGCGCCAAGGGCCGGGATGGGGAGGTTCGGTTCTTCGGCGACGACGCCGAACCCATCGAGAAGGCGATCGAGGGGGCGGTGGCTTCCCTGCGAGTGCATCTGTCGCCGGGCTCCGCGGAGATCGAGGCTCTGCGCAAGCGGCTGGAGGCCGGCGTCGGCCCGAAGGGTGGCGAGATCATGTTGATCGCCAGCCTGAGCGGCGGCCGTGAAGTCGAGCTGAAACTGCCAGGCCGGTACAATCTCGACGCCCCCTTGCGCGGCGCATTGAAGACCGCGCCTGGCGTGCTCTATCTGGAGGAGGCGTGAGCATGGGCGGGGTGCAAACCTACGAGGGCGGCTGTCAGTGCGGCGCCGTGCGCTATAGGGCCACGGCCAGCCTGGACGAGCTGATCGAGTGCAACTGCTCGCGCTGCGGCAAGCTGGGCACGATCCTGACCTTCATTACGCCGGACAATTTCGAGCTGCTGAAGGGCGGCGACGCCCAGACGACCTACAACTTCAACAGCAAGGCCATCGATCACCTGTTTTGCGCCACCTGCGGGGTCGAGTCCTTCGCCCGCGGCCGCACGCCGGACGGCAAGTCCATGATCGCGCTGAATGTCCGCTGTTTCGACGGCGTCGAGGTCAATGACCTGACCCCGACCCTGGTGGACGGCAAGAACTTCTGATCCATGGAGCCGGTCGGCATGGGCCGGCCAGGAATGGCGGCGGTCGGGGGATATCCGGTCGCGCTTCATCCGGTTTGTGCGGCGACGCTTGCTTTTAACGTCGTTTGCGCCTATCTCGCGCGCCATCACACACGCAGGCGTTCGGTACCGACGGGTAAATCCCCGCTGGCTCCGTTCCGGTCCCAGATCGAATTCGTCGGTTCGGGGTTTGCCTGCGGAGGCGCAACCGGAAGAAGGAATTATCTTATGGCGCTTCCCGAATTCTCCATGCGTTCGCTGCTCGAAGCAGGCGCGCACTTCGGTCACCAGACCCACCGCTGGAACCCGAAGATGGACCGCTACATCTTCGGCTCGCGTTCCAACATCCACATTATCGACCTGTCGCAGTCGATCCCGCTGCTTCACCAGGCCCTGGTGAAGGTGCGTGAAGTCGCCGCTTCGGGCGGTCGCGTGCTGTTCGTCGGCACCAAGCGTCAGGCTTCCGATCCGGTCGCGGCCGCCGCCAAGCGCTGCGCCCAGTACTATGTGAACCACCGCTGGCTGGGCGGCACCCTGACCAACTGGCGCACCGTTTCGGGCTCGATCGCTCGTCTGCGCGAGCTGGAAGGCCTGCTGGACGCCCCTGGCAGCAGCCGTTCCAAGAAGGAACTGCTGCAGCTGACCCGCGAGCGCGACAAGCTCGAGCTGTCGCTGGGCGGCATCAAGGACATGGGCGGCATTCCGGACATCATGTTCGTGATCGACACCAACAAGGAAGCGATCGCGATCCTGGAAGCCCGCAAGCTGAACATCCCGGTCGTGGCCATTCTGGACACCAACTGCGATCCGGACGGCATCACCTACCCGATCCCGGGTAATGACGACGCCGCCCGCGCCCTGCAGCTGTACTGCGATCTGATCGCCGACGCCGTCCTGGACGGTCTGGCCGCCGGTCAAGTCGCTTCGGGCGTCGATCTGGGCGCTTCGGTTGCTCCGGTCGAGCCGGCCCTGGCCCGCGAACTGACCCCGGAAGCTCCGGCCGCCGCTCAGGAAGCGACCGCTGAAGCTAACGAAGCCGTCGCTGAAGAGCCGGCCGCCAGCTAAGCGTTTCGGCCGCATCGAAACGGTGCGGCCGTCCGAAATCTGACATGCGACCGGGCTAGACCAGCCCGGTCGCCAACTTTTTGAATCTGGAGATTTCTCATGGCTGAGATCACCGCCGCGCTCGTCAAGGAGCTGCGCGAAAAGTCCGGCGTCGGCATGATGGACTGCAAGAAGGCGCTCGCCGAAAACAACGGCGACATCGATGCGTCCATCGACTGGCTGCGCGCCAAGGGCCTGTCCAAGGCCGCCAAGAAGGCTGACCGCGCCGCTGCTGAAGGCCTCGTGGCCGTCGCCGTCGCCGAAAACGGCGCTGGTGAAACTGCCACCGCCGTCGAAGTGAACGCCGAAACCGACTTCGTCGCCCGCAACGACCTGTTCCAGACCGCCGCCCGCCAGATCGCGCAAGCCGCGCTCGGCACCGACGGCTCGATCGAAGCCATCACCAGCGCCAAGCTGGCTGGCGGCGAAACCGCTCAGGAGCACCTGACCAACCTGATCGCCACGATCGGCGAGAACATGATGGTCCGTCGCGCCGCGCGCTTCACCGTGGATAACGGCGTCGTCGCTTCGTACATCCACAACGCCACCGCGCCGGACCTGGGCCGGATCGGCGTGCTGGTGGCTCTGGACTCGACGGCTTCGGACAAGGCCGCCCTGCGCGACCTGGGCCGCAAGATCGCCATGCACGTGGCCGCGACCGCCCCGCTGTCGCTGTCGCCGGAAGATCTGGACCCGGCCGCCATCGAGCGTGAGAAGGCCGTGTTCACCGAGCAGGCCCTGGAATCGGGCAAGCCGGCCGCCGTCGTTGAAAAGATGATCGAAGGCCGTATCCGCAAGTTCCTGGAAGAAGTCGTGCTGGTGAAGCAGGCCTTCGTCATGAACCCGGATCAGACGATCGAGCAACTGCTGGCTGAAGCCGGCAAGACCCTCGGCGCCCCGGTTTCGATCAAGGCGTTCACGCGTCTCGCCCTGGGCGAAGGCGTCGAGAAGAAGACCGAAGACTTCGCCGCGGAAGTGGCGGCCGTCAGCGGCCAGGGCTAAGCCCTTAGTAAATTAGAGCACCCTATGAGGGCGCGGCGCGTTCGACGCGCGCCGCGCCCTTGTTTATGTTGCGTACACGAGTCGACGAGAGCCCGCCCATGACCCTTCCGACACCCCGCTACCGCAAGATCCTTCTGAAGGTCTCCGGCGAGGTGCTGATGGGCGACAGCCCGTACGGCATCGACACCAACACGGTCGAGGCCGTGGCCCAGGACATCGCCGAAATCGTAAAGCAGGGCATCCAGCTGAGCCTGGTGATCGGCGGCGGCAATATCTTCCGCGGCCTGGCCGGCGCGGCCAAGGGCATGGAGCGGGCCAGCGCCGACTACATGGGCATGCTGGCCACGGTCATGAACGCCCTGGCCATGCAGGACGCGCTGGAGCGCATCGGCGTCCAGACCCGCGTGCAGTCCGCCATCCCGATGGACACCATCTGCGAACCCTACATCCGCCGTCGCGCCCAGCGCCACCTGGAGAAGGGCCGTGTCGTGATCTTCGCCGCCGGCGTCGGCGCGCCGTTCTTCACGACGGACACCGGCGCGGCCCTGCGCGCCGCTGAAATGGGCGTGGACGCCCTGTTCAAGGGCACCAGCGTGGATGGCGTCTATACCGCCGATCCCAAGAAGGACCCGAACGCACAACGTTATGACCGCCTGAGCCACCAGGACGTCCTGGCCAAGGATCTGCGCGTCATGGACGCCTCGGCGATCAGCCTGATGCGCGACAGCGCCATCCCGATCGTCGTTTTCTCCATCAAGGGGCGCGGCAATCTGCTCAGCGTCCTGGCCGGCGATGGTGTGCATACCACCATCGCCTGAACTGCCTGACTGAACCGAGAACAAGAGAGAGCCGAACATGGCCGCTGAAAAGCCCGTTCTGTCGAAGTACAAGGACCGCATGGATAAGGCGGTCGCCCAGCTGAAGGACGAGTTCGCCTCCCTTCGCACCGGCCGCGCCTCGGCCAGCTTGCTGGACCAGGTCATGGTCGAGGCCTACGGCTCCACGACCCCGCTGAACGCCGTGGCCAACGTCACCGTGCCCGAGCCGCGCTCGCTGAGCGTCAGCGTCTGGGACAAGGGCGTCGTGGTCTCGGTCGAGAAGGCTATCCGCGCTTCCGGCCTGGGGCTGAACCCTGTCGTCGATGGTCAGAACCTGCGCATTCCGATCCCGCCGCTCACCGAAGAGCGCCGCAAGGATCTGGCCAAGCTCGCCGGCAAGTACGCGGAGCAGCAGAAGATCGCCGTCCGCAACGTGCGCCGCGACGCTAACGACGACCTGAAGAAGGCCGAGAAGGACGCGATCATCAGCCAGGACGAGCAGAAGCGGATGGAGACCGAGGTCCAGAAGTTCACCGACGAGGCGGTGAAGCGCATCGACGAGACCTTGAAAACCAAAGAACAAGAGATCATGCAGGTCTAGGCCGTCAGGGGCTGACAGGGAAAAGCCGCATGACGATGAATGGCCAGCAGAGCGAACCGAGACCGGCGGAAGCCGGGAGGGCGCCCCTGCATGTCGCCATCATCATGGACGGCAATGGCCGCTGGGCGAAACGCCGTGGTCTGCCACGCACCTTCGGTCACCGTGAAGGCGTCAAGGCGCTCAAGCGGACGGTCGAGGGCGCCGCGGCGCTCGGCGTCGGCCGGCTGACCGTCTTCGGTTTCTCGACCGAGAACTGGCGCCGCCCAGCGGCCGAGGTCTCCGAACTGATGGGTCTGCTCAAAGCCTATGTGTCGAGCGACCTCGAGCGCCTCGCCAAGGAAGGCGTGCGCGTCACCATCCTGGGCCGTCGCGAGGGCCTGTCGCCCGACGTGCTTGAGGTCATCGAGCGGGCCGAGCGCCGCACGTCGGAGAACTCCGCCTTTCACCTGCAGGTCGCCTTCAACTACGGCGGGCAGGCCGATATCGTCGATGCCGCCCGCAAGTTCGCTCAAGCCGTCGAGGAGGGCAGGGCGAAGGCCGCCGACCTCGACGAGGCGCTGTTCGAGCGCTCGCTATCCACCGCTGAAGCCCCGCCGCCCGATCTGATCGTGCGGACCAGCGGCGAGCAGCGGCTGTCCAACTTCCTCCTTTGGGAAAGCGCATACGCCGAGCTGGTCTTCCAGGACGTGCTATGGCCCGAGTACGGGCCCGAGCACCTGAAGGCAGCGATCGCGGAGTTCGCCACCCGCGAGCGCCGGTATGGCGGAGCCATGGTCGATGACGTCCTCGCCACCGGCTAGACGCTTCGACTGGAGCAATCTCGGCATTCGCGCCGTATCGGCCGTGGTTCTTATTCCCGCGGTCGTCGCCGCCGTGTGGCTGGGCGGCTGGCCTTTCGTCATCATGTTGACCGTCGCCGTGGGCCTGCTGGCCCGCGAGTGGGGTTTCATGACCTCGCCGAAGTCCCCTTACGTGCTGGCCGTGATCATCGGCGTGGCGGTGATGTTCGGGGTCGTCGTGGCTCAGTTTGGTTATTACCGCCTGGCTTGGCTGGCCGCCGTGGTCGGCGCCGTGGCCGCCGGCCTGGCCGCCCGCGGCGCGGTGGAGCGCCGTGCGGACGCCGCCTATGGCGTGGTCTATCTCGCGCCGGCTTTCATCGCCTTGGTCTGGCTGCGCGCCATGGGGCATGGCATCGGCTGGACGCTGATGGTGTTCATCGTCGCCTGGTCGGCGGACATCTTCGCCTTTCTGGCGGGAAGTGCTCTCAAGGGTCCCAAGCTGTGGCCCCGCATTTCGCCCAACAAGACCTGGTCGGGGCTGTTCGGCGGTCTTCTGGCCGCCATTATCGCTGGCGTACTGGTAAATATCGTCACGGGGCTCGGCATGACGTGGCCATTGGCCGTGCTGGCCGGATTCGCCGGCGGTCTGGCGACCATGGCGGGCGACCTGTGGGAATCGTTCCTCAAGCGCCGGTTCGGCGTGAAAGATTCCGGTGATCTGATTCCGGGCCATGGCGGCCTGCTGGACCGGGTCGACGGACTGTTGTTCGCCGTGGTGGCCGTGGCCGCCATCCGGCTGATCGTCCACTACGGAGCGGCCTCTTGAATTCGCCGCGCAAGGTGGTGGTGCTTGGCTCCACCGGATCGGTGGGCGTCTCCACTCTGGATCTTCTCGAAAAGTCCGGAGCCGAGGTCGAGATCCTGGCCCTGACGGCAGGGGGCAATGTCGACAGACTGGTCGAGCAGGCTCTTCGCTGGCGTCCGCAGGTGGCGGTGATCGCCGACGAGGCGCGCCTGCCGCAACTGCGCGACGGCCTGTCAGGCTCTGGCGTTGCGGCTGCGGCGGGGTCTTCAGCTGTGGTCGAGGCGGCTGCGATGGGCGCGGACTGGGTGATGTCGGCCATCGTCGGCGCGGCGGGACTGGCGCCCACCTGGGCCGCTGCGCGAACAGGCGCTGTGATCGCGCTCGCCAACAAGGAAAGCCTTGTCTGCGTCGGGCCGGCCTTGATCGAGACGGCCAAGGCCGCTGGCGGGACCGTGATTCCCGTCGATTCCGAGCATTCGGCGATCTTCCAGGTGCTTCAACCCGCCTGCGCCGACAAGGTCAGCCGCCTAATCCTGACGGCCTCCGGCGGCCCGTTCCGCAACGCCAGTGTGGCCGCTATGCGGGCGGCGACGCCGGCCCAGGCCAAGGCTCATCCAAATTGGTCGATGGGCGCCAAGATTTCGATCGATTCCGCGACCATGATGAACAAGGGCCTCGAGATGATCGAGGCGTCGTACCTGTTCGCCATGCCGCCGGAGCGGATCGACGTCTTGATACATCCGCAGTCCGTGATCCACAGCATGGTCGAGTATGTCGATGGCTCGACGCTGGCGCAGCTTGGCGTGCCCGACATGCGTCCGCCCATCGCCTGCGCCTTCGCCTGGCCTGACAGGCTGGAATGGCCGGCGCCGCGCCTGGATCTGGCCAAGACGGGCCAACTGACCTTTGAAGCGCCTGATGACGAACGCTTTCCCGCCCTTGCCATAGCGCGTAGCGCGTTGCGAGCGGGGCAGGGGGCGACCACGGCCATGAATGCGGCCAATGAGGCCGCCGTCGCGGCGTTCCTTGACCACAGGATCGGCTTTCTCGATATTGCCGCCGCCGTGACCGAGACCGTCGAACGTCTCGATCGCGACGGGGATTTGATCGCGGGGGCGAGCAGCGAGGTGCTGGAGAACGCGATGACGATCGACCGACGCGCCCGTCATACAGCGGGCGAGGTCATCGACCGTCTGCGCGTTCTGGCTCACGGTTAGGAAGACCCATGCTTGGCTTCGCCCAGACGGCGCTGACCTACATCATTCCGTTTTTGTTCGTGCTGACCCTGGTGGTCACGGTGCACGAGCTTGGCCACTTCCTGATGGCCAAGGCGTTTGGGGTCGCCATCGACCGCTTCGCCATCGGCTTTGGGCGCCCGATCTTCCAGCGCGTGGACCGTTCGGGCGTTGAATGGCGCATCGGCTGGGCGCCGCTGGGCGGTTATGTACGGTTCTCGGGCGACGACAACGCCGCCAGTGTCCCCGATCAGGACGATTTGAACCATCTGCGGACCGCGATCGTCCGCCATGAAGGCGCGCAGGCGCTGAGCAAGTACTACCATTTCAAGCCCTTGTGGCAGCGCGCGTGCATCGCCGCCGCCGGACCCGCGGCCAATTTCATCCTGGCCATCTTCCTGTTCGCCCTGCTGCTGGGCACGGTGGGCGAGGTCACCCATCCGGCGCGCATTACCGGCGTTTCGCCGGGCGGGGCCGCGGCCGCGGCCGGCTTCAAGCCGGGCGATGTAGTTCGTGAAGCCGACGACCGAAAAATTCGCAGCTTCGAGGACCTGGAGCGCTACATCATCGTGCGCGCCAACGTGCCGATCCGCTTCGAGATCGATCGTGGCGGCCGCACCATCGACCTGATGGCGACGCCGGCTATGGTCCGCGACGTTGATCCCACGGGGGGCAGCCAGGAAGTGGGACGACTGGGCGTCAGCAGCCAGGTCACCGCCGCGGACGTTGTTCGCACCCGTTACAATCCGGTCGAATCCGTCGTCGTCGGCGCCCGCAAGACCTGGGAAGTGCTGGATACGACGGTCTACTACCTGGGCCGCCTCGTGACGGGGCAGGTTTCGGCCGAGCAACTGGGCGGCCCTATCCGCATCGCTCAGGCGTCGGGCGCGGTCGCGCAGGCGGGAGCCCAGGGCGCGCCGGATTTCGGCTTCATGCTGCTCGGCGCCTTCGTCTCGCTACTGGGGCTTGCGGCTGTGCTTTCGGTCAGCATCGGCTTCATGAATTTGCTGCCGATTCCCGTGCTCGATGGCGGCCACCTGCTGTTCTACGCCTACGAAGCGGTGGCGCGGCGTCCCCTGGGGGCCAAGGTCCAGGCTGCCGGATATCGCGTAGGCCTTGCGCTGCTGCTCGGATTCATGTTGTTCGCGACGTGGAACGATCTGCAGCGCTTGCGAGTGTTCCAATTCCTCGGCGGCTTGTTCTCGTAACGCCCGCTCACCGGTCATGGCTTATCCAATGAAGAATCACCGCGTTCGTCGCGCCGCGCTTTTCTCCGGCTTCGCGCTCCTTCTGGGCTCGACGGCCATGACGGCGCCGACGACGGTCATGGCCCAGGTCCAGCAGACTGGCGTTGTCCAGCGCATCGTGGTGCAGGGCAATGAACGGATCGAGCAGGGGACCGTGACGTCTTACCTGCCGATCCAGATCGGCGACACGGTCGATCCGGCTCGTCTCGACCTTGCTGTGAAGACTCTGTTCCGCACCGACCTGTTCGCGGACGTGGCCATGCAGATGCAGGGCACGGACCTCGTCATCCAGGTTGTCGAGAACCCGATCATCAATCAGGTCGTGTTCGAGGGGAACTCGGCCATGAAGGAAGACAAGCTGCGGGATGAGGTCACCATCCGTCCGCGCGGCATCTTCACCCGCGCAAAGGTCCAGCAGGACGTCCAGCGCATCATCGAACTCTATCGCCGTTCTGGCCGCATCTCGGCCACGGTGACGCCAAAGGTCGTCGAGCTGCCTCAAAAGCGCGTCGACCTGGTCTTCGAAATCAATGAAGGCCCCAAGAGCGGCGTGCTGAACGTCAATTTCATCGGCAATCGCGAGTTCTCGGACAACGACCTGCGAGACGTGGTCGTGACCGAAGAAAGTCGTCTGCTGAAATTCTTCTCGTCGAACAACAACTACGATCCGGATCGGATCGAGTACGACAAGGAGCAGCTGCGCAAGCACTACCGCAACCGCGGCTTCTATGATTTCCGCGTGATTTCGGCGGTGGCGGAGCTGTCGCCGGACAAGAACGGCTTCGTAATCACCTACACGATCGACGAAGGCCAAGAATATAAGTTCGGCAAGATCTCGGTCGATACCGAGAACAAGAAATTGGACGGTCAGATCCTACAGGCGATCTTGCCCATCCGTTCGGGTGAACTCTACGAAGACCAGCGCATCGAGCAGGCGACGGACTCGCTGACTTTCGCCGCCGGCGCTGCGGGCTTCGCCTTCGTGGACGTTCGTCCGCGCTATACGCCCAACCGCGAGAACAAGACCGTCGATGTGACCTTCCTCGTCCGCGAAGGTCCGCGCGTCTACATCGATCGCATCGACATCGTCGGCAACACCCGCACCCTCGACACGGTCGTCCGGCGCGAAATGAACGTGGCTGAGGGCGACGCCTACAACCGCGTGCTGGTGGACCGTTCGCGTAACCAGATCCGCGCCCTTGGCTTCTTCAAGGACGTGACCATCGACGAACAACCGAGCGCTCAGCCGGATCGCACCACCCTGCGCGTGCAGGTCGAGGAGCAGCCCACGGGCGAACTGTCCTTCAGCGCCGGCTACTCCTCGGTCGAAAAGGCCGTGATTGACCTTGGCATCACTGAGCGGAACTTCCGGGGGCGCGGTCAGAACGTCCGCGGCCGGGTTTCGGTCGGTTCGCTGCGTCAGCAGGTCGACCTTGGCTTCACCGAGCCGCGCTTCATGGGGCGCGACCTGCGGGCCGGTATCGACCTGTTCTCGTTCCGCTACGATCTGAGCCAGTTCGCGGCTTACGACACCAGCTCGCTGGGCGGCACCCTGCGCGTCGGCTTCCCCTTGACCCAGAACGCGTCGATGACGATGCGCTACCAGCTCAAGACCGACGACGTCATGATTGGCGACGAGTACTGCTCCGGCGGTTCGGTGTCGCAGATTCTCTGTCGTCAGCGCGGGTCGTTCGTGACTTCGCTTATCGGTTATGGCTTGCGCCTGGACCGCCGTAACGATCCGATCAACCCCACGCGCGGCTGGTACGGCGACTTCACCCAGGATCTCGCCGGCTTCGGCGGCGACATGAACTACCTGAAGACCGAAGTCGGCGGCGGGTGGTTCCACGGCTTCAACCGCGACTTCATCCTCAGCTTCGTCGGCACCGCCGGCTATATCGAGGGGTGGAGCGGCGACAGCATTCGGATCAACGACCGCTTCTACAAGGGCGGCAACTCATTCCGCGGCTTCGAGATCGCCGGCATTGGTCCGCGCGACACTTCGGGCAACGACGACGCCTTGGGCGGCAAGCTCTACGCCATCGGAACGCTGGAACTGACGATCCCGACCTATCTGCCCGAACAGTACGGCATCAAGGCGTCCCTGTTCAGCGATTTCGGCACCGTCGGCATGCTGGACGACGAAGACAAGCAAGAGCAGCCGGGCGTGTTCGATCCGTTCATTCGGGACGACCTGTCCCTGCGCGCCTCGGCGGGCGTCAGCATCCACTGGCGGTCGCCCATGGGTCCCATCCGTTTCGACTTCAGCCGAATTTTGGCCAAAGAAGATTACGATAGGACCGAAACGTTCCGGTTCTCCACCTCCACAAGGTTCTAAACCCAATGACCTTCCGCAACATCGTCGCGACCGCCTCCGGCGTGGTCGCCGGTCTCGCCATCGCGTCGAGCGCGCTGGCCCAGGCCCAGGCTCCTGCCGCCGTTCCGGCCGCTCCGGCCATGACCCATGGCGCCGCAATCCCCGGCGTCTGCCTGTTCTCCAGCGCCGCCGTGGTCGCCAATTCGGCGGTCGGCAAGGCTGTGAACACGCGCCTGCAGCAGATCGCCACTCAAGTGAACTCCGAGCTGACGAGCGAGCGCACCGCGCTTGAAAACGAAGCCAAGACCCTTGAGACCCAGCGCACCACGCTTGACCAGAACACGCTGGAGCAACGCGCTTCGGCTCTGCAGGTGAAGGCCAACGCCTTTGAGCGCAAGGCGCAGCTGCGCCAGCGTGAAGTCGCCGCCACCGAGCAAAAGGCTCTGAATCGCGTCGCCACCGAAATGAACCCGGTCGTTCGTCAGGTCTATCAGACCCAGAAGTGCGCTGTGCTGATCGACCAGAACGCCGTGCTGGTCGGTAACCCGGCCATGTCGATCAACGACCAGGTGGTCCAGGGTCTGAACGCCAAGATCCAGACCTTCACTTTCGACCGCGAACGTCTGGACCAGCCGGCCCCGGCTGCCCAAACTACGCCGCCTGCGCGTAAGTGAGTCTCGCCCGCGCCGCGGCGCGGGACCTAGAGACGGATCGAGAACAGCCATGCCGGACCCACGTTTCTACCAGGACCTGGGTCCGGCCAAGCTTTCGGAGCTGGCCAGCCTGACGGGTGGCCAGCTTCTTTCGTCTGAGGCCGGCGATATCGAGATCCGGACCGCCGCCCCGCTAGGCCGCGCGGACGCGGCCAGCATCGGCTTCTTCTCCGACAAGCGTTACGTCGCTGATCTCAAGGCTACGAAGGCGGGAGCCTGCTTCGTCACTCAGGCTATGGCTGCGGAGGCGCCCGATGGCTGCGCCGTCATCGTGGTCGACCGACCGCAGGTCGCCTGGGCGGCGGTCGCATCGCGTTTGTATCGTGCTCGCGCCTTTGAGGCGGGAGCGCCCGCCGTTCATCCGTCAGCGCGGCTGGAAGAAGGCGTCGAAGTCGCCCCCGGTGCGGTGATCGGCGCGGACGTTCAGATCGGCCGTGGCACGCGCATCGGTCCCGGAGCGGTCATCGGCCCTGGCGTCGTCATCGGTCGTGATTGCGAAATCGGCGCGCGGACCGTGATCGGTTTCGCCCTGATCGGCGACCGTGTCCGGATTTATGCCGGCGTCGTGATCGGCGAGCCGGGGTTCGGCGCGGCGGTGAGCGCGGCGGGGATCATCGATCTGCCGCAGTTGGGCCGTGTGCTCCTGCAGGACAACGTCACGATCGGCGCCAATACGTGTATCGACCGCGGCGCCTATGACGACACCGTGGTGGGCGAGAACACCAAGATCGACAATCTGGTCCACATCGCCCACAACGTCCGCATCGGCCGCAACTGCGTGCTGGCCGGCTATACGGGCATATCGGGCAGCACCGTCGTGGGCGACGGGGTAAGCATGGGTGGTCAGGCCGGTGTGGCGGACCATCTGGTCATCGGCGACGGCGCTCGTATCGGCGCTGGAGCGGGTGTGATGAAGAACGTGCCGGCCGGCGAAACCTGGGGCGGATTTCCCGCCCAGCCGATCCGACAATGGTTGCGGGAAGCCGCGTGGCTGGGACGCATGGCGTCCAGCCGCAAAGGGGGTGTTGAATGAGCAAGAGCGCGGAAACCGAACAGTCGATCTCCATCGACATCAGCGAGATCCTGGCGCGGATTCCCCATCGCTACCCATTCCTTCTGGTTGATCGGGCCGAGGACTATCGCGCCAATCAGTCTATCGTCGGCATCAAGTGCGTGACGATGAATGAGCCCTTCTTTCAGGGCCATTTCCCGGAAAACCCGGTGATGCCGGGCGTACTGATCGTCGAGGCCATGGCTCAGACCGGGGCGGTCCTTATGTCGAAATCGCTGGAAGTGGACGTAGAGGGCAAGACCATCCTGTTCATGTCCGTGGACAACTGCCGCTTCCGTCACCCCGTCCGTCCGGGCGATGTGCTGCGGATGAATGTCGAGGTCGTTCGCGCTCGCTCGTCCATCTTCAAGTTCCGTGGCCAGGCCATGGTCGGCGACAAGGTCGCGGCCGAGGCGGAGTTCGCCGCCATGGTCGTCGAGACGCCCCGCTGATGCCCATCATCCATCCCACAGCCCTGGTTGATCCCGCCGCCCAGCTGGCGGACGACGTCGAGGTCGGCGCCTTCAGCATCGTGGGTCCGGACGTGACCCTCGGCGCCGGCGTCAAGCTGATGAGCCATGTGGTCATTGAGGGCGTCACCACCCTAGGCGAGGGCTGCGTCGTGCACCCGTTCGCCAATCTGGGCGGCCCGCCGCAGCACCTCGGGCATAAGGGCGAGAAGACCGAACTGCGCATCGGCGCGCGGAACATCATCCGCGAGCAGGTGACCTTCCACACCGGCACGGCGTCGGGGCGCGGGGTGACCACGATCGGCTCCGATGGCCTTTACATGGTCGCCGCGCACGTAGCCCACGACTGCATCGTTGGCGACAACGTGGTCATGGCCAAGGGCGCGACCCTGGGCGGCCACGTGGTGCTGGGCGATTTCGTGTTCATGGGCGGCTTGGCGGCGGCGCACCAGTTTGGTCGTATCGGCCGCTACAGTTTTATCGGCGGCTTGGCTGCGGTGACCAAGGACGTCATCCCCTATGGCTCCGTCTGGGGCAACCACGCCCATCTTGAGGGCCTCAACCTGGTCGGCCTGAAGCGCAGGGGCTTCTCGCGGGAGACGATCAACGCCCTGCGCGCCGCCTATCGCCTGCTTTTCGCTGACGAAGGCACCTTTCAGGAGCGTATCGACGAAGTCGCCGAGAACCATGCCACCTCGCCAGAGGTGATGGAGATCGTGGACTTTATCCGTGCCGACGCCAACCGGCCGCTCTGCCTGCCGGAGCGCGAGGTCTGACGTCGTGCGCAAGCTGGGTCTGATCGCCGGCGGCGGCGCGCTTCCGGTCGAAATCGCCAGGTACTGCCAGTCGGCGGGTCGGCCCTTCGCGGTCATGCGGCTGCGCGGCTTCGCCGGGCCGGATCTGGCGGAATTTCCCGGTGCGGATGTCGGGCTGGCGGAATTGGGCAAGTGCATTAAGGCCCTGCGCGCGGCCGGCTGCGAGGCGGTCTGCTTCGCTGGCAACGTCGCGCGTCCCGACTTCGCCGCCCTGAAACCTGACCTTCGCGGTCTTGCGGCGCTTCCTGGCGTGATCGCAGCCGCGAGGGATGGCGATGACGCCTTGCTGCGACGGATTTTGGCGGAGTTCGAGAAGGAAGGCTTCGCGATCGAAGGCGCGCATGAGGTCATGGCCGAACTGACCTTACCCGTCGGGTCGTTGGGCCGCCTTCGCCCGCGTGACGCCGACATCGCCGATATCGAACGCGCGCTGGACGTCGCGCGCCAGATCGGACGCCTGGACGTCGGACAGGGCTGCGTCGTCTGTCGCGGCCTTGTCCTGGCCGTTGAGGCGCAGGAAGGCACCGACGCCATGCTGCGCCGTGTCGCCGAACTGCCAGAGGCCCTGCGCGGTTCGACCAGCGCCCCCTGCGGCGTGCTGGCAAAGGCTCCCAAGCCGATTCAGGAAACCAAGGTGGACCTGCCCACAATCGGCGTGGCGACAGTGCAACGCGTCGCCCGCGCCGGATTGGCCGGCATCGTTGGTGAGGCGGGACGGCTGCTGGTTCTTGATCAGGCGGCGGTGATCGCCATGGCCGAGGAACTGGGCGTCTTCATCATCGGGTTGGAGGCGTCAAACTCGTGACCAAGCCCCTGACCGTCATGCTTGTGGCGGCCGAGGCGTCCGGCGACAGCCGCGGGGCGGAACTGATGCGGGCGCTGAAGAAGCGTCTCGGCGCCAAGGTGCGCTTCATAGGCGTCGGCGGCGCACGCATGGCGGAGGAGGGGATCGACAGTCCCTTCGACATCGCAGAACTCTCGATTCTCGGCCTGTGGGAGGGCGTCCGCGCTTACGGCCGGGTCAAGAAGCGGGTCGCCGAGACCGCCGCCATGGCGCGCGTCGATCGTCCTGACATCGCCATCCTCATCGACAGCTGGGGTTTCACCGTGCGGGTGGCCAAGGCTCTTCGAGAGATCGACCCCAACATCCTGTTGGTGAAATACGTGGGGCCTCAGGTCTGGGCCTCCCGGCCAGGCCGGGCCAAGGTGCTCGCCGGTGCGGTGGATCATCTCCTGGCGATCCACGCCTTCGACGCCCCATACTTCGAGAAGGAAGGCTTGCCGACCACGTTTGTGGGCAACGGCGCCTTGGCCAAAGATTTCTCCAACGCCGATCCTCGCCGCTTGCGCGAGGCCATCGGGGCGCATGCGGATGAGCCTATCCTGCTGGTGCTCCCGGGAAGCCGCCCCTCGGAGATCGAGCGCATGATGCCGGTTTTCGAGGACGCGGTTAGTCGCTTGAAGACCGGCCATCGTGATCTGCATATCGTGATCCCGGCGGCTTCGACCGTGACGAAGACGGTGAAGGCGCGGGCGGAGGCTTGGCCCTATCGCGCCCACGTCATCGAGGACGAGGCGTTGAAGGACGACGCCATGGTGGCCGGAACGGTCGCCCTGGCTTGCAGCGGCACGGTGACAATAGAACTGGCCCTGGCCGGCGTGCCCATGGTGGTCGCCTATAGGATCGGGAACATCACCCACGCGATCCTGAAGCACCTGATCCTCACGCCGTGGATCACTCTGTTCAATATCGCCGCTCGTGAATTCGTCGCCCCCGAGCTCATTCAGAAGGAGTGCACAGGCCCGAAGCTGGCGGCTGAGATCGAGAAGCGTCTCAATGATCCCGGTTTGCGACGAAGGCAGGCGGAAAAGCAATTTACGGCTCTGGACCTCATGGGACGGGGCGGTCCTGATCCTTCGGAGGTCGCCGCAAAGGCGATTCTGCGCCTGACCGCCGAGAGGAACTGAAACATGCCGACCCAGGCTCCCGTCATCGAAACCGAACGTCTGATCCTCAGGGAGTTCCGGACCAGCGATCTCGACGCCAGCGCGGCTTTGTGGGGCGACGAGACCGTGACCCGTTTCATTGGTGGTCGACCGCAGAGCCGTGAAGAGGTCTGGCCGCGCATCCTTCGCTACATCGGCCACTGGGTCGCCCTAGGCTACGGCTTCTGGGTTATCGAGGAGAAGGGGACCGGCCGCTATCTTGGCGAGATCGGCTTCGGTGACTTCCAGAGAACTCTGGAGCCGTCATTTGGCGATACGCCGGAAGCGGGATGGGCGCTGGCCCCGAATGCGCACGGAAAAGGTTATGCGAGCGAAGCGCTCGCCGCCGTACTGGCCTGGGGCGAGCAGCATTTCGGTCCCGATGCGCGAACGGTCTGCATGATCAACATCGACAACGCCGCGTCCGTGAAGGTGGCCGAGAAGATGGGGTTCGCGCCCTTCGCCTACGCCACCTATCGTAACGAGCCGGTCATCCTGTTCGAGCGCAAACCCAGCTAGCCTAACGGGTGCGACATACGCCCGCTGTGTCCGCATGGGCTTTGTCGTGAAGCCGCGCCTTGGGTAAACTCGCTTCGCCGCCTGGGGGAGGCTGAGAGTGCTGCGTGACGACGAGGAACTACGCCGGGGACTGGCCGCCAGCGCGCACGAGCGTCTGCGGCAGGCGCCTGTTCGGCTATCGACCCTCCTCGGCATGTGCTGGGCCCTCTACGAACTGGGCGAGGCTCGTCTGATCCTTCCGTGGCTCGTCGCCAATGTGATCGGCCAGACCATCGAATTCTTCGTCATGCGGCCCTTCCGGCTTGATCCGGCCCGCGCGAGCGCTTCGGTCGGCGGGCGAATGGCGGCTCTAACCGTGATCACCTTCCTGCCGGTGATCGGCTGCTCGGTGATCTACTACCTGTGGACCAAGGGCGATCTGACCTCCACCACCATCTCGCTCCTCCTGCTGACAGGCGTTGTGCTGGTGAACGCCACCTCGGCGCTGGAATCGCGGGCGGTCTTCTATGTCGGCGCCACGCCTTTCGTCTTTACGACCATCGCGATGATCGTGCATGCCGCGGTCAGCGGGAACGGCAAGGTGTGGGTGCTGGCGCTCTGCTTTGGCTTGTTCCTGTCGGGCGCTCATGCGGCCTGGGAGCGGATTTATCGCGCGAGAAAGGCGGAGCTTGCTGCCCGGCAAGAGGCCGAAACTCGCCGTCGTGAGGCGGAGGAGGCGGTGGCCAATCGCGCCGCCATGGCCGCGATCGTGAGCCATGAGCTTCGCACGCCTCTTATCACCGTCGCAGCGGGCGCCGCCCTGATCGAGGACGGCGTGCCGCCGCACAAGGTCAGCTCCGCAGCGAGAACCATTTCTGATGCGAGCCGCCTGATGGGCAAGCTTCTGGATGATCTGCTCGATCGCTCGAAGGTCGAGGCGCGGGCCATGGCGCTGGACATGCGGGACTTTGAACTGGTCAGCAGCATTGTGGATGTCGCCAGGTTCTGGGAGACGGCGGCCTACGCCAAGGGGCTTGAGTTTGAGGCTCCAGACGCTGGCAGCGGCCCGATCTGGGTGCAGGGCGACCCGAACCGCCTGCGTCAGATCCTCAATAACTTTCTGTCCAACGCCATCAAGTTCACGGATCGGGGGCGTATCGCTCTTCGTCTCAGCGTTCAGCGGCAAGGCGGCATGAAACAGGTCCGCATCGACGTGATCGACGATGGGCCAGGCGTGCCGCCCGATGCTGTGGAGAGGTTGTTCACGCCTTATGTCCAAGGCGCGGCGAGGACCGCGAAGACCTATGGAGGCACGGGGCTAGGGCTGGCGGTGAGCCGCGATCTGGCCGAGTTGATGGGCGGTCGGGTTCAGGCGCGCGCCGGTACGCCGCGCGGTTCAGTGTTCAGCCTGATCCTGCCGATGCCGATCGGCCAAGCCTCGGTGGCGGTTCCCGCCGAGTAGGCGGCGTTGACCGGCCGCATCGTTGCGAGCACAAGGGCGCTCCCTCATTCACCGGGACTGATCTCTTGCAGAACTTCGACGTCGTCGTGATCGGCGCCGGCGCCGCCGGCATGATGTGCGCCATCGAGGCGGGCAAACGAGGACGGAAAGTCCTTGTCATCGATCACGCCAGCGCACCGGGCGAGAAAATCCGGATCAGTGGCGGCGGACGCTGCAACTTCACTAATCTGGACGTGCGGCCCGAGGCCTATATCTCCGGCAACCCGCGTTTCTGCATCTCGGCGCTGCGCCGCTACACCCAGCGCGACTTCATCGCCTTGGTCGATCGCTATCGGATCGCCTGGCACGAGAAGACCCTCGGGCAGCTCTTCTGCGACGGCTCAGCCAAGCAGATCATCGAGATGCTGCTCAATGAAATGGAAAACGCGGGCGTCACTTTGCGGCTCGAGGCGGCGGTTCAGGACATTGACCACGCGGATGAGGGTTATGAGGTTCGGCTGAACACCGGGGTTGTGCGTTGCGCAGCGTTGGTGGTGGCGTGCGGCGGCAAGTCGATCCCTAAGATGGGCGCGACCGGTCTGGGTTACGAGATCGCGGCGCACTTCGGCGTGCCGGTGCGTGAAACGCGGCCGGCGCTGGTGCCGCTGACCTTCGATCCGTCCAAACTGGAGCGGCTGAAACCTTTGGCTGGCGTGGCGGTGGACGCCGTGGTGGCGAGCGGCAAGACGAAGTTCGCCGAGGGCATGCTGTTCACGCATCGCGGCTTGAGCGGACCGTCGATCCTGCAAATCAGTTCCTATTGGCGCGAGGGCGGCGAGATCGAGATCGCCATGGCGCCCGGCGTGAATGTGTTCGAGATGCTGAAGGCGGCGAAGGCGTCCAATCCCCGCCAGGCGGTGCATAACGCCCTGACCGCTGTCGTGCCGTCGCGCATCGCCGACTTGCTGGCCGCCGAGGCCGGAGCGAAAGGCAATCTGGCGGATACGCCGGACAAGGTGCTGCGGGCCATCGACGAGGCGGTGAACCGTTGGCGGGTGAAGCCCGTCGGCTCCGAAGGCTATCGTACGGCCGAGGTCACCCTGGGCGGCGTCGATACAGACGCCCTGGACAGCAAGACCATGGAGGTGAAGGCAGTCCCGGGCCTCTTCTTCATCGGCGAGGTGGTCGACGTCACCGGCTGGCTGGGCGGCTACAATTTCCAGTGGGCCTGGTCGAGCGGCTGGGCGGCGGGGCAGGTTGTCTAGGGCCTACTTGCTGGCCGATGGCACGTCGTAGGCCGAGACGTGGTTCAGGGCGATCACCCAGCGCCCGTCGATCTTGCGCATCAGGCGGGTGTTGATCCCGCTCATCGCCTTGGCCGGGCGCTCCAGATGATAGCGGCTGATCAGCTGCGCCGCGTCCGGGGCCAGAAACTCGATGCGGATGTCCGAGAAGGCAAGCGTACCGCGCGTATCGGCGGAGTCGCCGTAGTCGCGGATGTAGTGATCCAGCGTGCCCTGCCAGCCATCCTGGAACTTTCCGCCCGAGACGAAGATTACGCCGGGGTTCTGAAAGCCGGCCATGTAGCCGCGATAGTCGCCGCGGTTCCAGGCTGCCTGCATGTCGGCGATCACCTTGCGGATCGCGGCGTCCTCGCGGGCGGCGTCGGCAGGGGCGAGGGCCGGGGCGGCGAGCAGCGGCGCGGGCAGGGCTATCAGAACTGAGGCGAGGGCGAGCTTGCTGATCATGGCGGGCTCCAGAAACGAAAACGGCGGCTCCATGAGGAGCCGCCGCAATCAGAATGGCGTCGAAGCCTAGCGCTTGTCGACCGGGATGTAGTCCCGTTGCGTCGCGCCCGTGTAGAGCTGACGCGGACGGCCGATCTTGCGGGTGGGATCCTCGAACATTTCCTTCCACTGGCTGATCCAACCCACGGTGCGGGCCAGAGCGAACAGCACGGTGAACATGTTGGTCGGGAAGCCCATCGCGCGCAGGGTGATGCCCGAATAGAAGTCGATGTTCGGGTACAGCTTGCGCTCGATGAAGAACGGATCGCTCAGGGCGATCTTCTCCAGCTCCATGGCCACTTCCAGCAGCGGGTCGTTGATGCCCAGCTGGCCGAGGACCTCATGGCAGGTCTTCTGCATGACCTTCGCGCGCGGGTCGAAGTTCTTGTACACGCGGTGGCCGAAGCCCATCAGCTTGTACTCGCGCTTCTTCACGCCTTCGATGAAGGCCGGGATGTTCTCGACCGAGCCGATCTGCTCGAGCATCTCCAGGGCTTCCTGGTTGGCGCCGCCGTGCGACGGGCCCCACAGGCAGGCGATGCCGGCGGCGATGCAGGCGAACGGGTGAGCGCCCGACGAACCGGCCAGGCGGACCGTCGAGGTCGAGGCGTTCTGCTCGTGGTCGGCGTGCAGGATGAAGATTCGGTCCATGGCGCGGGTCAGCACCGGGTTCGGCTTCCAGTCCTCCGCCGGAACGGCGAAGCACATGCGCAGGAAGTTTTCCGAATACGACAGGTCGTTGCGCGGCGTCACGAACGGTTGGCCGATCGTGTACTTGTAGGCGCGGGCCGCGATGGTCGGCATCTTCGCGATCAGGCGATGAGCGCTTATTTCGCGTTCACGGGCGTCATCGACGTTCATGCTGTCAGCGTAGAAGGCCGACAGCGCGCCGACCGCGCCGGTCATGACCGCCATCGGGTGGGCGTCGCGACGGAAGCCCTCGAAGAAGCGGTCGAACTGCGCGTGCAACATCGTGTGGTAGGTGATGTTGTTGTCGAACTTGGCGAACTCCGCGGCGTTCGGCAGCTCGCCGTTCAGCAGCAGGTAGCAGACTTCCAGGAAGCTCGACTTCTCAGCCAGCTGGTCGATCGGGTAGCCGCGATGCAGCAGCACGCCGGCGTCGCCGTCGATATAGGTGATCTTGCTTTCGCAGGACGCCGTCGAGGTGAAGCCCGGGTCGAACGTAAAGGTGTCCGATTCGGCGTACCACTTGCGGACATCGACGACGTCCGGGCCGGTCGACCCCTTCATGATCGGCAGGTCGTACGACTTATCGCCGATGGTCAGGACAGCTTTGTCGCTCATTCCCAATCCCTCTGTAGCTGTGCCCCAACGGGCGTTTGCGGTGCGTTATAGCGCCTTACTGCGTTTGCGAAAGCGCATCGTGAATCCGAACGAGACTCTCTGTGCGACCGAGCGCCGCAAGGATCTTGGCCAGGTCGGGCGCGGGCGCGCCGCCGGTCAGGACCCCACGCAGCGCCGGGCCGATTTTCCCTAGGCCCACGCCCTCAGACTCCGCGAAGGCCTTGAGCGCCGGCTCCAGGGTCTCGAAGGTCCAGTCGTTGACGCCCGATAGGGCTTCTCGCAAGCGCGAAAGGCGGCCGCCAGTGTCTTCGGTCAGGAGGCCCTTTGTCTTCACGTCCAGCGCGATGGGGCGGGTCTTCAGCGCGAAGGCGAGCTGATCGGCCAGCTCCAGGATCGTCTTGGCACGTTCCTTCACGAAGGGCAGGGCGGCCAGCAGCTTGTCCTTCTCGGCGCCCTCGCCCCGCTTGGCCAGAACCTGAAGCACCAGATCGGCGAGGCGCGCGTCGTCGGCGGCGCGGATGTAGTGGGCGTTGACGAAGGCCAGCTTGTCCCAGTCCAGGCGCGCCGCGCCCTTGTTGACGTCGGCGATGTCGAACCAGCCGATGGCCTGCTCGTCGGAGAAGATTTCGTCGTCTCCGTGACTCCAGCCGAGACGGGCCAGATAGTTGCGCATGGCTTCCGGCAGATAACCCATGTCCTCGAAGTCGCCGACCGCCTGGGCGCCGTGGCGCTTGGACAGCTTGGCGCCGTCCGGGCCGTGAATCAGCGGAATGTGCGCGAAGGTCGGCAACGCCCAGTCCAGCGCCTGATAGATCAGGGCCTGGCGGGCGGCGTTGTTCAGGTGATCATCGCCGCGGATGATGTGGGTGACGCCCATGTCGTGGTCATCGACCACCACGGCGAGGTTGTAGGTCGGCGCGCCGTCGGAACGCAGCAGGACCAGATCGTCCAAGGTCTTGTTCTGGAACGTCACCTCGCCCTGGACAAGATCCGGGATCAGGGTCTCGCCATCGAGCGGACCCTTGAAGCGGATCACATGCGGCTGAGCGAGGTCGCCATCGGTGCGGTCTCGCCACGGCGAACGCAGGGCATGGCCGGCGGTCTTGGCCTTCTCGCGCTCGGCCTCCAGTTCGTCGCCGGCCAGCCAGCAGCGATAAGCGCGACCACTGTCCAACAGCTGCTGCACGGCTTCCTTGTGGCGCTCCACGCGGGAGAACTGGAAGACCGGCTCTTCGTCGGCCTGGAGACCCATCCAATCCAGGCCCTGGAAGATGGCCTGAACAGCAGCATCCGTCGAACGTTCGCGGTCAGTATCCTCTACGCGTAGCAGAAACTTGCCACCCGTATGGCGCGCATATAGCCAATTGAATAACGCCGTTCTCGCGCCGCCGATGTGCAGGTAACCGGTGGGCGAGGGGGCGAAGCGGGTGACGACGGGAGAGGACATAGGTCTTTCGAACGCTCGGATCAGTGGGCGGCGTCTTAGCACGCGGCTTCCGCGCACTCCTAGTGCGGCCGGGCTGATCACTTGGCTGCGGGATGAGGCGCCGTTGTCGTCCTTTTTAATCATGCCGTTTCTGGCCGTAGGCGCGATGTCGGCGCTCCTCGGCGTCGGCCGCCCTTTCCTGTCTGGGGCGGGGTGGGGCATTGAGATGATGACGGTGCTGGCGGCGTGGTTTGGAGAAGCGCCGGAGCCGACGCCGTGGTCCCAAGCGCTCCTGACGCCGCGATGCGGGTGGCGTTCATCGGCATCATGATGCTCTGTCTGTGGAACGGCCGCCTGCGATGGGTTGGGCTTCCACTCTCCTTGGCGGTTCTGCTCTGGCCTCGCCCGGCGGCGCCGGACGTCTGGATCGATGCTGAGGGAGCCGCCGCCGCCGTTCGGCTGGAGCGCAAAGGCGTCCTGCTTTGGCCAGAGGCTCGAAGGTTCGGAGCGAAGTTTAGGATGCGCTGTCGTGGTCTCGCCAAACAGGTCGGCGGTGACATGTACATATGTAGAGGGTATACATGCTTTCCGGACGCCGAAGCGCCCGTCCGCACGGCCGCCAGCTGGACCCGATGGGCGCCCAAGCTGGAGGCGCTGTGTTCGGGGAGCGAGGTGGTGCTGCGAGGCAAGCGCCCGGAGCTTCCGTCCGCTTGCGACGGCGTGCTTATTCTGGATGCGGAAGATTTCGCGGCCGGCGGCTTGGCCGAACTCTATCGAACCCGTCAAGGCTGGCGGATAGTCGGGGCGCAGCCGCTCAGAGGAAAACGACCCTGGGTGCGCTGAGCGCCCAAGGTCGTCAAATTTCCAAACTATCGAGGCTGTTAGTGGTAGCGGCGGATCAGTCCGACCAGCTTGCCCTGCACCTGTACCTGATCGGGGCCGAAAATACGGGTCTCGTAGGCCGGATTAGCGGCTTCCAGAGCTATAGAGGCGCCCTTCTTGCGAAGCCGCTTCAGAGTGGCTTCCTCGCCCATCACGAGGGCCACGACGATTTCGCCCGAGGTGGCGGTGTCGCCGCGGCGGATAACCACATAGTCGCCGTCGAGGATGCCGGCGTTGATCATTGAGTCGCCCTGAACCTCCAGGACGTAGTGCTCGCCCGCGCCCAGCATGCTCTCCGGCACCGTCAGGCGGTCGCGCTCGTGCTGGATGGCCTCGATCGGCACGCCCGCGGCGATGCGGCCCAGAACCGGCAGCTCGCGCACGTCATTGGCGACAACCGGTTCTGGCGCCGCCAGATGCGGCGTGCCCTCGATCACCTCGGGGCGGAAGGCGCCGCGGCCCTTGGGCGGTGCGGACGTGGTGGCTTGGGACGGAAGCTTCACAACCTCAAGCGCACGGGCCCGGTGAGGGAGTCGACGCAGGAAGCCGCGCTCCTCCAGCGCCGTGATCAGGCGGTGGATGCCTGACTTGGACGCCAGGTCCAGCGCCTCCTTCATCTCGTCGAAGGACGGGGACACGCCGGTCTCCTTGATGCGCTCATGAATGAACATCAGGAGTTCGTGCTGCTTGCGGGTAAGCATCGGATCAGCCTCACGGGAGCTGCGGAACAAACCGCTAACACATGAGGATGTTCTCTAGGCGTTCTTGGTTAGTGTCAAGTTAACAGCGAAGCTGCCGTTCAGCCGAGGAGCGTCCGCGTCGCCGTGCTCACATCGTCCTGCCGCATCAGGCTTTCGCCGACCAGCATCGCCTTGGCGCCGGCGGCTTCCATGCGACGAGCGTCGTCGGCGGTGAACAGGCCGCTTTCGGTGACCAGCAGCGCGTCCCGTGGAGCCAAGGGAAACAAGCGTTCGGTGACCGCCAGATCCACCACGAAGCTCTTCAGGTCGCGGTTGTTCACGCCGACAAGGGTTGAACCCAGCTTGCCGGCTCGGTCCATCTCAGCCTCGTCATGGACCTCGACCAGAGCGTCCATGCCCAGCCGCGCCGCCTCGGACATCAGCTCGCCGGCCAGGGTGTCGTCGATCATGGCTAGGATGACCAGGATGGCGTCTGCGCCCAGAGCGCGCGATTCGGCCACCTGCCAGGGATCGACGAGGAAGTCCTTGCGGATGGCGGGCAAAGCCACCGCGTCGCGCGCGGCGGCCAGATAGGTGTCGTCGCCTTGGAAGCTCGGGCCGTCGGTCAGCACCGACAAGCACGCGGCGCCGCCAGCCTCGTAGGCGCGGGCCAAGGCGGGCGGGTCGAAATCGGCGCGGATCAGACCCTTCGACGGCGACGCCTTCTTGATCTCGGCGATCAGAGATAAGCGGCCGGGAGCATGATTGGCTTCTAAGGCGGCGCGAAAGCCGCGCGTTGGGGACGCTTCCCTAGCTGCGGCGTCGAGGTCCGCCTGACTGCGGACCGTCTTGCGGCTGGCGACGTCCTCACGCTTATAGGCGGCGATCTTGGCGAGGATGTCGGTCATCAGGCGGTTGCTTCGATAAGAGCGGCGAGGGCGTTTTTGGCGCGGCCGTCGTCGATGACGTCGGCGGCGCGCTCCACCCCCTCGATCAGGGTCTCCACCTGCTCGCCGACCAGGAAGGCGGCGGCGGCGTTGAGCAGGACGATGTCGCGATAGGCGCCGCGCTTGCCGTCCAGCAGCTCCACCAGGGCGGTGGCGTTCTGTTCGGGCGAACCGCCGGTCAGGTCGGCCAGGGCGGCGCGGGGCAGACCCACGGCCTCAGGCGTGATGGTGAAATGGCGAACGCGCCCCTCGCTCCACTCGCAGACGACGCTTTCTCCCGTGGTGGTCAGTTCGTCCATGCCCGAGCCGTGGACGGTCCAGGCGCGTTTGGCGCCCAGCGCGCCCAGTACGCGCGCCAGCGGCTCCACCAGGCGCGGGTCATAGACGCCCATCACCTGACGGCTCGCGCCCGCTGGATTGGATAGGGGGCCGAGCAGGTTGAACACAGTCCGGAAGCCCAGCTCCGCCCGGATCGGGGTCACATGCCGCATCGCGCCGTGGTGGGCCGGCGCGAACATGAAGCAGATGTTGGCGATCTCCAGCGCGCGTCTCTGTTGTTCCGCGTTGGCGTCGATCCTGACGCCCAGGGCCGTCAAAACGTCCGCCGTGCCCGAGCGGGAGGAGATGGCGCGGTTGCCGTGCTTGGCGACCTTAAGCCCGCCGCCAGCGGCGACGAAGGCCACGGCGGTGGAGACGTTGTAGGTGTGCAGGCCGTCGCCGCCGGTGCCGCAGACGTCGATCACCTCGAACGGGTGATCCAGCATGGTCGCGGCGCGACGCATGGCGCGGGCGCAGGCGGCGATCTCGCCGATCGACTCGCCGCGCAGTCGCATGGCGGTCACCGCCGCGGCGACCTGGGCGCTAGTGGGCTCTCCCCGCAGACAGGCGGCGAAGAAGGTCTCGGCGTCGGCTTCCGAAAGCGTCTGACCGTCCGCCAGCTTGGCCAGCAGCGGTTTGAAGGCGTCAGACATAGGTTGTCGGGTTCCTGTTGACGCCCGCGATGTCCAGGAAGTTGGCCAGCAACTGATGACCGCCCTCTGTGGCGATGGATTCGGGGTGGAACTGCACGCCGTGGACCGGGCGCGTCTTGTGCTGCACGCCCATGATCTCGCCGTCATCCGTCCAGGCGGTGACCTCCAGCTCGTCCGGAAGTGTCGTCCTGTCGATGGCCAGGCTGTGATAGCGGGTGGCGGTGAAGCCGTCCGGCAGGTCCTTGAACAGGCCCTTGTCGGTATGGCGAATCTGGCTGGTCTTGCCGTGCATGATCGACTTGGCGCGGATCACGTCGCCGCCATAGGCTTCGCCGATGGCCTGATGGCCCAGGCAGACGCCAAGGATTGGCAGGTCGTCCGGCGCAGCCCGCAGAATAGGCAGGCAGATTCCGGCCTGAGCGGGGGCCTTGGGCCCAGGCGAGAGCAGAATCGCGGATGGCTTCAGGGCCAGCGCTTCCTGCACCGACAGGGCGTCATTGCGATGCACGATCGTCTGCGCCCCAAGCTCGTTCAGATAGTGGACGAGGTTGTAGGTGAAGCTGTCATAGTTATCGATGACGAGGATCATGCGCCGCCTTTCACTAGGGGTGGATGTAGTCCTTCACGAGGCTTCTCGCCAAGCTTTTGCGACTCGCGCATCCTTAACGTCATGTCAGTCCGACAACCCGCGATAGATCCTGCCGCCATGGCCTATGCGCGCGGCCTGCTGAAGCCGCCGGTCAGGCGCGAGCGGGTGTTGCCGGCGCTCGCCGCGGCGGCGTTCGCGGCGTTCTGCGCCCTGGCCTTCGTGGTCGCGATGGTGCTGGCGCCCCCAGTGATCACCGAGCGGTTGCCAAAGGAGACCCTGGCGAACGACGCGTCGCCCGTGGATCCCGCCAAGCCGCTCTGAATCGGGCGAGGGCGCCTGATGAACAGGCGCCGTAACGCTGGTTTTGAAAACCCGCGATCCGTGCATTGTAGGCGCTGCGATCCATGCCTTTGATCAGAAGATCAAGGGGGACTTCATGGGCATTTCGCGTCGGCGTTTCTTGAGGGCGGTGGGTCAAGCGGGCGGCTACGGCGCGCTCTACACGACCATGATGGGCATGGGCCTGCTGGCGGCTCCTCGTGCCTATGCCGGAACCCCGAAGCTGCCGGCGGGTTCGGGCGCGGGAAAGAAGGTCGCGGTGCTCGGCGCTGGGATCGCCGGTCTGGTCGCCGCCTACGAGCTCAGGAAAGGCGGTTACCAGGTCACGGTCCTGGAGGCGCGCGATCGCCCGGGCGGCCGTTGCTGGTCCATTCGCGGCGGCGACCGCATCCAGCAGATCGGCAGGCCGGATCAGGTGGTGGAGTGGGAGCGCGGCAAGCACCACTACTTCAACGCCGGACCCGCTCGCATTCCGCAATGGCACCACGCCATCATCGGCTACTGCCAGGAGCTGGGCGTGCCGTTGGAGGTTCTGGTCAACGCCAACCGCTCCGCCAAGCTCCTCTTCAACGGCAAGGTGACCACCGAGAGCCAGGCGGTGAACGACACCCGAGGCGTCTTCGCCGAGCTGCTGTCCAAGGCCATCGGCAAGGGTTCGCTGGATCAGGAGCTGACCGGCGTCGATAAGCAGATGCTGCTCGACTACCTGGCGGCCTATGGCGACCTGTCGGCCAGCCGCACCTATACGGGCTCGGTCCGCTCGGTCTTCACCCAGGCGCCGGGCGCCTACGCCCGACCCGCCATCCCCGGCGCGTCGCTCAAGCTGCAGGACATGATGTCGTCGCGCTTTTGGGGCGCGAGTCTGATCTTCGAGGAGATCACGGAGATGCAGGCGACCATGCTTGAGCCCGTGGGCGGCATGGACCGCATCGCCTACGCCCTCTACGAGCCGGTGAAGTCGTCCGTCCGCTTCAGCGCCGTCGTGAAGAAGGTCGGCAAAGCGGGTGAGGGTGTCCGCATCGTCTATGACGAGGCGGGTGCGGAGAAGGCTCTAGACGCCGACTATTGCATCGTCACCATCCCCTTGCCGGTCCTGGCGAAGATCCCGTCCGATTTCGCGCCCGAGGTGAAGCAGGCTATCGCCTCGGCCCACTATGAGCCGGGCACCAAGGTTGCTTGGCAGAGTCGGCGGTTCTGGGAGCAGGACGATTTCCAATACGGCGGCCTGGGCTGGACCGACGAGGAGAGCGAAGTCGTCTGGTACCCCAGCGGCGGCTTCGGCGAGAAGACAGGGGTCATCGTCGGAGCATACTCGATCGGCTTTTCCGGTCCGGAGAACCGCCTGAAGTTCGAGGCAAAGTCCTTCGACGACCGCTTCGCCCTGTCACGCAAAGTGATCGAGACGTTCCACCCGGGCCGAGGCAAGGAGCTGATGCTGCCCGCCACGGTGTCCTGGCGTCAGACGGCCTTCAACGAAGGCGTGGCCGTGGGCTGGCGTGAGGAGCAGCGCTCCACCGACTACGCCACGCTCAGCAAGCCGGACGGCCCGTTCTACTTCGCGGGCGAGCACATGAGCTACCTCAACGCCTGGCAGGAGGGTGCGGCCCTGTCGGCTCAGGAGAGCGTGACCGCCATCCACAAGCGGGCCTTGGCCGCCTAGGCGAAGCGCCAGGCTTCCTCGGCGGCGCGTTTGAGAGCTCGGGACTTGTTGAGGGTCTCGTCGTACTCGGCGTCAGGATCGCTGTCGGCGACGACGCCGCCGCCCGCCTGGACGTAGAGCACGCCGTCCTTCACCAGACCGGTGCGCAGGACAATGCAGGTGTCCACCGAACCGTCGGAGCCAAAGTAGCCGACCGCCCCGGCGTAACCGACGCCGCGCTTCTCGATCTCCAGCTCGTCGATGATCTCCATGGCCCGCACCTTCGGCGCGCCCGAGACTGTGCCGGCGGGCAGGGCGGCCATCAGCACATCCACCGGATCCAAGCCGTCAGGCGCATCGCCCTCAACGTTGGAGACGATATGCATGACATGGCTGTAGCGCTCGATCACGAAGCTCTGCGTCACGCGGACCGACATGCCCTTGGACGGGGCGTCAGCGCCGTTGGAGCCTTCGTCGCGCAGCATGGCCACGCGGCCCACGTCGTTGCGTCCCAGGTCGAGCAGCATCAGATGCTCAGATCGCTCCTTCGGATCGGCCAGCAGCTCCTGCTCCAGCGCCAGGTCCTCTTCCGGCGTCTGGCCGCGGGGGCGGGTCCCGGCGATCGGGCGGATGGTGATCTTGCCGTCGCGCATGCGCACCATGACCTCCGGGCTCGACCCGGCCATCTGGAAGTCGCCGAAGTTCAGGAAGAACATGAACGGCGACGGGTTGGTCCGGCGCAGCGAGCGGTAGAGCGCCAGGGGCTCTAGCTCGAACGGCGCGCTGAAGCGATGGCTGGGCACCACCTGGAAGATATCGCCAGCGCGGATGTAGTCCTTGGCGCGATCTACGACGTCCGCATAGTCAGCGCGGCTGACCTTTGTCTCGAAGGCCGGCTGCTCGCGGGGCGCGTGCGGCTCGGCGCGTTCAAGGGGGGCGCGGAGATCCGTCATCACCGCCTGGAGTCGGGCCTTGGCGGCGTCGTAGGCGGCCTGAGCCGAACCTCCGTCCGGGCGGACGCTAGTCACCAAAACGATCTCCTGCGCAATGGCGTCGAACACCGCGACGATGGACGGACGGGTCATGATCCCGTCGGGCAGGCCCAGCGTGTCGGGGTTGATGTCGGGCAGATGCTCGGCCAGGCGCACCATGTCGTATCCCACCGCGCCGAACAGGCCGGCGGCCATGGGCGGCAGACCGGCGGGCAGGGGGATGCGGTTGGCGGCGACCAGATCGCGCAGGCTTTCCAGCGCGCCGGCGTCCTGGGGCTTGAAGGCGCCGGACGCAACCCCATCCCATCCCTCGGCGATTTCGGCCTTGTCTCCATGACAGCGCCAGACGAGATCTGGGTTCATCGCCACGATGGAGTAGCGGTCGCGATGTTTGCCGCCTTCCACGGACTCGAACAGGAAGGCGTAGGGGCGGCCGCCCGCGATCTTCATATAGGCGGAGACCGGGGTCTCCAGATCGTCGATCAGACGCGTCCAGACGACTTGAGGTCTGCCGGCGTCATAAGCCTCGGCGAAGGGGCTGAACGCCGGCTCTAAACTCATTTCGCCTTCTCCGGAGCAGTCTTGGCGTCCGCCGGAGCCTTCTTGGCGATCTCGGGATCGACGCCGATGGCGGCGCGGGCGCGATCGAGGTTGGTGGCGACCTTCACCGCCTTACGGGCATAGGCGGCGGTCGCCTGGCCCATGTCCTGGAAGATGCCGTAGGTCAACTGCCGGCGCATGCCTTCGGCCGCCTGGGCCATCTGGGCCTGATCGCCGCCGCGGACATTCTCGACCTTGGCCACCGAGAAGGCGAACTGGCTCGATTGAGCCGTGAACACCGAACCCGGCTTCTGCGCGAAGGCTTCGCCGAGGATCTGCGGGCTCAGGGTCTGGTTCTGCTGAGCGGTCAGACGCGACAGGCCGGTGGCGCGTTTGATCTGGGCGCCGGCGGAGGCCGCTACGGCGTCGAGGCTCTCGCCCTTGCGGACTCGTTCGGCCAGGGCGTCAGCGCGGGCGCGCATGCGGTCGGCGGTGCGCTGCATGACGATGATGCGGGACAGCTGCTCCTTCACCTCCGCCAGCGGCGGCAGGGCGGGGGGGACCACCTGCTCGACGCGGACGGCGAAATACTCGCCATTGCCCAGCTCGGTCACATCGCCTTCGCCGCCAGCCGGCAGTTCGAAGGCGGTCTTCATCAGCGCCGGCGGCAGCTGGATCGGCTGGCCTTGCGGGGTCATGCCCTGGGCGCTGATCAGCGGGGTGGTCAGGACCTGTGCTCCGGCCTTGGCCGCGGCTTCGGTCAGGCTGGCGCCGCCGCTGTGGGCGTCGTCATAGGTCTGTGTCTGAGCATAGACCTTCTCGTTAGCGGCTTCGGCGCGAAGCTCGGCCTCGAGGGTCGGGCGCAATTCTTCAAGCGTAGCCTGCTTGCCGGGGGTGACGCCGACCACCTTGATCACCGCGACGCCCAGGTCGCCAGTGATCGGGGAGCTGACCTCGCCAGCCTTCAGGGCGAAGGCGGCCTCAGCGACCTTGCGGTCCGGAATGGCGGTCTTCGGCTTGGCGTTGATCGTCACCAGCTCGCGACCGACCGACTTGGCCACAGCGGCGGCGTCCTCACCCTTGCGCAGGCGATCAGCCACGGCGGCGCCGGTCTTGGCGTCGGCGACCGGAATTTGCAGCACGGTGCGGGTTTCCGGCGTGGACAGGCTGTCCTTGCGGAAATCGAACTTCTTCTGGACCTCGGCCGGATCGATGGTCACCCCGCCCAGGAAAGCCTGCGGCGTGAAGCGGACGATCTTCAGAACCCGGAACTCCGGGCGCGTCAGGCGCGAGGCGTTCTCTTTCATGAACGCCTGGATTTCGGCGTCGGTCGGGGCCGGCGGTTGGCCGACGCTTGCGGCCGTGACCTCGAAATAGGCCACGTCGCGCTGTTCCAGCATGAAGGCCGATTGCAGGGCGCCATAAATGCGCGGCGCGCGCAGGCCGCTGGCCAGGCCGGCGGACAGGTGGCTTTGGGCGATGTCGTCGCGCAGCAGGCCTTCATAGGTGGCCGGGGTCAGATTGTTCTCGGCCAGACGCTGCTGGTAGATCGCCGGATCGAAGGCGCCGCTGACCGGATTGAAGAGCGCTGGGCTTTTGCGCAGTTCTTCGGCGATCAGTTTGTCGGACGGCGTGATGCCCATCTTAGTGATCAGGGCGGCCATGGCTTCGCGCGTGGCCATCTCGTCGATCAGGCGCTTGTCAAAGCCGCGCTCCACGACCAGCTCCAGCGGCAACTCTTCGCCGCTCTGCTGCTGGGCTTGCTGGCGCCAGTTATCGAACATCCGCTTGAAATCTGGGGCGGAGACCTCGCGGCCGCCCGCCTTGATCACCCACGCGCCGACCCTGTTGGTGAACACGTCGCTGATGCCGAAGATGGCGAAGCTGACGATCAGCAAGCCCATAAGGACGACGGCGACCCAGGATTTCGCGAACTTGCGAGTGGCGGCGAGCATCGAAGACCTTCCAAACTGGTCGCGCTGGCGCGCGCCAAAAAGCTTTTGCGCCAATCAGCGCGAGCAGGCGGTATAGTAGAGGCGCCAAGCGGCCCGCAAGCGCGCAGAGGGTTGACTTACCCTGCGATGACGATGCTCACAGGCGGCCATGAGCAAATTGACGACCGTCCGGCCGCTGATCGCCGGCAATTGGAAGATGAACGGCCTGGCCGCCGCCCTGGATGAGGCCCGAGCCGTCGCCGCTGGCGTGGACCACAATCCGCCGGCCGCGCGTGTGGCGATTTTCCCGCCTGACACCCTGATCCACCGCATGTCCGAGGTGCTGGCGGGCCAACCGGTTGCGCTCGGCGGTCAGGACTGCCGCGCGGAGGTTTCCGGCGCCTATACGGGCGACACCTCGGCCGAGATGCTGGCCGACGCCGGCGCCGCCATGGTCATCCTGGGGCATTCGGAGCGGCGAGGGGGCTATGGCGAGACCGATGACCTGGTTCGATCCAAGACCGAGGCCGCTCTTCGCGCCGGCCTGGAGCCGATCGTCTGCATTGGTGAAAGCTTGGAGCAGCGCGACGCCGGCAAGGCGATCGAGGTGATCACCGGGCAACTGCGCGGCTCGCTTCCGGTGGAAGCCTTGAAGGGGGAGCCCTTCTCAGTGGCCTACGAACCGGTTTGGGCCATCGGCACTGGCAGAACCCCGACCATGGCCGACATCGAGGCTGCGCATGAGGCCCTTCGCGGCGTGCTGGTGGAACTTTTCGGCGAGCAAGGCGCGGCTGTACAAATTCTCTACGGCGGTTCGGTGAACCCCAAGAACGCCGCCGATATCCTCGCTCAGAAGGAAGTGGGCGGGGTTCTGGTGGGTGGGGCGTCGCTCAAGGCGGCCGACTTCCTGGCCATCGCCGCGGCGGCCTGAATTCACCGACGGGACTTGGCGACGCCTTAATGCGTCCCCAAGTCTGGCGCGGCGGCCTCTCCGGTGCTAGGAGGGCCGCTTCGTTTCGCGCGGCCTGTTCTGGCCGCCCAGATACAAGAAATAAGCGACATGCTGACCGGCATTCTTCTGACCGCCAACATCATCGTGTGCCTGGCCCTGATCGGGGTCGTGCTCCTGCAGCGCTCCGAAGGCGGCGCTCTGGGCATGGGTGGCGGCCCGACCGGCTTCATGTCGGCGCGCGGGGCGGGCGATCTGCTGACCCGCATCACCTGGATCCTGTTCACGATCTTCGTCCTGCTGAGCTTCGGCCTGACCCTGCTGTCGGGCCGCGAGCGCGCCAGCCAGTCGATCGTCGACCGTCTGAAGATCGATCGCATCGACCCGAACGCCATGAAGCAGGGGCCGGCCGCTCCGGCTCCGGGCTCGGTTCCGCCGCCGGTTCAAGCCCCGACTCCGCAACTGAACCAGTTCGATTCCCAACTGACGCCGACGGCCCCGTCGGCAGCCGCCCCGGCTCCGGCCCAGGTCCCGGCTCCGGGGTCCACGCCGACCCCGCAATGACGACCTCTCTACAAATGCTGTTGATGAACACCGGGCCGCGAGTTTCGCGGCCCGAATCACGAGTACTCTGACCTCCCATGACGCGGTATATTTTCATCACCGGCGGCGTGGTTTCCTCTCTGGGGAAAGGCCTCGCCTCCGCAGCGCTTGGAGCGCTCCTTCAGGCTCGGGGCTACAAGGTCCGCCTGCGTAAACTCGACCCCTATCTGAACGTCGATCCGGGCACGATGAGCCCGTATCAGCACGGCGAGGTCTTCGTAACCGACGACGGCGCTGAGACGGATCTGGATCTGGGCCACTATGAGCGCTTCACCGGCGTGTCCGCTCGCAAGGCCGACAACATCACGACGGGCCAGATCTACAAGACGATCATCGAGAAGGAGCGTCGCGGCGACTATCTGGGCGCGACCGTCCAGGTGATTCCGCACGTCACCAACGAGATCAAGGAATTCGTCCTCAGCCCCGCCATCGACGATGTGACGGGAGAACAGGCCGATTTCGTGCTGGTCGAGATCGGCGGCACTGTGGGCGACATCGAGGGACTGCCGTTCTTCGAGGCGATCCGCCAGCTAGGCCAGGACCTGCCGCGGGGCGCGTCCTGCTTCGTGCACCTGACCCTGCTGCCGTTCATCAAGACGGCCGGCGAGATGAAGACCAAGCCGACGCAGCACTCCGTGAAAGAGCTGCGTTCCATCGGTATCCAGCCGGATATCCTGCTGTGCCGTTGCGAGCAGCCGATCCCGGCGGAGGAAAAGCGCAAGATCGGCCAGTTCTGCAACGTGCGGACCAGCGCCGTGATCACCGCCATGGACAGCTCGTCCATCTATGCGGTGCCGCTCGACTATCACCAGGAAGGTCTGGACGCCGAAGTTCTGGATGTCTTCGGCATCAAGGATGCGCCAGCGCCGAACCTGTCCCGCTGGGAGACGATCAACGAGACCACGACCAACCCGGACGGAGAGGTCACGGTCGCCGTGGTCGGCAAGTACACGGTCCTGAAGGACGCCTATAAGTCCCTGATAGAGGCCCTGCACCACGGCGGCGTCGCTAACAAGGTCAAGGTCAACCTCGACTGGGTCGAGAGTGAGACCTTCGAAGGCGAGGACGGCGCGGCCGCGGCTCGCCTCGAGGGCGCGCACGCCATCCTGGTGCCCGGCGGCTTCGGCGAGCGGGGCGCGGAGGGCAAGATTCGCGCGGCCCAATTCGCGCGCGAGCATAACGTCCCTTACTTCGGCATCTGCTTCGGCATGCAGATGGCGGTGATCGAGTCGCTTCGGAACCTTGGTGGTGTGAAGAACGCCAGCTCCACCGAGTTCGGCCCGACAGCCGAGCCGGTGGTCGGTCTGATGACCGAATGGGTCCAGGGGAACCAGCGCGTCGCGCGCAAGGAAGGCGACGACCTGGGCGGCACCATGCGCTTGGGGGCCTATGACGCCGTTCTTACCCCGGGCTCCAAGATCGCCGACATCTATGGGTCCACCGACATCAGCGAGCGCCACCGGCACCGCTATGAGGTCAACATCGGTTATTGCGACCGCATGGAGGCCACGGGTCTGAAGCTGACGGGCCGGTCGCCCGACGGCGTCCTGCCCGAGATCGTCGAACGTCCGGACCACCCGTGGTTCGTCGGCGTGCAGTTTCATCCGGAGCTGAAGAGCCGACCCTTCGCGCCTCACCCCCTGTTCGCGAGCTTCATCGCCGCGGCCAAGGAGCAAAGCCGGCTGGTTTGACGCGGCTTAGACCGATCATCGCGCCGGGTCTTGAACTTGCGCGATGATTCGGGCATAAGCCCCGCCTCATGTGGCGGCCCACCCGGCCGCCGCTTCCGTTTTCACGCTCAGCGAGCAGAGTCCTTCGATGGCCGTTCCTAAACGAAAAACCTCCCCGTCGCGCCGGAACATGCGCCGTTCGCACCACGCCCTGGGCGCCAACTCCTTCATCGAGGACAAGGACTCGGGCGAACTGCGTCGCCCGCACCACGTCGATCTGAAGACCGGCCTGTACAACGGCAAGCAGATCCTGACGCCGAACGAAGACTAAGTCTTCTATCGACGCATAGCGTTTCGAAGCGCCGCTCGCCGTCAGGCGGGCGGCGTTTTCTTTTTCGCCCGGAACTCATCGGGGGCGTCGCGAGTTCTGTTCCGAAGGATCAAAAGCAGGGGGACGCCAGAATGCCTAAATCCCAAGCTCGCCTTGTCGCGGCGACCACCGTGGCGCTTTTGCTATCCGCGCCGCTGTCGGCCTGGGCGCACCACGGGTGGAGCAGCTACGACGCCGCCAAGACCATGACGGTCGAGGCCAAGGTGAAGAGCGCCGCCTACCGCAATCCCCATGGCGAGATCACCGTCGATCACGCCGGCAAGACCTGGAACGTGGTGCTCGCCCCCGTCGCGCGCATGGACGCAAGGGGTCTGGCCGCCGCCGACGTTTCGGTCGGCAAGATCGTGACCGTCATCGGCTATCCCCGTACGGACGGCACGGCCGAGATAAGGGCCGAGCGGATTATCGCCGGCGGCAAGACGGTCGAACTGCGCTAGCGGCGTGATGCTCGAAAGTCTCTGGAGCGCTGTCCAGGCGTCCGGCGTCGGTGCGTTCGTGCGCGAATCCGCCTGGGCCTATCCATTCTTCAACGTCGCGCACGTATTGGGCGCCGTGATGCTGGCCGGATCAGCGATTCTGCTGGATCTGCGCATTCTCGGCTACGCCAATAGCCTGCACGCCGCCTCCGTCTGGCGGGCCCTGACCCCCATCGCCGTAGCCGCTTTCTTCGTAATGGCGTTCAGCGGCGTCTTTCTATTCTCCGCCGACGCCGTGACCCTGGCTGCGTCCCGAGCGTTCCAGATCAAGCTGCTTCTCATCGTCCTCGCGGTGATCAATGCCGGGCTTTTCCGCCTCTACAAGCCGCGGCTTGACCTCCCGCCGACGGGCGCGAAGGCCTCTGCGGCGCTGTCGATTCTGCTCTGGACGGGCGTTCTCGTGGCTGGAAGGCTGATCGCTTATCTGTGATCCGGAGCCCGTCGGGTTTGCGAAATCCGCAGCGTACGGCTAAGCCAGCCGCGCCCCTGAAACTCGGAGCCTCCCCATGACCGAAATCGTCGACATCCTCGCCCGCGAAATCCTGGATAGCCGCGGCAATCCGACGATCGAGGTTGATGTTGTCCTTGAAGACGGCGCCTTCGGCCGCGCCGCAGTGCCTTCGGGCGCCTCTACCGGCGCACACGAAGCCGTCGAGAAGCGTGATGGCGACAAGGGCCGCTATCTTGGCAAGGGCGTCCAGCAAGCGGTGGAAGCCGTCAACAACGAGATCTACGACGCCTTGGCCGGCCTCGACGCCGATGACCAGCGACGTGTCGACAACGTCCTGATCGAACTGGACGGAACCAAGAACAAGTCACGCCTCGGCGCCAACGCCATTCTGGGCGTCTCGCTGGCCACGGCCAAGGCAGCCGCCGAATCGGCTGGCCTGCCGCTCTACAAGTACGTCGGCGGCGTCTCGGCTCGCGTCCTGCCGGTTCCGATGATGAACATCATCAACGGCGGCGCGCACGCCGACAATCCGATCGACATCCAGGAATTCATGATCCTGCCGACAGGCGCGGAGAACTTCTCCGAAGCCTTGCGCATGGGCGCGGAGATCTTCCACGGCCTCAAGAAGGCTCTGAAGGACGCAGGCCACAACACCAACGTCGGTGACGAGGGCGGCTTCGCTCCGAACCTGGCGTCGGCGGAAGAGGCCCTGGCCTTCATCGTCAAGGCGGGCGAGGGTGCTGGCTACAAGGTCGGCGACGACTTCGTTCTGGGCCTTGATGTCGCTTCGACCGAGTTCTTCAAGAACGGCAAGTACGAGCTGGAAGGGGAGGGCAAGAGCCTCGACCCCGCCGCCATGGTCGACTACCTGGCCGGCCTCGTCGGCAAGTTCCCGATCGTTTCGATCGAGGACGGCATGGCCGAGGACGATTTCGACGGCTGGAAGCTGCTGACCGAGCGTCTAGGCGGCAAGGTCCAACTGGTGGGCGACGATCTGTTCGTCACCAACCCTGAGCGCCTGTCTGTCGGCATCGAGAAGGGCCTCGCCAACTCGATCCTGGTGAAGGTCAACCAGATCGGCACCCTGTCCGAGACGCTGGACGCCGTCGATATGGCTCACCGCGCCGGCTATACCGCCGTGATGAGCCACCGCTCGGGCGAGACCGAAGACGCGACGATCGCCGATCTGGCGGTCGCCACCAACTGCGGTCAGATCAAGACGGGCTCGCTGGCCCGCTCGGACCGGTTGGCTAAGTATAACCAGCTGCTGCGCATCCAGGAGATGTTGGACGACCAAGCGATCTACGCTGGCCGCACGGCGCTGAAAGGTCGTGGGTAATCAGGCGTTAAGCACGATGAGCGACATGTCGGTTCATCCCTTTGGGAATCGGCATGTTTGCGCGTCTGCAGCCCTATCTGACCACCGCCGTCCTGGCGTTCCTGATCTTCTACTTCGCATTTCATGCGCTGACGGGGGATCGCGGGTTGCTGTCGTCGTCGCAACGCAACGCGACGCTGCAGGTCCGACAGAAGGAACTGAAGCGCATCCGCGCCGAAAGGATGGACCTGGAGGCCAGGGCTCGTCTATTACGCGACGGAAGCCTGTCGGCGGACCTTTTGGAAGAACGCGCACGTGTTCTTCTTGGGTTTGGCGACCCCAGGGATTATGTGATCCGCAAGAAACCCTGAGGCGGGACTTTTCGTCCTCGTTTCTTGGGACGGAGACCGCAATGCAAACGGTCCAGGGAGAATTTCATGGCGCGAACGCGCAAAGTTGAGACGTCTTCGGGTAAGGGTTCTGACACCGGTGTCAGCAACCGAAAGGGCGACCTGCTCGACAGCTACCGCAGCATGCTGCTCATCCGCCGCTTTGAGGAGCGCGCGGGTCAGCTTTACGGCATGGGCCTGATCGGCGGCTTCTGCCACCTGTACATTGGTCAGGAAGCCGTCGCTGTCGGGATGCAGAAGGTCGCCATCAAGGGTGACCAGATCATCACCGGCTACCGTGACCACGGCCATATGCTGGCCGCCGGCATGGACCCGAACGAGGTCATGGCCGAACTGACCGGCCGCGCCGGCGGCTCCTCGAAGGGCAAGGGCGGCTCGATGCACATGTTCAGCGTCGAAGCAGGGTTCTACGGCGGCCACGGCATCGTCGGCGGCCAAGTGGCCCTTGGCACCGGTCTGGCGCTGGCCAACAAGTACCGTGAGAACGGCAATGTCAGCTTCACGTACTTTGGCGACGGCGCGGCGAACCAAGGCCAGGTCTATGAAAGCTTCAACATGGCTCAGCTGTGGAAGCTGCCGGTCGTGTACGTGATCGAGAACAACCAGTACGCCATGGGCACCTCGCTGGAGAGGGCCTCTTCAGAGACCGACCTCTACAAGCGCGGCGTGTCGTTCCGCATCCCCGGAGAAGCGGTGGACGGCATGGACATCGAGGCCGTCGAGGCCGCCGGCCGCAAGGCCGCTGACCACGCCCGTAACGGCGAAGGTCCGTACATCCTGGAAGTGAAGACCTACCGCTATCGCGGCCACTCCATGTCCGACCCGGCCAAGTACCGCTCGAAGGACGAGGTGGACGAGGTCAAGAAGACCCGCGATCCGATCGACCACCTGCGCGGCCTGCTCGACGCGGCCCGGGTGACCGAGGACGAACTGAAGGAGATCGACGCCGAGGTGAAGAAGATCGTCGCCGAAGCCGCCGAGTTCGCC
>CAJYMH010000026.1 GCA_913776195.1 uncultured Caulobacter sp.
CCAGGCGCACCAGTTCCTGCGCGCAGGAACGGACTTGAGTGACGGAGCCTGGGCCTGCCTCGTGGGCGTCGCTCCACATGGTCTGTATGGAGTCGACAATCACCAGATCGAAGCGGTCGCGCTTCAGTCCATCGAGGATGGGACGTAGACCAGTCTCAGCCGCCAGCTTCACCGGCGCGTGCGCGAGTCCCATGCGTCCCGCGCGCCCGCGGATCTGCTCTACCGCTTCTTCACCACTGATATACGCGCAGGACACGCCGCGCATCGCCGCGCTGGCGCAGACCTGCAGTAATAGTGTGGACTTGCCGACCCCGGGGTCGCCGCCGAGCAGGATGGCGCTGCCCGGTACGACACCGCCGCCGCAAACGCGGTCGAATTCATCTACGCCAGTCGCGATGCGGGGCGGGGCGGGGGTTTCGCTTTCCAGCCCCTCAAAGGCGAGCCCACGGGCCGTCTTGGCGCTCTTGCTCGGGGCCAAACTGCCGGGCGGGCGGCTCTGGATCTCCTCGACGAGGCTGTTCCAGGCGCTGCATGCCGGGCACTGCCCGGACCACTTGGTCTGAACCGCGCCGCAAGACTGGCAGGCATAGACGGCGCCGTCGCGGGCCATGGACGCTCCTGATTCGACCTCAGCGGATCATAGCGCCGAGGTCAGGCCTCGCCGATATAGCGACGCGTTGCGCGCAAACTAAGGCGCGTGAGCAGTTCGTAAGCGCTGATCCCTCCGGCGTGGGCGGCGTCGTCTACGGCGATGTTGGCCCCAACCAGTTCCACCATTTCGCCGGGCGTGGCCTCGTCGCAGCCGGTGACATCGATGGCTAGAAGATCCATTGAGACCCGACCAAGAATTCGCCGCTTCCCATTGGCGTACCAGGCGTTTCCGCTGGAAGCGGGCGTGCGCGGAAGGCCATCTGCATAGCCGGCGGCGAGGATCGCAATCTTTACTGGACGGACTGCGGTGAAGGTCGCGCCATAGCCGACTGTCTCCCCACTCTGCACATCGCGCACCTGCAGGATTGGAGCGTGGAGGCTGGCGACGGGTTTCAGGCGACTATCAGTCTTTCCGCTTGGGCCAGCGCCGTAGAGACAGATGCCCGGACGCACCAGATCGAAGCCATAGGCCACGCCGAGGAAGGTTCCGGCCGAGTTGGCCAGGCTGCCCTGCGCCGCCGGGAACAGGCCGCGCACGGTCCGGAAACGCTCCAGCTGAGCAGCGCTCATTGGGTTCTTCGGATCGTCAGCGCAAGCCAGGTGGCTCATCACCAGGGCCACGTCCATCTTGGCGAGCTTGGCGCGGTTCTTCGCCAGGGCGCGAGCGTCCTCCAGCCGCAAACCCAGGCGGTTCATGCCGGTGTCCACATGCAGTGCGGCTTCCAGCCAGCGCTGGTCGCCATAGGTGATCCAGCTCTCCACCTGCTCCAGGCTATTGAGCGCGGGGATCAGACGCGACGCCATCAGGCGAGGGCCGTCCGCCGGACCCGTCATGCCGTCGAGGACGTAGATCGAGGCGTCCCGCTCACCGAGGGCGCGGCGTAGAGCCTGTCCCTCCGCCAGCCGCGCCACGAAGAAGCTGCGGCAACCTTCCTTCCACAGCCGCAGGCCGACAGCTTCGGCGCCCATGCCATAGGCGTCGGCCTTCACAGCCGCGCCGGTCTCGGCGGCGCCGGCGAAATGCTTCAGCACGCCGTAGTTGTAGGCCAGGGCGTCGAGGTCGACGGTGAGAGTCGTGTCGGTCACGAGGCCGGGCTTAACCTACTCCTCGCCGCCGCGCGACTGGTGGAAGTAGTGATCGCGCGCCAAGTTGCCGAAGCGGGTCGTGTCGGAGTTGAACGACAGCTTCACCGTGCCGATGGGACCGTGACGCTGCTTGGCGATAATGACCTCGGCCAGGCCCTGAAGCTTGTCCAGTTCTTCTTGCCATTGCAGGTGCTCGGGAGTGCCTTCGCGGGGCTCGGCGCGGCCGACGTAGTAGGACTCCCGGTACACGAACCAGACCATGTCGGCGTCCTGTTCGATCGAGCCCGATTCACGAAGGTCGGACAGCTGCGGACGCTTGTCCTCGCGCTGCTCCACCTGACGCGAGAGCTGCGAAAGGGCGATGACCGGAACACTAAGTTCCTTGGCCAAGGCCTTAAGACCCATTGTGATTTGGCTGACTTCCTGAACCCGGTTGGCATTGGCCCCAAGGTCAGAGCCGGTGACCAGCTGCAGATAGTCGACGATGATCAGGTCGAGCCCGACCTGACGCTTCAGGCGGCGCGCCCGGGCGGTCAGCTTGGCGATGGAGAGACCGCCGGTGGCGTCGATGTAGAGCGGCGCCTCCTGGATCTCCATGGCCGCGTCACGGACGCGACCAAACTCGCTGGCGTCGATTTCGCCCTTGCGTAGACGGTCGCCCGACACGCCTGAGGCGTCGGCCAGCATACGAAGGGCCAACTGCTCGGAGGACATTTCGAGCGAGTAGAAGGCGACGACGCCGCCGTTGACGGTTTTCTTCGTGCCGTCCGGCTGCGGCTCCCAGGCGTAGGCCTTGGCCACGTTGAAGGCGATGTTGGTGGCCAGAGCCGTCTTACCCATCGAGGGACGGCCGGCGAGGATGATCAAGTCGGACGGGTGCAGACCGCCGACCTTGGCGTCGAGGTCGAGCAAACCCGAAGACACCCCTGCCAGGCCGCCATCGCGACTGTAGGCCTCCGCCGTCATCTCCACCGCGCCACGCAGGGCGTCGGAGAAGGAAACGAAGCCGGTGGAAGGGCCGCCGCTCTCGGCCAGGCCGTAGAGTTGCTGTTCTGCCTTTTCGATCTGCTCGCGCGCCGCGAGGTCAGCGTCAGCAGTCGCCGCGTGGGCGATCTCGCCGCCGATCCGGATCAAATCGCGACGCAGGGCTAGATCATAGATGACACGGGCGTAGTCCGAGGCGTTGGCGGCAGGCGGCGCGCGGTCCACCAAGTCGGCCAGATAGCGGACGCCGCCCAACTCCTGGAAGGCAGGGTCGTTCTTGAACACATCGGCCAGCAGGATCGGGTCGGCCAGCTGACCCTTGCGGATGTGCGTTTCCAACGACTGGAACAGGCGCGAGTGGAATGGTTCATAGAAGTGGCTGGCGTTCAGTTGGTCGCTGAGCCGCTCATAGGCCGCGTTGTCGTAAAGCAGGCTGCCCAGCAGGGCCTGTTCGGCTTCGATATTCGAAGGCGCTGTCGCCACCGCGATGTCGTTCGTCGGGCGCAGGTCGAGGGCGGGAGCGATAGCCATTAGAATGTTTTAACGGATCGGAAATGGGCTCGCCCGCGGCGTTTCACGCGATCCACAGGCAATCGAAGCCATTGTGGATAAGCCGCACGTCAGATCCGGTCGTATGGCGTCATGGCTAGGGCCGGGCGATCTGTCGCCGCCCGGCCCCGCCTCGTCAGATTGCTCGCTGGCGCTAGAACTGTGCGGTGAACTTGGCGAAGTAGTAGCCGCCCTGCCAGTCAACCAGAGCGTCGGAGCGATAAATCCGGCCGTTGGTGGTGGATTCGCCGATCCGGTCGGGTTCGGGATAGTTGTCGAAGACATTTCTCCCGCCGAGCGTGAATCGATAGGTGTCATTGATGTCGTAGTTCAGCTCGACATCGATCAGCGCCTCGGTCTTGAATTTCTGAACGACGGGATTGGCGACGCTGAATTGGTCTTCGTACGGTCCCCAGATATTGGCCCGCACCATGCCCGAAAGCTTACCCATCCGGTGATTGACGGTCAGGACGCTGCGCCATTTGGGCGTGGCCTTCTTGTAGTCGCGGATATTCTCGCTGTCGTAATAGATACGCTGGGTTCCGGTGACGTCCACGAAGGGATCAACTGAGTCCACGATCGGCTGGTTGTAGTTGAAGCTGGCGACGAAATCCGTGCTTTGGCCGCTGCTCCAGTTGACCTTGTAGGTGCCCACCAGATCCAGACCGCTGACGGTCACGTCCAGGGCGTTCTGGAAGAACGTGACTTGGCCGATGCTCGCAGCCCCTGGTACGCCGGCGGCGGTCATGGCGCTCGCGATGGCCGGCGTCACGGTGATCGGGGTGATGGCGTTGAACAGCCCCTTGACCTTGATGACATAGACGTCGGCTGTCAGGCTGAATCCTGGCAGCGGCGAAGTGGTCAAGCCGACGGAGTAGTTCGTCGACTGTTCCGGCTCCAGCGGCTTGCCGCCAAGGTAAGTCGCCACGGCGTTCGTCGCCGGGAATAGGCCCTGAGCGACCGGTATCCCGTTGTTCACGACGGTTGAGACCGTGGTGGTGAATAGTTGGCCAGTGGTCGGCGCCCGAAAGCCCGTGCCGATCGACCCGCGGAACGCGAGCTTGTCCCCAAACTTGTAGCGAGCGGCGACCTTGTAATCGACCGTATCGCCGAAGTCGGAGAAGTGCTCGTAGCGAAGCGCGCCTTCGACGAACAGGCTCTCGCTCAGGTCGGAGGAGACGTCGAGATAGCCAGCATAGCTCTCTCGCGACAACTTGCCTGAGTAGAGCGGCGGATAGCCGGGGAAGCCGTTTGAGCCGGCGCCCATGACCGCATAGACCGGGTCGCTGCTGCTGGCGCAGTTGATGCCCGCGTTCTGTGGGGCGGTCGGTCGCAGTGTATTGGTGGCTGCGAAGCTGTTCCCGCCGGTGCAGAAGTCGAAGGGGTCCGGCAGGGCGTAGGGGCCCACGATGTAGGAGGCCTCGTCGCCTGTGACGATTTCATACGACTCCTTGCGGAACTCAGCGCCGAAAGCGACGTCGAGCGGCGCTGGCGTAAAGCCCTTCAGCTCATAGCCGAAGTCCGCATTGGCCGCGTACTCGTCGGAGATCAGGTCGCCCGGATGGAAGACGGTCGGAGACGCACGGCCCAGCGAGTAGTTGATGGTGTTGGTCATCTTGTAGGCGATCTTGTTACGGCCATATCGTCCGCTGAGATCGAACGACAATCCGTTCCATTCGCCCTTGTCGCCGACTGTCAGGCTGTAGTCGGTGACCGTGCCGAAGAACTTCGGCGTGAAGCCCAGCGGGAATAGCTGGTTGAAGGCAAATGTCGTTCCGTCGGGGTTGCGGATCAGATTGTCGTTCGGCGTCGCCGCCGTGTTCATGTCGATCGGCGGCCGGTAGTTGAAATCCTGGCGGGCGTTCGAGTGGGAATAGTTGGCGAAGGCGTAGAGTTTGGTCTCGCCCAGTTCGTAACCGGCGTTGAAGAAGGTGCGAAACGCCTCCGTCTCCGGGACGCCCCAGGTCTGGGCGGGGTTTTGCACCAGCGCCTGATAGTTGGTCATCGTCGCATAGGCGGCGATCCGCGGATCGGAGCTGGTGCTCGTCAGATTGGCGACGCAGAAGCCGGCCGACTGGTTGGCGATTCCGACGTTGCAGATCTGTTTTCCGCGAGAGGTCGGCTGCAGGGTGATGTACTCGAACGAACCGCTCACAAAGCCCTTGTCGCCGAGATTGAACCCCTTGTTCCCGCCGACCACGATCTCGTCGCCATCACCCTCGTAATATTGGCCGGCTTGGATCGACAGCATGCCCCCGCTGCTGTTGTCCTTAAGGATGAAGTTGATGACGCCGGCGATGGCGTCCGAGCCGTACTGCGCGCCCGCGCCATCGCGCAGCACTTCCACCGACTTCAGAGCCGCGGCTGGAATCTGCGCCGCGTCGGCCGGCTGGGCGCCGCTGCCGCCGGTGACAACCAGGGCCCCGCGGTGGCGCCGCTTTGAATTCACCAACAGCAGGGTTTTGTCGCTGGACAGGCCGCGCAGCGAAGCTGGGCGGATGAAGGTCTGGCCGTCGGCGATCGGCAACCTGGGTAGAGTGTAGGATGGCACCAAGGTCTTCAGGATGTCCTGAGTGTCGGCGAACGACACGGCCTCGATGTCCTCCGCGTTGTAGGAATCTACCGGGACCGGAGAGTCCATCAGCGTCCGCGGTTTGCCGCGGCTGCCGGTGACGACCAGCTCCTCCAAAATGTCGCTTTGCGCCATAGCCGCCGATCCCGTCATGGCAGCAGCCATCGAGATGCCGGCCATCAGGCCGGCACGAAGCATTGAATTCCTCACTGTGAACCCCCTCTGCTCTTGCAGTTTTACGTACGCTGCGGGCTTCGGCGCGGCGTTTGCCGCGCGGACCTCGAAACCCCAAAAACCCAAGCAACTGGGCCCTCGGCATCTGCGCGCCGTGGAGCGATACGAACACTTCCTGGAACAGGTCCCGCAGCTGCAGCAGCGGGGGTACGCCTCCCGTTGATCAGGAGAACATGGGGCGATGAAGGGAGAAGAGCTTCCGCATCGTGACCTTCGCGGAAAATGTCACAAAGGCTTGGATAGCGGCGTTTTTCAGCACGCGACCAATAGGTCGCGCATCATTCCTAGGCAGCGCTTGGCCCCGCGTTTGGATAATCGTCGCCCAGTAACGGGGCTCCTAAACGAAAAACGGCGCAGGCAGAGCCCGCGCCGTTCTCAGTTCGCTTGTTGCAGCAAGGGTTAGGCGTATTCGCCTTCTTGCTGGCCAGCGCCGCCTTCGAGCAGATCGGCGGCGGCTTCGTCAGCCGCGGCGCGTTCCTCTTCGAATTGCGAGGCGATGACGTTCTCGCCGCGCTCTTGGCGGTCAGCCTCATCTTGGCTGCGCGCGATGTTCAGCTTCACGGTGATGGTGACTTCCGCGTGGAGCTTCACCTTCACTTCGTGGACGCCGAGCGTCTTGATCGGCTTATCCAGCACGACCATCGAGCGTTCGATCTTGCCGCCATTGGCGTTGACCACATCAGCCACGTCGCGGCCGGCGACCGACCCGTACAGCTGACCGGTTTCGCCAGCCGAGCGGATCATCACGTACGACGTTCCGTCCAGCGCTTCACCAGCCTTGGAGGCGGTTTCGCGGTTGGCGACGTTGCGCTTTTCGATCTCGGCGCGCTGGACGTCGAAGATCTTCTGGTTTGCGGCGGTGGCGCGCAGAGCCTTTTGGCGCGGCAGCAGGAAGTTACGGGCGTAGCCGTCCTTCACCGTCACCGTATCGCCGAGCGAACCCCAGCCTTCGACGCGTTCGAGCAGAATAACTTTCATCGTGGCGTCTCCCTTACTTCACGACGTAGGGGAGCAGAGCCAGGAAGCGGGCGCGCTTGATGGCCTTGGCCAGTTCGCGTTGCTTCTTGGCCGACACCGCGGTGATGCGCGACGGCACGATCTTGCCGCGTTCGGAGACGTAACGCTGCAGCAGCTTCACGTCCTTGTAGTCGATCTTCGGAGCGTTGGCGCCGGAGAACGGGCACACCTTGCGGCGGCGGAAGAACGGGCGACGGGCGCCGCCGGCGGCGGGAGCGCCGGTCGGAGCGGTCGCTTCGGGAGCGGTCGTATCGGTCATGATCTATTTCTCCCTTAGGCTTGCGGCGCGTAATCGTCGCGACGTTCACGGTCGCGGTCGCGGCGAGCCAGAACCGGGGACAGTTCCAGGTCGAGTTCCTCGACGCGGACGGTCAGGGTGCGCAGCACGTCTTCGTTCAGAGACAGCTGGCGTTCCATTTCCTTCACCGCCGCCGCCGGAGCGTCGATGGCGAGCAGGGAATAGTGACCCTTGCGGTTCTTCTTGATGCGATAGGTGAGGTTGCGAAGACCCCAGTACTCGATCTTGGCGATCGAGCCGCCTTGTTCTTCGATGAGCGCCTTGAGCTGATCGTTCAGGGCTTCGGCCTGCTGCGGCGAGATATCTTGCCGAGCAATGACCACGTGTTCGTAAAGAGCCATGGTTTCCTTCTTCCGGGCTTGGAAGGCGGCGCGTCCGACGGCGGAAGTCCGTCGAAAACGATGGTTCCTGCGCGAGCTGGGGGAGTATCCCGACCCTGGCGAGCCAGAGCCCTGCGAAAGACCGCCTTCCGTGAGAGGGCGCGCAATTACACCTAGATGGCCGGAAAGGCAAGTTTTCTCAGCAGTTGCGGCTGATAAGGGGGCTGAATTCAGCCCGACGTCTCTTAAGTTGCGAATTCGCCCAGGGGAAGCTGACCCCGACGGGTGTTCATGTTAGGCACCGGCTCATGGGTAGGGCTTTGCGCAGCTTGGGTTTTGGGCTTGCGGCGTCGTTGATCGGCGCGGTCGCCTCGGCTGGCGTCCTTTCGCAAAAGCCCGCGCTTTCCGTCTCGGCGGCCAATGGCGACCTGACTGGCTACTCCGCCGCGCAGACGGTGGATGTGTCGCGCGTGATTGGCGGAGACGCTTCTGTCACGGCCAAGGTGAACGGCGATCCCGATGCGGCCACATACGGCCTGGACTTCCGGGTCGCCGAGCGGGCCAGTTACACCCACGACGAAACTCAGTCCCTGTCGCTAGGCGCCAGCTGGAATGACAGCGAGGCCGCGCTGCGATCATCCTTGGGCCGCCGGATGGGTTTTGGCCTGGCGCCTTCGGCCAATTTCCTGCGCGTTTCCATGGATGTGAACGCCGTGCGGCCGATGACGCCAGATGGAGAAGCCGTTGGTCGCGCCGATTTTTCTTCGGCTCTGACGCTGGGCGGTCGTCCAGTAGGATCGTTCGCTATAGGCGCAGGAAATCGAGGGGAAGAGCGTGTCGCGGTCAGTTTTACGCGTCCGCTGCGATTGCCGGCGGAGTTCACGCTGAGCACCCAGGAACGCAATGACGGCCCGCCGGATCAGCGGGTCGTCATGCGTCTGCTCAAGGTCGATTGGTAACGCCTATTTCTTCGCCTTCAGGTCTTGCGCCGCTTTGAGGGTCAGTTTGATGTGATCCACGGGGCTCAGGTCGCTGTGGACGAAGGCGATTTTGCCGTTCTTGCCGATGACATAGGAAGTGCGGTCCGACAGGTCGGGCTTCAGCGCCAGCACCGCATCATAGGCCTTTATGGTGTCCTTGCTCACCGCCGCCACGGGGAACTTGTCTCGGCAGGCTTCCTTGGAGAAGGCGGCGAGGCGGTCGGTGTTGCCGGCGGTGACGCCGATCAGGGTCGCGCCGGCCTTGCTGAAGTCATCCGCGGCCTCAGCGAACTCGTGCGCCTCGATGGTGCAGCCTTTGGTGAAGGCGGAAGGGAAGAAATAGAGCACCACCGGCCCCTTCTTCAGAGCTTCGGCCAGATGAAACTTGAACGGCTTGCCCGCCAGGGCGCCGTCGGCGGTGAAATCCGGAGCCTTGGCGCCGACGGGCAGGGCGGCGAGTGCGGGGCTGGCGATGGCGGCGGCGAGCGCGGCGCAGACGAGCAGGCGTTTCATGGTTTCCTCCTAGGGAACCGCAACCTAGCGCGGCTGTCGAGCTGTGGAAATCCGTCGAAACTTGCCCACCGCATCGCTTTCCCCTAACCCTCCCGGCCGGATTCCATAGGGAGCGAGGCCCATGAGCATCGCCTTCATCTTCCCCGGACAAGGCAGCCAAGCCGTCGGCATGGGCGCTGAGCTGGTCGATACCTTCGGCGCGGCGCGGGAAGTCTTTCAGGAAGTAGACGAGGCCCTGGGCCAGTCGCTTTCCAAACTTGTGCGCGAAGGTCCGGAAGCGGACCTGACCCTGACCGAGAACGCTCAGCCCGCCCTTATGGCGGTCAGCCTGGCGGTCATGCGCACGCTGGAGCGCGAATTCGGCGTAGGTGTCGATAAGGCCGCTTTCGTCGCCGGCCATAGTCTGGGCGAGTATTCAGCCCTGGCCGCCGCGGGCGCGATCAGCGTGGCTGACACAGCGCGGCTGCTAAAGCTGCGCGGCCAGGCCATGCAGCGTGCTGTGCCGGTGGGCGAGGGGGCCATGGCCTCACTGATCGGTCCCAAGACCGATGTCGCCCTGGCCGAAGAAGCCGCCGCCGTCGGTTCCGAATTCGGCGTCTGCGTGGTCGCCAACGACAACAATCAGGGCAATGTGGTCATCAGCGGCGCCAAGGCCGCCATCGACCGTGCGATCGAGAAGGCCAAGGAGCTGGGGGCGCGGGCGATTCCGCTGAATGTCTCCGCGCCGTTCCATTGCCCGCTGATGCAACCGGCGGCCGACGAAATGGCCCGGGCTCTGGCGACGGCGGCGATCATCGCGCCCAAGGCTCCTCTGGTGGCCAATGTCACCGCTCGCCCGGTCCACGATCCGGAAGAGATTCGTCGCTTGCTTGTCGAGCAGGTGACGGGCCGCGTGCGTTGGCGCGAATCAATGACCTGGCTGGCGGGCGAGGGCGGCGTGACTCGCTTCGCGGAAGCCGGCGCGGGCAAGGTGCTTTCCGGCATGGCCAAGCGTATCGCTCCGGACGCTGAAGCGGTTCCCCTCAACACGCCGGCGGACCTCGAAGCGTTCGCCAAATCGCTCTAAGGATAAGAAAATGTTCGATCTTTCCGGCAAGACCGCTTTGGTCACGGGCGCCACGGGCGGCATCGGCGGGGCCATCGCTCGCGCTTTGCACGCCGCCGGCGCGCACGTTGTGCTGTCCGGCACCCGTCAGGAGGCGCTAGCCGCCTTGGCGAGCGAACTGGGCGAACGCACCAGCACCGTCGCCGCCAACCTGTCCGACCCGGCGGCGGTCGATGGGCTCATCGCCGCCGCCGAGGAAGCCGCCGGTGCGCCGGTGGACATTCTGGTCGCTAACGCCGGCGTTACCCGAGACGGCCTGCTGCTGCGCATGAAGGATGAGGACTGGGAGACCGTCCTGAAGGTGAATCTGGAGAGCTATTTCCGCCTTTCCCGCGCGGCGATGAAGGGCATGATGAAGCGCCGCAACGGTCGCATCATCGGCATCACCTCGGTGGTGGGCGTAACCGGCAATCCGGGGCAGGCGAACTACGCCGCGTCCAAGGCCGGCATGATTGGCTTCTCCAAGGCGGCCGCCCAGGAAGTGGCCAGCCGTGGGGTGACCATCAACTGCGTGGCCCCCGGCTTCATCGAAAGCCCGATGACCGACGCCTTGAACGAGCAGCAGAAGGCCACCATCATGGGCTCGATCCCTGCTGGCCGTCTAGGCCAGGGGGGCGACATCGCCGCCGCCTGCGTGTATCTGGCGAGCGACGAGGCGGCGTACGTCACCGGTCAGACCCTGCACGTCAACGGCGGCATGGCGATGATCTAAGTGTTGCCTTGCTAGTCACCCCGAAAGGAACGTGATAGCGAGTGCCCCGAAGATTCCCGTGGCGTTAGGCCCCCCAGCCGTTCGCCGCGTCCTAAACAGTCACTAGAGGGACTAGAACTTATATGTCCGACATTCTCGAGCGCGTCCGTAAGATCGTCATCGAACATCTCGACGCCGATCCGGAAAAGGTCACCGAGAAGGCCAGCTTCATCGACGACCTGGGCGCTGACTCCCTCGACAACGTCGAGCTGGTCATGGCCTTCGAAGAAGAATTCGACATTGAAATCCCGGACGACGCGGCTGAGCACATTCAGACCGTTGGCGACGCCGTGAAGTTCATCGCCGAGAAGACCGGCTCGTAAGGAGCCTGTCGGTCTCGCGACCGTCGTTTCGCCGCCGCGCTGCATCGGGCATTGTCCGGCGCAGCGCGGCGGTTTTCGTTTCGGCCCACGACTTCGCCGGGCCGGCCAATCAACAGGGTTGGGAGTTTTGAAGCATGCGTAGGGTTGTCGTTACGGGAATGGGTCTGCTGACCCCTCTGGGCCAAGGCGTTGAGCACAGCTGGAAGGGCATCGTCGCCGGCAAGTCCGGCGCCGGAAAGATCACGGCCTTCGATACGACCGACTATGCGTGCCAGGTGGCTTGCGAGGTCCCGCGCGTTGATGGACGCGGCGGCGGCGGAGCGGATGTTCCCGGCTCATTCGACCCCGACAAGACGATGAGCGCCAAGGACCAGCGTCGCGTCGACGATTTCATCCTGTACGGCATCGCCGCCGCCGATGAAGCCGTGAAGGACGCCGGCCTTGAAGCGGTCGAGGACGAGGACCTGAAGGAGCGCATCGGCGTCATCATCGGCTCCGGCATCGGGGGCTTGGCGACCATCGCCGATACGGCCATCGAGCTGAAGGAGCGTGGTCCGCGCAAGGTCAGTCCGTTCTTCATCCCTTCCGCCCTGATCAACCTGATCTCCGGCCAGGTTTCGATCCGCTATGGCTTCAAGGGCCCGAACCACGCGGTGGTCACCGCCTGCGCCACGGGCGCGCACGCCATCGGCGACGCCATGCGCCTGATCCGCAACGGCGACGCGGACGTGATGGTGGCCGGCGGCGCCGAAGCCGCTATCTGCCCGATCGGCATCGCGGGATTCATCGCCTGCCGCGCCATGGCCACTGAATTCAACGACACGCCCGAAAAGGCCTCGCGCCCCTATGACAAGGACCGCGACGGCTTTGTCATGGGCGAAGGCGCGGGCATCGTGGTCCTGGAAGAGTACGAACACGCCAAGGCGCGCGGTGCGAAGATCTATGCCGAAGTGATCGGTTATGGCCTGTCGGGCGACGCCTATCACATCACCGCTCCGTCCGAGGATGGCGACGGCGGCTATCGCGCCATGAAGGCCGCGCTGAAGAGCGCGGGAATTGAGGCGAGCGCGGTCGACTACATCAACGCCCACGGCACCTCGACCATGGCCGACGGCATCGAGGCCGGTGCGGTGGAGCGCCTACTGGGCGACCATGCCGTCAATGTCTCCATGTCCTCGACAAAGTCGATGACGGGGCACCTCCTGGGCGCGGCCGGCGCCATCGAGGCGATCTTCTCGATCCTGGCGATTCGTGACCAAGTCGCCCCGCCGACCATCAACCTCGATAACCCCGCTGTCGAAACCAAGATGGATCTGGTGCCGCACAAGGCTAAGCCGATGAAAATCGACGTGGCCGTATCCAACAGCTTCGGTTTCGGCGGCACCAACGCTTCGGTCGTGTTCCGACGCGTCCAGTGACCCGACGTCCCGCCGCAAAAAAGCGGTCGGGTAAGTCCCGACCTGGCAAGCCCAGGCCTCTGCCTACGACCCGCCGCGCCATGGCGCGCGGCGGTACGGCGTTTGGCGCCCTGTTTCTCGTCGCTCTTCTGATCGCCGCCGCCGGCTTGTGGATCTATGCGGGGCCGGGTCCCAAGGCGAGATCGGGGGAGGTGACGATCGTCACCCTGCGCAAGGGGGCGGGTTTGTCTCAGATCGCCGCGGTCCTGGAGCGCGAGGGGGTTGTTCGCTCCAGCTCCGTTTTCCTGGCCGCCGCCCAGTTCACGGGCGGATCGCGGTCGTTGAAGGCTGGCGAGTACGAGTTCGCCTCCGGCGCCTCGATGTCCTCGATCCTTCAGGCCATCCGTGACGGGCGCATCGTCCGTCGCCAGGTCACGATCCCCGAGGGCATGACCGCCGACATGGTGGTGGACATCCTCAACGCCCAGCCCGTCCTGACGGGCGTGGCGCCGACGCCGGCGGAGGGCTCCGTCCTGCCCGAAACCTATGACATCCAACGGGGCGAGGATCGAGCTGCTGTCCTGAAGCGAATGACGGACGCGCACGAGGCCCTGATGGCCACCCTGTGGGCGCAGCGTCAGTCCGGCCTGCCGTTCACGACGGAGAACGAGGCGATCACCTTGGCCTCCATCGTCGAGAAGGAGACCGGGATCGCCGCCGAGCGGCCGCAAGTCGCGGCGGTCTTTGTCAACCGGCTGCGTCTGGGCATGCGGCTAGAGAGCGACCCGACGATCATCTACGGCCTGACACGCGGGCGGCCCCTGGGGCGCGGTCTGCGCGCCTCTGAATTGGCCAGCGACACGCCCTATAACACCTATCGGATCGCTGGCCTGCCGCCGACGCCGATCGCCAATCCAGGGCGCGCGGCCATCGAAGCCGTGCTGAACCCGCCCAAGTCCGACGCGCTGTTCTTCGTCGCGGACGGCACTGGCGGCCACGTCTTCGCTGCCACCTATGATGAGCATCTGCGCAACGTCGAGAAATGGCGGCGCATCGAGCGCGAAAGGGCAGGGCAATGATCAGCGGCATGACGGGTTTCGCCCGCTCCGAGGGCGCGCTTGGCGCTTGGACCTGGGCCGTAGAAGCGCGGTCGGTCAATGGTCGCAACCTGGAGACCCGTTTCCGTGGCCCGCCGGGTTTCGACACCCTGGACCGCGCGGCGCGTGAAGGGAGCCAAGCCCGCTTCCAGCGCGGTCAGGTGACTATCGGCGTCACCGCCAAGCAGGCGGACGCGGCCGGCCAGATCAGCGTCAATATCGCCCAGCTTGAGCGCTATCTTTCCGCTGGCCAGCCCTACGTGGCCACGGGCCTGGCGGAGAAGCCGCGACTGGACGGCCTGCTGGCGCTGAAGGGCGTTCTGGAAAGCGCCGAGGAAGGCGAGGACGCCGAGGCCAAGGCCGCCCTCGAGCAGGCCATGGCCGCGACTCTGGCGGTCGCCCTGGACGGCTTGAAGGCCGCGCGGGGCGAGGAAGGCAAGGCCCTGACCCCCGTGTTGACGGGCTTGGTCGATCGGATCGAGGCGCTGGTCGCTTCGGCTGAAAAGGAGGCCGCCGTCCAGCCTGCGGTCCTGAAGGACAAGCTGGCCAAGCGCATGGCCGAGCTGCTCGGCGATAACGTCTCGGAGGAGAAGATCCTTCAGGAGGCCGCAGCCCTGGCCCTGCGCGCCGACGTGCGCGAGGAGCTGGATCGTCTGGCGGGGCACATCGCCTCGGCTCGCACCTTGCTGACAGGGGAAGGTGCGGTCGGCCGCAAACTGGACTTTCTCACCCAGGAGTTCATGCGCGAATCCAACACGCTGTGCTCGAAGTCTGGCAGCACGGCCTTGACCGCCATCGGCCTGGATCTCAAGGCCACGGTCGATCAGTTCCGCGAGCAGGTTCAGAATGTCGAATAGCCACAGCCATCCCACCCGCGGCCTGATGATGATGGTCGTGGCGCCGTCCGGCGTCGGCAAGACCTCGCTCACTCGCCGCCTGGTTTCGGACCACTCGGACCTGCACCTGTCGATCAGCGCCACCACGCGCGAGCCGCGCGCCGGCGAGCATGAAGGCCGCGACTATCACTTCGTCAGCCACGAGACTTTCGACGACATGGTCTCGAAGAACGCCTTCCTCGAATGGGCGGAAGTTCATGGCAACAAGTACGGCAGCCCGCGTGCGCCGATTGAGGAAGCCCTGGCGCGCGGCGAAAGCGTTCTGTTCGACATCGACGATCAGGGCGCCTTCCAGGTCTGTGAACAGGCCCGTGAGGATTGCGTGATGGTCTACATCTTGCCGCCGTCCATCGCCGAGATGAACCGCCGTCTGCACACGCGTTCGACAGACAGCGACGAGACGATCCGCCGCCGCATCGCGCGCGCCAAGACCGAGATCGCCAACTGGCAGGCCTTTGACTATGTGCTGCTGAACGACGACTTTGACCGGGCCTATTCGGATCTGGCCCACGTCTATCACGCCGAGCGGCTGAAGCGGTCGCGCGGCGTCTGGATCGAAGGCTTCATCCAGAACCTGCTGGACGAACCGCTTCCCTAGAGCGCTGCAGCCAGACGCAGGAAGCCGTCAACGTCGATGGTCTCCGCGCGGGCGTCCGGTTCGATCCCGGCCCGTTCGCACAGCCCCGCGCCGCCCAGGCTTTTGAGGCTGGAACGCAGCATCTTTCGGCGTTGGCCGAAGGCGGCGGCGGTGACTTTCTCCAGCGCTGACAGCAGGGGCGCGGAGGGCGGACTGGCCAGCGGGACCAACTGCACCACGGCCGAAGCCACCTTGGGCGGCGGGGTGAAGGCGCGGGCCGGCAGGTCCATGACCACCCGGGCGTCGCACACGGCCTGGGAGATGACGCCCAGACGGCCGTAGGCGTCTGATCCAGCTTCCGCCGCCACCCGGTCGGCCACTTCCTTCTGGAACATCAGGGTCATGGAGGCCGGGCGGAAACCGCCCGTCAGCCATTTGATCAATAGCGGCGTGCCGACATTGTAGGGCAGGTTGGAGGCGATCTTGGCGATGGGGCCAAGGCCGCGCTCGGCCAATAGGGCGGCTTCGTCCACGTCCAGGGCGTCGGCCTCCATCACGTCGAGGCGCCCGTCGGCGGCGTCGGAAAGCTCTCGCAGCAGCGGCAGGAAGCGGGCGTCCTTCTCCACGGCGATGACGCGAGCTCCTGTTTCCAGGAGGGCGCGGGTCAAGCCGCCGGGGCCTGGCCCGACCTCGATCACCACGTCGCCTTCGCCGATGCCGCCCAGGCGGACGATCTTCCGGGTGACGTTCAGGTCGAGCAGGAAGTGCTGGCCGAAGCTCTTCTTGGCCATCAGGCCATGCTCGGTCAGGGTTTCGCGCAGAGGCGGCAGGTCGGCGACGCTCATGCCGCGCTCCGTCGGGCGGCGATCTGGTCAGCCAGATGGATGGCCTGGATCAGGCTGTCGGCTCGCGCCACGCCACGCCCGGCGATGTCGAAGGCCGTGCCATGGTCGGGCGAGGTGCGCACGATGGGAAGGCCGAGGGTGACGTTCACCCCGCCCCAGAAATCCAGCATCTTTACCGGGATCAAGGCTTGGTCGTGGTACATGCAGATCACGGCGTCGTAACGCTGGCGTGCCTCGGCGTGGAACAGGGTGTCGGCGGGAGAGGGGCCTTGGGCGTCGATCCCCTGGTCTCGCAGAGCCCTTACGGCGGGAGCGATGACATCAATCTCCTCGCGCCCGATGCCGCCATCCTCACCAGCGTGCGGGTTCAGGCCGGCCACCGCCAGGCGAGGCCTCTCAATCCCGAAGTCATTCTTCAGAGCCTGGGCCGTGACGCGCGCCACATCAACGATGCGTTCGACATCGAGGGCGGCGGGCACGGCGGCGATCGGCATATGGATAGTCACCAGGCTCACCCGCAGGTCACCCGCCATAAGCATCATGACCGGGCCGCGCGGCCCGTTGAGCGGCGCGCCAGCGGTTAGTTCGGCCAGAAACTCGGTATGGCCGGGAAACTTAAAACCGGCCTCATAGAGCGGCGCCTTGGCGATTGGCGATGTAACCAACCCGCCGACCTGGCCGGACAATGCTAGGCCTACGCCCGTCTCGATCCAGCGAATGATCGCCGCGGCATGGGCGCTATTGGGCCGGCCAGCGACCACCGGGGACTGCAGGGGAAGGTCCAGGACAGGGATGGCCTCGCCAAACACGCCGGCGGCTTGCCCAGGTCCGGTGACGACGCGGACGGGCGGCGAGCCTGAGACCGCTCGCAGCGATTGGGCGTCGCCGACCACCATGAAGGCGGGGCCGTCGTTCTTGAGCTTCGCCCAAGCCTTGGCGACGATCTCGGGGCCTACGCCGGCGGGATCGCCAAGGGAGAGCGCGAGAGGCTTGGTCGTCAACGGGTCTCGATCGTCGCCGAGTTGCGCAGGTCGCGAAGGGCGCGCTTGGAGATCAGGCCCAATTGCTGGCCGCGCAGGCGGTTTTCGATCTGGTCATGCGACGGGGCGTTCTGGCCGCCCTGCTTCTTGCCGCAGACCGCCACGATGTGGAGCCCGGCGTCCGTGCGTATAGGCGCCGACAGCTGACCGACCTGAAGCGTGCGGGCCGCCTCCTGGAAGGCGGGCGCCAGATCCTTGATCTCGGCTTCGCCCAGGTCGCCGGCGATGACGCCGCTCATCTGGGCGGCGGCCGGTTCGAGGGCGGCGCAGCTGTTCACCTGACTACGCAGCTCGGTGAGCTTGGCGTTCGCGGCTGCGACCTCCGACTCCGGCGCGTCGGCCGGCAGGGTTACGGCGGCCTGCTTGAGGTCGACCATCAGCGAGTCGGCGCCCGAGCGCTTGTTGCGCAGGAAGATGATGTAGACGCCGTCCTTAACCGGGATCGGGGCGGACAGCTGGCCGGGCCGCAGCGTAGCCAGTGCGGCGTCGACCTCCGGCGGCATTTCGCCGGCGGAGACCCAGCCGGCGTCGCCGCCGTTAGCGGCGGTTGCGGCGGCGGAGAACTGACGGGCGACGGCGGGGAAAGGCGCACCCTGCTGTATCTGGGCGATCAGCTGAGCGGCGCCGTTCATGGCGACGTCCATGCCGCCCACGCGGGAGGCTTCGAGGAAGACCTCGCCGACCTGATATTGCGGCTTGCTGGTGGCTTCGGCCAGGCGCTGCTGGAAAGCGCTGATCTGATCTTCGCCGATGCGCAGGCGGGAGCCGTAACGGCCGGAGATATAGTTCTGCCAGCTCTGCTCGGCGCGAAGTTGTTCGCGGAATGTCTGAGCCCCGACACCTTGCGCGGCCAGGGAGGACAGCAGTTGTTCAGCTGAGATGTTGTTGCCGCGCGCGACGTCGGCGATCTCCTGATCGACCTCCTTGTCCGTGGCGATGATCTCGGTCTTGTTCTGCTTCTCGATCCGGCGGAGCTCCTGGATCTGCAGGCGTTCCTCGACCAGCGAGCGCATGGCCTCGGCCTGCAGCTGCGGCAGGGTCTCCTGGGTCGGCTGAACGCCCGAGGTCACCATCAGCAGGCGCATACGCTGCATCAGGTCATAGGTGGAGATCAGGTCGTCATTGACGACGGCGGCGATGCTTTCGGCCAGGGGCTGCGGCGCCGGGGGCGCCGCGGCAGGGGCGGGGGCCGTCTCGGCCGCCTGTTCCTGGGCGGAAGCCGCCGCGACGTTCAAGGCGAGCACAGAAGCCGCCATCAACGCCACGCTCGTCACACTACGCGCCAACCGCATGGATGTTGTCGTTCCTCTCGTTGGGGCGCGCGCCCGGAATACTGGAAGTGGCTAGTAGCCTGTATCGCCCAATGTGGCGAGCGTTAGGCGAAGCTGCACGGAGTCGTTGGGGCGAAATTTCACACCCTCCGGCGTGTTCACGTATTGATTCTCGCGCTGATAGATCACGTCGATACGCAGGCAGTCGTCTCGCCACACTAGACCGATGTCCCGGCGACGCCATTCACCGTTCTCCACATCGCGGGAGCCGACGAACGAAACGCCCCATTTTTTGGTGACGAAGAACTCGCTGTAGAGGTCGAAGTTCTCCTGCTCCAGGCCGTTGATGTCCAGGGCGTCGCGCAGGTATCGCACCACGGTGTAGCCGCGCTTATGGCTCACATCGGCGCCGGCTTCGAGGCGGCGGACCGCCAGGGTGTCGTTGTCCAGGCGTGAGCGGGCGAACAGGTTGACGCCGGCGATCGGCTTGGCGCTGGCGGAGACCACCCAGTCCGAAGCTTTGTGCTGCAGGCCGGTGCGCGGCGGGAACAGATTGTCGCGCTCGGTGCGGAAGCTGCGGCCGACCAGCAGGGTCGCTTCGCGGCCGTCATCCATCGAGATGCGCGCGCGACCGCCGGCGTTCAGTCGCTGGCCGCCTTCATAGAGATCGAAACCAGGCGACTTGTTCGCGCGGAACAGATTGTTCTCGTCGAACTCGAAGGCGAGGCTGTCTTCGTTAGGGATACGCGGATCTAGGTCGCTATCCGGCGAGATCGCGACCTGCGCCACGGGCTCAAGAACGATGGAGCCGCCTTCCAAACGCTTGAAGAAGGGCCAGCTGATGTCAGCGCCCACGACGCCGAGGCCGCGGGTGACGGTGTCCGAGCCGGACACGCCCGGTAGATCCGAGACGTTGTAGGTGTCGAACCGGGTCTGCACGAAGGGCGACACGCGGATGCCGCTGGTCAGGGTGAAGTCGCGACGCCAGGTGGCCTCGCCCGTGGCGCGGCGGCTATCGACGCCAGCGGGACGAGGATTGTCCGGCGTTGGCGCGATGGTGGTGATGGGCGCCTGATCTCGGTTGAGAGCGACGCCGCTGGCGCGGACCCGCAGGCGGCCCCCTAGAACAGCACCCTCCGGCTCCCAACGGCCCTCGACCAGGGGAGCGACGGTCGGGAAGGTGCGGTTGTTGTCGTCCAGACGCAGCCCCTGGACGCTGACGGCGGCGATCGACAGATAGGAGCGCGAAGCTTGGCGGGTCGCATAGATCTGCGACATCAGGCGGCGGTCATCCGGCGTGAACAGGGCGCGCTGTTCATAGACGCTGTCGACACTGTAGTTGTCGAACAGGAAGTCGTCCGAGGTCCGCTCGGCGGCGAAGCCCCAATCCCACTTGTCGTCGATCTCGAACTTGCCCTTGGCCAGCAGGTAGCTGCGATGGGTCCGTTCGCCGAAGCGCTCGCCGTTGCCGTCGATGTCGCGTTCGTAGGTGTAGCCGGCGCGGGCTTCCAGATAGCCGGAATAGAAGCGCTTGCGGTAGGTGAGGTTCAGGAACGGGTTCACGTCCGCATTGAATTGCGGGCTGAGGACCACTTCCGACGAGGGCGACAGCACCTGCAGGTAAGGCTGCTCGTAGGAGAAGCCGCGGCGGCGCGTCACTTCGATCTTGGGCGGCAGGAAGCCTGAACGGCGGCCAGCCTGCGGATCGGCGTGCCAGAAGACCGGCATGTAGGCGACGGGTACGCCCCACATCTCGATGACGGCGTTCTGGTAGTAGACAAGCTGCTTGGTCTTGTCCTGAACGACCTTGTCGGCCTTGATCTGCCAGGTCGGCTTGCCGTCGCCGCCTTCATCGGCGCAGACGGGGCAAGGCGTATAGACGGCCCGGGATAGCTCGTTGACGTTCTCGTTGCGGCGGATGGCGGAGTCGGCCGCGATCTTGATATTGGGCTCGGACCGCATGGAGAAGCCGCGCGCGAAGCCCGCCGACATGTCCTCGTCTAGAGTCAGCTCGTCGGCGAACTGGGTGGAGCCGTCGGCGTTGACCAAGACAATGTCGCCCTTGGCGGTGACGATCTTGGTGCCTTGGTTATAGACCACCTCCTGGGCGCGCAGGGTGCGACCGTTGCGGCGGGCCTCGACCTGGCCGCGCGCGGTGATGGTGTCGTTCTTCTCATCCCGGATGACCACGTCGGCCTCCAGGTAGAAGCCGTCTTCGCCAAGGCCGTCGGTCTCAGGCGTGGCGGCCGGCGCCGGCGGCGGTAGGGGCGTAAGCGCAAGCGTCTGCGCACTGGCGGTTCCGCCGGCGATCAGAAGCGCGAACGCTGCGGCGCCGCCAAGCAGCGCCTTCTGGCTTGAACTCATACGGACCCATCCTCCACGGGCGGACTCTTGGTGCAACGGGGCCACGAACTCAACCGTCCTCGGTATAAGAAAGCAGGATGACGCCCGCCAGAAGCGCCAGGGCCGGGGGCGTCCAGGCCGCCGCGAAGGGGGGGATGATTCCCGCCCGCCCCATCGCGCCGCACACTTCGTTGAAGAAGAAGAAGGCGAAACCAAGGGCGACCCCTGATCCGGCAAGACCCGCGAGCCCGCCCAGACGCATCAGGCGCAGGGAGAAGGCCGCCGCCAGCACGGACATCGCCGCGAACAGAAGCGGCGTCGCCAGCAACTGGTGAAGGCGCAGCTCATAGGGGGTAGTGGAGAAGCCGGCGCGCCGGGTCTCCAGGATTGTCTGCGGCAGACGCCAAAAGGCCACGGCCTGCGGCGTGCCAAAGCGCAGCGCCGCCTGGGCCGGATCGAGCGACGACGGAATAGTCAGGCTTTCCGAACGGATGGAGCCGGCGCCGGGCGTCGCTTCACGCACGCCGTTCAGCTGCCAATAGCCGGGCATCAGCTGGGCGCGTTCGGCCTCGACCCGACGGGTGAAGCGCATCACGCCCTCGCGGTCGCGGCTGTAGATGAACAGCGACACGCCACGGAGGGTCATGGCGCCGTCCTCACGCCCACGGGATCTGGCGCGGATGACGACCTGGGTGTCGGCGTCACCTTGGCGTAGCCAGTTCGGCTTGGGCGCGGTGTTCAGGTAGTTGTCCATCAGCTGCGAGCGGATGTCCTCGAACTTGCCGGCCAGCAGGGCCGCGCCGGGGTTCAGGGTTGTCACCGTCAGCACGCCGATCACGAAGGCCGCCGCCGCCGCCGGCAGGATGAATCGCCAGGCCGAGACGCCCGCCGCACGCATGGCGACAAGCTCGCTGCGCCGGTTCAGGCCGACAAACGCCCCCAGAGTGCCGAACAGAAAGACGAATGGGGTCAGCAGGAGGATCGTGGCCGGCGCCCGCAGCAGGGTCAGGCCGATCATCTGCAGAAAGCTGACGTCCGTGCGGGTGCCCACTTCGCGCGAGACATCGACGAAGTCGATCAGCAGCACCACGGCCGCGAAGATCGCCGTCGCGACGCCCAGCGCCTTCAGCGTCCGGACAAGGACGTAGCGCTCGATCCGACCGGTCAGAATCATGTGGACGCCTCGCCGAACAGGTCGCGGGCGCCCCGATGGTGCTCGATGGAGATGAAACGCCGGACGCGCTGGCGGAACAGCTGGCTGAACGCCCAGGCGATCATGACCAAGGGGATCAGGTACTGCACGATGTTCAGCAGCGGCTCGTCGGCGCAGGCGGCCTGAGCCGCGAAGCCGACGATGCGGCCCAGGGAGGCGGCGGCGGCCACCGCGGCGATCCGCTTGCCATAACCCGCGCGGTTGAACGAGCCAGCGATGACGGCGGCCAGGGCCATCAGCATGAAGGCGATGTTGTAGAGCGGCGAGGACAGGCGGAAATGACCCTCGGCCAGCATCTTGTCGCGATTACGCTGCTCCCAGCCCTGGGTCAGGTCGGGGAAGAACAGCTCATGCAGGTAGCGGTCAGAGATCTTGTAGTGGACCAGGCTGTCGCGATCGAGGAAGCCGCGCAGGTCGAAGGTGTACTCATCGAAGGACAGGTAGTTCAGCACGCCGTCCGGCGAAAACTCCTGGTTCGACCCCTGGCGCATGATCAGGATCGGGGTCTGATCCAGTTTGCCCAGACGCCCTTCGCGGGCGGTGTAGGTGACCGAGCCGCCGTTGTCTTTCTGCTGATGGACGAACAGGTCGTGGATCAGGCCGTCTCGATCAACCTGCCGGGCATAGACGGTCAGGCCTGGGGAAGGTTCTGAGAACTCGCCCTCTCGCACCAGGGTGGTGACGAGGTCGCCCTGCACGGAGAACAGGATTTCGCGCATGGTGCGCTGGGCCCAGGGCTGCACCCACAGGTTCAGGACCAGAGCAAGGATCGCCGCGAAGACCGCGATGCGAATCGCCGGTGAAATCACCCGCCACCGACTCACGCCGCCGGCGAAACAGACGACGATCTCCTGTTCGGTATGCAGGCGGTTGAGCGAGACCAGCGCGCCCACGAACACCGCCACCGGCAGGATCAGGTTGAACAGCTGGGGCAGGGCGAGGGCGGTGAGGCCAGCGAACAGAAGCGCCGTCTGGCCTTGCTCCACAATGATATCGAGGCCGCGCAAGCTCTGGCTCAGCACGGCGACGCCCGTGAGCGCCGTGGCCGCCAGGACCAACGGGCCCAGCAACTGACGGAAGAGATAGCGCTCGATTAGACGCATGTGGGCGGGGCGGCTTTTGCTGTTTCGTCCCGCAATGGGAAGGACCGTTCTATACGCCGCCACGGCGATGAGACAACCGCGTCGCTTTCCTTGCCTCACGGCTTGGACTATGCCGCCAGACATCCAGTCTTCGTCTGCGAGCAGGAGTTTTCGATGCGGATCGAGTTTGCGCCCCTCAACACGGCCGTTTCCGGCGCGAGCGTGATCGCCGCCCTGGCTTTTGATGGCGGGACCCTGTCGCCAGAGGCGCAGACCTTGGATGGCCAGATCAGCGGCGCTCTTGCCCGCGCGGTGGCCGCCGGCCGCTTCACCGGCGGCAAGGGCCAGACCATCGAACTGCTCGCCCCCGCTGGCGTGGAGGCCGGCCGCCTGCTTCTGGTCGGCGCGGGATCCGGGCCCCTGGATGCGACCGGCGCCGAGAACGCCGCCGCTCAAGCCTACAAGGCCGTCAGCACCAGCGGCGCCAAGGAACTGGTGGTCCGTATCGGCGGCGACGGCGAGACCGCCGCCCGGGCCGCGTTTGGCGCGACCCTGGCCGCCTACCGCTTCGACCGCTATCGCACGACCGAGAAGGCGGAAAAGAAGCCCTCGATCGAGGTCGTGAAGATTGAGACCGCCGACGCGGCCGCCGCCCAGAAAGCGTTCGAGCCCCTTTCGGCCCTGGCGGACGCGGTGATCTTCAGCCGCGACCTGGTTTCCGAGCCGGCCAACATCCTGCACCCGGAAGAATTCGCCGCCCGCGTCAAAGGCCTGGAGAAGCTGGGCCTGACGGTCGAGATTCTCGGTGAGGCTGAGATGACCAAGCTGGGCATGGGCAGCTTGCTGGGCGTGGGTCAGGGCAGCCGCCGCGAAAGCCAGCTGGTCGTGGTCCAGTGGAAGGGCGGCGGCGACGCCCAGCCCGTGGCCTTCGTCGGCAAAGGCGTCTGCTTCGACACAGGCGGCATCAGCCTAAAGCCGGCCGACGGCATGGAAGACATGAAGTGGGATATGGGCGGCGCAGCCGCCGTGGCCGGCCTCATGCACGTTCTGGCGGGCCGCAAGGCCAAGGTGAACGCGGTCGGCATCCTGGGCCTGGTCGAGAACATGCCAGATGGCAACGCGCAGCGTCCGGGCGACGTGGTCACCTCCATGTCGGGCCAGACCATCGAGGTCATCAATACCGACGCCGAAGGCCGCCTCGTGCTGGCCGACGCGCTCTGGTACTGCCAGGACCGCTTCAAGCCGCAGTTCATGGTCGATCTGGCGACCCTGACGGGCGCGATCATCATTGCGCTTGGCAACGACTATGCTGGCCTGTTCAGCAACAATGATGAGCTTTCGGCCAACCTGCTGGCCGCCGGCGAGGCCGAGAACGAGCTGCTGTGGCGCATGCCGCTGCCGGCCGCCTATGAAAAGCAGATCGAAAGCCCGATCGCTGACATGAAGAACGTCGGCGGTCGCCCGGCTGGCTCGGCCACCGCGGCCCTGTTCCTGCAGAAGTACGTCAACGGCCTGCCGTGGGCGCACCTGGATATCGCCGGCGTGGCCTGGAAGAAGCCATCGACCAACCCGACCATCCCGGACGGCGGCGTAGGCTTCGGCGTGCGCCTGTTGAACCGCATGGTCGCCGACAAGTACGAAAGCTAAGCTTCCAGGGAAGGGGAGCTTCATGGCCCAGCCGTGCGAAGTCTGGTTCTACCACCTCGAGCGCAGCACCCTTGATCAGGTGTTGCCCGAGCTGCTGGAAAAGACCCTGCAGCGCGGCTGGAAGGCCCTGGTCCGCACATCGGACACGGATCGTATCGAGCACCTGGACGGCTGGCTTTGGAGCTGGCGCGAGGACAGTTTCATCGGTCACGGGACCGACCGGGAGCCGTTCGCCGACCGGCAGCCGGTGCTGCTAAGCGACAAGCTCGACAACCCGAACGGCGCGGAGGCGTTGTTCCTGCTTGACGGCGCCGAACCGGGGGACCTTTCCGGCCACGCCCGCTGCATCCTGTTGTTCGACGGTCGCGACGACGCGGCCTTGGCGACAGCGCGAGGGCGGTGGAAAGGGTTCAAGGAGGCGGGACACCCGGTCTCCTATTGGCGGCAGGGCGCGGAAAGAGGCTGGGAGAAACAGGCGTGAAACAGATATTCATCGCAACGGCGGCGGCCCTGGTGCTGGCCACGGCCTGCACGACCACGCCGGAGCCTGCGCCGCCTCCGCCGCCCGAGACGCCGACGGCTCCGGCCGACGCCATCCTGCCGCCGCCTCCGCCCAAGCCGAAGGACACCTGCGGCGCGGACGAGCTTCAGTACCTCATTGGCAAGAAGAAGACCGAAATCCCTGTGCCGAATGATCCGTCACGCCGCCGCGTGGCTTGCACCACCTGCCCGGTGACCATGGATTTCCGTGAGGACCGGGTGAACATCCTGTTCGACGCCGACACCGGCGTGATCAAGGAAGTGAAGTGCGGCTAGACGCCTAGGCGTTTTCGATTGCGGCCAGTTGCTCGGCCAGGTCCATCCACGCCGCTTCGGCGTCGTTGACCTGGCCCTGGACCTTGTCGCGCCTCTTGGCCAGCTCGGCCGCCTTGGCGGCGTCTTTCACATAAATCTGCGGGTCGGCGAGCACTTCGTCGATCTCGGCCAGCTGTTTGGTGACGCGGGTGAGCGTCACCTCGGCGGCTTCCAGCTTGCGCTTCAGAGGGCCGGCCTGTGCTGGATTGATGCGCGGCGCAGCGGGCGGAGCCGTGGGAGCTGGCGGCGCGGCCTGCTCCTCGACCTGACGCGGAGCGCGCAGGGCGGCTCTGGCGCGCTCCATCACGTATTTGGCGTAGTCCTCCATGTCGCCTTCGAATGGCTTCACGGTGCCGTCGGCGGCCAGCCACAGGCAGTCGGCTACAAGCTCCATCAGCGAGCGGTCGTGGGTGATCAGGATCACCGCGCCCTCGTAATCGTTCAGGGCGTCCAGCAGGGCGCGACGGCTGTCGATGTCCAGGTGGTTGGTCGGTTCGTCGAGGATCAGCATGTGCGGAGCCTCCATCGCCACCAGGTTGAGCAGCAGACGGGCGCGCTCGCCGCCGGAAAGGTTGGCGACCGTGGTGTCCTGCTTGTCGAAGCCGAGGCCGAACTGGGCCAGACGCGAACGACGGCTGCTTTCGGACGCCTCCGGCATGGCGCGGCGGATGATCTCCAGCGGCGTGTCGGTGGGATCCAGCGCTTCGATCTGATGCTGATGGAACCAGCCGACCTTCATCTTTCGGTCGCGGTGGAATTCGCCGGTCTTCACCTCCAGCGCGCCGGCGATCAGCTTGGCGAAGGTGGACTTGCCGGCGCCATTTACGCCCAGCAGGCCGATACGATCGTCCAAGTCCATGCGCAGGTTCAGATTGCGCAGCACCACGTGGTCGCCATAGCCGACATTAGCTTTCTCCAACCGGATCAGCGGCGGCGGGAGGGGACGCTGAGGAGAGGGCAGGGTGAACGGCGAGACGTGTTCGCCCTTCACGGCGCTCACCGGGGGCAGCTTGGCGATCATTTTCAGGCGTGACTGGGCCTGGGTCGCCTTGGACGCCTTGGCCCGGAAGCGATCGACGAAGGATTGCAGGTGGGCGCGCTGGGCCTCGATCTTGACGCGGTTCGCCTCCTGCAGGCGCTCCTTTTCGGCGCGGCGGGTCTCATAGTCGTCGTAACCGCCGGTATAGAGCTCCAGCTTGCCGTCGCGCAGGTGAAGGATGTAGCCGACCGAATTGTTCAGCAGTTCGCGGTCGTGGCTGATGACCAGAGCCGTGTGGGGGTATTTCTTCAGCCGCTGCTCGAGCCAGAGCGCCCCTTCCAGGTCGAGATAGTTGGTCGGTTCGTCCAACAGCATGACGTCGGGTTCGGAGAACAGCGCCGCCGCCAGGGCGACCCGCATCCGCCAACCGCCCGAGAACTCCGCCATGGTCCGGCTCAGGTCGGCCTGGGTGAAACCCAGACCGATAAGGATTTCAGCGGCGCGACTTGGCGCCGCATCGGCATCGATCTCGATCAGGCGGCCGTAGATTTCGCCCAGTTCCTCCGGCGGCGCGGTCTCCAGGCGACGGGTGAGGGTCTCTCGCTCCTCGTCCGCGGCCAGGACGGTGTCCATCAGGGTGATCGGCGTCGCCGGGTGCTCCTGGTCCACTGAAGTCAGGCGAGCGTTGCGCGGCAAGGAAATCTCGCCGCCACCGGGCGTCAGCTGGCCTTGAATAAGCTTGAACAGGGTCGATTTGCCCACGCCGTTCCTGCCGACCAGGCCGACCTTGGCGCCAGGCGGGATCATGACGGTCGCGTCCTCGAAGAACCGTCGTCCCCAGGCGTCGAAAGTAAGGTCGTTGATCTGAAGCATTAAACTGATAGCCGAGGGAGGTTGGCGCGGGCGCGGCCCGCCGCTATAAGCCCGCAACCTCCCAATCCACAACTCAACTAACGAGATTTCGGAAAATGACCGAACGCACTTTCTCGATCATCAAGCCGGACGCCACGCGTCGTAACTTGACCGGCGCGATCAACGCCGTGATCGAAAAGGCCGGCCTGCGCATCGTCGCCCAGCGCCGCGTCCACCTGACCGAGGCGCAAGCCAAGAAGTTCTACGAAGTTCACGCCGAGCGTCCGTTCTACGGCGAACTGGTCGGCCAGATGACCGCCGAGCCGGTCGTCGTGCAGGTTCTGGAAGGCGAAAACGCCGTGGCTCGCTACCGCGAAGTCATGGGCGCCACGAACCCGGAACAAGCCGCCGATGGCACCCTGCGCAAGCTGTTCGCCCTGTCGATCGGTGAGAACTCTGTCCACGGCTCGGACAGCCTGGACAACGCCAAGATCGAGATCGCCCAGTTCTTCACCGACGACCAGATCGTCGGCTAAGCTTCGGGCAAGCTTGAGCTTTCGAACGGCCGGGGCAGCGATGTCCCGGCCGATTTCTTATGCGCCCATGTCGGAACCTCGACGCATGCGGTCCCGTTGGAATGGCGTCCCCCGCAAGAAGGAAGCCTCTCCATGTCCCCAATTCTGAAGTTTGCTCCGCTTGTTGGCGCCGGCCTGCTGCTGGCCGCCTGCGGCACCACGGTCACTGAACGCGCCGCCACAGGCGCCCTAGGCGGCGCCGCCGTCGGCGCCGCTGTCGGCGGCGGCAATGGCGCTCTGGCTGGTGCGGCTCTCGGCGGCGTCGCGGGCGCGGCGACCACCAACTGCCGCAACACTAACCGCTGCTAGGCGGCAGTCAACGTCCGGCAGAAGTCGGATAACGCCCTTGGGTAGAGCTGGTGCTCGGCGACGAGCACCCGCTCGCTCAGGGCTTCCGCGTCGTCGCCCGGCAAAATGGGGACACGCGCTTGGGCAACGATAGGCCCCTCATCAACGCCCACCGTCACCAGATGCACCGTGCAGCCGGCTTCGGCATGTCCGGCTTCGATTGCGCGGTTGTGGGTGTCCAGCCCCGGAAACAGGGGCAGCAGGGACGGGTGGATGTTCAGCATCCGACCTTCCCAGGCCTCCACGAGGAATGGCGTCAGCACGCGCATATAGCCGGCCAGGGCGATAACCTGCACGCCGGCGGCGCGAAGTTCGGCGTCCAGGGCGCGTTCGTGCGCCTCCCGATCCCCTGAGAACAGCTTCTGATCCACGGCCTTGGCCGTGATCCCGGCCGCTCGAGCCGTCTCCAACCCGCCAGCGTCCGGCTTGTTGGAGAGAACCAGCACGATCTCGTATGGACAATCGGCGTCCCTGGAGGCGTCCAGGAGCGCCTCCATGTTCGATCCCCGGCCGGAGATCAGGACGCCGACGCGAACATTCATCAGGCGGCCGCGAGCTCGCCGCAGATGAAAGCGTCTTCGCCGGCGTTCAGCAGGGCGGCCAGGACCGGTTCAGCGTCCGAGGGCGAACAGATCAGCATGAAGCCGACCCCGCAATTGAACGTGCGGCGCAGTTCATGATCGGCCACGCCGCCGACTTCCTGCAGCCACGCGAAGACCGCGGGCAGGGGCCACGCGTTCCAGTCGATCCGCGGAACCAGGCCCTCGGCGATGGCGCGGGGCGGATTTTCGATCAGGCCGCCGCCGGTGATGTGTGCGCCGCCCTTGACGCGGCCGGCCTGCAGCAGGGGCAGGACCGACTTCACATAGATTCGGGTCGGGGCCATCAGTGCCTCCGCCAGGGTCTTGCCCTCGGCGAAGGGAGCGGGGGCGTCCCAGGCCAGGCCCGAGCGCTCGACGATCTTGCGGACCAGGGAATAGCCGTTGGAATGCGGACCGGAGGAGGCGATGCCGATCAGCACGTCGCCAGCGCGCTGGGCGTCCAGCTTGGGCAGGACGTCGTCACGGTCCACGGCGCCGACCGTGAAGCCGGCCAGATCGTATTCGCCGTCGGCGTACATGTCGGGCATTTCGGCCGTCTCGCCGCCCACCAGGGCTGCGCCGGCGAGCTTGCAGCCCTCGGCGATGCCGGCCACCACGCGCTTGGCGATCTCCACGTCCAGCTTGCCGGTGGCGAAGTAGTCCAGGAACATCAGCGGTTCAGCGCCCTGCGCCAGCAGGTCGTTGACGCACATGGCCACGAGATCGATGCCGACGGTGTCGTGCAGGCCCGAGTCGATGGCGATCTTCAGCTTGGTGCCGACGCCGTCGGTGGTCGAGACGATCAACGGATCATCATAACCGGCAGCCTTCAGGTCGAAGAGAGCCCCGAAACCGCCGAGCGCAGAATCCGCGCCGGGGCGTCGCGTGGCCTTGGCCAGCGGCTTGATGGCCTCCACCAGGGCGTTGCCGGCGTCGATATCGACGCCTGCCTGGGCGTAGGTGAGTCCGTTCGGACGATCGGTCATGCTGTGCGCGCCTTGCCTTCGTATGACGAGATTTCGCCGTACTTTGCCGTTTGAGCCCTTGCAGACTCCTCGCGCGGGGCTATAGCGGCTCGATGCAGCCTATTACAACCACCGCCGCGCTGTCGGCGTTCTGCAATCAGATCAAAGGCCAGCCCTTCGTCGCCGTGGACACCGAGTTCATGCGTGAGACAACCTATTGGCCCAAGCTCTGCCTGATCCAGGCGGCGACGCCCAATGCGGAGGCGGTGATCGATCCGTTGGCAGACGGGATCGACCTCACGCCGTTCCTGGACGTCCTGCGCGACGAGAGCATCCTGAAGGTGTTTCACGCAGCTCGTCAGGACGTGGAGATCTTCAACAACCTGGACGCCATGCCGCGGCCGCTGTTCGACACCCAGATCGCCGGTATGGCGGCAGGGTTCGGCGAGCAGATCGCTTATGACGCCCTGGTCCGCCAGATGCTGAAGATCGAGCTGGACAAGTCCAGCCGCTTCACCGACTGGGCCCGCCGTCCGCTGACCGAGGCGCAGCTGACCTACGCCCTGGCCGATGTGACGCACCTGGCCGAGCTTTTCCCGATGCTCCGCGAGCGGCTGCAGAAGTCCGGCCGCTTGGCCTGGGTCGAGGAAGAGATGGCCGCCGTCACCGATCCGGCGGCCTATGACGTCGATCCGGAAAAGGCCTGGCGCCGACTGAAGCCCCGCAAGACCCAGGCGAAGTATCTGGCCGTTTTCCGTGCGGTCGCGGCATGGCGCGAGCGGACGGCTCAAACCCGGGACCAGCCACGCGGCCGAATCCTGAAGGACGACGCCATCGACGAACTGGCCGCCCAGGCGCCGACCGACGCAGCGGGCCTGGACCGCCTGCGCGGCGTGCCGAAAGGCTTCTCCGGCTCCAAGTTCGGCCCGGACCTTCTGACGGCGATCAAGACCGCCCTGCAGGACCCGGAAGGCTACGCCCCGGTGATCGAGCGCGGTCCGCCGCCACCGCAGAACGCCGGCGCCGTGGTCGAGCTTCTTAAGGTGCTGTTGAAGGCGCGGGCTGAAGACGCCGGCGTGGCGTCCAAGCTGATCGCCACGGTTTCTGATCTGGACAAGATCGCCGCCGACGACGATGCGGACACCCCGGCCCTGAAGGGCTGGCGCTATGACGCGTTCGGGGCTGACGCCCTGAAGCTGAAGCGGGGCGAGCTGGCTCTGGTGCTGGATGGCGCCCGGGTTCGGGTCGTCGAGGTCCGTCGGGCCCCCAAGGCCGCCGGCTAGGGGCTAGCTGATCTGAAGCTTGAGGCCGAGGACCTGAGCCAAGGTCCCGGCCCGCTTCGCCGTCTGCTCGCCGAGCAGCATGTCCGCCCAGCCTTGTTCGGCGCTGAGGCGGACCATGCCCTTGTCGATGGTCAACTGCGAGCGTCCCAGCAGGGGGGCGCTGCGGCCTGACAGGTCGCTGCCCAGACGGATGGCGGCGCCGAGAGCTCGGGCCCGGCGGGTACGATCCGGTGACAGAATGCGGGCCAAGGTCTCCGGCTCGGGCGGATTGAACGCGCCGCTGTGGCGGGCGTAAGAGGCCGCCGCCAGGAAGCCGCGCTCGGCATGGTTCATCCCCGCCACCGGCGCGCGCAGCACCTGTTCAAAGACGAGATCGGCGCGATGGTCGGGGTGTAGTCGGGCCCCGAGGTTGGCCAGCCGGCAGGCGGCGGCCAGCAGCACGGGGTCACGGTCGCCGAACAGGGGGGGAAGGGTGGCGAAGGCGGGGGCGACCCAGGCCTCCAGCGCCGCTTCCAGCGTGTCGTCGAAGTCGTGGACGCCCAGGGTGGCGCAACCTTCGACCAGGGGGTCCAGCATGCGGACCTTGGGCGGCATGGCCTCGAATAGCAGGCCCTCGCGCAGGCCAAAGGCGGAGAGGGCGATTGTCTGCAGGTTCAGGCGTTCGATCAACGCCTCCAGCACGACGGCCGCGTAGGGCATGGTCTCGGCGCGCTTCTTGGAGACGCCGGGAATGCGCTCCAGCGATTCCTTGGACTGGCTGGCCACGAAACGCGCGGCCTCCAGGGCTTCGGCGCGGCTCATCTCGTACTGATGGACGAGCTGGAGCGGATAGCCGCTCATCCGCATGTGCATCAGGGCGAGGTTGCGCCAGGCGCCGCCGACGGCGTGAAAGTCCGTGGCCTTGAAGCGCTTGACCATGGGCGCGAGGACCGCGTCGATAGACTTTCGGACCCGTCCATAGTCGAAGCTCTGGGTCAGTCCCAAGGAGAACGGGCCAAGGGGCAGGGTGACGGCGTCGCCTGCGCCGGTCTTGCCCAGGCGGGTCAGCTCCAGGCTGGCGCCGCCCAGGTCACCGACCACACCCTGGGAGGTCGGATCGCCGGCCAGGACGCCGAGCGCGGCGTAGCGACCTTCCTCTTCGCCCGACAGCAGGCGGACGGTGAAGTCGGCCTCGGCCTTGATCCGGCGCAGGAAATCCGGGCCGTCGGTGGCGTCGCGAACGGCGGCGGTGGCGGCCACGAAGGTCTGGGCCGGCTTCACCGCGTCGAGCACGGCGCGGAAACGGCGAATGGCCGCCAGCGCCGCAGCGGAGCCTTCCGGCGACAGCTTGCCGGTGACGGCGAGGTCGCGGCCGAGGCCGGCGAGCACTTTTTCGTTGAAGATCGTCCAGATCGCCCGGCCTTCCAGCCGGTAGATCACCAAGCGGACGGAGTTCGAGCCGATGTCGATGACGGCCGCGTCGCTGGGCGCCGCGTCCAGCATGGCCGGGCGGCGCGAGGCGGGCGTCAGCCAGTTGTCCCGAAAGCTGCGGGTCGTCAGCACAGATTGCTCCTGGCCTCGCCGGGGAGGGCGATCCCTGAGACGCGTTTAGCCGCGCGGGCCCACGTGGTCAAAGGCTCGCGGCATGTCCTTCACACGCGCACCCCGGCCGGACAGGCTGGGGTTGGTCATGAAGTAATCATGAGCGGAGAAGGCGCCCTTGTGGTTCCAGGCCGGATCCCTCGCATAGCCGCCTTCGGCGTCGAGCCGCCAAGACTGCGCTTCGTCATTGAGGTTGGCGACCATGATCTGATTGAGCACCTGCTGGTGCACGGTCGGGTTCTCGATCGGCACGAGGCTTTCGACGCGGCGGTCGAGGTTGCGCTGCATCCAGTCGGCCGAGGAGATGAACACGCGGGTCTGGGCGCTGGGCATGGGGTGGCCGTCGGCGAAGGCCACAACGCGAGAATGCTCCAGGAAGCGACCGACGATGCTTTTGACCCGGATACTCTCGGACAGGCCCTTGATCCCGGGACGCAGGCAGCAGATGCCGCGGATCACCAGATCGATCTCGACTCCGGCCTGGCTGGCCGCGTAGAGGGCGTCGATGACGGTGGCGTCCACCAGGCTGTTGAGCTTTGCCCAGATGGCGGCCGGCTTGCCGGCGCGGGCGTTGTCCGCCTCGCGAGCGATCATATCGAGTAGATCGGCCTTCAGAGTGATCGGCGAGAAGGACAGCTTCTCCAGCCGTTCGGGGCGGGCGTAGCCGGTTATGAAGTTGAACAGCAGACCGGCGTCCCGAGCCATGGCCGGGTCGGTCGTGAACAGCGACAGGTCAGTGTAAACCTTGGCCGTCTGCGGGTGATAGTTGCCGGTGCCGAAATGGCAGTAGGTGCGCAGCTGGTCGCCTTCGCGGCGGACCACGACGCTGACCTTGGCGTGGGTCTTGTACTCCACGAAGCCGAAGACGACGTGGACGCCGGCGCGTTCCAGGTCCTTGGCCCATTTCAGGTTCGCTTCCTCGTCGAAGCGGGCCTTGATCTCGACCACGGCGGTGACGGATTTGCCGTTGTCGGCCGCCTCGATCAGGGCGGCGATGATCGGGCTGTCGGCGCTGGTGCGGTACAGGGTCTGCTTGATCGCCAGGACGTTGGGGTCGCGGGCGGCCTGCTTGAGGAACTGGACCACCACGTCGAAGCTCTCGAAGGGGTGGTGGACCAGGATGTCCTTCTCACGGATCGCGGCGAAGCAGTCCCCGCCATGGTCGCGGATCCGCTCGGGGAAGCGGGCCTGGAAGGGCGGGAACTTCAGCTCAGGGCGATGCGAGGGGATGAGTTGGGTCATCTGGGCCAGGCCCAGCTTTCCATCGACCAGCACCACGTCCTGAGGTTCGGCGCGCAGACCCTCTATGATGAAGTCGCGCAGGTCCTGCGGCATGGTCGTCTGCAGCTTGGCGCGGACGACAGAGCCCAGGCGACGCTTCTTCAGGCGCGCCTCGAACTCGCGCACCAGGTCTTCGGCCTCTTCCTCGATCTCCACGTCGCTGTCGCGGATCAGGCGGAACAGGCCGCGGCCCTCGACTTCGTAACCAGGGAAGATGTGGTCGAGGAACAGGATGATGAGGGATTCGAGGGCGATGATCCGACGTTCGCTCTTCCGCGAGCGGCTGGAGGCCTCGGTCAGCTGCCAGAAACGCTCGACTTGCGCGGGGACCGGCACCAGGGCGTAGAGCGACTTGCCGTCGGCGACGCGCTTCAACTTCAGCGCCAGGCAGAAGCCCAGGTTCGGGATGAACGGGAACGGGTGCGCCGGGTCGATGGCCAGGGGCGTCAGCACCGGGAAGATGCGCGAGAGAAAGATCTCTTCCGCTTTTGCGTGGTCGCGCGGCGTCACGTCCTTGGCGTCGAGGAGGGTCAGATTCTCGGACGCCAGTTCAGCGCGGATCTGGCTCCAGATCGCTTGCTGGTCGGCCATCAGTTCGGCGGCCGATTCGTTGATGGCCGAGAGCTGTTCGGCGGCGGTGAGGCCGTCCTGGCTGACGGTGCGCACGGCTTCGCGGACCTGGCCCTTCAGGCCGGCGACGCGGACCATGTAGAATTCGTCGAGGTTGCCCGCCGAGATGGCCAGGAAGCGCAGGCGCTCCAGCAAGGGGTGGCGGGGGTTCTGGCTTTCCTCGAGCACGCGGCGGTTGAAGGCGAGCCAGGAAAGCTCGCGGTTGATGAACCGGTCCGGCGACGCCAGCAAGGCCTCGTCGAGCGCCAGCTGGGGCTCGGTCGTGGCGGTCTGGATCACGTCGGTCATGCCTGAACTTTCTAAGCGCTAACCTCGAATAATCAGCGCTATTCGCTAAAAAGTTCTAGGTTTTCCGTGTCGTTTTCAAGAATTTGCCGTGCCAGGACGCGGGAAATGGCTTTCTGCTCGGCGTCGGCGGCCTCATCGAGCTTCTTGACGATCTCCAGAGCCTGCGGAACCGAACGCTCCATCCGGCGCAGCAGGTAAGGGTAGACATCCTCGGCAGGGCGGATGTTCCGCTCGCGGAAGAACTTCCGCAGCACGCCTTCGAGCACCACGTCGTCCGGCTCCTCGATCTCGGCCACGGGCATGGCGTTGAGACGGGAGCGCAGGTCGGGCAGGCGGGTTGTCCATTCCACTGGCGGCTTGCGCGAGGTCAGCAGCAGCGAGCCGCCGTGCTGGGCCGCCATGTTGATCAGATGAAACAGAGCCTCGTCGCTGACCCAGTCGTCGGCGTTCTCCAGCAACACCGGGCGACCATGCAGGGAGGCGAGATCAGCCGGTTCCTTGCGGGTGGGGGCGACGGCGGCGACGCGGGCGGCCCATTCGCGAGCCAAGTGGCTTTTACCGACGCCGGCCGGCCCGATCAGGGCGAGACAGCCGCCGTGCCACGAAGGCCAAGCGTCTAGTGCGCGCAAAGCTTCACTATTGGTGGGAGACGCCACGAAGTCTTCCCGCGCAAAGGATGGAGGCCTCTTAAGCTTCAGTCTCAGTTGGCGAGCCAAACGCGCTGACTTCCAAGTCGTTAATTACGTTCTGACCTTAACGGGACTTCCGTGGCGGGTCGATGTCTTCAATGCGACGGGGTGTGGAGGATTTCGCCAAGTTGTGGATGGCTAGGCGGATCCTGAGGCCCGTTCGCGGGGCTGAGTTTGTCTTTGAGATAGGATTGAGGCCGGGTTTGGGCAGGTATTGAAGAGCCTGGCGCGCGCTTTGGATTGCGAGGATTTCCTCCGGTTCCGTCTTCCTCGCCCTTGTGGCGAGGATCCAGACCCGGCGCTGTCGCCCTCACACTGGGTCCTTCTCCCCTAAAGGGAGAGGGAGGCGTGATTCCGCATCCTCACGGGAGAACCCGAAAGGTTGGAAGGGCGGCGGAGCGGCCTGACCTGCGTCAGGCGATGTGCGTTTGGAGTGCCGGGTCGACGAAGGTCTTTCCGCTCCGCGCGATCGTGTCTGGGGGCTCCTCGAGAGGACTT
>CAJYMH010000027.1 GCA_913776195.1 uncultured Caulobacter sp.
CTGGGCGCCCGCCGTCACGACGACGCGGGCCGCATCGACATCTCCCAGGATCGGCGTAAGCCAACGGGCGCCGGCGGCGCGTTCGGGCGCGGCGCCGGTGGGCGCGCGATAGGCCATGACCGCCGCCAAGTCGCTGCGCTTGAGTATGCGTGACATCTCCTCGTCCAGCGCCGCCGCCAGCGACACGCCGAACGGTTGCGGCGGCAGGTTCATGGACAGATCGACGACCGCGCGGATCTCCTCCCCCGCCGTGGAGCGGATGAAGGTGCCGCGGCCGACCTCTCCCTCCAGCAAACCACGCTCGCGCGCCAAGCCGTAGGCGCGGGTGATGGTGGTGAAGTCCACTGACAGTCGAGCCGCAAGGCTGCGCTGGGCCGGCAGGCGATCGCCAGGCTGCAGCCGACCGCCCAGGACGGCGGATTGGATCGCGTCGGCCACGCGGACATAGACCGGCCCGCCGGTGGGCTGGAGTTCGGCAGCGATGGCCTCTTCCGTCGTCATTGCAATGTAGGCTCCCGATGCATACATTAATATGTAATTGTATGCATATAGCTCTTGATTGTAGGCTCGCCAAGACCATGTCAAATCCGAACGACGTCCATACGCCCCCAGCCCCGATCGTCAGCGGCCTGCGGAGCCGCTGCCCGCGCTGCGGGGACGGCAAGCTGTTCGAAGGCTTTCTGAAGGTCGCGCCGGCCTGCAACGTCTGCGGGTTGAGCTACAAATTCGCCGATCCGGCGGACGGCCCGGCTTTCTTCGTGATGACAGGCATCGGTTGCGCGATCATGGCGCTGTTCGCCTGGATCGAGATCGCCTACCAGCCGCCGATCTGGTTCCACTTCGCCTTCACCCTGCCCCTATTCTTCGTGGGATGCCTGGGCACGCTGCGGCCGGTTAAGGCTTGGCTGATCGCCTCGCAATTCTATCACAAGGCCGAGGACGCCCGGTTCGAGAGCGTCGGCAAGCACGGTCCGTTCTGACCGGAACCCCTTCTGCCGCCAGCGGTTCTTCCTGAGATCAAACGCAACAGGGAGCATTCGCCGTGTCCACCGACGTGAACGACAAGGCCGCCGTGGAAAAGCGCCTTTGGAAGGAGATCGAGGACGCCCGTTTCGGGATGCTTGGCCTCACCAACTCCAACCAGCATTTCCAGCCGATGACCGCCCATGCGGAGCCGGAAACCGGCAAGATCTGGTTCTTCACCCTGAAGGATACCGATCTGGCCAAGGCGGTGGAGGATGGCGCGAACGCCATGTTCACCATCCAGGCCAAGGACGGCGACTTCCAGGCCTGCATTGGGGGGCACCTGATGCAGATGCGCGACCCCGCCCGCATCGACAAGTACTGGAACGCCGTCGTGGCCGCCTGGTATCCTGAGGGCAAGGATGATCCCCGTCTGACCCTGCTGTGCCTTGATGTCGAGGACGCGGCGCTGTGGATCTCCAAGGGCGGTCCTGTCCGCTTCGCCTGGGAAGTGGCGAAGGCGAACGTCACCGGCAGTCAGCCCGACATGGGCGATCGGGCCAACCTCGATCTCCACTGATGACACATCGGGGAAAGCTGAAGCTGAAACCCCTGCGCGAGCAGGTCATTGTCATCACCGGCGCGACGTCCGGCATCGGGCTGTCCACGGCCCGGGCCGCGGCGGCGCGTGGGGCGAGGCTCTTCCTGGCGGCGCGCAATGAAGAGGCGTTGAAAGACGTCTGCCAAGACCTGCGCGGCAAAGGCGCGGATGTCGCCTATTGCGTCACTGACGTGGGCGACGCCGATCAGGTGAAGCGGCTGGCGGAGCACGCGGTTGAGAAGTTCGGCGGGTTCGACACCTGGGTGAACAACGCCGGGGTCTCGATCTTCGGCGATGTCACCCGCGTGCCGCTGGAAGACCAGCGGCGGCTGTTCGACACCAACTACTGGGGGGTCGTTCACGGCTCCCTGGCGGCGGTGGAGAAACTGCGCGACCGGCCTACCGGTGGGACCATCATCAACGTCGGTTCCGTCCTGGGCGACCTGGCGATCCCGACCCAGGGCGCCTATTCGGCGTCAAAGCACGCGGTGCGCGGCTTCACCAACGCCCTGCGCATGGAGCTGATGGAGCAAAAGGCGCCCATCGCGGTGACGCAAATCAAGCCCAGCGCCATCGACACGCCCTACAAGGACCATGCACGCAACTATACCGGCCATCCGGTACGCAACCCCGCCCCGGTCTACGCCACGCCCCTGGTCGCCCAGGCGATCCTCTACGCCGCCGAGCACCCCGTGCGTGAGATGACGGTCGGCGGCGGCGGGGTGCTGCAAACCCTGGCCTGGAGCGCGTGGCCTCACGCGGTGGAGCGCGCCCTCGCCCGCTTCGTGCCGCGGATGTCCACCGACCGCTCCGGCCGGAAGGCCTCCAATAGCGACAACCTGCACCACGCCGGTCAGGACCTGCGCGAGCGCAGCTATTATCCCGACGTGCGGGAGACGAGCCTGTTCTCCACCGCCCAGATGCGTCCCCTGGCCACAGCGGGCATCGCGGCCCTGGCGATAGCAGGCGTCGGAACGGCCTATCACCTGGGCCGAAAGCGCAAGCGCGCGGGGGCCGTGGAGGCGGTCTGACGCAGGTAATCGCAGGTCGCGCGTCAATGAAAACGCGCGCAGCTCGTGCGTTACTGTCGGGAACCCGACAAAATCAAGATGAGTGGCAAATTGGCGTCGCCCCGTGCTTTCCAGCACGGGGCTTCTGCTTTTCTGAACGTCCAGCGTCATTTGTGTCGGCTACCTGACGGCGCCGCATATTGCAGACCTATAGCTTGCAACCTCGTTCGGGGGGTCGCGTTGTGATTCTCAGGCAAAGCTAAGGAACCCGCCGTCCGGTGAAGAACAGATTTCTCGCATCCCTACCCCCGGACGACTATAGCCTGGTATCCGCCCATCTCACTCAAGTGGAGTTCGAGAAGGGACGTTTGCTCTATGATCCAGGCGACCCGGTCGAGACCGTCTATTTTCCTCATGACTGCGTCATTTCCTTGATGACGCTTATGGAGAATGGCGCGGCGATCGAATCCTCGACCATCGGTCGCGAGGGCGGATTGGGGCTGGGTACGGCCTTCACGCCCCGCATCTCGCTGTCGCGCGCCATCGTCCAGGTGCCGGGCTCGGCCTCGCGGATCGGGGTCAGCCAGTTTCAGGACGTGGTCAAGCGCAGCGCGACGCTGCAGAGCTTGATCCACAGGCATTCGGACGCCCTGTTCGGGCACGCCATCCAGTCGGTGGCCTGCAATGCGCTGCATTCGGTCGAGGCGCGCTTCTGCCGATGGCTGCTGACCTGCCACGACCGCATCGACGTGGACACGGTCAGCCTGACCCAGGAATTCCTGGCCGATATGCTGGGCGTGCAGCGGACGACAGTGACGGCCGTGGCCGGCGCCCTCCAGGCCAAGGGCCTTATCCGCTATCGCCGGGGCATCGTGGACATTCTCGACCGCGCGGGCCTCGAGGCGATGACCTGCGAGTGCTACGGCGCTTCCCGTCGCCTATACGAGAAGCTGCTGCCGATCTCGTTCGAGTAGGCGCTATGCGTAGAAGACGCTGGCGCCGCGATCCGCGGGGCCGGCGCCTTGGCGCATCCAGCCGAAAAGCTCACGACCGAAGCCGTGCAGATCCGCAGGCTTCACCGCCGCCGGACGGGCGCGCAGCTCCGCCGGGTCCACCAGGATGTCGAGCACGCCGTTGTCGGCGTCCAGGCGCACAATGTCGCCGTCCCGCACATAGGCGAGCGGGCCGCCATTGGCGGCTTCCGGCGTCACATGGATGGCGGCGGGCGTCTTGCCCGAGGCGCCAGACATGCGGCCGTCGGTGACCAGGGCCACCTTGAACCCGCGATCCAGCAGCACGCCAAGCGCCGGGGACAGGCTGTGCAGTTCCGGCATGCCGTTGGCGGCAGGCCCCTGGAAGCGGACCACGGCGATGAAGTCGCGATCCAGCGCACCGCGCTTGAAGGCGGCCAGGAAGTCTTCCTGGGTCTCGAACACGATGGCCGGGGCGGTGACGGTGCGGTGCTCCGGCTTTACGGCGCTGGTCTTGATGACGCCGCGACCGAGGCCGCCCTTCAGCAGGCGAAGGCCGCCTTCGTGCTGGAACGGGTCGCTGACCGGACGCAGGATGTCGCGATCCAGGCTTTCGGACGCGCCGTCCTTCCAGACCAAGGTCTCGCCGTCGAGGTGCGGTTCCTGGGTCAGACGCGACAGGCCGTGGCCGGCGACGGTGAGAACGTCCTCATGCGCTAGGCCGGCCTTCAGCAGCTCGCGCGTGACAAAGGCCATGCCGCCGGCCGCGTGGAACTGGTTCACGTCGGCCGAGCCGTTGGGATAGACGCGGGCCAGCAGCGGCACCACCGCCGAAAGCGCGTCCATGTCCTCCAGCTCCAGCTGGATGCCGGCGGCGCGCGCCATGGCCGGCAGGTGCAGGGCGTGGTTGGTGGAACCGCCGGTGGCCATTAGGCCGACGACGCCGTTGACGACAGCCTTCTCGTCGATGACCCGGCCGCTGGGGGTGAAATCATTGCCCTTCCCTGTGATGGCGGCGGCGCGATGGGCGGCAGCGCGCACCAGGGCGTCGCGCAGAGGCGTGTTCGGGTGAACGAAGGCGCTGCCGGGCAGATGCAGGCCCATCAGCTCCATCAGCATCTGGTTGGAGTTGGCGGTGCCGTAGAAGGTGCAGGTGCCGGGGCCGTGGTAGCTGGCGCTTTCGGCGGCCAGCAATTCGTCGCGGCCCACTTTGCCCTCGGCGTAGAGGGCGCGGACGCGGGCCTTTTCGCTGTTGGGCAGGCCAGAGGTCATGGGGCCGGCCGGGACGAAGATCGCCGGCAGGTGGCCGAAGGTCAGGGTCCCCATCACCAGACCCGGCACGATCTTGTCGCAGACGCCAAGAGCCAGGGCGGCGTCGAAGGCGTCGTGGGTCAGGGCCACGGCGGCGGCCATGGCGATCACCTCGCGCGAGAACAGCGACAGCTCCATCCCCGGACGGCCCTGGGTGACGCCGTCGCACATGGCGGGCACGCCGCCTGCGAACTGGGCCGTGGCGCCGACTTCGCGGGCCGCCGCCTTGATGATGTCCGGGTAGCGCTTGAGCGGCTGGTGGGCCGAGAGCATGTCGTTATAGGCCGAGACGATGCCGATATTCGGCGCGTTCAGGTCCATCACCCGCAGCTTGTCCTGAACCTCCTCCGCCGCGAAGGCGTGGGCCCAGTTGGCGCAGGACAGCTTGGCCCGGCCCGGCCCAGAGGCCGCCGCGGCGTCCAACTGCGCCAGATAGGCGGCGCGGGTTTCGCGGCTGCGCTCAACGATGCGGGCGGTGACTTCGGCGACGGTCTTGTTCAGGGGAGCGGACATGGTCTTCCTCACGCGGCCCAGAGGACGCGGACAGGGGCTTTGCTCTGCGCCAGCACGGCGCCGATGGGATAACGCGCGGGATCGGCGAGCGCCGCCTCGACCACCGTCTTCTTGGCCGCGCCGGTGACCAGCAGGATCAGGACGCGGCTCTGGGCCAGGGCGGCCAGGGTGAAGGTCAGGCGGGTCTGCGGCGGGGCCGGCTCGCCCGCCGGGGCGGCCAGGACCACCTTGCGCGACGACAGGTCCAGCCCCTCCTCCAGCGCCGGATTGCCGGGGAACAGCGAGGCGAAATGGCCGTCCTCGCCCATGCCCAGCAGTACGGCGTCCAGCGGCAGGAGCTTGGCGTGCGACTTCGACGCCACCGATGCCGCCTCGCTGGGCGAGCCATCGGAATACATGGGCAGGAACTTGGCCGACGCGGCGCGGCCCTTCAGCAGATGCTCGCGCATCAGTTTCTCGTTGCTGTCGGGGGCGGTGTTGGGGACGAAGCGTTCATCGACCAAGGCGGCGGTCACCTGCCCCCAGGCCAGATCCGCATCCGACAGCCGCTCATAGACCGGCGCAGGGGTCGTGCCCCCCGCCCCCGCCAGGCTGGCGTAGCCCTTGGCGGCGAGGCCGGCGCGCAGGGCGTCGGCCATGGCCTGGGCCGCCGCGTCATAGGCGACCTCACGGCTGTCGAAGGTCTCGATCTCAACCATTCCAGGCGCGGCCCTTGGTGGCGATCAGGTCGTTTGAGGCCGCCGGCCCCCAGGCGCCGGCGGGATAGGTCTGCGGCTTGATGCCGGCGGCGGCCCAAGCGTCGGCGACGCCGTCCACATAGGCCCAGGCCTGCTCCACCTCGTCGCGGCGGACGAACAGGGTGCGGTCGCCCTTGAACACATCCAGCAGCAGCCGCTCATAGGCGATGCGGCGGCGACCGCCAAAGGCGGCGGCCAGGCTGAGCGACAGCGGCAGGGCCTGCAGGCGCATGCCGTCGGCGTCGAGGCCCGGCTGCTTGTTCATCATCAGAAGCTTGATGTCTTCGTCCGGCTGCAGATCGATGACCAGGCGGTTGGCCACCAGGTCGTGACGCCCCTCCCCGTCGAAGATCGAGTGCGGCACGCGCTTGAACTGGATGACGATCTGGGTTCGGCGCTCCGGCAGACGCTTGCCCGTGCGCAGGAAGAACGGCACCCCCGCCCAGCGCCAGTTGTCGACATAGGTCTTGAGCGCGACGAAGGTCTCGGTGTCGGTCTTCTTGCCGACCTCCTCCAGATAGCCCTTCACTTCCTTCCCCTCGACCACGCCCTTCAGATACTGGCCGCGCACCGAATGGGCTGCGGCGGTCTCGGGCGTGAAGGGGCGCAGGGAGCGCAGGACCTTTACCTTTTCGGAGCGCACGGCGTCGGGGTCGAGGCCCGACGGCGGCTCCATGGCCACCAGGCACAGCAGCTGCAGCATGTGGTTCTGCAGCATGTCGCGCAGGGCGCCGTACTCGTCGTAATAGGGCCAGCGTTCGCCCACGCCCTCGGTCTCGGCCACCGTGATCTGCACGTGGTCGATGGCCTGGGCGTTCCACAGCGGCTCGAACAGCACGTTGGCGAAGCGCAGGGCCATCAGGTTCTGGACCGTCTCCTTGCCCAGATAGTGGTCGATACGGAAAATCTGACGTTCGGTGACGACGTTGCCGACCGCCTCGTTGATCTGCTGCGAGGTTTCGAAGTCGCGGCCGATGGGCTTTTCCAGCACCAGGCGCGTGTTCTCGTGCGTCAGGCCGGCGGCCTGCAGAGCGGCGCAGACTGGCGCGTACAGGCTGGGCGACAGGGCGAAGAAGATGGTCAGCTGACTGTGCTCGCCGATCTTCTCGGCCAGGGCCTTGGCGCCCTCCGGCTTGGTCAGGTCGCCGGCCACGTAGTCGAGACGCTCCACCAGCCGCGCCCAGGCGCCGTCGTCCTTGCCGCCGCGCTTGAGCAGGTTCTCTTTCACCAGGCTCAGATAGCCGTCGCGATCGAGTTCATGCCGGGCGACGCCAAAGATGCGCAGACCTTCGGGAAGGAGGCGGTCGGCCTCCAGGAAATACAACGAGGGCAGCAGCATGCGCAGGGCGAGATCGCCGCCTCCGCCCAGCAGCACCAGGACCTCACCGCCCTTTTCCGATTTCCCCGTCGGCGCCATGCGCTCTTCCTTCTTATGACAACGCTGTCATGCCCTACATACGCATTCGGCGGGCGGATTGCGAGACCCACGCGCGCGTAAGCGGCGCGATAGTTACGAGCTAAGTCTTAAGGCCGCTATATGACCAATTCTCTTTGTGCAGTCAGGTTTTCGCGAGCCGGCGCGCACCGGTGATCAACGGCTTCTCGACCCATTGGTGGCAGGCCAGGCCACAAACCGCCGCGACAATCAGCATCGCGGGGATCGAGAACCACGGCAGACCCGGCCAGATGAGTCGCGCCACCAACGTCGCGACCAGGATGTGGATCAGGTAGATCGAGTAGGACGCATCCCCCAGCCGCTGCAGGATCGGCAGGCGGAAAATCCGCGCCTCCTCGAAGCTGAGCGCGGCCGTGACGATCATCAGGGCCGGGACGCCCCATGTGATCGGCCGCCAGTTGCCGGGCACGAAGGCCGCGACATGCTGGATGGCCAGCAAGACGAGGGCCGCCGCAAGCAAGGCTGTCGCCCCTGCCCGCCCCGGCAGGCGTCCCGCACGCCTGGCGCGGGCCAGGGCCATGCCAGCCACGAACTCCATCAGCATGGGATTGGCGAGGACGAGATAGACCGGCGGGAAGGCCGCGCCGAAGACGCAAATCATGGCCAGCGCCGTAGCCGTGAACTTCAGCCGGCTTTGAGGGGCGAAAGCCAGAGCGGCGGCGAAGGTCAGATAGAACAACGCCTCGTAGTGCAGGCTCCAACCCGGCGGGATCAGCGGAAACGGCCAGCCGTCAGGATCCACATGCGGAATGAAAGCCAGCGACAGGCCCAGGTGCCCCCAGTCCGGGATGATCCGTGGAATAGCGCCGCGCCAGAAAAAGGCGATGGCGAAGGCGACCAGACTGAGCATCCAGTACAGCGGCACGACCCGCGTCGCCCGACGCAGGATAAAGGGTCCCGGCTCCTGTCGCCGCTCCATCGCCATGGCTTCCATAATGAAGCCGCTGACCACAAAGAAGACGTCGACCCCCGCGGCGCCGATCTCGAAATCCAGTCGGCTCCATTGCGCCGCATGGAAAGCCGCCACGGACAGGGCGGCGAGGCCTCTCAGGGCCTGGATGGAATACAGGGTCCGCAAGTCAGCGCCGGTCGAAGGCCAGGCGCGCGGCGAAGGCGATGAACACCGCCCCGGTCAGACGATCCAGCGTAGCGATCACCGCCGGCTTTCGCAGGGCCTTGGCCAGCGGACGCGTGGCGGCGATCAACCCAACCGTCCAGAGCAGACCCAGCACGAAGTGGATGAAGGCCAGCCCGAACATGAAGGGGCCGGCCGCTACGCCGTCCGGCGTGAACTGGGGCAACAGCGAGACATAGAACACGCCGATCTTGGGGTTCAGCAGGTTGGTCAGCAGGCCCCGGTGCATCCAGGTGAAATCCCCGTCGCCTCGCACCGCGTCAGCGGCCTGCATCTCGAAAGCCTGGCGCGGCTTCAGCAGCAGTTTCACGCCCAGCCAAAGCAGATAGGCCGCGCCGACCCACTTCAGAACCGCGAACGCGGTCTGCGAGGCGGCGAGCAGCGCGCCCAACCCCACGGCCACCGCCGCCCCCCAGATCAGGCAGCCGATGCCGATCCCCAGGCCGGCCAGCATGGCTCTGCGCGCGCCCTCGGTCGCTGCGGTGCGCAGCACCATGGCGGTGTCCAGACCCGGCGTGGCGGTCAGGACGGCCGCCGCAGCGGTGAAGGCGAGCAGGGATTGGACGACGGTCATGGCGACGCTCCGCGTGTGGCGTCGTTCTAGCAACGCGACGGGGATTCCACACGCCATGAGTGGCGGTCCCCCTCGCCCCGTGGCACAGGTCGGCCAACGACAACAGGCCATGGAGTCGCCGGTGCGGGTCAGCGAGATCAATTTCGACGGACTGGTCGGGCCGACCCACAACTATGCAGGCCTGTCCCTGGGCAATGTCGCCTCGCAGGGCAATGCGGGCGACGTGTCCAAGCCTCGCGCCGCCGCGCTGGAAGGTCTGTCGAAGATGCGCCAGCTGATGGCGCTGGGTCTAGAGCAGGGCTTCTTGCCGCCGCACCACCGCCCCGCCGTCGGGCCGCTGCGAGCGCTGGGCTTTTCGGGGACCGACGTCCAGGTCCTGACTCAGGCCGCGGTCGAGGATCCGGCCCTGCTACGCAACGCCAGCTCGGCCTCGGCCATGTGGGCGGCCAACGCCGCCACGGTGATCGCCGCCCCCGACAGCGGCGACGGCCGCACGCACCTGGTCGTCGCCAACCTTTCGACCATGCTCCATCGCGGTTTCGAGCACGAAGAGACCTATCGCACCCTGCGCGCGATCTTCCGCGACGAAGCCCATTTCGCCGTCCACCCCGCCCTGCCCGCCGGCGCGCATTTCAGCGACGAGGGCGCGGCCAACCATATGCGCCTGGCGGCTAATCACGGCGCGCGGGGGGTTAATGTCTTCGTCCATGGCGAGGCGCGCGGCGGCCGCTTTCCGGAACGTCAGCAACGGCGCGCCAGCGAGGCGGTCGCCCGGCTGGGCGGGCTGAGGGGCGGCGATCCAATGTTCGTGCGGCAATCGCTGACGGCGGTGGAGGCCGGGGCGTTTCACAATGACGTCGTTGCGGTGGCCAATGAGCGGCTGCTCCTGGCTCATCCCGACGCCTTTGAAGACAAGGGCCTGCTCTTCGACGTGCTGTCGGCCCGTCTGCCGGACCTGGTCATCGAGGAACCTGACGTCAGCCTGGAGGCGGCGGTCCGCTCCTACCTCTTCAACAGCCAGTTGGTGACCCTGCCGGATGGCGACATGGCGCTGATCCTTCCAGCCGAGGCGGAGGCCGAGAACACGGTCTGGACGGCGGTGCAGAAGCTGGTCGACGGCCCCTCGCCGGTCCGCCGCGCCGTGGTGGTGGACGTGCGCGAAAGCATGCGCAACGGCGGCGGGCCTGCCTGCCTGCGACTGCGCGTTCCCGTACCGGACGCCGCCCGCGCAGGGATGGACCAGCGCTTCCTGCTGGACGAACGGCGGATCGAGGCGCTGGAGGCTTTGATCGAGGCGGCCTGGCCGGAGGCGATAGCGCCGTCCGACCTGATCGACCCGGAGCTATGGCTTCACGCCGGAGCCGCCATGGACGCCCTTCGGGTCACCATCCAGAGTTTCTGAGCCGCCGTCAGGCTGCGGTTTCGCCCGCCTCGCGCAGGTAGATCGACCGCTTGGGCGCCGACATCACCCGTTGCAGCATCGGCTCGAACGCCTCCAGCGGCATGGACTTGAAGGCCGGATCGAAGGCCGGCTGATCGTAGATGTGGCAGAACTGAGCGGTCTTCTCGAAGGCCGGATGCCCCCGGAACTGCTCGCGCATATTCCTGTCCAGGCCCAGATGGTCGAAGAAGTAGTAGCCCTGGAAAATGGCGTGCCGAGCCACCATCCAGTGGTTCTCCTCGGACACGAAGGGCTGAACGATGGCGGCGGCGATGTCGGCGTGGTTTCGCGGCCCGAGGATGTCGCCGATGTCGTGCAGCAGGGCGCAGACAACGTACTCTTCGTCCTTGCCATCCTGATGGGCGCGGGTGGCGGTCTGAAGGCTGTGCTCCAGCCGATCCACCGCGAACCCGCCGCAGTCGCCCTGCAACAGCTTCAAGTGCGCGATCAGCCGGGTCGGAAGGTCGCGGCCGAACTCCATGGAGGCGTTGGCGATGATCGCCCAGTCTTCGGGCGTGCCTTCGGTCATGGCGTGGAACTTGGCCCGCGCTTCGTCGCCGTGATGCCCGTCCGCCATGGCCCGCTTCCTCATACGGTTGTTTGAGGCAAGGTTGCGCCCGATGACGGAAGGCGTCAACGCGCCTTGCGGCCCGACGCCGATCCGCTATGTTCCGCCTCCGCCGGGCGCGCCCCGGCCGATGCGGCCGTAGTTCAGAGGTAGAACGTCAGCTTCCCAAGCTGAATGTCGGGGGTTCGATTCCCCCCGGCCGCTCCAAAATCTTCTGCATTTACAACACACACCGCCTCGCTCCTCAGGGAGGAGTGCGACATTGGCGCATCATGTTGCGCTCTCTGGGCATCACGCCCGGCTTTAAGCGCACGATGACGATGATCGGCGCATCATAGTGTCGGCAATCACCCCCTCACCTCACCACCCTCGGTTCGCGGACCAGTGATCACGCTGGCTCGTCGGCCTGTTTCCACAGGCCGCGGAGCGCCGACACCCGGGGGTCGCGGACGGCGCGCCTCATCAGAACGATCCGGTTCTCAATTGGGGGCACGCCGTCTCAACGCGGCTGCTGGAGGATAAGAATTTGACTTACAAGTCCACGCGCGAGCGCCTGCTCGCGTCATCGATGATTTGCGGCGCGGCGTTTCTCGCCATGTCCACCACGGCGGCCTATGCGCAGGATGACACCGCGATCGAAGAGATCGTCGTCACCGGCTCGCGCATCGCACGTCCCGACCTCGTCTCCTCCAGCCCGATCGCGACGGTCGGCGAGCAGGAACTGAAGCAGTCGGGCATCGTCAACACCGAGAACCTGCTCAACACTCTGCCGCAGGCTGTTCCGGGCGTGACCTCCACCGTGAACAACGGTTCGGGCGGCGCGGCGACCGTGAACCTGCGCGGCCTCGGCGCCAACCGCACCCTGGTGCTGGTGGACGGCAAGCGTCAAACTCCGACCAGCCAAACCGGCACGGTCGATCTGAACCTGATCCCGCCGGCCCTGATCCGCAGCGTGGAGGTCGTCACCGGCGGCGCTTCGGCGGTTTACGGCTCGGACGCCGTTTCCGGCGTCGTCAACTTCGTGCTGAAGCGCGACTTCGAAGGCTTCCAGTTCACCGCTGGTTATCAGAACACCGACGACCTGGACGCTCCGATCTATTCGGTAGACGCCACCGTCGGCGCCAATTTCGCGGACGACAAGGGCAACGTGGTCCTGTCGCTGGGCTACAATGATCGCGAGCCTCTGACCCAAGGCAAGCGCGGCGGACTGCTGGGCTTCGCCTACGCCGATCCAACCACCGCGCAGTACAATGCCGGTTTCGCGGACCGACTGCTCCGCAGCGGCTCCGCTTCACAGGAAGACGGCACCGTCGCCGGCTACAATACCGGCACTCGTCCGCTGAATCTGCCGGGCGGCGCGGGCACCGCTTCCGATGTGGCCCTGTTCACAGCGGACGGCGGCGTCCGTTTGTTCAACCCCACCAACGACAGCTACAATTTCGCGCCGCTCAACTACATGCAAACGCCGCAAGAGCGTTATTCGGTCACGGCGCTGGGCCACTACGAGATCGCGCCGGGCATCGAGGCCTTCGCGAAGGGTAACTTCGTCTATTCAGCCGTCACCCTGCAGTTGGCCGAAACCCCGATCGGCAACCGCATCTACCGCTTCACCCTGGACAACAACCCGTTCCTGAGCGCGGCCGCCAAGGCGTCGCTGAACGGCCTGGGCAGCACGGCCGCCTACACTATCCCGTCCTCATCCCCGGCCGCGGGAACCTATACCGACGTGGACAACGACGGCGACGGCATCTTCGACGCCGTCACCGGGGTGTTCAACCGCCGCCTGACCGAGGTCGGCCCGCGGATCAACGAGTTCAACTTCTACGGCTTCCAGACCCAGCTGGGCCTGCGCGGCGATCTGAACTTCATCAACGGCTCCTGGGAGACGTACATTCAGTACGGCAACACCCACGGCAGCCAGTCGCTGCTCGGCGACACCAGCCAGGCCCGCATCCAGCAGGGCTTGCTGCTGAACGCCGCCGGCACGGGCTGCCTTGATCCGTCAGGCGGCTGCGTACCGATCAACCTGTTCGGCCGCGGCAAGATGTCGGCCGCCGCCGCCAACTTCATCAAGACCCGCATCGGCTCCTCGCAGGACTACGAACAGCTGATCGCCTCGGCTTTCTTCGCGGGTAATACCGAGAACTTCCTGAAGCTGCCGGCCGGCGGCGTCGGCTTCGCCATCGGTTCCGAGTACCGCTACGAAGGCTTCGACTTCCGGCCGTCGCAGGATCTGGCCACGGGCAACCTGACCGGCTTCAACGCTTCTCCGCCGGTCTCGGGCGACTTTGACGTCTACGAACTGTACGGCGAAATGCTTGTTCCGGTCCTGAAGGACCTGCCCTTCGCCAAGTCTGTGAACCTCGAACTGGCAGGCCGTCTGTCCGACTACTCGTCGCAGGACAAGGTCACCAAGACCTACAAGATCGCCGGTGATTGGGCGATCAATGACGACCTGCGTCTGCGCGCCTCGTACAACCGCGCGGTTCGCGCTCCGTCGGTGGGTGAACTGTTCGCGCCGCCGAGCAACAGCTTCCCGACCTCGACCGACCCCTGCTCGTCGCGCGGCGCGCCGAACGCCCAAGTCCGCCAAGCCTGCATCAACTCGGGTGTGGCCGCCAACCTCGTGGGAACGTTCAACGCCAACACCCAGACCCAGTCTCAGGTGGGCGGCAACCCGAACCTGTCACCGGAAGTGGCCGACACTTTCACCGCAGGCTTCGTCTATCAGCCGTCGTTTATTCCCCGCCTGGCGATCACCTTCGACTATTTCGATATCAAGATCAGCGAGGCCATCGCTTCGTTCGGCGGCGGCACCGCCAATGTGATGAACGTCTGCTACAGCGCGGCGGTGAACGGCAATCCGAACTCGCCCTACTGCCGGGCGATCTCGCGTCTGCCGAACGGGTCGATCAACTTCGTCTCCACCATCAACTTCAATCAGGCCGAGGTTACGACTCAAGGCCTGGATATCGGGGTGACCTATCGCTTCGACCTGGCGGACATCGGCATGCCGGATTGGGGCGGCGTTTCGGTCAAATCGCTCTACACCAACACTTGGGACGTGACGACGGTGCCGGACGCCAACTCCGCTCCGATCAAGTGCGCCGACAGGTACGGCGTGTCGTGCGGCAACGGCCCGATCCCAGGCAACCCCGCCCCGCGCCACAAGCTGCGCACCGCTGTCAATTGGTCGTATGAAAACTACGGTTTGAACCTGGTGTGGAACTATATCGATGACGTCATCGACGATAATGGCGACGGCCTGCGTCGCGTCGTCGAATACATCGGCGCCAAGAACTACATCGACCTGTCGGCCGACTGGCGGGCCACGGAACACGTCTCCTTCACCGGCGGCGTCCGCAACCTGACCCAGGAAAAGTATCCGATCATGGGCGGCAACGGCTCCCCGTCCAACGGCGGCTACCCGGCGGTCTACGACGTGCTGGGTCGGATGTTCTTCATCAACGCTTCGCTGAAGTACTAGGCGACGCGCGGCCAGCCTTGTGCTGAAGGGCGGCGAGCTTCGGTTCGCCGCCCTTTTTCTATGCCCGGCGCCAGGTTGTTCACCGGATCAGGGCGCACAAACAAAAACGCCGCCGGCAGGACCGGCGGCGTAGGCGCGGGGATGTCGGGTTCGTCAGCGCGTGGCTTGGCGAGCGCAGTCCGAAGGGGTCATGCCGAAGCGCAAGCGGAAGGCCCGCGTGAAGTGCGAGGTGTTCTCGTAGCCGCAGGCGACCGCCACCTCCATCACCGTCCGCGCCCCGGTCCGCAGCAACTGATAGGCCCGGTCGAGGCGCCGGTTGATCAGGTGCTTCACCGGCGAGACGCCGGTGGACTGGCGAAAGCGCCGCGCGAAGTGGAAACGGCTGAGACCGACGGCGGAGGCCAGCTCCGACAGGGTCAGGTTTCCGTCGATGCTCTGGTCGATCAGTTCCAGCGCCCGCGCCAGTTGCCTGGGCGCCAGGCCGCGAGCGCGGTCGATGGCCGAGCCCTCGGCATCCGTGCAGATTTCCGCCACCCGCGCCAGAATGCTGGTGGCGAACCACTCGGCGAAGACGGCGCCCTTGGGCCAGCCGCGCTCGGCCTCCTCGACCAGTTGGGTGAACAAGCCCTCGAGGACCGCGTCACCCACCTGCAGGCGAGACCGGATTTGCGGGCGCTTGCCAACGCCCAACTTGGCCAGGGCGTCCTCAACCTCCTGCGAACCGAAGTGCAGGAAGTGACCCACAGGCCGGGTCGCCCATTCGATCTCCATGAAGGAGCCGGTGGCGAAGACCGTGACCTCTCCATCGCGCAAAGCGCCGCGGAAGCGGTGGCCGTCGCAGCGGAACTCGCCCAGCTTCAGCGGACTGCTGCGGATCAGACAAAGCCCCGGCCAGACGGCCGTGCGCCGGTCGCCCGCGACTCCCTTCACGCTGGTGAGCTCAAATCCCTCGACACCCGAAGGCGTGAGGTTAGTCGCCTCGTAGTCGCCCAGAGTGGCGGAAAGGATCTGTTCGGTGCGCGGGCGGACCTTGGACACGATCTCCGCGTCCGACGTACGGCCAGCCTCTTCGGCCAGCAGGCCGCCGGAGATTGCTTCTCTCTCATCCCGGGCAGCGATCGTGTACCCGGGGAAAACAGACATTGACTGCGTCAAATGCAAACCCAATCACTTCGCATATGAATTCATATATGAAGCCACAATCATAGCGCGTCAACTTGGCGCGAGATTCCAGGCGTTCGATATCAAGATTTATGGGTCCGCCGTGGTGTCGCCCTCTCTGGGCAAAAGGGTCGCAGCGGCTTTGAACGCTTGGGAAAAATCGCGCCTTGCGTGTAGCCTTCAGCGTCAAGACGAGATGAGCCGTGCCAAGAACTCTCAAGGACAGCCCTGACAGAAACGCCAGCGCGGCGCGGCTGGTCCAATTGGCGGAGACCCTGGCCGGTGTCGGTCATTGGCGCCTGGATCTGCGCACCAACAAGGTCGAGTGGTCAGACCAGGTCTATCGCATCCACGGCGTCGACCCCGACAGCTTCGATCCCAATATCGACGCGGCCATCGACGCCTATCACCCCGACGACCGCGCCCAGGTCGTCGCGATGTTGGAGCGTGCGCGGACGACAGACGAACCCTATGCCGCGACCTTGCGCCTTCGCCGACTGTCGGACGGCGAGGAGCGCATCGTCTCCATACGCTCGGCTGTGGAGACAGACCCGGCGGACGGCAAGACGGTGGCGGTGTTCGGCGTCTTCCAAGACATCACCGAGCAGCAATCTGCTCTAGAGAGGGCTGAGACCAATGAGCGGCGCTATCGGCTGCTGTCCGATAACGCCACCGACGTCATCGCCATTTACCGGCCGGATTCAATCTTCACCTACCTGTCGCCTTCAGCCTATTCGCTGCTGGGCTATCGGCCGGAGGAGATGATCGGCCGCTCGACCTACACCATCATCGATCCGCTCGATCAGACCCGGGTGTCCCGCGAATTCGCCGCCTATATCCAGGCGGGCCCGAACGCGCCGCCTACGCGGATCGAGTATCGCGGCGTCCACAAGGACGGGCGCCGCATTTGGGTGGAGGCTCATCCCCGCACCCTGTTTGACCAGAACGGCCAACTCATCGAACTGCACGACGTGGTCCGCGATATCAGCCAGCGCAAGGAGGCGGAGGCCAAGCTGGAGGAGAGCGAGCGCCGCTACCGGCTGATCGCCGAGAACGCCACGGACCTGATCGTCCGCATGGGCCCGGACGGCACTATTCTCTACTGCTCTCCCGCCTGCCGGCAGCTGGGCTTCGAGCCACACGAACTCACCGGCCGCAACCTGCTGGACGGGGTGCACGCGGACGAGCGTGAGAAGGCGCGCACCAATCTCCAGGCGTTGTTCGCCGGAGAACCCGTGGACATCGACGCCGCCCGCCAGCACCGGGTGCGCACGAAGGATGGCCGCTGGGTCTGGCTGGAGGGCGCCCCGTCGATCGTCCGTGACGAGCATGGCAAGCCCGTCGAGGTGGTCAACGTCCTGCGCGACGTCACCGCTCGCATCCAGATGGAGAGCGATCTGCGCCATGCCAAGGTGCAGGCGGACGCCGCAGCGGCGGCCAAGGCGGACTTCCTGGCCACCATGAGCCATGAGATCCGCACGCCCCTGACCAGCGTGATCGGCTTTTCGCGCCTGCTGAACGAGATGGAAGGGCTGACTGAATCCGCCCGCCACTTCGCCGGCCGCATAAGCCGCGCCAGCCAGAGCCTGCTGGCCCTGATCAACGACATTTTGGACTATTCAAAGCTCGAAGCCGGCCAAGTGGCGATCCATCGTCAGCCGACCCAGACCCGCACCTTCCTGTCCGACATCCATGACATGTTCGCCTCACAGGCGGCGGCCCGGGGGCTGGAGTTGAGCCTCACCGTGGATCAGGCCGCCCCGGCGGAGATCAACATCGACCCCGATCGTCTGCGTCAGGTCCTGGTCAACCTGATCGGCAACGCGGTGAAGTTCACCGAGACCGGGCGCGTCGATATCGACGCCGATTGGGAGCCGCAGAGCCAGGCGGTGATCGTGTCGGTGCGCGACACCGGCGCCGGCATTCCCGAGGACAAGCTGGTCAACCTGTTCAAGCGCTTCTCGCAGGTGGACGGCACATCGACCCGCAAGCATGGGGGGACGGGTCTGGGTCTGGCGATCTGCAAAGGCCTCGTAGAAGCCATGGGCGGAAAGATCGGAGTCGACAGCGTGGAGAACGAAGGCTCCCGCTTCTGGTTTGTTCTGCCCGCCGGCTTAGGACTGACCGACGATTTCACGCCGTCGGATATCCGCTTCGACGCCGACGCCCGCATCCTGGTGGTGGACGACCACGAGCCGAACCGCGCGCTAGTCCGCACCCTTCTCGTACCGTACGGCGTCGCCGTGGACGAGGCGGTGGATGGCGAGATGGCCACGGCCATGGCGATGAGCACGCCTTACGCCGCGATCATCATGGACATGCACATGCCGACCATGAACGGCCAGAAGGCGGCACAGGCGATCAAGAAGGAAGGCGAAAGCCGCGACGCGCCGATCCTGGCCTTTTCCGGCGACCGGCGAGTGACGGCGACGGCGGAATCTGGCTTCGACGGACGCCTGGATAAACCGATTTCAGGCGCGGCGCTGCTGACGGCCCTGCGCGACGCCCTGTCCAATCGCGACTGATGAAAAAGAATGGGCGGCGCAGGACAGCGCCGCCCCAAGTCACGCAGAGGAGATTCTGAAGCCGCTCGTTTTGGGGACGAGATGTTCCAGAAAGAACCCCGCCGATGCGGACTGAAAGGATCAGCCAGCTTCGTCAGGATGACGGCGGCGCGTTCGCGCCTGTCCGGTGATCACCTGCCCGGTCGGAAGACGGCGCCGCGAGATCGCGCGGGCGTCCGGCCGTTCATGTGAAGAAATTCAACGCCTCCTCCGCCGACGCTCTTGGGGTCGGTCGAAGGAAGGTTGAACCCGGCATGACAACGCTGTCAAGCGAAACGGAAGGCGTTGTCATAGGTAGAACATCTACCTGGGCGAGCTTTAGACGATCAGTGGGCCTTGCCGCCCCGAACCAGGCGCGCTGCGGCGGCGTGGAAGCGGGCGTCCGCCTCTCCCGCCTCGGCCATGGTCTCGAAGCGGACAACCGAGGCCTTCAGCGCCACTTGCGTCTCGGCGTCGCGGGCATAGCCGGCGGCGGTCTGGCGGGAGCTCTCCGCGCGCTGGGCGGCGTTGCGGGACCTTTGGTCATGCCACTGCGCCAAGGCCTCGGCTGTCAGCGTCTCGTCGAAGGGCGTGTCGGTGGCGTGAGGCACACGGCCGAAGCCGATGGCCACCCAGCCATGGATGAAGCCAAAGCCCTCTTCGGACAGCAGATAGGTGATCTGCCGCTCCTCCGTCTGGCCGGTGTAGTCCTCGGTGGCGGGATCGAACTCCCGCAGCACAACGATGTCGCCGAGCTGGAAGCCGCGATCGTTGCGGCGCATCTCGAACGTCTTGGTTCCGGCCCGGATGGCGGCGAAATAGTCCGGCCAGCACTTCAGTTCGTGACGGGTCATGGCGAGGCTCCCTAAAGCGGGCTTGCTATCCCCATTCCCCCCTGCCCGTCACCCCGGCGGACATAAAAAATCCGCCGAAGCGCTTGGCTCCGGCGGATCATTTCATCACTCAGGCGGGGCGGCTCAGGCCGCCGGAGCCTGGGTCTTCAGTTGCTCCAGGACCAGGGTCTTCACCTCGGCAGGCAGCGGCACATAGGCCAGGTTGGAGGCGGCGGCGTCGCCCTTGGCGTAGGCCCACTCGAAGAACTTCAGGACCTGGGCCTTCTTGGCGGCGTCGGTCGGCTGCTTCTGGACAAGAATGAAGGTCGCGCCGGCGATCGGCCAGGCGCCCGCACCGTCCTGGTCGATCAGGATCGGCGCGGCATTCCAGTCAGCGCCGGCGGCGGCGGCGGCGAAGCTTTCAGCGCTCGGATTCAGGAAGGTCGATCCGTCCTTGGACTGAAGCTGGGCGTGAGCCAGGTTGTTCTGCTTGGCGAAAGCGTATTCCACGTAGCCGATGGAACCGGGCGTCTGGCGCACGAAGGCGGAGACGCCGTCGTTGCCCTTGCCGCCCTGGCCGGTCGGCCACGACACGGCGTCGCTGGCGCCGACCTTGTCCTTCCAGGCGGGGCTCTTAGCCGACAGGTAGGTCGTGAACAGGAAGGTCGTGCCGGAACCGTCGGCGCGGTGCACCACGGTGATCGGCAGGTTGGGGATGTTCACACCGGCGTTAAGGGCGGCGATCTTCGGGTCCGACCACTTGGTGACGGTCCCAGCGTAGATGTCGGCCAGCAGCGCGCCGCTCAGCTTCAGCTGCCCGGCGGCGACGCCCGGCAGATTCACGATCGGCACGATGCCGCCGATGACGGTGGGGAACTGGAACAGGCCGGCGGCGTCCAGGTCAGCCTGGCTCAGCGGCTTGTCGGTGGCGCCGAAATCGACGGTCTTGGCCTTGATCTGCTTGATGCCGCCGCCCGAGCCAATGGCCTGGTAGTTGATAGCGACGCCGGTCTCGGCGCGATGCTCTTCCGCCCACTTGGCGTAGAGGGGAGCCGGGAACGTGGCGCCCGCGCCCGACAGGCCCCCGCCCGAGGCCATAGCCGCCGGCGACTTGGCGACGTCGGACTTGCCGCAGGCGGCCAGGGCCGCGGCGCCGGCAAACACGGCGAGGGTGAGAAGAATCGACTTGGCGCGCATTGGCGGAAACCTCGTGTGAAGCGGTCTGGGATCGCAGGGCCAGCGGCCCGGACGCTAATGTCTAGCGCCTCAAACCAACCCGCCTAGCGACGTCCCTAGAGCAGTTTCACGACAGTTTCGTGACAGTTGTCACAAACCACGGCGAGCCTCCTGCGGCCCGCCGTCGCGCCTACGGACGAGGGCCCTTCTTGAACGGCTTCTTGAAGCCGTCAGGCTTGGCCTTGAAGCCGGTCTTGGGGTTGAAGCTCGTCTGCGGGCGCTCATCCTTGCGGAAGTCGCTCTTGGCCTTGAAGTCGGTTTTCTTCTTGAAGCCGTCCTTCTTGAAACCATCCTCACGGGGCTTGAACTCGCCACGAGGCTTGTCCTCGCGCGGCTTGAAATCCCGACGCGGCTTTTCGTCCTGCGGATTGTAATCGCCGCGCGGCTTGAAATCGCGCTTCGGCTTAAAGTCCGACGCGCCGCCTTCGTTGCGGTCGCGATAGGGCTTGCGGGGACCGTCGCGCGGGCCGTCGAAGTTCGGCTTGTCGCCACGCGGCCGCTCGAACGGGCGCTCTGAGCGCTCACCCCGTTCCGGACGCGGGCCGTCGAAGCGCGCACGATCCGAACGTTCGGGGCGCGGGCCATCGAACTTCGGACGGTCGCGACGTTCCGGACGGGGGCCGTCGAACTTGCGCTCGGGGCGCGGACCACGCGGGCCTTCGCCGCGGGCGGCTGGCGGAGTGCTCGGCTCGATGCGGATGTCGTCTTCCGAGGTCGCGGCCACGGCGGCCGAGAACTTGGGTTCGGACTCCTTCAGGATTTCGAACTTCGTCTCGCGATCAAAGATGCGGATGGAGCCGATGTCCTTCTTCAGGACGTGGCCCAGACGGCAGATCAGCGGGATAAGCCACTTGGGGTCGGCGTTCTTGGCGCGGCCGACATTGACGCGGAACCAGACCACATCCTCGGGAGCCGGGCGTTCACGCGGCTCACCACGGTCGGCGCGCTCGCTGCGGCGGATTTCCTGGTTGGGGCCATCCTCCAGCATGTCTTCCGGCTCCGGCAAGCGCGAGCGGTAGACACGGGCCAGAGCGGCGGCGACCTCTTCCGGCGTACGGTTTTCCAGGATGGTCCGGCCCATGGCCAGATCGTCCTCGGTCGGAGCCTCGCTCAGCAGCGGATCGCTGAGCATTCGCGTCCGGTCCTGGGCGCGGATGGCGTCGGCGGTGGGCGGGCTTTCCCAAACGCCTTCGACGGCGGCGGCGTCCAGCAGCATCTCCGCCTTGCGGCGACGAGTATAGGGCGCGATCAGGACCGACACGCCCTTCTTGCCGGCGCGGCCGGTACGGCCCGAACGGTGCAGCAGGGTGGCGCGGTTCACCGGAAGATCAGCGTGAACCACCAGGCCCAGGTCCGGCAGGTCGAGGCCACGGGCCGCCACGTCTGTGGCGACGCAGACGCGGGCGTGGCCGTCACGCAGGGCCTGCAGCGCGTCGGCGCGTTCCTTCTGGGTAAGTTCGCCCGACAGGCCGACGACCGAGAAGCCGCGCTCACGCAGGCGGGCGTGCATATGGCGAACGCCGTCACGGGTGTTGCAGAACACCAGGGCGCCCTGCGCCTCGAAGAAGCGTAGGACGTTGACAACCGCGTGCTCGACCTCGTTGGGGGCGCACCTGACCGCCCGGTACTCGATGTCCCCGTGCGGCACATCCTTGTTGGTCGTGTCGATGCGCAGGGCGTCGCGCTGGTAGGTGCGGGCCAGATTGGCGATCTCGCGCGCGATGGTGGCCGAGAACAGCAGGGTGCGGCGTTCGGCCGGCGCAGCGTCGAGGATGAAGGTCAGGTCTTCGCGGAAGCCCATGTCCAGCATCTCGTCCGCCTCATCGAGGACGACGACACGCAGCTCCGACAGGTCCAGGCGATCGCGCTCCACGTGGTCGCGCAGACGGCCGGGCGTGCCGACCACGATGTGGGCGCCGAAGTTCAGGTCGCGCATCTGCTTGCGCAGATCCATGCCGCCGACGCAGGAGACGATGCGGGCGCCGGCCTGGGCGTAAAGCCAGGTCAACTCGCGCTCGACCTGAATGGCCAGTTCGCGGGTCGGGGCGATGACCAGGGCCAGGGGCGCGCCGGCGGGGCCGAACGTCTCGTCGTCGCCCAGCAGGGTCGGCGCGGCGGCGAGGCCGAAGGCGACCGTCTTGCCCGAGCCGGTCTGGGCGCTGACCAGCAGGTCGCGGCCCTCGGCGTCGGCTTCCAGCACGGCGGCCTGGATCGGGGTCGGGTTCTCGTAGCCCTGCGCGGCGAGGGCGCGCGCGAGGGCGGGCTGGGTCGGGGGAAAGCTCATGGTAGTCCTTGGCCGGGATCGAACGCGCAAGGCGCGCCGCCAGATTGCGACGCTCGAAAACCCGGGCGAATTCTTTGGATGGCGCGGCTGATAGCAGAAAACGGCGCCCCGCGCCATGGGGTGCGCCGTTGAGTCCTGCCCTGCCCTACGCCTCGTCCTGGAAGATCGCCTCGATGGACTGTCCGAACAGCCGCGCGATCTTGAACGCCAGGGGAAGACTGGGATCGTACTTGCCGGTCTCCAGGGCGTTGACCGTCTGGCGCGACACCTCCAGCCGCGCCGCCAGATCCGCCTGGCTCCAGTCCCGCTCGGCCCGAAGGACCTTGAGGCGGTTCTTCATCGATCCAACACGGCGCCGACGACCTGCGCTAAACCCAGACACCCGCACCAGACCGGGAAAGCCCACAGAGCGTCAGCCTGGATAGCGCCGGCGTTCTCCAGAAAGCCCAGCACCGTGAAGATCGACAGGCTGAGGCCCGTGGCGACGATCATGGCCCGGACCAGCTTCATACGCTGGTACTCGTCCTTCATCTCCACTACGAAGGCGCCCATGGTGGCGATGGCTCCGAAGATGGGAAGAGCCGGCGCGGACGCCACCAGCCACAACACAGGCCCCTCGAGCTCACGCGACCTCAGCAAGGTCAACGAGCCGACCAGGACGACCGCATAGACCGTCATGGCGGCCAGAATGCGCACGGTGTAACGCCGCGCAGCCGGATTCCACTCGCAGTTCATGGTGTTGTCCCTGATTTGAAAGTCAGCGGCTGGCGCGCCGCCACCAGATGGCCCAGCCGGCGATGCCGCCGGCGGCCTGGGCCGCCAAGCACGCCACGATGCCGAGACCGAACAAGGCCCCGTTGTCGGAAAGAGCCGGCACGGCGAGATCCATGCGAAGAACGCCGTAGAGCGAGAAGATCGCCACAAAGGCCGCGATGCTCATGGCCGCCGAGCCGCCCCAGAACATGCCCGCCATCCGGGCGCGCTGCGCGGCTTCATCGAGCGTCCGCCACTTGCGCCAGGCCTGCAGGTTGGCTGTCACGATGGAAACCAGGGCCAGGACCAGAAGAACCGTGACCGGGATGGGAGACATCTCGACGTCACCAGCCCGCATCGCACCCATCAGGGCGCCGCCCACCAAGGCTGCGATCAAACCCGCCCGTCCGACGGTCTTCCAAGGCTCCTTCAGCAAACTCATCCGCATGGCGCGCCTCCCGTTGATGACAAGGAAACTTGTCATCATGGAGCAGGTGGAGTCAAGCACGCTTTACATGAAGCCGTGCGTCCTTCGACTGGATGCTGCGCATCCGCTCAGGAGACGAGTTCAGAGCCAACCCATTTGCGTCATGCTGAGCTGCGCGGAGCGCAGATCGAAGCATGCAGGACACCTACTTCCAGACCTTGAAGTGCTTGGACAGCTTCAGGCCCTGGCGCTGGTAGTGCGAGCCGTCCTCGCCATAGAGCCGGGTCGGACGGGCGGTCAGCGGCTCATAGACCAGGCGAGCGACGATCTGGCCGTCTTCCAGCAGGAAGGGAGTCTCGTGGCTGCGGACCTCAAGCACGCCCTTGGAGCCGACAGCGCCCGCCTCCTCCGTGCCGAAGCCCGGATCGAAGAAGCCGGCGTAGTGGACGCGGAACTCGCCCACCGACGGATCGATTGGGGTCATCTCGGCGGCCTGGAGGACCGGAATCTGGACGTTTTCCTTGGAGGCCAGGATGTAGAACTCGCCCGGATCGAGCAGCAGCTCGCCCCGGCGCGGCTCCAGCGGCTCCCAGAAGTCTCGGGGGTCATGGCCGTCTTCCTTGTCCAGATCGACGACGCCCGCGTGACGGCGGCCGCGGAAGCCGGCCAGGCCGCTGGTCAGATCGACGCCGACGCTGCGGGTCTCCAGCTTCGGCGGCTCCCCTTCCTTCAGACGCAGCTGGTTCAGGCGCGTGCCCGTGCGGACCAGGACAGAAAAGGTCTGGGGAGCGATCTCGATATAGAGGGGGCCGTCATAGCCGGCGTCCACGTCATCGAAGGTCAGGCCCCGGTCGGTCAGCAGGCGGACGAACACGTCCACCCGGCCGGTGGAGCTTTTCGGATTGCCCCGGGCCGAGACCCCGGCGGGCAGGCGCAAGCGCTCCTGCACCTCGGCGATATAGACGCAGCCCCGCTCCAGCACCGCGCCGGCGGCGAGGTCGAGCTCGTGCATCTTCACGTCGTCCAGGCGCTCCATCACCGTACGGCCGCGCGGCAGGAACGAGGCCCGCACCCGCCAGGCGCGAACGCCCAGCCGCAGGTCGAGGCTGGCGGGCTGGACCTGATCGGAATCAAAGGCGGTGAGCGAGGTGATCGCCTCGCGGGCGATCAGATCCTCGATGGACTGGCAGGGAAGGATGCCTGCGATAAGGGCGTCGGTCATTGGACGGCGACACTCGCCGCCCCGCGCCCGGAAGGCAAGGCTTGGTCGGCGACGAGTTTTCCTCAATGAGGCGAGAGGCGCGTTCGGCTTGACCTCTCGGCGGGCGTAAGCCTTTCTCCGCGCGACGAAACTAAGGAGTCCCGCCATGGCCGACGATCCAAAAACCTGGAACCCAGCGACCAAGCTGATCCGGGGCGGCCTGATGCGCAGCCCGTGGGGCGAGACGGCCGAAGCGCTCTTCCTGACCCAGAGCTTCGTCTACGATTCGGCCCAGGGGGCGGACGCCCGCTTCGCCGGGGACGAGCCGGGCTTCGTCTACAGCCGCTACGCCAACCCGACGACCGCGATGTTCGAGCAGCGGATGGCCCTGCTGGAAGGCGCCGAGGCGTGCCGCGCCGTGGCCTCGGGCATGGCGGCGGTGCATGTGGCGCTGTCGGGCCTGGTGCAGGCCGGCGACCACATCGTGGCCGGCCGGGCGCTGTTCGGCTCCTGCCGCTGGATCCTGTCGACCTGGATGCCGAAGTACGGGATCGAGGTGACCTATGTGGACGGCCCGGACCTGAAGGCGTGGGAGGCGGCCCTGCGCCCCAACACCAAGGCCGTGTTGATCGAGACGCCCTGCAATCCGCTGCTTGAGATCACCGACATCGAAGAGGTGGCCAAGCTGGCGCACGCTGTCGGCGCCAAGGTGGTGGTCGACAACGTCTTCGCCACCCCGATCTTCCAGCAGCCCCTGGCTCTGGGGGCTGATGTGGTCGTCTATTCGACCACCAAGCACATCGACGGCCAGGGCCGCGCCCTGGGCGGAGCCATCCTGTGCTCGCAGGAGCTGATGGACGAAACCTATCGCGACCTGCTGCGCCATACTGGCCCGGCTATCTCGCCGTTCAACGCCTGGCTCCACCTGAACGGCTTGGCGACCATGGACCTGCGGGTGCGTCGCCAGACCGAAACGGCGGCCAAATTGGCCGATCTGATCGGTAACCATGAAAAGGCCCAGCGAATCTTCTATCCGGGTCGCTCGGACCATCCGCAGGCGGATGTGGCGAGGAAGCAGATGAGCGGTTTCTCCAATCTGGTCGCCTTCGATCTGGGTTCGCGCGAGCGAGCCTGGGCCTTCCTCGACGCGCTGCAGCTGGTGGACATCTCCAACAACCTCGGCGACGCCAAATCCATGGCCACCCACCCCTCCACCACGACCCATCGCTCCATGAGCGACGAGGACCGCATCGCCATCGGCGTGACCGAAGGCTGCGTGCGGATGTCCGTGGGCCTTGAGGACGCGGATGACTTGGCGCGCGACGTGGAAAGAGCCCTCGACGCCGCATGATGAGACGCATCCGCCACAAGCGCAGGGGTGACGCCCCGGTCTACGAGACCAAGACCCGCGACATTCTCGTGCGCGTGGCGGCCGATTACATGCCCGGCCACTCAGACCCGGACGAGAACCGCTACTTCTGGGGCTACATGGTCGAGATCGAGAACCATGGCGAGGAGACGGTCCAGCTCGTGTCCCGCCACTGGGTCATCACCGACGCCATGAACCGGGTCGAGGAAGTGCGCGGCATCGGCGTGATCGGCGAACAGCCCGAGCTGAAGCCCCGCGAGGCGTTCCGCTACAACTCCGGCTGCCCCCTGGGCACTTCGTCCGGCACCATGCGCGGCGCCTATCAGATGATCACCGAGGCTGGCGAAGTGTTCGAGGCGATGATCCCCGAATTCTCCCTGCACATGCCGGACGCCCGCAAGCGGATGAACTGAGCCGGAGGCGCTTGCGCGCCCTGCTCCGCCGGGCCAACGTCCCTCCCTCGATTTTCGGAGGGGTCATGATCCGCAAAGCCTTGTTGCTCGCCAGCGCCGTCGCCGCGCTTTCGTCCGTCGCCCATGCGCAACCGACCGCCGCCGACCACGCCAAGGCCAAGGCGGCCCTGGCCAAGAGCCCGGTCTTCGACGGTCACAACGACTTGCCCTGGGCCCTCCTGGGCGGCTACGACAGCGATCCGGACAAGGCGGGCATCGACGGCGACACGCGCGGCAAGCTGCACACGGACATGGACCGCCTGAAGCAGGGCGGCGTCGGCGCGCAGTTCTGGTCGGTCTACATCCCGGCCAGCATGAAGGGCCCGATCGCCACCCAGGCGGTCTGGAAGCAAATCGACACCGCTCGCCGCATCATCGACCGCCGCCCCGACCGGCTTGAGTTCGCTCGCACCGCCAACGACGTGGTCCGCATCGAAAAGGCCGGCAAGGTCGCCTCCCTGTTCGGGATCGAGGGCGGCAACGCCATCGACGGCCAACTGTCGATGCTGCGCGAGTTCCGCGAGGCGGGCGTGGCCTACATGACCCTGACCCACTCCCAGAGTCTGCCCTGGGCCGACAGCGGCACGGACAAGCCGATCAGCGACGGCCTGTCGCCCTTCGGCGAGGCGGTGGTGAAGGAGATGAACCGCATCGGCATGCTGGTGGACCTGTCTCACGTCTCGCCGGCGACCATGAAGGACGCCCTGCGGGTCACGCGCTCGCCGGTGATCTTCAGCCACTCCTCGGCCTTTGGCGTTACGCCGCACGCCCGGAACGTGCCGGACGACGTGCTGAAACTGGTGGCCGCCAACAAGGGCGTGGTGATGATCACCTTCGTCCCCGGCTTCGTCTCCGAGGCGGTCCGCCAGTGGGGCGCGGAGAAGACGGCGGTCGAGGCGAAGCTGCGGTCGCTCACCCCCGCCGATGAAGCCGCCGTCAAGGCGGGCGTCGACGCCTGGGTCGCCACCCATCCCGAGCCCAAAGCCAGCGCCAAGGACGTAGCTGACCACGTGGAGCACGTGCGCAAGGTCTGCGGTATCGACTGCGTCGGCCTGGGCGGCGACTTCGACGGCATCGAAAGCACGCCCACCGACCTGACCGGCGTGGAGTCCTATCCCGTCCTGCTGGCGGAGCTGTCTTCGCGCGGCTGGACCGAGGCCGACCTTCGCAAGCTTACCGGCGAGAACATCCTACGCGTCATGCGAGCCAATGAGGCGACGGTAAAGGCGCTGGCCGGCGAAAAGCCGGCGCTGCTGAGCGATACGGCCAAGTAGCCTCTTTCGAGACGCCGCTTCGCGGCTCCTCAGGATGACGAATTCAGCAGACCAAGCTCGTCATGCTGGGGAGCGCCGCAAGGCGCGTCTCGAAGCACGCAATCATCCCGCCTTGCCAGGATCCAGGTCATACACCCGCGAGCAGTACTCGCAGGTCACATGGATCTTGCCGTCGTCCTCGACCATGTCGGCGCGTTCTTCCTCGCTGAAGGACTGCAGCACGGTCTCGATCCGCTCCGGCGAGCAGCGGCAGAACGCCTTCAAGGGCTGAGGCTCGAACAGGCGCACGCCGTCCTCGTGGAACAGACGGTAGAGCAGCGTCTCGGCCGGCACGGTCGGGTCGATCAGTTCGTCCTCGCCCGTGGTCTCGAACAGGGCGCGCACGTGATCCCAGGAGTCTTCGGTGTCGCCGCGAGTCTGGTCGCCGCCGATCATCTGGATCATCAGACCGCCGGCCCGCCACTTCGGACCCGAGCCGTCGTTCACCTGGCCGACCGCCAGACGCAGGCGCGTCGGCGTCTGCTCGGACTGGGCGAAGTATTGCTCGGCGCACAGGGCCAGGGTCTCTCCCTCGATGGAGGTGACTCCCTGGTAGCGGTCCATGTCCGCCCCCTGGTCGATGGTCATGATGAACACGCCGTCGCCCAGCAGGGTCTTGGCGCCGGGGCGCACAAAACCCTTGGACGCCTCGGCCACGCGTTCGGCGTCGAAGCGGCAATAGCCGCGCATGGAGCCGTCGGTCTCGTAGTCGCAGACCACATAGGCCACAGGGCCGTCGCCCTGGGCCTGGACGATCAGGCGGCCGTCGAACTTAAGAGCCGACCCCACCAAGGCGGCCAGCGCGCAGGCTTCGCCCAGCAGGTTGGCCACCGGCTCGGGATAGTCGTGATGGCTCATCACCTCGTTCACGGCGTCGCCCAGACGAACGATGCGGCCGCGAACGGGGTGGCCTTCGATAGAGAAGGCGGCGACGAGGTTGTCGGTGATTTCGGTCATGGGGCGGTCAGATAGGGGCTCGCGCGCAAGATTGCGAGCCTAGCCTCACCCAACCTTGCCGAAGCACCAGGCCAGGACGGACTTCTGGGCGTGGATGCGGTTCTCAGCCTCGTCCCAGACCAGCGAGCGCGGGCCGTCCAGAACGGCGTCGGTCACTTCCTCGCCCCGGTGCGCCGGCAGGCAGTGCAGGAACACGCCGTCCGGATGCGCCAGGTCCATCAGCGCATCGTCCACCTGATAGGGTTCGAAGGCGGCGATGCGCTCGTCATGATCAACGTCGCCCATGGACACCCAGGTGTCCGCCACAACGCAGTCGGCGCCGCGCACGGCTTCACGCGGGTCGTCGGTCATGGTGATGCGGCCCTGCTGCTCGGCGGCGCGGGCCAGGTCGACCAGATCGGGGTGATAGACCGCGGGGCAAGCGATCTTCAGCTCGAAGCCCAGCTTGGGTGCGGCGTGGATGAAGCTGGCGCAGACGTTGTTGCCGTCGCCCACCCAGGCGATCGTCTTGCCCTCGACCGAGCCGCGATGCTCTTCGAAGGTCAGCAGGTCAGCCATGATCTGGCACGGGTGGCTCTTGTCGGTCAGGCCGTTGATCACCGGCACGGTGCTGTACTGGGCGAACAGCTCGACGTCCTCATGATGGTTGGCGCGGATCATCACCGCATCGACCATGCGCGACAGGACACGGGCCGTGTCCTCAATGGTCTCGCCACGGCCCAGCTGCATGTCAGAGGCGGTGGAGATGATCCCCGCGCCGCCCAGCTGGCGGATCGCCGCGTCAAAGGAAAAGCGAGTGCGGGTCGAGTTCTTCTCGAAGATCATCGCCAGGGTGCGGCCGTCGGCCGGCGCATCGGCGTCCACGCGCGCCTGACCCCAGCCTTTTCGCGCGGCCTTGCGGGCCTTGGCGTCCTCTAGGATCGCGCGCAGGTCGGAAGACTGGAGCTTCCAAAGGTCGATGAAGTGGCGGGGCGTGGTCATCTCTAGTTCCTAAACTCCGCTCACCCCGGCGAAGGCCGGGGTCCAGATGACGGACACGGAGCTTTACGATCTGGTTCCCGGCCTTCGCCGGGATGAGCGGTTGAAGGTTTAAGCGGCTTTCTGCGACGCGCGGACGACGTCCAGCGTCTTTTCCAGCTTGCCGATGGCTTCGCTGGCTTCTTCCATGGTCAAGTTCAGCGCTGGCAGCAGACGGATGCAGTTGTCGCCGCCCCCAGCCACCAGCAGCTTCTGATCCCGGGCCAAAGCCATGAATTCACGGTTGTTGCTGGCCAGCTTGACGCCGATCAGCAGACCCTTGCCGCGCACGTCGACGATCAGATCCGGATAGCGATCCTTCAGGCCGTTCAACTGCTGGACGAAGTAGCCGGCCACGTCTCGGACGTTGCCCAGCGTCTCTTCGCTGTTGATCGTGTCAAAGGCGGTGACGCCAATAGCCATGGCCAGCGGGTTGCCGCCAAAGGTCGAACCGTGGACGCCCACGGTCATGCCGCGCGCCGCCTCAGCCGAGGCCATGCAGGCGCCGATCGGGAAGCCGCCGCCGAGCGCCTTGGCGATGCACATGATGTCCGGCTCGGCGTCGCTGGCCCACTCATAGGCGAACAGCTTGCCGGTCCGCCCCATGCCGCACTGGACTTCGTCGTAGATCAGCAGCACGCCGGCTTCGCGCGTCATGGCGCGCAGTTCGTTCAGCTGAGCCTCGGTCAGAGCGCGGGCGCCGCCCTCGCCTTGCACGGGTTCGATGATGACCGCGGCCGTGGTCGGGCCGAGGGCGGCCTTCAGGGCTTCCCAGTCGCCGAACGGCAGCTGGGTGTAGCCTGGCAGGCGCGGGCCGAAGCCCTCGAGATAGCTGGCGTTGCCCGAGGCGTTCACCGCCGCGTAGGAGCGGCCGTGGAACGAGCCGTCGAAGCCGATGATCTCGACCCGCTCCGGCTGGCCGTTGACCACGTGATAGCGGCGGGCGGTCTTCAGGGCGCACTCGATCGCCTCGGTGCCCGAGTTGGTGAAGAACACCGCGTCGGCGAAGGACGCCGCGCACAGGCGGTCGGCCAGGGCTTCCTGCTGCGGAATGCGGAAGATGTTGGAGACGTGCCAGAGCTTCTCGCCCTGTTCCTTCAGCGTCTTCACCAGGGCCGGATGGGCGTGGCCAAGGCCGGTGGTGGCGATGCCGCCCACGCAGTCCAGATAGGTCTCGCCGTCCGTGGAGAACAGTCGCGACCCCTCGCCTCGCTCGAACGCCAGCGGAGCGCGATTATAGACACCCATAATGTGCGTCTGCGCGGCGGCGGAAGAGGACGTAGGCGTGGTCACTGAGCAACCCTCCAAAAGCTGATCCCCGCGCGGTGGGCGCGGGGATGGGAAGGCTGAGCGTTGTCGTCGCGTATGCGCGCTATGTCAATAAATCAGCTCTTCAGACGCCAGCCCCGCTGGAACAGACGCAGGCACAGGAAAAACAGGGCGACCGTAAGAACCGCGGTCATCACCGCGCCGATGGCGATGGAGCCGTCCGACACGCCGATGAAGCCGTAGCGGAACCCATCGATCAGATAGAAGAACGGGTTGTAGTGGCTGATGGTCCGGAACGGTTCAGGTAGGCGATCGACCAGATAGAAGGTCCCCGACAGGAAGGTCATCGGCATGATCAGGAAATTGGTGACCGCCGCCAGGTGGTCGAACTTCTCCGACCAAAGGCCGGTCAGGATGCCGACCATGCCCAGGATCAAGGCCGCGCCGATGCAGAAGTAGATCGCCCACAGCGGATGGATCAGGGTGACGTTTGCGAACGGGAGCACGGCCAGGGCCGTCACAGCCCCCACCAGCACGCCCCGCGTGGCCGCGCCCAGAGTGAAGGCTAGAACCTGCTCCAGGGGCGACAGGGGCGGAGTGAGGAAGTCCGAGGTTAGGCCCATCATCTTGGCCTGCAGCAGGCTGGACGACGAATTGGCGAAGGCGTTGTTCAACACGCCCATCATGATCAGACCGGGGGCGACGAAGGTGGCGAAGCTGACCCCTTCCATGGCTGGCCGCGAGGCGCCCACCGCGACCACGAAAACCATCATGTAGAGCAAGGTCGTCACCACCGGCGCGGCGACCGTCTGGGTGCCCACCTTCCAGAACCGGCGGATCTCCTTGAGATACAAGGTGCGGAAACCCCGCCAGTTGAAGCCCGCATAGTCGCGCGGCTGCGGCGGAATCACGGTGTCGGCCATATCTTTCATGCCGCCTAAGTGCGCTCGCGCCTGCCTGATCGCAAGGATCGACGCCAGTGGACTCGACGAATCTCGAGTCGGTTATCAACATCTTGTTTCTGTGGACAGACGCAATGGCGCCTATTGTGTGCCTTAACTCCTGGTTTACGATTAGTGGTGTGGAGGCCGGGGAACACCCGCCCTCCGACACAAGATGTTGTCCACTGACGCCGCGGGGGCGGCGCTGGACTAAGCGGCTGGAGGGTTGGCTATGAGCTGGACCGACGAACGGGTCACCACGCTGAAGAAGCTTTGGCTAGACGGGCTTTCCGCCAGTCAGATCGCCAAGCAATTGGGCGGCGTCACGCGCAACGCCGTGATCGGAAAGGTCCACCGTCTGGGCCTGTCGGGCCGCGCTGCGCCTTCGCAGCCGAGCCGCCCGGCTTTCAAGACCCCGCGCCCTGCGCGGCCGGTCACCGCGGCCCCGTCGGCACCGCGCCGCGTGGCCGAAGCCGTGTCGGCGTCCGCTGCTCCGGCCGTCCCGGCCCAGCAGCCGGTCTATCGCGTGGAGGAGCCCGGCTCGGCCACCGTGCTGACCCTGGGCGCGCACATGTGCAAGTGGCCGATCGGCGATCCGTCGACGGACAGCTTCACCTTCTGCGGTCGCCGCTCGGATGAAGGCGTGCCCTACTGCGTCGAACACGCCCGGGTCGCATACCAACCGCAGCAGACCAAGAAGAAGTCCGGCGCGACCGAACTGGCCCGCTCCCTGCGCCGCTACATCTAGGACTTACTGTCGTACGGCGGTGAACGTGCCGGTCTTGCCCAACGCGAGCAGCTGGCCGTTCATCGTCCGTCCGCGGACGACGCCGGAATACCGCGCGTCGAATTCATAGACGGTCCAGCGGGTCTGGTAGGTCCAGCTGAGCTGATCGCCCTTCAAGGCCGCTGCGCGGATCACGTGCCGCTTACCGCCCTTGATATTGGCGTCGTTGGTCGGCCCGTCGACGCATTCTCCGCCTATGACCCCGCCCAGCCGCGTGAAACGGCAGTTCACGGTAAAGGTCAGCGGCCCCCACCTGCCCTTGACCAGCCAGGTCCCGGGAATGGGCTCTGGCGAATTGGCCGCGGCCGCCGCGGGTCCCGCCAGGGACAGAGCCGCCATGATCAGGGTGAGGGTTTTCATCAGACGAAGCTCGGTGTCGGGAGCTTTCATCCTGACACCGCCGCCTTTCGCGATCATTGACGCCTGACGTCTGCGACAACGCGCCCTATCTTGCACCCGTGACCGACTCCGACTCCGACGCCGCCACCAACGCCTCCGCCTATTCCGTCTCGGAACTCGCCTTCGCGCTCAAGCGGACGCTGGAGGATTCCTATGGCTTCGTGCGCCTGCGCGGCGAACTGTCGAAGGTCACCTTTCACTCCAACGGCCACGTCTATCTGACCATCAAGGACGACAAGGCCGCCATCGACGGCGTGGTCTGGAAGGGCAGCGTCCGCAACCTGCAGGTCCGGCCCGAACAGGGGCTGGAGGTGATCGTCACCGGGCGTATCACCACCTATCCCGCCGGCTCCCGCTATCAGATCGTCATCGAGGGGATGGAGGCCGCCGGCGTCGGCGCCCTGCTGGCCCAGCTGGAGCGGCTGAAGGCCAAGCTGGCGGGCGAGGGCCTGTTCGAGGCGTCGCGCAAAAGCCCCCTGCCCGCCATGCCCGCCGTGGTCGGCGTCATCACCAGCCCGACAGGCGCGGTGATCCGCGACATCCTGCACCGCATCCGCGACCGCTGGCCCTGCCGCGTCGTGGTCTGGCCCGTGGTCGTCCAGGGCGACGCGGCGGCGGCTCAGGTCTGCGCCGCCATCCGCGGCTTCAACGCCCTGCTGCCCGATCAGGACATCCCGCGACCTGACGTGCTGATCGTCGCGCGCGGCGGCGGCTCGGTAGAGGACCTGTGGCCCTTCAACGACGAGACGCTGGCCCGAACCGCGGCCGAAAGCGCCATTCCGCTGATCTCCGCAGTGGGACACGAGACCGACACCACCCTGATCGACTTCGTCTCCGACCGCCGCGCGCCGACGCCGACGGCGGCGGCCGAGATGGCGACGCCAGTCCTGTCCGAGCTGCGCGCGGCCGTCGCCGACTACGAGCGCCGCCTGGCCCGATGCAGCGGACGGGTGCTGGAGGAGCGCCGCAATCGCCTGGCCGCCGCGGCGCGGGGCCTGCCGCGCCCCATGGACCTGATCGCCCTCGGCCAGCAGCGGTTCGACCACGCCGCCAGCCGCCTGGGCGCCGCCCTCAGCCGTAATGCCGACGCCCATGAACGCGATCTGGTCCGCGTCGCGTCACGCCTCACCCCCGGCCTGCTGGAACGCCCGCAGGTTATGCAGGCCCGACGCCTGGAGGAATTCTCCGCGCGTCTGAAGCCCGCGCTCGACCGCAGGATAACGCGGATGGAGCAGGACCTCGCCAACCTAGACAAGCTGCGCCGGTCGCTCGATCCGGACCGGCCGCTGAACCTGGGCTTTGCTCGGGTGCATCGAGCCGACGGCTCCCTCGCCCGCTCGGCCAAGGGCCTTTCGGCCGGCGAAGGCGTCACCCTGGTGTTCGGCGACGGCGAGCGCGGGGCAGTGGTCGATGGAGCACCTTCGGCGCCGAAAGCCAAGGCCAAGCCGCCAGCGGCCGACCAGGGCGATCTGTTCTGACGCCCACCTGTTCTTGAGCCGCCGGATGACTTAAATAGAAGACCATGAACGCTTACGATCGCCAGATGGGCTCAGACGCCGCCGTCCTGCACTACGGTGACGGCGAATTCGCCATCATCAAGCCGGGCCGCTACGTGGTCTGCGCCGTCAGCGGCAAGAAGGTCCCGCTGCAGGCCCTGCGCTACTGGAGCCCGGAGCTTCAGGAAGCCTATGCCGGACCGTCCGAGGCGCTGAAGCGCTGGCAGGAAACCCGCTCCTGAACCGTCGCGGCCTGCTGACCGGCGCGCTCGCCGCCGCCGCGACGCCGGCCTTCGCCGCCGCACTGCCCCTCGCCCTCATCGGCCGGCCGCGACAGGGTGGTTATATGATCGGCCAGACCACGCCTCGCGCGACCGTCAGCCTGGATGGCGTCGAGGTGGCCAAAGCCTCCCGCGCGGGCCACTTCTTCATCGGCTTCGACCGCGACGCGTCGTCGGACACTCTGCTGAGCGTTGCTCAGAACGGCGAGACCATCACGCACCGCATCGCCGTCTCGCCCGGCGACTTCGACATTCAGCGCATCGACGGTCTGCCTGTCGATCAGGTGTCGCCCCAAGACCCCATCCTGCTGGCCCGCATCAGCGAGGAAGCCAAGCGAAAGGCGGTGGGTTTCGCCAGCCTCAACGACGATGACAGCTTCCACAACGGCTTTCGCCCGCCCCTGCCGACCTGGCGGCTGTCCGGCCGTTTCGGTGGCCAGCGCATCCTGAACGGGCGCCCCAATCGCCCGCACTACGGCGCCGATCTGGCGGCGCCGACGGGAACGCCGGTCATGGCGCCCGCCCCCGGCGTGATCAGCTTCGCCGAGATGGGCCTGCATTTCGAAGGCGGGCTGATCCTGATCGACCATGGACAAGGGGTGGTCAGCGCCTATCTGCACCTGTCGCGCATCGACGTGCGCGCCGGGGATCACGTCCGCGCCGGTCAGGTCATCGCCGCCGTGGGCCAGGAAGGCCGAGCCACCGGGCCCCACCTGTGCTGGAGATTGAAGTGGCGCGGGCGAAATCTGGACCCCATGCTCCTGCTACGAAACGTCTCATTGTGAGTCGGGGCTAAACAAGCTTCACCACGGGCGCTTTCTATTTGCGGTAGCACGCGCTATCCGCCCCTTGAGTAACGTGGGGATGTGAGTCGATGTCCGCCGACCTTTCGGCGCTGCGCCTTCTTCTGGTTGATGACAACCAGCACATGCGGTCGATCGTCCGGCAGCTGTTCAAAGGCGTCGGACTTCATGACATCAGGGAAGCGTCCAACGGGGCGGAGGCTCTGCAGATTCTTCGCGGCTGGACACCTGACTTCGCCATCGTCGATTACCAGATGGAGCCGTTGGACGGCGTGCAGTTCACCGAGCTGGTCCGCAAGTCGCCCGACAGCAAGGTCCCTTACCTGCCGATCATCATGCTGACCGCCTATGCCGACAAACGGCGGGTGTTCGAGGCTCGCGACGCCGGCGTGAACGAGGTCGTGGTCAAGCCGATCACCGCCAGCCAGCTGTTCAGCCGCATGAACGCGGTCATCTACAAGCCGCGTCCCTTCGTGCGGGTTCCGGACGACGGCTATTTCGGGCCGGAGCGACGGCGGATCAGCGATCCCGACTACGACGGGCCAAAGCGCCGCGCCGAGGAACAGGGCTCGGTCGAAATCTAGGCTTCAGCTTTCAGGCTGTCATAGGCCTCCGCGGACCAGCGCTTGTGCACCCAGAACCATTCGTGCGGCCGCTTGCGGATCTGCGCCTCGACCATGGCGTTGATGCGCTTCACGCCCGCTTCAATGTCGGCGGTGCGGTCGTCGGTATGCTCAAGCGTGATGGGGTCGTGGACGACAGCCCTGAACCGCGCGCCGCGCGTGCGCTCCACCGTCATGGGCTGCAGGACGGTCCCGAACCGCAGGGCCAGGCGCGTCGGCCCTGGCGCCGTGTGGGCGAGATGGCCGAAGAACGGCGCAGGGACCCCGCCGTTGAACTTCTGGTCGTTCATCAGGGCCACGGACTGCCCGGTCTTCAGCGCCGCCAGCAACTCCTTGGCGCCGTCTCCGCCCTTGGGCGCGAACAAACGTACGCCGTAGCGGAACCGGCTCTTGCGGATGCGAGCATCCACATAGGGATTGTTGGCCGCGCGATAGGTGATCTGGCAGTCGACGCCCGACTGCACGATGGCCGCGGGCATCACCTCCCAGTTGGAGAAGTGGCCGCTGATGAACACCACAGGCTCCCGGTCCGCCGCGATCCGCGCCAGGCGTTCGGCGTTTTCGATCTCCACCCGGTGGGGCGACAGGATGATGCGGTCCATGATTGGGAACTCGGCGAAGGTGCGTCCCACCTCATCCCACTGCTTCTTCAGGATATCCGCCCGCCAGGCCTCGTCCTTCTCGGGAAAGGCCAGACGAAGATTACGGTCCGCTGTCTTGTGCGCGCCGGTCAACGGCCCCAGCGTCCGGGTCAGCGCTCCGCCAAAGGCCGACGCCCAGTCCACCGGCAGAAGCCGCATCGCGGCGGTGAAGGCGTCAAAGGCGAAGGCCTCCAGCCTCCAGGCCAGGTCCTGCGCGAAACGGGGACGGGTGTCCGACATGCCTGTTTTCTAGGCCGCTTTCGGCTTTCTGGGCAACGGGCTTGGCTTGTCGTTAATACGGCACGTCCCTTGCGGATATTGGTGTGGAGCGTGCCAGATCGGGACGCTCGGGGATCAACAGCTAGGGACTGTTCCATGCCCATGAGCAACGATATCGACCTGCATTTGGGCAAGCGCCTGCGCAGCCGCCGCCGCATCCTGGGCCTGACCCAGCAGCAGCTCGCGGGCGCCTGCGGAGTGCGCTTCCAGCAGATCCAGAAGTACGAGTGCGGCGCCAACCGCATCTCGGCCGCGCGCCTGTGGCGGATCTCCGAGGCGCTGCAGGTGCCGGTCGGCTACTTCTATGACGGGCTGGAGCAGCCGCGCACCAAACAACACTCGATGGCTGTCGCGGCTTAAGCGTCGGGCGTCCTTCCATGGCGGCGCGGCATCGGATAAGCCGACGCCATGCTGCCTACTGATCGTCTCGCCGACCTCGACGCCTTCCTCATCGCGCTGAACCGCGCCTCCGGGGAAGCCATTCTCCCACTGTTTCGAGCCGATCACGGCCTGGAAGACAAGGGCAAGGCCGGCGCCTTCGATCCTGTCACGGAGGCGGATCGCGGCGCGGAGGCGGCGATCCGCAAGCTGATCGCCGAGCATTATCCGGAGCACGGCGTCATCGGCGAAGAGTACGGCGAGGACCGGCCTGACGCCGAGTTCGTCTGGGTCCTGGACCCCATCGACGGCACCCGCGCCTTCATTTCCGGCTTGCCCCTGTGGACCACCCTGATCGGGCTACGCTGGAACGGCGCGCCGGTGCTCGGCTCCGTGGGCCAACCTTATCTGGACGAAATCTTCATCGGCTCGGCCGCCGGATCGCGTCTCGTCTCACGCGGCGCAAGCCAGCCCCTGCAAGTCCGCGCCTGTCCCGACCTGGCACAGGCGGTGATCTCCACCACCGATCCGCAAGCCTGCTTCGACAGCCCGGAAAGGGCCGTGTGGGACGACGTGCGCGCCGTCACGCGCCTCGCCCGCCTGGGTTGCGACGCTTACGCCTACGCTATGGTCGCCATGGGGAAAATGGATATGGTCATCGAGGCTGGGCTTAAAGCCTGGGACGTCGAGGCCGCCATTCCCTTGATCGCCGGTGCTGGCGGCGTCACCACCGACTGGCGCGGCGACGAAATCGGCAAGAACGGCGGCCAGATGCTGATCGTCGGCGACAAGGCCCTGGTTGATCCGACGCTCGAGCTGCTGGCCCCAGCGGCGAAGGCCCAGCCCTAGAGCGCGGCGGCCACGGCGTCGAACTCGCGCCAGAAGACGGCGCGCTTGTCGTCCGTCTCCATCAGGATCTCGTGGTAGCTGCCGGCGACCTCGATGAACCTGCCCTTGGGCAGACGCCCAGCCACCATCTTGGCGTCGGGATTCCACACCAGCTTCTCTTCGCTGGCCGACAGGATGACGACCGGGATCGTCACCTTCTCCAGCCGCCCCGGCGCCCGCATCGAGGCGAAGGCCGACAGGGCGAAATCGACCCAGCCCCAGGTGACCCCGCCCAGGTCCAGGTCAGGATTGGCGGCCAGCTGCTTCATCCAGGTGTCGTAGCGGCCCTTATCATGGGTCAGCACCTGCCCCTCGAAAGGCGCCGCGCCGCCGCCGCCCTTGCCAGCGGCCTCCGGCATATAGACCCCGCCCCGCCCGATCAGGTTCTGAAATCCCGCCATGGCGCGCACGGCCCAAAACGGGCGTCCGCCCAGAGGCAGGCCGAGCATCGGCGCGGACAGCACCGCTGCGCTGAACCGCGTCTCGCCCCGCGTCAGCGCCAGCATGGTCAGGCATCCGCCCATGGAGTGCGCCATGGCGATCCAGGGCTTCGGTAGGCGGCTCTCGAACTGCGCCAGCAGAGCCTGATAGTCGGTCATGAAATCGGCGTGGCCCGCCGCATGGCCTTTCAGGCGATCCGGCAGCAGGCGCTGCGACAGCCCCTGCCCGCGCCAGTCATGGGCCAGGACGGTGAAGCCGCGCCCGGTCAGGTCACGGATGACCTCGTAGTATTTCTCGATCGGCTCGGTGCGGCCGCCGCTCAGGACGACCGAACCCTTCGGCGAACCGGTCGCCGGAAACAGAGCGGCGCGAAGGGTCGCCCCCTTCGCGCCGGTGAACCATTCAGCTTGTCCGCCCGCGGGCACGGGCGCCTCGGCGAGGTCGAGCAGAGGCGCCGGCCGCATCAAGGCGATCAGGCCTTGCTGAACAGGGCCTGCAGCTTCGGCTGCAGCGACATGGCCAGACCCATGTCCGACAGCTTCAGACGGCCGCTCATGAACGCCATAGTGGCGTCCAGCTGGCCCTGGCTCATGGCGATCAGGTCAGCCAGGCTGAGGGTCATGGTCAGGTCAGCCGGCTTGTCTTCGTTGCTGACTTCGCCGCCGTCGATATGGATGAAACCGTCGCCCTTCAGGTCGAACTTCAGGCTCTTGCCAAGGCCCGAGTCATCGCCCACGGCGCCTTTGATCTTGTCGGTGACTTCCTGCAGCGTGGCCATGCGACGCGCTCCCTTAGTTGAAATTGGCGGCCACCTTGGCCGGTGATCGACGACAAGTAAACAACGCTCAGACGTTGACGTTACGACGGTTTGACGAATTTCAGCGTCATGCGGTCGCTTTCTCCGATCGCGTCGTACTTGCTGTGGTCAAAGCCTGCCTCGGCAGGCTCTCCACGCGGCGCCGACAGCCGCGTCGGCGGCAGGGTCCACACACCGAAGGGATGGTCGCGAGTGTCCTTAGGGTTTGCGTTGATCTCGCTCGCCTCGGCCAAGGTGAAGCCCGCCTCCTTGGCCAACTGCATGACATAGGCTTGCTGAACATAGCCGTCGGCGGCCAGGGCCTCCTGCACCCCGCCCGGATCGGCGCGATGCTCCTCCACCCCCAGCACGCCGCCTGGCTTGAGAGCGGCGAAGGCGTCGCGGAAGGCTTTCTCGGCCACGCCCGCCGCCATCCAGTTGTGGATGTTGCGCAGAAACAGCACCAGGTCAGCGCCGCCGGCCGGAGCCACCGGTCCGCTGGTCGGGCCGAAGGCGGTGACCTCAACCTTTCCATAGACGCGGGGCCGCGCCGCGAGCTTGTTGCGGAAGGCCTGGACGATCTCGCCCGCCGTCGGGTCATTGGGGTTGTCGGTCTGCAGGTGCGCGGCGTAGAGCCGCCCGCCCGTGCTGTTCAGGTAAGGGGCCAGGATGTCGGTATACCAACCGGCCCCCGGCCAGAACTCGACGACGGTGATCCCTGGGCGCAGCCCCCAGAACTCCAGGCTCTGGCGCGGATGACGCCAGGGATCACGCGCCTTGTCGGTTTGCGGGCGCCAATCGCCGGCGATGGCGGCGGCCAGGGCGTCGGACGCCTTGGCCTTGGCCGGCGCCGAAGCGGCTGGCTTGTCTTCCGCCTTCTTTCCGCAGCCGGCGAGGACTAGCCCCGCCGAACCCAGCAGAAGACCTCGTCGCGACCAGTCGCCCACCGCCACCATCAGGCCGGCTTCTTGAAGCGCAGGGTCATGCGGTCGCTTTCGCCGATGGCGTCATACTTGGCGCGATCAAAGTCGGCCGCCGGCTGCTGACCCGACGCTGCGCTCTGGCGCACGGGCGGCAGTGTCCAGACGCCGAAGGGGTGATCCTTGGTGTCCTTCGGGTTGGCGTTGATCTCCGACTGTCCGTCCAGCTTGAAGCCGGCCTTCTCGGCCAGGGCGATCACGGTGGCGGTCGACAGGTAGCCGTCGGTGCCGCCGCCAGCCTGCGGCTTCGGATCGGCGCGATGATCCTCGACGGCCAGCAGGCCGCCCGGCTTCAGCACGGCGAAGAAGTCGGCGAAGATCTTGTCGGCGACGCCAGCGGCGGTCCAATTGTGAACGTTGCGGGCGGTCAGAACGAGATCGGCGGAGTTCGGCGCGCCCAGCGGCTTGGACACGGCGCCGAAGTTCACGAACTTGATCGCGCCCCACTTGGCCTGGTCGGCGTACTTGGCCTCGAAATCAGCGCGAGCCTTGCGGGCGCCTTCGGTGACCTTCGGGTTATCAAGGTCGGTCACGCCGGCGACGTAATGGCCGCCGGTCGCCTTGGCGTAGGGAGCCAGGATCTCCAGCCAGTAGCCGCCGCCCGGCGACACCTCGATCACCGTCTGCTTGGGCTTCAGCCCCCAGAAGGTCAGGCTTTCGACGGGATGGCGATGCGGATCGCGCGCCACATTGGCGGGCGCCCGGTTCGGGCTGGCCACGGCGGCGGTCAGGGCTGCGTCGGCGGCGAAGGCGGCCGGAGCCGCGATCAGGGCCGCGGCGGCGAAGCCGGCGGCGATAGCGAGGCGTCGAGTGGTCATGGTGGAGCTCCTGGGTGTTTTTCGTTGGAGCGGAGCCTTACGGGCGGAGCGTGACCGATCAAGGGCGAATCTTGCGGATTCGACCCCTTGAAGCGATTTCGCACGATCCTAACTGATACTCCGAAGGCGCCGATGTCGGGCCTTCACGGACTTGCAGGCGGGGCCGATCCGGGCCGCCGAAAAGTCCGACAACCGCAACCTTGCTTACGCAAAGAAGGATGTGACCATGCGTACGATCGACCTGTCCCCCCTGTACCGCTCTGTCGTCGGCTTCGACCGTCTGGCCGCGCTGCTTGACGCCGCCGCTACCAACGAAGCCGCCAGCGGTTACCCGCCCTACAACATCGAGCGGACCGACGAGAACGCCTACCGCATCGAGATCGCGGTCGCGGGCTTCAAGCCGGAAGAGCTGAACATCGAGGTCAAGGAAAACCTCCTGACCGTTCAAGGCCGCAAGACGGCTAATGATGAAGCCAAGCGCTACCTGCATCGCGGCCTGGCCGAGCGTAACTTCGACCGCAAGTTCCAGCTCGCCGACTACGTCGTTGTGACCGACGCCCAGCTGCGCGACGGCCTGCTGGCCATCTCGCTGAAGCGCGAACTGCCGGAATCTCTGAAGCCGCGCCGCATCGAGATTTCGACGGCTGCGATCGACGCTCCGCTGATCGAAGGCGAGAAGGCCGCCTAAGCGGCCTCACAAAACGCCGGCCCTTCCCCAGGCTGGCCTAAACGACGGAAAGGCGGCGCAGCGATGCGCTGCCTTTTCTCATTTCGGTGCGCTCTCAGCCTCGGCGGATGGAGGCTCCTTGGGCGGCAACGGACCGAACTCGTCGTGGGTCGGCTCGCCCTTCGGCGGCTCGAAGCCCTGAACTTGGCGGAAATCCACGTCCTTTATGCTGGCCCCGTCCATCAGGGCGGCCGTCAGGTCCGCCCCGCGCATGTCGGCGGCGTCGAGGACAGCGGCGGTCAGGTTGGCGGTCTGGGCGGAGACATAGCGCAGCTTGGCGCCCGTCACGTCCGTGGGGATTTCGCGCCCGCCCAAGGGCAACGGCCCCAGATACGCTCCACGCAGATCGGCCTTGGTCAGGTCCGCTCGCATCAGCTTGGCGCCGCGCAGGTCGGCCCCGCGCAGGTTCGCCGCCCGAAGGTCGGCCCCCTCCAGCTTCGCCCCCTGCAAATGCGCGCCTGACAGATCCAGGCCCATCATGATCGCGCCCTTGGCGCTCATCGCCGTCAGCCGCATGCCTTTCAGCGCCCCGCCCAGGGGACGCAAATCCTCGCCGTCCAGCTTCGCCGCCGCGCCTTCCTTGCCGCCGGTTCTGCACCAGGCCTGGTTGGCCTTGGCCTGTTCCAGCAGCGCCGGCGACTTCTCGATCGCCTCGGGCGTGGGCTCGCGGAGCACCTGCTCCATGCGCGCGCCCTGAACGCTGGCCTTCAGCAAGTTCGCCCCGACCAGAACCGCTCCGGCGAAGTTGGCGTTGTCCAGGTTCGCGCCGCTCATGTCGGCGTTCTCCATCAGGGCGCCGCTGAAATTGGCGTCCTTCAGGTTCGCTCCGATCAGCTTGGCCCCCACCAGGGAACAGTCGGTGAAGTCCGCGGCGAACGCTGACACGCCGCTCATCTCGGCGTCATTCAGGATCGCGCCGGTGAAGTTCGCCTGATCAACCTCGCCCGCACGCTCCTCGTGGCGCGAGATGTCCAAACCATTCTTCGCCCCCGGAATCGCCACCTTGCCTTCACGGAAATCCGCGCCGGTCAGGTCGGCCTGGGACAGGTTCGCCCCACGCAGGCACACGCCCCGCAGGTCCGCCTTCACCATCACCGCTTGGCGCAGGTCGGCCATGCGCAGATCGCAGCCGAACAGGTCAGCCCGTTCCAGCTTGGTGCGGATCAGACGACAGCCTTCCAGGATCGAGGCCGACAGGTCGGCTTCCGAAAGGTTTCGACCGGAAAGGTTCAGGCCGCCCAGATGGACGAAACGCAGCGACGCCCGGCGTCCGCCCGGCTTGCGTTGCAGATATCGCTCATGCGAGCCGACGATGAGGTCGAGCTCGGCTTGGGACAGCCGGCGGCGGCCGGCGAGTTTCGCTTGGGCGGACAAGGCTTTGCTTCCGGCTCATAACGATAGATGTCGCTATCTATCGCCCAGAAGCCCAACCGAACCGTTAAGGCGCTAAGCTTCGAAGAACGACGTTATATAAACCCCTCAAGGCCGCGTGCGCCCTGCCGGATCACCTCGGTCAGGTCGATGTCCTTGAGCATGGCGTTGGTGAAGTTCGCGCGGGAGATGTCCGCTCCCCGCAACACCGCCTGGCGAAGGTCCGCCCGCGCAAGGTCGGCGCTCTTCAGCACCGCCTCAGACAGGTCCGACGGCAGAACCCTGTCCTTGCCGATCAGCAGAGGCCCCAACTGGGCGTCGCGCAAATCGGCCTCCGAGAGCTTTGCGCCGTTCAACTTGGCGCCCCGCAGATCGGCGCGGCGCAGGTTGCAGGACCGCAGATCGGCCCCCTGAAGCTGCGCGCCCTGAAGCTGAACGCCTTCCATGTCGAGACCGTAGAACACCGCTCCCTTGGCGCTCATGGCCGTCAGGTTGAAGCCCTTGATCGAACCCAGGCTGCGCAGATCGGCCTTGTCGAACAGGGACGGCTTGCCCTCCGCCCCGCCGGTCTCGCACCACTTGGCGTGGTCGCGCACCATCTGCGGATAGGGCGAGCTGTGGTCGTCCTTGATCTCCTTGGGGTCGGTCAGTACGCCCTGCAGGTTGGCGTCGATGGTGTTCCAGGCGAAGGTCTTGGCCCCCACCATGATGGCGTCGCGCAGGTCCGCGCCCCGCAAATCCGCGCCAGACAGGTCCGCGCCTGCCAGGTTGCAGCCGCTCAGGGAGGCCTGCTTCAGGTTCGCGCGGACCAGCTTGGCGTCTTTCAGCACCGCGTCGGTGAAGTCCGCCCGGATGGCCATGATGCCCGACAGACGCGACCGCTCAAGGTTGGCGCCCACCAAATTGGTGCTTTGCGCCTGGGTCGACAGACCACCGCGCTGGGTATGCTCCATGACGCGGTAGCCTTCCTTGCGGTCGGCGGCGGCGATGGCCCCCTCTCGCAGGTCGGCCTCGAACATGTCAGCGCCGGTCAGGTTCGCGCCGCGCAGGCAGGCGCCGCGCATGTCCGCGCGACGCAGGGAGGCCTCGACGAGATCGACTTCCGTCATGTCCGCGCCGAACAGCACGGCGTTGTCCAGCCGCGCCCCCGCCATGCGGGTCTGATGCATGACCGCGCCGGAAAAGTCGGCGTCGCACAGATTTCGGCCGCGTAGATCCAGGCCCGACAGATCGGTGAAGCTGAACACGGCGCGCCCGCCGCCCATACGAGCCGACCACAACCGATCATGCTTGGCGCAGATCAGATCGACTTCCTGCTGCGTGAGACGCCGATGCGTGACACCGGGCGCCGGCGACGCGACCATGGATGCTCCACCCTTCCAGAGTTAGGGCGGAAGCTTCACCTGATACGATTAACGCAAGCTTTCCAACGGCTTCGACAATAGTCCGGCGGCATGCAGACGACGGGCGGGCTCGCTGTCTTTAGGAACCCATAGCCGCGTATGGCCAAGATCGGCGTAGCGGGTCAGGGCCGCCTCCAGTCCCTCGCCTTCGGAAAGCTCGAACTGGGCCTCATAACCGTCGGCGCCGAACGCAGCCTCCACCAGCGGCCTTCCGGTCTTCAGCTTGTGCACGAAACCGGCGCACAAAACGAAGGCCTCCTTCGCCAACAGACCAGTCTCCACCTGTAATCCCGCCTCATGCAGACGGTGCGTCCCCTGCCCGGAGGCGAAGGGCGACGGGTCCTCGCAGGCGATAACCACCCGCGTCACGCCGGCCGCGACCAGATGCTGCGAACAGGACGGCGCCCCGCTGGTCCGCGCGCCGCAGGGCTCGAGGGTGACATAGGCCGTCGCGCCGGGGGCCGAACCGCCCAGGGCCGCCACCGCCTGCTCTTCGGCATGCGGACGGCCGCCGACGCCGGTGGCGGCCTCGGCGAGCAACGTCTCACCGTCGGCGATGACGCAGCCGACGACCGGATTGGGCCAGGTCTTGCCAAGATTGCCCCGGGCGACCGTGATCGCCCGGCGCATATGCTGGATGTCGAGGTCGTTCGACATCCCCGTTCCCTAGCCGACGGCCGGCAGGGGTTGGGCGCGAGTCTCGTCCAGATAGCGCGCGCCGGTCGGCTTCAGGTCGCCATCCAGCTCGATCAGAAGCGGATTGCCGGTCGGGATCTCCACGCCGACGATCTTGTCGTCCGGCACGTTGAACAGGTGCTTCACGATGGCGCGAAGCGAGTTGCCGTGGGCGGCGACCAGGATGGTCTCGCCCGCCTTCAGTTTCGGCGCGATCTCGGCGTCCCAGTACGGCAGCACGCGGTCCAGGGTGGTCTTCAGACTTTCGGTCACCGGCACGGCGTGGCCGGCGTAGCGGGGATCGGCAGCGAAATCGTACTCGCCGCCCGGCGCTAGGTCCGGCGGCGGAATGTCGTACGACCGGCGCCAGATGGTCACCTGCTCCTCGCCGTGCTTGGCGGCGGTCTCGGCCTTGTTCAGGCCCGTCAGCCCGCCGTAGTGGCGCTCGTTCAAACGCCAGTCCTTGACCACCGGCACGTCCGACTGGCCAGCGGCGGCCAGGGCCAGGTCGTTGGTGCGCTGGGCGCGCGTCAGAACCGAGGTGTAGGACCGATCGAACTTCAGGCCGGCGGCCTTGATCAGCTCCCCGCCCTTGGTCGCCTGGGCCTCGCCCTCGGCGGTCAGGTCCACATCCACCCAGCCGGTGAAGCGGTTTTCCAGGTTCCACTGGCTTTGGCCGTGGCGAAGCAGGACGAGCGCGGGCATCGGACCTCCAAATGTTGTTGCTGGTCGGGCTAAGGCTTGCGCGTTCCAGCGTCAAGCACGCCCTCCCCACGCGCGGCGCGCGTGCTATAGGACCGATCCGCGCAAGGATTCTTCATGTCTGACCGCATCGTCCTGCCTGCCCTGGCCCTCCTCGCCGCCGCCCTGATCGGTCTGGCGATGATTTGGCCGCAGGGTCTCGGCGCCCGATCCCCCGGCCCCTTCGGCTCGCAGCCCGTGCAGCAGCGCCCCGAGGTTCAGGCCGCCATCCAGCGCGAGGAGGCCGCCGCCGCCCGCCGCGCCCAGCAGGAGCAAAAGGAGCAGCGCATCCCCGCGCCCACGCCCAGCGCTCCCCGCGAACCCGCGCCGCCGGCCGAGCCGCCCGTTCTGCGGGAGGAGACCCCGTGAGCGAATTCGACGCCGCAGCCGTCGGCCGACGTGTCCTGAAGATCGAGGCCGAGGGCCTGGCCGCCCTGGCCGCCAGCCTCGACAAGCCTTTCGTCAAGGCGGTCGAGACCCTGTTCAAGGCCAAAGGCAAGATCGTCTGCACCGGCGTGGGCAAGAGCGGCCATGTGGCGCGCAAGATCGCCGCCACCCTGGCCTCCACCGGATCGCCCGCCATGTTTGTCCACGCCGCCGAGGCCAGCCACGGTGACCTGGGCATGATCGGCAAGGGTGACGTGATCCTGGCCCTGTCCAAGTCGGGCGAGGCGCGAGAACTGTCCGACATGCTGGCCTATGGCGCCCGCTTCGGGATTCCGATCATCGCTATCACCGCCAATGCCGACAGCCAGCTAGGCCGCGCCGCGGACATCCCCCTGCTGCTGCCCGATTCCGCCGAGGCGACGGCCGAGGTCAACGCTCCGACCACCTCCACCACCCAGCAGATGGCCCTGGGGGACGCCCTGGCCGTGGCCCTGCTGGAGCGTCGCGGCTTCACCGCCGCCGATTTCCGCATCTTCCACCCCGGCGGCAAGCTGGGCGCCATGCTGCGCACGGTGTCGGACCTGATGCACAAGGACGGCGAGTTGCCGCTCGTCCCTTCGACAAAGACCATGGCCCAGGCTCTTCTGGTCATGACCGAGAAGCGCTTCGGCTGCGTGGGCGTCACCTCGCCCGACGGCCGTCTCGCCGGCCTGATCACCGACGGCGACCTGCGCCGCCACATGGACGGCCTAATGACCCACAGCGCCGGCGAGGTGATGACCGCCAATCCGCTGACCATCGCCCCCGGGGCCCTGGCCGCAGAGGCCCTGAAGCTGATGAACGACCGCCGCATCACCGTGCTGTTCGTGGTCGAGGCCAAGCGCCCGGTGGGCATCCTGCACATCCACGACCTGCTTCGCGCCGGCGTGATCTGATGGCGCACCGCCCCCTCGGTCGTGGCGAGACGGCCGTCCTGGCCCTCAACAACGCCAACAAGGTCGAGACCTCGCTCCTGACCCAGGAGGAGCTGGACGCCATGGCGGCCAACGCCTGGCGCGCCTGGGTGATCGGCGACGCAGACGCGGTGCTGATCGCCTTCGACCAGGACGGCGACTACGACAGCCCCAACTTCCTGTGGTTCCGCGACCGCTATGAGCGCTTCATCTATATCGACCGGGTGATCGTCTCCGAACGCGCCCGGGGCATGGGCATGGCCCGCGCGCTCTACGAGGCCGCCATTCAGGAGATGCGGGCCGACGGCCACAACGTCTTCTGCTGCGAGGTCAACTCCGACCCGCCCAATCCCGGCTCGGACGCATTCCACGCCGCCCTGGGCTTCGAGGAGGTCGGTGTCGCCCGTCTTGAGGATCGCGCGAAAAGCGTGCGTTACCTCGCCCGCCGGGTGTGACGGAACTAGCGTCATCAGAAGTCATTACGCCCGCGGGGCGAACGGGCTCGCGACTTCGCGCGCCGCCCTCTACAACGTCACACAACACAACTACGCATCGCTGAGGTTCCATGTTCTCCAAGCCCCGCGCCGATCTCGTCGCCAACACCGCCGCCTATGAGAACGAGCCGCTGGTCAAGGCCACGGGCTTCCGTGAGTACGACGCGCGCTGGCTGTTCGGGCCGGAGATCAACCTGCTGGGCATCCAGGCCCTGGGCCTGGGCCTGGGCACCTACATCCAGGAGCTGGGCCAGAAGCGCATCGTGGTCGGCCACGACTTCCGCTCCTACTCCCTGTCGATCAAGCAGGCCCTGACGCTCGGCCTGCTGTCGGCCGGCTGCGAGGTTCTGGACATCGGTCTGGCCGTCTCGCCCATGGCCTATTTCGCCCAGTTCGACCTGGACGCCCCCTGCGTCGCCATGGTCACCGCCAGCCACAACGAAAACGGCTGGACCGGCGTGAAGATGGGCGCCCAGAAGCCCCTCACCTTCGGCCCGGACGAGATGGGTCGTCTGAAGGACATCGTTCTGAACGGCGAGTTCGTGGAGCGTGAAGGCGGCAAACTGACCCGCGTGGACGGCGTGGCCGAGCGCTACATCGCCGACGCCGCCAGCCGTGTGAAGGTCTCCCGCCCGCTGAAAGTCATCGCCGCCTGCGGCAATGGCACTGCCGGCGCCTTCGCCCCCGAGGCGCTGAAGCGCATGGGCGTCGAGGTGATACCGATGGACGCCGAGCTGGACTTCACCTTCCCGCGCTACAACCCGAACCCCGAAGACCACGAGATGCTGATGGAGATGGCCAAGGCCGTTCGTGAGCATGGCGCCGACCTGGCCTTCGGCTTCGATGGAGACGGCGACCGCTGCGGCGTGGTCGATGACGAAGGCGAGGAGATCTACGCCGACAAGATCGGCCTGATGCTGGCCCGCGACCTGGCCCCGCTGCACAAGGGCGCGACCTTCATCGTCGATGTGAAATCGACCGGCCTCTACGCCACCGACCCGATCCTGGCCGAGAACGGCTGCACCACCGTCTACTGGAAGACCGGCCACAGCTACATCAAGCGCAAGACCGCCGAGCTGGACGCCCTGGCCGGCTTCGAAAAGAGCGGCCACTTCTTCCTGGCCGGCGAGCTGGGCCGCGGCTACGACGACGGCCTGATCGCCGCCGCCGCCATCCTGGGCATGCTGGAACGCAACCCGGGCAAGAAGCTGTCGGACCTCAAAAAAGCTCTGCCGATCGCCTACACCTCCCTGACCATGTCGCCCAAGTGCGCCGACGAGGTGAAGTACAAGGTCGTCGAGGACGTGGTGAAGGAGTACGAGGCGCTGGGTAAGGCCGGCGGCTCGATCCTGGGCCGCAAGATCAAGGACGTCATCACCGTCAACGGCGTGCGCGTCGCCCTGGAAGATGGCTCCTGGGTCCTGGTCCGCGCCAGCTCCAACAAGCCTGAATTGGTGGTCGTGGTCGAAAGCACGCAGTCGGAAGACGACATGCGCGACCTGTTCCACAAGGAAGTGAAGCCGCGTCTCGGCAAGCATTCCGAGGTCGGCAAGTACAATCAGGAAATCTGAAGCGCCCGCCTTCGAGGCGCACAAATGGACGGGCGGCTTCGGTCGCCCGTTTTCATTTCAGGTCTGAACGGCGGGTCTAGCCGCCCCAGCCGAACCAGCGGGCGATGACCATATAAGCCGCCACCCAGAACACACCGCACAGAACGCTAAGCACAAGCAGGCAGCTTATGGCGTATCGGCCATTGCTGCGAACCGCCGGCTGCTGGCCGGCGGCGGCGAGATGTCGCCGCATGTTTCGCTCCCATTCTTTCTTTCGTCTGGACGGTCGAGCGGCCAGATCGATTCGATGCTGACACGTTGTTGAAAACCCGCAAGGGCCACGCGCGATTTCGTGAAGCTTCTGCGACCAACGTCCATAGCTCCAGGCGCTTGCCCTCACCGCCCCTTCCCCTAGTCTCCCCCTCCGTCGCAAAGGGGGGCCCATGCTGACTCTGTTGGGGATCGCAGTCGTGGTCGTGGGCTTCGTCGCCCGGATCAATCCGCTGCTGGTGGTGGTCGCCGCCGCATTGGTCACCGGCCTCGCCGGCGGCATGGGGCCGCTGGAGGTGCTCGCCCTCTTCGGCAAGGCCTTCAAGGAGAACCGCTACGTCTCCCTGCTGTGGCTGGTCCTGCCCGCCATCGGCTTGCTGGAGCGCTACGGCCTGCAGGAACGGGCCAAGGCTCTGATCGGCGGGCTGAAGGCCGCCACCACCGGCCGCATCTTGCTCCTCTATTTCGGCATTCGCCAGATCACCTCGGCCCTGGGCCTGACCTCGCTGGGCGGTCACCCGCAGATGGTCCGCCCCCTGGTCGCTCCCATGGCCGAAGCCGCCGCCGAAACCCATGGCCTGACCGACGACGAAACCCGCCAGAAGGTGCGCGCCATGTCCGCGGCCACCGACAACATCGGCCTGTTCTTCGGCGAGGACATCTTCATCGCCATCGGCTCGATCCTGCTGATGGTGGGTTTCCTGCAGCAGAACGGCATCGTGGTTGAACCCCTGCACCTGTCGGTCTGGGCCATCCCCACCGCCATCGTCGCCTTCGTCGTCCACGGAACACGGCTGGCGCTATTCGACCGCAAACTGAAGGCCGGAGCCGCCAAATGATCGGCCTCGAAGTCCTCTACGCCATCGCCGGCGCCCTGTTCGGCGCCATCGCCCTGCTCAGCGGCCTCGACCGCAGCAACAGCCGGCGCTGGCAGAATGCCGCCTTCTGGGGACTGTTCTCGGCCTGCTTCCTATTCGGCTCCCACCTGCCGAACGCCGCGAACGGCGTCATGGCCGTCGGCCTGGTCATCGTCGGCGGCCTGGGAGGCTGGCGGCGGGGCGAGCCGCAGACCACCACCGTCGAGCAGCGTCAGGCCAGCGCCGCGACCCACCGCAACCGCCTGTTCCTCTGCGCGCTCATCATCCCGGTCGTCGCCCTAGCCGGGACCATGCTGTTCAAGCATCTGACCTTCGGCGGCGTGCATCCCGTCGATCCGAAGCAGGCGACGCTGGTGTCCCTGGTGCTCGGCATCATCCTGTCGCTGGCGGTCGCCATGCCCATGCTACGCGCCCGTCCGACCGAACCGCTGCAGGAAGGCCGCCGCCTGTTCGATCAGGTGGGCTGGGCCCTGCTCCTGCCGCAGATGCTGGCGGCCCTCGGCGCGGTCTTCGCCGCCGCCGGGGTGGGCGAGGCGGTCGGCGCCCTGACCACCGCCTGGCTGCCGGAGGGCTCGCAGCTCGCCGCCGTGGTCACCTACACGCTGGGCATGGCGCTCTTCACCATGGTCATGGGCAACGCCTTCGCCGCCTTCCCAGTGATGACCGCCGGGGTCGGCCTGCCGCTGATCGTCCTGAAGTTTGGCGGCGATCCGGCGATCATGTGCGCCATCGGCATGCTGTCGGGCTTCTGCGGCACGCTGATGACCCCCATGGCCGCCAACTTCAACCTTGTCCCCGCCGCTCTGCTGGAGCTGAAGGACAAGAACGGGGTCATCAAGGCCCAGGTCCCCACCGCCCTCATCCTGCTCTTCGCCAACACAGTGCTGATGTATGTCCTCGTCTTCCGTTTCTGAGGCCGTCGCCTCAAAGTTCGCGTCCATCGCCCTCGGCCATGTGACCCGCCCGTGGCCCTACAAGGCCGACCACGTGATGGACGGCGAGGCCGACGTGGTCGCGCCGCGCGTCCTGCACCCGATCTTCTTCGGCAGCTTCGACTGGCACTCCTGCGTCCATGGCTATTGGACCCTGGCGACTCTGCTGCGCCTGCATCCTCAGATTCCGCAGGCGCCGGCCATCCGCGCCCTTTTCGACGACGCGTTCACCGCAGCAAAGGTCGAGACCGAGCGCGCCTATCTCGACCGCCCGCTGAGCCGCGGGTTCGAACGGCCCTACGGCTGGGCCTGGCTGCTGATGCTGGCGGCGGAGTTGGACCGCCACGACGCCCCCTGGGGCGCGGCCTTAAAGCCGCTAGCCCTGGCCTTCGCCGACCGGTTCAAGGCCTTCCTGCCCAAGGCGACCTATCCCATCCGGGTCGGCACGCACTTCAACACCGCCTTCGCCCTGACCCTTACGCTGGAGTGGGCGCAAGCCAGCGACCCGGCCCTCGCCGATCTGTGCCGCGAGACAGCGCAAGGCTGGTACGGCGAGGACGCCGACTGCCAGGCCTGGGAGCCCAGCGGCGATGAGTTCCTGTCCTCAGCCCTGATGGAGGCCGAATGCATGCGCCGCATGCTGTCGGCGGACGACTTCAAGACCTGGTTCGCCGCCTTCCTGCCGCGCGTGGCGCAGCAGTCCCCGGCGACCCTGTTCACCCCCGCCACGGTCAGCGACCGCAGCGACGGCAAGATCGCCCACCTGGACGGCCTGAACCTGTCGCGCGCCTGGTGCTGGCGCGGCATCGCTTCGACCCTGGACGGAGATACGAAAGCCGCCGCCCTGGAGGCCGCCGAGCGCCACATGAACGACGCCCTGCCCCATGTGGCCGGCGACTACATGGGCGAGCACTGGCTGGCCAGCTTCGCCCTGCTGGCGATGCTGGCGGAGTGACACCCAAACCCGCTCACCCCGGCGAAGGCCGGGGCCCAGGTGAAGTCCTGCTGACTCACCGGATGAATCGGGGTCCCGGCCTTCGCCGGGAATGAGCGGAGTTAGATCACGCCGCCGCCGCCTTCACCGCGCCGGCGATCTCTTTCACTAGCTGCTTCACCAGCTTTTCGTCATCGCCCTCGGCCATGACGCGGATCAGGGGCTCGGTCCCCGACGCGCGGACCAGCACGCGGCCCGAGCCGTTCAGCTTGCCTTCCGCGTCGGCGATCGCGGCCTTGACCTTGTCATGCTCAAGCGGCTTGGCGCCGGCGGCGAAGCGGACGTTCTCCAGCTTCTGCGGCACGGGCTCGAACTGGCGGGCCAGCTTGCTCATCGGCTCGCCGCTGTCGACCAGCACGGCCAGCACCTGCAGGGCCGCGATCAGGCCGTCGCCCGTGGTCGAGAAGTCCGACAGGATCACGTGGCCCGACTGCTCGCCGCCCAGGTTGAAGCCGCCCTCGCGCATCCGCGCCATGACATAGCGGTCGCCCACGCCGGTGCGCTCCAGCTTCAGCCCCTTGGACGCCATGAGGCGCTCCAGCCCCAGGTTCGACATCACCGTGGCCACCACGCCGCCGCCCTTCAGCAGGCCGCGCTTGGCGTAGGCGCAAGCGATGATCGCCATGATCTGGTCGCCGTCGACCACCAGGCCGTTCTCGTCGCAGATCACCAGCCGGTCGGCGTCGCCGTCCAGGGCGATGCCGATGTCGGCGCGGTACTCCTTCACCGCCTTGGCCATGGCGGCCGGGTGGGTCGAACCGCAGTCGGCGTTGATGTTCACCCCGTCCGGGTCGACGCCCACCGGGATCACCTCGGCGCCCAGTTCGTACAGGACGGTCGGCGCGACCTTGTAGGCGGCGCCGTTGGCCCCATCGATCACCACGCGAAGGCCGGACAGGTTCATCTGGCGCGGGAAGGTCGCCTTGACGATCTCAACATAACGGGCCTGGGCGTCGTCGATGCGCTTGACCCGACCCAGGGCCGCCGGCGTCGCCAGACCCTCCTGCAGACCCTCGTCCATGTAGGACTCGATCTCGGCCTCCTGGGCGTCCGACAGCTTGTAGCCGTCCGGCCCGAACAGCTTGATGCCGTTGTCCGCGAAGTTGTTGTGGCTGGCGCTGATCATCACGCCCAGGTCCGCGCGCATGGAGCGGGTCATCATCGCCACCGCCGGCGTCGGCAGCGGTCCGAACAGACGCACGTCCATGCCCACGCTGGTGAAGCCCGCCACCAGGGCCGGCTCGATCATGTAGCCCGACAGGCGGGTGTCCTTGCCGATCACCACCAGGTGCCGGCGGTCGTCGCGCGAGCGGAACAGCTTGCCCGCCGCCAGACCCACGCGCAGCGCCACTTCGGCGGTCATGGGATGCTGGTTGGCCTGACCGCGGATGCCGTCGGTGCCGAAGTAAGAGCGCTTGGCCATAGGTCGGAGACTCGTGCGAAACGAAGCGAAATGCAGATTTATGCGGGTGATGGAGAACCGGGTGATAAAGCCCAGCTCCAAGCCTGCGTCGCGGCAGGATTAAACCCGTCCGCGGCTTTCGACAAAGGATCAAAGCGTTCCATGTGCGGCATCATCGGTATCGTCGGCAAGGCCCCCGTCGCCGAGCGTCTCGTCGAGAGCCTCAAGCGCCTGGAGTACCGGGGCTATGACAGCGCCGGCGTCGCCGCCCAGGTGAACGGCGTGCTGGAGCGCCGCCGCGCGCCCGGCAAGCTGCGCGAGCTGGAATCCGTCCTGGCCGAAAACCCGCTGGTCGCCCAGACCGGCATCGGCCACACCCGCTGGGCCACCCACGGCGCCCCGACCGAGCGCAACGCCCACCCGCACATCACCGGCCGCGTAGCCGTGGTCCACAACGGCATCATCGAGAACTTCGCCGAACTGAAGGCCGAGCTTCAGGCCAAGGGCCGCGAATTCTCCAGCGACACCGATACCGAGGTGGTCGCCCACTTGATCGACCAGGACCTGACCGAGGGCAAAGACCCCCTGGCCGCCTTCAAGGCGACCTTGGACCGGCTCTCCGGCGCCTACGCCCTGTGCGTGCTGATCATGGGCGAGAGCGAGATGATCTTCGGCGCCCGCAACGGCCCGCCCCTGGTGGTCGGCTATGGCGACGGCGAGATGTTCATCGGCTCCGACGCCCTGGCCGTCGGCCCCTTCACCAACCGCGTGCTCTATCTGGAGGACGGCGACTACGCCGCCGTGGACCACACGTCGGCCCGCGTCTTCGATCACACCGGCGCCGAGGTCAGCCGCCCGGTGAAGGTCGTCGCCTCCTCCGTGGCCCTGATGGAGAAGGGCAACTACCGGCACTTCATGGAGAAGGAGATTCACGACCAGCCGGAGGGGTGCCAGCGCACCATCGCCGCCTATGTGGATCCCATCGGCGCCCGCACCGCCGTGGCCGGCGACATCGACTGGGCCGATCTGGAGCGCATCCAGATCGTCGCCTGCGGCACCTCCTACATCGCCGGCGTCATCGGCAAGTACCTGATCGAGAAGTACGCCGACCTGCCGGTGGACGTGGAGATCGCGTCGGAGTTCCGCTACCGCGAGCCGTCGATCCGCCCCACCGCCCTGGCCATCGCCATGAGCCAGTCGGGCGAGACCGCCGACACCCTGGCCGCCCTGCGTTATTGCCAGGCCAAGGGGATGAAGAGCGCCGCCGTGGTCAACGCGACCGAGTCCACCATGGCTCGCGAAGTCGACGTGGTGTGGCCGATCCATTGCGGGCCGGAGATCGGGGTCGCATCGACCAAGGCGTTCACCGCCCAGGTCAGCGTCCTGACCGCCATCGCCATCGCCGCAGCCGCCGCGCGCGGCCGCATCGACGCGGCGGAGGAAGCGCGCCTGGTGAAGGTGCTGCTGGAAGCGCCCCGCCTGATCGCCGAATCCATCCAGCTTGAAGACGCCGTGCGCAACGTGGCGTCCGAGATCGCCAAGGCCCGCGACGTCCTCTATCTCGGTCGCGGCCCGATGTCGGCCCTGGCCCTGGAAGGCGCGCTGAAGCTCAAGGAAATCAGCTACATCCACGCCGAGGGTTACGCGGCCGGCGAGCTGAAGCACGGTCCCATCGCTTTGGTGGACGACAAGACCCCGATCATCATCCTGGCCCCCTTCGACACCTATTTCGAGAAATCGGCCTCGAACATGAGCGAGGTCATGGCCCGCGGCGGCCAAGTGGTCTTCATCACCGATCCGGAGGGCGCCAAGCACGCCCCCGCCGGCGCGCGGGTGGTCATGACCGCCCCACCCTGCGACCCGCTGATCGCGCCTCTGGTGATGTCGGCCCCGATCCAGCTTCTGGCCTATCACGTCGCCGTGCAGAAGGGCGCGGACGTGGACCAGCCGCGCAACCTGGCGAAATCGGTGACGGTGGAGTAGCGCATTCGCCGCAGCCGCACATCTGGACGGCCCCGCCGCATCAGCTCCATGATGCGGTCGATGGGGTGTATCTGAGTGAAGCTTCTGACTTTCGGCCACGGCTATACGGCCCGGGCCCTCGCCAAGCGTCTTTCCGTGACCGGCTGGGCCACGATCGCCGTCGCCCGCGATGGGGAGCGCGCCGGCGAACTGCGCGCCGAGGGGCTCCAGGCCGTCGCTGGCGATGACCGTCCGGCCCTGATCGCGGCGCTGCAGGGCGTCTCGGCGATCCTGATCTCCGCTCCGCCGACGCCCGACGGTTGTCCCGGCCTCAATACCCTGGTCCCCGCCCTGGCCGAAGCCCAGGCCTTCCCGGACTGGATCGGCTACCTGTCCACCACCGGCGTCTATGGCGACCTGCGCGGCGGCTGGGCCTTCGAGACAAGCCCCCTGCCCGCCGCCTCGCCCGAGGGCGCCCGCCGCGTCGCCGCAGAACGCGACTGGATGCAGGTGGGCCGCGGCATGGGCCTGACCGTCCAGGCCTTCCGCCTGCCCGGCATCTACGGCCCTGGCCGCAGCGCCTTCGACCGCCTGCGCGACGGCACGGCCCGCCGCATGGTCAAGCCGGGCCAGATCTTCTCGCGCATCCATGTGGACGACATCGCCGCCGCCCTGGCCGCCTCAATCGCCGCCCCTTGCGCCGGTCGCCGCTACAATCTTTGCGACGACGAGCCCTGCGCGCCGCAGGACGTGGTGCTGCACGCCGCCGAACTTCTTGGCATGGCCCCGCCGCCTATCACTTTGTTCGACCCGGACAAGCTGCCCGCCGCTGCTCTCCGCTTCTACGCGGAGAGCAAGCGCGTCTCGAACGCCAGGGCGAAGGCGGAGCTCGGCTGGCTGCCTGCCTATCCGACCTATCGCGAAGGGCTGAGGGCCGTTCTGGCGGCGGGGGGATAGGGGATCCGACAGCGATGATCGGAACCCCGCGCCATCACCTCATACCTGGGCCAGACCGCCATCGACGAAGACTTCGCCGCCGGTCATGAAGCTGCTGTCGGACGAGGCAAGGAAGGCCGCCACCGCCCCTGTTTCAGAAGCATCGCCCATGCGCCCGAGCACGGTGGAGGCGCCGATCTGGGCCGCTCCTTCGTCGCCCAGAACCTCCATCGCCAACTCCGTCGTGATGGGGCCCGGAGACATTACATTGACGCGGATGCCCGTACCCTTGAGATCCAGCGCCCAACTGCGCGCCAGATTGCGGACGGCGGCTTTCGTGGCGCTATAGATGCTGAACGCCGGCGTTCCCATCACCCCTGTGCTCGATCCGGTCAGGATGATCGACGCCCCCGCCCCCATCAGCGGCAGGGCCTTCTGCACGGTGAAGACCAGCCCCTTCACATTGAGATCGAAAATCTGGTCGTAGTGCTCGGGCGTGATCTCGCCCAACTTCGCGAACGATCCTGTTCCGGCGTTGGCCAGCAGGATGTCCACCCCGCCCCGCTCTACCTTCACCGTCTCGTAGAGGCGATCAAGGTCGCCAAGATCGGTCACCGACCCGCGCACTGCTCGCGCGTTCGGACCCAGTTGCTTCAGGGCGGCGTCCAGCACGTCCTGGCGGCGGCCGAAGATGTAGACGAACGCGCCTTCTTCGATGAAGCGCTTGGCCGCGCCCAGTCCGATACCGGTCCCGCCGCCTGTAACCACCGCCGTCTTGCCGTTAAGTCTGCTCATGATGTGCTCCTTCATTGAGGTTGCACTCAGCTGGCGGCGCGCCTACCTATCGGCAAGTATGCACCTTTTGGTAAGTATCAAGAATATGTCAAAGAAGCTCGCCCTCCCACATACCCCGCCTTCGGTGGACGGCTGCACGCCGACCCTGCCGGGCTTCACCTGCGGGCTCGACGCCACGCTTCGGCTGATCTCCGGCAAGTGGAAGCCGCTGATCCTGTACTTCCTCGCCCAAGGCGGTCCGACCCGTTACGGCGAGCTGCGGCGCGCCATCCGCGACGTCAGCGACAAGGTGCTGATCCAGCAGCTCAAGGAGCTCGAGGCCGACGATCTGGTGAAGCGGACCGACTACAAGGAGATTCCTCCGAGGGTCGATTACAGCCTCACGCCCCTGGGCATTAGCCTCGCTCAGGCCCTCGTGCCGCTCTGCACCTGGGGTACGGAAAACATGGCCGAGGTCGCGCGCGTCTTCTCGCAAAGAGAGGCCTGGAGCCGCAAGGCGGGCTGAACTTCGACGTCCAAGATAACACCCTTGACTCATTTCGATGATTAGCTAATCATCGCAATATGAGCCAGGTTTTCAGAGCCCTCTCCGATCCGACCCGCCGACGGGTGCTGCTGCTCCTGCGCGGCGGGCCGATGAGCGCGGGCGAGCTCAGCGACCAATTCGACGTCTCCAAGCCGACCATGTCGGCGCACTTCGCGGTGCTGAAGGAGGCCGATCTGATCCATGCTGAAAAGTTCGGCAAATCAATCATCTACCACTTGAAGCTCTCGGTGCTCGAAGAGGCGTTGTTGGGCTTCGTCCATTCCTTCGGCATGGGCGCCGAGCCCGAAACCCCGGCCGCCCCGAAGTCAGCCCCCAAAGCGGAGACCGCGTGATGAGCAAGAACGATCAGAAGAAGGACCTGCTCGGCAACCTCGCCTGGGGCGTCGGCATCATCGTCCTCGCCCTCGCCGCATCCTTCGCGCGCAAGCAGGGCTATGTGGACAGCGAGACGGTCACGCGGATCGTCATCGGCGCCGCCGGCCTGATGATCGCCTGGTCCGGAAACCGCATGCCCAAGACCGTCGTACCCAACGCCTGGGCCGGCCGCGCCCGCCGGGTCGCGGGCTGGTCGCTGACCTTGAGCGGACTGGTCTATGCCGGCCTGTGGGCCTTCGCCCCCATTCCCCTGGCGGTCACCTTCGGGTCCGCGGCTGTCCTCGGCGGCATGGTCGTGACCCTCGGCTACTGCTTGCACCTGCGGACCAAGGTGAGGGCCGCCGGATGAGCCACCGCATCTACACCACCAGCTTCGCCAGCGTTTATGTCCACTACGTCGCCAAGGCGGAGAAGAAGGGGCGCACCAAGGCGGAGGTCGATCAGATCATCCGCTGGCTGACCGGTTTCACCCAGGAGGCGTTGGAGGCGCACCTGGCGGCCAAGACGGATTTCGAGACCGTCTTCGCCCAGGCGCAGCTCAACCCCGCGCGCGATCTCATCAAGGGCGTGGTCTGCGGCGTGCGGGTGGAAGACGTCGCCGATCCCCTGATGCGAGAGATCCGCTACCTGGACAAGCTCATCGACGAACTGGCCAAGGGTAAGGCGATGGAGAAAATCCTGCGCGCGCCAGCTGCCTAGTCTTTCCAGTTGGCGTAACGCCCGCACTCCGGATCAATCACCGGACCACGCCCCGCCTGGATGCGTTCGACCTTCCAGCGCTTTTCCAGCAGAGCCTTCACCTCACCGGACAGCGCTTCGCGGCGGGCCTTCGGTCCCGTGAAACCGACCGCCAGCTGATAGAAGGCGAGGCCGGAATTGCCGGCGACGACCCGGGCGCCGTCGTTTTCGGCCACGACCTCGATGACTGGCCGCGAAGGTCCGGTGGCGGCTGTCTCACGGCTGCTGTCGATGAAGTTCAGACCCTGAGTCCGTGCATAGCTCTTCAGCAGGTCCTTGAAGGCTTCCGCGCCCGCGGCGTCCTGCACGCAAACCTCAAGCTCGGGGGCGTAGGGTTCTGGCTGGGCGCATGCCGCGGAAAGGCCCGCCAAGGCGACGGCCGCCATGATTACGCCGCGCTTCACGCCACCTCCTCCACCGCCGCCGTCAGCCGCGCCAGGTCCTGATCCCGCGACAGACGATGGTCGCCATCCTTGATCAGGCTGAACACCACGTCGTCGCAGCGGATCGCATGAGCCAGGGTCAAGGCGTGCATCCACGGGACGTCGGGGTCCTGGCCGCCCTGCAGGATGCGCACGGGAACGCCGATGTTCACCGGCCCCGGCAGGATCGACCAGCGCGCGCCGTCCTCCAGCAATTCGCGGGTGATCGGATAGGGATCGCCGTACTCAGACGGCCGCATCCACACCCCGTCGCTCGCCAGCGCTTCATGCGCCTCGGGCGGGAATTCGGGGACCATCAGCTTCTCGGTGAAGTCTGGCGCAGGGGCGATCAGGACCATGGCCTTCACCCGATCCGGCCGGGCCGCCGCCGCCAGGCAAGCGATCCATCCGCCCATGGATGAGCCGACTAGGACCAGCGGCCCTTGGGTCAGGCGGTCGATCACCTCCAGCGCATCGGCCCGCCAACGGCTGATCGTGCCGTCGCGGAACGCGCCGCCGGACTCGCCGTGGCCGAAATAGTCGAAGCGGACATAGGCCCGCCCCTTGTCCAGCGCCCAATCGGCCAGGGTCTGGGCCTTGCTGCCGGCCATGTCCGACATGAACCCGCCCAGCCAGACCACCGTCGGCCCCGCCCCCTCGACCTTGCGCCACGCCACGGGCGCGCCGCCTTCCACCTCGAGACGTCCGGTCGATTCGGTCATGGCGTTAACAGGCCTCTTTGATTAGTAACGGCGGCTACCTGAATTACCCGCCTCTGCGCCGACGTGAAACGGCTGAGGCGAAGCTGGAAGCGCGCCCCTTGGCCCTGCCGCCCGATTTCACCCTGCTGCAGGTCGTTCCCGAGCTGGAGACCGGCGGCGCCGAGCAGACCACCCTGGACGTGGCCAACGCCGTAATCGCGGCCGGCGGCGCGGCCCTGGTCGCCACACGTGGCGGCCGCATGGCCCAGAAGCTCACCGCCGAGGGCGGTCGCCTGGCCCAGATGCCGGTGCAGTCCAAGAACCCGCTGGTCATGCTGGGCAACGCCTCGCGCCTGGTGGACCTGATCAGGCGCGAGAAGGTGGATCTGGTCCACGTTCGCTCCCGCGCCCCGGCGTTCAGCGCCCTTTGGGCGGCGCAGGCGACCAAAACCCCGCTCGTGGCCACCTATCACGGGGTCTACAACGCCAAGTCCGGCCTGAAGCGCTGGTACAACGCGGTCATGACCAAGGGCGACTTGGTCATCGCCAATTCCGACTACACCCGCCGTCATGTGATCGCCGAGCACCATGTGGACCCGGAACGGGTGGTCAATATCCCGCGCGGCGTTGACCTGCGGCGGTTCGAGCCGCGCATGGTCGCTCCCAGCCGTGTGGACGCCCTGCGCCGCGCCTGGGGCCTCGCCCCCGCCGATCACCGGGTGAAGGTTCTACTGGCCGGCCGCCTTACCCGCTGGAAGGGCCAGGCCCTGCTGATCGAGGCGGCGGCCCGGCTCAAGCAGCGCGGCCTCACCGGCTTCCTGATCATCTTGGCCGGCGACGACCAAGGCCGCCACGACTATCGGGCCGAGCTGGAGCGCAAGATCAGCGCGGATGGGTTGAGTGACAACGTGCGCATCGTCGGCCATTGCGACGACATGCCCGCCGCCTACCTCATCGCAGACTACGCCGCCGCGCCCTCGCTGGAGCCCGAAGCCTTCGGCCGCACAGCGGTGGAGCCGCAGGTCATGGGCCGCCCGGTTCTGGCCGCCGGTCATGGCGGGGCGCTGGAGACCGTGCTCCATGGCGAGACCGGCTGGCTGGTCGCCCCCGGCGACGCCGACGCCTGGGCCGACGCCCTGGACACCGCCATCGCCCTGCCCGCCCACAAGCGCATGAGCATGGGCGAGGCCGGCCGCGCCCGCGCCCGCAAGCTGTTCTCGGTGGACGCCATGTGCGCCGCCTATCTCGACGTTTACGCCCGCGTGCTCGAGGCCCGCCGATGAGCCGTCCCGTGCGCAAGGTCCTGGTGATCAAGCTGGGCGCCCTGGGCGATTTCGTCCTGGCCCTTGCCGCAGCCCGCAAGATCCGCGAGGCGCACCCCCAGGCGCACATCACCCTGCTGACCACCCCCGCCTATGAAGGCTTGGCCGTGGCCAGCCCCTATTTCGACGTGGTGGAGACCGACGGTCGCCCCGAGGACGCCGCGGAGTTGCGCGCCATGCTGAAGCGTATGCGCGGCGCCGGCTATGACCGCATCTACGACCTGCAAACCTCCGGCCGATCCAGCCGCTACTTCTACGCCCTGTGGCCGTTCGCGCCGAAGTGGTCCGGCATCGCCCCAGGGGCTGCCTTCCGCCACAAGAATCCCGACCGCGACCACATGCACACCCTGGAGCGGCAGGCAGAACAGCTGAAAGTCGCCGGCATCTGGCCGGACGCGCCGATCGCCCCCGGCGAGGCGCCGCCGCCGGACCTGTCATGGATGGCTGACACGCCGCTCAAGATCCGCCCCACCCGCCCCTTCGTTCTGCTGGTCCCCGGCGCCTCGGCCCACCGGCCGGAGAAGCGCTGGCCGGCCGAGCGGTTCAACGAGATCGCCCGCTTCCTGGACGAGGCCGGCTACGACGTGGTGGTCATCGGCGGCCCACAGGAAAATCCGCTGGCCCGCATCATCGCCAAGGGCGCCAAGGGCGTCCGCGACCTGACCGGCCGGACCGACTTCGCCCAGATCGCCGCCCTGGGCGCCAAGGCGGTCCTGGCCATCGGCAACGACACAGGGCCGCTGCATCTGATCACCGCCGCCGGCGCCCCGAGCATCGCCCTGTTCTCCAGCGCCTCGGACCCGGATCTTTGCGCCCCGCGCGGCCATGTCGCCATCATCCGCGCTGATGACCTGAACGATGTGCCCGCCGAGACGGTGCTGACCGCCGTCCGCGCCATGCTGCCGCAAAAGGAAAAGGCCCCCGCCTGACGCGAGGGCCTCGACCATTCCGAAAAGAGACCGTCCTTATGCCGGCGGGATCGAGCTGATCGCGCTGGTAAGGGCGTCGTCGCTGGAGGCGTTCACACGCAGATTGTTCTGCACGTTGCTCACGCCGCTGATCGACTCAGCCAGATTCTCTGCCCGGCGCTTGTCGTCACGGCTGCGGACAGTCCCCGTCAGGGTCACGTCAGCGTCGCTCACCGAAACATCAATGTTCGAGGCGTCCAGCCAGGCGTCGTCAGTCAGGCGGTCATTGACGTCCTCGCGGATGCGGTCGTCCGAACGGCGGTAGCCCTTCGGCCCCCGGCCGCGATGCTCGCCGCGCGCCAGCTCACGCGCCCGGACACGCGCCTCGGCCTCGTCGTCGCCGAAGAAGGCGGAGATACGGTCGCCGGCCCGTTCGGCCCAGCTGCGCTCCTCGTCCGAACGCCAGTCGCGGCCGCGCGAGCGGTTGGAGTCCGCATAGGTCCCGCCGCCATAGCCGTACTCGTCGGCGCCATAGCCGTAGGCCGAATATCGGCGGCCCTCATGGCGGTCCCGGTCGTACTCTCCATAGCGCGCCTGGTTGTCGAGGCCGGGGTCATACCCGCCGCCGACGCCATTGGGATTGTAGCTCTGATCGCCGTACCCATAGCGGCCCCGGTCAGCGGCGCTGTAGCTGGTCGGCGCGCTGAACGTGCGCCCGCCGTGGACGCGATCGCCATATTCGCGGCGATACGCGCCCCGGCCGCCATAGCGGCGCTCGCGGTCACGATCCGTGTCGCCGGAATAGCGTCCGAAGTCGCGGTCGGCGCCGTAACCGCCACGGCCGTCCTCGCGGCCTTCCCACCAGCTGCGGTCGTCGCGCCAGTCGCGGTCTCGGTCACTCCACCTGTTGTCATCGGCCATGGTCGTTTCTCCTTTGTGGCGTTTGGGGCCGGGCGTGGGGGATCAATCGCCCGTCCCTGCGCATTAAACCCATCGGCGAGCGGCCAAGTTTCTTAACGCTCAGCGCCTATTTCCGACCGTCTAAGGTCCGGCGCAGCTTGAAGAAGGGCGGTCCTTTCGTCATATATCGAGCCAACGTGGCGCACCTGTGCGCCGCGCGATTGCTGTAACAGGTCCGGAGCACCGCCTATTCGCCGCCCGATGCAAGCGCCCCCCGTCAAGGACGGCCCGCGCACCAATGATGAGATCCGCGTTCCGCGCGTCCTGCTGATCGACCAGAATGGCGAGAAGCAGGGGATCATGCCGACGTCCGCCGCCCTGGAGGCTGCGGAGGAGGTTGGTCTCGATCTCGTTGAAATCGTTCCGAACGCTGATCCGCCCGTTTGCAAGATCCTGGATTACGGCAAGTACAAGTTCCAGGAGCAGAAGAAGAAGAACGAGGCGCGCAAGCGTCAGAAGGTCGTCGAGATCAAGGAGATCAAGCTGCGACCGAACATCGACACTCACGACTACGACGTGAAGGCCAAGTCGATGCACCGCTTCTTCGAGGAAGGCGACAAGGTGAAGGTCACCCTGCGCTTCCGCGGCCGTGAAATGGCTCACCCGGAGCTGGGCATGAAGCTGCTCCAGAAGGTCAAGGCCGACTTCGATGAAGTCGCCAAGGTCGAGTACGAGCCGCGCATGGAAGGCCGTCAGATGATCATGATCCTGGCCCCTCGCTAGGAGATCGAAATTCCTTACGGAATAAGGCGCTCCGGCAGAAATGCCGGAGCGTTTTTCATTTGCGCCGACGCTCAGCGAATCTTACTCAGATTACTCCCGATGGTTGTGCTTCAAGTAGGGGTGCATGAAGCGTCTATTCGTGGCGGGCCTGATCGCCTGCCTGTCCGTCGCCGCGTCCGCCGTCGCCGCGCCGCTTGAGGCCTATGGCCGCCTGCCCGCCATAGAAGACGTCCAAATCTCGCCGGATGGGCAAATGCTGGCCTCTTCCGTAACGATCGGCGGCGAGCAGCGATACATCATGGTGAAGCGGATCGCCGACAATGCGACCGTCTACAGCGTCGCCGCCGGGAACGTGAAACTGCGCGACCTAAGCTGGGCCGGCCCCGACCACCTAGTGGTCACGAGTTCGCGGACCAGTTCGGCTCGCGGCGTCACCGGCGGACGTCGGGAGTATTTCCTGGCGCTCCTGCTCGACATCAAAAGCCGCAAGAGCAAGCACCTGCTCTCCAACGAGCCCAACGCCATGAACGTGGTCGCGCGGCCGCCCGAGGTGCGGATGGTCAACGGCTCTCCATCCCTTCTGCTCTATGGCTTTCGCATGTCGACCGAGCGCGGATCGTCATCCAACAGGCTCTATCTGACGGTCTTCCGCCACAATGTCGGCAATGGGAGCACCATGGTCCTCGCCCAGGGGGAAGAGGACGTCGACGACTGGCAGATCGCGCCGGACGGCACGGTGCTGGCTCGCTCCCTGTATGACCAGGGCACAGGCCAGTGGTCGCTGCAGATGCGCGACGGCTCAAACTGGAAAACAGTCGAGCAGGAACGCCTCCCGCTCGGCTCGCCCCGCATCCGCGGCCTCGGCCGCACCGCCGACTCCGTGGTCACCCTCTCGCCGGCCGAAGCCGGAGAAGGCGATGACGACGAAGACGCCGCCCTGCGCCGCACGATGCGGGAATATCGCCTCTCTGGCACATGGAATCTTCCCCCGACCACCGGCCAGCTTCTCCATGATCCGGCGACCGGTCACCTGATCGGCGGCGGCGAAATCACCGGCGACACCAGCCGCTACAGCTTCTTCGATCCAAAGGCCGATGCGGCTTGGAAGGCGATCATCCGCACCTATCCAGGCCAGATGGTCACCTTGGCGTCCTGGTCGGCCAATCGCCGCCGGATCGTGGTCAAGGTGGATGATCCCAAGGCCGGGCCAGCCTTCGCCTTCGTCGATCTGGATGCCCGGCGCGCCGACTGGATTGGGAACGTCTACAACCTCGACCCCGAGGACATCTCTGAAAAGCGCGCCATCATCTACAAGGCCAAGGATGGGCTGGACATCCCCGGCTACCTCACCCTGCCGCGCGGCAAGGATGCCAAGAAGCTTCCGCTGGTCGTCCTGCCGCACGGCGGTCCCGCCGCTCGCGACACCCTGAGCTTTGACTGGTGGAGCCAGGCCATGGCCTCGCGCGGCTACGCGGTCCTGCAACCCAACTTCAGGGGCTCCGCCGCCGTGCGGGCCGGCCTGCGCGAAGCCGGCTTCGGCGAGTGGGGCCGCAAGATGCAAAGCGATATCAGCGACGGTGTCGCCCATCTTGCGAGAGAAGGCCTGATCGATCCAAAAAGGGTCTGCATCGTCGGCGGCAGCTATGGCGGCTACGCCGCCCTTGCGGGCGTGACGGTAGAACAGGGCGTATACAGGTGCGCCGTCTCGGTGAACGGCGTGACCGACCTTCGCCGCATGCTGCTGACAGCGCAGAACGGGCCGATCCGACGCAACTCAACCCTCCGCTACTGGAGCGCCTTCATGGGTGTCGACGGCGCCCGCGACCCCGACCTCGCCTCCATATCCCCAGCTATCCTGGCCGCCAGAGCCGACGCCCCCGTCCTGATGATCCACGGCAAGGACGACACCGTCGTTCCCTACGACCAGAGCCGGGTAATGGCTGACGCCCTGAAGAAGGCCGGCAAGCCGCACGAGTTCGTCACCCTCGCCGGCGAGGACCACTGGCTCTCCCGTGGCGAAACCCGCTTGCAGATGCTGCAGGCCACGGTCGCCTTCCTGGAGCGCGAGAACCCGCCGCGATAAGGCCCTGCTAGACCTGCAACGGGTTTCGTGGCCTGATCGCGCAACCCGCTCCTCGGCCGCCTTGCCGAGAAATCGCTTGCGCCGGATATATGTAAGTAATTACATAAATTCATGGATTACATCGCGCAAAAAGGAGCGTCGGCCTTCGGTTCTCGTCTCCGCCGCCTCATCGACCGCCTCGACCGCGAGGTTCAGGAGATTTATCGCGGCGCCGAGGTCGCCTTCGAGCCCCGCTGGTTCTCCGCCTTCATCGCCATTCGAGACGCCGGCTCCCTGACCGTCGGCGAGATCGCTGAGCGGACGGGCGTGACCCACGCCGCAGTCAGCCAGGTGCGCGCCGCCATGGAGGCCGCCGGCCTGGTGCAATCCGAATCCGATCCGAGCGACGGCCGGGTCAAACGTCTGAGCCTCACCGAGAAAGGCCAGGAGGAGGCCCGGCGGCTGGAGCCCCTGTGGTCGGCCATCGCCGCCGCCACTGGCCAGTTCCTGGGCGAAGGCGCCCCGCAGATGCTGGCCCAGCTCGACGGCCTGGACGCCGCCCTCGCCCGTCAGGGTCTCAAAGACCGCGTCGCGGAGCTGATGAAGGCGAACGGCAAGTGAAGCGCGCCGCATCGCTCGCCTTGGCGGCGTGCCTGCTCGCCTCCGCCGCCGGTACCACCCTCGCTCAGCCGCCCGTCGCCGCCTCGTCCTCCGCCCGCGTGACGCCGGCCCAGACCGCCGTCTTGCTCGCGGCGGTGAAGAAGGAGATTCGCGACCGTTATGTCTTCGCGGACCGTCGCGACGCCATGATCAAGGCGCTCGACGCCGGCCAGGCTTCCGGCCGCTACGCCGTGACAGACCCGTTCGAGCTCGCCTCGCGCATCGGCGCCGACCTGGAAAGCTCCAGCCGCGACAAGCATATGGCGCTGAGCTGGTCGCCGGCCCAGTACGCTGCGGCCACCGCCCCCGCCAACGGCCCCGCCGCGCCGGACAACGCCTTCTGGCGCACCCAGGCGATCCGCCGGAACAGCGGCCTGACCGAGCAGAAGATCCTGCCCGGGAACGTCCGCTACGTGAAACTGGCCGCCTTCCTGTGGGAGGATGACCTTTCCCCTATCGCCTATGATGGGGCCATGCGGTTTCTGGCCGGCGGCGACGCGGCGATCATCGACCTGCGCGGCAATGGCGGCGGCGATCCGGCGGCGGTGAACTACCTGACCAGCCACTTCCTGCCGGCGGACCAGTTGCTGGTGTCCTTCCATATGGGCGGCGACAAGCCGGACCTGTCGAAGACCGCGGCCCGGCCCGCCGGACGCATCACCACGCCGCTCTATGTTCTGATTGACGACGGTGTCGCCTCGGCCGGCGAGGAGTTCGCCTATCATGTGGAGCAGTTCAAGCTGGGTGAGCTGATCGGCCAGACCACTGCCGGCGCCGCCAACCGCAACGACGGCGTGCCCATCGCACCGGGCTTCATGCTCAGCATCTCGATCGGCCAGCCGGAGCATCCGGTCAGCAAGACCAACTGGGAAGGCGTCGGGGTCAAGCCGGCGGTCGAAACCGCGCCCGCAAAGGCGCTGGACGTCGCGCTGGTCCGCGCCCTGACCACGCTGGAGGCGGCCGCCCCGCCCACCGACAAGGCGCGCTACGCCTGGGCCAGGACCGACGCCGCCGCCCGCGCGAAGCCTGTCTCCCTGGCCGCGCCAGCCGCCGCCTATGCCGGCAAGTTCGGTGCAGTTACGGTGGAATTAGCGGGCGACATCCTGACACTGCGCCTTCCGGAACGGCCTGCCGCGCGCCTCACCCCGCTGGGTCCGGACCTTTTCGCCATCGGGGATGCGCCGCGCCGCGCCCGCTTCGTCCGTACAGGCGGCGCGGTCACGGGTTTGGAGCTGCTGCGCGAGAACGGCGAGGTTAAGGTCTATCCGAAAGGCTAGGCCGCTTGCCACCGGACGGCTTTTGCCCTAGAGACACCGCCTTTCCGGAACCGCCTGGCCATTTTGGCATGCCATGGCGGTTCGTCATGCTTTTAGAGGACGGCGCTTCGGCGTCGACGCGAAATGCCTAAGTTGAAGACCAAGTCGGGCGCTAAAAAGCGCTTCAAACTGACGGCCACGGGCAAGCTCAAGGCGGGTGTCGCCGGCAAGCGCCACCGTCTGATCAGCCACAACGGCAAGTACATCCGCCAGCAGCGCGGCACGAAGGTCATGAGCGAAGCGGACGCCCGCATCATCAAGACCTACCTGCCCTACGGCCTGTAAGAGGAGCGCTGAACAATGGCTCGCGTTAAACGGGGCGTCGTCGCCCACGCCAAGCACAAGAAGGTTCTGGAGCAGGCCAAAGGTTTCTATGGCCGCCGCAAGAACACCATCCGCGCCGCCAAGGCCGCGGTGGACAAGGCCGGTCAGTACGCCTACCGCGACCGCAAGGTCCGCAAGCGTAACTTCCGCTCGCTCTGGATCCAGCGCATCAACGCCGCTGCGCGTCTGGAAGGCTTCACCTACTCGCAGTTCATCCACGGCCTGGACAAGTCCGGCATCGAGATCGACCGCAAGGTCCTGGCCGACATCGCCGGTCAAGACGCGGCTGCGTTTAAGGCCATCGCCGACAAGGTTCGCGCCGCGCTGGCTTAAGGTCTTGGGGCTGTAGTCCCTCGAGTTTGAAAAGCCCTCCGGTGCGAACCGGGGGGCTTTTTGCTGTCCAAAAACTCCGCTCACCCCGGCGAAAGCCGGGGCCCAGGTGAAATCCTGCTGGCGCTCAGGATGAATCTGGTTTCCGGCCTTCGCCGGGATGAGCGGCGGGAGAGGTTCCGCCCCGTCTCCGAATGCTCTAGACCACAACCGCCCGCAGCCTGATGTACAAATGACCGATCTCGCCACGCTCGAAGCTGAAATCACCGCCCAGATCGCCGCCGCCGGCGACGTCGCCGCCATCGAGGCGGTCCGCGTCTCGGCCCTCGGCAAGTCGGGCTCCGTCTCCGCCCTCCTCAAGACCCTCGGCTCCATGAGCCCCGAGGAGCGCAAGGAGCGCGGCGCCCAGATCAACACCGTGCGCGACCGGGTGCAGACCGCCCTGACCGAGCGCAAGGCGTATCTGGAGGCCGCCGAGCTTAACGCACGCCTGGCGTCGGAGACCCTCGACCTCACCCTGCCGGCGCCCTACCGCCGCAAGGGTTCGGTGCATCCGACCATGCAGACCATGGACGAGATGATCTCCATCTTCGCCGAGATGGGCTTCGCAGTGGCCGAAGGCCCCGACATCGAGGACGACTTCCACAACTTCACCGCCCTGAACTTCCCCGAGAAGCACCCTGCGCGTGAGATGCACGACACCTTCTTCTTCAACCCGAAGGAAAGTGGCGAGCGCATGCTGCTGCGCACGCACACCAGCCCCGTGCAGGTGCGCACCATGCTGAACCAGAAGCCGCCGATCCGGATCATCGCCCCAGGCCGCACCTATCGCTGCGACAGCGACGCGACCCACACCCCGATGTTCCATCAGGTCGAGGGCCTGGTGATCGACAAGGCCATCCACATGGGCCACCTGAAGTGGACCCTGGAGACCTTCCTGGCCCGCTTCTTCGAGACGGACGCCGTCACCACGCGCTTCCGGCCGCACCACTTCCCGTTCACCGAGCCCAGCGCCGAGACCGACGTCGGCTGCGACCGTTCGGGCGGCGAGATCAAGATCGGCACGGGCAGCGACTGGCTGGAGATCCTGGGCTGCGGGATGGTCCATCCCAACGTGCTCAAGGCCTGCGGCATCGACCCGGACGAGTATCAGGGCTTCGCCTTTGGCATGGGCGTCGATCGCCTGGGAATGCTGAAATACGGCATGCCCGACCTGCGCGACATGTTCGCTTCCGACAGCCGTTGGCTGGGCCACTACGGTTTCAGCGCCTTCGCCGCGCCGAACCTGGCCTCGGGCCTCAGCTGATGAAGCTGCCCGACAGCCCCTTCACGGCGGTGGACTGGTCGGCGATCGAGCCCGCCGTCCATCCTGGAGACACCGGGACGGCGACCTGGCGCACGATCAATGTCGGCGACATGCGCATTCGCCGTGTGGACTATTCGCCCGGCTATTTCGCCGATCACTGGTGCGACCGCGGCCATGTGATCTTCGTGCTGGAAGGCGAACTGGTCAGCGAGCTCAAGGATGGCCGCAAGACCACCCTCACCGCCGGCATGAGCTATCACGTCTCCGATTTCGGCGACCCCGCACACCGCTCGTCGACCTCGGTCGGCGCCAAGCTGTTCATTGTAGACTGACCGATGAAATTCACGCTCTCCTGGCTCAAGGACCACCTCCAGACCGACGCGACGATCAGCCAGGTCGTCGACGCCATGACCATGGCCGGTCTCGAGGTCGAACACGTCACCGACCCCGCGACCAAGCTCGCCCCCTTCACGGTCGCCAAGATCGTCGAGGCGGTTCAGCACCCCAACGCCGACCGCCTGCGCGTCTGCCAGGTCGATACCGTCGATGGCCGGAAAGAGATCGTCTGCGGCGCGCCGAACGCCCGCGCGGGCCTGACCACCATCTACGCCCCCATCGGCGCCTATGTGCCGGGCCTGGGCGTCACCTTGGTCGAGAAGCCGGTTCGCGGCGTCGTCTCCAACGGCATGCTCTGCTCGGCGTCCGAGCTTGAAGCCGCAGGCGATAGCGATGGCATCATGGAGCTGCCCGACAGCCTGGCCGTCGGCACGCCCGCCGTGGACGCCCTGGGCCTGGAAGGCGTTATCGATTTCGAGGTCACCCCGAACCGCCCCGACTGGCTGGGCGTCAACGGCATCGCCCGCGACCTGTCCGCCGCCGGCCTGGGCACGTTCATCGACCGCAAGGTCGAGCCGGTCGCCGGCAAATTCCCCTGCCCGATCAAGGTCAAGGTGGACGGCGACGCCTGCCACATCTTCGCCGGCCGCCTGATCAAGGGTGTCAAGAACGGCCCGTCGCCCAAGTGGCTGGCGGACCGCCTGACGACCATCGGCCTGCGCTCGATCAACATCCTGGTCGATATCACCAACCTGATCACCTATGATCGCGCCCGGCCGCTGCACGTCTATGACGCCGACAAGCTTGTCGGCGACGTGATCGAGGCGCGTCTGGGCAAGACCCCGGCCCAGCCCGGCGGCGCGCACGAGCCCTCGCCGCAGAAGCATGCCGACGAGCAGCTGATCGCCCTGGACGGCAAGACCTACGACCTGTCGTCGGAAATGTCGGTCATCGCTGACGCCGGCGGCGAACGTCCGATCGGCATCGGCGGCGTCATGGGCGGGGAGTCCACCGGCTGCTCGGACGAGACGGTCAACGTCTTCGTCGAGGCCGCGTGGTTCGATCCGATCCGCACCGCCCAGACCGGCCGCACCACCGGGATCAGCTCCGACGCCCAGTACCGCTTCGCCCGTGGCGTGGACCCGGAAAGCTGCGCCGACGGCGTCGAACTGGCCACCCAGCTGATCCTTGAGCTCTGCGGCGGCGAGCCGTCGGACCTGACTGTCGCCGGCAAGGCTCCGGCCGCCCCGGCCCCGGTCGATTTCGACCCCGCCTACGTGCAGAAGCTGTCGGGTCTGTCGGTCACCGCCGACAAGACCAACGCCATCCTCACCGCCCTCGGCTTCAAGGTCGAAGGCGGCAAGGTCACGCCTCCGTCCTGGCGGCGCGACGTCCACGGCAAGGCCGATCTGGTCGAGGAAGTGGCCCGCATCGCCGGCTTCGACAGCCTGCCCTCCACGCCCCTGCCGGAAGTCGCTCGCGCCGTTGGCGGCGTCCTGACGCCCAAGCAGGCCCGCGCCCGCCTGGCTCGCCGCGCCTTGGCGGCCGCCGGCTATCAGGAAGCGGTCACCTGGTCGTTCACGTCCAAGGCCACGGCTGAACTGTTCGGCGGCGGTCAGGCCGACCTGCTGCTCGCCAACCCCATCGCGGCCGAGCTCGACTGCATGCGCCCGTCGATCCTGCCCAACCTGATCGAGGCCGCCGGCCGCAACGCCCGCCAGGGTTTCCCGGACGTCGCTCTGTTCGAGGTCGGTCCCGTGTTCCACAGCGACCGTCCCGACGGTCAGCGCACCGCCGTGACCGCCATCCTGGCGCCCCACGCTCCGCGCGGCTGGGAAAAGCGTCCGGCTGACGACCTCTACTCGGTTAAGGCCGACCTGATCGCCCTACTGGAGGAGATGGGCGCGCCCGTCGCCTCCCTGCAGACCGCCCAGGGTTCGGCCGGCGCCTGGTGGCATCCGGGCCGCTCGGCTCGCCTGCAGCTCGGCCCCAAGGCCGTCCTGGCAGAGTTCGGGGAGATTCACCCCGGCGTGCTCAAGGCCCTCGACGTGGCCGGCCCCGTCTACGCCTTTGAGATCTGGCTGGAAGCCGTGCCGGAGCCGAAGAAGAAGGCCCTGAAGACCAAGCCCGCCTTCACCGGCTCGGCCCTCATGCCCCTGAAGCGCGACTTCGCCTTCGTGGTCGAGGCCGCCAAGTCGGCTGGCGATCTGGTCAAGGCGGCGCTGAGCGCCGACAAGGCCCTGGTCACGGCCGCGCGGGTCTTCGACGTCTATCAGGGCCCGGGCGTGGCCGACGGCTTCAAGTCCGTCGCCCTGGAAGTCACCATCCAGCCTGTCGACCACACCCTCGCCGACGCCGAGATCGAAGCGCTCAGCGCCAAGATCGTGGCTGGCGCGGAAAAGGCCGGGGCGAAGCTGCGGGGGTAACTTCTCCTGCCCCGCATATCGGGGGAGGAGAAGGAACCTTGCCTCCCCTCAACACTCACGTTAAGCCTGCCCTCGCACACGGGAGCTGACGCCGAAATGCATCCGCGTTTCGACATCGCCGCGATGAACGCCACGAGCCGCATGGCCTCGTGCGTTTCGCCGTGCGCCGCGCTCATGACCGCCACCATTAAAATTATGACCGTCTCCACTCGGACGGGGCGTCGGCGCGCGACCACTTAAAATCGCCGACAAAGATCGCAGGATCTTCCAAAGCCCCGCTCCGGAAACGGACGCGGGGTTTTTGTCGTGCGGTCTTCGTCGGTCCAAACTCAAAGGACCAGAACGAAATGTCTTCGCTACCCAACACCTTCCCTCTGCCCGACGCGTCGCCCCAGCGATCCGTCGTTCACCTGCTGCTCGTCGCCGCGGCCAACGCCCAGGCGGCGCTTGAGGCCGTGCGCACTGGCCTGGACCTGTCCGGCGGCGAGCTGGCCGGTCTCACGCTGAAGCCGCGCGGCGAGATCGTCGAAGCCTCCCTCAGCGTGCGCTCGCTCAGCGATGACGCCGCCGTGCGCCTGACCGCCAACCTCGCCAGCCGTCCGGGCGTCAGCTCGGCCCGCGTCGAGCACCTGTGGGGGAAAGCCTCGTGAAACCGGACGCCGACAAACGCCGCCTGTTCATGGTCAGCGCCGCCGACACCACCGACGCCCTGATCCGCGTCCTAAACGTCGTGGCCGTGCAGCAGGCGCGGCTGCGGCGGGTGGAGGCCGCCCAGACCGCCGACGGCCTGACCATTTCGCTGGAGACGGATGACGAGGGCGACGACCGCGCCGACCTGCTGGCCAGCCGCCTGGGCGCCTGCCTGGCCGTGCGCGGGGTCGGCTTCGGCTGGCGAATGTGAAGCTTCGCCAGCCCCTTGCTTAGAACGGAATGATGTTCCGCTGACGGCTGTAGGCCAGGTAGCCCACGTTCGCCCCCAGGCGCAGGCCGATGCCCGCGCGGATGGGGGCCAGGGTGATGTCGTCAGCGCGCTGGTAGTTCACGCCCAGGCCGCCGATCAGATAGGCCGAGCCTTCCACGCCGGGGAACCGGCGGAAGATCGCGTCCGGGAATTGCAGGTTGTAGCACAGGGTGAAGACCCGGCTGCCGTTGCCGCCGATGTCCCAGCCGATGGACGGCCCCTGCCAGAAGACCTCCTGGGTCGGACGGCCCTTCATATAGACCAGACCCCTGCCGTAGCGCGCGCCGATGGTGAAGGCGGCCGAGGCTTCCTCCCCCGCAATATAGGCCGTGGGCCGGCCATTATCGGCGAAGATCTTCTCCACCGCCCCGCCCAGGGCCTCGGCGGTGACGCCCAGGAAGTCCGAACCCTTCTGAACGATCTCGTCCATGGTGTAGGTGTCCGCGCGCTGGGCACCGTCCTCGTTGAAGCCGCCCTGCGGCTGCTGCTGCGGCTGCGCGGTGGCGCAGCCGGTCGTGGCGAACGTGGCGAGGCCGGAGGCGATGAGAGCGCGGCGGTCCATGGGCGGGCCTTTCGAATCAGGAGCTTGGCCGAAAGTGGCTGACCATTTCGTCGGGTTTGCGGCGGCAAGCTTAACGAGGGGTTAAGCGCCTATCCCATGGTCAAGCTGACATATCCCTGACGCCAGACCCTGCGCCGCACCGTTCGCGGACCGGGGGGATGATGCATAAGCCCGCGAATATGCTAGAGGCAGCCACCATGACGACGCCTCTCGACAAGATCCGCAACTTTTCCATCGTGGCCCACATCGACCACGGCAAGAGCACCCTTTCCGATCGCCTCATCCAGGAGACGGGCGGCCTGACCGCGCGCGAGATGAGCGCCCAGGTGCTCGACAACATGGAGATCGAGAAGGAGCGCGGCATCACCATCAAGGCGCAGACCGTGCGCCTTCACTACAAGGCCGACGACGGCGAGACCTACATCCTCAACCTAATGGACACGCCGGGCCACGTGGACTTCGCCTACGAGGTCAGCCGCAGCCTGGCCGCGTGCGAGGGCTCGATCCTGGTGGTCGACGCCTCGCAGGGCGTCGAGGCCCAGACCCTGGCCAATGTCTATTCGGCCATCGACAACAATCACGAGATCGTCCCGGTCCTCAACAAGATCGACCTGCCGGCGGCGGAGCCCGAGCGCGTCCGCGCCCAGATCGAGGACCTGATCGGCCTGGACGCCAGCGACGCGGTCCTGGCCAGCGCCAAGAGCGGCCTGGGCATCCACGACGTGCTGGAAGCCATCGTCACCCGCCTGCCCGCCCCCAAGGGCGACATCGCCGCCCCGCTGAAAGCCCTGCTGGTCGACGCCTGGTACGACGCCTATCTGGGCGTGGTCGTGCTGGTGCGCATCTTCGACGGCACGCTGAAGGCCGGCCAGCAGGTCCGCATGATGCAGACCGGCGCCACCCACCGCATCGACAAGGTCGGCGTGTTCAAGCCGAAAGCCACCGACGTCGACGTCCTGGGGCCCGGCGAGGTCGGCTTCTTCACCGCCAGCATCAAGGAAGTGGCCGACGCCGCCGTCGGCGACACCATCACCGACGAGAAGAAGCAGACCGCCCAGGCCCTGCCGGGGTTCAAGGACGTGCAGCCGGTCGTGTTCTGCGGCCTCTTCCCGGTGGACGCCGCCGATTTCGAGGACCTGCGCGCCGCGGTCGGCCGCCTGCGTCTCAACGACGGCAGCTTCACCTACGAGATGGAAAGCAGCGCGGCCCTGGGCTTCGGCTTCCGCTGCGGCTTCCTCGGCTTGCTGCACCTGGAGATCATCCAGGAGCGCCTGAGCCGCGAGTTCGACCTGGACCTGATCGCGACCGCCCCCTCGGTGGTCTACAAGATCCAGATGCGCGACGGCAGCGAGATCGAGCTGCACAACCCGGCCGACATGCCCGATCCGATGCACATCGAGCATATCAAGGAGCCGTGGATAAAAGCCACGATCTTCACCCCCGACGAATACCTCGGCGGCGTGATCAAGCTGTGCCAGGACCGTCGCGGCGAACAGCGCGAGCTGTCATACGTCGGCAACCGCGCCATGCTGGTCTATGACCTGCCGCTGAACGAGGTGGTGTTCGACTTCTATGACCGCCTGAAGTCCATCTCGAAGGGCTACGCCTCCTTCGACTATCAGGTCGAGGATTACCGCGCCGGCGATCTGGTGAAGATGTCGATCCTGGTCAACGCCGAGCCGGTGGACGCCCTCAGCATGCTGGTCCACCGCGACCGGGCCGAAAGCCGCGGCCGCGGCATGTGCGAGAAGATGAAGGACCTCATCCCCCAGCACATGTTCGTCATCCCGATCCAGGCGGCCATCGGCGGCCGCATCATCGCCCGCGAAACCGTCCGCGCCCTGCGCAAGGACGTGACCGCCAAGTGCTACGGCGGCGACGCCAGCCGCAAGCGCAAGCTGCTGGACAAGCAAAAGGCCGGCAAGAAGCGCATGCGCCAGTTCGGCAAGGTCGAAATCCCGCAGGAAGCCTTCATCGCCGCCCTGAAGATGGATGGCGATTGATCGCTTCTCCTCCCCGTAGCGAAGCGTACGGGGAAGGTGGATCGGCGAAGCCGAGACGGAGGGGGCGTCCGCTCGCTCCGAGCTCAGTCTTCGCCCCCTCCACCATTCTGCGCATGGTCCCCCTCCCCCGCTCCGCAGGGGAGGAGAAGAGCGCCTTGAGATTGTCACCACCCACAGGCAGCATCCTCCCATGCGCCTGACCGCCGCCTTCATCGCCCTCGCCGTCGCCACACCGGCCTTCGCGCAGGACGAGCCCACAGACGTCTCGCCCGTCACCGTCATGCCGGCGGGCGACCCGCCGAAGCTGACGGCCAGCTACCCCGCCGAGGGCGCGCAGGTCGTCGCCGGCTTGCTGGCCCTGAAGCTGACCTTCGACCAACCCATGGACCCCAAGGGCTGGCGCATCGCCCAAACCCCCAACGCAGAGGGCCCCGGCGTCGAGGGCGCCGAGCCCGCCGCGCCGCTGGACTGCCTCGGGGTGCCGCGCCTGCTGAAGGACGAGAAGAGCTTCGTGGTCCTGTGCCGCACCCTGCCCGGGCGGCATTACGTGGTGGCCCTCAACGCCCCCGGAGCGGCTCCCGTCTCCCCTGACGGCACGCCCACCGCCTTCGCCAATCTGGGCGGCCGCAGCGCCCTGCCCGCCACCCTGGCCTTCGGCACCCGTCCGCGCGGCGACGACCCGGTGCGCACCCTCAAGGCGGCCATGAGCAATGCGGGCCTCAGCGACGTCGACAGCCCGGTCGTGGACACGCCGCAGATGCGGTGAGGCTAAGCTCCGCTCACTCCCGCGGAGGCGGGAGCCCATACTGAGGTTCAGCTTGGATCCCCGCCTTCGCGGGGATGAGCGGACAAGGTGCTAGTGCAGGTCCTCAGGGACCTCCACATCGCGCGCCAGCTCCGCGACAATCGCCAGCTCCTTCTGGATGTGCGCCCAGACCTCCGGCGCGGCCCGACCGACCTTGGAGTCCTCGGCCTTGGCGATGGTGAACACCGCGCGCAGTTCGTCCAGAAGATCCGGATCACGCAGGGCCAGCAACGTCATCAGCGCCTTGAGCAGGCGGTCGTTGGCCTCGATCTTGGCGCGGAGCTTGGTCTCGGCGAGCTGTTCCATCCACAGCCAACGCCGCGCACTCGGCGCCGTTCCGCGCCCCTTCCCCTTGGCGCGCCCGCCGACGCGGGGTCATGATGGCCCCCTGCCCCACGGAGATTCCATGGCCGACGCGGACGATGACCTGGACATGCTGAAGCAGGCGGTGCGCGACCTGCAGGCCGAAAGCTTCGCCACCCGCGCCCTGCTCCCCTGGCTGATCGGCGTCGCCGTCAGCGGCTTCAGCGACGACCCCGAAGGGCGCCTGCGCGAGCTGCACGAAGTCGCCCAGGGCCGCCTCTACGAAATGGACATCGGCGGCGACGAGGAAGCCGTCACCCGCTTGAAAGACCGCGCCTCCCTGGTGCTGGACGATTGGATCAGCTCGATCCAGATCGAGCGGGGGGAGGCGTAAGGGGGGCGATTACCCTCACCCCACCACAAACCTCGGCTCGTACGTCACCGGAAAGTTCACGGACCGCGCGATGAAGCAGACGCGGCTGATCTCGTGGTGGATCGCCTCGGCGCGGACCAGGTCGGCGCCTTCCTGCACGGCGATGACCGGGCGCAGGACCGCGCGCACGAACCGCCCGGCCCCGTCGGGGGTGCTTTCGCCCACGCCCACCGGCTCGTCCTCATAGCTGGTGACCACGATCCCCGCCGCGCTGGCCAGATGCAGGTACCAGAGCATGTGACAGGCCGAGAGCGAGGACAGCAGCAGATCCTCGGGGTTGGGCAGGCTCGGGTCGCCGCCCAGACGAGGGTCGTTGGAGCAATGCGTCACCGGCTTGCCCAGCGTGGCGATGTCCCAGGTCCGGTCATAGCCGCGATAGGTCCTGGTCCCCTCCCCGCGATCCCCGGTCCAGACGACGCGGCTGGTGAATTCGTGCTCGTGCGACATGGCTCCCTCCCGGCGCCGGCGTGGCGCGATCCGCAGATAATGTCTCGCGGCCGTCCAGACAAAGCCGAACGGCGCCGTTCGACGCAGCCGTGATGACATTGGTCGCGAAACAGACCTCCTCTCCCATCAAGGCAGATCGGGGGATATCTCGAACCGCCCCCTCCGAAGCCTCCCGTACTCTTTCCCGGTCTTGGTCATACGGAAGGGCGCTCGGCCAGCGCCGGCCGTGGCGGGGATGCGGTCGAGCGGGCAGCGCTCCGCCGGGCGCGTTGCTGATCCTGCGGCCCGCAAGGGCGCGGCAGTTGCAGCCTCCGTCTCCATCGGCACGTCCGCCCCTGGTTCGCCAGGCCCAGTTCGGACGGCGACAGGACGCCCTCGGATGTCGCCACAGGCGTGGAACCCCGGCGTCCACGCGGTCCGGGACCTCCTCGCTGGAGGAGGCCCGCCCGTCAGGGCCTTTGCTCGGAGATGTGTAAGTCCTCTCGAGGAGCCCCCAGACACGATCGCGCGGAGCGGAAA
>CAJYMH010000028.1 GCA_913776195.1 uncultured Caulobacter sp.
CCGCCGCGATCTCCAGGTACTTCCGCGCCCGCTCGCGGTCGTCCACCTCGTTGTCGCGCATCACCGCGATCAGATAGTCGATGTAGTGGTCCAGCCGCTGGTTGGCCTTCTCGATCATCCGGTTGCGCGCGCCGGAGAAGCCGCCGTTGGCCGCCGCGCTGCGCACCTCGTCGGCGAAGGCCAGCAAGGATTCCGCCCGCCGCACCAGGCGAGGATTGGGATCGTCCGTGAGGCGCGGCGCCCCCCGGTTGGCCCCGCCGCGCAGGCGTGAATTCTCGATCGGCAGGGCGGTGTTCACCGCTTCCCCCGCGCCGCCCATGATCCGCTCGACGCTCTGGGCCAGGCTCTCGCGCAGACGGCCCAGCCGCCCACCCCACGGGCCCAGCCGCGTGGTCTCTATGGCGCCCTCAAATTCAAACACCTGCAGCAGGGCGCGCTGCACCATCTGCCCGGCCTTGCGGCCTTCCTCGACGCCTTCGTCCGCCTGGAACTTGCGCACGTGGTTCACGCACTGCTCGATGTCGTCCAGCGTCCGCTCGCCGAAGGTGCCCAGCTCGGACTCGCTCAGATAGGTCTCGTGCGGCCGGTCCATGACCGCCGAGATCACGCGCAGGATCAGCCACGGCTCCGGCAGCGGCGCGGCCAGCATCTCGAAGAAGCGCGGCCCTGCGTCGGGCGCCACCTCCAGCGTGTCGCGATAGGCCAGGCGGACGGAAACCGTCCGCTCCATGGTCATGCGGCTGACCCACTCGCTCAACCGGGCCAGAGCCCCGCGCGTCATGGGCGCCAGGTCGAGGCATGCGGTCAGCGCATCAGCCCCGCCGCCCTTGGGAAAGCTGTCGCAAAGCTCGGCGGCGGCCTTGAAATCCGGCTGGATCCGCTCGCGCAGGCCCTTGGCCGCGATGGCGCACAGGTCGTTCAGCACCTGCGGGCTGTCCGCTTCGGCGTCCCAAGGGCCGCAATGGGCCGCCGCCTCGCGGATCAGATCGGCGTGATCGGCCTTCAGCCCCCGCCACATCAGCCCTAGGGCGCGCGGCGGAAAGGACAGCTTGCTGCCGGAGCTTCCGAACAGGGCCTTTACCGGCGCGAACACCGCGTTGCGCACGAAGCGGTCGGCGGCCTCGGTCTCGACCAGCTCTCGCACCGCCGCCAGAGCGCCCGTGCCGCCTTCGGCCGACAACGCCATTTCCAGGCTGCGGATCGCGGAGTCGGGCGCGGTCTCCACGATCGTCCGAACGATCTTCAACTTGTTCGGAGGAAGCGCGGCCATCGCTCTCGGTTCTGTTGTCCTGACGGGTCCGGACGCGGCTAATGCCCTGAGTCTAGGGCCAAATCTAAGAATGCCGGAATCGAGGTTAAGAACGTGACAACGACGTTCTGCGGCCATTCAGCGCAAATTGCGCTCAGCTCTCCGCCATCGGCAATGTGAGCACAACCCTAAGCCCGCCAAGGGGTGCGTCGCCCAGCTTGACCTGGCCGCCATAGGCGCGAGCCAGCTCATCGACGATGGAAAGACCCAGGCCGGAGCCCGGCGCGGTCTCGTCCAGACGCGTTCCGCGCTTCAGAACCTCGTCCCGCCGCTCCGCCGGCAGACCCGGCCCGTCATCATCCACGGTCAGGGTGAAGCGGTTCGGCGCGATCGCCTCGGCCACAGCCCTCACCCGCCGCTTGCTCCACTTGCCGGCGTTCTCGACCACATTGCCGGCCAGCTCCAGGAAGTCCTGCTTCTCACCTTGGAAGCACAGGTCGTCCGGGCACCGCCAGTCGATCTCCAGGTTCTTGTCCTGGAAGATTCGCTCCAGCGCCACGGCGAGGTCGTCCAGCACCGGGGCCACCTCAGTCCGCTCGCCGCTGGTCTGAGACCGCGCCGCCGCCCGCGCCCGGCGCAGATGGTGATCCACATGCCCGCGCATGGCCTCGGCCTGCCGCGACACCACGTCGGCGAGCGGCCCGGGCTGCGCCTGCGCCTCGGCCAGCATCACCGACAGCGGGGTCTTCAGGGCGTGCGCCAGGTTGCCCACGTGCGTACGCTGCCGCTCCACCACCTCCTGATTATGGCTCAGCAGGCCGTTCAGCTCATCCGCCAGCGGCTCCAGCTCAACGGGATAGCGCCGGGCCAGACGCTCGGCCTTGCCCTTGCGCACCTCCGCCACCTCCCGCCGCAGCGAGAACAGCGGGGCCAGGCCCACCTGAACCTGCACCAGCACCGCCGCCACCAGCCCCACCCCCAGCAGGGCCACGGCGATGGAGGCGGTCACCGCGAAACGCCGCGTGTCCCGCTCAACCGGGCTGCGGTCCTCGGCGGCCATGAACACCACCGGCTTGCTGCGTCCGGGCAGCATGGATTCCAGCGCCGCCCCGCGCAGGGGCTGCTCCAGGGGGCCCATGGTGTCGAAATAGACCGCCTTGCCCCGTTGCTCGTGCATCTTCTTCAGGGTGTCGGCGTCGATCTTCAGCTCGGCGTCGAACAGCGACCGCGAATAGGTCAGGACCCGCAAGCCCCCCTGACCGTTCGGCTCGGCGATCTGCCAGTAGCGCCCGGAATAGACCCGCAAGGCCTTGGCGTCGGTCAGGGGCGGCGCCGCCACCGCGCCGCTGTAGTCCACCGACGAGCCGGCATAGAGGTTGTCGATCAGTTCGGACAGGTTGGTGTCCATCCGCGCGATCGCCGCTTGGCGGAAGAACGCCCCCAGCCCCAGGCTCGCAACCACCAGCGTCGCCAGGCTCCATCCCGCCGCCAGCAGAACCAGCCGGCGGACGAGGGACGGCCGCGCCAGGGCTTCGAGGACTTTCAAAAGATCAGGCCTCGCCCTCCAGGGCCGCCAGGCGATAGCCCAGTCCCCGGACGGTCTCGATCCGCTCTGCTCCGAGCTTCTTGCGCAGGCGGCCGATGAACACCTCGATGGTGTTGCTGTCGCGGTCGAAGTCCTGGTCGTACAGGTGCTCGACCAGCTCGGTGCGGCTGATCACCCGCCCCTGATGCATCATCATGTAATGCAGCAGCCGGTATTCCAGCGACGTCAGCCGTAGCGGCTCGCCGTTGACGCTGGCCCGCGCCGCGCGCGGATCCAGCCTCAGCCCGCCGCACGACAGGCTCGGCGCTGCGTGCCCCGCCGACCGCCGCAGCAGCGCCCGCAGACGCGCCAGCAGCTCCTCGGTATGGAACGGCTTGGTCAGATAGTCGTCAGCCCCGGCGTCGAAGCCCGAGACCTTCTCGCTCCAGGCGCCGCGCGCGGTCAGTATCAGCACCGGGGTCGCCACGTTCTGGCGGCGCCAGCGCTCCAGCACCGACACCCCGTCGATCTTCGGCAGGCCCAGGTCCAGGATCACCGCGTCATACGGCTCGTTCTCGCCCAGGTACTGCGCTTCCTCGCCGTCCGCGGCATGGTCCACCGCATAGCCGGCGTCGCCCAGGGCGGCCTTCAGCTGCCGCGACAGATCCGGATCGTCCTCGACCAGCAGGATGCGCATGTGATTTCCCTAGCTCGAACTCAATTGCCGCTGACGATCTGGCCGCTGGTGGCGTCGACGATGAAGTCGATCCGCCGCCCGTCGGCCGCCGCCCAGCGCACGCGGTAGTATTGCCCTTCCAGACCCGCATCGAGCGGACGGCCGGGGACGCGGCGGCTGATCGACTGGATCACCCGCTCCAGCGGCACAAGCCGGCCCTCGCGGGCGCCGGAGCGCGCCTCGTCCTGCCTGGGACGCCAATCGGCGCCTAGGCTGTCCTGGCGAGGCTGCGCCTGCGCCGCGACGGGAAGGGTCACGGAGACAAGTGCGGCGGCGAATATGGCGGCGAAGCGCGTCATGACCCCCTTGTGCATGGTCGCGGCTGAATAGCCCCTGAACGGAAAGCTTTATGGAGCGACAGGTTCACACTGTCACGTTTCCGGCCTGTTTCAGCCGGGGGCTATTTCCGCTTCGGCGTGTAAGGCCGGTCCTTGCGCCAGGTCTCGGCCAGCTTCTGCAGCTCCGGGTCCACCGTCTCGGGCAAGGTCACCACCAGCTTCGCCAGCAGATCGCCTCGCGTCCCCTTGGCGTTCGCCAGGCCCCGGCCCTTCAGCCGCAGGGTCGCGCCGCTGTTGCTTCCTTTCGGCACGTTCAGGTTCACCGGGCCGTCCGGCGTCGGCGCCTCGACCTTGCCGCCCAGCACCGCGTCAGGGACCGAGATCGGCAGGTCCATGACCAGCGCCCCGTTCTCCACGCGATAGAGCCTGTGCGGCTTGATCGCCAGTTCGATCAGGGCGTCGCCCGCCCCGCCCCGTCCCTGCTGCCCCTGGCCTTTCAGCCGCAGCACCTGGCCTTCCTGGGCCCCGGCCGGAATGGTCACGTCCAGCGTCCGCCCGTCGGAGAACGCCACGCGCTTCTTGCCGCCAAGGATCGTCTCTTCCAGATCGACGTCCAGCCGCGCCCGCACATCGGCGCCCTTGGCGGGCTGTCCGCCGCCGAAACCGCCAAAGCCGCCGCGACGGGCGTTGGGGCCGCCGCCGCGCCCGAACATCTCGCCTAGGATGTCGTTCAGATCGACGCCCTCGAACTCGGCCTCGCCGCCGCGCGGTCCGCCCCGCTGCCCCCAGGGGCCGCGGCCTCCGCCAAAGCCTGCGCCGCCGAAGGTCTCGCGGCCGTCGGCGTCGATCTGGCCGGCGTCGAACTTCTTGCGCTTGGTTTCGTCGCCGACAATGTCGAACGCCGCCGACACGCGCTTGAACCGCTCCTCGGCCGCCTTGTCGCCGGGGTTCTGGTCCGGGTGGTTCGCCTTGGCCAGCTTGCGGAACGCCTTGCGGATCTCATCCGCGCTCGCGGTGCGCGATACGCCCAGCTCGGTGTACGGATCGTTGGCCAACTAGCGGGTCCCCGTGTGACTTCCGGCCCTCAGTTACGCCATTCCCCGTCCGGTTCAAGCATTGTCCCTAGCTTTAAGGACGTCGCGGGCCCATCTGGCCCCCACGGCGCAAGCTGCGCCTCACCTTATAGTTCGGAGTCGAGATGACCCTTTCCATGCACCAGGCCTCCGCGCCGGTCTTCACCCAGGGCCTCAAGGGCCTGGCCGGCGTCCTCACCAAGGCCGCGGCCCATGTTGAGGCCAAGAAGCTCGATCCCAACGCCCTGCTCCAGGCCCGCCTGTATCCCGACATGTTCCCCCTGGTCCGCCAGGTCCAGATCGCCACCGACTTCGCCAAGGGCTCCGTCGCCCGCCTTGCCGGCGTCGACGTCCCCGCCTGGGACGACAACGAAACCAGCTTCGAGGACCTGATCGCCCGAGTGCAGAAGGCCATCGACTACGTCGCCAGCTTCGAGCCCGCCCAGATCGACGGCTCCGAGGACCGCGACATCACCCTCGTCCGCCGCGGCGAGACCAGCGTGGTCAAGGGCCAGCCCTACCTGCTCCAGCAAGCGGTCCCCAACTTCTACTTCCACCTGACCACCGCCTACGGAATCCTCCGCAAGTGCGGCGTCGAGATCGGCAAGCGGGACTATCTGGGCGCTGCCTGACACAAAAAGAATCGCCTCTCCCCCTCAGGGGGAGAGGTTAAGGGTGCGGGGGCTGTTGAGCTTCACCCCGCAAAGTCGTCGCCGTCCATCCGCCGAAAAACCCCTCACCCAACCCTCTCCCCGCAAGCCGGGAGAGGCGATGCTCAAAAGGCCGCCTCCGCCACCGCACCCCACCCGACCCGCATCGACAGCTGGCTTACTCGCACCGTCCCCGCCCCGGTGCCATCCGCCGCGCGCATCGCTGCCGTATAGGTCCACCCGGACGTCGACACCTCGACGGCCCTCACCACCACGCCTCCAGCCAGCACCTGCACCCGATACCGCTCGACCTCCTCGCCCAGCTGGTCCAGGGCGATGGTCATGTCCGGCACGCCGCTGGCGTTATTGACGTTCTCGGCCCGCCACGCGCGCCTTGCCCAACACCGCCGGCAGCGGCCCGCCCTCCGCCGTCGACCGCATCTGCAGCTCGGGAATACGCGGCTCCACCTGCTGGCGCGGCGCCAGCAGGTGGCTCAGGAACCCGCCGACCATCCCCATGGCCAGCGCCCCGACGACGTTCTTCGCCGTCCGCGACGGCGCGCAGGACTTGAAGTCGCTGAAGTCCTTGAACCGGAAACCGTGCAGCCGCCCACGTCGCGCCTCGAAGAACGCCAACAGCGCCGCCGCGTCGTCCAGCGACCGGATGCCCGCCCCGATCAGGTACCGCGGCCGCCCATGCGCCCAGGGCGTGGAGCGCCGCTCGAACCCCAAAGCGAGGGTGACGATCTCCGTCCGCCGCTCAACTCTCCCGGTAGTACCGAAGCCTAGTCGCGCGGGGAGGCGCGTTTCATGAAAAGACATGGTAAAGCTTTCGTAAGGGGGAGCCGTCGCCGGAAGCGGCGGGGGCGTGAGGGCGCGTGAACCGACAACAGGTCCGCGCCGTTGAGGAACAAACTGAGGGGCTTTGAATGGACTGGAAGTATCTGTTCTTCGCGACCGACGGCCGTATCGGTCAGAAGGACTTTTGGATCGGTCTGCTGATCCTGGTCGGCGCGAACGTTCTCGCCGGCCTGATCCCGCTGATCGGCTGGATCGCCGGCTTGGTGCTGATCTGGTGCGGCATTGCGCTCACCGCCAAGCGCCTGCACGATTTCGGCAAAAGCGGCTGGCTGCAGGTCATTCCCATGGCCGCCTGCATGGTCATTTGGACCATCGGCGTGATGATGACGGGCGTGGGTCTCTTCATGTCCAGCCTGTGGGGCGCCGACCCCGCCTTGGCCGTGGCCGGCTTCGCCAGCCTGTTCGGCCTGTTCGGCGTCACCGGCCTGATCGGCCTGGCCTTCTTGCTGTGGGTGGGCCTGTCCAAGGGTGACACCGGTCCCAATCAGTACGGCCCGCCACCGCTGGTCAGCCAGTTCGGCCCCCCGCCGGCGGACGCCCCGCCGCCTCCGCCGCCGGCGGCCTAAGCTCTGCGCGCGCCCAGGCTGACGGCTCTCGCCAAGGCCTGGGCGATCTGCGCTTCCGAGCGGACGAGGCTGTCGGCCCCGCCGCCCTGCACCATCACATTGACCGTCATCCGCCGCCGACGCCCAGGGGCTCCACGGTCCCCGCGCCATGCGGATGAAACACCTCCGGCCCGCGCTCGCCGACCAGATAGCCGCCACCGCCCACCACCGGCCCGCCATCCGCCCGCGCCTCGCTGAACAGTCCGCTCAGCGTGCCCAGGATGGTCTTGCCCAACCCGCCCAGCTTGTCGCCATAGGCCGCACTCACCGCCGCTATCACCGACTGGGCCAGCTCGCCCATGCTGATCTTGCCGTCCCGCGCCGCCCCTTGCAGCGAACCGCTCATGGCCGCCGCCGCCTTCTCGAAGGCGGTCTGCACAGGCTTGGCTGCGTCCTCACCTTCCTGGCCGATCTTCCCGAACTCGCTGAGGTCGGGAAGCTTGAAGCCGCACGGATCCTTGACCGGCTGCGTCGCCCGGCTGCTCCGCCAGCAGCAACTCGGAGACCGCCGCCGCCTTCGCCGCCAGCTTCGCCGACCAGCCCTTCAGGATCGCCGCCGCCCATCGGTTTCTGTGGTCATGCCACAAACATACGAGACCACCGGGCGCCGCTGATCCTTTGGCCCGACAAAGTGAGATGTGATTGTTTTTGTTGTGTTCAGGCGCGCGATATTCGGCACGAAGAGGAAGCCCTAAGCCCCCTTCTCCTCCCCCGCTTCGCAGGGGAGGAGAAGGGGTTCACCCCTCGTACGCCTCATCGCCCTTGTCCCGGTTTAGGTCCCACGCGGCGAAATCCAGCGCGTCCTCCGGGTCGTCCAGGGCCTCTTCGGTCACCGTCTGCCCGCGCACCGACACGCCCGCCTTGTGGACGCTCTCGGGGTCGCCGGTGACCAGCGGGTGCCACGCCGGCAGGGTCTTGCCCTCATGCAGCCGCCGATACGCGCAGGACGGCGGCATCCACTGCAGGTCCTCGATATTGTAAGGCGTCAGCTTGATGCAGTCGGGGACATAATCCTTGCGGTTCGGATAGTCCTTGCAGGTGCAGCGCTCGCTGTCGAACAGCTTGCAGTGGACCCGCGTCGGGATGACTTCCTCGGTCTCCTCGTCCTCGAACCGCACCAGACAGCACAGCCCGCACCCGTCGCACAGGCTCTCCCACTCGGGGACGGTCATCTGCTCCAGGCGCTTGTATTCCCAGAACGGGCGCGTTGACGGCTTAGGCGACATGCGCGGGGGAATACCCCAGCGCGCCGGGTTTGTCCCCTACCCGCAAGCCGCCCCCGTGCCGTGGACCAGGGCGATGACCACCATCGACAGCACCGCCGGCGCCAGCAGCATGGAGATCAGGATCGGCCCGCCCTTGGGGTGCGCCAGGTTCACGGTCCAGCCCATGCCCGGCTCGCGCTTGGGCGCCCAAAGCCGCGGATCGTCCGGCGCGAAATAAAGTCCCCAAGCGCCCCAATTGCGCGGATTGCGCCAGTGGACATCCAGGTCCTGCTCCAAGACCTCGCCTCCCGTTTTCTTGTTCTAGGACAGGACGTTATTCTCGTCCTCGACGTTGCGGAAGCACCCTTGTCCGCGCGCTTTGACGCGGGATTAGGATGGCGCTCCCTCTCCCGTGTTCATCCACCCCGTCTCCCTAGGCCTTGTGCCTAGGGCCCCTGTTTCCGCCGCCCCGCCGCATCAGCACGGCAGCCGCCGACGCGGCTGAACCAGGGACCCTCGCCACAAGGGCGAGGGAGGCGAGTAGAAAAAGCACGAGCACACGATATATTTCGCACGCAAAACAAAGCCGCACAGGAAACGCCCCGAATGTCCGCCCCCGTCCCCAGTCCTCCCATCTACGTGGTCGCCCAGGTCCGCTTCACCGACGAGCCCGCCTACCGCCGCTACCAGTCGAAATTCCCGCAAGTCTTCGCCAGCTCAGGCGGCCGCGTCCTCGCCGCCGACGAGTCCCCCCGCCGCCTCTCCGGCGACTGGCCCTTCGACAAACTCGTCATCATGCAGTTCCCCGACCCGACCACCGCCGACGCCTTCCTGCAAAGCGAGGCCTATCGCGAGATCAGCAAGGACCGCGACGCGGGCGCGCAGACGGTGGGGGTGATGGTGCGGGGGATGTGACGACCCAATCCCCTCTCCCCACGCGTGGGGAGAGGGTAAAGGTAAGGGGTTAGGGCGCATCAACCTGCGCCGCCTCGCCCGCTGAAACGCCGAAGCCCCTCACCCAACCCTCTCCCCCGCAAACGGGGGGCGAGGCGAAAGATATCAGAGCCCCATGCCCCACGTCGTCCATCGCGGCCAGCGCATCCACTACATGGTCGAGGGTTCCGGCCCGCTGATCGTCCTCCAGCACGGGCTGTTCATGGACGCCGCCAGCTGGAAGGCCTCCGGCTTCACCGACGCCCTGGTCGTCGCCGGCTTCCAGGTCGCCTGCATCGACAGCCTCGGCCACGGGCTCAGCGACGCGCCGACCGACCCCGCCCTCTATGTCCAGGCACAGCGGGCCGGCGACATCGTGGCCGTGATCGACGACCTGGGCGCGGCGCGGGCGCACCTGATCGGCTACTCCATGGGCGCCTGGATGTCGGTGGGGATGGCCAAGCATCACCCCGGCCGCCTCGCCTCCCTCGTCGTCGGCGGGTGGGACCTGGTGGGCGGCGTGCCGCGGATGCCGGGCGGCAAGCTGACCTTCGACATGTTCATGGCCTTCGCCCGCAGCGTCGCCCCCGCCCTGACCGCCTGGGTGACGCCCCAGCTCGAGCCCGGCGTCCGCGCCTGTTTCGACAACCTGTCCGACCTGGACGGCGCCGCCGATGCGGTCCTGAACGGCGGCTTCCCGGTGCTGCTGTGGGACGGCCAGGGCGACCCCTACCACGCGCCGAGCCAGGCCTTCGCGGCGGCCAACGGCCTACCCTTCCTGTCCGTCCCCGGCGACCACCTGGGGGCGATCCTGCGGCCCGAGGCGATCGAGGGGGTGGTGGGGTTCCTCAAAGCCACCTAACTCCCCCCCGTTTACGGGGGAGGGGGACCGCGAAGCGGTGGACGGGACGACCGCCGCACCGAGCCCAGTCACACCCCCTCCAACATGCTGCGCATGGTCCCCCTCCTCCGCTTCGCAGGGGATTCGCAGGGGAGGAGAAGTAACCTTCTCCGCCTCCCCTCCGCCGCCCGTATGATGTAGACACCCCCACCTCTCCGCCCGCCGAAAGTCCGCCGCCGCATGCGTCCCCCCGTCCTCGCCCTGAAAGACGTCCGTCTCGCCGACGGCGCCAAGATGCTGTTCGACGGCGTGGATCTCTCGCTGGAGCCGCGCGCCCGCGCCTGCCTGGTGGGCCGCAACGGGGCCGGCAAGTCGACCCTGCTGAAGATCCTCGCCGGCCAGGTCGAGGCCGACGCCGGCGAGCGGTCCGTCACCCCCGGCGCCCGCATCAGCGTCGTCGCCCAGGAGCCGCCGATCGAGGGCGCCACCCTGCTCGACTACGCCACCGCCGGCGGCGCCACGCATTATGAGGCCGAGGCCGCCCTCCAGGCCTTCGGCCTTTCCCCCGACAAGTCCGCCCAGGGCCTGTCCGGCGGCGAGACGCGCAAGGCCGCCCTGGCCCGCGCCTTCGCAGAACAGCCGGACGTCCTGCTGCTGGACGAGCCCACCAACCACCTGGACATCTTCGCGATCCAGACGCTGGAGGAGCAGCTGCTCGCCTGCCGCGCGGCCTGCCTGATCATCAGCCACGACCGCGCCTTCCTCACCCGCGTCACCCAGCGCTGCTTCTGGCTGGAGCACCGCAAGGTCCGCCGCCTCGACAAGGGCTTCGGCGCCTTCGACGAATGGGCCGAGCAGATCCAGGCCGCCGAGGACGACGAGGCCCGACGTCTGGACAAGGCCATCGAGCGCGAGAACCACTGGCTGGCCCGCGGCGTCACCGCCCGCCGCGCCCGCAACGAGGGCCGCCGTCGCCGCCTGATGGACATGCGCCAGCAGAAGACCGAGCGCCTGAAGGATCAGCGCGGGACCCTGTCCATGGGCCTGGAATCCTCCGGCGTCGGCGGCCAGCGGGTCATCGAGGCCAAGAAGATCAACAAGGCCTTCGGCGACCGCGTCCTGCTGAAGGATTTCTCCACCCGCATCCTGCGCGGCGACCGCGTCGCCATCGTCGGCCCCAACGGCGCCGGCAAGACCACCCTACTGAAGATGCTGCTGGGTGAGGTCCCGGTGGATAGCGGCGAGGTGAAGCTCGGCTCGTCCCTCGACGTGGCCTATCTCGACCAGTCGCGCGCCGCCCTGTCCGGCGACGAGACCCTGTGGGAGATCCTCGCCCCCGGCGGCGGCGACCAGCTGCTGGTGCGCGGCTCGCCACGCCACGTAGCCGCCTACGCCAAGGAGTTCCTGTTCCGCGACAACCAGCTTCGTCAGCCCGTGGCCAGCCTGTCGGGGGGCGAGCGCAACCGCCTGCTCCTGGCGCGCGCCCTGGCCAATCCGGCCAATCTGATGATCTTGGACGAGCCGACCAACGACCTCGACATGGACACCCTCGACCTGCTCGAGGACCTGCTGGCCGATTTCGACGGCACCCTGATCCTGGTCAGCCACGACCGCGACTTCATCGACCGCCTGGCCACCTCCACCATCGCCCTGAACGGCCGCGGCGACGCGGTGGAGACCCCGGGCGGCTGGTCCGACTTCATGCGCCAGAACCCGGCCTTCTTCGACGAGCCGACCACCGCCTCGGCGCCCAAAGCCGCCCCGGTTCCCCGCGCCGAGCCGAAGAAGTCCGCCAAGCTGTCCTACAAGGACCAGCGCCGCCTGGAAGAGCTCGAGGCCCTGGTCGCCAAGCTGCCGAACGACATCGCCGCCCTGGACGAGAAACTCGGCGACCCCAACCTCTATACCCGCGACCCCGCCCTCTTCGACAAGACCATGAAAGCCGCCGACGCCGCCCGGGCCCAACTGGCGGCGGCCGAGGAAGAGTGGCTGGAATTGGAAGAGAAGCGCGAAGCGCTGGCGGGAGGCTGAGCCCAACTCCTCCCCCGCTTGCGGGGGAGATAACCCCCTTGCCAACCTCACTGTTATACCTCACTATAACACCACCACATCAACCCTGCCCCGAAAGCCCATGGACTCCGAGTGGAGCGACAATCAGCCGATCTGGCGGCAGATCAGGGACCGGGTGGTCGCCATGATCCTCGACGGGCATCTGGCGCCCGGCGATCCGCTGCCGTCGGTGCGCGCCGCGGCCACGGACAGCCGGGTCAATCCGCTCACCGTGCTCAAGGCCTACCAGCAGCTCGCCGACGACGGCCTGGTGGAGAAGCGCCGGGGCCTGGGCATGTTCGTCAACGCCGGCGCGCGCGAGCTGCTGCTCGACGCCGAGCGCCGCCGCTTTCTCACTGAACAATGGCCGACGATCGAGGCGACCATCCGTCGTCTCGGCCTGGCCGATGACCTGCTGGGCGCCCGCGCCCGGCCCAAGGGGGACTGATCCCATGGCCTGCATCGAGGCGCGCGGCGTCTTCAAGCGCTACGGCAAGACGACCGCGCTCAACGGCTTCCAGCTGGCTGTCGAGGAAGGCCGCATCCTCGGCCTGATCGGCCCTAACGGCGCGGGCAAGAGCACCGCCCTGATGGCCATGCTCGGCCTCATTCCCTACGACGGCGCGCTCAAGGTCCTGGGCCTCGATCCCTGGACCCAGCGCGACGCCCTGATGGAGCAGGTCTGCTTCATCGCCGACGTGGCCGTCCTGCCCCGCTGGATGAAAGTGACCCAGGCGCTGGACTACATGCAGGGGGTCCACCCCCGCTTCGACCGGGCCAAGGCCGAGGCCTTCCTGGCCCGCACCAGCATCAAGCCGACCAGCCGGGTGCGCGAGCTGTCCAAGGGCATGATCGCCCAGCTGCACCTGTCCCTGGTCATGGCCGTGGACGCCCGCCTGCTGGTGCTCGACGAGCCGACGCTCGGCCTCGACATCCTCTATCGTAAGGCCTTCTACGACAGCCTGCTGAACGACTATTTCGACGGCGGCCGCACCATCGTCGTCTCCACCCACCAGGTGGACGAGATCGAGCACATCCTCACCGACGTGGCCTTCATCGACCGCGGCCAGGTGGTCCTCGACAGCAGCATGGAGGGGCTGGAAAGCCGCTTCGCGGAGCTGCTGGTCGGGCCGGAAAAGGCCGACGCCGCCCGGGCCCTGAACCCCATCCATGAGCGCCAGGTCTTCGGCCGCCAGCTGATGATCTTCGACGGCGCCGACCGCAAGGCGCTGAGCAAGCTGGGCGAGGTCCGCACCCCCGGCTTGGCCGACCTGTTCGTCGCCAAGGTCGCCCCTCGCTTCGACATGAAAGCCCGCCTCGACATGAAAGGAAGGGCGGCATGAGCAGCCTCGACGCCGAATTCGCCGCAGCCCCAATGGCCGCGCCCGCCCGCAAGGTCCGCCCCTTCTACTGGTCGCTGAAGCGCGAGCTGTGGGAGCACCGCGCCATCTGGGTCGCCCCGGCGGCGGTCGCCGCCCTGGTCCTGCTCGGCTACCTGCTGGGCTCCTTCGGCCTGCCCAACCGCGTCCGCCGGGCGGAGCTGGGCATGCCCAACAGCCTCATGCTTTCCTATGCCGTGGCCTGCGCCGCGCCCCTCATCGCGGCGGCCCTGTCGGGCGCCTATTATTGCCTCACCTGTCTGCAGGGCGAGCGCCGCGACCGCAGCATCCTGTTCTGGAAGTCCCTGCCGGTCTCCGACCGCACGACCATCCTGGCCAAGGCCGCCGTGCCGATGCTGGTCCAGCCGGCGGCGGTCTTCGCCATCGCCGTGGCCGCCCACCTGGCCATGCTCGCCTGGGGGACCATCGCCATGCTGGTGTCCAACAACAACCCCGCGCCCTTATGGGTCCATGGCTTCCCGGGCTTCATGTGGACCACCATGGCCATCAGCCTGCCCTACATGGCGCTGTGGCACGCGCCGGTGGTCGGCTGGATGATGCTGGTCTCCGCCTGGGCCCGCCGCGCCACCTTCCTGTGGGCCGTCATTCCGCCGATCATGCTGGGCGTGCTGGAGAAGATGGCCTTCGACACCAGCCACGTCTTCAGCTTCATCAACACCCGGATCATGGGCGGCCTGGCCCACGCGGTCAGCATCGGCGGCAAGGGCGAGGCGCCCCTGCGCGGCTTCCAGGATATCGACCTCGGCCGAATGCTCGCCGACCCCAACCTGTGGATCGGCCTCGTCCTCGCCGCCCTCCTGTTCGAGGCCACGGTCCGCATGCGCCGCCGCCGCGATCCGAACTGACCGATAGCGATGGGGGAGCCGCCATGGACCAACGCCTTCAGGCCGTACTCCTGGTCATCCACATCGCGGCGGGAAGCGTCGGGCTCCTGTCCGGGCTGTTCTCCATGGCCTCCCGCAAGGGCGCGCGCATCCACCGCCTGGCCGGTCAGGCGTTCTTCGTCTCCATGCTGATCATGGCGGCCTCCGGGGCGATCATCGCCCCGTTCCGCGAGACCGGCCGCTGGACCAACACCGTCGCCGGGATCTTCAGCTTCTACCTGGTGGCCACCGCCTGGGTCGCCGCCCGCCGCCGTCCGGGCGAGGTCGGCCGCTTCGAGGTGGTCGCCCTCATCGGCCCCATCGCCATCCTGGCCGCCGCTTTGTGGCTGGCGATCAGCATCGGCGGCTTCCA
>CAJYMH010000029.1 GCA_913776195.1 uncultured Caulobacter sp.
GGGTGAGGCTGTTCAAGGCGCCGGGCGCGGAGGTGCGCCGCCGTCTGACCGGCCTGCCGCGCGGAGCGTGGGGCACGACCCTGGCGCACGCGGGCCTGGGCGTGTTCGTGCTGGGCGCGGTCTATGAGACGACCTGGAAGGTGGAGGCGGCCGAGGCCCTGACCCAGGGCGGGCGGCTGAAGCTGGGCGCCTATGAGCTGGTGCTGGAGACTGTGCGGGTGCACGACGGCCCCAACTATTTGGCCGAGCGCGGGACCGTGCGGGTGACCCGCGACGGGGCGGCGATCTGCACCGCCGAGCCGGAGCGCCGGTTCTATCCCGCGGGCGGGCAGACCACTTCGGAGGTGGCTTTGTGCCTGCGCGGAGCCGACGACCTCTATATCGTCATGGGCGAGCGGCGGGCCGGGGCGAACGGCGAGCCGGCCTGGCTGGTGCGGGCCTATTTCAATCCATGGGTGCGGCTGATCTTCCTGGGTCCGCTGATGATGGCCCTGGGCGGGCTGGTGTCGCTGACGGACCGGCGGCTTCGTTTCGCGGCGCCTGCTAAAGTGAATTTGGCCAAGGGAGCCAAGGCATGAGGACGGCGGCGCGCCTTTTCGCCGTGATCGGCGCGGTGCTCTGCTTGGCTGCGGCGTCCGATCCGTCCGAGCGGCTCCCCGACCCGGCCAAGGAGGCACGGGCCCGCGAGCTTTTCCGCGAGGTGCGCTGCCTGGTCTGCCAGAACGAGTCCATCGACGATTCCGAGGCGGAGCTGGCGGTGGATCTGCGCCGCGTGGTGCGAGGCGAGATCGTCGCTGGTCGCAGCGATGAGCAGATTCGACGCTTCCTTGTTGAGCGTTATGGCGAGTTCGTGCTGCTGAAGCCGGCGTTCTCCGCCGGAAATGCGGTGCTTTGGCTCGCGCCCTTTGGGATCGTGCTGGTCGGCGGAGCGTTGCTGTTCGGGCTGCTGCGTCGTCGGCCGAAGAAGACCGAAGGGCTTAGCGCCGAAGAAGAAACCCGCCTGAAAGCTTTGCTGGACAAAGAGTGAAACGGACTGACACGAACGCGCCTCAAAAACGCCGTTCGCGCATGTCGGAAAGTTACACAGGGAGCCTTTGCTCCCCGAGGCATCGCACCTAGGTTCTCTGCGAGACAAATCCCGGCTTGCACGCCGGGGACGAGGAAAGAGACGAGAATGGCCGCAAGGAAGACCGGAATGATCGTGGGCGCCGTGGCGGGCGCGGGCGTGGCCTGCGCAGCCCTGGCTGGAGTGGGCTTTCGACTAGCCCCCGCCAACGCCGACTCGCGACCGGTGCTGATGAGGACATCGGCGACCACGCCGATCTTCGCGCCGCCTCCGGGCGCGCCGATGTCGTTCGCCGACATCTTTGAACAGGTTTCGCCGGCGGTGGTGTCGATCGACGTCACTTCGCGCGCCGATCCGCGCGCCCTGGCCCAGCGTCTGCCGGGGCTGCCGTTCGGCCTGCTGCCGCAGCCGCCGCAGGGTGAGAACAACGAAGATGGCGAAGGCCAGACCCAACAGGGGCAGCCGCGCCTGCCGCGACAGCAGTCGTCGGGCTCGGGCTTCTTCATCTCGGAAGACGGCTATGTGGTCACCAACAACCACGTGATCGAGAACGCCGAGGAGATCACCGTCACCCTGAAGGACGGCAAGGAATACAAGGCCACCATCGTCGGCCGCGACGAGGGCACCGACATCGCCGTCCTGAAGGTTCAGGGCAAGAACGGCGAGAAGTATCCCTATGTGAGCTTCGAGAACGCCGCCAAGCCGCGCGTGGGCGACTGGGTCATCACCATCGGCAACCCGTTCGGCCTGGGCGGCACGGCGACCGCCGGGATCATCAGCGCCTATGGCCGCGACATCGGCGAGAACTTCGTCGACTTCATCCAGATCGACGCGCCGATCAACCGGGGCAACTCGGGCGGCCCGACCTTCGATATCTATGGCCGGGTCATCGGCGTGAACACGGCGATCTTCTCGCCGTCGGGCGGTTCGGTGGGCATCGGCTTCGCCATCCCGGCCGACCTGGTCGAGAGCGTGTCCAAGCAGCTGATCAACGGCGGAAAGGTCACCCGCGGCTATATCGGCGCCACCATCCAGGCCTTCACCGCCGAGATGGCGGAGGCGCAAGGCATGGGCGACCAGCGCGGCGCGATCATCGCCGATCTGGTGCCGGGCGGCCCCGCCGAGCGCGGCGGCCTGCGTCCGGGCGACGTGGTCACGGCGGTCAACGGCGTCGACATCAAGTCGAACGGCGAGCTGACCCGCGAAGTGGCCAAGGCCAAGCCGGGCGAGAACATCGCCCTGGACGTGATCCGCGACGGCAAGCGCACCAAGGTCAATGTCCGCTCGGGCACCCGCCCGTCTGAAAGCGAGCTGAACGCCTCGACCGACGGCGACAACTCGGGCCAGGGCCGCGCCACGCCGAACGCTCCGGCCGCCGGCCAGGCGGTGCTGGGCATGCAGCTGGTGCCGCTGGACGACGCGGCGCGGCGCCGCTTCAACCTGGACGCCAATGTCCGCGGCGTGGCCGTGGACAGCGTGACCGCCAACTCGAACGCCGGCGAACTGGGCCTGCGTCGCGGCGACGTGATCACCAGCGTCAATACGCGGGCGGTGACGTCCGCCTCGGAAGTCTCTTCGGCGGTGGACGCCGCGCGCAAGGCCAACCGCACCAGCGTCCTGCTCGGTGTGGTTCGGCAGGGCCGCGCCCTCTACCTGCCCTTGAAGATTACGAACTAGACTTCTTCGGCGCGGAGGTGAGTCGCCTCCGCGCCGTATCCATTCGCGGCGAGGGGCTCGCCGTACGACCGTTGAGCGCTGGGGGGCTCGAAGCATGCGTATCCTGATCATCGAAGACGATCTGGAGGCGGCCGACGCGATGAAGCGCGGCCTGACCGACGCCGGCTATGAGTGCCTGCATGCGCCGGACGGGGAGGAGGGCCTGAAGGCTGCTCGCGACGGCGAGTTCGACGTGTTGATCGTCGATCGCATGATGCCCAAGATGAACGGGGTGGAGGTCGTCGAGACCCTGCGTCGCGAAGGCGACGGCACGCCCGTGCTGTTCCTGTCGGCTCTGGGCGAGATCGACGACCGGGTGGTCGGGCTGAAGGCCGGCGCCGACGACTATCTGGTCAAGCCGTACGCCTTCGCTGAACTGACCGCCCGGGTCGAGGCCCTGTCGCGCCGCCGCGAGACCGGCGCCGTGGCCACGACCCTGAAGGTCGGCGAGCTCGAGATGAACCTGATCGCCCGCACGGTGCACCGCGCCGGCACGGAGATCGACCTGCAGCCGCGCGAGTTTCAGCTGCTGGAGTTCATGATGCGCCACGCCGGCCAGTCGGTTACCCGCACCATGCTGCTGGAGAAGGTCTGGGAGTACCATTTCGACCCCCAGACCAACGTGATCGACGTCCACATCTCGCGTCTGCGTTCGAAGATCGACAAGGGCTTCGACCGTCCGATGCTGCAGACGGTCCGCGGCGCCGGTTACCGTCTCGACGCCTAAGGGCGGGCCATGCGCCTGCCGCGTCTCCTTCGCACCACGCCGTTCCGGCTGACGCTGCTGTTCCTGGCGCTGTTCGCGGCGGCGGCGGCGGCGTTCCTCGGCTACATCTATATCGCCACCGCCGGCGAGGTGAACCGCCGCGCGGACAAGGAGATCAGCCGGGAGATGGAGTCGCTGCAGGCGGCCTATCGCCTGGGCGGGGCAGACGCCCTGAACCAGACACTGGTCGAGCGTTCCCTGGGTGAGCGGCCGTTCCTGTACCTGCTGATGACCGCCGACGGAAAGCGGTTGTCGGGCTCCATCGAGGAGAGCCCGGTGGTCGATTTCGGCGACTCCAAGGACAAGTGGACCACCTTCACCCTGACCGAGACCGACCTGGACGGGGCGGAGGTGAAACGGCCAGCGCGCGGCTATCAGGTGCGGCTGGACCGGGGCGAGATCCTGTTCGTCGGCGCCGATGTGGGCGAGTCCGAGTCCTATGTGATGAAGATCGTCCGCGCCCTGTGGGGCGCCGGGGCGCTGGTCATCGTTCTGGGCCTTGCCGGCGGGGTGCTGATCAGCCGAAACGTCAGCCGCAGCATGTCCGGCCTGGCCGAGGTGGTGAACGCGGTGCGGTCCGGCGACCTGAAGGCCCGCGCGCCGGTACGGGGCACGCGCGACGAGTATGATGAGCTCGCCGAGGGCCTGAACGACATGCTCGACCGGATCGAGCGTCTGATGGGCGGCCTGCGCCATGCCGGCGACGCCATCGCCCACGACCTGCGCTCGCCCCTGACCCGCCTGCGGGCGCGGGTCGAGGTGGCCCTGATCGAGGCCGAGAACGGCAAGGGCGATCCGATGAAGGCGCTGGAGCAGGCGCTGGAAGACACCGACGGGGTGCTGAAGACCTTCAACGCCGTGCTCGCCATCGCGCGTCTGCAGGCGGCGGGCTCCGCCCCCGATCCGCAGGTGTTCGACGCCGCCGAGCTCGCCGCCGACATGGCCGAACTCTATGAGGCGGTGAGCGAGGAGAAGGACCAGACCTTCGAGGCGGAGATCACGCCGGGCCTGGCCATCAAGGCCAACCGCGAGTTCATGGCCCAGGCCCTGGCCAACATCCTCGACAACGCCATCAAGTACACGCCGGAGGGCGGGGCGATCATGCTGCGCCTGCGCCGCCGCTCGTCCGGGGACGTGGAGTTCTCGGTCACCGACAACGGACCCGGCGTGCCCGAGGCGGACCGCCCCCGCGTGGTCGAACGCTTCGTGCGCCTGGAGCGCAGCCGCAGCCAGCCTGGGGCGGGCCTGGGCCTGTCGCTGGTCTCGGCGGTGGCGACGGCGCACGGCGGGCGTATCGAGCTGTCGGAGGGCGCGGGCGAGTATGACGGCCGCGGTCCGGGCCTGCGGGTGGCCTTCATCATTCCGCCGCCGGGCTGATCCATGCGGCTGGTCGAGCTGATCCAACCCTGCGGGCCGGTGGTCGATCCCAAGGCCGCCGAGCGGACCCACGAGATCCTGGCGCGCGCCGCCACCGCCGACGGTTGGATCGCGACCCTGGAGGGGGCGTGGCCGTCCCTGGCCCCGGTGTTCGCCGCCGCCCCCTATCTGGCCGGTCTGGCGCGGCGGCGGCCGACCAGTCTGCACGCCGCGCTGGAAGGCGACCCGGCCAAGGTGGTGGAGACCATCATCGCCGAGGCGACGGCGGCCGGTGATCTTGAGCTTCAGCCCGCGCGGGAGCGGCTGCGCCAGCTGAAGTCCGACGTCCATCTGACCACGGCCCTGGCCGATCTGGGCGGGGTCTGGGACCTCGACGCGGTGACGGGGACGCTGACCCGGTTCGCCGACGCCTGCCTGCAATCGGCCCTGAAGCTGGCGGCGCGGGCGGAGGTGGAGCGTGGGACCCTGACCGCCATCGGCGAGGGCGCGGCGGGGCCGGTCCCCGGCCTGTTCTGCATCGCCATGGGCAAGTACGGGGCGTTCGAGCTCAACTACTCGTCCGACATCGACTTCTCGATCTTCTACGAGCCGGAGGCCCTGTTGCTGGCCGAGGGTGCGGAGATGGAGACGGTCACCGTCCGCATCGCCAAGGCCACGGCCCAGATCCTTCAGGACCGCACGCCGGACGGCTATGTCTTCCGCATCGACCTGCGCCTGCGGCCAGACCCGTCGTCCACACCGCCGGCCATGACCGTGGACGCGGCGATGGATTACTACGAAAGCGTCGGCCAGAACTGGGAGCGTGCGGCCCACATCAAGGCCCGCGCGGCGGCCGGGGACATCGCCAGGGGCGAGGCCTACATCAAGGGATTGCAGCCGTTCATCTGGCGGCGGAACCTGGACTTCGCGGCCATCGCCGACATCCATTCCATCAAGCGCCAGATCCATGCCTACAAGGTGGACGAGCGCCTGACCGCCAAGGGCGCGAACCTGAAGCTGGGGCGCGGCGGCATCCGAGAGATCGAGTTCTTCGTCCAGACCCAGCAACTCATCCTCGGCGGGCGGCGGCCGAATCTGCGCGGGCGACGGACCTTGTCGGCGCTGGAGTCCCTAACCCATGAGGGGCGGGTCGATCGCGAGACCTGCATCGCCCTGACCCGGGCTTATCGGGACCTGCGGGCCCTCGAGCACCGGGTGCAGATGATCGCCGACGAGCAGACCCACAAGCTGCCGGAGAGCGACGCCGAGCGGAAGAAGGTCGCCGCCCTGTGGGGCCAGGCGAACCTGCGCAGCTTCGACGCCGCGGTGGGGCGCATCCTGAAGGATGTGAATGTCCGCTATGGCAAGCTGTTCGCGGGGGAGGAGGAGCTGTCCTCCCGCTTCGGCAGCCTGGTGTTCACCGGGGTCGAGGACGATCCAGCGACTCTGGAGACGCTGAAGCGCATGGGGTTCTCCAATCCTGAGCGCGTATCCCAGACTATTCGCGGCTGGCACCATGGCCATGTGGCGGCGACGCGGACGGAGCGGGGGCGCGAGCTGCTGACCCGGCTTGGCCCGCGCCTGCTGGACGCCGCCCACGCCACGGGAGCGCCGGACGCGGCGTTCAACCGGTTCGGGGACTTCTTCGCCGGCCTGACCTCTGGCGTGCAGATCCAGTCGCTGTTCCTGGCCCAGCCGAAGCTGTTCGAGCTGATCGTGCAGGTCATGGCCTTCGCCCCGCGCCTGGCCCAGACCCTGGCGCGACGACCGGCGGCGCTGGACGCCCTGCTGGACCCCAGCTTCTTCGGCGCCATCGAGATCGATGCCGCGCCGAAGCTGAACCTGGAGGACTTCGAGGGCAGCATGGATCGCGTGCGCCGTTTCCACCGGGAGCAGGCGTTCCGCGTCGGCTTCCGGGTTATGAGCGGCTCGGTCAGCGCGTCGGACAGCGGCCACGCCTTCGCCGACCTGGCCCATGCGGTGATCCGTGGCCTGGCTCCCGCCGCCATGGCCGAGACGATCCGCCAGGGCGGCGCCTTTCCGGACGGAGAAGTGGCGGTGGTGGCCCTGGGCAAGTGCGGCTCGGGCGAGATGACAGCGCGTTCGGACCTGGACCTGATGACGCTGTACCGGTCGGCCGACCCGGCGGCGATGTCCGAGGGCAAGGGCTGGGGGGCGGAGACCTTCTTCGGCCGCTTCACCCAGCGCCTTATCGCGGCCCTGTCGGTCCCCACGGGCGAGGGGGAGCTGTACGAGGTCGACATGCGCCTGCGCCCCACGGGCAGTAAGGGGCCGGTGGCGGTGAGCCTGGCCTCCTTCGAGCGCTACTACGCCGAAGAGGCGGAGGTCTGGGAGATGATGTCCATGACCCGCGGCCGCGTGGTCTGGGCCAGCAACGAGACCATGGCCGTCGACGCCCAGGCCGCAGTGGAGGGCGCGCTTCGCCAGCCTCGTGAACGCAAGGCGACGGTGAAGGCCGTCCGCGAGATGCGCGACCTGCTGGCGGCTGAGAAGCCTCAGAAAGGCGACTGGGACTTGAAGATGGGACCGGGGGGCTTCGTGGACATCGAGTTCGCCGCCCAGTTCCTACAGTTGGTCCATGCGCCCCACGGCGGCCCTCTGAACCAGAACATCGCCGACAGCCTGGCCGCCATGCGCGAGGCCGGTCTGGCCGACCCAGAGGCGCTGACCACGCTGGAGGAGGCCTGGGACCTGCAGCAGGCGGTGCAGCAGGTGCTCAAGGTGGCGCTGGACGACTACGCCGACCCGGCCCTGGAGCCGAAACCCTTCCAGGCTTTGCTGGCCCGCGCCGGCGGCGCCAAGGACCTCAAGGGCCTGAAGGCCAAGATCGCCAAGGCCCAGAAGGACGCCCACGCCGCGATGAAGGCGGTGGTGGGGTAGGCCCTCAAGCCTTGCCAGACCCCCGATAAGCCGCTCTCCTTCGCTTTCGCGCCAGGGAGGTGTCGGCGATGGGGTTCAACTTGATCAATCTGCGCTTGGTGAAGCGTGTCGTGATCTGGACGGCGGTCGGAGCCGTCTGGGCGGGGACAGCCGCCACCGCCGCCCTGAACGTGCGTAAGCAGGAACTCGCCGACCGGCAGGAGGCCGCTCGCTGGTCGATGGACGGTCCGCCCTGCGAGGTGATCTCCGAGGCGGCCTATGACGCCGCGCCGCTCTCGGTGTCGGAGACGCGCTTCTACGGCATGAAGTTCGAGCGGCGGGTGGGTCATGTGATGTGCACCCGCGTCCTCGTGGACGGCCAGAAGGACAAGCAGCCGGTCTGCCAGTTCACCGGCCCGGTCTTCCTGCGCGCCGAGACGGCAGGCCAGGCGGCCTATTTCGCGCCGGGCCCCGGCAAGGCCGCCCGCGTCGCCCTGGTGGACGGCCGCTTGCGCTGCGCGGTGGTCCCAAAGTTCAGGATGTTCGCCGAGAGCGGCCGGTTGAACTACGGGAAGTGAGGGTTTGCGCTCTTCGACTGGTCGCTGGCGCTCCCGCTCAGCATGACGGCGCTGGATAGCTCGGATTTCGTCATCCTGAGCCTGTCGAAGGACGCGAAAACCTTCCCACTTCCGCTCATCCCCGCGCAGGCTGGGACCCAATCTGACTCAGCATGGGCTCCCGCCTTCGCGGGAGTGAGCGGCTGAAATCGCCTGCGTCTCCCCCTACAGCGCCACCTTCACAGACGCTCGCACCACTCTTGGCGCGCCGGGGAAGATCCAGAGGGGGCTGTAGGAGCTGGCGGCGTAGTGTTCGTCGAAGAGGTTGTCGGCCTCCAGGCGCAGAGTGACTGCTTTCGTGATCCCGTATTCCACCGCCGCTTTGGCCTTCCAGTAGGCGGGCAGGCGCACGCCGCTGCCGTCGATGGCGGCGGCGCGGTCGCCGGTGTGGGCGAGGCCGGCGGTGACCGACCATTCCGTGCCGTGCGCGGTGGGGAAGCGGCCGACCACGTACACCGAGCCCGAGTGTTCGGGCACGTTGAGCACGTCCTTGCTGGCGAAGGCGGCGTCGTCGGTTTCGGCGTCGGTCCAGGCGTAGGCGCCCACCACCTGCCAGCCCTCGCCGAGGCGCCAGGAGGCGTCCAGCTCCAGCCCCCGCGTGGTCAGCTTGCCGACCGGAGCCAGGAAGTTGGGATCGGTGGGGTCGTTGGTCAGGATGTTGCGCTTCTCGATGTCGAACCAGGTGGCGTTGACGTCGAGGCCGTCCCAGGCGCCGGACAGGCCGACCTCCCAGCCCTTGCCTTCTTCCGGCGCGAAGCCGGCGCCCGTGCGGCCCGTGCCGGAATTGAGGACGAAGGAGCGGCCGTAGCTGGCGTGCAGGGTCCAGGCCTCGGCGAGGCGGTAGCGGCCGGCCAGGCGCCAGTCGAGAGGGCTGTCCGACGCCTTGCCCACCGCGCCCGTGCGGTTGTTGCGGATCCTCTGGCGATAGTTGTCGTAGCGCATGCCGCCGACGACGCTGAGGCGGTCGGTGACCTCCCAAAGGTCCTGGGCGTAGAGCGTGAGGACCTCGCGCTTCTCGCGATTGTCGGTGAAGGGGGCCAGGGTCGGCTGCGGGCCGCCATAGACCGGGTTGTGGACGTTGATCGGATAGGGCGCGGCGGCGGTGGGGTTGCGGCGCATCCAGCGTTCCTGGAAGTCCATGGTGTAGCCCTTCACCCCCAGGCCCAGATGGTGCGCGCCGGCGGCCTGGATGCGGCCGTTCAGCTCGAGCCGGGCGGAGATGTCCTGGGTGCTGAAGTCACGCTGGCGACGCTGGCGCCACAAGGTGTCGCCGACCAGGCGGGAGTGGTCGCTGGACAGGCCTCTCAGCGTGCCGTCGCGATAGGCGAAGCCGCCGTTCAGGCTCCAGTCCTCGTTGATGCGCCAGTCGCCGGTGAGCTGGTGCCGCTCGTTGCGGAAGCGGGTCGTCCCGTCGGCGGGCTCGCCGAAATAGCGGGAACGCGGCACGGCCAGGGCGTCGCCGTTCAGGGCCGGCAGACCCCGGTCGAACGGGGTGTCGAAGCGGGTGAACTCGCCCACATAGGTCAGGCGCAGGTCGTCGGCAGGCCGCCAGGTGAGGGACGGCGCGATGACCTGGCGGTCGAGATGCACATGGTCGCGCCAGCCGTCGCTGTGCTCCGCCGCCACGACGAGCCGGGCGGCAAGGTCGTCGGTTAGCGGGCCGGTCAGGTCGACCTCGCCGCGGCGCAGGCCGAAGGAGCCGACGGTGGCGGTGAGGTTGAAGGTGCGTTCGAAACGCGGGGTCTTGGAGACGATGTTCACCCGGCCGGCGGGGTCGATGTCGCCGAACAGGGCGCCGGCGGGGCCCTTCAGGATCTCGATGCGCTCGGCGGTGGCAGGGTCGCGGGGCGGGGCCAAGCCGCGATTGGCGAGGAAGCCGTCGACGTAATACTCGGCCCCGCCGTCGGGCGTGCCCAGGAAGCCGCGGATGGCGAAGTTGTCCATCACCCCGCCGCGGTTGTTCTGCTGGCTGACGCCGCTGACCAGTTCCAGGGCGTCGGCCAGGCGGACGGCGCCCACGGCCTCCAGCAGGTCGCTTTCCACCGAACGGGAGGAGGGGGACATCCGCTCCGTGACCGATCCGGCGCTGAGGGTCACGTCGCGGACCACGCCCCGGCGGCCGAGGATGACGATCTCGCCGACCTCGTGGGCGGGGTCGGCGCGCGTCGGTTCGACCTGCGTCGTTTCAGGGGCGGCGAGCAGGCACAGGCTTGCGCAGGTCGAGAGGACGGACACGGCGGCTCCATTTGTAATGTTATTACATATCGGTTAGTGGCTTGGCCGTGATGATGTCAACCGACCGCACCGTTTCGACGCCGATAGGCCGCATCCGCTCCATCGACGCCCTGAGAGGGCTGGTGATCCTGTTGATGCTGGTGGACCACACGCGGGAGTTCTTCTTCATCCACGCGCAGGTATCGGACCCCATGGACGTGCAGGCGATTTCACCGGCCCTGTTCTTCACGCGGCTGTCGGCCCACCTCTGCGCGCCCGTGTTCGTGGCGCTGACCGGGCTGGGCGCGTGGCTTTATGGGTCCAAGCAGGGCGGGGCGAAGGCGGCCTCCAGCTTCCTGCTGAAGCGGGGCCTGTTCCTGGTGGTGCTGGAGCTGACCGTGGTCAGCTTCGCCTGGAATTTCTCCCTGACCCCGCCGACCATTTATCTGCAGGTGATCTGGGCCATCGGCCTGTCGATGATCGCCCTGGCGGGGCTGGTCCACCTGCCGCGGACGGCGCTGATCGCGGTGGGGGCGGTCATCGTGCTGGGGCACAACTTGCTCGATCCGATCAGCTTCGCTCAGGGCCAGCCGGGCCACGCGATCTGGGCGGTGCTGCATGACCGCGGGTTCATCGACCTGCCCTGGGGCGGGCGGGCGCGGACTTCATATCCGCTGCTGCCCTGGATCGGGATCGCGGCGCTGGGCTACGCCATCGGGCCGTGGTTCGCGGGCGAGGGCGCCGCGCGTCGTCGCCGGCTGGCGATCACGGGCGTGACGATGCTGGCCCTGTTCGCGGTGCTGCGGGCGATCAACGTCTATGGCGAGCCGACGCCTTGGGCGGTGCAGGGTGAGGCCCTCCGCACGGTGATGAGCGTGCTGAACCTGACCAAGTATCCGCCCTCGGCCGGCTTCGTGCTGCTGACCCTGGGCGTGGGCGCGCTGCTGCTGGCGGGGCTGGAGAAAGCGCCGGAGCGGGTGGTGGGTCTGCTGGCCGTGTTCGGCGGGGCGCCGCTGTTCTTCTATCTGATCCACCTCTACGGCCTGCATCTGCTGAACTTGGCGGGGCTAAGCCTGTTCGGTCCCAATCAGGGCGAAGCCTTCAGCCTGCCGGGCGTGGCGCAGCTGTGGCTGCTGGCGGCGGTGGTCGCGGTTCCTTGCTGGTTCGCCTGCCGCTGGTTCGCGGAGGTGAAGCGGCGGAGCGGTCGGTGGTGGATGAAATATCTGTAGAACCTCAAACCCGCTCATCCCCGCCCCCGGGGCCGGGCAAGCGCGCCCGAGGGCGGGGATGAGCGGAGAGCGGTGGCCCCTACGCGTCCTGCAACGACGCGTTGTCGATGACGAAGCGGTACTTCACGTCGCTGCGCTGCATGCGTTCATAGGCCTCGTCGATCTGCTGGATGCGGATCATCTCGATCTCCGAGACGATGCCGTGTTCGGCGCAGAAATCGAGCATCTCCTGGGTCTCGGCGATGCCGCCGATCAGCGAGCCGGCGATAGCTTTGCGGCCGAAGATCAGCGCGCCGACGTCCGGCGACGGGTGCGAATGCTCCGGCACGCCGACCAGGCACAGGGTCCCGTCACGCTTCAGCAGGGCGGTATAGGCGTCCAGGTTGTGGCTGACCGACACGGTGTTGAGGATGAAGTCGAAGGTGCCGGCGTGGGCCGCCATCTCGTCGGCGTTGCGCGAGACGATCACCTCGTCGGCGCCCAGGTCCAGGGCTTCCTGGCGCTTGGATTCCGAGGTGGTGAAGGCCACTGTGCGGGCGCCCATGGCGTGGGCCAGCTTGACCCCCATGTGGCCCAGACCGCCGATGCCGACGATGCCGACCTTCTTGCCCGGACCGGCCTTCCAGTGGCGCAGGGGCGAGTAGGTGGTGATGCCGGCGCACAGCAGCGGGGCGACGGCGGCGAGCTGTTCCGGCGCATGCTTGATGCTGAGCACGAAGTCCTGATCGACCACGATGCGGTCGGAATAGCCGCCCATTGTGTGGCCCGGAGCGTCGTCGGTCGGGCCGTTGTAGGTGCCGACGAAGCCGGAGCCGACGCAGTATTGCTCAAGGCCTTCGTCGCAGGAGCCGCAGCTCTTGCAGCTGCCGACCATGCAGCCGACGCCGACGATATCGCCTTCCTTGAACTTGCTGACGCTCGCGCCGACGGCGGAGACGCGGCCGACGATCTCGTGGCCTGGGACGCAGGGGTAGAGCGTCCCCGCCCATTCCGAGCGAACCGTGTGGAGGTCGGAATGACAGACGCCGCAATAGGCGATCTCGATCTGAACATCCTTGGGGCCCGGCGCGCGGCGCTGGATGTCGATGGGCTCGAGCGGCTTGTCGGCTGCGTAAGCGCCGTAGGCTTTGGTGGTCATGGAGGTCGCCTGGGTCTGGGTTGTGATGAGGGCACCGCGGGGGCGTCGCCGGGACGTAAGGTAAGGCTTTCCCATTCCCGCGATTAGACGGGGAAAGCTGCATGCAGTTATGAATGAGATTCATAATTCGCAGTGCGGAGGCGATCATGGTCCGGACCAACATCAACGACCTGACCGCCTTTCTGGAGGTGGCCCGGGTTCGCAGCTTCACCCGCGCGGCGGCCAAGCTGGGCGTCTCGCAGTCCGCCCTGAGCCACACTATCCGGGGGCTGGAGACGCGGCTGGGCGTGCGGCTGCTGACCCGCACCACGCGCAACGTGACCACGACGGAGGCCGGCGACAGGCTGCTGCACAGCGTAGGCCCGCGCCTGGACGAGATCGACGCCGAGCTGGCGGCCTTGAGCGAATTGCGCGACCGGCCGGCGGGCAATTTTCGGCTCACGGCGACGGAACACGCGGCGGCGACCGTGATCGTACCGGCCCTGAACCGGCTGCTGCCGCTGCACCCCGACATCAATGTGGAGGTGGTGGTCGATTACGGCCTGACCGACATCGTGGCGGAGCGCTACGATGCGGGCATCCGCTTCGGCGGGACGGTGGCCAAGGACATGATCGCCGTGCCGGTGGGGCCGGACCTGCGAATGATGGCGGCGGCGTCGCCGGCCTATTTCGCCGAGCGGCCGAAACCGCGCACGCCCCAGGAACTGACGGCGCACAACTGCATCAACATGCGTTTGCCGACGCATGGGGCGCTTTATGCCTGGGAGTTCGACGACAGAGACGGGCGCGAGCTGCGGGTGCGGGTCGAGGGACAGCTGGTGTTCAACAGCGGCGATCTGATCATCGACGCCGCCCTGCGGGGGATGGGGATCGCCTTCCTGCCGGACGCGATGCTTCAGGCGTATGTGGACCGGGGCGAGCTGGTCCACGTCCTGGCCGACTGGTGCGCACCGTTCGCCGGCTATCACCTCTACTACCCCAGCCGCCGCCAGCAGACCCCGGCCTTCGCCCTGCTGGTGGAGGCGATGCGGCTTCGGGGCTAGGCCGTCAGGCGGTGACGGCCATCTCCTCCAGATAGAGGGCTTCCAGGTCCTGGGCGGTGACCGAGGCGGCGGGCAGGGTGCGGCGCAGCTTCCCGGCGCGCATCAGGCCGATGGTGTCGCCGACCTGGCGCGCGCGGAACAGGTCGTGGGTGGCCATGAGGATCGCGGCGCCGCGGTCGCGCTGGCGGCTGAGCAGTTCGTGGAATTCCGCCGAGGCCTGGGGGTCGAGGCCGGAGGTCGGCTCGTCCAGCAGCAGGGCCTTGGCCTGCTTGGCGATGGCCAGGGCGATGCCGACCTTCTGGCGCATGCCCTTGGAATAGCCGGAGACGCGACGGTCGAAGGCGGCCTCCTGCAACCCCGCCTCGGCCAGGCAGGCCTTGAGGCGGGCGGGAGAACGGTCCTCCACCTGACCCAGGTCGGCGAAGTAAGCGAGGTTCTCCAGCCCCGTCAGCTCGTCATAGAGGGCGACCATTTCGGGGATGTAGAGCAGGCAGCGGCGGGCCTGCAGCGGGTCCTTCGACACCTCGATCCCGTCGATGGCGGCCGAGCCGGCGGTGGGCTGCAGCAGTCCGAGGAACAGCTTGATGGTCGTCGACTTGCCAGCGCCGTTGGCGCCGAGCAGGCAGTAGATCTCGCCCGGCGCGACATTAAGGTCGAGGCGGTCCAGCGCGACGTGCGCGCCGTAAGTCTTGGTCAGTCCGGTCGCCTTGAGCATGGCGGCGTCTCCTAGAGGCTGGCGGCCGCGCGGCGGCCGAGAACGGCGCCGGCGACGAGAAGGGCGATGGCGAAGGCGAGGGCGCCCAGATCGGCGAGCACGCCGGTCTGGAAGGCGCCGGCCGGAGCCTCGCGGAACTGGAAGCGGGGCAGACGGTCGTAGTCTTCGGAGGCCAGCGGCTGGTCGTTCTTCAGCCGCTCGCCCAGCCAGATCTTGGTTTGGGCGGTGAAGGCCAGGGCCTGGGACTGGAAGCTGACCGCGCGGTCGGCGTCCGCCCCGGCGATGCGGTCCAGAGCGTCTTGCGCCGCCACCGACGGCAGGAAGAGCCGCAAGGTGTCGAGAACGGCGCGGCGTTCGGCGCGGGCGTTCAGCTGGCCCTGGACCAGCGGGGCGAGGCGTTGATCCTCCACCGTCCGCTCCTTGAAGAAGTTGCGGATGCGGTCGGGGATTTTCGGCGCGGGATCGGCGACGACCTCCGGTCCGCGCGCTTCGCGGATCTGGCGCTGCTCCTTGCGGATGGCGCGGCTCTGCTCCAGGTAGGCGGCGGAGAAGCGCATCTCCGACGGGGCGGGCGACAGGACGTTGGCGGCGGCCAGGGCCAGGGCCGGAACCAGGACCACGACGGCCAGCCAGGCCGCGCCGCCAGCCAGGGCGGCCTCGGTCGAGCGGCTTGCGAAGACGTTGATCAAGGTCGCCAGGGCGATCCAGAACAGGCCGTAGACGATCACCACCAGAGCCGTCGCGATCAGGCCGTCGGGTTGCGCCGCCCCGAAGGCGACGAGCGTCAGGAGGACGATGGCCATGACCGGCGTCAGCAGGACGATCGCCCGCGCCAAGGCCTTGCCGCCCAGCAGGGTCAGCGGGCCGACCGGCTGGGACAGGACCAGGGCGGCGATGCCGCGTTCACGCTCCCGCGACCACAGGTCGAAAGCGGCGGCGAGCAGCACCAGCGGCAGGATGAAGACGATGACGAAGGCCAGGTCGAAGCGGCCGGCGGCCCGCACGGCGGGATTGTCCACGTCGACCTTGAAGGCGTCGAACATGGTGATGTCCTGCAGCGGGATCATCCGTGCGGCGTAGGGGTAGGCCTCCGCCTGACCGATGGAGAGGGGCGCCATGGCGCCGGGACTGAGCACCAGGCGGAAGGGCGCGAGCTGCGGGGTGGCCGAGAACGGCCAGGTCCCAGCGGGCGCCTCGGCCAACTGTTCGCGCCGCATCTCCACCAGCGGGCCTATCTCCTCGTTGATGAGCTGGACGGTGGCGGCGCGCGCCTTCGCCCAGTGGGCGCCGTTCCAGGCGCCATAGGCGGCCAGGGCGGCGAACAGGACGAGGAGCCAGGGCAGGGCGCGGTCACGTAGGGCGCGCCGCAGTTCGTGACGGGTGATGGCGACGAGCGTCGTCATGTGGTGCGCTCCAGGCGGGTCGCGGCGAAGGCGGCGAAGGCGAGGCTGGCCAGCAGCCAAGCGATGAGGATCTTCAGGTTGGCGACCTGCGCGGCCCAGGCCTCGGCCGGGGTGGTCGGGCGATGCTCGAACTTCAGGTCGGCCCCGATCTTCGATACGTCGGCGAGATAGGGATCGTCGGTGTTCGGACGGTTGGTCCGAACGTCGCCGTTCAGGCTCTGGATCAGAGCGTAACGGTAGGTCTCCGCCTCGCTGAGGAAGAGGCGGTGGGCGGCGAAGTCCGTGCCGGCGAAGGCGCGGGACCAGGGACCGACGGCCATGGCGGGCGAGGCGAGGCTGAAGGCCTGCTGCACCGCGTCCTGCCGGCCATAGGCGCCGAACAGGGCCTCGTAGTGACGGTTGTAGGTGTCGGTGGAGTTCTTCTCGCCGAACTCCAGGGCTACGCCGGAGAAGTTGAACGGCAGGTCCTCAACCTTCGACACGCCGTACTGCTTGAGCAGGCTTTGCTTCAGGGCGTCGAGGCGCTCGTCGGCCGGGTCATGGCCGGAGACGCCGTTCTTGGCTTCGTCGGTGACGGCCGCCTCGAAGGCGGGGGCGCTGGGCGTGGGGTGCAGACCCTCGGCCAGGGCCGGGGCTATGCGGGGGACCAAGAGGGTCGAGACCGCCCAGAAGCCGAGCATCAGGACCAGGCTGGCGCGCGCCGAGGACAGCAGGGCAGAGGCCCCGATGGTCAGGGCGGCGAAGGTGGTGAGATAGAGGCCGTAGCCCGCGGTGATGGCGAGCAGACCCACGGCCTCCGCCGCCGAGGCGCCGCCGAGCGCGAGGACAAACCCGCCGGTGAGCGCGAACGCCGCCAGCAGGATGAGGCCCGCTGCGGCCAGGCCGATCAGCCGGCCGAACACCAGGGTGCGGGCCGAGGCGCCGGCGCCCAACTCCTGCTTCAGCCGCTCTCGCGCGCGTTCGCCGGAGAAGATGCTGAAACCGGCGAGTATGATCAGCAGCGGCCCCACCACCTGCAGCGCCCAGGCGGCGGAGAACCCGCCGAAGCGGCTGATGGCGGTCCCGCCTTCCATGGGGCGGTCTCGGGAGGGGTTCTGGGAATGGCCCTCCAGCCTGACCGACGAGCCGAGGAAGTCGCTCAGTCCCGGTTCGAAGGCGGCGAGGCGAGAGACCGGCGCATAGACGGTGCGGCCGGCATGAGCCGCGCCGTGCGGATTGATAGGTCCGAGATTGTCCCACAGGGCCTGGTCCTGGACAGTCGCGGCCCGCCGCTCCAGCGCCTGGGCGTGGAGGCGCGCGGCGCCGGTGGCCAGGCTGGCCGCCGCCAGCAGCAGGATCGCCACGGACAGCAGCCGCAGGCGGTTGTCGCGGGCCATAAGCCGAAGCTGGTTCCCTGCGACCACGAAGAGCGGCGAGGCCATCAGAACCTCGCGCGCAGGGCGACGGTCACGTTCCGCGGGTCGCCGAAGGTGTTGTAGGTGTTGGGGCCGCCGACGCGAGCGTAATAGACCTTGTCGAAGGCGTTGTTCACAGAGGCCGACAGCGAGATTTTCGGCGTCACCGCATAGCCGCCGTGCAGGCTGAGCAGGGCGTAGGGCTCCTGTTCCCGCACCCCGGCGACTCCGCCGCCGATGAATGTGCTCTGGGCCTGGAGGCCGGCGGCGATCCAGCCGCGGTTCCAGCCGGGCGCGCTGGGCGTGTACTTGGCGAAAGCCTTGACCGTGTGCTTCGGCTCCCAGGTGTCGAAGGCCGCGCCGATCAGGCTGGCGTTGGCGTTGGACAGATGCTCCGTCTCGAGGAAGGTGTAGCCGAAGGACAGGTCGATGCCCGGCATGGGGCTGCCGTTGACCTCGAAGTCCGCGCCGCGCACCTCGACCTCGCCCAGCTGCAGGAAGAAGCCGGGGTGGGCCACGTCGGTGAAGGAGCGGTTCACGTCCCGCGTGCGGAATACGGCCAGCGATGCGTTCAGGCCTTCATTGAAGAAGGTCCCTTTGATCCCGCCCTCGATCTGCCGACCCTCGCGCGGGTCCAGGGTCGTGCCGCCGGACACGGTCCACTTCAGGGCTGTTTGCGGAATGAAGATGTCCGAATAGCTGCCGTAGAGGGTGATGTTCGGACGCAGGTAATAGACGACGCCGGCATAAGGGGTGACGACGCCGTCCTCTTTGCCCTGGCTGGCGAAGGCGGTGGGGCTGGGGTTCGGCGCGATGTTGCGGAACCTGGAGTCGAAGTCGCTGATCCGCGCCCCGGCCACGACCGACAGACCGTCGATCAGCTCGAACCGGCCCTGGGCGTAGAAGCCGCTCTGCTCGGTGCGAGTGACGCCGCCATTGTTGTGCACGAAGTTGGGCAGCGGCACCGAGGCGGCGTCGCCCAGGGGAATGCCCGAACCCGCCGGCGTTCCGGTGTAGACGGGCAGGTTGGTGATCGCGGTGTATTCGTTGTCGTAGTTCTCGTAGCTGTAGCCCACGGTCAGGGTGTGCTGACGGCCGAAAAGGTTGAGCGGACCAGAGGCGTAGAGATCGACGCCGGTGCGCTCCGTCGTGCCGTCGTTCTCGCGGCGGGTGTAGCTGGTGAAGCGCTGAGTGACCGGATTGAAGCCCGTGCCTGGGGTCGGATAGCCGTCGCGGAAGATTTTCTGCTGTTCGCGATAGGTCGCCTTGGCGCGCAGGACCCAGTTGTTGGACAGTTCGTGCCGCAGGTCGGCCGAGTACTCCAGGGTCTCGTAGACGTTGAGATTCCAGTCTGGGTACTGGTTGGTGGAGCGCGGCACGTCTAGGAACTGGTTGTGCAGCGGATGGCCGGCCAGGAAGTAGTTGGCGTGGCCAATGCTCATCGCATCGCCCTGGTCGTCCTGGTAGGTGACCATGACCGAGGCCAGGGTGCGGTCGGTGACATCGAAGTCGAGCGCGCCGTAGGCGACGACCTTCTCCTCGCGCGAGCGATCCACATAGAATTCGCGGTCGAGATAGGAGCCGGCGAAGCGCCCGCGCAGGCGGCCGTCGAGGGCGAGGGGGCCGCCGATGTCGGCCTCGATCCGGTAGTTGTTCCAGGTCCCGACCGACGCGGCGACGGAGGCCGCGAACTCGCGCGGCGCGCGCTTGCGGACGAAGTTGGCGGTGCCGCCCGGCTGGCCCGAACCTTTGAAGATGCCGGCGGGCCCGCGCAGCACTTCGATCTGCTCATAGACCACGAGGTCGAACTCCTGCGCCTGGCCGCTATTCCAGGCGGGGATGCCGTCATAGGACACGTCGAGCAGGTAGCCGCGTGAGCGGATCTGGCCGATCAGCCCGTCCCAGGTGCTGACATAGACGCCAGGGACCTGGGCCAGGGCGTCGACCATGGTGACCAGGTTCTGGTCCTGGATGCGCTGCTGGGTGATGACGCTGATGGTGTTGGGCACGTCAAGGACGGAGACCGCCTCCTTGCCGCCGATGGTGACGGTCTTCGACGCGTAGCTGCCTTTTGATCCTTCCACAGTGACCGAGCTGACGGAGGTCGCCTGATCGGCCTCCTCGGCGACGGCGGGAGCGGCGAGGAGGGCCGCGGCCAGAGGAACGGCGCCGATCGCGGACAGCACGGTGCGCGCGTCCGCCAGCAAGGCGGAACGGGTGGTCTTGAACGTCATGAAGCTTCGCCCCCAAGGCGTGATCGATAATATGTTATGCTATAACATACGATTCTGTGGGTGACGATCCCATGCCTCGGCTTTTAGGGGAAGCAACCCTTATGCGCCTTGGGGTTGTGGCTAACGGGCGATGCAGGAGCGATGCGTTCCCGGCGAAGCCTGGTGCGCCGATCAATTCAATCGGCGCATCTATCCATAGCGCAATTGGACAAAAGGAGCGGTCAAGGTCAGCCTATGATCCAGTCGTCCGCAGCGTGTCCGCGCCCGGATATGGGAGACCGACCGGGGGAGAGCGATAATCGCCGCCGCCTGGTCCAGAGACCGGGAAGCGCCTGACCATGACCACGTCCTCGCAGAAGCCGACGCGCGTTCGCTACGGCATCCTGCTGCTGATCTTCATCCTGACGACGATCAACTACGCGGATCGGGCGACCTTCTCGATCGCCGGCGACGCGGCGTCGAAGGACCTGGGGCTGAACGCGGTCGAGATGGGCTACATCATGTCGGCCTTTGCGTGGGCCTATGTGATCGGCCAGATCCCCGGCGGGGCGCTGCTCGACAAGTTCGGGACCAAGCTGGTCTACACCCTGGCCATCGCCCTTTGGTCGATCTTCACAGTGGTGCAGGGCTTCTCCGGCTTCCTGACCGGGGGCGCGGTGGTGGCGGGCCTGTTCGCCATGCGCTTCGCGGTGGGTCTGGCGGAGTCGCCGTCCTTCCCCGGCAACGCCCGCATCGTGGCCGCCTGGTTCCCGGGATCGGAGCGGGGCACGGCCTCGGCGGTGTTCAACTCCGCCCAATACTTCTCGCTGGTCGCCTTCGCCCCGTTGATGGGGTGGCTGGTCCACACCTTCGACTGGCATTCGGTGTTCTTCGTCATGGGCGGTCTGGGCGTGCTGGGCGCGGCGGTGTTCTGGTTCGTCCTGCACAGCCCGGTGAAGCACCCGTCGATCAACCAGGCCGAGCTCGACTACATCGAGGCGGGCGGCGGCCTGATCCGCATGGAGGATCGCACGGTCACCAAGAGCGCGGCGTTCACCTGGGGCAACGTCAAGCAGGTGCTGGGCAGCCGCATGCTGATGGGCGTGTTCATCGGCCAGTACGGCATCAACGTGCTGACCTATTTCTTCGTCACCTGGTTCCCGATCTACCTGGTCAAGGAGCGCGGCCTGTCGATCCTGGACGCCGGCTTCGCCGCCGCCGCTCCGGCCCTGTGCGGCTTCGTCGGCGGGGTGCTGGGCGGAGTGATCTCCGACCAGCTGCTGAAGCGTACCGGCTCGCTGACCATCGCCCGCAAGGCCCCGCTGCTGATCGGCATGATCCTGTCGGCCAGCATCATCGCCTGCGCCTATATCGACAACGCCGGGCTGATCATCGTGGTCATGGCCGTGGCCTTTTTCGGCAAGGGCATCGCATCGCTGGGCTGGGCGGTGGTTTCCGACACCTCGCCGCGCGAGTTCGTGGGCGTCACCGGCGGGGTGTTCAACACCTTCGGCAACTCGGCCGGCATCGTGACCCCCATCGTCATCGGCTACATCGTCCAGGCCACGGGCTCCTTCGACGGCGCCCTGTGGTTCGTGGGCGGTCACTGCGCCCTGGTGATCGCGGCCTACTTCCTGATCACCGGCAAGATCGAGCGCCTGCAGCTGAAGTCGAGCTGAGGGCGGCGGCTGGCGGACGGAGCGGAGCGCCTTACCGCGAGTTCATGTTCTTCGCCGCATTCTTGCCACAATTCGCCACGCATGTAGCGCTACGTATGTAGCGAACAAGCGTGGAGGCCGGCGTGATCGAATCCTTGCCGCGGCGAGAGAGGGAAGTGTTCGAGACCCTGTGCAGGCTTGGCTCGGGCGGGGCTTCGGCGGTTCGCGCGGCGCTGTCCGATCCGCTGAGCGACTCGGCGGTGCGCACCATGCTGACGCGGCTGGAGGCCAAGGGCCTGGTCGAGCGGACGGACGGAGTCTTCAGCCCGGTCCAGAGCACCGAGACGGTCGCCGCCGGGGCGCTGCGCCGGATGGTGGACACCTTCTTCGCCGGCTCCGCCGCCAACGCCGCCACCGCCCTGCTGGGCATGGGCCAGCGCCTGACGCCCGACGAGGCGGCGGCGCTTGAGAAGGCCATCGATGATGCGCTGGAGCGCAAGTCATGAGCTGGACCCTGCTGGCCGCACTGTTGGTCAAGTCCGGCCTGATCGCCGGCGCCGGTCTGGTCTGCGCCGAACTGCTGACGCGGCGGGCGGCGGACAGGGTCGAGGTGCTGCGGGGGGCGGTCTGCCTGTTGTTGCTGCTGCCCGTGGCGATGCTGCTGCTGCCGTCCCTGGACCTGCCGGTCCTGCCCGCCTTGGCGATCGAGGCCCTGCCGCCCGCGCCGGCGGTGGTCCCGGCGGTGACGCTGGAGGTGTGGCCCCTGGCCAGCTTCGAGGTGTCCGCCCCCGACCTGCGCTGGCCGCCGGTCTGGGCGCTGGTCGCCGCCGGATGGCTGGCGGTGGCGTCGGTGATCGCCGGCCGCTTCGCCCTGGGCGTGCTGCTGCTGGACCAGTGGACGCGGGAAGGGCGGCCGGTGGATTGCCCGGCCTGGCTGTCGGCCCTGGAGCGTCTGGCCCCTGTGGCGCGGCCGCGTCTGGTCGGCAGCGGACGGGTGGCCGGTCCCCTCAGCTGGGGCGCGGCGCCGGGGGCGATCCTGCTCGATCCCCTCAGCCTGTCCCAGCCGCAGTCCGCGCCCGCCATCTTGGCGCACGAACTGGCGCACCTTCGCCGCCGCGACTGGATCTTCCTCCTATTGTCGAAGGCCGCCGTCGCCCTGTTCTGGTTCAACCCCCTGGTCTGGCGGCTGCACGCCGCCCTGGCCGAGGCCTCGGAAGAGGCCGCCGACGCCGCCGCCCTCGAGACGGTGGACCGTCGACTCTACGCCCGGGCGCTGGTGCGCCTGGCCGCTCAACCCGCGCCCGTCGCCGCCTTCGCCATGGCCGCGGACGCCCGCACCCTCAAGAAAAGGATCGCCAGCATCATGGCCGATACGCCTCCCCGCCGCCGTCCCCTGACCGCCGCCCTGACCGTGGCCGCCCTGTGCACCGTCGCCGCGCCCCTGGCCGCCGTCGAGCTGAGCCGCCAGGCTCATGCGGAGGCCGCGCCCTCGACAGCCGCTGAGGCCGCATCCGAAGCCGCCGCCGACGCCGCGAGGATCGTCCCGTCGCAGAAGCGCGGCGTGAACCTGGCTCTGCTGGGGATCGAGCCGCCCGCGCCTCCGGCCCCGCCGGCGCCGCCCGCTCCGATGACGGTCGCGGCCTTGCCGGCTCCCGCCGCGGTTCCAGCGCCGGCCGCCATCCCGGCGCCTCCGGCTTCCCCCGCGCCGCCGGCGCCCCCGGCCCCGTCGGGCAAGGGCTTCCACTACTACAGCTATCGTGAGGCCACGCCCGAGGAGCGCCAGCAGGCCGAGGAAGCCCGTCGCCAGGCCCAGCTCGCCCGTGAACAGGCCGCCGTCGCTCGCCAGCAGGCCGCCGAGGCCCGCATCCAGGCTCATGCCGATCGGGCTCGCGCCCAGGCTGAACGCGCCCGGGCTCAGGCCGAACGCGCCGTCGCCCTTGAATCCTCGCGCATGCAGGTCGCCCAGTCGCGTGTCCTAGCCGAACGGGCCCGCGTCGACGCCGACAAGGCCCGTGAGATGGCCGCCCGCCACCTGGCCGACGCTCGCGTCCACATGCGCGATGGAGCCAAGCAGATGCGCAGCGGCGCCCGCCAGATGCGCGAGGAGGCCGTGCGTCTGCAGGACCCGTCCTACCGCGCCAAGCAGATCGCCGAGAACCGCGCACGCGGCAACGACGTCACCGACGCCGAGCTGATCGCCCTGAGCAAGAGCCTGCCGGGCAAGGCCGCTGATCTGGAGCGCAACGCCGACCGCCTGGAGCAGCGCGCGGCGGACCCGGTCTAGGGTCTTCTCCTCCTCCGTTTTACAGGGGAGGAGAATTTCAGCTCTCTTCCGCCTTCAGCACCACGGCCGAGCGGACGGATTCGACGCCTTCGATGGCGCTCAGTCTGTCCACCAGCTTTGACAGGTCCTGAGGCGTCGCCGTCCGCACGATGGCGACGCCGTCCACCGCTCCGGTCACCGAGTAGTAGTGGGTGATCTGCGGCCAGTGGCGGAAGCGGGCGACGACCGGCTCGCACGGGCGCTGATCGAACACCAGCGACAGCACCGCCCGCAGGCCTTCGTCCTCGCCCGTCGCCAGCACCGCCCGATAGCCGAGAATGACCTGGTCTCGCTCCAGCCGGGCCATGCGCGCCTGAACCGCGGTGCGCGACAGGGCCAGCTTCTGGGCCAGGGCGGTCAGGGTCATGCGTGCATCCTGCGACAGCAGGGCGATGAGCTTCTCGTCGAGGGCGTCGCGCACGCCTGCGTTTCGCCTAGAAGCCGTCTGATTTTCGTTCATTCCGCCAGTCCCCGCCGCCGTCTTGCTCATGGCGACGGACACTTTGGGTCCTCACAATCCTCGGCCGAAGAGGGCTGTCAAGATGACGAGGATCCGAGCCGTGAGACCGCTGAGAGCTGACGCCGCGCTGCTGGTGATCGATGTGCAGGCGGGGTTCGACGACGCCGCCTGGGGCGTGCGCAACAACCCTGGGGCGGAGCGCAATATCGCGATGCTGCTGGAGGCCTGGCGCGCGGTCGGAGGGCCGGTCGTCCATGTGCATCACGACTCCGTGGACCCGGAAGGGCGCCTGCGCCCCGGCACGCCTGGCAACGCCGTGAAGCCTGAGGCGCGGCCGCAGCCTGGGGAGCCCCTGTATCGCAAGCGGGTCAACAGCGCCTTCATCGGCACGCGACTGGAGGAGGACCTGCGGCGAAGGGGCGTGAAGGCCGTGGTGCTGGTCGGGCTGACCACCAATCACTGCGTCTCCACGACCGCGCGGATGGCGGCCAATCTGGGGTTCGAGGTGACGGTGGTGTCCGACGCCACGGCGACCTTCGCCCGGCTGCATGTGGACGGCCGGATGCGCACGGCGGACGACGTCCACGACGCGGCGCTCAGCGACCTGCAGGACGAGTTCGCCCGGATCGCCGACACGGCGGCCGTGATGACCGCGCTCTCGCAGCGGGAGGCGGCCTGTGCATAGGCGCGCTCTGGGACTGACGGCCTGCGCGGCGGCGCTGCTGCTGGCTGGTTCGGCGGCGGCGCAGGTGCGGCCGGGGGATGACTTCTACGCCTACGCCAACGAGGCGTGGCTGAAGAGCACGCCGCTGCCGGCGGGCCGGGCCAGCCTGGACACCACGGCCATGCTGCGGGACGAGGCGGCGGTGCGGATTCGTGGTCTGGTGGAGACGGCGGGCGGCCGCGTCGGCGACTACCACGCCGCCTGGCTGGATGCGGCGGCGATCGAGGCGCGCGGGCTGGCGCCGATCCGCGCCGAGCTGTCCGCCATCGCGGCGATCCGCGACCGTAAGGCCCTGGCCGCGCATCTGGGCCGGTCGATGCGGTTGGACGACGGGGGCAACAGCCGGGGCGAAAGCCCGCTGCGCCTGTGGGTCCATCAGGGCTTCCACGACGGCGAGCGGTACATGCCGCACCTGATGCAGGGCGGGCTGGGCCTGCCGCGCGGGGACTATGCCGACGCGGCCAAGGTCGCGGCCTATCGCGCCCAGGTGGCGGCGGTGCTGACCCTGACCGGGCTGGACGATGCGGAGGCGCGCGCCGCGCGGGTCACGGCGCTGGAGACCGTCCTGGCCGCCGGCCACGCGCCGGACGGCCACAACGACGATGTGTTCAGGACCGACAACAGCTGGGGCCGCGCCGACTTCGCGACCAAGGCGCCGGGTCTGGACTGGGGCGCCTATTTCGACGCGGCCGGGCTGAGGGGGCGGGACGCCTTCGTGGTCTGGCAGCCGACGGCGGCGACCGGGCTGGGCGCGGCGGTCGAGAGCCAACCGCTGGAGGCGTGGCGCGACTACCTGGTCTTCCACCGGCTGAAACAGTCGGCTGGCGTGCTGCCCAAGGCGATGCACGACGCCCTGGGACTGGCGGGAGAGGATCGGGGCAAGGCGGCGGTGACCGCCACGACGGCGGCCCTCGGCGACGACATCGGCCGGCTCTATGTGGCCAAGTATTTCCCGCCGTCGTCCAAGGCCGCGGCCCAGGCCATGGTCGAGAATCTGCGCACGGCGTTCAAGGCGCGGCTGGAGCGGGCGGACTGGATGGAGCCGGGGACTCGCGCGGCGGCGCTGGCCAAGCTGGCGGCGCTGGACATCGGGGTCGGCTATCCCGACCGCTGGATCGACTATTCGGGGCTGGAGGTCCGGCGGGACGACGCCTTCGGCAACCTGCGCCGGGCGGAGGCCCACGCCTATCGCCGGGAGGTCGCCAAGCTTTCCCAGCCGGTCGATCCGGGGCAGTGGGACGGCCTGCCGCCGCAATGGCCGGGGGCGATCATCCGCTTCAGCCCCAACGCCATCCAGTTCTCGGCTGGCATCCTGCAGCCGCCATACTTCGATCCGGGCGGCGACGCGGCGACCAACTACGGCTCGGCCGGGGCCGGCATGGCGCACGAGATCAGCCACAGCTTCGACGAGTTGGGGAACCTCTACGACGCCAAGGGACGGCTGGGGAAATGGTGGACGGAACAGGACGCCGCTCGCTTCCATGCCGCCGCCGCGCCCCTGGCCGCGCAGTACGCCGGATACTGCCCCAAGCCGGGCCTGTGTGTGAAACCGGCCCAGGTGCTGGGCGAGGGAATCGGGGACCTGGCCGGGCTGCGGGTCGCCTATGACGCCTATGTCCTGTCGCTAGGCGGCAAGCCGGACGTGGTCAAGGACGGCCTGACCGGCGACCAGCGCTTCTTCCGGTCCTTCGCCCGGCGCTGGCGGCGGGTGCAGACCGACGCGGCCCTGCAACGCCAGATCGCCGGCGACATCCACGCCCCCGGCCAGTATCGCGCCGCCATGGTGCGGAACCACGAGGCCTGGGTGCGGGCCTTCGACGTGCAGCCGAGCGACCGGCTGAGCGTGGAGGAGAAGGTGGGGTTGTGGTGAGCTTTCTTTAGCTCGTCATCCTCGCCCTCGTGGCGAGGACCCAGAAACGGCTGAGGTCCGAAGTGGAGCTGTGCGGTGGTCGCCTCACCGGCGGGGCTGCCGACGCGGGGTCTCTTGGTCCTAGGCACAAGGCCTAGGATGACGAAGTTGTGGGCGCTTTCCCCCTAAAACCCCACCCCCAGCCGCAGCACCAGCTGGAACACCGCCAGCAGCACGGCCAGCGCCACCAGCGGAACCAGCAGGGCGGGGGGCTCCGCCGCGGCCGTCCCGCGCCGCCGGTCCAGGGCCGCGCCGAGCGCCAGCCAGCCGGCGGCCATCAGGTGGACGACCAGGGGGATCAGCACCACCTCGATCGGGTGACGGGGGACGCGGAAGGGGACGATCAGCACGACCGCCGCCAGTAGGGTCGCAAGGACGCTCCAGCCGAACGGCCGGCCCCGCGCCTCCAGCGGCGACAGCCGGGCCAGCACGGCGCCTGCTCCGGCCATGCCCAGGGCGGCGAGGACCATCAATCCCGCCTTGGCCGCCGCCCCGACGCCCAGATAGGCCAGGGCGCGGCCCACGTCGTTGCCGGAAATGATCGTCCCGATGGCCAGCTGGCTGAACGCCTGGAACAGGCCCTGCGCCGCCATCCAGAAGAAGAACGCCCGCCAGGTCGCGGACGCCCGGGGCAGCATGGCCAGCAGAGCCAGGAACACCACCCCGCTTCCCAGCGTGCCCAGCGCTCCGGTCCCCTGCAGCAGCTCGGCCACGGGGGCGTCGCCGCGCCAGTCGTGGTCGTTGTGGAACAGGATCGGATCGAGCCCCGCCCACGCCTTGGGCAGGACCAGCCACAGCTCCTGCCAGAAGAAGGTCAGGCTGAACGCCAGGGCGCACAGGACGATGGAGCCGGGCGCGGGCAGGGAGGGCGTGGCGGTGGGCCTGGCGAGGATCAGCCCGGCGATCAGCGGCGCGATCCCGAGAGCGAGGACGAGGTAGAGGGCGGCGGTCATGGGGATGGGATTAGCGTGGTTTCCCGAACTTCGTCATCCCCAACTACCTCCGCTCATCCCCGTGCAGACGGGCATCCAAGCTGAACCTCCGCTTGGGCTCCCGCTTTCGCGGGAGTGAGCGGAGCGCACTGCGAACTGGAGTAGGCCCCCTCCGGGATTCTACGTAGGCACATCCCCCAAATTTCGGCCGACGGGCCTCGAGCGTATCACCTTGTCATACCGGCGAACGCACTCGCCACCAGCACAAAGAGTCAGCCCATGACCGCTCCTCTCGTCGATATTATCCATCACAACCCCAAGGGCGTTTCGGATCGGATCGCCTATGGGTTCGTCAAGACGCTGCGGTTATGCGCCGACACCTTCTTCGCCAAGCGGTACGGCCACCGGGCGGTGGTCCTAGAGACCGTGGCGGCGGTGCCCGGCATGGTCGGCGCCACGCTGAACCACCTGAAGTGCCTGCGCCGCATGGAGGACGACCGCGGCTGGATCAAGACGCTGATGGACGAGGCCGAGAACGAGCGCATGCACCTGATGACCTTCATCGAGGTGGCCAAGCCGACGGCCTTCGAACGCTTCGTGGTCGTGGCCGTGCAGTGGGTCTTCTACCTGTTCTTCTTCGGGCTCTACCTCGTCTCAGCCAAGACCGCCCACCGGGTGGTCGGCTATTTCGAGGAGGAGGCGGTGATCAGCTACAGCCACTACCTAGCCGAGATCGACGAGGGCCGCAGCCCGAACGTGGCCGCGCCGGCGCTGGCCAAGCGATACTGGAGCCTGCCGGACGACGCGACCCTGCGCGAGGTGGTCGAGGTGGTCCGCGCCGACGAGGCCCATCACCGGGACGTCAACCACGGCTTCGCTAACGAGATCGCCGGCCTGGCGGCCGTCCCCATCGCCGCTTGCCCCCCGCACTGGGCCCTGGAGCCGATCTGGAAGAAGGCCGCCTGAACCTTCTTCTCAGGTGACGCGGGAGAGCCTGCGATCGAAAGGTCGCCGGTTCTTTTTCTTGGGGGCGTTGCGTCCTTCGAGACGCCGCCTGCGAGGCCTGCCCGCTGAAGCTCAGCGCCCCCCTCACCCTTACCCTCTCCCCCAGAGGGGCGAAGGGATAGGCCGCTCCTAAGCGGCGCTCCGCCCGATATCCAGGCCCTGCTTCACCGGCAGGACGAAGCTGACCGTGGTGCCTTCGCCGGGTTCGCTGGACAGCTCCAGGGCGCCGTCGTGCATCTCGATCAGGGATTTCGTCAGGGCCAGGCCCAGGCCCGTGCCTTGCGTGCTCTTGGAGTGCTGGTGGTTCTCCACCTGCTCGAAGGGCTTGGCCAGGCGGGACAGGTCCTCGGGGCTGATGCCGATGCCGGTGTCGCGGACGCTGATGCGGACGCGCTCGCCCAGGACGTCGCGCCAGGACTCGCCCAGGATGGTGATGGTCCCGCCCTTGGGCGTGAACTTGATGGCGTTGGACAGGATGTTCAGCAGCACCTGTTTCAGGGCGCGGAAGTCGGCCTCCACGTCGGGCAGCTGCGGCAGCTCGACCTTGATCTTCAGGCCGGCGGTGTCGGCGCGGTTGCGCACCAGGCGCAGGGCGTCGTCGGTGACCTCGGCCATGCGGACAGCCTCGAACTTGAGGTTCATCTTGCCCGCCTCGATCTTGGCCATGTCGAGGATGTCGTTGATCAGGGCCAGCAGGTGCTGGCCGCTGTTGTGGATGTCCTGGACGTAGCCCTTGTAGCGGGCGTCGCCGACCGGACCGAACATCTCGGCCAGCATCATCTCGGAGAAACCGTTGATGGCGTTGAGCGGGGTGCGCAGCTCGTGGCTCATATTGGCCAGGAACTCGGACTTGGCCCGGTTGGCGCCCTCGGCCTTGACCTTCTCCATCTCGTACTTGCGGGCGAGCTCGGCCAGCATCTCCTGGCTGCGCTCCAGGCTGACCACGGCGCGCTGCAGCTCTTCCTCGTTGCGGCGGCGCTGGGCTTCCTGGTTCTTCACCGCCGTGATGTCGGAGGCGGTCATGACCAGGCCGCCCTCCGCCGTGCGGCGTTCGGAGATGTGCAGCCAGCGGCCGTCGGTCATCTCCGCCTCGCGCACGCCCTTGGCGCCGTCGGGGGCCGGGTGCTCGCGCAGGATGGCCAGCTGGGCGTAGCGGTTGACCTGGTCGCGCGCGGCGCCGGGCTTCAGCAGCTTCGGCTCGAGGTTGAAGACCTGGCGGTAGTTCTTGTTGCACATCAGCAGGCGGCCGCCCCGGTCCCACAGGACGAAGGCTTCGGACACGCTTTCGATGGCGTCGCGCAGGCGGTTCTCGGCGGCCATGGCGCGGGCCTGGGCCATGCGCTCTTCGGTGACGTCGAGGACCACGCCGATGATGCGCGAATAGCCTTCCTTGCCCGGCTCCCCGGCGCCCTGGCCGCGCGCGTCGATCCAGATGGCGCGGGCGCCGCGCAGGCTGGGCACCTTGAACGACACGTCGAAGGCCCCGTACACGGCGGCGTTGGACAGGGCGTGGCGAACCTTGTCGCGATGCTCGGGCGCCACGCGGTCCAGCAGCTCCTGGCCGGAGACCACGCCCGCGCCGCCCCAGCCGAAGATGCCGCCGGTGATGTCGGACAGATAGACCCGGTCCTGGGCCAGGTCCCATTCCCAGATGCCGCAGCGCGCCGCCTCGACCGCCGTGCGGAAGCGGGTCTCGCTTTCGGCGAACTTGCGCTGGTCGGCGTCCATGCGGCGGGCCTGCAGCATCAGCATGCTGATCAGCACGCCGCCGACGCCCAGCGGGGTCAGCAGCGACATCAGCCCGCCCAGGTCGCCGCCGAAGGCGCGGCGCGGCAGGGCGACCACGGCCAACAGGGCGTCGCCGGCCGCCGAGGCGCTAGCCAGCTCATAGCGGCTCTCGCCCTTGCCGCCGTTGGCGATGACCTTGGCGGCGGCGGTGGGGCCCAGGATGACCAGGGGGCGGCCGTCGGGCAGGGCGATGGCCGCGGCCGAGCCGTCCTCGTCGCCGACGCGCAGACGGCGCGGGTCGATGGCGGCGATCAGGCGAACCCGGCGGCCCGCTTCGTCACGCAAGACCATGGAGGCGAAGATGTGATCGGAATCAGCGGGCGCGCCGACCCAGCGGGTCTGACGCGAAACATCGGCGGCCACGGCCACCACGCCCCAGTCGACGCCCGCAGCGCTGCCGACCTCGCCGACCAGCTCGCCGTTGGACAGGACGGCCACGGCCTGAACCGCGCCGCCGCCGGCGGCCAGGATGACGTCGGCCGCGTCATTGGGCGTGGAGTGCGACTGCTGCATGACCGCCCCGCCGGCGGCCAGGGCCGCGCGCCAGGCGGCGGCATGGCCGTCGATCTCGGCGGCCAGGGCCTTGGCGTGGGCGGCGGCGGCGCGCTGCTGCTCCGAGCCGCGGGCGGCGTCCTCGAAGGATTTCAGCCCGACGGTGGCGTAGACGGCCAAAAGGACGAGGGCGGCGATGATCGCCAGGCGGACGAAGATCTGGGACGAGCGCTGCTGGGCCGCGGACGCGCTGGCGGACATGGCGGCGGCCGGTCCGGCTGCTCCTTTTCCGCTACGTTTCCAAAGGGCCAAGTCGAGCGCTCCCCTACGACCGACGAATCGCAAATCACCCCGCGGACGCCAGATTACTTGAGCTGGCGCCGGGGGTCAGCAGGGGAGCCTTGCGAAATCTAGGCCAAGGCCTTGGAAGCGAGCTCGTAGACGTTCTTGGACAGGCCTTCGTGGGCCACGATGCGCTCCAGCTCCTTGCGCATCAGGGCCGCCAGGGTCGGCTTGTAGCGCCGCCAGCCGCCCAGGGGCTCGACCAGGCGGGCCGCCGTCATCGGGTTGCTGGCGTCGACGGCCAGAATCTGGTCGGCAAGAAGGCGATACCCGGCGCCGCTTTCATCGTGGAACCGGGCAGGATTGGCCGAGGAGAACGACTGGATCAGGGCGCGCAGGCGATTGGGGTTTTTGGCGTCGAAGTCCGGGTGGGCGGTCAGGCCAAGGATGCGGCCGACCGCGCCCTCGTGCGGATCGCGGCCCTGGACCGCGAACCATTTGTCCAGCACCAGCGGTTCATCGCGCCACTTGGCGTGGAAGTCGGCCAGGGCCTTCTCCGCCGGCTCGCCGCCGATGGCCATCAGGGCGTTAAGACCGCCCATGGCGTCGGTCATGTTGGCCGCGGCCTCGAAATGGCCCACGGCCAGGGCCACGTTCTCCGCGTGCGGATCGGCGGCCAGCAGGTCGAGCACGGCGTTGCGCAGGGCGCGGCGGCCGGCGGCCTCGGCGGTGGTGGAGAAGTCGCCCGCCTCCTGCATGCCGGTGTGCAGGCGGCGCAGGAAGTCGCTCAGATGCACGGCGATGCGAGTGCGCAGCATCTCCCGCGCCTCACGAATGGCGGCCGGGTCGGCGGGCTGCATGGCCATGGCCAGGTCGCTCTCGCTCGGCAGGGACAACAGCAGGGCCTTGAAGGCGGGCTCGGCGGCCTGTTCGTCCAGGGCGCGGCCCAGGGCCTCGGCGAAGCGGGTCTCGGCCACCTCGTCCGGGGTCCCGCCGGCGCGGGCCAGGATCAGTCGCCGGGCCAAGGTCTGGCCAGCCTCCCAGCGATTGAACAGGTCAGGATCGGAACCCAGCAGGACGTAGCCGTCCTTGGCAGGGGCCGCGACCGTCAGGTTCACCGGGGCGGAGAATCCGCGCAGCACCGACAGCACCGGCCGGCGTGTAACGCCTTCCCAGTGAACAGTCTTCTCGGCGGCGTCCAGCACCACGATCTCGGTCTCGCGCAGCACCTCCCCGCTGTCGTCCAGCAGGCCGATCGCCACTGGCAGGGGCAGGGCCTGCTTGGTCGGCTGGCCCGGTGTGGGAGCCGTAGACTGAGTCAGGGTCAGAGTGACGGCCTTGGCCGCCTCGTCATAGTCGGAGGCCACGGTGACGCTGGGCGTGCCGGCCTGCTCGTACCAGGCGAAGAAGTGGTCCAGGTTCCGGCCTGACGCCTCCGAGAAGCAGGCGATGAAGGCCTCGACCGTGGTCGCCTCGCCGTCGTGGCGGTCGAAGTACAGGTCCATGCCGGCGCGGAAGGCGTCCGCCCCAATCAGGGCCTTGAGCATGCGGATGATCTCCGCGCCCTTCTCGTAGATGGTCGCGGTATAGAAGTTGTCGATCTTCAGATAGCTGGACGGCCGCACGGGGTGCGCCAGGGGGCCGGCGTCCTCGGGAAACTGCCGGGCGCGCAGGGCCTTCACGTCCTTGATCCGCTGAACCGCGTGACCACGCATGTCGGCGCTGAATTCCTGGTCGCGGAAGACCGTCAGGCCCTCCTTCAGGCACAGCTGGAACCAGTCTCGGCAGGTGATGCGGTCGCCGGTCCAGTTGTGGAAATACTCGTGGGCGACGACGCTCTCGATCCGCTCATAGTCGAGGTCTGTGGCGGTCTGCGGATCGGCCAGCAGCAGGGAGCTGTTGAAGATGTTCAGCCCCTTGTTCTCCATGGCCCCGAAGTTGAAGTCGCGCACGGCGACGATCATGAACAGGTCCAGGTCGTACTCCCGACCGAACGCTTCCTCGTCCCACTTCATGGAACGCTTCAGGGCGTCCAGGGCGTAGGCGGCGCGCGACGACATGCCGGGATCGACGAACACCTTCAGGGCGACCTCGCGGCCGCTCATGGTGGTGAAGCTGTCCTCCAGCACGTCCAGCTCGCCCGCCACCAGGGCGAACAGATAGGCAGGTTTCGGGAACGGGTCTTTCCATTCGGCGAAGTGGCGGTTCCCCGGCAGGGCGCCGCTGTCGGTCAGGTTGCCGTTGGACAGCAGGTGGGCGAACTGGCGGTCCGCCTCGATCCGCACGGTGAAGCGGCTGAGCAGGTCCGGCCGATCGGGGAACCAGGTGATGCGGCGGAAGCCCTCGGCCTCGCACTGGGTGCAGAACCGGCCGCCGGACATGTAGAGGCCCATCAAAGTCGTATTGTCGGCCGGGTCGATGTCGACCTCCGTCTCCAGAACGAAGGCGTCGGGCACGTCGGAAACCGTCAGCAGGTCGTCGGCGACCGTGCGGCTCTTGGCGGGTTGGCCATCGACCAAGACGCTGACCGTCCGCAGCTTCTCGCCGTTCAGAACCATCGGCTCGGCATGGTCGCCGTTGCGTCGGACCGTCAGTCGCGCTTTCACCCGCGCGCCATGCGGCTGCAGATCGAAGGACAGGTGCGTCTCGTCGATCAGAAAGGCGGGCGGCCGGTAGTCGGCCAGGCGGATCGGCTGGGGCGTTTCAGTGCGCATGGGGTCCGATGTAGGGGATGAAGTGCGGCGGTGCGAGGACGGAAACGCTATTCCGTCGCACTGGGCTCCGACTTGCCCTTCGCCACCATCACGGTCTTGGTGTTCATGAACTCGCGAATGCCCAGGTGGGAGCACTCGCGGCCGTGGCCGGCGTGCTTGACGCCGCCGAAGGGCAGGGCGGGGTCGGAGCGGACGTTCTGGTTCACGAAGCTCATGCCGGCGTTGATGCGGCGGGCGGCGATCTCGCGACCGCGTTCCAGATCGCGAGTCAGGACGCCGGAGCCGAGACCGAACTCCGTGTCGTTGGCGATGCGGATGGCGTCTTCCTCATCCTGGGCCACGATGATCGCGGCGACAGGACCGAAGACCTCCTCGTCATAGGCGGCGTGGCCGGGCTTCACGTCGGCCAGGACGGTGGCCGGGTACCAGGCGCCGGGGCGGTCGGGGACCTCGCCGCCCAGAACCAGGCGGGCGCCGGATCTGATGCTGCGGACCACCTGATCGTGGATGTCGTCGCGAGCCTTGATGCTCTGCATCGGGCCGAACTTCGCCGCCTCGGTGGTCGGATCGGCGGCGACGTAGGCGGACATCTTCTGGACCAGCGCCTTCTCGAAGGCCTCGGCCACATCCTTGAGCACCACGAAGCGCTTGCCGGCGATGCAGCTCTGACCGCCGTTGACCATGCGGGCCGCTGCGGCGACGCCCGCCGCTTCGTCGATGTCAGCGTCGGACAGGACGATGTACGGGTCCGATCCGCCCAGTTCGAGCACCACCTTCTTCAGCGCCCCGCCAGCGGCGGCGGCCACGGAGCGGCCGGCGGGGACCGAGCCGGTCAGGGTGACGGCGGCGACGCGGTCATCCTCGATCAGCGGCTTCACCTCGCCAGAGCCGATCAGCAGGGTGCGGAAGACGTCCGCCGGGAAGCCCGCCTCGCGGAACACCTGCTCGATGGCGAGGGCGCTCCCCGGAACATTGCTGGCGTGCTTGAGGATCGCGGTGTTGCCTGCCATCAGGGTCGGGGCGGCGAAGCGGAAGACCTGCCAGAACGGGAAGTTCCACGGCATCACCGCCAGTATCACGCCCAGGGGATTGTAGGCGATGAACGCCTCGCCGCCCGCGAACGGCAGGGGCTCGTCGGCCAAGAAGCGCTCGGCGTTGTCGGCGAAGAAGTCGCAGTTGGCGGCGCACTTCTCGATCTCGGCCCGACCGTCGCTCAGGGTCTTGCCCATCTCGGCGGTCATCAGCGCGGCGAACTCGTCCTGGCGTCTGCGCAGGACGGCGGCGGCGGCCTTCATCAACCGCGCCCGTTCGGCGAAGGGCGTATCGCGCCAGGCGGTGAAGGCGGCATGGACCTGACCCAGGATCGCCGACGCCTCGCTCGGCGTATGGCCCTCATAGGCGCGGCCCTTTTCCCCGGTGGCGGGATCGACGGTCTGGAAGACGGGCTTGGCGGCCATGGGGGCTCCTTTGGAACGATGAAGGAGCCTACGAGGTAGGGAGCCGATGTGTCTTTTGCGACGGCGACCCGGCTTGAAAACTATCGTCATCCCGAGGGGCAGGTGCGCCTGCCTAGTTTCGCCTCCCCACGCCTTGTGCTTGGGGGCCCTGATTCAACTGGCAGATACGGGAGGCGTCTGGCGATGAGGTGGCGGATGCAGGGACCCTCGCCACAAGGGGAGGGAGGCGAGAAGACAAAACACCCAAAAACCTCTCCCCGCTTGACGCGAGGTCAGGCTTTCCCCTCGCGTAAACGTCGATAAGCTGACCGTGTCAGACGGGCGAAAACAGCCTGCGGCGGGAGGAAATGCGGTGGATTTCGATTTTTCCGACGACCAGAAGTTCCTGAAGGGCGAGGCGCGAAAGTTCCTGGAGGCCCGGTGCGCCATCCCCGCCGTAAGGGCGGTTCTGGATGACCCCGACAAAGCCTTCGACGCCGCACTGTGGCGCGGCGTGGCCGAGCAGGGCTGGCTGGGCGCGGCGATCCCCGAGGAGTTTGGGGGCCTGGGCCTGGGCCATGTGGAGCTGTGCGCCATCGCCGAGGAGCTGGGCCGCGCTCTGGCGCCGATCCCCTTCGCGTCGACGGTCTATCTGCTGGCCGAAGCGGTGATGCTGGCGGGAACCGACGCGCAGAAGCAGAGCATCCTGCCGAAGATCGCGGCGGGCGAACTGATCGGCTGCCTGGCGACGTCGGAAGGGCCGGGGGCGATCAGCGCCGCCGCGATCCAGGCGACGGTCAGCGGCGGCAAGCTGTCTGGGGTGAAGATCCCAGTGACCGATGGTGACGTGGCGGACGTGGCGCTAGTGTTGGCCAAGGAAGGCGGCAAGGCCACGCTCTATCTGGTGGAGCTGGGCGAAGGCGTCGGACGGATCAGCCTGAAGTCCCTCGATCCCACCCGCAGCATCGCCAAGCTGACCTTCCAAGACGCCCCGGCCGAACGGCTGGGCGGCGCGGGCGAGGGGATGGAGCTGCTGCAGGCGGTTCTGGACCGCGCGGCGGCTCTCCTGGCGTTCGAGCAACTGGGCGGCTCCGACAAGTGTCTGGAGATGGCCAAGGCCTACGCCACGGAGCGCTACGCCTTCGGGCGGGTGATCGGCGGATACCAGGCGATCAAGCACAAGCTCGCCGACATGTACGTGAAGAACGAGGTAGCCCGGTCCAACGCCTATTATGCGGCGTGGGCCTTGAACACCTCGGCGCCGGAACTGCCGATCGCGGCCTCTGCGGCGCGGATCGCGGCGTCGGACGCCTACTGGTTCGCCTCGAAGGAGAACATCCAGACCCACGGCGGTATGGGCTTCACCTGGGAGGTGGACTGTCACCTGCACTATCGCCGGTCCAAGCAGCTGGCCCTGGTGGCGGGCGCGCCCAAGGCCTGGAAAGAACGGCTGGTCGGCCAGCTCGAACGCAAGAACGCGGCCTAGGAGATCGTCATGGATTTCAACGACAACGCCGAAGAAGCCGCCTACCGAGAAGCCGCCCGGGCCTGGCTGGCCAAGGCCGGCGCCGTGCACCGCAAGGAATTCGGCGAGCCCAAGCCCAACACGCCGGAGCACAAGGCCGCCGCGAAAGCCTGGCAGGCCGAAAAGGCCAAGGCCGGCTACGCCTGCATCACCTGGCCCAAGGTCATCGGCGGGGGCGGCGGCACGCCGATCCAGCAGGTGATCTTCAACCAGGAAGAAGGCAAGGCGGGGATCAGCTACGGTTACTTCACCATCGGCCTGGGCATGTGCGTGCCGACGGTCATGGCTTTCGCCGACGACACCACCAAGGGACGCTTCGTCGGCCCGGCGGTGCAGGGCGAGGAGATCTGGTGCCAGCTGTTCTCCGAACCGGCCGGCGGCTCGGACGTGGCGGCCACGCGGACCCGAGCGGTTCGCGATGGCGACGACTGGGTCATCAACGGCCAGAAGGTCTGGACCACGGGCGCGCAGCACAGCGACTACGGCATCCTGCTGGTGCGGACGGACGTGGACGCGCCCAAGCACAAGGGCATGACCATGTTCTGGATCGACATGCGCGATCCGGCCGTGGAGGTCCGTCCGATCCACCAGGCCAGCGGCGGCAGCGAGTTCAACGAGGTCTATTTCACCGACCTGCGGGTGAAGGACAGCCAGCGCCTGGGCGCGCCGGGCGACGGGTGGAAGGTGGCCCTGGTCACCCTGATGAACGAGCGCCTGGCGGTGGGCGGCTCGGCCGGCCCGAACTACGGCGAGATCCTGGAACTGGCGCGCGAGACGCCGGGTGCGCTGGCCGACAGCGCGTTCCGCGAGCGGCTCGCCGACTGGTACGTGGCGGCGGAGGGGCTGAAACTGACCCGCTTCCGCACCATGACGGCCCTGTCCAAGGGGCAGACGCCGGGGCCGGAAAGCTCGATCGGCAAGATCATCTCCGCCAACCAGCTTCAGGAGCTGACCAACGCGGCGGTGGAGATGGAAGACCAGTTCGGCATTATCGCCGACCCCGACGTGGCGCCCATGCGCGCGGCCTTCCAGCAGAGCCTGCTGTGGGCCCCGGGCCTGCGCATCGCAGGGGGCACGGACGAGATCCTCAAGAACATCATCGCCGAACGGGTCCTGGGCCTGCCGGGCGACGTGCGCGTGGACAAGGACGTGGCGTTCAAGGACATGCCGACGGGGCGGTGATTTTCACCCTCATTCCCGACCCTTCTCCCATCAAGGGAGAAGGGGGCTATCTCGCCTGTTCGAACGCATAGCCCAGGCTCAACACCCGGGCGTCGTCCCAGGCCGTGCCGACGATCGACAGACCGACGGGCAGCCCCTTCACCTCGCCCATGGGCACGGTCAGGTGCGGATAGCCGGCCACGGCCGGCGGGCCGCCAATGCCGCCGCCCACATAGCCGCCGCGTAGCACCGGATCGATCAGATAGGCGGGGGCCATGGTCGGGGCGATCAGAGCGACCACGTCGTTCTGCTTCAGCAGGGCGTCGATCCCCTCAGGTCCGGCGATGCGATGGGCGTCGGCCTTGGCCTTCAGATAGTCCGCATCCTCCAGACCCTTGGCGCGGTCGCAGATCTCGAACAGCTCCTGGGCGAAGAGCGGCATCTCCTCCTTGGCGTGCGCCTTGTTGAAGGCGATCATGTCGGTGAGGTTGCGCGGCTTCACCTTGGCCGGGGCGGTGGAAGCGAGATAGGCGGCGAGGCCGGCCTTGAACTCGACGCACAGTATCCGGTTCTCCAGCGGGCTGATCTCGCTGCGGCGGGGGAAGCTCTTGATGTCCACCAAGATCGCGCCCTGGGCCTTCAGGGTCTCCAGCGCCTTTTCGAACACCGCGTCGGTCTCGGGATGGAAGCCGGCGGCGTAGCGGGCGACGCCGATGCGAGTCCCTTTCAGTGCGTCCTTGTTCAGGGCGGCGAAGAAGTCGGTCTTCCTGGCGTCGGTCTCGGCTGTCGCCGGATCGGCGGGGTCGGAGCCGGCCATTGCGCCCAGCAGGGCGGCGGCGTCGGCCACCTTCCGGGTCATCGGCCCGGCGGTGTCCTGGCTGGCGCTGATCGGCACGACATGGGTGCGGCTGACCATTCCGACGGTGGGCTTGAAGCCGACCAAGCCGTTGACGGCGGCGGGGCAGATGATCGAGCCGTTGGTCTCAGTGCCCACGGCGGCGTCTGCGAAACCGGCGGCCACCGCCGAGCCGCTTCCGGAGCTCGAGCCGCAGGCGTTGCGCAGGCGGTCGCGGGCGTTGCGGGTCAGGCCGCCCACGGCGCTCCAGCCGCTGAGCGAGGAGGTGGAGCGGAAATTGGCCCACTCCGACAGGTTGGTTTTGCCCAGGATGACGACACCCGCCTTGCGCAGGTTGGCGACCAGCGGCGCGTCGCGGCCGGTCATGTTGTCCTTAAGGGCGAGTGAGCCGGCGGTGGTGGGAAGTTCGCTGCTGTCGATGTTGTCTTTCAGCAGGACCGCCCAGCCGTGGACGGGACCGGCAGCCTTGCCCGCCTTGCGCTCGGCGTCCCTGGCGCGGGCCTGGTCGAGGGCGACGGGGCTGACGGCTATGACGCTGTTTAGGGGCGGCTTGCCCGGCGCCTCGGTGCGGTCCTCCGCGGCGATCTTCTTCAGATAGGCCGCCGTCCGCTCCGCTGAGCTTTCGGCGTGGGCCGAGGCCGCAGCCGCCATGGCGAGCGCCGCCGCAAGGATCGTCTTCATCAAGCCCCCTCCCTAAGAGCGGACATGTGAAGACGGAAACCGAGGGGCGGGCAACTTACATACAGTTTAGGCGAACCGCGCCCGCAGCCAGTCCATCAGGCCGAAGCCGCCGTCCTCCTTGCCGCGCTCCAGCAGCCAGTAGGTGACCGGCGTGGCGACGCGGGAGAGCAGGGTGGAGGTGATCAAGCCGCCGATGATGGCGATGGCCAGTGGCGAGTAGAGGCCCGACCCTTCCATCGCCAGCGGCAGAAGGCCGCCGATGGCGGTGACCGAGGTCAGCAGCACGGGCAGGAAGCGCACCTCGCCAGCCTTTTCGATCGCCTCGCGCAGGGGCACGCCCTCCTTGCGCAGCTGTTCGGTGAAGTCGACCAGCAGGATGGAGTTCTTGATCTCGATGCCGATGAGCGCGATCAGGCCGATGGTGGCGGTGAAAGACAGGCTGTTGCCCGTGACCATCAGAGCGGCCACCGCGCCGAAAACGCCCAGCGGAATGACGCCGGCCACCACCAGGGCGGTGCGGAACTTGCCGAACTCCAGCACCAGCACGGCCAGGATGCCGCCGATGGCGACCATGATCGCCGCGCCCATGCCGCCGAAGCTCTCCTCCTGCGCCTCCGCCTCGCCGCCGATGGCCAGGCGATAACCGGGAGGCAGGGACAGCTCGGCCTCCAGCCGCTTGATCACATCGGCGGTCACCGCCGAGGTCAGGTAGCCGGTCTTCACCTCCGAGCTGATGCTGACCGTGCGTTCGCGCTCATAGCGGCTGATATTGGCCGGGCTGGAGCGGAAGGTCGGTTCGGCCACGGCGCCCAGTGGGGCGGAGCGGCCGTCGGCGGTGGGGACGTAGATGCCGGTCAGGGCCGACAGGTCGTTGCGGTCGTCCATAGGCAGGCGCACCCGCACGGCGTAGTCGTCGCCGTCGATGTCGCGAAAGCGGCTGGTCTCCTCGCCCGACAACGCCAGACGCGTGACGCGTCGGGCGGCGCCGGCCGGTACGCCCAGGGCGGCGGCCTTGGCCTCGTCCACGCCCAGATCGAGGTCGGTGCGGGCCAGGCGCAGGGGGTTGTCCACGTCGCGCGTGCCGGGCGTGTCCTTGATGATCCGCTCGGCGCGCCCGGCCAGCGCCTTCAGCACCTGCAGGTTCTGGCCGCGGATGCGGACCTGGACGGGCGCGTCGACAGGCGGGCCGTTCTCGAAGGTGATCAGGCTGATTTTCGCGCCTGGATAGTTCGCGAAATCGGCGCGAATGGAGTCCAGCAGCTTCTCGCTTTCACCAGGCTCCCATTTGTCCAGCGAGGTGAAGACTTCGGCGTAGTTGGCCTGGGCGTTGCCCTGACCCTGGTTGTAGTAGATGCGCGGGTTGCCGCGGCCGAGGTTGGCTGCCGTCCAGAGGATATTGGGTTCGCGCGACAGGCGCTGCTCGACAAAGCGCAAGGCCTTGTCGGTGCGCTCAAGCGCGGTGCCCTCCGGCGTCTCGATGCGGACCAGGAACTGTGGGGTTTCGGCGGGCGGAAACAGGCTGGAGCCGATGACCCCTATGATCGGCACGGCGGTGAGGCAGATGGCGCCCAGGATCGCCGAGGCCAGCCACGGGCGGCTGAGCGCCCGGTGCAGGATAGGCGTGTAAAAGCGGTGGATGCCGCCGTTGACGGCGCGCAGGATGCGGTTGCCCTCCGGGTCCTCGTGCCGCGACAGCATGCGGCTGGCCAGGAACGGGATGATGGTCAGGGACACGATCAGAGAGGCCCCGACCGTGCAAAGCACCGTCACCGGCAGGGACTTGATGAACTGACCCGCGCCGCCTGGCAGGGCGAGCAGAGGCAGGAAGGCCAGCATGAGGGTGGCCGTGCAGCCGATCACCGCGAGCGAGATCTGGCCCGTGGCCTTGATGGCGGCGGTGGTGCGGTCCTCGCCCTCGCGCAGATGGCGGGCGATGTTCTCGGTGACGACGATGGAGTCGTCCACCAGCAGGCCCAGGGACAGCACGAACCCGGCGATGGACAGCTGGTTGATGGTGAAGCCGAAGGCCTGCAGCAGGGCTAGGCCGATCAGCAGGGACAGCGGGATCGACAGCATCACCACGCCGCTGGCGCGGATGCCGAGCGGCAGCAGAGTGACCAGCACCAGGGCCAGGGCCAGGCCGAAGTCGCGGAACAGCGAGCCCAGGCGGTGCTTGATATTGTCAGACTGCTGGAAGGCGCGCTCCAGATTCACCCCGGCGGGCAGGGTCTTCTCGAATTCGTCCAGGGCGGCGTTGACGTCGTCAGTGACCTTGGTGACGTCCACGCCATCCTTGGGCATGGCGGTTACGAACACCGCGCGCTTGCCGTCGAAGCGGGCGAGGTGATTGGCCTCGTCCTGGGCCCAGGCGACGTCGGCCACGTCCCGCACCCGGACGACCTGGCCGTTCACCTCGCGCACGGGGGTGTTCTTGACCGTCTCGAGGGAGCGGAAGGCGCCGCCCGACTTGACGTTGAAGCGGCGATCGCCGGCGTGGATGGCGCCGATGGGGACGTCGGAGCCGGCGGCGCGCAGGGCGTCGGCCACGGCGCTGGGCGGCAGGCGCAGCTCGGTCAGACGGCCAGGGTTGAGCGAGACGCGAACCTCGGAGGCCGGCGCGCCCCAGTATTCGCCCTTGCGGACGCCTGGCACCCGTTCCAGCCGCTCGCGCATGCGGTCGGCTAGCTTCTCCAGCCGGCGCATGGGCAGGACGTCGGAGACCAGGGCGGTCTGAACGAAGGCCACCTCGATGGTCCGGATGCGGCGGACCTCCAGGTTGACGATGCCGGCCGGCAGGTTCGGGCGGATGGCGTTCAGTTCGCGCAGGACCTCGTCGTACTTGCGCTCCGGATCGACGCCCCAGTCGAACTCCAGTTGCACGGTGGCGGCGCCGTCGACGCTGGTGGAGGCGACCTCATTGACGTTGTCGAGGCCGTTCATGACGTCTTCGATCGGCTTGGCGACCAGCTGCTCCATGTCCGCCGGCTCGGCGCCGGGCATCACCGCCTGGATGATGTAGATCGGGGTGGGGAACTGCGGGTCCTCGGACCGGGGCGTGGTCATCAGGGCGTTGACGCCCAGGGCGATCAGCAGGCCGAAGGCGACCAGCGTGAACTGCCAGCGCCGAACCGCGAAGGCGGCGGGGTTGAGGTTCATCAGCGGGTCGCCTTGGTCGGGCCTGCGTTCAAGGCGGCGGGATCGATCACCCTCACCTTGTCGCCATCGCCGATGAAGCCGGCCCCGGCCGTGGCGATGCGCGCGCCGGCGGGCAGGCCGGCGACCAGGGCGTCATCGCCGTCGAAACCGCCGAAGCGGACCGGGCGGCGGCGGGCGACGTCGCCCTCGATCAGGAACACATGGGCGCTGGCGCCCTGGGCTTCGAGGATCGCTTCGGCGGGAATGCGGACCATCTGCTCGGCCGCGCCGGCGGGTGAAGCGGCGGTGATCTCGGCGGTGGCGATCTGGCCGCTGCGCAGGCCGGGGACGGCGCCCAGCTCGATCTCGACCTCCACCGCGCCGGTGCGGGCGCCGGCCTGCTGGCCGATGCGGGTGACGCGGCCGGTTAGGGCGGCGCCGCCTTCGGCCAGTTTCACCTGAGCTGCGGCGCCGACCCGCAGGCGGGTGACCTCGCGATCGGGGACGGGGACGCGCATGACCAGGGGGCTGTTCAGGTCGGCGACGCGCAGGACGGCCTGGCCGGGTTGAACGACCTCGCCCGCCTGGGCAAGGCGTTCCAGCACCACGCCGTCGGCGGGCGAGGACAGCCGAGCCCAGCGGCGGTCGAAGGCGGCGGCGTCGAGGCCGGCCTGGGCGACCTTCAGGGCGCTGGCGCGGTCGTCGATGCGCTGCTTGGAGACGAAGCCCTTCTCATAGAGGGAGCGGTCGCGATCCAGGTCGCGGCGCGCGCGCTCGACATCGGCCGAGGCGCGGGCCTGACCGGCGTTGACGCCGGAGGGGTCGAGACTGGCCAGAGCCTGGCCGGCGCGTACGGAATCGCCGGCCTCGACGTTCATGGCGGTCATCACCCCGCCGATGCGGAAGGACAGGGTCATCTCCCGCCGGCGTTCGATGCGGCCGGTGGCCACCACGGCGGCCTGAGGCGAGCCGGCAGGTGCGGTCACGGCCTGAACGGCTGGAGGCGGCGCGGTCTCCTCGGCCGGCTTGTCGCCGCACGCGGCGAGGCCGAGCGCCAGCGCGACGCCCGCAAGCCCCTGGAGCGGAAGGATCCGCATGATCTGTCTTCCCCGATAGCCGATCAGTGATAGGTTATCTGTGAGCGAAGCAACCTAACACTGTCAAGATGCTTGCCGAACCTTGAGCATTGAATTTTCGAGAACATCGGTATCGCGGTCGCCGCGCAAGCGGAAGGGGCAGGGCGGCGAGCGGCGGGAGGAGATCCTGGCCGAGGCCCTGCGCCTGATCGGCGAGCGCGGCGTCCAAGGCGTCTCCACCCGCCAGATAGCGGAGGCGGTGGGTATCTCGCAGCCCAGTCTCTACGCTTACTTCCCCAGCCGCGACGCCATCGTTGAAGAGCTTCACGACCGCGCCTTCGTGCTGCTGGTCCAGGCGCTGGACCAGTTCCGGCCGACACCGGGGAAGCCGCTGGAGCAGGCGGTGGAGTACCTGCGTGTCTACGTGGATTTCGGGCTGCAGAACCCGGACGCCTATCGTGTGGCCTTCATGATCGAGGGCGCGGCCAAGCCGAAGCCTCCGGTGGCGGACCCGTCAGCCAAGCCGGCCATGCAGGCTTTCGACCGCCTGCGCGAAGCGGTCAGGACGCTGCACCTGAACGGCGGAGCGTATAAGGCTGACCCAGAGGCTCTGGCCCAGTGCCTGTGGGCGGGGCTGCATGGCTTGGTGTCGCTGCTGATCGCCCGCCCGAACTTTCCGTGGGCGGAGCGGGAGGCGTTGATCCGCACCCACCTGATCCTGCTCGCCCGCGGCGTGCTGAATGACGATCAGGCTGCCGCGTAGGCGGCCCACAGCCATTCGAAAAGCTCCGCATCGACGTCGGCGCCGCCCCTCAGCGAGGCGCGGTGGGTGACCATGCTGTTCCAGCCGCCCGCGGCGGCGAAGCGGTCGGTCGTCGCGACGCCCTTTCGCTTGATCCCGACGTCGAGCCGCCCCGCCGCCGGCTGTACGATGGCGAACTTCCTGGCTCCCCGCACGAGGCTGACATAGGTGTCGGTGGGCGCCAGACCGACGTCCTCGCCCAGTGTTCTGGCCTTCTCCACCAGTGCGTCGAACAGCGGCCGCTGGGCTGCGCGTCCGCCGGAGAACAGCTTTTCGATCCGGTCCTCGGCCGCGCCGCGCGGCTCGCTGTCATTCTTGATGATGGCGAAGATCGCCATGGCGTGGCCCCGTCCTAGCTCGAACTCGTCCTTCAGCCAGGCGACTACGTCACCGGCCTTCACGCCAGGGCCGGCCAGGCCCCTTTCGGCGGCGATCGCTTTCAAGGCGTCTGGACTCTTGCCGGTCTTCGCCTCAACGGCGTTGAGATAGGCCTGGAAGGACATGAAAGGCTCCTCGGTGGTGTCTGTACGCCCTAGGACGGACGAGCGGCGGCCGACCCGACAGGCCGCTCAAGCCTTTTGATCAATTCTCGAAACGAGCCAGCCAGACGGTGTGTCCCCCACAGCTCGGGTCATCGGCCAAATGCCGCAGCACCCGAAAGCCGTGGCCGGCCAGCAAACCCTCGTACTCCGTTCGATCGAGGCTGGCGTGATAGAGCGGGTCGCCTCGATATTCGCCGACGACCTCGCCCGCGCTGGGCCCGCTGGTGAACATCAGCGCCGCGCCAGGCGCGGCATGGTCCCGAAAGACCGCGAACATGGCCCGCTGGTCGGCTGGCGGCAGGTGGAAAAAGCTGTCCCAGGCCAATATCCCGCCGAAACGCCGACCCAAGTCGAGGCGGCGCATGTCGGCCACGCGCCAGTCTCCGTTCGGAAAGCGCTTGCGGCAAAGCGCGACGAGGCTGGCGGAGGAGTCCACGCCGGTCAGCGCATGGCCCGCCTCGATCAGATGCTGGGCGATGGGTTCGCCGCAGCCGCAGCCAAGGTCGAGGATCGGCCCATTCGGGCTTGCGGCCTCGCGGAAGGCCGCAAGCCATTCCCGCTCCATCAGGCTGCGTCCACGGTCGCGGGCGTAGTCTTCCGCGTGACGTTCATAAAGCGCGATGATGTCGTCCGCCGCCTTCCGCATGGCCGGATGATCGCGAGCCGAGCCATAGCTGGCAAGGCGGTGCGGAGAATTTACGGGACGTGTCGGAAACCCTCTCTCTCGTCCGTCCTTGAGATGTAGCGGCTCGGCCGCACGAAGGGAGAAAAGACCATGATTAAGGTCAGCGCGTTCAAATGGGTTCCGGACTTCGCTCAGGGACTGGTGCGCGACCTGCGGGTCCGCTGGGCTTTGGAAGAGGCGGGCTGGCCCTATGAAATCGACCTTATCGGCCCTGAAGATCAGGGAAGCGAGGCTTATCGCGACAGGCAGCCCTTCGGCCAGGTGCCGGCCTATGAAGAGCGCGGCCAGGTTCTCTTCGAATCCGGCGCCATCGTCCTGCACATCGCGGAACGCACCGAAGTCCTGATGCCATCGGACGCGGAGCAGCGCGCGAAGACGGTCACCTGGCTGTTCGCAGCGATGAACACCATGGAGCCCGCCTTCAATGGCCTGGCCGATCTGGACCTGTTCCATCCCGGCGACGTGTGGGCGCTGGCGCGTCGGCCCGAAGCGGAGGCCTTCGTGAAGCGCCGCTTGACCGAACTGGCGTCCTATCTGGCGGGCGACGATTATCTGGCGGCGGGCCGGTTCACCGCCGCAGACCTGCTGATGACGACGGTGCTGCGCAACCTGCGCCACACGGATCTGGTCACGGCTGATCCGGTGCTGGGAAAGTATCTGCGGCGCTGCGAGGCGCGACCGGCGTTCCAGAAGGCGCTGGCGGATCAAATGGCGACCTTCGAGAAATACGCTCCCGCCGCCTAGGAGAGGCGCCAGTCGCCGCAAGGCCGCCGCATTGCGCGAAAATCGTTCGCGCAATGCGGCGCGGTTTGATAGCTCGTTCCGCAAAACAAGAATTACGGAGGAGCCCCATGCGCAGCATCCACCATTTCGTGAACGGCCAAGCCTTTGAAGGCGCCTCCGGCCGGTTCGGCGACGTGTTCAATCCCAACACCGGCGAGATCCAGGCCCGCGTCCAGCTGGCGACCCCCGCCGAAATCGACGCCGCCGTGCAGGCCGCCGTAGCCGCCCAGCGCGTCTGGAGCACGGTGAACCCGCAGCGTCGCGCGCGGGTGATGTTCGAATTCAAGCGCTTGGTGGAAAGCCGTATGGGCGAGCTGGCCGAGCTGCTGTCCAGCGAGCACGGCAAGGTCATCGCCGACTCCAAGGGCGACATCCAGCGGGGCCTGGAGGTGATTGAGTTCGCCTGCGGCGTGCCGCATGTCCTGAAGGGCGAATACACCGAGGGCGCCGGTCCGGGCATCGACGTCTATTCCATGCGCCAGCCCCTGGGCGTGGCGGCGGGGATCACCCCGTTCAACTTCCCCGCCATGATCCCGATGTGGATGTTCGGCGTGGCCATCGCCGTGGGCAACACCTTTATCCTGAAGCCGTCCGAGAAGGACCCGTCGGTTCCGGTTCGCCTGGCCGAGCTGATGATGCAGGCGGGCGCCGAGCTGGGCCTGGACATGAAGGGCGTGCTGAACGTCGTGCATGGCGACAAGACCGCCGTCGACGCCATCCTGCAGCACCCCGACATCAAGGCCGTCAGCTTCGTCGGCTCGTCCGACATCGCCCACTACGTCTATTCCCAGGGAACGGCGAACGGAAAACGTGTCCAGGCCATGGGCGGCGCCAAGAACCACGGGATCATCCTGCCCGACGCCGACCTGGACCAGACGGTGAAGGACCTGCTGGGCGCGGCCTATGGCTCGGCCGGCGAGCGGTGCATGGCCCTGCCGGTGGTCGTGCCGGTCGGCAAGGCGACGGCGGATGAGCTGCGCGAGCGGCTGGTCGCCGGGATCGAGACTCTCAAGGTCGGCGTCAGCACTGATGGCGACGCCCACTACGGCCCGGTCGTGTCGAGCGCGCACCGCGCCAAGGTCGCCGACTACATCCGCCTGGGCGCCGAGGAGGGCGCGGAGCTGGTGGTCGATGGCCGCGACTTCGCCCTGCAAGGCTACGAGAAGGGCTTCTTCATCGGCCCGACGCTGTTCGACAACGTCAAGCCGACCATGAAGACCTATCAGGAAGAGATCTTCGGCCCCGTGCTGCAGATCGTCCGCGCCGAGAGCTTCGAGGAGGCGGTGCGTCTGCCGTCGGAGCACCAGTACGGCAACGGGGTGGCCATCTTCACCCGCAACGGTCGGGCGGCGCGGGAATTCGCTTCGCAGGTCAATGTGGGCATGGTCGGCATCAACGTGCCGATCCCGGTGCCGGTGGCCTATCACACCTTCGGCGGCTGGAAGCGCAGCGCCTTCGGCGACACCAACCAGCACGGCATGGAAGGCGTGAAGTTCTACACCAAGGTGAAGACCGTCACGGCGCGCTGGCCTGAAGGCGAAAGCGAGGACAGCGCCTTCGTCATTCCGACCATGCGTTGAGCGAGCAATGTTCGTCGTTTGGCGTCGACCATTCGGCTTTTACGGCCTTGCCTCGAGGCCTCTGACACCCTTCTGTCTGCGCTCGATTTGATCGGAGCGTTCGATGGATTTTGGCATCGCCGGCAAAACGGCGCTTGTTCTGGGCGGCAGCGGCGGGCTCGGGCGCGGGATCGCCCAGGCCCTGGCCGCGGAAGGCGTGCGGGTGGCCGTGGCCGGCCGCAACGCCGAGGCGGTTGAGGAGACCTGCTGCCAGATGTGGGACCGGAACGTCCGTTGCCTGCCCTTGACCTGGGACCTGTCCGATCTGGCGCAGATCGAGCCGAACATCGCCCGGATCGAGCAGGAGCTGGGGCCGGTCGAGATCCTGATCAACAACACCGGCGGCCCGCCGCCGACCCTGGCGCAGGGGCAGGACCCGGGCCTTTGGACGGCGCAGTTTCAGTCCATGGTGCTGTCGGTGATCGCCATCACCGACAGGGTGCTGCCGGGCATGAAGGCGGCGGGCTGGGGCCGGATCATCACCAGCACCTCGTCCGGGGTGGAGGCGCCGATCCCAGGCCTAGCCATCTCCAACGCCCTGCGCGCGTCGCTGGTGGGCTGGTCCAAGACCCTGGCGCGGGAAGTCGCGCCGCACGGGATCACTGCCAACATCATCGTTCCGGGCCGCATCGCCACCGACCGCATCCGCTTCCTGGACGGCAAGCGTGCCGAAGCGACCGGGCGGACTGAGGAAGTGGTGACCGCCGAGGCGACCGCCGCCATCCCTGGCGGACGGATGGGCGCCCCGGAGGAGTATGGCGCCGTCGCCGCTTTCTTGGCCAGCCGTCAGGCCGCCTATATGACCGGCTCCATCGTGCGGGTGGATGGCGGGCTGATCCCCAGCGTCTGATCCGGATCAAAATTGGCGGCCGTGAATAATTCACGCGTTAGTCGATTTTCTGCGGCTTTGATTAAACATTGAGGCGCAGGCTCTCCAGCCATCCGGGAGGAGCCTGGAGTGCCGAAGACCGATGATTACGGCGCGGTGGCGATCACACGCGCCAAGGAGCTGCCGACGCGGCTGGCGCTGGCGCTGTTTCTGGCGGGCGTTGCAACCATGTTGTCCGGCCCTCTATGGCCGGTGGTCTGGTATCTTTGCGTATGCTTGGCCCAGGCGATCGATTGGCTGGCCTTCAAGCCCGTTCGGCTGAATCCCCGGACCATGCCGTCGCGGGCGCGCATCTGGATCTGCACCCTGTCGGCCATGCTGAACACGGCGGTCTATTCCGGCATCGCGGCCTATCTGTGGTTCGCGGGCGGCGAGGCGGGGAAGCTGTTCGCCATCCTGCAGCCGGCCGGCGGTCTTCTTCATATCGCCCTTCACATGCACTCCGCCTGGCGTCTCTTCCTCGGCGCCGCGATCCCGCATCTAAGCTACCTGTTGCTTCTGCCTCTGCTGAGCGGCGTGCTGACGCCCCAGAAAGACATGCTGCCGATGACGGCGGTGACCATCGCCGGCGTCCTCTACAGCACGCACCTGTTCGTGGCGGTGCGCCGGACGGTGGCCACCAACGCCGCCCTGCGCCAGGCGCGCGATCAGGCCGACGCCGAGCGCCTGCGCGCCGAACAGGCCAGCGCCGCAAAGTCGACGTTCCTGGCCACGATAAGCCATGAAATCCGCACACCTATGAACGCGGTGGTCGCCGCCGCCACCCTGTTGAAAGACGACCGGCTGAGCGCCGCGCAGTCGGAACATGTGCAGATGCTGTCCCATTCCAGCGAGGTGCTCCTGGGCCTGCTGAACGACGTGCTGGACCTGTCCAAGATCGAGTCCGGCAAGCTCGTTCTCGAAGAGGTCGCCATCGACCTGCCGGCCAAGCTGGAGGCCAGCCTGCACCTGTGGCGCGGCCGGGCCGAGACTGCGGGCGTGACCATGTCGGGCGACTTCGTGGATGTGCCCGCGCGGATCGTCACCGATCCTCTGCGGTTCCAGCAGATCCTCTCGAACCTGCTGTCGAACGCCGTGAAGTTCACCGACGCCGGCTCCATCGAACTGCACGCCGGCCGCCTGGCCTGGCCCTCGCGCCTATGGGTGGAGGTTCGCGATACCGGGGTCGGCATGACGCCCGAGGTGGCGGCCCGCATCTTCGATCGCTTCGAGCAGGCCAATCCCGGCACCAGCCGCAGCTATGGCGGCACGGGCCTGGGCTTGAGCATCAGCCGCCATTTGGCCGAGGCCATGGGCGGCTCACTGACGGTAAGCAGCGAGCCGGGCGTCGGCTCTATCTTCCGCCTGGAGCTGCCGCTCGTCTTCGGCGACGAGGGCGCTGTCGAAGCCGAGCATGATGAGGAGGTCGCCGATGGCTGCTTGCGTCAGGTGGACGTCCTGCTGGCGGAGGATCATCCGGTGAACCAGAAGATCGTCCGCCTCTATCTTGAACCGATGGGATGCCGTGTGACCGTGGCCGAGAACGGCGACGAGGCGGTCAAGATCGCCGCCGTGCAAGCCTTCGACGTGATCCTCATGGACATGCAGATGCCGGTTATGGATGGCGTCGAGGCGACACGTCGCATCCGGGAGACGGGCGCGAACACCGACACGCCGATCCTGGCCCTGACAGCCAACGCCCTGCTGGAGCACCGGCAGCAATGGCTGCGTGTCGGGGTCGAGACGTTCCTCACCAAGCCCTTGGACGCCCGGGGCTTGATCGAGGCGGTGTCGGCGGCGGTGTCCGAAGGAGACCGACGGGCGGCTTAGAACGCCGGGACCACCGCGCCGTCGTAGGTCTTCTCGATAAAGGCCTTCACCTCGGGGCCGGTCAGGGCCTTGGCCAGTTTCTGGACGCGGGGGTCGTCCTTGTTGTCCTCACGCGAGACCAGGAAGTTCACGTAGGGGCTTTCCTTGTCCTCGATCGCCAGGGCGTCGCGGGTCGGGTTCAGCTTGGCGTCCAAAGCGTAGTTGGTGTTGATCAGCGCCAGGTCCAACTCGCCCAGCACGCGGGGCAGGGTGGCGGCCTCAAGTTCGCGGAACTTCAGGTTCTTCGGGTTCGACGCGATGTCCTTCAGCGTCGCCAGGGCGTTGGTCGGATCGGTCAGGGCGATCAGCCCGGCCTTCTGCAGCAGCAGCAGGGCGCGGCCGCCATTGCTGGGCTCGTTCGGGATGGCGACGGTCGCGCCGTTCGGGATTTCAGCCAGGGTCTTGTGCTTGCGAGAATAGGCGCCGAGCGGCTCGATATGCACGCCGACCACGGTGACCAGGTGCGTGCCGCGTTCCTTGTTGAACTCGTCGAAGTACGGCTTGGTCTGGAAGTAGTTCACGTCCAGCTGCTTCTGGTCGACCTGAAGGTTGGGCTGAACGTAGTCGTTGAACACCTTCACCTGCAGCTTCACGCCGTCCTTCTCCAGGATCGGTCGGACCACTTCGAGAATCTCGGCGTGCGGCACGGCGGTGGCGCCGATGGTCAGGGTGTCGGCCGCGCTCTGGGCCGGCTGACGGTTGCAGGCGGCCAGCATCAGGGTCGAGGCGGCGGCGATCAGAAGGGCGCGGCGAGCGAGCATGGGGAAGGTCCTTCGATTTAGCGGCGGCTGACGCGGACGACGAGTCGGTCGCCCACCATCTGCAGCACCTGGACGAGCACGAGAAGCAGAACGACAGTGACGATCATCACATCGGTCTGGAAGCGTTGGTAGCCGAAGCGGATAGCCAGGTCGCCCAGGCCGCCGGCCCCGACCACGCCCGCCATGGCGGTGTAGGACACCAGGGCGATGGCCGTGACCGTGATCCCGGCGATCAGGCCGGGCAAGGCCTCGGGCAGCAGGGCGCCGAAGACGATCTGGCGAGGCGTGGCGCCCATGGCCTGGCTGGCTTCTATGACGCCGCGATCCACCTCGCGCAGGGCGGTCTCCACCAAGCGGGCGAAGAACGGGGCGGCCCCGACCACCAGCGGCGGAATGGCCCCGGCCACGCCCAGCGACGTGCCGACCAGCAGCACCGTCAGCGGGATCATGATGATCAGCAGGATGATGAAGGGAACGGCCCGCAGGACGTTGACGATCACCGACAGCACGGCGTGAACCGCCTTCTGCTCCAGCAGCTGACGCGGGCCGGTCAGGAACAGCAGCACGCCCAGCGGCAGGCCGAAGGCTACGGTCAGGGCCAGCGAACCGCCCAGCATGGCCAGGGTGTCCAGGGTCGCCTGACCGATGTCGGCCCAGTCGATATTGGCGAAGAAGCTGTCCATCAGCGCGCGGCCTCCACCTGGACGCCGGCGGCTTCCAGCCGGCGGCGGGCTTCGGCCACATCGCCGCCGATCAGGGCGACGGTGAGCTGGCCGTAGGGTTCGTCGCGGATGCGGTCGATGCGCCCGGACAGGATCGAATAGTCGACGCCGGTCTCTCGCGCGATGCGGCCCAGGATCGGCTCATAGGTTGAAGCGCCCCGGAACGTCAGGCGCAGGGCCGAGCCGTCGGCGGGAACCCCGCCGTCCTCAAGCCCTGCGTCAGCCAGCATGCGGCGCGTCACGGCGTGCTTGGGGTGCAGGAAGACTTCGGCGACCTCGCCGGTCTCCACCGCCAGACCGCGCTCCAGCACCGCTACGCGATGACAGATGCGGCGGATGACCTCCATCTCGTGGGTGATCAGCACGATGGTTAGGCCCAGCTCGCGGTTCAGGTCAGCGAGCAGGGTCAGGATCTGGTCGGTTGTCTCGGGGTCGAGGGCGCTGGTGGCCTCGTCGCAGAGCAGGACGGCCGGGTCCGTGGCCAGGGCGCGGGCGATGCCGACGCGCTGCTTCTGGCCTCCGGAAAGCTGGGCGGGATACTTGGCGGCGTGGTCGGCCAGGCCGACGCGGGCCAGCAATTCGGCTGTCCGACGGTCGATCTCAGCCTTGGGCGTCCCGGCCAGCTTCAAGGGGAAGGCGACGTTCTGGGCGACGGTCTTGGACGACAGCAGGTTGAAGTGCTGGAAGATCATGCCGATGCGGCGGCGCAGCGCGCGCAGACCGGCCGGAGCCAGGGCGCCGACATCGGCGTCGTCCACGACCACGCGGCCGCTGGTGGGTTTCTCCAGCCCGTTGATCAGCCGGATCAGGGTCGACTTGCCGGCGCCGGACTGGCCGATGACGCCGAACACCTCGCCGCGCTCCACGCGCAGGGAGACGCCGTCCAAGGCGGCGGCGCCGGCCTTGGGATAGATTTTGCGAACCTGCTCGAATTCGATCACGGAGTAGAGGAGTCCTTGGCGAAGGGGCGGTTCATTAGCCTAACAATCGCCATGGCGGCGCTAAAAAATGCGCTTTCGAGCTTATAGAAAGTCTGGGGGCTGCGGACTTACAGCGCGCCGCCCCGGCGAGCGCTGAGTTCCGTCATGACCTTACGGGCGGCGTCCGCGGCCGCCGCATCGCCCTTGCGCTGGGCCTCCAGAAGATTGGCGGCGGCCTCCATTTCCCGCACCGGGATCAGGTGATCGTCGTTGGCCGCCTGGAAGACGCCAAAGTTCAGGTCGGTCAGGACCTTGTGCTCGCGCTCGGCGTCCGCACCGTCGCCCACGCCGTAGCCCAGCATGAAGGACTTCAGCTTGGCCTTGATCTCGGGGTCGAGATCCTTGCGCCAGACGATCGGGTCCTCCGGCAGCTTGGGCGAGGTCCACAACACCTCCACCTGCTCCAGCACGACGTCCGCCTTGGGGTCGTTGCGCCGCTGCATGCGCTCCAGGTCATTGGTGTTGTAGGTCGCCGCATCGAGCAGACCGTTGGCCACCGACAGCAGGTTCGCTTCGTGCTTGGCCGAGCGCAGGTTCGAGAAGCAGGTCTGTGGATCGATGTCGCGCGGCCCGAACAGATAGGTCAGCGGCGCCAGGGTGCCGGAGGTGGACTTGGCGTCGCCCATGCCGAACGAGTAGCGTTTGCCGCAGGCCAGCAGCTTGTCGAGCGTGACGCCCGAACCGCGCTTGGTGATGATCAAGGCGTTGTAACCCTGCTTCCCGCCGGGATGGGTGGACTTGGCGAACACCTCGCCGCCGCCGCGACGGACGGCCTCCATCCCCGACTGGTTCGAGAACCAGCCGGCGTCCGACTGCTTGAAGCGCATGGCCTCGATCAGGGCGGTGTAGTTGCTGGCGTAGAAGGGCTCGATCTTCAGACCGGTCTCCTTGGCCATATCGTCTAGAAACGGCCGCCACTTCTGGGTCTGGTTGGCGGTGTTCTCGGTCGACAGGATCGAGAAGCGCAGGACCTTCTCCTGCGGTTTCGAGCTTTCCGGGCTGCAGGCCAGAAGGGCCAGGGGCGCGAGCGACGCCACAAGCATGCGACGATTGATCATGTAACGCTCCCCAACAATCGGCGGTCTCGAACCTATGCCGCATTTGTGTCAGCGATCTTACAGATTCTCCGCGCTTTCGACCGGGAGGATTGATGCTAAGCAAGGCGCCTTAGTTATTGGGGGAGTCCTGCTTCATGCGTCACGCCGTCAGCCGTCTCAGCCTTATCGCGGCCCTTTCGCTCACGCCGGCCTTGGCCTTTGCGGCCACGGCCGCCGAAAAGATCGTCGCCAGCGCGCCGTACAAGGCCGCGGTCAGCGCCCTGGACGCAGACCACGACCGTATCGTCAGCGAGATCGTCACCCTGGTCGAGATCCCGGCTCCGCCGTTCAAGGAGACCGAACGCGCCAAGGCTTATATGGCGATGCTGAAGGACGCCGGTCTGACCGACGTGGAGATGGACGAAGAAGGCAATGTCATGGGCGTGCGCAAGGGCACGGCCGGCGGCGCCAAGCTGACGGTCATCGCCGCGCACCTGGACACGGTCTTCCCGGAAGGCACGCCGATCAAGGTGAAGCGCGAGGGGACCAAGCTGTCGGCCCCCGGCATCGGCGACGACACCCGCAGCCTGGCCGTCCTGCTGGGCTACATCCGCGCCATGAACAAGGCGGGGATCAAGACCAAGAACGACATCCTGTTCGTCGGCAATGTGGGCGAAGAAGGCCCCGGCGACCTGCGCGGCGTCCGCTACCTTTTCACGAAGGGCAAGTACAAGGATCGCATCGGCAACTTCATCTCCATGGACGGCACCGATCCGTCGCGGGTGGTGAACGGCGGCGTCGGCTCCAAGCGCTATAAGGTCACGTTCAACGGCCCGGGCGGCCACAGTTACGGCGCCTTCGGCCTGGTGAACCCGATGACGGCCATGAGCCAGGCGGTGGTCGATCTCTACAAGATCCAGCTGCCGAGCAAGCCGCGCGTCACCTATTCGGCCAGCGTCACCGGCGGCGGTACTTCGGTGAACTCCATCCCCAACAGCGTCTGGATGGAGTTCGACATGCGTTCGGAAAGCCCGGTGGAGCTCGCCAAGCTGCACGACCAGTTCCTCAAGATCATTCCGGCGGCGGTTGAAGGTGAGAACGCGGCCCGCTCCACCAAGGCCGGCAAGATCAGCGCCGACATCAAGCCGATCGGCGATCGCCCTGGCGGTTCGACCAGCCCCGACACCGCCCTGGTGAAGGGCGCGCAGGACGCCATTCGCGCCCACGGCATGACGCCGGAGCTGCAGTTCTCGTCCACCGACGCCAACATGCCCATGAGCCTGGGCATTCCGGGTATCACCATCGGTTCGGGCGGGACCGCCGGCCGCGCCCACGCCCTGGACGAATGGATCGACGTGGAGAAGACCGCCAGCCTCAAGGGCATGAGCGTGGGTCTGGCGATCCTGCTGTCGGCGGCGAACCAGTAAGGCTTAGGCCCTCCCTTCGGGGAGGGCCTTTTTCCTAGAGCGGGGTCAGGCTGCCGCTGGCCACGACCGGGCCGGTGGGTTGGCCGGTTGGCGAGCCGCCAAGGGGTTCGGCCGAGACGGCGAGCGCGCCTGTCTGGCTGAGACCGAAGCGTTCGGTCGGAATCACCAGCACCTGGCCCGCGCTGATCACGCCCATGGACACCGGCTTGCCGTCGGCGGGCAGCATCCACAGTTCGTGGTCGTGAACGCCGTCGGGCGACACCGCCGCCGGGGCGATGATCAGGCGCTTGCCGGCCTCGTCATAGGCGACGACGAAGGCGGGCGGACCGGCGGCGGGCTTAAGGGCCGCGACCGCCATGGGCGTGGGCTTCTGCTCAGCGATCACCGGTGCGGACGGGGTCGACGGCGAGGGGGTCGTGACCAGCACCACCAGACAGGCCGCCGCAGCAGCCACGGACACGCCGGTGGCGGCGCGCCACAGATTCAAGTTGTTCCAGATGGCGGCCGGCGCGCCGAGGCCTGCCTTGATGCGCAGCCAGACGGTCCGCGGCGGCCGCACCGGCGTCACCTCATCCGTCAGGGGCGCCAGACGGCGGTCCCAGTCGGCGACCTCGGCGGCGAAGCCAGGCTCGCTCTCCATGCGGCGGCGGGCGGCGACGCGCTCCTCCGCGCCCAGCACGCCCAGGGCGTACTCGGCTGCGGTCATGTCCGGTTCGTCTTTCTGAGTGTCGGTCATGACTCGAGACACATCCGAAGCTTCATGAGCGAGCGGCGAATCCAGCCCTTCATGGTGCCCAGCGGCACAGCGGCGATCTTGGCCAGCTCCTCATAGGTGCGGCCCTCGAAAAAGGCGGTGCGAATGGCCGAGCGGTGCTTCTCCTCCAGCTCGTCCATGCAGCGCGACAGCTGCTGCGCGTCCTGGCTGGCGCTCAGGCCGTCGAAGGCGGAGGGGCTGTCGTCGGAGACCTCCGACGCCTCGTCGATAGGGCGCGCATCCCGGCGGCCGACGACCCGCAGGCGGTCGATGGCGCGATTGCGGGCCAGGGTCGACAGCCAGGTGATCGGGCTCGCCCGGTCCGGATCGAACTGGTCCGCCTTGCGCCAGACATTGAGATAGACTTCCTGCAGCACGTCCTCGGCCTCGCTCCTGTCGTTCAAGATACGCAGGCAGACGCCGAATAGTTTGGCCGAGGTGCGATTATAGACGTCTTCGAGGGCGCGGCGGTCGCCGGCGGCTATGCGCAGCAAGGCGCGGCTCAACTGCGCGCGCTGTTCGTCTGCAGTGATTACGCTCATGCAACAACCTTGGCCCTTGGGGAGCCAAGGCGTCGCATGACCCGCGCCGACTGGCAACCGTCAGAAGCGTTCGGAGAACCGCGCCGCCGCGTAGCCGACCATGGCCGAACCGGCGGTCAGGATCACGCCCCAGGTCAGGTCGGCGGCGGTGATCTTCCACGACCACACCTTCAGCGTCGCCTGGTTGGTCAGGTCGTAGGTGGCGTAGGCGACAAAGCCCAGGGCCGCGCCCATCAACGCCGTGCGCATCGCCGATCCCGCCTTGAGACCGGGCTCGACAGCGAACAGCACGATCCCCGCCAGGTAGATAAGGTAGAACGCCACGGCCGCCGGCATCGACGGCTTGTCCGCAAGGATGTCACCCAGCAGCGGCTTATAGAGTCGGGGCGTGGCGAGGGTCAGCCAGATCGCGTCCAGCACGACGAAGCCGACCCCGGCTCCCAGATAGGCGAAGACGTATTGCACAGTGCGCTCCCTAGGCGGCTTTCAGGCGATAATGGCTGACGCCCCAGACGTTTCCCCGGCTGTCGCCGAACAGGCCGGCGGTGGCCATGAAGAACCGTCGCCAGCGACGCGTCCACAGCCGGGCGTCGGGGCCATAGACCTGACGCATCAGGCCGGCGATCTCGTCGCGATGGATGTCCATGTTGGCCAGCCAGTCATAGGCGGTGCGCTCGTAATGCTCGCCGCTCCAGCGCCATTCGGCCTCCACCTCGAACAGGTCGGGGAACTGCCGGATGAGGCCCTGGCTGGGCATGACCCCGCCGGTGAAGAAGTGCTGGGCGATGAAGTCGCTGCGGTCGCTGACCTCGAAGCGATAGGGCGTGCTCGCATGGGTGAAGACGTGGATGAACATCCGACCGTTCGGCGCCAGCCAGCCCTTGGCGCGGGTGAGTAGGGCGCGCCAGTTGGCCATGTGCTCGAACATCTCCACCGAGACGATGCGGTCGAAATATTCTGCGACATCGAAGTCATTCATGTCAGCGGTGATGACCCGCAGATTGGTCAGGCCCCGCCGCCTGGCCTGAGCCTCGATATGCTCGCGCTGCGGGCGGGAATTGGACACCGCCGTGATGTTCGATGCGGGATACTGCTCGGCCATCCAAAGCGATAGCGAGCCCCAGCCGCAACCCAGCTCCAGCACCTGCTGCCCATCATGCAGGTCGGCATGATCGCAGGTGGCGGCGAGGGCGAAGACTTCCGCCTCGGCCAGGGAGACGTTCGCCTCGGGATAGAGGCAGGACGAGTATTTCAGCCGCGGACCAAGCACCAGCTCGAAGAAGCGCGGCGGCAACTCATAGTGCTGGGCGTTGGCGGCGTCCGTGTGCTCCGCCACCGCGCGCTGGGCCATCTCCACGGCGAAGCGGGCGTCCGCATCGGGCGTCCGCTCGGCGGCTAGGCTCCGCCGGGCGCCGGCCACCAGGCTGGCGATGGCGGGGCGGGTGACGAAATCCGGCGCGGGCGCGTCCTGCAGGGCGTTGATCAGGTTCATGCGTCGGCGGTCCTCCGTTTGTAGGGGCAGCTACGACGGCCCGCGGCATTTGGATGCGGCGCGCATCCGCAACGCTTCATCCACCGTAGCTGTTCACGCAGACCCACTCGGAGGAAGCATGCCGTCAGCCGTCCTACCCCCTGAACGTCCCCTTCGCATCGCCGTGATCGGCGCCGGCGTGTCCGGCCTGTCCGCCGCCTGGCTGCTGGGCGAGCGCCACGAGGTGACGATCTATGAGGCGGCGGATCGCCTGGGGGGGCATGCCAACACGGTGGACGCTCCCCAGCCCGGCGGCGGAGCGACGGCCGTGGACACCGGGTTCATCGTCTATAACGAGGTGAACTATCCGAACCTGACGGCGCTCTTCGCTCACCTCGGCGTCGCCACCAAGCACGCCGACATGTCCCTGGCGGTGTCGCTGGACGATGGCGAGATCGAATACGGGAGCCACAACCTGGCCTCGCTCTTCGCGCGGCCCAGCAGCCTGGTGCGGCCGCGCTTCTGGGCGATGCTGCGCGACCTGAACCGCTTCTACCGTACGGCGCCGGAGGAGCTGCCCACCCTCGATCCGGTCATGTCGCTGGGTGAGTACCTGCATGCGCGGGGATACTGCGCGGCGGTGCAGGAGGATCACTTGCTGCCCATGGCGGCGGCCATTTGGTCGGCGACCGTGGCCGGGGTGCGCGAGCATCCGGCGGCGGCCTTCATCCGCTTCTTCCATAACCACGACCTGCTGAAATTCCTGGGGCGGCGCACCTGGCGCACGGTCAGCGGCGGCAGCCGCGCCTATGTCACCCGGCTGGCCGAGACGTTTCGGGGCGAAATCCGCACCGGTTGCGGCGTGGCGTCCGTCCGCCGCACGGCCGACGGCGTGCTGGTGCGTGACGTCCACGGCGAGGTTCGCGCCTTCGATCAGGTGGTGATCGGCGCCCACGCGCCCCAGGCGCTGCGCATGCTGGAGGACCCGTCGGCGGAGGAGCAGGCGATCCTCGGCAGCTTCCGCTACACGCCGAACGTAGCGGTTCTGCATGGCGACCGCAGCCTGATGCCGCGCCGCCGGCTGGCCTGGGCCAGCTGGAACCATCTGGGCTGGAGGGCGGATCCGGCGTCGGGTTCGGTGACCTACTGGATGAACAAGCTGCAGGGCCTGCCCCGCTCGGCGCCGCTGTTCCTGACTCTCAATCCGCACAAGGCGCCGGACCCCACGACCGTGATCCGCACGGAGCACTACGACCATCCGCACTATGACGCCCGGTCCATGGCTGCACAGAAGCAGCTGTGGTCGTTGCAGGGCGCGCGGCGGACCTGGTTCTGCGGCGCCTATTTCGGCTCCGGCTTCCATGAGGATGGCTTGCAGGCCGGCCTCGCCGTGGCCGAGCAACTGGGCGGCGTGCGCCGGCCCTGGGATGTGGCCGACGAGAGCGGCCGCATCTTCCTGACCTCCGCCACACCGGCGACGGCGGTTGAGGCGGTGTGATGAGCGAGGCCTCTGCGCTCTACGTCGGTGAAGTTCGCCACAACCGTGTGCGCCCGCGCCGCCACGCCCTGCGCTATCGGGTGTTCATGCTGCTGCTTGATCTGGACCAGGTTGACGGCGTGCTCGGGCGGCTGAAACTGCTGGCGCGGGGATGCTTCGGCCTGATGAGCTTCAACGCCGGCGACCATGGCGACCGCAGCGGACGGCCCCTGCGGGATCAGGTGCGGGAACGCCTTGCGGCGGCCGGGATCGAGGCGGGCGGGGCGATCCGTCTGCTGACCATGCCGCGCATCCTCGGTTATGGCTTCAACCCGCTTAGTCTCTATTTCTGCCACCGGCCGGACGGCGCCCTGGCGGCGATCCTGTACGAGGTCAGTAACACCTTCGGCGAGCGACACAACTATCTGATCGCCACGCCGGAAGGCGGCGCAGGGACGGTGCGCCAAAGCGCGCCCAAGCGGTTCTACGTCTCGCCCTTCATGGACATGGATCTGGCCTACGCCTTTACGGTCCAGGCGCCGGCGGACGGCACGGCGGTGTCGATCACCGTATCGGACGGGGAGGGCGCGATGCTGACCGCATCGTTCCTTGGCGAGCGGCGGCCGCTGACCGATGGCCAGTTGCTGAGGGCGTGGCTGAGCCACCCTTTGCTGACCCTCAAGGTCATGGCCGGAATCCATTGGGAGGCGCTGAAGATTTGGCGCAAGGGCGTCGGCTTCCGCCACCGCCCCGCCTTGCCCGCCCAGGCCGTGACCATCGGCCGGACGGAGCGCGCGGCATGAGGACTCTCGCCGCCATTTTCGCCGCCGTCGCCGTTCCGGGTCTCGCCCTGGCCGCCGCGCCGGAACCACGCAAACCGATCGAGATCGATCGCTTCATGGGCCGCTGGTACGAAATCGTCCGCACCCCGAATGACGGCCAGAAGAACTGCCACGCGGCCAGCCAGCTATGGTCGCAGCGGCCGGACGGGACCTTCGATATCGCCCAGAGCTGCCGCAAGGGGTCGCCGGACGGGCCGGTGCGCCTGGTGCAGACCAAGGCCCGCATCCTAGACCCCGGAACGAACGCCAAGTTCGAGGCCAGCTTCTTCGGCGGACTGCTGCGCCGGAAGTACTGGGTGATCGACCGTTCGGACGACTACGGCTGGATGATCGCCAGCACCTCGGATGGCGACTTCGTGGCCCTGCTGTCGCGCCAGCCATCCATGCCGGACCGACAGGTGCAGGCCCTGATCGCGCGAATGCGGAGCCTCGGCTTCGTGAAGAATCAACTGCTGATCGTGGGCCGCTAGCCTTGGGCTCGCGGCGGGCCTAGGGTCGCCGTGAGTCTACCGGAGAGTTTTTCATCATGCGTCTGCGCACCCTCGCCCTCACCACCGCCGCCGTTCTGTTCGGAGGCCTGGCGCAGGCGCAGACGGTGGATCCGGCGCGGATGTCGGAGATCACCAAGGCCATGTCCTCCGATCCGTTCATGGGCCGGGCGCCGGGCGGGCCGGGCGAGAAGCCGACTATCGATTACCTTGTCGCCCAGTTCAAAGCCGCGGGCATGGAGCCGGCCGGCGAGAACGGCGGCTGGACGCAGCGCGTGCCGCTGCTGCGCACCTTTGTCCCCAAGGACGCGGCCATGTCGTTCTCGGTCGGCGGACAGGCCGCGCCCCTGCGCCAGGGCGAGGAGATCAGCGTCCTGTCCCTGCGCCCTGCGGACCGCGTGACCATCGCCAAGGCGCCGCTGGTTTTCGTGGGCTATGGCGTGTCCGCGCCCGAGCGCGGCTGGGACGACTACAAGGGCGTCGATCTGAAGGGAAAGGTCGCGGTCTTCCTGATCAATGACCCGGACTTCGAGGCCAAGGCCGGCGAGGACCCCATCGGCAAGTTCGGCGGTCAGGCGGCCACCTACTACGCCCGCTGGACCTACAAGCACGAAGAGGCCGCGCGGCGCGGGGCCATCGCCTCGATCATCATCCATGAGACGCCGGGCGCGGGCTATGGCTGGACCACGGCGGTGGCCAGCAATGGCGAGGGCTTCGACGTCGTTCGCGCCGATCCGGACAAGGATAAGGTGCTGTTACAGGCCTGGCTGGGCCGCGAGGTCGGCGCCGATCTGCTGAAGCGTTCGGGGCAGGACCTGGAAGCGTTGAAGGTCGCCGCGCGTCGCAAGGATTTCCGTCCCATCGAGTTGAAAGATGCGAGCTTTTCGGCCGACTACGCCCTGAAGCATGAACAGGTCGACAGCCAGAACGTGCTGGGCAAGATCACCGGCGCCAAGCGGCCGAACGAGTCGATCATGTACGCGGGCCACTGGGACGCCTACGGGATCGGCCCGGCCTCTGCCGATGGCAAGACGATCCGCCCGGGCGCTCTGGATGACGCCATCGGCCTGGCCGGGATGATTGAGATCGCCCGCCTTTTCAAGGCTGGCCCCGCGCCGGATCGTTCGGTGGTGTTCGCCGCCTGGACGGCGGAGGAACGGGGACTGCTGGGTAGCGAATACTACGGCGAACACCCGACCCTGCCGCTGGAGACGACGGCGGCCAACTACACCATGGACGTGCTGCAGACCGCCGGTCCGGCGAAGGACGTCGTCCTGATCGGCTACGGCCAGAACGAGCTCGAAGCCGACCTCGCCAAGGCCGCCGCGCGCCAGAACCGCGTGGTGACGCCAGACGCCAAGCCGGAGCGGGCGCTGTTCTATCGCGCCGACCACTTCTCCCTGGCGCGTCGCGGCGTGCCGGTGCTGTTGCTGATGGGGCTGGGCGGCGGCCATGACCTGGTCGAGGGCGGCCGCGCCGCCGGCGACGCCTGGGTCGCCGACTATACCGCCAAGTGCTACCACCAGACCTGCGACGCCTGGAGCCCGAACATGGACTTCCGGGGCGCGGCCCAGGACGCCCAACTGCTGTTCGAGATGGGCAAGGATGTCGCCAACTCCAACCGCTGGCCGGACTGGAACGAGGGGTCGGAATTCAAGCCGATCCGCGCCGAGTCCGCCGCCGCACGGAAATAGACAATGCCGTTCGCCGACGGGCTGAGACAGGTTCCGCAGCAGGAGCGGGCGCGACAGACCTATGAGCGCCTGCTCGACGTTGCGGGCGAATTGCTGGGCGAGGTGGGGATCGAACGCATCTCCACCAACATGATCTGCGCCCGCGCGGGCATGACGCCGCCGGCGCTTTACCGCTACTTCAAGGATAAGTACGGCGTGCTGGAGGCGCTGGGCGCCCGGCTGATGGCTCGCCAGAACGAGGTGCTGTTCGCCTGGCTGGACCGCCACGCCCCCAATGGCTGGGAGGCGGTGTCCGGCGCCGTCGAGGAGCTGATCGTCGCCAACGCCGAGGTTAACGCCAGCGAGCCTGGCGCGATCTGGACCCTGCGCGCCCTGCGTGCCGTGCCGCAGCTGGCGCATGTGCGGCTGGTGTCTCACCGGCTGGTGACCGACCGCATGACCGAGGTCTACGCGCCGCTGCTGCCTCATCTGCCGCGCGACGTGATCTGGCGGCGGGTCCGCCTGTCCATCGAGTTCGGGTTCAGCCTGGAGGAGATGATGGCCGAAGAAGACCGCATCCCGCCGGACGTGGCCGTCGCCGAAGCGGCGCGGTGGCTGCGCAAGGTGTTCGAGGATTAGGTGCGTCCTTCGAGACGGCCTTTCGGCCTCCTCAGGATTACGGATTCAGAGAGCAACCCACATTCGTCATGCTGAGGAGCGCGATAGCGCGTCTCGAAGCACGCACTAGCGTTTCATCCCCGCGATGTACGCTCGCACCAGCTCCACCCCCTCGCGGTGAATCACGCTGCGGCCCAGTTCCGGCATCATCACGCCGGGCTCCTTTGACGCCATGCGGTAGGCCAGGATCGAGGCGTCCGGGTCGCCGGGCCGGATCGATACCGCCAGGCCGCCGGCGCCGCGTCCGGCGGCAACCGGGTTCTTGCCGATCCCCAGGTGGTTGGCGCGCTGCTCTTCCAGGTTCAGGAACAGACCGCTGTTCGACGCCATGCCGCGCGGATTGTGGCAGTGGGCGCAGTTGGCGTCGAGATAGGCGCGGGCTCGCGCCTCCACCGGCTCTTTCGGATCGTCCCAGCGAGCGGTGGCGGGAATGACGGCCCGCGCGGGCGCGCCCTCCAGCAGACCCAGCCGGGTCCACCGGACGATCTGGTTCGCCTTGTCTTCCCCGTCGCGGTTGTCTCCGAAATAGTCTCCGGATTTGTAGTCGAATTCTCTGTTGAGATTCCGCGCCTTCGGACCGATGGGCGCGAGCCTGTTATCCGACGAATGACATTCCTTGCACTGGTTCGTATTCGGCACGGCATAATCCACGGTCTGCGCCTCGCCGTGCGCGTCGATGAAGGACACGTCCATGCGGGCGCCCGCGCGCTTCAGCGTCGCCTTGGTCTGTTCGGCGTTCCAGACATAGGTCTGGGCGACCCAGCCGTCAGTCTTGCGGATCAGCAGTCGGGTCTCGACGAAGCGGATCTTCTCGTTCGGCCGGCGGAAGTCGGCCGGATAGGCGAAGGTCTTGATCAGGGTCGCGCCGACCGGGAAGTCCAGCACCCCCTCGGCGGCGTATCGAACCGTCTTGCCGGTCGGCACGAAGACGTAGCGGAACTTCTCGGCATAGTCGCTGAACAGCGGGGTGTTCAGGTCGTAGGGGACCACGCCCGCCGTCGGGCGACGCGCGCCGGCATCGAGGAAAAGTCCATACGCATCAAGGGTCTGCGCCGGCGTCTCGGCCAGTAGCAGGTCGGCGGCGACCGGGGCGGGAGGGCTCGCCGCCGTCAGGGCCAGCAGGCCGACGGCGGCGATCGCGAGAGCGCGCAGCGGCCTCACAGGGCGAGCTTGGCCTGTTCCGCCGGCAGGATCACCGCCGCCGGTTCGGCGATCGCGCCGCCGGCCTGGATTGTCGGCTCGACGCCCGGCTTGGCGGTGTCCATGGCCGCCGGGGCGGCGAGGTTCAGGTTCAGCACCGGCCCGTCGGTCAGACGCATGTTGGCAGGGATCGAGACCTTCTGCGCGCCCTTGGCGTAGCTCGTCACCCCGTCCCACAGGATCGGCGGAATCACCCCGCCCACCGCCTGCGCCAATTCGGCGCCGCCGGGGAACTTCGGCGCGAAGCCATTCCGCCCGATCTTGTTGTCCCGCACCACCACCTCGCGCGGCAGGGGATTATAGTCGGCGTCGTCATACTCTTTCTGGAAAGCGACCAGCATGACGGCGGCGGTCTGGTTCTCGTCGATCTCGTTGTCGAAAACATGGACATTCCGGTTCGCCATGACCATCACGCCGGTGCCCGTGGGGACGGAGGCGACGATGTTGCCCTGGGGCGCGAAGTTGGCGACGTCGTTATTCACCACCTTGTTGCGGAAGACGCGGACCGAATGGCCGTCCTTCTGCGGCAGGCTGGGCATATCGAAGACCAGGATGCCGCCGGCGTTGCGGGTGGCCAGGTTGTCGAAGACGTCGGCGTTCCAGCAGTTCTCGATCTCGATGCCGGCGACGTTGAATTCCGCCGTGCTGTTCTTGACGATGATGTTCTTGGACTGACCCACATAGATGCCGGCGTCGGATGCTCCGCGGACCACGGCGCGATCGACCAGGACGTTGGTGGAGCTGACCGGATAGACGCCATAGGCGCCGTTGCTTTCCTTCGGCCCGCCGGTCCATTCGACCCGGACGTTCAGGAAGCTGATCTGATCGACACCCTTCGCCTTCAGCCCGTCGCCCTTGCTGTCTTCCACGGCGAGGTCGCGGACGGTGACCTTGTCCGAGGTGATCAGCAGGCCTTCGCCCGCGCCCTTCTGACCGGCGAAGGACAGGATGGTCTTGTCCGGGCCGGCGCCGCGGACCGTGACATTGTCGATGTCCAGCGACAGGCCGTCGGTGAAAACGAACTTGCCCGCCGCCAGCTCGACAACGTCGCCGGGCTTGGCGTCGAGCAGGGCGGTCTGCACCTTTTCCTGGGCGTCGCCGTCTGGCGCGACCCTGATGACCGCCGCATTGGCGGCGCCGGCGATCGCCCACAGGCTGACCGCCACAAAAAGCTTCCTCATGACCCTGCCTCCCACGGCTTTTCTTTCGTCGCGGGCGTCGAGGCCGCGCGTACCCTTGGCATGGGATAGCAATAATTATCGAATGGCAATGGGGTGGTGGCGAAGAAGCCGCCAACTAGGGTTTTCAGCGGTCACCCAGGGAAAAGGGGTTGCCCCGACGGCGCCGGGCGGCGATGGAACCGCAATAGCCGGCGCAGACCGGCGGACAAGAAACCCGCGCAGCCAGACAGGGCGACGATGAAAGACGATTTCCGCAAGGCCGCACTCGACTATCACCGCCTTCCGCGCCCCGGAAAGCTTAGGGTCGAACCGACCAAGCGCATGGCCACGCAGCATGACTTGGCGCTGGCCTATTCGCCGGGCGTGGCGGCGGCCTGCGAGGCGATCGTCGCTGATCCGGACACCGCCCGTGACTACACCGCGCGCGGCAATCTGGTGGCGGTGATCTCCAACGGTACGGCGGTGCTGGGCCTGGGCAACATCGGGCCGCTGGCGGGCAAGCCGGTGATGGAAGGCAAGGCCGTCCTGTTCCAGAAGTTCGCCGGCATCGACGTCTTCGACCTGGAGGTCGACGCCAACGATCCGGACCTGTTCGTCGAGGTGGTGGCGGCCCTGGAGCCGACCTTCGGCGGCATCAACCTGGAAGACATCAAGGCGCCGGAGTGCTTCGAGATCGAGCGTCGCCTGCGCGAGCGGATGAAGATCCCCGTCTTCCACGACGACCAGCACGGCACAGCCATCGTCTGCGCCGCCGCCGTCCGCAACGCCTTGGTGTTGCAGGGCAAGGATCTGAAGTCGATCAAGCTGGTCACCTCGGGTGCGGGCGCGGCCGCCCTGGCCTGCGTGGATCTGCTGGTGGCGATGGGCCTGCCGGCCGAGAACGTGACCCTGACCGACATCGACGGCGTGGTCTATGACGGGCGACAGTCGAACATGCCGCCGAACATGGCGCGCTACGCCCGCAAGACAGATGCTCGCACCCTGGGTGAGGTGATCACCGGAGCCGACGTGTTCCTGGGCCTGTCGGCGCCGCGCGTATTCAAGCCGGAATGGTTGCCGCTGCTGGCGGACAGGCCGTTGATCCTGGCGATGGCCAATCCCGAGCCGGAGATTTTGCCCGAACTGGTGGCCGAGGCGCGGCCCGACGCCATCATGGCCACGGGACGGTCGGACTATCCGAACCAGGTCAACAACGTTCTGTGCTTCCCCTTCATCTTCCGCGGCGCGCTGGACGTGGGCGCGACCGAGATCAATGAGGCGATGAAGGCCGCGGCGGTGGAGGCCATCGCCTCGCTTGCGCGCGTGGAAGCCAGTGAAGTGGTGGCCGGCGCCTATGGCTCGGCGCCCGTATTCGGCTCCGACTACATCATCCCCAAGCCGTTCGATCCGCGCCTGATCCTGGAGGTCGCCCCCGCTGTGGCGCGGGCCGCCATGGACAGCGGCGTCGCCACCCGCGCGATCGAGGACTTCGACGCCTATCGCAACGAGCTGGAGCAGTTCGTCTATCGCTCCGGCCAGCTGATGCGCCCAGTGTTCGACCGCGCTCGCAAGTCGCCGGCCCGCGTGGCCTACGCCGAGGGCGAGGACGAACGCGTCCTGCGCGCCGTGCAGGCGGTTCTGGACGAAGGCCTGGCCAAGCCGGTGCTTATCGGCCGCCGGGAGGTGATCGAGGCGACGACCCGTTCGCTGGGTCTGCGCTTCAAGATCGGCAAGGACGTCGAGGTTTTCGATCCGAGCGCCGACCGCGAGGTGTTCGATCCGTTGGTCGCCGACTATCAGGCGCTGATCGCGCGCAAAGGCGTGCCGCCGCTGGCCGCCGCCCGCCGCGTGGCGACCCGTCCGACCGTGGCCGCCGCCATGCTGCTGAAGGCCGGGATTGTCGACGCCGCCCTGGTCGGCGGCGCGGGCGACTGGTGGAAGCACGTCACCTACGCCCTGCCCATCGTGCCGGCGCGCGCGGGCGTGGACCGCATCTCGGCCCTGTCGGCGATCATCCTGAACAGCGGCACGCTGTTCCTGACCGATACCCATGTGAACGTTGATCCGACTGCGGAGCAAATCGCGGAATCGGCGCTGCTGTCGGCCGAGGCCGTGCGCCGTTTCGGCCTGACGCCCAAGGCGGCCCTGCTGTCGCATTCCAGCTTCGGGGCGTCCAACTCGCCCACCGCGCGCAAGATGCGTCAGGCGCTTGGCCTGATCCGCGACCGGGCGCCGGACCTGGAAGTCGACGGCGAAATGCACGCCGACGCGGCGCTGAGCGAGGCCCTGCGCGGCCGTTTCGTCACAGGCAGCCCGCTGACCGGCTCGGCCAATCTGCTGATCATGCCCAGCCTGGATGCGGCGAACATCGCCCTGACGCTGCTGAGCGCGGCCACGGAGAGCCAGATCGTCGGCCCGCTGATGCTGGGCCTGTCCAAGCCGCTGCACGCGTTGGTGCCCAGCGTCACCGCGCGAGGGGTGGTCAATATGACCGCCCTGGTGGTGGCCCAGGTCCAGGATCAGGCAAAGGTCTGACCTTTGCCTTGACCCGAGCGTGCGGGCATGCGTGCCTGAGCGCGGCCCTTGGGTCGGGGTAGGGATGTGACCGAGTTCGCGCGTAAGACCAAGATCAGACCAGCGCCTACGGTTCGACGCCGTCTGCTTTTGATGGCGGTCAGTCTGATCGCGCCCGCCCTGATCTTCATGGGGCTCCTCGTCCAGACCGAGTACGAGAACAGCCGCCAGCGCTTCGAGGAGCAGTTGGTGGCCATGACCCGAGCCCTGGCGGTCGCCACCGACCGCCAGATCGCTCAAGGCACGGGCACATTGCAGGCCTTGGCCGTCTCGCCAGCCCTGGCGGAGGGGGACTTCGCCGCCTTCGAGCGACAGGCGCGGGCCGTCACCCTCCAGCGGGATGGCTGGATCGTCCTGATGGATGAGCAAAGACAGCTGATCAACACCCGGGCGACGCCCGGCGCACCCTTGCCGATGACGGGCATTCCGGAGCGCGGCTTGCCGGCGTTGCAGTCCGGCCGAACCTTGGTCTCGAACCTATATATGGGCCCGGTTGCGGATCGTCCGATCATCGTCATCGCCATGCCCGTTCGTGTGAAAGGCAAACTCTACGCCCTCGGCTACATCCAGGAGCCACGCGCCTTCCAGTCGATCTTCAACGCCCAGAAGCTTCCGGCGAGCTGGACAGGCACCATTGTCGATCGGCAGGCGGCGGTGGTGGCGCGGTCCAGGGACGCCGACAAGTATCTGGGCCGCCACGCCAGCCGGGACATGCAGGCGGCGATGCATAAGGCGGAGCAGGGAGTCATCCACAGTAAGACGCTGGATGGCACGGCGACACTGTCGAGCTTCGCGCGATCGCCGGCCTATGGCTGGACGTTCATCGTCGGCGTGCCCCAGGCGGAGCTGGACCAGGTGACCTTGAAGTCCTTGGCGCTGCTGACCGGGGCGTTCCTCACCCTTCTCGCTCTGGGTGTCCTGGCGGCGGTGATGGTGTCGAGGCGCATCTCGCGCGAGGTGGTCAGTCTGATGGGCGACGCCGCCGCCATCGGGCGAGGCGGGGTGGTGCAGGAGCGGCCTCGCGACCTGTTCGAAACCGCCGAGGTGCGCGGCGCCCTGCGCGAGGTGTCCCAGGCTCTGGCGGAACGTGAGAACGAGCGGCAGGCCGCCGACAGCCGTCAGCAGCTGATGATCAACGAGCTGAACCATCGGGTGAAGAACACCCTGGCGACCGTGCAGTCCCTGGCCTGGCAGAGCCTGGGCCGCAAGCATGATCGCGCACTGTTCGACGCCTTCGCCGATCGGCTCGCCGCCCTGTCACGGGCGCACGATCTGCTGACGCGACGGGTGTGGGAGAACGCTGAACTGGAGGATGTGATCGCCCAGACCCTGGAGCCATACGGCGCTCGGGCCCGGGCCGAAGGGCCTCAGATAAACCTGGCGCCGAACGCGGCGGTGACCCTGAGCATGGTTTTCCACGAACTGGCCACCAACGCGGCCAAGTACGGCGGACTGAGCACGCATGAAGGGACGGTGGAGGTTCGCTGGTCAGTCGAAGGTGAGCGATTGAAAATCCTGTGGCGCGAGCGTGGCGGTCCGCCCGTGGTCATGCCGTCCGGCACGGGCTTCGGGTCGCGCCTGATCGAGTCGAGCATCCTGCGCGAGTTCGGCGGGGAGACCTTCGCCGAGTATCGGCCGCAGGGACTGGAGAGGGTGATGGTGCTGCCCCTATCGGATCGGGTGTCCGTGGGCTGATCCAGCTATCGGCATTTTTATTCACCGCACCCGTCGCAAACCGACTCCACAAGCCCTGTATACGATCTAGTCTCCGCTCCCTGTTCATCCAGGGAGAGTACGCTCTAATGCGTCGTGTATCGCTCGCGGCCTTGCTGCTTTTGGCCACCGTCTCGCCGGCCGCCGCCGCCCCGGCCGAAGCGCCGTCCAAAATCTTCCAACCGCAGGACATCTTCGGTCTCGAATACGCGGGCGATCCGCAGATCAGCGCCGACGGCAAGACGGTCGCCTATGTCCGCAACAGCTACGACATCATGACCGACCGCGCGAAGCGGGCGATCTGGACCATCGACGTGGCCAGCGGCGCGCATAGCCCGTTGGTCGCCGGCGTCGGCTCCTACGGCAGCCCGCGCTGGTCGCCGGACGGCAAGCGCCTGGCCTATGTCTCCACGGAAGAAGGCCGTCCGCAGCTGTTCGTCCGCTGGATGGGCACGGGGGAGGCGGTTCGCGTCGCGTCACTGCCGCAGTCGCCGGGCTCCATCGCCTGGTCGCCGGACGGCCAGACCATCGCCTTCTCGATGTTCGTGCCGTCGGACGCGCCGAAGCTAGGCGCGCCCTTGGCTAAGCCTGAAGGCGCCCAGTGGGCCGAGCCGCTGAAGGTCACGACCGAGATCAATTACAAGGCCGACGGCCAGGGTGTCCTGCGCACCGGCTTCACCCATGTGTTCACCGTCTCGGCCGACGGCGGCGCGCCGCGCCAGCTGACCTTCGGCGAGTTCGATGACCGCAGCCCGTTGTCCTGGGCTCCGGACAGCCGTTCCATCTTCCTCAGCGCCCGTCGTGGCGACGACTGGCGGCGCAACGGCAATTCGGAGGTCTATAAGCTGTCGGCCGTCGACGGAACGCTGACCGCCCTGACCAACCGCAACGGGCCGGACGATGAGCCGACCGTGTCGCCGGACGGCAAGCTGATCGCCTACACCGGCTATGACGACAAGCTGATGGGCTATCATAACCGCCGGCTCTACGTGATGAACGCCGACGGTTCGAACAGTCGTGTCCTGACCGGCTCGCTGGATCGCAGCGTCGGCGCGCCGCAGTGGGCGGCGGACGGCAAGAGCGTCTATGTGGACTATGACGATGAAGGGATGACCAAGGTCGGCCGCGTCACCCTGGACGGTCGCTTCTCGACCGTGGCCACCGGCCTGACCGGCGAGGGCATGGACCGTCCGTACAGCGGCGGGGCTTTCAGCGTCGCCGACAACGGCGCCATCGCCGTCACCGTGGGCACGCCGACCCAGCCGTCGGACATCGCCGTGGTGCAGGGCGGCAAGGCCCGCCAGTTCACCCGCCTGAACCAGAGCCTGTTCGCTGGCAAGGCGTTGGCCAAGGTCGAGCCCCTGGCCGTGAAGTCGTCCTTCGACCAGCGTCCAGTCGGGGCGTGGATCGCCACGCCGCCCCACTTCGACCCGTCGAAGAAGTATCCGCTAATCCTGGAGATTCACGGCGGACCGTTCTCGGCCTATGGCCCGGCCTTCGCCACCGACGTGCAGCTCTACGCCGCCGCTGGCTATGTGGTCCTCTACACCAACCCGCGCGGCTCGACGTCTTATGGCGAAGAGTTCGCCAACCTGATCCACCACAACTATCCGAGCCAGGACTATGATGACCTGATCAGCGCGGTGGATGCGGCCATCGCCAAGGGTTTCGTCGATCCGGACAACCTGTTCGTCACTGGCGGCTCCGGCGGCGGCGTGCTGACCGCCTGGATCATCGGCAAGACCAACCGCTTCAAGGCCGCGGCCGTGCAGAAGCCGGTGATCAACTGGTCCAGCCAGATCCTGACCAGCGACGGCGCCGTGACCCAGTCCAAGTACTGGTTCGGCAAGATGCCGTGGGAGGATCCGGAAGGGTACTGGAAGCGCTCGCCGCTCTCGCTGGTCGGCAACGTCACCACCCCGACCATGGTCGTGGTGGGCGAACAGGACATGCGCACTCCGGTGAGCGAGGCGGAGCAGTACTACACCGCCCTGCAGATCCGGAAGGTCCCAACCACCCTGGTGAAGGTGCCGGGCGCCGGTCACGGCAGCTTCGCCGCACGTCCGTCGCAGTCGGCCGCCAAGACCAACGCCATCCTCGCCTGGTTCGAACGCTACCGCGCCAAGAACTAGTCTGGGGCGTTACAACGAAGGGCGGCGAGCTTTCGGCTCGCCGCCCTTTTCGTTTGTGCGCCTAGGCTCAGTAAGAGCGGCAGCTGCCGCGCTGGGCCTGCAGGTCGGTGCTGTCCGACAGAATGGTCGCGCGGGTCAGGACGCCGCTGCGCTTGTTCAGGGTGATGATCTCCGCCAGGGCGACGCCACGCACGGCGTTCGGGGCCGTCAGGCCCTCCACTGAAATCTCCGACATGGAGGCGGTGGGGTTGATGGCGGTGATGGCGCGCACGTCGTTCTCGACGATGCGATAGCTGGTCTGGATGGTGCGGACTTGCTCGATGCCGTCTTCCACCAACTGCAGGCGGTCGCCGACGATGGCGTACTTGTAGAGGCTTTCCGCATAGGCCGGATTGCGGCCAGACTTCGACTGCACCTGGCAGATCCAGCCCGCCTCGGCGTGAGCTGAGCTTGCTGCGGCCGCGACCGCCAAGGTTACGATAGCGATGATCGTGCGCATAAATTGCCTCCCCTAGATTTCCGAGTAACCAAACTTGGCCGTTGGGGGAACGGGGGTGCGGCAACGTGACTCGGGGCTGTAGAAGGGGTTGCGAGAGCCCCTTCACCTTCGCTTCAAGCCGAACTAACGTGCATTCAAACGCCCGTTAGAGCGCTGGAGGATGCATGGCCCTGGACCTGGAGACCCGCGAACAATTGCTGGAAGGGGTCCGGCGCTTCGTGGCCGAGCGGTTGCGGCCGCTGGAGGCCAAGGTCGCCGAGGACGACGCGGTGCCCGAAGACGTCATCGCCGAGATGCGCGAGTTAGGCCTGTTCGGCCTCTCAATCGGCGAGAACTACGGGGGTCTGGGCCTGTCCATGGAGGAGGAGGCGCTGGTCGCCTTTGAACTGGGCCGGGCGTCGCCGGCCTTCCGCTCGGTGTTCGGGACCAATGTCGGCATCGGCAGCCAGGGCCTGGCCATGTTCGGGACCGAGGCCCAGAAGGCCCAGTGGCTGCCCGGCATCGCCTCGGGTGAGGTGATCATCTCCTTCGCCCTGACCGAGCCGGAGGCTGGGTCCGACAGCGCCGCCGTCCAGACCCGCGCCACGCGGGATGGCGACCACTACGTCCTCAACGGCGGCAAGCGCTTCATCACCAATGCGGGCAAGGCGTCGCTGTTCACGGTCATGGCCCGCACCAATCCCGACGCCAAGGGCGGCGCGGGCGTCAGCGCCTTCATCGTGCCGCGTGACCTGCCGGGCCTGCATGTAGGCAAGGCCGAGAAGAAGATGGGGCAACAGGGCGCCCACATTCACGACGTGACCTTCGACAACGTCCGCGTGCCCGCCTCCATGCGCCTGGGCGGGGAGGGGGAGGGGTTCAAGGTCGCCATGCAGGTTCTGGATCGCGGCCGCCTGCACATCGCCGCCGTCTGCGTGGGGGTGGCGGAGCGGCTCATCGCCGACTGCGTGGCCTATTCCGCCGAGCGCAAACAGTTCGGCCAGCCCATCGCCAGCTTCCAGCTGATCCAGGCGATGATCGCCGACAGCAAGACCGAAAGCCTGGCCGCTCGCGCCCTGGTCATCGACAGCGCCCGCAAACGCGACGCCGGCGACAACGTCACCTTGGAGGCGGCCGCCGCTAAGCTGTTCGCGTCGGAGATGGTGGGCCGTGTGGCCGACCGTGCGGTGCAGATCTTCGGCGGCGCCGGCTATGTGGCCGACTACGGGATCGAGCGTCTATATCGCGACGTGCGCATTTTCCGGATCTACGAAGGCACCAGTCAGATTCAACAGCTGGTCATCGCCCGTGAGACGATGAAGCGGGGCGGCTGACGACTGGCGGTACGCGCCAAATTGCGTCTTAGTAGGGCCATCGGGGGACGTCATGGCCTGGAAGCGAACCGCAACCTTGGGAACTGGCTCAGATCGCGGTACGCTTAAGGGTGGAGCGAAGAACCAAGGCCCCGCAATGCCCAAGGAAGCCGCCGACAAAGCCAAGGACGACGCCAGCGAAGACGTCAGCGAGCTGTTTCGTCGGATATCCCAGCCCGAGCTGGGCTACCACAGCTTCGACCTCGCCCTGCAGGACGAGGAGGCGCCGACTGTCGCTGATGTGAAGAAACTGGTCCGCAAGCTGGACGAGGCGCCGCCGGCCAAGCCCGCACCCGCCGCGAAGCTGAAGGACGCTACGCAGGCGCGCCCCGCCGGCGCCGGAAAGCTGCTGCGGGCCTGGTCGCCGCCGGCGCCGCCGGAGCCCCAGGCGGAAGCGCCGTCGTCGCCCGCGACCAAGGCGGAAGGGACTGACCTCAAGGCGATGTTCAGCGCCCTTGGAAAGACCAAACCGCCCCGCTCGTCGCGCTGATCCGTTCGAAGAGCACGACCTGCATTGCCCCGACCATTTGGCGCCGTCCATAAAGGGCATAGCTGAACAATAAGGGGAGCTACCCATGAAACGCCTGACGGCGAGCCTTCTCGCCGCCGCGGCCTGCGCCGCCCTGTCCACCGCCGCCGAAGCCGCGCCGCGCCCCGTCGCCTTCGCGCCCCAGGCCGCCGCCACCGGCTCGCTGGTATTGCCGCTGTCGTCGGCCGCCGATCTGGAGACCCGCGGCGCCGCGCTGGATCCCGCCTCGCGCGCCGCCGTGGCCAAGGCCCTGACCGCCGCCAAGTTCACCTACAAGCCCAAGGCGGTTCTGTCTCTGCGCGGCATCGGCGCCTACGACCAGATCGTGGTGCTGGGCACTGGGACCAAGCCGCTGACCCCGGCGAAGGCCGCCGACCTGGGCGGGATCGCCGCCAAGCAGACCGGCAAGGACGCTGGTCCCGTGTCCATCGCCGCCGATGGGTTGGGCGACGCCGCCCATATCGCCCTGGGCGCGACCCTCGCGGGTTACAGCTTCGACCTCTACAAGCAGCCCCCATCCGATCCGGCCGAACGCAAGGCGGACAAGCCGGCGCCCCTGACTGTCGTCACCACCCAGGGCGCAGCCGCCAAGGGCGTCTGGGATCGGGACGGCCAATCCCTCGCGGACGCTGTCGCCTTCACCCGCGATCTGGTCACCGAGCCGGCCAACAGCGTCTATCCGGAAGAGTTCGTGGCCCGCACCCGCAAGGCCTTCGAAGGCGTGCCGGGCGTGACCATCGAAGTGCTCGACGTGCCCGCCATGGAGAAGGAAGGCATGGGCGCCATCCTCGGTGTCGGCATGGGCTCCAAGCGCCCGCCGCGCATGCTGGCCGTCCACTACAAGGGCGCCGGCGCGCCCGCCGCTCCGGTGGCCCTCGCCGGCAAGGGCATCACCTTCGACAGCGGCGGCATCTCGCTGAAGCCGAACCCCGGCATGTGGAAGATGAAGGACGATATGGCCGGCGCCGCGGCCGTGACCGGCGCGGTTCTGTCCCTTGCCAAGTCCAAGGCGCCGGTGAACGTGGTGGCGATCGCGGCCCTGGCTGAGAACATGCCCGACGGCGCAGCCATCCGCCCTGGCGACGTGCTGAAGACCATGACCGGCAAGACCATCGAGATCTGGAGCACCGACGCGGAAGGCCGCCTGGTCCTGGCCGACGGCGTGGCGTGGGCGGAAAAGCGCTACAAGCCCGCCGCCATAGTCGACGTGGCGACGCTGACCGGCGCCGTGGTGGGGGCTCTGGCGTCCGACTATGCCGGTGTGTTCAGCCGCCATGACGCCTTGGCTGATCAGCTTGAAGCCGCGGGCAAGACCTCGGGCGAGGCGCTGTGGCGTCTGCCCATGCACCCGTCCTACGCCGACCGCGTGAAGTCGGACATCGCCGACATCAAGAACACCGGCGAACCAGGACCGGGAGCCGGTCTGGGCGCCCAGATCATCGGCTTCTTCGTCAGTCCCGATATGCCGTGGGCTCATGTGGACATCGCCGGCACCGCCTGGGCCGACAGCGACCAGCCGACCGTACCCAAGGGCGCGACCGGCTACGGCGTGCGCCTGCTCGACCGCTTCGTGCGGGACTTCAAGCCAGTGCCGACCGCGCAGAGCGAAGCGCAGTAATAACGACAAAGGGCGGAGACCAAAGTCTCCGCCCTTCTTTGTTTCCGGCCCGCTCCTGTGTCTTAAGGACGGTCGATGTCGGCTTTCGTATAGGGACTCGGGCCGCCTTCGGCGATGAAACGGTCAACCCGGGCGTTCAGCACCGGCAGGGTCACCGAGCCGAGTTGCAGCACGGTGTCGTGGAAGTTGCGGATATCGAACTTCGGGCCCAGGGCCTTCTCCGCGCGGGCGCGGGCGTTCACGATCTCCATCTCACCCAGATAGTAGGACAGCGCCTGGCCTGGCCAGGCGATGTAGCGATCCACCTCAGTGGTGATCTCGTGCTCGGCCAGGGCGGTGTTGGCGGCCAGGAAGTCCTGCGCCTGCTTGCGGGTCCAGCCCTTGGCGTGGATGCCGGTGTCGACCACCAGGCGCGAGGCGCGCCACTGCTGGTAGCTCAGCATGCCGAACAGCTCGTAAGGCGTCTCGTACATGCCCATCTCTTCGCCCAGCTTCTCGGTATAGAGGGCCCAGCCCTCGCCGAAGGCCGAGATGTAGCTCTTGCGGCGGAAGTCGGGCTGCTGCTGCTCGGCCGCCAGCGGCATCTGGAACGCGTGGCCCGGCGCGGACTCGTGCAGGGTCAGGGCAGGCAGGGAGTAGAGCCCCCGCGCCGGCAGGTTGTAGGTGTTCACCAAATAGACGCCCGGGCCGCCGCGGCCCGAGGTGTAGAAAGGCGCGATGTCGTCCGGCACGGGGATGATGGCGAAGCGCTTGCGCGGCAGGTAGCCGAAATACTGCTCGGCCTTGCCGTCGAACTTCTTCGAGATCCACGCCGCCCGCATCAGCAGCTCTTCCGGCGTCTTGGCGTAGAACTGCGGATCGGTGCGCAGGAAGTTCAGGAACGCCGGCAGGTCGCCCTTGAAGCCCGTCTGGGCCATGACGTCCTTCATCCGCGCATTGATCGCGGCGACTTCCTTCAGGCCGATCTCGTGAACCTGATCGGCGGTCAGATCGAGGGTCGTGAACTCCTTGATCTTGGCCTGGTAGTAGGCCTTGCCGTCCGGAAGAGTCACGGCGCCCAGCTCGGTGCGGGCCTTGGGCTCGTACTCGGTCTGGTAGAAGGTCTTCAGCTTGCCGTAGGCTGGCAGGACGCCAGTCTTGATGGCCGCCACGCCCTGAGCGCGCAGTTCGGCCTGAAGCTCGGGCGAGAAGGTGGCGGGGAAGGCCTTGAACGGCGCGTAGTAGGCGACGTCTTCAGGCGTCTTGGCGTTGGTCACCGAGACGATCGTCCCGTCGCGGCCCTGCAGCGTGATCTTCGGCGGGGTGAAGCCGCGCTTCAGTCCGGCGCGCATGTTGACGATCTGCTCGTCGAAATAGCGCGGGAAGTCGTTCAGCTGGGCGATGTAGTTGCGGTAGTCGCGCTCGGTCAGCAGCTTGCGGCGGGCGACTCCGGACAGGTTGCTCCAGAACGCTGTGTCGGCGTTCAGCGGCTTCTCGTAGTCTTTGAAGCGCTGGTTGGCGATCAGCACATCGATCTGAGCCTTGTAGACCGCGTAGTTCACCTGCTGCTCGGGCGAGAGCTCCGCGACCTTGATCGCCTTCAGCTGGGCGTCGACGTTTTCCCAGTACTTCAGGCGCATGGCCTGGGTGGCGGCGTCGACCTTGGCCAGGCGGGGGGAGACGGCGTCCTGGTTGTCCTCGTCGACCTCGCCGCGAAGCTCGGCTTGCCGCCAGGCCCATTCGCGCTTGTAGACGGTCTCGAACTGGGTGTCGGCGGCGGTCTGGGCGTGGACCGATGTCCCGCACATCAGGAGGACGGCCGACACGGCCGCCGCGCTGAGGATCTTCTTCATCGTCGTTCCCGGCTTCAGGTGTTCTGGGGAAATGGGATTTAGTCGGTGGTCCGCGCGAGCTGCTCGCGCAGGTCGGCCAAGGCGCCGGCGATGTGGTCGCGGACCAGCCGCTCGACCGTATCGCCGTCGCCGGCCAGCCAGGCCTCCAGCAGGGCATGGTGCTCGTCGGCGGCGCGCGTGTGCCGTTCCTGCGGTTCCAGGTGAACGCGCACATAGCGCTCGGCCAGGACATGCAGGCGCTCGACCAGCTGGGTGGTCACGGCGAGGCCGCTGGGCCGCACCATGCCCATGTGGAATTCGCGGTTCAGGTGAACCGCCTCGGGCGCGTGCGGATCGGTCTGGGCGTCCATGGCCATCAGGGCGGTGCGCGCCGCCACCCTGTCGTCGTCCGTCGCCTTGCGGCAGGCGAGGGCGGCGGCGTCAGGCTCGATCTTCAGGCGAAGTGCGAAGACCTCCTCGGCCTCCGTCGCGCTGAGGGGCGCGACGAAGAAACCGCGGTTGGCGTGCGAGGTCAGAAGTCCGTCCTGCTCCAACCGGGCCATGGCCTCGCGCAGGGGGATCTTGCTGACCCCCAGCTCGGCGGCCAAGGCGTCCTGACGGATCACCCCGCCGGGCGCGATCAGCCCCGACAGGATTCGTTCGCGGACAAGCCCGTAGACCTGGTCGGAGAGGGTGCGGACGACGATGCTCATGCCGGCTTATTTTCTCCCGCCAGGGCGCTGTGGCGGCGACCGTAGAAGAAGTAGATCAACAAACCGACCACATTCCACGCCAGGAAGCGCAGCATGGTCGAAGGCGGCAGGCTGATGAAGAGGTAAAGGCAGCCGGCGATGGTCAGCGGGCCGACCACCCAGGGCAGCGGGCAACGGAAGACGCGCGGCAGATCCGGGTGGGTCTTGCGCATCACCATCATGCAGACGGCGGCGGCCACGAAGGCGGCCAAGGTGCCCGCGTTGGACAGTTCGGCGATCTCGTCCAGGCGGAAGAAGCCGGCCACCGCGGCCACGAAGCAGCCGGTGATGATAGTGATGGTGGTGGGGGTGCCGAACTTGGGGTGAACCTTGGACAGGCCGCGCGGCAGCAGACCGTCGCGCGACATGACGAAGAACACGCGGCTCTGGCCGAACATCATGACCAAGATCACGGTGGGCAGGGCGATGATGGCGGCGGCGGCGATCAGGGTGCCGGCCACCGGATGGCCCAGGCTGCGCAGGACGAACGCCAGGGGCTCGCCGCTCTTGGCGAATTCCTGGAACGGCCAGGCGCCGACGGCGCAGGCGGCCACGGCCATGTAGATCACGGTGCACAGGGCCATCGAGCCGATGATGCCGATGGTCAGGTCGCGGCCGGGGTTCTTGGCTTCCTCGGCCGAGGTCGATACGGCGTCGAAGCCGAAGAAGGCGAAGAACACGATGGCGGCGGCGGCCATGACGCCCTTCATCGCGCCGTCCACCGAGTGGGCCCCGAAGCCGTAGGGCATGAACGGCTGGAAGTTCTCCGGCTTGATGTACCACATGGTGAAGCCGACGAAGGCGGCCAGGGCCACCAGCTTCACCCCCACCAGCACCAGGTTCACCGTGGCGCTTTCCTTGGCGCCGACCACCAGCAGGGCGGTTACGGCGAGGGAGATCAGCACGGCGGGCAGGTTCACGATCCCGCCCGCGTGCGGTCCCGCCAGCAAGACGTCGGGTATGGGGACGTTCATGGCCTGGATCAGGCCTGAGACATAGGCCGACCAGCCCGCGGCGACGGCGGAACAGGCGACGGAGTATTCGAGCACAAGGCTCCAGCCGATGACCCAGGCCACGGCTTCGCCCAGGGCGACGTAGGAATAGGTGTAGGCGCTGCCCGCGGCGGGCAGGGCGGTGGCCAGTTCGGCGTAGGCGAGAGCGGCGCAGGCGCAGATCGCTCCCGCGATGGCGAACGCCAGGATCACCGCCGGGCCGGCGCGATCGGCGCCGACGCCCGTCAGGGTGTAGATGCCGGTGCCGACGATGGCTCCGACGCCCATGGCCACAAGATGCGGCCAGCTCAACGTCGGGATCAGCTTGCGGTCCGCCTCATGCGAGAATAGCGAGCTTACGATCTTTCTGCGGCCTAGCATTACGCCCCCTTTTTGTTTGTCCCGCGCCAAAGAGGCGACGGTAATCAGCCGAACGGCGCCTCCAGGGAAGGCGAGGGTTCTGTGAACCAGGCCGCGCCTTCCTCGGTGACGTAGAAGTGGTCTTCAAGCCGGATGCCGAAGGCGCCCGGAATGACGATCATGGGTTCGTTGCTGAAGCACATGCCCGGCGCCAGCGGGGTCTTGTCCCCGCGCACCAGATAGGCCGGCTCATGGATGGAAAGGCCGATGCCGTGGCCCGTGCGGTGAGGCAGGCCGGGCAGGCGGTAGTCGGGGCCCAGGCCGGCGCCTTCCAGCACGCGGCGGGCGACAGCGTCGATGTCTTCGCAGGGCACGCCTGGACGCACGGCGTCGAACGCCGCCTTCTGCGCACGATGCTCCAGTTCCCACATGCGGGCGTGGTGCTCGGTCGGTTCGCCGAACACGTAGGTGCGGGTGATGTCGGCGTTGTAGCCGTCCACCAGGCAACCCGTGTCGATCAGGACGATGTCGCCCTCTGACAGTTGCTGGTCGCCGGGAACGCCGTGGGGATAGGAGGTCGCCTCGCCGAACTGCACAGCGCAGAAGCTGCTGCCGCCGTCAGCGCCCATGGTGCGATGGGCGCTGTCGATGAAGTGACGCACTTCGCTGGCGCGGATGCCTGGCGCCAGGATGCGGGCGGTGCGGCGATGAACTTCCAGCGTGATCGCCTTGGCCTCGCGCATCAGGTCCAGCTCGGCCGCCGACTTGTACATCCGGCAGCCGTTGATGACAGGCGAGGCGTCGACCAGGCTCATGGAGCCGGCCTGCTTGCGCAGTTCGTTGGCCGTGAGGAACGAGGCGAGGGGATCGAGGGCGACGGTGTCGACGCTCATCTCGCGCAGGACCGCAGCGGTCAGGGCGTAAGGGTTCTCGTCTTCTTCCCAGCTGCGCACCGTGGAGGGAATCTTCATACCGGCTTCCAGGGAGCCGATCTCGAAGGCGGGGCAGATCATGACCGGCTCGCCCTTGCGGGGCAGCACCATGGCGACCAGACGCTCGGTCGCGCCCCAGGCCAGGCCGGTGAAGTAGCGCAGGCTGTGGCCGGCGTTGACGATCATGGCGTCCACGCCGTGATCCGTCATCAGGCGGCGGGCCTTGTCGAGTCGCTGCTGGTGTTCGTCGGCGCCGATCCGCCGCACCCGCTGGGCGGGCGGCGAAATCTGGGACAGTTCAATCTGCGCTGTGGAGCCCCCGACGCCCTTGGTCATGCGCGCTTGGCCTTTCTCGACTCGAAACGGTTCAGGTCGAATGGCTGTAGCGCGACCGGCGGCGTGCGACCATCCGCGACAGCGGCGACGATCTCCGCCGTGATCGGCCCGAGGGTAAGCCCCAAATGCTGGTGCCCAAAAGCGTAGAATAGGTTCCGCGCCACACCCGACTGGCCGATAGCAGGCAGGTAGTCCGGCAGGGTCGGGCGGCAGCCGATCCAGGCGCTGGGCTCGCCGCGCACCGGCAGGCCGAGGGCTTTCACATGGGCCGCCAGGCGGGCCCACTTTCGCGGATCGGGCTTTTGTCCGGCCTTGCCGAATTCCACAAAGCTGGCCGCCTGCAGTCCTCCGGCGAAGCGGGTGACGATCATCGAGCGGTCCTCGAACACGATCGGCGACAGCTCGGACGGCCAGTCATGGTCCGTCCAGCGCAGATGATAGCCGCGCTCGGCGATCAGAGGCGTGTTGTGCCCCAGATCGCTCATGAGCCTTGCGGAGCCAACGCCTGCGGCCACCAGAATGATGTCCGCGCTTAGGGTCGAACCGTCGGTCAGATGAGCTGTGGCGACGCCGTCCTTCTGCGAAAGCGATTCAACGCGGCTGGGGATCAACTCTCCGCCCGCGGCGCGGAACGCCGCCTCCAGCGTGTCCGCGAGTTCGCTCAGATCCGTGACCTGCGCAGTGCCGGAAAAGCGTATGCCGTCCACCGGCCGGTTGTGGGTCAGTCCCCACAGACTATCGAGCGTGGCGTCTGGTAGAGGCTGGATACGCGCTGTGCCAGTGTCGGCGGCGGCCCACGCGGCGCGACCGAGGCTGGCGGTCTGTTCGGATTCCCAGACCAGCAGATGTCCGCTCTCCGACAGCAGGTCGGCGCGGCCGACATCCTTGGTCAGGCGACGCCAGGCGGGCAGGGCGTGCAGGAGAAGTGAGCCGAGAGCCTCCGCCCCCAAGGCGAAGTTCTCCTTGCGAGCGGCGGTGAGGAAGCGGCGAGCCCAGGGCAGGAACACCAGTGGCGCCCGCACATCCAGCGCGCCGCCGCGACCGAACCAGCGGCGCGGAACAGAGCGGATGTTCGACCATGACGCCAGAGGCTCAACCTGTTCGATGGCGATATGGCCGGCGTTTCCCAGCGAAGCGGCTGAACCGTCGCATGGATCGACGAGCGTGGTTTCGAGGCCCAGCTGGCGCAGACGGAAGGCGCTGGCCGCTCCCACGACGCCCCCTCCGATCACCAGTGCTGATTTAGCCGTCCGAGGCACCTTGCCATCCGTCTCGTCTTCGATATCGTATACGGTAGACGATCTTGAAGGAGAAACAAGTGTCTTCCACCTGCGATTGGACGGGCGTCATCCCGGCCGCCACCACCCAGTTCACCCCCGACCTGGCGGTCGATCTGGACGCAACCCAGCAGGTTCAGGACGGCCTGATCAACGATGGCGTCAACGGCCTGATCATCATCGGCACCGTGGGCGAGAACAACTCCCTTGAGCCGCAAGAAAAGCGCGATGTGGTTCGCTCCGCCGTGGAAACGTCCAACGGCCGCGTCCCGGTGATCGCCGGCTGCGCAGAACTGACGACCCCTCGCGCCGTCGCTTTCGCCAAGGATGTGGAGAAGATGGGCGCCACCGGCATCATGCTGCTGCCCGCCATGGTGTACGTCCCGACCGAGGAAGAGCTGCACGCCCACTTCCGTACGGTGGCCGAGGCGACCTCGCTGCCGATCATGCTCTACAACAATCCGCCGGCCTACCGCACCAGCGTCTCCATGAAGACCCTGCACTCGCTGGCTAACGTGCCGAACGTGGTGGCCGTGAAGGAAAGCGCGCCGGATCCGCGCCGCTTCACCGACCTCTATAATGAGTTCGGCGACCGCTACACCCTGTTCGCCGGTCTGGACGATGTAGCCTTCGAAGGCCTGCTGCTGGGCGCCCAAGGCTGGGTCTCCGGCTTGACCAACGCCTTCCCGCAAGAATCCCTGGCCCTGGTGGCCGCGCTGAAGGCTGGCGATCTGGTTCGCGCCCGCGAGATCTACCGCTGGTTCATGCCGCTGCTTCACCTCGACGCCGAGCATGATCTCGTCCAGTCGATCAAGCTGGCCGAACAGATCATGGGGCGTGGTTCGGAGCGCGTGCGCATGCCGCGTCTGCCGCTGTCGGGCGCGCGTCGCGAGCAAGTGACCAAGATGGTCGAGCGCGCGGCCGAGACTCGTCCCACCCTGACCAAATAAGCCGCTTATAGAGTTGGGAATGCGCCACACTTTCTTCTGCATCGACGGCCATACGGCCGGAAACCCGGTCCGCCTCGTGGCGGGCGGCGCGCCGCTTCTGCGCGGCGGATCCATGAGCGAGCGGCGGGCCGACTTTCAGGCGCGCTTCGATTGGATCCGCACCGGACTGATGTTCGAGCCGCGCGGGCACGACATGATGTCCGGCGGCTTCCTCTACCCGCCGACCCGGCACGACACAGACGTCGGGGTGCTGTTCATCGAGACCAGCGGGTGCCTGCCCATGTGCGGGCACGGCACCATCGGCATGATGACCTTCGGTATCGAGAACGGCCTGATCCAGCCCCGCGAGCCGGGAAAGCTGAAGGTGGAGGTGCCGGCCGGCGTCATCGACATTGAATATGGCTGGGAAGGCCAGAAGGTCACTTGGGTCCGCATCCGCAACGTGGCCAGCTATCTGGCGGCGGAAGGGATCGAGATCGATGTGCCGGGCTTCGGCCCGCTGACGGTCGATGTGTCCTATGGCGGCAACTACTACGCCATCATCGAGACCCAAGGCGCCTATACCGGATTGGATGATCTGGGAGCCGCCAAGATCCTGGAGCTTTCGCCGATCGTTCGGAAGCTGGTCCGCGAGGCTTATGAGCCGGTCCACCCTCTCGACGCCACCATCCGGGGCGTCAGCCACGTTCTGTGGGCCGACAAGCCGAAGGGCGAGGGCGCGGACGGCCGAAACGCGGTGTTCTACGGCGAGCGCGCCATTGACCGCAGCCCGTGCGGAACCGGCACCTCCGCCCGTCTGGCCCACATGGCGGCCAAGGGGCGGCTGAACGTCGGCGACCGCTTCGTCCACGAAAGCTACATCGGCAGCCGCTTCATCGGTCGCGTCGAGGCGGCGACGGACCTGGGCGGCAAGCCGGCGATCATTCCCTCCATCGAGGGTTCGGCGATCTCCACCGGCTTCAACACTATCTGGATCGACCAGGCCGACACCTTCTGGAAGGGCTTCGTCGTCACCTAGGCCGCCTGGGACAGTTCGGCTTCGACCCAGTGGGTCCGGCGCCAGGCGTTCGGCGTGGCGCCGACCTGCTTGCGGAACAGGTTCGAGAAGTGCGCCTGGTCGGCGAAGCCGCAGGCGATGGCGATCTGGCTCAGCGGCTCCTGCGTGCTCAGCATCAGGCGCTTGGCCCGCTCGACCCGGCGTTGCATCACATAGGCATGCGGCGTCTCGCCGAAGCTGTCCTTGAAGGCGCGGCCGAAATGACCGGTGCTTAGCCGGGCCAAGGCGGCCATGCTGTCGATGGTGATGGCGCGGTCCAGGTTCTCCTCGATGAAGGCCTCGACCTTCCGGGCTTGCCAGGGGGCCAGGCCGCCGCTGACCGCTGTGCGTTTCTCGGCCGCGACTTCTCCATTCAGCAGGGCGGCGACGCGGGCCACATAGGCGCGGGCGGCCTCCAGGTCTGATCCCAGGGTCCTTTGGGCGTTGGCCAGCAGGTCGGCGATCACCGGAGCGCTGACGGTCGGATGATGGGCGAAGGTGGAGGCGGAAGCTTGGTAGGTCATCTCTTCATCTCCTGCGGCTGCTGGCCGGTGTTTCGATGAATTGAGCGTGCGCTTTGACAGGATGTCGCACCATTCAACCTAGGTGGGGTCGGGGTACGGCATTGGTCTAACTAACCTATACTTCGGTTTAGGAATGGGGCGGCCGGCGTCGCGCGGACCCTTTTCCCCCAACGGCTTTCGTTGCAAAACTGGCCCGAGGAGTCGGGTCATGAATCTGAGCGCATCGGCTACGGAGCTGTCGCGGGTGTTCGTTGTGGACGACGACGCCTCGATCCGCGCGTCGCTCGACAGTCTGCTGCGTTCTGTCGGTCACGCGGTGGAGACCTACGGCTCCGCGCTGGAATTCCTGCAGAACCAAAAGCCAGGCGACGCCGCTTGTCTGATCCTGGACGTGCGTCTGCCGGGAATAAGCGGCCTGGATTTCCAGGCGCAACTCCAGGCTCTCAATATCGACCTCCCCATCATCTTCATGACCGGTCACGGGGACATCCCCATGACCGTGCGGGCGATGAAGGCGGGGGCGGTGGATTTTCTGGCTAAGCCGTTCCGCGACCAGGACATGCTGGACGCGGTAGCCGCGGCTATCGAACGGGACCGCAAGCGCCGCCAGCAGGCGGATGCGGTGGCTGACCTGCGCAACCTGCACGCCGCCCTGACCCCTCGCGAGCGCGAGGTGATGGTCCATGTCACGACAGGGCTGATGAATAAGCAGATCGCCCACATGATGGGGCTGAGCGAGATTACAGTGAAGATTCACCGCGGGAACATGATGCGGAAGATGGAAGCCGCGTCCGTCGCCGATCTTGTGCGGATGGCTGAAGCTCTCGGGATCGGCGAGGGCGTGGGCTGAGGCAGTCGAAAGGGTGGTTAACAGGCGAATATCTATGATTTCGACTTGTCATCTCACGACGTTTCTATCGATCTCTCAAACTTAGATAGTCGCGCCTTTACTCCGTTCGTGCGCCAATTGATGAAATCGTGCCCTGCATTACACTATTGAGGCAGGCGTCGATTGGTCGATTCTGGAACAGGCGACCGTTGAACGGCGAAGCCGAGGGATTCGGCTCTCGCCATCTTTTATCTTTCACCGCTTTTTCTCTCTTTTCCCAAGCCGAGTAGGTTTTTCGTAACAAATTGGAAAGGGTGATGTGGGTAGTGGGCAGTGGGGGATAGCGCTCTTAGGTGGAGTGTGACCTCCGAATCTGTTGTTTTGGGCCACAGAACGTCGCTCGCGCTACTGGACTAGGAAAACGGTCACATGTCGCTCACCTCGGCTCTCACCGCCTCGCAGTTGGCCAACGCCACTGCGACCATGGTTCAAGGCTGGTCCACGACGGACATCCAGGGACTGAGTGCGACACAACTTGGCGCGCTAGGCGCGACAGGGATTTCAGCGCTGGCGACCACACAGGTGGCGGCGCTCGGCACGACCCAGATCTCCGGGCTCAAGGCCGACCAGATCAAGGGGTTGGCGAACACCGTCACCTTCACCGGCGAGCAACTGGCGGTCTTCAATACGACCCAGATGGGCGCGCTGACCACGACACAGGCCGACGCCTTCACGGTCACGCAACTCGACGGTCTCAGTGCGGCGCAGATCGGCGCCCTGTCGACAACCAATCTCTCTGCCCTCGATCAGACCGAAATCCAGAGCCTGACAACGACCCAGGTCAAGGGTTTGAGCGTGGCTCAAATGGGCGCGCTTTCCAGCACGGATGTTGGCGAATTCAACACCGCGCAGATCCAGGCCTTTAGCTCGACCCAGTTGAGCAAGCTTTCGGTGACGAGTTTCTCGGCGCTAAGCAGCGCGCAGGTCCAGGCGCTGAGCGACGACCAGCTCAAGGGACTTACGACCCAGCAGGTCGGTGGCCTGAGCCAGACCGACGTCGGCGAGTTCACCTCGACCCAGATTTCGAAGCTCTCGACCGCGCAGCTCAATAGCCTGACCGCGACCGGTATCAGCGGGTTGAGCACGACCCAGATGCAGGGGCTTACGGCTACCCAGGTCGGTGGTTTGTCGTCTGCGAAGTTCTCTGCGCTGGACGAGACCCAAGTCAGGGGGCTCGACGCCAGCCAAGTTCGCGGCCTCACGGCGGCTCAGCTGTCTGGTTTGTCGTCGACGGATTTCTCGGAGTTCGGGGCCACTCAGGTCACGGCCTTGACCGCGGGTCAGCTGGGATCGCTCTCCAACGCCAATTTCTCGGCACTGACGTCCACTCAGGTTCGGCAGCTCGATCAGACCCAAGTTCGCGGCCTGACGGCTGCTCAGATCGGCAAGCTGAGCGCTGACGATATCAGCGAGTTCGGCACGACGCAGATTTCGAGCCTGACCTCGACCCAGTTGAGCAAGCTTACCTCGACCGCCGTCGCCGCGCTTGACGCGACCCAGGTGCGTTCGCTCAGCACGGACCAGCTCAAGGGTCTGACGGCGGCGCAGATGGGCGGCCTGTCCTCGACGGACATGTCGGACTTCCTGGATACCCAGATCGCGGGCCTGACGGGCGCGCAACTGGCGGGTATCAAGGGCACGGCCCTGAGCGGCCTGACCAGCACCCAGGTCAAGTCGCTGGATACGACCCAGATGAAGGGCCTCACGGCCGTTCAGCTGAAGAGCCTCAGCGGCACGGACCTGAACGAGTTCTCGA